>CAVUGY010000001.1:0-13250 GCA_963741125.1 uncultured beta proteobacterium
ACCGGTGATCATGGCGGCCAAGTCGTAATCGGTGCCTGAACCTGTCTGCCGCCCAAGCGGCGGGCAGGGCCCTGTGCGGCGCGGCCGACGCGCCGCATGCCAACCGCTTGTTGCCTACGCAGTCCGCGCCTGCATTGCCATGTCCGTTCATCTACTACTGCGCTGGCTGGGCTGGCTGATGGCGGCACTGTCGTGTGTGTCGCCTGCCGCGGCGCTGACGCCGCAGCAGGCGCGCGCGCTTGTCGTCGGCGAGACCGAGACGCGCATCGCAACCTTGAATACCCTGTTGGTCGGCGCCGACGAGAAGACCGTCGTGCTGATCCAGGCCCTGTCCGACGACGCAGTCAAGTTCAGTGCGACCGCGGTCTACCTGATGAAGGACGGCAAAGCCGTCGATCCGGTCACGGGCTCCGAACTGGCGCTGCCCGAAGGCGCCGAGGACGTCATCAACAACAACCAGATGCGCGGCGAGCTCGACGCGGCGCTGGCATCGATCAAGCTCTTCGCGCCGGAGGCTGCAGTGCGCGCCCAAGCCGTCAAGACGCTGCAGGCCGAGCCCGACGAAGCCAAGCTGCCGTTGATCGAAAAGGCCTATGCGGCCGAGACGGTGGCGTCGATCAAGCGTTCGCTCGGCCACTTGCGCGCGGCCATGCTGCTCGGCAGTGCCGACAAGTCCAAGCGCCTGCAGGCTGCGACTGCACTCGGTGAGAGCGGCACGCCGGCGACCAAGACGCTGCTGATCGAGCGGCAGAAGGTGGAAAGCGAAGCCGACGTGCAGGCCGCGATCAGCGTGTCCCTGAAGGCGATCGAAGGCCGCCTGGCCTGGGGCGAGCGATTGGGCGTCGTCTTCACCGGAGCGAGCCTGGGCTCGATCCTGTTGCTGGTTGCGCTGGGTCTGGCGATCACCTATGGCCTGATGGGCGTGATCAACATGGCGCATGGCGAGCTGATGATGATCGGCGCCTACGCCACCTACCTGATCCAGAACCTGTTCAAGGCTTACCTGCCCGGCGCCTTCGATGCCTACATGCTGGTGGCGGTGCCGATGTCGTTTCTCGCCGCGGCGCTGGTCGGTGCCGCGCTAGAGCGCAGCGTCATCCGCTGGCTCTACGGCCGCCCGCTCGAAACCCTCCTCGCCACCTGGGGCATCAGCCTGATGCTGCAGCAGGCGGTGCGCTCGATCTTCGGCGCGCAGAACGTGCCGGTCGAGAACCCGGCCTGGTTGTCGGGCGGCGTCGACGTGATGAGCAACCTCACGCTGCCCTTCAATCGCATCGCGATCATCGCCTTCGCGGTGTTGGTGCTGGTCGGCGTATGGGCCTTGATCACGCGCACCCGGCTGGGCCTGTTCGTGCGCGGCGTGACGCAGAACCGCCGCATGGCCGCCTGCATGGGCGTCGACACCGCGCGCATCGACACCTATGCCTTCGCGCTCGGCTCTGGCATTGCCGGGCTGGCCGGCTGCGCGCTGTCGCAGGTCGGCAATGTCGGGCCCGACCTCGGCCAGGGCTACATCGTCGACTCGTTCATGGTCGTGGTGCTGGGTGGCGTGGGCCAGCTGGCGGGCACGGTCTACGCCGCATTCGGCCTGGGTGTATTGAACAAGCTGCTCGAAGGCCTGTCGGGTGCGGTGCTGGCCAAGATCATGGTCCTGGTGCTGATCGTCGTCTTCATTCAGAAGCGGCCTCAAGGCATCTTCGCGCTGAAGGGCCGCGAGGCATGACCCCCCCCCGCAGCGCCTTCGGCGCTCCCCCCCAGGGGGGCGCCGCCAGCGGCCCGGCAAAGCCGGTTCCGCGGCGGCTACTTGGTGCGTGTGGATGGAGTGCGGTCCTCGCGTCTATCGTCACGATGGCCGTTGTCGTGCCGCTGCTCAACCTGGCCGTGCCGTCGGGCAGCGCGCTGCACCTGTCCGACTTCTACGTCAGCCTGCTTGGCAAGATCCTGTGCTACGCGATCTGCGCGCTGGCGATGGACCTGATCTGGGGCTACACCGGCATCCTGTCGCTCGGCCACGGCCTGTTCTTCGCCCTCGGCGGCTACGGCATGGGCATGTACCTGATGCGCCAGATCGGCAGCGACGGCCAGTACCACCTGCCCATGCCCGACTTCATGGTCTTCCTGAACTGGAAGGCCTTCCCCTGGCATTGGGCGCTGAGCGACAGCTTCGCCGGCCAGATGCTGCTGGTGCTGCTGGTGCCGGGGCTGCTGGCCTTCGTCTTCGGCTACTTCGCCTTTCGCTCGCGCATCAAGGGCGTGTACTTCTCGATCATCACGCAGGCGCTGACGTTTGCCGCGATGCTGCTGTTCTTCCGCAATGAAACCGGCTTCGGCGGCAACAACGGCTTCACCGATTTCAAGCGCCTGCTCGGCATTCCGTTCACTGCGCATCTGCGCGTGGTCTTGTGCGCATTGACGGGCTTGACGCTGATCGCCTTCTTCGTCATGGCGCGTGCCATCGTGCACAGCAAATACGGCCGCGTGCTTCAGGCCATACGCGATGCCGAAACACGCGTCATGTTCACCGGCTACGACCCGGTGGCCTACAAGCTGTCGATCTGGACCCTGTCGGCGGTGATGTGCGCGGTGGCCGGGGCGCTGTATGTGCCGCAGGTGGGCATCATCAATCCCGGCGAGATGAGCCCGGCCGCGGGCATCGAGATGGCGATCTGGGCCGCGGTGGGTGGTCGCGCGACCTTGATCGGGCCCATCCTCGGCGCCTTCTTCGTCAACGGCGCCAAGAGCTGGTTCACGGTCGCCTTCCCCGAGTTCTGGCTCTACTTCCTGGGCGCGCTGTTCATCGCGGTGACGCTGTTCCTGCCGCAGGGCCTGATCGGGCTGGTCAAGCGCAAGGAGCAAACGTGACGCCCGAGCTGATGGCGGCCGGGGCGGCCACGCGTGCCGCGCACGCAGGCAAAGGCGGGCAGGGTGCGGTGCGCTTCGTCGCCGCCGAACCCTATTTCGGCCAAGGGGTGGCGCTCTACGTCGAGGACTTGAGCGTCAGCTTCGACGGCTTCAAGGCCCTCAACCAGCTGAGCCTGACCATCGATGTGGGTGAACTGCGCTGCATCATCGGCCCCAACGGCGCGGGCAAGACGACGTTGATGGATTGCATCACCGGCAAGACCCGGCCTGACGCGGGCAAGGTCTACTTCGGCAGCAACATCGACTTGTTGCGCCTGAAGGAACAGCAGGTGTCGCAGATCGGCGTCGGCCGCAAGTTCCAGAAGCCCACGGTGTACGAGCAGCTCAGCGTGTTCGAGAACCTCGAGCTGGCGCTCAAGGCCGACCGCCGCGTGCGCGCCTCGCTGTTCTCACGCCTGACCGACGCTCACCTGGCGCGCATCGATGAAGTGCTGGCCCTGATTCACCTCGGCGGCGAGGCCCGGCGCACCGCCGGCCTGCTCAGCCACGGCCAGAAACAATGGCTCGAAATCGGCATGCTGCTGATGCAGGACCCCAAGCTGCTGTTGCTCGACGAACCGGTGGCCGGCATGACCGACGAAGAGACCGAGCGCACGGCCGAGTTGTTCCTCTCGCTCGAGGGTAAACATTCGCTGCTGGTGGTCGAGCACGACATGAAGTTCGTCGAGCAACTCACGCAGGGGCACAAGAAGGTCACGGTGCTGCACGAAGGCAGCGTGCTGGCCGAAGGCCTGCTGGCCGACATGCAGGCCGATCCGAAGGTCGTCGAGGTCTACCTCGGTCGCTGATGATGTTGTACGTCGAGCAGCTCAACCAGTACTACGGCGGTTCGCACATCCTGCGCAACCTTGGCTTCGAGGCCCGTCTGGGCGAAGTCACGGTCGTGTTGGGCCGCAACGGTGTCGGCAAGACCACCCTGCTGAAGAGCCTGATGGGGGTGGTGCCGGTGAAGAGCGGCAAGGTCACGCTCGACGGTAACGACCTTACGCGCGCCACCGCCTACCAGCGCGTGCGTCGCGGCGTCGGCTACGTGCCGCAGGGTCGCGAGATATTCGGCCGGCTGACGGTCGAGGAGAACCTGCGCATGGGGCTGGCGACCAAGCGCGGCGGCACGCCGATCCCGGCCGAGCTGTTCGAGTTGTTCCCGGTCCTGCGACAGATGCTGCAGCGCCGCGGCGGCGACCTGTCGGGCGGCCAGCAACAGCAGCTTGCGATCGCGCGGGCGCTGGCGGCCGGCCCGAAATTGCTGATGCTCGATGAGCCGACCGAAGGCATCCAGCCCAGCATCATCAAGGATATCGGCCGCGTCATCCGCATGCTGGCCGATCGCGGCACGATGGCCATCGTGCTGGTCGAGCAGTACTACGACTTCGCGGCCGAGATCGCCGACCGCTACCTGGTGATGGAACGCGGCGAGATCATCGCGCGCGGCCGCGGTGCCGACATGGAGGCCGACGGCGTGCGGCAAAAGGTGTCGATCTGAGCTCGGTTAGGCGGCTTCAGGTCTGCCAGACCCGCGGCGCATGGGCTGCCAAGTCCCAGGCCTGTCGTCGCCAAGCCGCGCGCACCTGCTGCAACAAGGCCATCGCCGGCTCCACACGCGCGGCCAGCGCGCGCAACACGATCACGCCCTCATGCGGGCTGGTCACGCCACAGCGCGTGGCCAGGGTCGTGCCACCGATGCACGCCCGCGCCGCGTCCAGCAAGGCCTCGCGCCGAGACGAAGCCAGGCCTGTACCAGCGGCGAACCAGGCCGTGGCCAGCACCCGCTGGCCGGCCAGGCCGAGCGGCGAATCGAGCAGGCATGCATCGCTGGCCGCGATGTGTCCGCGTTCGAGCCAGCGGCCGGGCCATTCGAGGTGCTGGCCGAAGGAGCCGGCAGCGAAGGCCTGATTCGCGGCCGGCAGGCCCAGGGCCAGCAAGTCCCAGCCAATCATCTCGGCACGGTCGGCGAGCTCGAATTGCACGCGGCTTTCGGCAATGCACCCGCTGTAGGCAATCGTTTCCAGGGGCAGCCATTCGAGGCGCGCGCCGGGGGCCACGCGCAGCACGGCACGCTGCGCCGCGGCGTCGCCGAGGCTGCGGTAAAAGCGCGTTGCGCCCGGGGTGGTGAGCAGTGCGTGCGTGCCGCTGTCCAGCGTGGCCTCGATCTCGAGCATATCGCCGCCGACGATGCCTCCCGGCGGATGCACCAGCACGTGGTGGCAAATGCCTTCGCCCTCGGGGTACAGGCGCTGCAGCACGCGCAAGGGCCCATGGTGTCGGTCGTGCGCGATCGTGCGCTCGCCGTCGCGGCTGTAGCGCAGCGCGAGGTGGCCGTGCCAGGTCACTGATCGAGATCCTTTCATGCGTGCTCGCATGCACAGGCTGGATTGTGCAAGTTCCATGTACATCGAGGCCGCCGCCAATTGACGGGTATGCCAATGTGCATACACTTTGGCGACCCCTTCACCCCGACTGCTGCACCCGATGGGCCACCTCAGCACTCATGTTCTCGACACCGCCAACGGCTGTGCCGCGGCCGGCATGGCGGCCACCTTGCAGCGCATCGATGCCGATGGGCCGGTGACGCTGTGCCGCATCACGCTCAACCACGACGGCCGCAGCGACGGCCCGCTGCTCGATGCCGCGGCCATGGCCGTTGGTCGCTATCGCCTGACGTTCGAAGTGGCGCCGTATTTCCGCGCCCGCGGCACGGTCTTGCCCGATCCACCCTTCATCGACCTGGTGACGCTCGACTTCGGCATCGCCGACCCGGCAGGGCACTACCATGTGCCGCTGCTGGTCAGCCCCTGGAGCTACAGCACCTATCGCGGCAGCTAGGCATGGCCCGATCGCTGATCGACGCCTTCAGCGAGCGGCTGGCCAGCGAACCGGCCGTGCTGGTCACGGTCGACCGGACGCAGGGCTCGGCACCGCGCGCAGCGGGTGCCTGGATGGCGGTGTTTGCCGCTGCGACGCTGGGCAGCATTGGCGGCGGGCACCTCGAGTTCGACGCCATCGCCATCGCCAGGCGTGCGCTGGCCGGTGAAGCCATCGAGCCAGTGCGCCGGTTTGCGCTCGGGCCATCGCTCGGTCAATGCTGCGGCGGCGTGGTGCACTTGCGCTTCGAGTCGCTGCAGGCGGCGGCCGACGCCGCGGCCACGCGTTCGCGTCTGCAGGCCGTGGCTGAGCGCCAGCGTATGCCCGTGGCGCTGTTCGGCGGTGGCCATGTCGGCCACGCCATCGTGCGAGCCCTCACACCGCTGCCGGTGCGCGTGCACTGGGTCGACAGCCGCGACGAGGTGTTTCCGGCCGACCTGCCGCCCTGGATCATGACCGAGCATTCGGCGCCGGTGCAGGCCGCAGTGGCCGATCTCGCCGCGCAATCGCGCGTGCTGATCATGAGCTTTTCGCACGCCGAAGATCTCGACATCATCGCTGCCTGCCTGCAACGCCAGCGCGAGTGCGCCGACTTGCCCTATGTCGGCCTCATAGGCAGCAAGAGCAAATGGGCTGCCTTTGCGCATCGACTCGAAGCACGCGGCTTTGACGCTGCCGAGCGGGCGCATGTCACCTGCCCGATCGGCGTGGCCGGGGTCGTCGGCAAGGAGCCCGAGGTGATCGCCGCTGCGGTGGCGGCCCAGTTGATGCAACTGCGCTGAGCGGCCGGACGCGGGTCGCTCAGGCAAGGACGGCGCGCGCTCGGGCGTCGCGGGCCGGCCGGTTCATTCGGTGCCGTGTTTGGTTTCGAATTCGATGCCGATTTTCTGCAGCAGTGGCGTGGGCAGCAGGCCGCCGGCGCAGACGATGACGGCATCGTTGCGCAGCGACACCGGGCCGCCCTTGGTCTGCAGGCTGACCTTGGTCGCCTCGATGGTCTTTACCGTCGACTCGAGTTCGACGCGCACGCGGCCCTGCTTCTGCGCCTGATCCAGCAGATCTCGATTCTTTTGCTTGACGCGCCCGAACGCGGCACTGCGATACGACAAGGTGACTTCGGTGCCCGGACGCTCGCTGAGGGCGATCGCCGCTTCGAGCGCGCTGTCGCCGCCGCCGACGACGAGCACGGCCTGCTTGTCGTATTGGGCCGGATCGATCAGGCGATAGACCACCTTGGATGATTCCTCGCCCGGTACCTCGAGTTTGCGCGGCGAGCCGCGGCGGCCCAACGCGAGCAACACGCTGCGCGTGCGGTAGGCGTTGCTGTTCGTGCGCACGACGAAGCCGTCGCCGTCGCGGTCGATGCCTTCCATGCATTCTCGAAAACTGATCGCAAGGCCAGTCTTGGCGACCACCCCTTGCCAGAACTCGAGCAGCCTTTCCTTTTGCACCTCGCCGAAACGCATCTTGCCCACCAGGGCCAGCTTCACCGGGGCGGTCATGGCGATCTTGTTGCGCGGGTAGTGGAACACCGAGCCGCCGAGCGATTCCTCCTGCTCGATGAGCTTGTATTGCAGCTTGTTCTCGATCGCCGACAAACCGGCCGACAAGCCGGCCGGCCCGCAGCCAACGATCACCAAATCGAAGTCATGCGAGCCGCGGGCGCGTTTGCGCAAAATCTCGACCGCCTGGCGGCCCTGCTCGGCGGCCTTGCGGATCAACCCCATGCCGCCGAGCTCGCCGGCGATGTACAGGCCGGGCACATTGGACTCGAATTGCGGCGAGACATTCGGGATGTCGATGCCGCGCGCTTCGGTACCGAAGACCAGCTTGATCGCGTCGACCGGGCAGGAGGCCAGGCAGGCGCCATGGCCGATGCAATGGGCGGCGTTGATCAGCACGGCCTTGCCGTCGACGATGCCGATGGCATCCTCCGGGCAGGCCGTGACGCAGGACGCCGAGCCCAGGCAGCGCAGGTTGTCGATCACCGGGTGCAGCGAAGGCGGTTCGGCCAGCCCGGCCTCGACCGATTCCTTGAGTTGTCGCGCATGGTTGCCCTGGATGCGCTTTTGCCGGCGCACGTAGAGCACGATGACCAGAATAAAGGTGGCGGCGTAGAGGGCGATGTAGAGCATGGTGGATGCGTGGCCCGGCTCAAGGGCCGGTGATGACTTCGGTGATCTGGATTTTCAGCCCGCTGGCGCGATTCGCCATCGGCGGCGAAAGACCCTGCAAATCGCCTGCCTGCGGCACGGCGTTGCCGCTGCGGCTGACGCGTGCGCCGACGATCACACGCTGGGCCGTCGACAGCCGCGCCGCCGGGGTCATGGCCAGGCTGTCGTCGAGCGTGAAGGCCAACGGCAAATCCTTGACCTGCTTTTTCAGGATCGCCAAGGGCATGCGTGAACCTTCGGCCGGTCGCGCAAAGACGAACACGGTGTCGTCGGGGCGGGTTTGGGCCTGCAGCGCCGGCGCCAGGCTCACGGTGCCGGTGATCGAATTGCCGGTTGCAGCGGCGCTCGTGGCACTCGCGGCGCGCGTCGGGCCCGTTTTGCCCGCTGGGCCAGGCGCCACCGCGCCCGACATGCGGCGTGCTTCGTCGATGGCGCCCTGCACTCGCCGCAGCGCTTCGCTGGCCGGTGCCAGGCCCGCCAACTTGTCCCAATGACGCAATGCGCCGGCGTAGTCCTTGCGATTGAAGGCGGCTGTGCCGGCCAGCGACAGGGCCTTGAGATGGTTCGGGTCGCTGGCCAGCGCGCGCTCGATCAGCCGACTCGGTTCGCCCTCCAGACTCTGCCCATTGTTGACGGCCAACGCGTCGGCATAGTCGGCCAACAGCGTGGCGTCCCTGGGGCGCAACTCAACGGCCTTCTTCAAGGCCGGCAATGCCTGTTCATGGCGACCGAGTACCGCATACGAACGCCCGAGCATGGCCCAGCCGTCGGCATCGCTGGGGTTGTCCTTCAGCCGGGCTGCCAACTTGCCGAGCATGTCGTCGATTTGCCCCGATGTCAGCGCGTGGCCGTTGTCTGGGGCCGAAGCGCTGGCCGCAACGGTCTCTGGCGCTTCCGGTGCCTCCACCTGCGCATGTTCGAACAAGACATTGGCGATGGCCGCGAGCAGGCCGATGATGCCCAGCCCCAGCAGCAAGCGGCGTGCGAGGCGCGGAGCCTGCCGCGGGCCTGTCGCGGGCCCCGGCGGGTTGACGACGGCGTCGACGATGCGTTGCTCGAGGGCCTGGCGCGCCTGGCCGTACTGCGCGTCGTCGAGAGCACCCGACTGGTTCAGGCCGCGCAACTGTTCGAGTTGCCGGCGCAAAGCGGCGACGCTCGTGCCACCCGGGTCAGCGACCGCCGCCTGGTCGCGATCGGGCGGCGGTCGTGTCAGCCAGCCCAGCGCCAGTAGTGCCAACAATGCGGCGATCAGGATCGTGAGCGTCATGGGCCTGGCTTTCAGGGCAGTGCAGTGTGTGGAACGTCGAAACCGTGGCCTGCGCCAGTGATCATCGACGGCTCGGCCTGCGGGCGGGGAGACCGCGCTGTAACCGTTTGCGCAACTCAACCCTCCCGCCCGACGAGGGCGGGAGCAAGCCTGCCGATTCTGGCAGACCCAGGCCTGCCGGTTTGCGGCGCGCTGCGGCCTGGAGGCAGCGCCGGGCCAGAGGGCTGGCCGATTGCATGCCGTAACTACCAACCGCATGGCGTAACCCACCGTCAAGGCCCTGTCACCGCGGTGCTGGCCTGCGCTGGATAATGCCCGGCAACGCCATACAGGGCGGTCACACTCCTCCATGCCCCCTGCTGGCAAGTCCGAATCGATCACCAGCCCCCGCAAAGGATCGCGCTCCCGTCGGCGCTCATCGAAGAAGGCGCGGTGGCTGCGACGCCTGCGTCGCGGCCGGATTTCAATCCGAACGGCGTTCATCATTTCCCTGGCCGTACACGCCAGCGTGTTGATGCTTCGCCTTGATGCTCCGGGCACCAGCCAACCCGGAGCGCGGGCGGCCATGGCCGAACGCAGGCAGCCGGTGCAAGCCATCCACGTCGTGCTCGCGCCGAGCCTGCCGCCGGCGGCCGCCGTCGCGCCGCCGCCGCCCAATGTGCCGCGCCGCAAGGCGCCGCCGCCGGTCCGTGCACCACCCAGACCGCCGAGCGTAGCGCCGCCCGCGGTGCTGGTGGCCGAGGCCCGTGAAGGCCTGACTGTGTTGCCTGCGCCGCGCAAGCCGGCCCCGGCGCCCGCGGCGAATGCTCGCCCAGCACAGGCCAAGGCGCCGCGCGCGCCGACCCCGCGTGCGCCGAAGATCAAGGCGCTGCAGGCGCCGCCGAAGGCGATGCAGCCGCGCCCGTTGCCTGCGCTCGCCAAGCCGCTGCCGCAGATTCCGCTGCTGGCTCAGCGCGACACGCAGGTCGCCGCATTTGTAGTGCCTGAACTGGCACCGCGGGTGGTGCCCAATCCCGTCCAGCTGGCCGCACCGGCCAGTGCACCGGAGGCTGATTCGCGTCTGTCGCGCGTGGCCACACCCCCTGCCGAGCCGGTGCCTAAGGAAGACGATTCGGTGCAGCGCGAGCGCGAGGCCAAACTGCTCGAGGCCGCCGCGCGCGAACAGGCCCAGCGCGCACTCGAGGCGCAGGCGTTGGCGCTGCGGCAGGAAGAACTCAAACAAGAAGCGGCGCGACAAGAAGAGGCTAAGCAGGAGGCGGCGCGGCAAGAAGCGGCAAGGCAAGAAGCGGCGCAGCAGGAAGCAGCGCGACAGGAGGTCGTACGACAAGAGACGGTACGGCAAGACGCAGCGCGACAGGAAGCAATGCGGCAAGAGGCAGCACGGCAAGAGGCAGCACGGCAAGAGGCAGCGCGGCAAGAGGCAGCGCGGCAAGAAGCGGCGCGGCAAGAAGCGGCGCGGCAAGAAGCGGCGCGGCAAGAAGCGGCGCGGCAAGAAGCGGTACGACAAGAGGCCGCACGACAAGAGGTGGTACGGCAAGACGCAGCGCGACAGGAAGCAACGCGGCAAGAAGCGGCGCGGCAAGAAGCGGCGCGGCAAGAAGCGGTACGACAAGAGGCCGCACGACAAGAGGTGGTACGGCAAGACGCAGCGCGACAGGAAGCAACGCGGCAAGAGGCAGCACGGCAAGAGGCAGCGCGGCAAGAAGCGGTACGACAAGAGGCCGCACGACAAGAGGTGGTACGGCAAGACGAAGCGCGACAGGAAGCAACGCGGCAAGAGGCAGCACGGCAAGAGGCAGCACGGCAGGAGGCGGCGCGGCAGGAGGCGGCGCGGCAGGAGGCGGCGCGGCAGGAGGCGGCGCGGCAGGAGGCGGCGCGGCAGGAGGCGGCGCGCATCATCGCCCAGCGGCTGGCGGCTGAAGCGAGAGCGGCCGCCGAAGCAAAGGCAGCTGCTGAGCGACAGGCTCTGGAACAGGCGGCCCAGCGTGCGCGCGACGCCGAGGGCGCCAAGGCGGCGGCCGCGGCGACCGGGCGGGCGCTGGCCGGTTCGCCGCAGGCGGGTACGGACAAGCCGTCGGACAGCGCGGCCCTGACGGCGGCCGGCGCAGCCGTGAGCCAGAAGCCGGCCACCGCGTCTGCATTGCCTTTGCGCTCCGCAGCGGCGCCCGATCGTGCCCGGCGCCGCACGCTCAGCGGGCGTACCGAATCGCACATCGTGGCCATGATGTACGCCGAAAAGTGGCGGCAGAAGGTCGAAGTCAACGCGGCGTTCGAATTGCTCAAGCAGGCCAAGAAGGGGCCTTACGAAAACCCGGTCGTCACCGTCTCGTTGCGCAGCGATGGCAGCGTCGAAAGCGTGACCATCAATCGCTCGAGCGGCTCGCCCGACATCGACAACGCCGTTCGAAGCATCGTGATGCAGCTCTCGCCGTACACGCCGTTCCCGAGTGACTTGGCCATGGACTACGACGTGATCGAGATCCGGCGCGTGTGGAGCTTCGACAAGGCTTTGCGCCTATTCTCGGGTGGCCGCTGAGCGCGTGCGTTGCGCATTCCTACACCTATTGCAGCAAAACGGACCGCACGCGGGCATGGGCGTGAGAAGCTTGTGCTAGCGTTGATCTGCGGCCCTGTTGGGCCGCGCCGACGATCAAACGCGCGCTGGTGCGCGCCATTCGACCTGCCGAGGAGAAGCCATGCGATCGATACTTTTTGCATCCGGCGTTGAGCAAGTGCGACGTCTCTTGCAGGGTTTGCGCGCCGGGTGGGTCGCCGTGGCCTTGCTGGCGGCCGCGTGGTCGCCGACGATGGCGCAATCGGATGGCAGCTGGCGCAGCCTCGGCCCGCCGGGCGGCACCGTGCTGGCCTTGGTGAAGAGCCCGCGTGCATCGGCGCTGCTGTATGCCGGCACAGCACAGAACGGCGTGTGGGTGAGTGCCGACGCCGGTCAGACCTGGTCTGCCGCCAATACGGGGCTGCCGGTGACGGCCGGCACCGCCAGTCGCAGCGTGAGGGCCTTGGTGGCCGATGCCCAGTACCTGTACGCCGCCACCGATGCCGGCCTGTTCTACGCCGCCGCCGGTGCGCTGGCCGGTGATGTGCCGAGCTGGAGCCCCATGCCGGCGACCACGGCCACGAGCCCGATCACGCTGCTGGCTGTCGACGTGCCGAGCGGCAAACTGTTCGCTGCCACGATGGCAGTGATCCCTGGTTCGATGCCGGTGGTGTATAGCCTGGCACTTCCAGCACCCGCTGCGGCGCCGGCGGCGCCGTGGGTTGAATCGCCGCTGCCCGGCGCGGTCGTCGATAGCGGCATCGGTGCGATGGCCGTCATACCGGACAGCGGTGTCGGCGCCCCGGCCGGCCTGCTGGTCAGTGCGATGGACCGCGTCTATTCGGCATCGATTGCCGGTGCTGCAGTGCCCTTGAGCTGGGTGAACACTGACCCGTTGTCGCAGTTGCACAACCAGGGCGTCATCGAAGCCCTGCACTACAGCGCCGACTTCGCGCAGGCCTACGCCTGCACCGGCAACCAGCTGTTCGTGGCCGCTAGCCCGCGCGATCCTGCAAACAACACCTGGCAAGCCACGCCACTCGCCAACACGGGACCGCTTGCGCTGATGTGCAATGCCATGACATCGGGCGGGCTGGCCGCGGGGGCGTCACCGATAGTGGCGCTGGCCACCAGCGTCGGGGTTTATTTTTCGCTGGACGGCACGACCTTCAGCGCTGCCAAGTCGCTCGCCGTCAGCCCGACGGCCAATGCCGTCATGATCGCCGGCGACTTTGCGCCCGTGCTCTACGCCGGCACCGGGTTCGGCGTGGCCAGCCAGGCGCTGGGAACGATCACCGCGAGTTCGAACTGGAGCGCGAACAACGGGCCCGCCACGCTGCCCAGCGGCCCGAACAATCGTCTCAACAACGCCAGCGTGACCGACATCACGGTGGTCGGCAGTTCACTCTATGTGGGCGTGGCGTCCGAACAATATGCCGATGTGTTGGTCAGCACCGACGCCGGCGCGACC
>CAVUGY010000002.1:0-67053 GCA_963741125.1 uncultured beta proteobacterium
TTGAAACCGGACACAAGAACCATGTCCTTCTTCCGATCGACGATCGTGATATATCCGCGGGCGTCTATCGTGCCTATATCGCCAGACTTGAAAAAGCCATCGGAGCTCATCACGAGGGCTGTCTCATCCGGGCGCTGCCAATAGCCGGCCATAACCTGTGGCCCTCGAATGCAAATCTCTCCGGGTACGTCAATGGGCATATCTGCACCCTCGCTGTCCCGAATGGCGATATCCGTCGACGGCAGGGGTAGCCCGATGGTGCCGGTAAACAACTGGTTGTCGATGCGGTTGGAGCTTGCGACTGGCGACGTTTCGGACAGACCGTAGCCCTCCACGATCGGGCAGCCTGTGATGCGCAGCCAGCGCCGGGCCGTAGCCTGTTGCACGGCCATGCCGCCGCCGTTGGAGACCACAAGGCCGGAGAAGTCAAGGCGCGCGAATGCAGCGTCGTTGGCCAGCGCGTTGAACAAGGTGTTCACCGCCGGGAACATGTTGACGCGGTACCGCGCCAAGGTGCGCACCAGGCCACCGATATCGCGCGGGTTCGGTATCAACAGATTCATTGCTCCCATACGCACGCCAAGCAGGAAGCAGATCGTCAGTGCGAAGATGTGGTACAGCGGCAGCGCGCACACGATGGTCATTGGCCGTCCCCCTAGGCGTTCAAGCATCGGTCCGAACCAGGCCTCGACCTGCAGAATGTTTGCGACGACATTGCGGTGCAGAAGCATCGCCCCCTTGGATACACCGGTGGTACCTCCGGTGTATTGCAAGAACGCCACGTCCCCGGGCGTCAAAACGGCCCGCCGCAGGCGGCTTCGAGATCCGGCAGCACAGGCATCGGAGAAGGGAGTGACGCTTCGTCCGGCGCCGACTGGCAAGCGAAACTCAGGTACCAACCCGCGCGCATGGCGCACGGCGAAAGTGGTCAACCATCCTCGCCACGGGCCTAGCAGGTCACCCATCGACGCCAGCACCACATGCCGGACGTTCGTGCGCTCGACCACGGCCTCCAGCGTCGCCGCAAAGTTTTCCAATACGACAACGACTTCGGCGCCCGAGTCAGCCAGTTGATACTCGAGCTCGCGCGCAGTGTAGAGCGGATTGACATTGACGACGACAAAGCCGGCGCGCAACACCGCAGCGATCGTCACCATGTACTGCGGCAAGTTCGGCATCATCAACGCCACCCTGGCGCCTGCGCCCAGCCCGATCGATTGCAGCCATGCGCCGAAATCTCGCGACAGACGGTCTATGTCCGCATAACGCAGACGAGCACCCATGCACGCGGCCGCGTCACGCTCGGCATAGGCGCAAAACGCCTGTTCGAGGACGTCGACCAGCGTCGTGTGACCGTCGAGATCGACTTCGGCCGGCACGCCTGCCGGGTACTGCGCAAGCCACGGTTTATCAGCCAAGACAAGCGCCCCCTCTGCCAGTCGCCGGGCTCTATCCTGCGTAGCCGGCGCCCGATCCAGCTACGGTAGTTCTACTAGCGCTTCTGCGGGTGAGTGGGCATCAAACAGCTTGGCGGCAAGCCCACGCTCGCGCTCGGCGATTTGCGCTAGAAATTCTTGTGCCCCATGCATCTTGCGAAATGTGTCGAAACCAGCTTCCAAGAACGCCTGCAGGGCCGACAGGCCGGCTGCTCGTGCTGGAATCCGCATCATGTGAAGACTATGACGCAACAGAGGCCGACGCGTATACAAATCAAGTGCACGGCCGACATCGAGCATCAGATCGATTTGACGCTGCCGACTGCCCGCCTGACCCGTCATTCGCCACGCGCTCCGGTATGTGCCGGCGTCCACCGGGCCGATGCCGACATGGCGGGCCATCGCAGTGTCGAGCTGCTCGGACAGCGCGTGCAGGGCCGTCAAAGCCTCCACAGTCACCGCCACGTCGTGTGGGAACAGCCGAACCATTGCCGGCACGACACGCGCGAATTGTGCATCCCGCTGCGCAAAGTCACCCGGCCCGTATAGGTCGTCGAGGAAGAATTTTGAAGCGCCGGCATAACGTGGATGCGAGAGAAGGTCCGCGTAGGTGTGTGCAAAGCGTGCCTGCTGGTAGGACTTGACCTGCACCACGCGCGCCGCCAGTGCGGCGTCGGCAACCCTGGCGGCCCGCTCTGTGCTCACGGCCTCCAGGTGACGCAGGATCACTTCGACACTGCTGTTCATCTCGCATCAGCCAGCGCTGCTGTTAGTCGACGACCCCTAACGGGACGACGCGCAATGATGCAACACTCGGCCCGATGCAACGCCGTACGCTGCTCAAATTGGGCTACGCAAGCGCTGCCGCCCTGGCGCTGGCGGGCGGCGGAGTCGCGACATTTCTAGCAGCCCCCGCCTGGCACGCTGGACGGTTGACCGAGGTCGGCCGTGGCGTTCTCGGTTCGATCGCGCGCGCCGTACTCGATGGCAGCCTGCCTGCGCAGGCGCAGGCGCAGGCGGCTGCGCTTGCGTCCCATTTCGACCGCCTGGACAGCATGCTGCGTACCCTGCCACCCTCAGCGCAAAGTGAGCTCAACCACCTGCTCAGCGTGCTCGCCATCGCACCCGGGCGGCTGGCGCTGGCTGGGCTGGCCACTGACTGGACCCAGGCCAGCGTCGAGCACGTACAGGCCGCCTTGCAATCCATGCGCCACTCGCGAATCGATCTGCGCAAGCAGGCGTACCACGCGTTGCGCGACCTGACACAGGCCGCATACTTTGCCAGCCCAGACACATGGCCACAGCTCGGCTACCCCGGCCCGGTGAAGATCGCCTGACAGCGCCGCGCAGATGACCCATTCCATCTTCGATCCGATCGCCGATGGTCTGGCACGCGGTTGGCGGGTGCTCGGCGGTGCCCATGGGGTTGTGCCGCCAGTGATCGAATGCGACGTGGTGATCGTCGGCAGCGGTGCCGGCGCCGGCGTCAGCGCTGAACTGCTCAGCGCGGCCGGTCTGAGTCTCGTGATCGTCGAAGAGGGCCTATTGAAGTCGAGCCGCGACTTTCACCAGCTCGAGAGCGAGGCCTATCCCAGCCTGTACCAGGAAAGCGCCAGCCGCAAGACGGCCGACAAAGCGATCAACATTCTGCAGGGCCGCTGCGTCGGCGGCTCCACCACCGTCAACTGGACCAGTTCGTTTCGCACGCCGTCGTCGACGCTGTCTTACTGGCGCGAACACTTTGGCCTGACCGATCTCAGTGACGACGCCATGGCGCCCTGGTTCGAGCAGGTCGAGCAACGTCTGAGCATCGGTCCGTGGCGCCTGGCGCCCAACGAGAACAACGAGCTGTTGCGGCGCGGTGCCCTCAAGCTCGGCATCCCCACGGCCACGATCCAGCGCAATGTCAAGGGCTGCTGGAATCTGGGTTCCTGCGGCATGGGTTGCCCGACCAACGCCAAGCAGTCGATGCTGGTGACGACCTTGCCAACGGCGCTCGAGCGCGGCGCCACGCTGCTGGTCGAGACCCGGGCCGACCACTTTGAAATGCGTGGGAGTGGCGTCGAAGCGTTGACTTGTATCGCGGTGCAGCCCAACGGCGCGGTGAGCTCCAATGCACAGGCCACGCGCATCAGGGCGCGTCATTTTGTCGTTGCTGGCGGGGCCATCAACTCACCGGCGTTGTTGTTGCGCTCGGCCGCACCCGATCCCCACCGCCGGCTTGGCGTGCGCACCTTCCTGCACCCGGTGGTGGCCTCGGTGGCCACCTTCGACCACCGCGTTGCCGGCTGGCAGGGGGCACCACAGACGATTTACAGTGACCACTTCCTGGATACAGACGCGATCGATGGACCGATCGGCTACAAGCTCGAGGCGCCGCCCCTGCACCCTTTGATATTTGCGACGACCATGGTCGGTTACGGGCGCGACGCGGCGACGCGCTTCGCGTCATTCCCGAATGACCATGCGCTGCTCGCCCTGCTGCGCGACGGGTTCCATGCCGAGTCGCCCGGCGGCCAGGTCAGGCTGCGCAGCGACGGCTCGCCCGAGTTGGACTACCCGCTCACGGCGTTCGTGATGGAAGGCGCCCGGCGCGCCATGCTCACGATGGCCGAGTTGCAGTTCGCGGCCGGTGCGCGGCAGGTGGCGGTGGGTCACGAACTCGCGCCGCTGTACTCAAGCTGGGCCGATGCGCGCGCCAGCCTTGCCGCGCTGCCGATGCGGCCCCTGCTGACCAAGGTCGTTAGCGCACATGTGATGGGCGGCTGCGGCATGGCCGCCGATGAAAGGCATGGCGTGGTGCGTCCCGACGGCGTGCATTGGCAGCTCGATAACCTGTCCGTGCACGATGGTTCGTTGTTCCCCACCAGCATCGGCGCCAATCCTCAGCTCTCGGTCTACGGCCTGGCCAACAAGTTGGCCACGCAACTCGCGCAGCGCATGAGCGGCCACGCCGTGCGTTTGGGATCCTGAGGCTCGATGCTCGCCCGGCTGCAACGCATCACCACGCTCGGACTGCTGGCGCTGGCTGTGGGGTGGGCACTCTCGGCGTGGTATGCCGGGCATACGTCATGGGCCTTGGTGGGTGCGCTGCTCATCGTCTTCAACTATGCGCTGGTCCTTGGGCTCGAATTTGCGCTGCTGCGCCGCGCCCATGGCCGCGATCCGGCACCGCGGGCACACGCCATGCAGTTGCTGCGCGCGTGGTGGGGCGAGGTCAGATCGGCACCCGCGGTGTTCTGCTGGCGCCAGCCGTTTCGCAGTCAGCGCTGGCCCGATCATCTGCCGGCAGATGCGCAGGGTCGACGCGGCGTGCTGTTGGTCCATGGCTTTGTCTGCAATCGCGGGCTGTGGAACCCCTGGCTAGCGCGCCTGCATGCGCGCGATGTGCCCTTTGTCGCGGTCAACCTGGAACCGGTGTTCGGATCCATTGACGACTACAGTGCTACCGTCGATGAAGCAGTGCAGCGCCTGGAATCCGCCACCGGCATGGCACCGGTGGTCGTGGCCCACAGCATGGGTGGCCTCGCGCTTAGAGGTTGGTGGCTGAGGGGTCACAACGACCAGCGCATTCACCACGCGTTGACACTCGGCACGCCACACCACGGCACTTGGCTGGCGCGTTTTGCAATGACGCCCAATGGCCGCCAAATGCAGCAGGGCTCGGCATGGCTGCGGGACGTCGCCGACCGTGAGCCTGGTGATCGCGCAGCGCGATTCACCTGCTTCTACAGCCATTGCGACAACATCGTCTTTCCACCGTCGACGGCCACCCTGGTCGGCGCCGACAACCGGCACCTGCCCGGCGTCGCGCATGTCCACATGTGCAGCCGGCCCGAGCCCTGGCGGGAACTGCTGCGCTGGCTCAGCTGAAGAGGTGCTCGCCGGGCAGCGCGATGCCCGCCTCGACCTCTCCTTCAGCCTCGATACGTGCGCGTACGCTGCGGTAGACCGGTGTGAAGTCCGGCGCGGTCGCGGCAAACAACTCGTCAAACGAGTGAATGACGAAGTAACTCGCCTGATAACTGTCGATCCTGTATTTCGTGCGCATCAGGCGCTGCAGATCGAACCCAATGCGGCGGGGTTCACTGGCCGCGATGCTGTGGTGCAACTCACCGGCCGATGACAGGATGCCTGCACCATAGGCCCGCAGCCCGCCCGGCGTGGCGATCAGGCCGAACTCGACCGTGTACCAGTACAGCCGCGCCAGCAGCTCGCAGGCATCGAGCCGGCTCGCCTTCAGACCGCCGGCACCATAGGCCTGCATGTAGTTGGCGAATACCGGGTCGAACAACAGCGGCACATGACCGAACAGGTCGTGGAACACGTCCGGCTCGACCACGTATTCGAACTCCTCGGGCCGGCGGATCCAGTCGGTGACCGGGAACTTGCGCGCAGCCAGCAGAGCGAAGAATGCCTCTTCAGGAATCAGCCCGGGGACACCGACGATTTGCCAGCCGGTCGCCCGCATCAGTCGTTCGGAGACCGCATCGAAGCGCGGGATGCAATCGGGTGTGCCCAGCAATTGCACTGCGGCAATGAACTCCTCGCAGGCCAGGCCGGGCAACTGCTGCAACTGACGCGCATACAAGCGCCGGTAGGTGTCGTGATCGGCCGCGCTGTAGCGTTCATACACCTGCTCGCAGCTGTAATCGGCGCGCGCGCGCGCGTAGTCGCCGCGCGGCGGTCGTCCGCCTTTGCCGTAAGTGACGGGGGCCACGCCTCGGTTGTGTGCCTTGGCCAGGGTCATGGCTTGGGCAGCACACCGCGCCGCATCTGATCCAACTCGATGCTCTCGAACAGGGCCTTGAAGTTGCCTTCACCGAAACCCTGATCGCCCTTGCGTTGAATGAACTCGAAGAAAATCGGTCCGAGCTGGTTCTCACTGAAGATTTGCAGCAACAACTCGCCTGCCTTGCCGTCGATCAGGATCTTGCGCTTTTGCAGCTCGGCGACGCTTTGGCCATGACCTGGAATGCGCTTGTCGACCAATTCGTAATAGGTGTCGATGGTGTCGAGCAACTTCACCCCGCTGCCGCGCATGGCATCGACCGTTCGCGTCAAGTCGTCCGAGCCGAGCGCGATGTGCTGAATGCCTTCGCCGTGGTACATGTCCAGGTATTCCTGGATCTGCCCGGCCTTGTCGTTGCCCTCCTCGTTGATCGGGATGCGGATCTTGCCGCAGGGGCTGGTCATCGCCTTGCTCTTGACGCCGGTGACCTGGCCCTCGATGTCGAAGTAGCGCAGCTCGCGGAAATTGAACAGGCGTTGGTAGAAATCGGCCCACTCGGCCATGCGCCCGCGATGCACGTTGTGCGTCAGGTGGTCGATGTAGGTCAGACCGTGACCGGGTGGGTTGAGCGGCTCGACACCGATGTCGGGCAGGGGCTCGAAGTCGACATCGAAAAAGCCGATATTTCCGATCTCGCCGATCTGCTTGCCGTTCTTGCCGCGCCAGCGGTCCACGAAATAGATCAGGCTGTCACCGATACCCTTGATGGCGGGGATGTTGAGTTCGCCCGGACCGGCAGTGCCTGCATAGCCCCAGGCGCCGAGCGAGATCGCCCGCTCGTAGGCTGCACGTGCGTCCAGCACTCGGAAAGCGATCGCACAGATGCTCGGCCCATGCAGGCGCGCAAATCGTTGCGCAAACGAGTCGGGCTCGGCATTGACGATGAAATTGATCTCGCCTTGTCGATACAGCACCACATTCTTGTGCCGGTGCCGGGCGATCGCCTTGAATCCCATGCGCGCGAACAAGGCGCCCATGGCCACGGGGTCGGGCGCGGCGTACTCGATGAACTCGAAGCCGTCGGTGCCCATTGGGTTGTCCCAGGGGGTGAAGCGCATGCCTTGTCCTTCGTCGTGTGCAGTGGGCCCAGGATCGCGTGACTGTAGATGCGGTGCCGCGGAATTCTGCAAGCGCTACCTGGAATGGATCAACTGCGCAGGAAAGCCGCACAATCCACCAGATGGAAGGCCCGATCGCGCGTGACGCCGTCGATCGACGCATTCTGCACGCGCGGCAAGAGATTGGCCGCGCAACCTGCGACGCCCGGGCCAGGCAGGTCGGGCTGTCCGCCTCGGCGGTGCAGGCCTGGCCCGAAGTCGTCGAAGGTTCGGGTCTGACCGGCCAGGGTTGCCGGCCCTGCCGTTCAAGTGTCGATTTCGCGCAGCAACTTGAGGGTGGGTTCGTTGCCCAGCAGCAGCAGGGCGGCAATATCGGCCACGTCGTCGGGTAGGGCGGCGTTGTCCCAACCCTGGGCCGTGTGTCGCGCCAACCGCACTGCGAGCGTCACGTTCTTCACCTGCGCACTGGCGGCGTGATGGGTGTCGTCGAGTCGAATCAGAAGTGCGGGCAAGTGCCAGGACTTCATCAACGCCTGCTGCAGCTCGGCCAGCGTGATGCCCAAGATCGATCGTTGCGCGACTGCCGACCGCAAGGTCGGGTCGGCAGATTGGCGACGCGCGATTTCGAGCGCCAATGTCGGTGCATGGCACCAGAGCAGCAATTCGGCGAAACCGTGCAACAGCGCCGCCTCGTGAATCACGGCCGCGTCGGGGTCCATGCGGTGTGCCGCGAAGCCGAGCGCGAAGCGAGCGGCGCGATGCGAGCGGCTGAGTACGGCCTGCAGGCCTTGCATGACCTCGTCGGCGTCGCGCGTGTCGTGCAAGACCTGGCCGATGGTCGGCAACTCGCCGAAGAGACGGAAGAACGGCGCGATGCCCAGCAGCACCAACGCGCCGACCACGGTTTCAACGTCGGTCTCGCGCCGGCTGGCGCTGCCCACATGGGCCAGCAGCTTGAGCGTCATCAGTGGATCGGCGCCGACCAATTCGGCCAGCAGGTGCGCATCGACAGCGTCTTCGTTGCTGGCCATTTGGCGAATCGCGTCGGCCGTGCTGTCCAGGACAGGAATCGTCGCGCCGCGAAAATGTGCCAGCCACGCCGCAAGATCGCGCAGCGGGCGATCGATGCGGGTGGCGGGAGCCTGGGCGGTCAGCTGGGTGCTCATGGTTACGGGCGCTTCGTCTCTGCCCTATCGACGCGCCAGGCGACGAACTTTAGCCTGGGCGCCGATCACAGTCGGTGCACGCCCGTCAGGTATGCCACGAGTTGGCCGTCGACATACAGGGCGCCCTCGGGTGCCCCGGCCTCGGCGTGGAACTCGAGCCGTGCCGATTGCGCAGCCGTCGATGCGCTGCTTGGTGCCGAGCACAGGCGCAGCGCCAGGCGTTGCAGTGCGTGGCCGGCCGCATACAAGGCGGCGGCGAGCCTGCGGCGAAGTGCCGCGTCATCGGCAGCCAGCGCGGGGTGGCCTGGGTGCAGTGACAGAGGATGGACGTGCATGGTGATCTCCTTGGGCGCAGGGCATGCGCCGTTCGTGTTTCATTGGGTCGGTGGTCGTTCGCGGCGGCCCATGCGCTCGAGCTCGCGCCGCAGTTCGCGCGCGCTTTGCTGTCGCCTGGCGCCAACCGATGGCCCGTGCGCGCCCGCGCGGCGCTGCCTGCAGGGCTGCACCAGCGGGTTGCGGGTCGGTATACGGGGCAGGGTGATCTTCATGGTCGTGTCTCCGGTAGGTCGGTACAAAGGGCCCGCAATGCAAAAGGCCCGGGGCATCGCTGCACCCGGGCCTGGCTGGCGGCTCGCCGATCTCAGCGATCGGCGATGACCGTTCGTCTGCCCCGGGGCGGGGCGTCGAGGATTGCGAAGCAGTGCAGCTCCATCCAGCGCTGGGCACGCGCATGGGCATGGGCGAAGGCAATGGCGGTCATGCGGCTCCAGGGTGGGGATTGATGGACGGGGTGTCGTTGCCGTGTGCCCGATCCACGCTTGCGGGCTGACCACGGTAACTTGCTCAAATGATAAACGTTTGCTTATCTTTGGCAAGCCCCCCGCTGATCATTTTTGGCGGCCCGGCCTGTTCAACGCCGTTTCTGTTTGAGCGGCGCAACACCGGCCTGCGTCCGGCGCCACAGGTCGAGCGTGTCGTCGGCCCGGGCCTGCGGCGCTGCGGCCTCGGCCGTAGCGGGTGTGCCTGCATTCATCAACACTTCGCCAAGCAGGTCGAGCAGCCGCGTGCGCGCACGCTGCGGATGACGCCGGTAGTAGGTCAGCACCAGGCCGACGATGAAGCGTTCGTCCTCGCCCTGCGGCAGCGGGCTGGCGTGCGGGTCGCTCAGCGAGGCGGCGCTGGTCGACGGCATCACCGCCGGCACAGGACTGTCGTGGCGCTGATCCATCCATCCCGCCGGCTTGTGGCACAAGCGCTCGAACTGGCGTGCCAAGCGTTCACCGACTTGGCGCGAGCGACTCTTGATCTGGCTCCAGTAACTGGGCTGGATCTGCAAGCGTTCGGCGAAGCGCCTTTCGAGGCCGCGCAAGGTCGCCGCGTCGGGATGTTTGACGGTCGCCCGGACGAACTCGTCGAACAGCTGCAGTGCGTTGTCGAACCGGGTCTGCGCGACATCGTGCACGGGAGCGTTCATGCCTCGATGATAAAGGCGGCTTGCTCTTTCAACCAGCGCCGGGCCCCACGTCAGCGGCTTGACGGCCGATTTCTCACCGAATACCGTAGATGCATGCTTATCAAAGACCCGCGCCGGTGATAGGGGCCCCGCATGTTCGGCCGTTGGTCGCTTGCTGCTGCGACGGCGAAGGCGCGGCCAATACAAGGGCGGCCGACCACGCTGGCCGCGTTCGAAGCTGGTGCCCACGAGGAGCTCGCGGCATGACGTCACTGGCAGTCCGCATCTTGATCTTGGCCGGCCTCGCAGCGGCGCCGTGGTCGACGCAGGCCGCGGAACGCGCTATCGACAAGAGCGTCGACGTGGTCGCCACGCTCGACGATGCCTGGGCTGCGTGGACCACGCGCGAAGGGATCGTCAGCTTCTTCGCGCCCGACGCCAAGATCGAGGCCCGTGTCGGCGGCGCGTTCCAGATCTACATCGATCCGACCGCCGCGCCGGGCAGCAAGGGTGCCGACGACATGCGCTTCCTGGCGGTGCAGCCCAAGAGGATGATTTCATTCGACTGGAACGCACCGCCGCACCTGCCCGAAGCCCGTGCGCAGCGCACTTTCGTGATCGTGCGCTTTGAGCCACTGGGCGACAAGTTGACGCGTGTGAGCCTGCACCACACGGGCTGGGGTGATGGCGGCGAGTGGGACAAGACCTATGCCTATTTCGATCGGGCCTGGGGCAATGTGCTGGGCAACCTGAAGAAGCGCTTTGACAGCGGCCCTCAGGACTGGACGGCGTGGCTCGAGCAACTGAGGAAGAGTCGCGCCGAGGGCAAGAACTAGGCCCGGAAGACGTGGGCCCAGTCATGGGTGGCCTCGCCAGGCTGCAAATTGCACACGCCGTCGCCGCCGCATTGCGTGAGCGGCGATCCAGTGTTGACTATTGCCGGCCAGTGCACGGCAATGGCTGCTACGTTCTGTTGCTATGATTTTCAAGGGCGTAACGTCACAAGCGGTAGGGGTCGGAGGGCGTGTGCCCGGGCGCAATGTCACCGCCATGGCGCCGCCGGTGCTGGCCGAAGAAGCGGTGGACATTTCCAAACTGTTCGCACGTCCGGCGTCCAGTACGCCGGCCGCCGCGCCCGCCGTAGCACGGGCGCCTGTGCTGGCACCGGCGCGCGCTCCGGCTCCGGCTCTAGCTCCGGCTCCGGCTCTAGCACCAGCTCCGGCACCCGCAGCAGCGCCCGCGCCGTCGCGTACGGCTGCCGCGGCACATTCCGCCGACTTTCTGGCCGAGCTCGACCGCCAGGCGGGTGACCGCAGGAGCGGCAACGAGCTCGATCCACACACGCTCGAGCGCAACGCCCGCCTGACCCACGCGGCATGCCGTGCCGCCGCCGACTACTGGGCGCATTTGATCGACCATCTCAATGTGCTCAGGCCGACTGCGCCGGGGCGATACGCCTTTGATGGCCGTACGGTGTTGGCCGGAGCCACGGCGCAGGACTTTGGCGTCGTACCCCGACTGCGCCACACGCACGGCAGTGGCGAACAATTTGAATCGGTGACCCTTGCCTGGCGCGTGGGCAACGGTCAGACCCTGCGCGTGGTCAAAGACTTTCCGACCGATATCGAACGCCTGCGGGCGCGGCTGTCCTTCGCCGGGATCAATGCCTTCGAGTCGCAGGTGCGCCACAAACAAACGGCGCGCCTATTGGGCACCCTGTTCGAGTTCACCGCGGAAGTGGTCGCCAGTGTGCAAATCACGCCGCTGCCAGAGCAGGGTCGCGTGCGCCTGTCACTGCGCAACCTCGATGCCCTCGAACGCATCGACGCCGAATTGCCCGCGTTCGCGATCCGCGCCAACGAACTCGACGAGCTCGCGCGCTGGATCTGCGGCAAGCCCCACAAGTTGCTCAAGCACGCTCAGTCCGTCGTGCGCCACGAGCCCTGAGTCAGGGCAGCACTGGCGCCGGGGCTCAGTCCTCGTCGTGCACCAGGTGCTGCGACACCAGGTGCTGCTGTACCGCGGGTGGGACGGCCTCGTAGTGGGACAGGGCCAAGGTGTAGCGGCCCTGGCCAGCCGTCATGGCGTTGAGCCGCGATTGGTAGCTCGTCAGTTCCGCCAATGGCGCCTGGCCGCGAATGATCATCGTGCCGGTGGCGCCGTTGTGCGTGCCGCTGACCTGACCGCGCCGTGACGACAAATCGCCTGTGATGTCACCCATCGTCGCATCGGGGGCGCTGATTTCCACATCGACGATAGGCTCGACGATGATCGGCCTGGCTGCGCGCACGGCGGCCATGAAGGCCTTGCGGCCGGCAGTGATGAAGGCGATCTCCTTGCTGTCGACGGTGTGGTGCTTGCCGTCATAGACGATCACTTTCACGTCGACCAGCGGGTAACCGGCGATCACACCGAGCGCCAAGGCCTCGCGCACACCCTTTTCCACCGCCGGAATGAACTGGTTCGGAATCGTGCCGCCCTTGACCTGGTCGGCGAACTCGAAGCCCCCTCCGCGTGGCAGGGGTTCGATCTTCAGGAATACCTCGCCGAACTGACCGGCGCCGCCGGTCTGCTTCTTGTGGCGGTGGTGGCCCTCGGCGGGCGCGGTCACCGTCTCGCGGTAGGCGATGCGCGGCGGCCTGGTGTTGACCTCGAACTTGTACACCTCGCGCAGGCGTTCGAGCAGCACGCGCAGATGCAACTCGCCCAGGCCATAGACGATGGTCTCATTGGTGGTCGCCACATGCTCGACCTTCAGACAAGGATCTTCGTCGACCAACTTGGTCAGGATCTCCCACATGCGCTGCTCGTCACCGCGGCGCTTGGGTTCGATCGCCAAGCCGTGGACCGGGATAGGGAACGGCAAGGGTTTGAGGTGGATATGGTCGTCCTCGGCCGCGTCGTGCAGGACGGCGTCGAAGTGGATCTCGTCGACCTTCGCTACGGCCACGATGTCGCCAGGTACGGCACGCTGGACCTCCACATGCTCGCGTCCCTGCAGCATGAACAGGTGGCCGACCTTGAAGGGTTTGCGGCCGTCGCCGATGTAGAGCACGCTGTCTTTGGTCACCGTACCCTGGTGCACGCGGAACAGGCCCATGCGGCCGACGAAGGGATCGACCGTGACCTTGAACACATGCGCCAAGACATGTGCCCCCGGATCGGGCTGCGAGGCCTTGGGTTGGGCCGCGGCACCCTCACCCTCGAGAAATTCGGGCGGGTTGCCTTCGCTCGGTGCGGGCAGCAGCTTGACGATCACATCGAGCAGTTCCGCAACACCCGCCCCGCTGCGCGCCGAGACAAAGCACACCGGCATCAAATGGCCTTCGCGCAAGGCCTGTTCCAGCGGTGCGTGCAGTTCGGCGGGGTCGATGTCGCCGTCGTTCAAGTAACGGTCGACGAAGGCCGCATCGACCTCCACCACCTGCTCGACCAGCGCGCGGTGCGCGGCGTCGACGCTGCCGAAGTCGCTGTGCCCCGCACGGTTGTAGAAACAGTCCACCACCTTGGCGCCGCCGGCATCGGGCAGATTCAGCGGCAGGCATTCGCGGCCGAAGGTGGCCTGGATGTCGGCCAGCAGTGCCGGTAGGTCCGCACCCGCGGCGTCGATCTTGTTGACCACCAGCAGGCGGTCGAGCCGGCGTGCCGCAGCGTATTCCATCATGCGCACGGCCATCGCATCGATGCCGCCGACCTTCCAGCTCGCCGCATTGATCACCACGACCGCCGTCTCTACCGCTTCCAGCGCCGGCAGGGCCTGGCCGATGAAGTCGGATGCACCCGGTGTGTCGATCAGGTGGATGCGAGTGTCGGCGTGCTGCAGATGCAGCAGCGCGGTATTGAGCGAGTGCTGCATCTTGCGCTCGAGCGGGTCAAAGTCGCTGACCGTGCTGCCGCGCTCCAGGCTGCCGGCCGCTCCGATCGCTCCGGCACGCACCAACAGCGCTTCGGCCAGGCTGGTTTTTCCCGCACCCTGCGGCCCGACCAGCGCGAGGGTGCGGATGTGGGTAGCGCCTGTGACGGGGCTGGGCATGGGGGTCTCCTGTTGGTGCCTGTGGATTGCAGCCAGCCTAAGGGATCGCGGGTCGCGACACAATCCGGCCTGACTACTGGAATGCCACCTCGGCGAAGCTGCGCAGCTTGCGGCTGTGCAGTTGTTCGCCGCCGGCCGCGCGCAGCAATTCGACGGCGCGCATGCCGATGCGCAAGTGCTGATCGACGCGGTCGCGGTAGAACTGGTTGGCCATGCCGGGCAGCTTGATTTCACCGTGCAAGGGCTTGTCCGAGACGCACAGCAGGGTGCCGTAGGGCACGCGGAAGCGGAAGCCGTTGGCGGCAATGGTGGCCGATTCCATGTCCAAAGCCACCGCCCGACTCTGGCTGAAGCGCCGCTCGGGGCCTGGATGCGGCAACAGCTCCCAGTTGCGGTTGTCGGTCGAGGCCACGGTGCCGGTACGCAGCAGGCGCTTCAATTCGTAGCCCGAAAGCTGGGTCACGTCGGCGACCGCGCGTTCAAGTGCCATCTGCACTTCGGCCAGGGCGGGAATCGGTACCCACAGCGGCAGCTCTTCGTCGAGCACATGGTCTTCACGCACATAACCATGGGCCAGCACATAGTCGCCCAGCTGCTGGGTATTGCGCAGGCCGGCGCAGTGGCCGAGCATGATCCAGACATGCGGGCGCAACACGGCAATGTGGTCGGTAATGGTCTTGGCATTGGCCGGGCCGATGCCGATGTTGACCATCGTGATGCCGCTGCCGCCGGGACGCACCAGATGGTAGGCCGGCATCTGCGGCAGCCTGGGCGGCGCTGCACCGCCGGCGTCGCGAGCGTCGGCCGCGGTGCCGGCGCGGCGGGTGACCACGTTGCCGGGCTCGACAAAGGCGGCGTATTCAGCCGCTGCATCGGACATCAACTCGTGGCCGAGCCGGATGAACTCGTCGATATAGAACTGGTAGTTCGTGAACAGCACGAAATTCTGGAAATGTTCGGGCGCGGTACCGGTGTAATGGCGCAGGCGGTGCAGCGAGTAGTCGACCCGTGCTGCCGTAAACAGGGCCAGCGGCTGCGCCTCGCCGGGGCCTGGCTCGAAGGTGCCGTTGGCGATGCCATCGTCCATCGCGGCCAGGTCGGGCAGGTCGAACAGGTCACGCATCAGGAGGCGACGCTGGGCCGTCAGCGTGCCCTCGAGATGGTCGTCCTCGGCGAGCGAGAAGTGCACCGGTATCGGCTGCTCGCTGGCGCCGATTTCAAGGGCCACGGCATGGTTGCGCAGTAGCAGGCGAAACTGCTCGCGGTAGTAGGTGGCGAAAAGGTCAGGCCGGGTCAGCGTGGTCTCGAAGCGGCCCGGGCCAGCCGCAAAACCATAACTCAGGCGCGAGTCGGCGCGGGCCACGGTATTGATGCGCACGCGTACGAAAGGGTAGGTAGCTCGTACGCGCTCGCCGGGCACCTGGCCGTCGAGAAAGGCCTGCAAATGTTTCCGTAAGTGCGACACGCCGGCGTCGTAGATGGCGCGTGCATGCGCCAGGGCAGCATCAGGGTCGTTGAACTCGCGACGCGGCAACAGGTCGGGGGCGATCATGGGCCCATTGTGCCGCGGCTACGTACACTGCACGGCATGGAAGTCGGTTCATGAACGTGTTGGTACTGGGCGGTGGCGTGATCGGCGCCACCGCGGCCTACGAGCTGGCTGGCGACGGCCACCAGGTGACGCTGATCGAACGCCAGGCCGGTCCGGCACTCGAGACCAGCTTCGCCAACGCCGGCGAAGTCTCGCCGGGGTATTCCGCGCCCTGGGCCGGGCCCGGCGTGCCGCTGAAGGCCGTGAAGTGGCTGCTGATGCAGCACCGCCCGTTGGTCATCCGGCCGCACTTCGACTGGCAACTGGTGCGCTGGGTGCTGGCAATGCTGCGCAACTGCACGGCGGCACGGTATGAAGTCAACAAGAGCCGGATGGTACGGCTGGCCGAGTACAGCCGCGACTGCATGGTGGCATTGCGCGCGGCCACCGGCATCGAATACGACCAGCGCATGCAGGGCACGCTGCAACTGTTTCGCACCCAGAGACAGCTCGACGGTACCGCCTCGGACACGGCGATCCTCGATCGCTACGGCGTGCGCTATGAAATGCTCGATCGGGCCGGTTGCATCGAGCATGAGCCGGCGCTGTCGCGGGTGCGCGACAAGTTCGTCGGTGGACTGCGCTTGCCAGGCGACGAAACCGGCGATTGTTTCAAGTTCACGAACCGGATTGCCGCGATGGCCACAGAACGCGGCGCGCAGCTGCGTTTTGGCGTCAAGGTCTTGTCGCTCTTGACCGACGGCAAGCGGCTCACCGGGGTCCAGACCGACCAGGGGTGCTTGCAGGCCGACGCCTATGTGCTTGCGCTGGGTAGTCACTCGCCCAAGCTGCTGGCGCCGGTGGGCATCGAGATTCCTGTTTACCCGGTCAAGGGCTACTCGATCACGGTGCCGATCACCGATGCCACCGGCGCGCCGGAGTCGACGGTGATGGACGAGACGCACAAGGTGGCGCTGACCCGGCTCGGCGACCGCATTCGCGCCGGCGGTACCGCCGAGCTCGCCGGTTACACGCTTGAATTGCACGAGGCGCGTCGGCGCACGCTGACGCATGTGGTGGCCGACCTGTTCCCTGGCGGGGGTGACCTCGAGCGCGCCGAGTTCTGGTGCGGCCTGCGGCCGATGACTCCCGACGGCACGCCGCTGGTCGGTGGCTGCCGATTGGCCAATCTGTATCTGGCGACCGGGCATGGCACGCTGGGCTGGACCATGGCGGCGGGGACGGCCAGGGTCATCAGCGATTTGATCAGCGCTCGCCGCCCGGGCATCGACATGGCGGGGCTGACGATAGACCGCTACCACTGACGCCGCAGCCCTTGACAGGGCCGCGTACGCCCCCATCTGCGGCGCGCGATTCACTTTTCCTTCTGTCCGGACCATGAGCCAAAAACAAACCCTCGCCTTCCAGGCCGAGGTGCAGCAGATCCTGCACCTGGTGACCCATTCGCTGTACTCGAACAAGGAGATCTTCCTGCGCGAGCTGGTGTCCAACGCGTCGGACGCCTGCGACAAGCTGCGCTTCGAGGCGCTCGACCAGTCGGCCTTGTATGAAGACGCACCGGAATTGCGGGTGCATGTCAGCTTCGACGTCGCGGCCAAGACCGTGACCGTGCGCGACAACGGCGTCGGCATGAGCGCGGAGGAGGCGGTGGCCCACCTGGGCACGATCGCCAGGAGCGGCACGCGCGAGTTCATGGCCAGGCTCGAAGGCGACCAGAAGAAGGATGCCAACCTGATCGGCCAGTTCGGCGTCGGCTTCTACTCCGGATTCATCGTCGCCGACCGCATTACGGTCGAGTCGCGCCGTGCCGGTCTGCCGCCCGACCAGGGCGTGCGCTGGACCAGCGACGGCTCGGGCCAATTCGAGGTCGAGACGATCACCCGTGCCGAACGGGGTACCGACGTGACACTGCAGCTGCGCGAAGGCGAAGAGGATTTCCTGAAGACCTGGAAGCTGAAGTCCATCATCAGCAAGTACTCCGACCACATCTCGCTGCCGATCCTGATGAAAAAGGAAGAGTGGATTGCCGACAAGGCCGAGACGGTCTTGAAGGACGAATGGGAGACCGTCAACAAGGCCGCGGCACTGTGGACGCGGGCCAAGAGCGAGATCACCGACGCGCAGTACCAGGATTTCTACAAGCAGATTTCCTTCGACAGCGATCCGCCGCTGGCCTACACGCACAACCGCGTCGAGGGCCGCAGCGAGTACACCCAGCTGCTCTACATCCCGGCCAAGGCCCCGTTCGACCTCTGGAACCGCGACAAGCGCGGCGGCGTCAAGCTCTACGTCAAGCGGGTCTTCATCATGGACGACGCCGAGGCGCTGATGCCGGTGTATCTGCGCTTCGTCAAGGGCGTGATCGACTCGGCCGACCTGCCGCTCAATGTCAGCCGTGAGCTGCTGCAGGAGAGCCGTGACGTGAAGTCAATCCGCGAAGGCTCAACCAAGCGCGTGCTGTCGATGCTGGAGGACCTGGCCGAGCAGCAGAAGGACAAGTACGACGCGTTCTGGAAGGACTTCGGGCCCGTCCTCAAGGAAGGCATCGGCGAGGACCATCAGAACCAGGAGCGCCTGGCCAAGTTGTTGCGCTTCGCGTCGACGCAGGCCGAAGCCGGTGTGTCGTTTGCCGATTACGTGGCGCGCCTGAAAGACGGCCAGGAGCCGATCTACTACATCACCGCCGACACCCTTGGCGCGGCCAAGGCCAGCCCACAACTGGAGATCTTTCGCAAGAAGGGCATCGAGGTGCTGTTGCTGACCGACCGCGTCGACGAGTGGATGTTGTCGCACCTGTACGAGTTCGAGGGCCACCCGCTGCAAAGCGTGGCCAAGGGCAGCGTCGATCTGGGCAAGCTGCAGGACGAGGCCGAGAAGAAGGGGGCCGAGGCGGCGGCAACGGCCTTTGCTCCGGTGCAGGAAAAGCTCAAGGCCGCGCTGAAAGACCGCGCCAAGGACGTCCGGGTGACGACGCGCCTGGTCGATTCGCCGGCCTGTATCGTCGTCGAAGAAGGTGACATGAGCGCGCATCTGGCACGGCTGCTGAAGCAGGCCGGCCAGCAGGCGCCCAAAGCGCTGCCGATCCTCGAAGTCAATGCCGAGCATGCGTTGGTCAAACGCATCGAGCGCGACGAGGTGCACTTCAACGATCTCGCGCACCTGCTGTTCGATCAGGCCTGGCTGGCCGAAGGTGGTCAACTCGACAACCCGGCCGAGCATGTGCAGCGGGTGACGCGGCTGTTGACGGCGTGACGTCGCCCCGTCCTGTTTGCAGCGCGGCCCGTGACTGACCGGGTCGGCTAGGCAAGCAGCGGTGGTTCGTCCATCGCGTTGATCTGCTCGCGCAATTGAGTGGCCTGCTGCGACCAGTAGGCCGCGCTGCCGAACCACGGGAACGCGGCGGGAAACGCGGGGTCGGTCCAACGCTCGGCGATCCAGGCGCTGTGATGGATCATGCGCAACGTGCGCAGCGGCTCGATCAGGGCCAGTTCGCGCTCGTCGAATGGGCGAAAGACTCGGTAGCCGGCAAGGACCTGCGTCAGTTGTTCACGCATCGCCGCCGCATCGCCCGAGAGCAGCATCCACAGGTCCTGCACCGCGGGGCCGTTGCAGGCGTCGTCGAGGTCGACGACATGCGGCCCCTCGGCGCGCCACATGATGTTGCCGGGGTGGAAGTCGCCGTGCAGGCGTAGCCGCGGCACTGCAGCGAGCTGCGTGAAGGCCTGGTCGACGCGTCTGAGTGCCGCATCGCAGCACTCAACCCAGGTCGCTCGTTCGGTGTCGGGCACGAAACCACCGTCGAGCAAACGCTGTCGTGCCTGGTGGCCGAAGGTGGCCGGATCCATCGTGCGCCGGTGCGCAAAACGCCGCCGCGCGCCGACCGCGTGCAGGCGGCCGAGGAAGCGGCCCAGCCATTGCAACGCCGCAGGGTCCTCCAACTCCGGTGCCCGGCCGGCATGGCGGTCGCTGACGGCCACACGGTGTACGTCGGTGCCGTCGCGCCAGCGTGCCAGCGTCGGCGGCACGCCGAGTAATTCGATACCGCCGGTCGCCGACAGAATGCGTGGCGCCACCACCGGCACGTCGTCGGCCAGCAGCTCATGTGCGAATGCATGTTCCTCGAGGATCTGAGGGTCGCTCCAGCGCGCCGGGCGGTAGAACTTGGCCACCACGACATCACCCTCTTCGAGGAAAACCTGGAAGACGCGGTTCTCGTATGAATTGAGCTGCAGCAGTCGACCGTCGCCGCGCAGCCCCAGTGCGTCGAGCGTGCGCAGCACGCGATCGGGGTCGAGGTCGGCATAGCCGGCCGGCGTTGCTGCCGCTGTCATGCGCGCATCCTAAGCGCGCAACTCGTGGCTGCGGTCAGTGGTGGGTGCCAGCCCTGGGGTAGCGTGGCGGATCCGACTCTGCGATCACACCCGACAGGTCATCGGGCACGCTGTCGCCGTAGCTCGAGGCCTGTGCGGTAACTACCGGGTCCTGGCGCACGGGCTGCAAATCGCCGTTCACGGTGCTGTCGGTGCGGGTGTCGGGGGCAAAAAACGAATCCTGGAAAAAACTCGAGTCCTGCCACAAAGCGTTTCGCTCGCGACGCCGCGTCAGGCCTTCGCGTGCGCCATCGTCGCGCGTGCGCGGCCGGCTCGGTGCCGGCTGCGGCCCGCGCGACGACGCCGCGCTCTGCGGCACCAGCAATTGCAGTTCGGCCACCGAGGGCAGGTGATCAACCGGACAGCGCAGGTAACGCACGCGACAAGCACCGAGCACCGCCTGCTTGATCTGCAGGACGCGCCGCGAGTTGCCGCGGTCGGTGTCGAGATCGATGGCCGCCAGTACGCGGCCGTTTGCGCTGCACACCGCGAATGTCACGTGGATGGAGCCGAGCAGTTCGTACCAGAAACGAACCTCTTGCGGATCGTCGGGTTGGCAAAAACGAACCAAGGGCAGCTTCGACAGCACGATATGGTGGGGCAACGCTTCACGCAGCTGGCGGTACACGCGGCGCTCGTCGGTCGAAAACACCGGTCTGGGCGCCAGCGACCATTCGGTGGGCAATGGCTTGACCGTCGGTTTGCGATCACGCGTCAGGCGAAATGTCACCGCTCCGATGAGTGCAACCACCAGCATGGCCAGCGTAACGATCCATGGCAGTAGAGGTTCCATGACGAGGCCAGGGTGGTCGCCGCCCACGTGCAAATCGCCACGGACGACATTCGGTTGCAATTGGCATGATGTTAACCTCAGTCACGTCTGGACCGGGTGCAGATGCCGAGGACTACTCCACGAGCCGCTCGTTCGCCGCAGTGGCAAGGTGCTGGCCGAAAAACAGGGTTTTCCCGCGCCGGTGTGGACGGTTGCGCGAGGATCCTCTGCATACGGCGGGGTGGTCGCTGCGATGCGTCCGCACTGCATTCGGCTATACTCGCAGGCTTTCCCGTCAGCGGCGGGGAATGCCGTGTTTGGAGTGTGGTGTGCCGATCTGCACATTGCACCGCCCGAGAGGCCGCAGCTTGCTAAAAGCGGTACCGAGGGTGACGACACGGTCGAACGGCCGCCTCCTGGCCGTGCAGGCAACACCAGCCTACACGGTCAACCAGCGAAAGACCCTCATGAAAACCTTCAGCGCCAAGCCGGCCGAAGTGAAGCACGAGTGGTTTGTGATTGACGCCACCGACAAGGTGCTCGGACGTGTTGCCAGCGAAGTGGCACTCCGTTTGCGCGGCAAGCACAAGGCCATTTACACGCCTCACGTCGATACCGGGGATTTCATCGTCGTGGTGAACGCAGAAAAGCTGCGCGTCACCGGCAACAAGGCCAACGACAAGGTGTACTACCGCCACTCGGGCTATCCGGGCGGCATCTACGCCACCAAGTTCAAGGACATGCAAGCCAAGCATCCGGGGCGTGCCCTGGAAAAGGCGGTCAAGGGCATGCTGCCCAAAGGCCCGCTAGGCTACGCGATGGTGAAAAAGCTGAAGGTGTACGCCGGTGCCACGCACCCGCACACCGCCCAGCAGCCCAAGGCGCTGGAAATCTAAGGAGCGGTGATGATCGGGAATTGGAATTACGGAACCGGCCGCCGCAAGTCGTCGGTGGCCCGCGTGTTCATCAAGAAGGGCACGGGACTGATCAAGGTCAACGGCAAGCCAGTCGAAGAGTACTTCGGCCGCCAGACCTCGATCATGGTCGTCAAGCAACCCCTGCTGCTGACCAACAACGGTGAGGCCTTCGATATCAAGGTCAACGTCGAAGGCGGCGGTGAATCGGGCCAGGCCGGCGCAGTCCGGCATGGCATCACGCGTGCGCTGATCGACTATGACGCGACCTTGAAGCCCAGCTTGAGCCAGGCCGGTTTCGTCACCCGTGACGCCCGCGAAGTCGAACGCAAGAAGGTGGGCCTGCACGGTGCGCGCCGGCGCAAACAGTTCAGCAAGCGCTGAACACTTTGCAACACGTCTAACACGCCCGAGGCCGCAATACTGCGGCCTCGCTCGTTTGCAGACCCCCCAATGCGTTGGAAACTGTTTCGCCGCCGGCTCTCGATCAGTGCGCCACGGATGATCGTGCGCAGCCACCTGCCCTGGCCGATACGTTGGGCGGTGCTTGCCTTGGCGTTCGGCTTTTCGGCCGCGCTTGCGCTGTGGGCCTTCGAGTTCGGCAAGGACATCGCCGGCCTCGAGCACGGCGCCAAGGAAGAGTTGCTGCAATTGCGCGCCGACGTGCAGCGCCTGCGCGACGAACGTGAACGTGCCCAGTCGATCGCCAATACCGCCGACAGTCTGCTCAAGACCGAGCGTGCGACGCAGGACAAGCTGACTCAGCAATTGCGCCAGACCGAGGCCGAGGCCCAGGCCTTGAAGGCCGACCTGGGTTTCTTCGAGCGCTTGCTGCCGGCGGTCGGCGAAGGCCTGGCGGTGCGTGGCCTGCAGGCCGAACAGGTGCAACCCGGCCAACTTCGCTACACGCTGCTGTTGATGCAAAGCGGTAAAGCCCCGCCCGAGTTCAAAGGCCACTATGAGTTGCAGGTTACCGGCACACTCGAAGGCAAGCCCTGGACGTTCGCATTGCCGGCCGGACCGCAACCAATTTCACTGCGCCAGTACGCGCGCGTGGAAGGCCGCCTCGACCATCCGATCGAGGCCGTGGTAAAAACGGTCCAGGTTCGAGTCATCGACAGCAGTGGTGGCTTGCGTGCCACCCAGACCGTGAAACTCTGAAAGGAGACACATCATGTGGGCCTATTTCAAGAAGCAGCCGCCGATTCGCAGTCTCATCGGCGAGGGTACCGTCCTGCACGGTGAAGTGCGCTTTACCGACGGTCTGCGTGTCGACGGCGAGGTCCACGGCGACATCGTCGCCGTGGGCGGCGAGTTCAATATCCTGGTCATCAGCGAGAAAGCCCGGGTCAACGGCAGGGTCAGCGCCGGGCATGTGATCATCAACGGAACCGTCGTCGGCCCCGTGCAGTCCGACGAGTTGCTGGAACTGCAACCCAAGGCGCGCATCACAGGCGATGTGCGCTATGAGTCGCTCGAAATGCACCAGGGCGCGACGATCGACGGTGAATTGCGCGCCCTGAAGACCGCTGAAGAACGTCCGACGCTCAAGCTCGCCACGTCGAGCAGGCTTTGATTCAAGCACGAGGAATCCCGACCATGAACGCAATTGCCCAACCCCTGGCCGCCGAAATCAGCGCGATGCCGGTGCCTTTGATTTTCACGGACAGCGCGGCCGACAAGGTCAAGCAGTTGGTCGAAGAGGAGGGCAATCCGGAACTCAAGCTGCGCGTGTTCGTGCAAGGCGGCGGCTGCTCGGGGTTCCAGTATGGATTCACGTTCGACGAAGTGGTCAATGACGACGATACGCCGATGACCAAGAACGGTGTCACGTTGCTGATTGATGCCATGAGCCTGCAATACCTGATGGGCGCGGAAATCGACTACAAGGAAGACTTGCAGGGCGCGCAGTTCGTGATCAAGAACCCGAACGCGACGTCGACCTGCGGTTGTGGGTCGAGCTTCTCGGCCTGACGCCTCGATCCCGGTCACCGAGTCGCCGCCTGGCGGCTTCGTTGTTCAGGCCGGGTGCAATGCGCCGAGAATGCGCGCGCCGCGTGCGCCGGTGACGCTGACGATGTTGCCCGGCCGCCGCTCGACGAAGCGCTGCGCCAACCAGGCGAACGCCGCGCCCTCGACCTGATCGACCGGCAGACCCATGCTGGCCGTGGTGGTCACCCCGACCTCGGGCAGCCGAGCGGCCAGTTCCTGCATCAAGTGTGAATTGCGTGCCCCGCCCCCACACACCAGCAGCGACGTCGCGGTGCGGGCATGGCGGTGCACATGCTGCACCACGCTGCGCACCGTGAGTGCAGCCAGGGTGGCCTGCACATCGACCGCCGGCACAGCGCTGCCCAGGCGCGATAGGCGGGTGTCCAGCCAGGCCAGCGCAAAGAGGTCGCGGCCGGTGCTCTTGGGTGGCGCCAGGTCGAAGAACGGCTCGGCCAGCAGTGCAGCCAGCAACGGTTCGACGACCCTGCCGCTGGCCGCCCACTGACCACCGTCGTCGAACGGCTGGCCACGATGGCGCTGGCACCAGCCGTCCAGAAGGGCATTGCCGGGACCGCAGTCGAACCCAAGCAGGCTGCCATCGGCATTGAGCACGCTGAGGTTGGCGATGCCGCCCAGATTGAGGACCACCCGTGATTGGCCCGGTGAGGCAAACAACGCCGCATGCAGACCTGGCGCCAGCGGCGCACCCTGGCCGCCGGCGGCCACATCACGCCGGCGCAGGTCGCAGACCACGTCGATGCCCGTCAATTCGGCCAGCAGGGCGCCATTGAGCAACTGGCTGGTGAAGCCCGTGCCGTCGAATTCTCCAGGGCGATGGCGCACGGTCTGACCATGCGCGCCTATGGCCCGCACGTCGAGCGCCACGATGGCGCGCTCGCGCAGCAGCTGCTGGACCACCTCGGCATAGCTGCGCGCAATGGCGTTGGCGGCGAGTTCGATACGCTGCAGTTCGTTGTCGCCGGGCGCGTTCAGGGCCAGCAATTCGTTGCGCAGGGACGAAGCAAATGGCTGGTGGTGATGGGCCTGCAGCGAGATCGGCAGGCCTGCAGGCGACGCAAAATCGACCAGTACACCATCGACCCCGTCGAGCGAGGTACCCGACATCAAGCCGATGTACAGCGTCATTCCCGGGCGCGGCCTACTCGCCGCGACCGTGCGCGCCGACCAGCGTCTGCGCCAGGGTCAGGTTGAGTCGGCGGTCTTGGGCCAGTGCGGCGAACTCCGCGCGGGCGCCCGGCACGATGGCCACTGCCTCGCTGGCGCGGGCAATGCGCAGCGGGTCCTGGTGACGGCCATTGACGCGGAATTCGAAGTGCAGATGCGGGCCGGTGGCCCAGCCCGTGGCACCGACCGCGCCGATGCGCTGGCCTTGCTCGATGCGCTGGCCCTTCTTGACATCGATGCGCGACAGATGCGCGTACAGGGTCGAGCGGTTGTTGGTATGTCTGATCTGGATGACGTTGCCATAGCCATTTTGCTGGCCCGCAAGTTCCACCACCCCGTCGCCCACGGAGCGCACGGCCGTGCCTGTCGGCGCTGCGTAGTCGACGCCCAGGTGTGCACGCCAGGACTGCATGATCGGATGCAAGCGCATCGCGAAGCCCGAACTGACGCGCGAGAACTCCATCGGGCTGGCCAGGAACGTACGCCGCTTGCTCTGGCCCTGGAAGTCGAAGTAGCCGCCACGGCCGTCGGCGCCGCGATACCAGACCGCCTGGTATGTCTTGCCGCCATTGATGAACTCCGCGGCCAGCACGCGGCCGCTGGCTTGGTTGATCCAAGGAACGGGTTCGCCGTCAGCGGTGAGGGCTTCGTAGACCACGCTGAAGGTGTCGCCTTGACGCAACTCGCGGTGCATGTCGATGTCGGCCGAAAAGATTTCGGCGATCTGCACCGCGATGGCGTCCGGAATGCGCGCTTCGTCGCTGGCCGCGAACAGCGAGCTGCGGATCGTGCCGCTGGCCAGCTTGATCTGCGCCTGCAGGGGCAGCGTCTCCTCTGCGGCCTGCCACGGGCCACTCGCGTCCCGTGTCATGGTCAGACGAATAAAGTGTGTAGACACTTGTTCATTGCGCTTTGCAGGTGAACGCGCCGTCAATTCCTTCAGGCGGCCGTCGTCAGCCGTGCGCACTTGCACCACAGACCCACCCCGACCTTCGAACAGTCGGCGCACCACGGCATCCTGGCGCATGAAGGCTGCGGCCGACACGTCGCGCACCCCCAGGCGCTCGAGCAGCGTCGCCGCGCTGTCGCCGGCACGTGTCAGGTCGCTACGGTTGAGATCGAACTCGCGTGCCGCCAAGGCTTCGATTTGCGGCGCAATGGCATTGGGACGCACCACCTCGATGAGCAGGCGCTGCGGCAAGGCGGCGGCATCCGGGGCCAGCGGCGCGATCGCAAATGCGGCCGCCGCACAGCCGGCGAGCAGTGCCATGCTGGTGGCGAACATGCCGCGACGGTGCAACGCCAGACGGGACTGCGCGCCGTTGCAGGCTTGGGCCAAGAGTTCAAAAGCAGTCACAGGTCTGGGTCAGGGCCTTTGTCGCCTACTGCACGCGTGCCTGCCCGGACGGGCAGGGCAGCGGATCTGTCGGCGCGCCGGTCCGCCTTAAGATCGGCAGTTTGCAGGCGCGAAATCGGTGTCAACAGCAACGGCCGCTGAGCGGCCGCGGCACAGTATAAACATCGGGTCGGCTCCCGCCGCCGTGAAAACCCCCCAGCTTCGTTCGGAATCCATGTCAGCCAGCGTGACCGCCGCCGCTCCACCCGTCCTGCCCGCTCACCCCGTGACCGATGCCGTGCGCGCCGCGCTGGCCACCAGTCTGCGCGGCTGCAATGAGCTGCTGCCCGAGGCCGAGTGGCTGGCCAAGTTGGCGCGCGCCGCGGCCACCGGGGTGCCGTTGCGCATCAAGTTCGGGCTCGACCCGACCGCGCCGGATCTGCATCTGGGCCACACCGTGGTCTTCAACAAGATGCGCCAACTGCAGGACCTCGGGCACCAGGTCATCGTGCTGATCGGCGACTTCACCTCGATGATCGGCGACCCGTCGGGCCGCAACACCACCCGGCCGCCGCTGACGCGCGAGCAGATCGAAGCCAACGCCGCGACTTACATCGATCAGGTGCGCGTCGTGCTCGACATGGGCCGCGCCGAGGTGCGCTACAACTCCGAGTGGAGCGACCCGCTGGGCGCGCGCGGCATGATCACGCTGGCCGCCAAGTACACGGTGGCGCGGATGATGGAGCGCGACGACTTCGCCAAGCGCTTTGCCGCCGGCACGCCGATCAGCGTGCACGAATTCCTGTACCCGCTGATGCAGGGCTACGACTCGGTGGCCCTGAAAAGTGACCTCGAACTCGGCGGCACCGACCAGAAGTTCAACCTGCTGATGGGCCGCCACCTGCAAAGCGAATCGGGTCAGGAGCCGCAGTGCATCCTGACCATGCCCCTGCTCGAGGGCCTGGACGGCGTCGAGAAGATGTCGAAGTCGAAGAACAACTACGTCGCCATCACCGAACCGGCCAACACCATGTTTGCCAAGCTGATGTCGATCAGCGACGAGTTGATGTGGCGCTACTTCACACTCTTGTCGATGCGCCCCGAAGTCGAACTCACGGCATTGAAGCGCGAGGTCAATGGCGGGCGCAATCCGAAAGACGCCAAGGTCATGCTGGCCAAGGAGATCACGGCGCGGTTCCACAGTTCGAGCGCAGCCGATGCAGCCGAGCAAGACTTCATGAACCGCGCTCGTGGCGGCGTGCCCGAGCACATCGACGAGGTCTCGCTCAGCGGCGCGCCGCTGGCCATCGGCGCCCTGCTCAAGCAGGCCGGTCTGGCGCCTTCGACCAGCGAAGCGCTGCGCCTGATCGCGCAGGGTGGTGTGCGTGTCGACGGCGCCACCGTCAGCGACAAGGGGCTCAAGCTGGCTCCCGGCAGCTTCGTCGTGCAGGTCGGCAAGCGCAAGTTCGCACGCATCCGCTTGACGTGATGGCATGCAAGTCAGCGCCTACCTGAAACTGTCGATCGCCGTGGCCCTGGCCACGATCGTGCTCAAGACCGGTGCCTGGTGGTTGACCGACTCGGTCAGCCTGCTGTCGGACGCCATGGAGTCGGTGGTCAACCTGGCCGGCGCGATGTTCGCGCTGGCGATGGTCACCATTGCCGCACGTCCGCCTGACGACGAACACCCTTTCGGCCACCACAAGGCGGAGTATTTTTCCAGCGGCTTCGAGGGTGTGCTGATCTTCGCTGCCGCGCTGGCCATCGTCTGGGCGGCGGTGCAGCGCCTGTGGTCGCCACAGCCGATCGGCAGCCTGGGGCTGGGGTTGACTTTGTCGGTGCTCAGCTCGGCGATGAACGGCGTGCTGGCCTACAGCATGTTGAAAAAGGCCCGCGAGCACCGCTCCATGGCGCTCGAAGCCGACGCACGTCACCTGTTCACGGATGTCTGGACTTCGGTCGGCGTGGTGATCGGCCTGCTCGGTGTGCTGGCCACCGGTTGGCTGTGGCTGGACCCGCTGCTGGCCATCGCGGTGGCCGGCAACGTCGCACGCGAGGGCTACTCGCTGGTGCGGCGTTCGGCCGACGGCCTGATGGACCGCGCCGTCGAACCCGAGGTGATCAAGCAGATCGACGACGTGCTGGCCGAGTTCGTGCACCCGACCACGCTGCGCTTCGACCATGTCAGCACGCGCCGCGCAGGCCAGCGCCGTTATGTCGACCTGCATATGCACATGCCGCCGAGTTGGTCGCTGCAGCGCGCAGCCGCGCTGCGCAGCTCGGTCGAGCAGGCGCTGATGAGTGCCGTACCGGGCCTGCGGGCGACGATCCAGTTGCTGCCGATGGATGTCGAGGCCCATTTCGACGACGCAAGAGACCTGCTGTGATCGCGTTGGTGCAGCGCGCGCGACAAGCCCGCGTCGAAGTCGCAGGCCAGACCATAGGCGCGATCGGCCATGGCCTGCTGGCCTTCGTCTGTGCCGAGCCGCATGACGACGAAGCAGCCGCCGCCCGTTTGGTGGCCAAGCTGCTCAAGCTGCGCATCTTTGCCGACGAAGCCGGCAAGATGAACCGCAGCCTGCAGGACGTGGCCGGTGGTCTGCTGATTGTTTCCCAGTTCACGCTGGCGGCCGATACCAGTGGCGGCAACCGGCCGAGCTTCACCGCCGCAGCGCCACCCGAACTCGGCCGCAAGCTCTACGAACATGTGCTGGAACTGGCGCGCCAATCGCACGCGCCGGTCGCGGCCGGTGAATTCGGCGCCGACATGCAGGTGCATCTGGTCAACGACGGGCCGGTGACCATCCCGCTCAGGGTGTAGCCAGACATTCGTCGAGGATGTCGAGCGCCGTATCCATCTGCGCGATGGTGGTGATCAACGGCGGCGTCAGGGTCAAGACGTTGCCCATCGTGGTCTTGAACGACAGGCCGCGCGACAGCGCACGGTAGAGCACCTGTTCGGCGAGGCCGTTGGCCGGGGCCTTGGTCGCGCGGTCGACGACCAGTTCGATGCCCAGCAGCAGGCCGCGCCCGCGCACGTCACCGATCACCGCGTGGCGCCGCTGCATGGCTTGCAGCCGCGCCAGCGCGTGGGCACCGACGCGCTCGGCATTCTCGACCAGGCCCTCGCGCTCGATCACTTCCAGCGTGGCCAGGGCCGCGCTCGCCGTGACCGGGTTCTTCTCGTGCGTGTAGTGGCCGAAGGCATAGGCACCGGCGACGTTGAGGTCCTCGCGGGCCAGGCAGGCGGCGATCGGCAGCACGCCGCCGCCCAGCGCCTTGCCCAGCACGACGATGTCGGGCTTCGCGCCGTCATGCTCGGCAGCGAAGAAGCGGCCGGTCTTGCCCAGGCCGGTCGGGATCTCGTCGAAGATCAGCAACGCGCCCTGCGCGTTGCAGGCTTCGCGCACGGCCTGCCAGTAACCCGGCGGCGGGATGTACGGCACGGCTCGCGCCGGCTCGGCAATCACGGCCGCCACATCACCCTCGCGCTCGAGCACGTACCTGACCATCGAGGCACAGGCCAACCGGCATCGATCGAGATACGGTGAGCCTTGTTCATCGACCGGGTGGCCGTAGGCGCAGCGGTAACAACCGAACGGCGCCACATGCTCGGTGCCGGGCAGCAGCGGGCCGACGGCGCCCGCATGGCGGAACAGCGACTCGCCGCCGACGCTGGAAGCACCGAAGCCCGCGCCATGGAACGAATCCCAGAAGCTCACGGACTTGAAGCGGCCGGTGGCGGTGCGTGCCAGCTTGATAGCCACTTCCACCGCATCGCTGCCGCCGGTGGTGAACAAGACGCGTCCCGGATGCCCGGTCAGGCGCTTGAACTGCAGCGACAGCGCCTCGGCCAGTTCGACCGCGCGTGCACTGGCAAAGCGTCGCGGTGCGAAGCAGAGCTCGTCGAGCTGGGCCTTGATGGCGGCGATGACATGCGGGTGGGCATAGCCCACGTGGTGCACATTGTTGCCGTGGAAGTCCAGGTAGCGCCGGCCGGCCATGTCTTCGATATAGACGCCCTCGGCGCGGCGGATGGCCGACAGGCAGGGCGTCGACACCGACTGGTGCAGGAACGCCGCGCTGTCGCGCGCCAGCAGGGCCCGCGAGGCATCGTCGAGGTGCTCACGCTGCCAGGCGCTGCGCCGCGGCGTGTGGTTGACGTCGCCCTCGCTTTGCGACGGCGGGCTGGGCGGCTTCATCGCTGAGCGTGCACACGCAGCACCGGCCAGCCACGGCGGGTGGCCTCGGCGGCCAAGGCGGCGTCGGGGTCGACCGCGACGGGTCGGCGCACCGCCGCCAACAAGGGCAGGTCGTTGATCGAGTCGCTGTAAAAGCTGGCCTCGCAGTCGGCCCAATCGATGTCGCGCGAGCGCAGCCAGGCTTGCAGACGCTCGACCTTGCCTTCGCGCATATTGAGCGTACCCTGGGTGCGTCCGGTGAAGCGGCCCGCGGCGTCGACTTCGCACTCGGTGGCGATCAGGTGCTCGATGCCGAGGTGGATCGCGGTCGGCTCGGTGATGAAGCGGTTGGTGGCCGTGGTCAGGATGACCAGGTCACCTGCGCCCTGATGCTGCTGCACCAGCGCGAGGGCCTTGGCACCGATGCGCGGTGCTATCGACCTCGCTCAGGAACTCGCGCCGCAGCGGCTCCCACTCGAGCCGCGTGCGCGTCGCCAATGTCGAGACGTAGAACTCGCAGAAGGCCAGCGCGCTGACCGTACCGCTGCGGTAATCGTGCGCCATCTGCTCGTTGCGTGCGGCGAAAGTCTCCTGTTCGAGGATGCCGCGCGCAAGCAGAAAGTCGCACCACAGCACATCGCTATCGCCGTCGAGCAGCGTGTGGTCGAGATCGAACAACGCCAGTCGGGTTATGGCTGTCGGAGATGCCATGCCTTGGGGCGCGTAAAGGTTTGGATGCCATAGGTGGACAGCGTCAGGCCCAGGCCCGAATCGCCGTATCCCGACCAGGGCAGGCGCGGGCTGACCCGGTCGCAGCAGTTCCAGTACACGCTGCCGGCGTTGACCCGGGCCAGCAGTGCGCGCGCCCGCGACTCGTCGCGCGTGAAGACACCCGCCGTCAGGCCGTAGCGGGTGTCGTTCATCAGGGCCACGGCCTGGTCGTCGTCGCGCACCTTTTGAATGCCGATGATCGGGCCGAAGCTCTCCTCGCGCATCAGCTCCATGGTGTGGTTCACCTCGGTGAATACGGTCGGGGCATAGCCGTTGCCCGGCCCAGGCAGGCGATGACCGCCGCAGCGCAGGGTCGCGCCCTTGGCGCGCGCATCGGCGACCTGGGCATCGAGCACGGCCAGTTGCGGCGCGCGGGTGATCGCGCCGATGTAGGTGCCTGGATCCATCGGGTCGCCGACCTTGAAGCCGGCCACGGTGGCCAGGAAGTGCGCGACGAAGGTGTCGTGCAGGCTCTCGTGCACGTAGATGCGCTCGACCGAGCAGCAGCTCTGCCCGGTGTTGTACATCGCACCGTCGGCCAGGCTTTCGGCGGCGACCTTCGGGTCGGCGTCGGCGCGGACGTAACTCGGATCCTTGCCGCCGAGTTCGAGCTGGACCTTGACCAGGCGCGGCGCCAGCGCCTGCGCGATGCGCACGCCCGTGGCATGGCTGCCGGTGAAGAACAGGCCGTCGATGCGCGTGCCGAGCAGGGCCGTGCCGACCTCGCCGGCGCCGACCAGGGTCTGCATCACGTCGTGCGGAATGCCTGCTGCATGCAGCAGGCGCGCGATGTGCAGCCCGGTCTGCGCAGCAAATTCCGACGGCTTGTACAGCACCGCATTGCCGGTCAACAACGCCGGCACGATGACGTTGCAGCCGACGAAGTAGGGGTAATTCCAGGCCGAGATGTTGGCCACCACGCCCAGCGCGTCATGCGTGATCTGCTCGTGCATGCCACCACCGTCGAAGACATGCTCCTCGCGCAGCGCGGCCCCGGCCTGCTCGACGAAGAAGTCGATGCGCGGCAGCAGGCCATTCAGCTCGTTGCGCGATTGGCTGATCGGCTTGCCGACCTCCTCGGTCAGCGTGAACGCCAGGCTGTCGAGTTCGGCGACGACCAGGGCGCGAAAGCGCACGATCGCGGCCAGGCGCTCGGCCAGCGGCGTCGCCGCCCAGCCCGCCTGCGCGGCGCGCGCGGCAGCGGCCTTGGCGGCCACGGATGCGGGGCTGTCGGCGGCGAGTTCGGCGATTGGCTTGCCGGTGGCGGGATTGACGATGTTCAGGGTTGAAGTCATGGTTTGCGCGCAGCGCGTGCCGCGTCGAGAAAATCGGCCAGGATCGGCGCGTCGTCGATCAAGCTGCGGTCGGCCGGGTCGTGGAATTCGGGATGCCATTGCACCGCCGCGACGAAGCTCGTGCCGCGCCAGCGCATGGCCTCGATCATCCGGTCGTCGGGGCAACGCGCTTCGACCACGAAGTCGGCCGCCAGCTTCTTGACGCCCTGGTGGTGCACGCTGTTGACGGTGGCACGTTCCGTGCCGGCGTACAGCTGAGCCAGGCGCGTGCCGGGCACGAACTCCACGGCGTGGAAGTTGCGGTCGTACAGGCCCGCGTCGCGGTGCGTCAGCGACTGCGGCTGCTGGGTCGAAATATCCTGCAGCAGCGTGCCGCCGAAGGCCACGTTGAGCAATTGCAAACCACGGCAGACGCCGAACACCGGCTTGCCCGCAGCGACGAAGGCGCGGGTCAGTGCCAGCTCGTATTCGTCGCGAATGCGGTCGCCGCTCCATTGCGACTTCATCGGCTCTTCGCCATAACTGCCCGGCCAGACATCCGAGCCGCCCATCAGCACCACGCCGTCGAGCCAATCGGCGTAATCGGCCAGCGTCACCGTGCCGCGCGAGGTGACTCCGTCCGGCGACGGGATCATCACCGGCAGCGCACCCTGCGAGGCCACCCAATGGGCCACCGACTGCTCGATGTACTGCAGGGTCTTGCCGGTGAATATCGGCCGCGCCGGGTCGGCATGAAAGAAGCAGGCCGAGATGCCTATCTTCAGGCGGTCTTGCATGGCCTGGTTCACATCGCGGCCAGAAACAGCCGCTCGTAGTCGGCGGCATGGGCCGGGCGCGGGTTGGTCTGGCTGGTGAAGTCCTTGTCGGCCAGGGCCACCAGGCGCGGCAGTTGCGCGCGGGTGACGCCGCGAGCGGCGAGGCCACCGTCGATGCCGATCGACGCCTTCAGAGCCTTCAGCCAGCCTACGAACGCCGCCCCGCCGCCGGCCGCCCCGGCCGCATGCGCCAGTTCGTCGAACTTGGCCGGCACGGCCTCGTAGTTCCAGGCCAGCACGGTGTCGATCATCAGTGCATTGGCCAGGCCATGGTGCAGGTCGCACACCGCGCCCAGCGCATGGGCGCAGGCGTGCACCGAGCCGAGGTCTTTCTGGAACGCGATCGCGCCCAGCATCGAACTCATCAGCATGTCGCCACGGGCCTGCAGGTTGCCCGGCTCGCGCACGGCGCTGGCCAGCGCGCGCGCGCCGATGCGCAGGCCTTCCAGCGCAATGCCGTCGCACAGCGGGTGATAGGCCGGCGAGAGGTAGCTTTCGATGTTGTGCGTCAGCGCATCCATGCCGGTGGCCGCGGTGATGGCCGGCGGCAGGCCCAGCGTCAGCTCGGGGTCGGCGAAGACCATGCGGGCCAGGATCTTGGCGCTGAACACGGTGCGCTTGTGATGCGTGTCGTTCTCCGACACCACCGCCGAGCGGCCGACTTCGCTGCCGGTGCCCGCCGTCGTCGGCAGGGCGACGAAGTAGGGCAGCGGCTGGGTGATCGCGCGCACCTGCGGGTGGTCCCACACGTACTCGAGCACGTCGCCGTCGTGCACCGCCATCATGCCGACGACCTTGGCCACGTCGAGCGCGGCGCCGCCGCCGAAGCCGACCACGCAGTCGGCGCCATGGGCCTTGTAGGCCGCTGCACCGGCCATCACCTGGGCACAGGTCGGGTTGCCGAACACGCCGTCGAAGACAGCGACTTTCAAGCCACCGAGATGCGACTTGAATTCGCCCATCACCGGCAGCGCGGCGAGCGCGCGGTCGGTGACGATCAGCGGCCGCTGCAGGCCCTGCTCGCGCAGGTGATCGGCGACCAGCTTGCGTGCGCCGGCACCGAAGGCGATCGCGGTCGGGAAGGAAAAGCGAGTGATGGTCATGGCGGTCGAATCAAGCAGTTGCGCAGGCACTGCGTTGCACGCAGCAGGAGTATTGCCAAGCAGACGCCGCGGATCCGGCTTTGCCGGTCCGCTGGCGTGCCCCCTCGAGGGGGAGCGGCGCAGCCGCTTCGGGGGTGGGCGTCATCAGATGATCTCGAAGTAGCGTTTCAATTCCCAGTCGGTCACCGCGTCCTGCCATTGCCGGTGCTCCCACTCGCGGGTGGCGGCGAAATGGTCGACGAAGGTGTCGCCGAGCCAGTCGCGGGCGACCTTGCTGGCGCGGAAATTCTTCGTCGTTTCCAGCAGCGAGCGCGGTGCACGCGGGATGTGCTCGGCTCCCTGGTTGGTGCCGGTGATCGGTGGCGCGGTGAGTTTGAGGCCCTTCTCGACGCCATGCAGGCCGGCGGCGAGCACGGCCGCCATCGCCAGATAGGGGTTGACGTCGGCGCCCGGGCAACGGGTTTCCAGCCGCGTCGCCTTGGGTGAACCGGCGATGACACGAAAGCTCGCGGTGCGGTTGTCCAGGCCCCAGGTCGGCTTCACCGGCGCCCAGAAGCCGTCGACCAGCCGCTTGTAGCTGTTGATCGTGGGCCAGAACATCGGCGCGAATTCCATCAGGCAGGCGACCTGGCCGGCCAGGTAGCTCTCGAACAGCTTGCTCATCGAGCGCTTGTTCCTGGCGTCATAGAACAGGTTGTTCTTGCCGTCGGACAGGCTCTGGTGGATGTGACCCGAGCAACCGGGCAGCGCCTGGCTCCACTTGGCCATGAAGCTGGGCATGATGCCGAAGCGCTTGCCGATTTCCTTGGCGCCCGTCTTGAACAGGATCGCGCGGTCGGCGGCCTCCAGCGCCTCACTGAACGTGATCGCCACCTCGTAGACCCCGGGGCCGGTCTCGGTGTGCAGGCCCTCGATCGGCACGCCGAAGGCGAGCATCTCATCCATCAGCGCATTGAAGAAGCCCCGGTGGTCGCCCATGCGCAGCAGCGAGTAGCCGAACATGCCGGGCGTCAGTGTTTCGGGCCCTACGCCTTTCTTGGCCGCCCAGCTGTGCGGCGTCTCGAGGAAGTTGAACCACTCGAACTCCATGCCGGCCATCGGCTCGAGGCCCAGAATCTCGGCCCGTTTCAACACCCGCTTGAGCGTCTGCCGCGGGCAGATCGGCGACGGACTGCCGTCACCGTTGACGAACTCGCCGAGAAAGAAGGGCACGTCGCCGTCCCAGGGCACGCGGCGCGCCGTGGACAGGTCCAGCCGCGCCAGCGCGTCCGGGAAGCCGTGCTGCCAGCCGGTGACCTGGGTGTTGTCGTAGCAGTTGTCCGACGAATCCCAGCCGAACACCACGTCGCAGAAGCCGAAGCCGCCCTTGGGATGCGGCTCGGCGGCGCTGAAGAATTTGTCCTTGTGCAGCAGCTTGCCGCGCAGGATGCCGTCGATGTCGCTGCAGGCGACCTTGATCTTCGCCGCACCGGACTTGCGAATCGCTGCGACGGCGGGGTGTTCCTTGGGTGTGGCCATGGTGTGGGGTCTCGTGCGCGCTTCGGGTTCAGGGATTCTCGCCGCTCGCCAGGCGCTGGTTGACATCGGCGATCACGGCCGGCATGTCGCGCAGGTCGTCGATCACGTAATGCGCGCCGCTTTCCTTGATCAGTTTTTCCTTGGAGGCGCGTTCGCGGGTCGCCAGCTCGTCGGCGCTCATCTGGCGCACCGCGGCCCAGCTGTCGGCGACATAGTTGCTCCACCTGGACACCGCGACCCGCCAGCACAACGGCGCGCCTTCGCCGGCCCCGGAGACGGTGTCGTCGACCTTGATCGTGCGGCGCATCGCATGCTCGAGGTTGTACACGCCCAAACGCTCGAGGTTCTTGATCACCATGTACGCGGTCGGGCGCGGCATTTCGACTTCGTCGCCTGCCACCGCGGTATCGGGCACGAAGCCCTGCTTGGCTGCGCCGGCGAGCAGCAGGTCGAGCATGTCACGCGTGAAGCCGGTGGTCACGCCGATCTTGATGCCGTCGCGCTGCCACCCCTTGACCAGCTCGCCGACGCCAGGCAGCAGCTCGTGGTAGTTGCCCTTGCGCAGCAACTCGAGCTGCGTGGGCACGAAGTCGGCGAACATCTTGTCGACATCGCCCTGGCCGGGTTCGCGCCTGAACTTGGCGACGAAGCGCTCGCGCACCGAGGCGATCTGGGTGATGGCCTTGATGTGCAGGTCTTTGCGCAGGCCCATCGGCGCGCGCGCCTCGGGCATCGAAATCTCCAGGCCGTAGTTCTTGAAGACCTCGACGAAGACGATTGCCGGTGCGTCGACGTATCGGTCCATGGTCGTGCCCGAGCAATCCAGCATCACGTAAGCCACGTTGCGCTGGGTGTTTTCGTTGTCAAACTTCTGCTGCTGGGCGGCGGCGCGGCGGATCTCCTCGGGTACGCGGCCAATGCTGGACAAGCGGGAAATGACGGACTCGGGCATGTCGTGCTCCTGGTTGCGAGTAGTGGGTGTGGCGATGCCGGAAGTACAGGCCTCGCGCGGTGGGCGCGGTTGAAGGTCGGTGCAAGGCGCTGCTGCTGTCAGAACGCAGGTGCTCCGCTGCCGATGCCCATGTCGCGCAGCGTGTCGGCCACGGCATTGACCGCCTGCCGCATCTCGTTGCGCCCGATCGCGCCGATGCAGCCGACGCGAAAGGTCTCCACCTGGGTCAGCTTGCCCGGATAGAGGATGAAACCACTGGCCTTGCAGGCGGCGTAGAAGCGTTTGAAGTCGTAGCGCGGGTCGGCAGGGGCGTGGAAGGTGACGATGATCGGAGCCTGGATCCCGGGGCGCAGAAAGGGTTTGAAGCCGAGTTGCGCCATGCCTTCGATCAAAGTGCGGCAGTTGTCCGTGTAGCGGGCCAGGCGTGCCGCCTGGCCGCCTTCTTCGACGAACTGCGCCAGCGCCTCGGCCAGTGCCACCATCACATGCGTGGGCGGCGTGAAGCGCCACTGCGTGGTCTTCTCCATGTAGACATGCTGGTCGTGCAGGTCCATGGCCAGCGACTGGCTGTTGCCGGCACAGGCATCGAGGATGGCCTTGCGCAGGAAGACGAAGCCCATGCCCGGTACACCTTCGAGACACTTGCCGCTGGCAGCCACCAGGGCGTCGAAACGCACGCGCCGGGCATCGATCGGCAGCGCCGCGAAAGAACTCATCGCATCGACGATCAAGCCCTTGCCGTGGCGTTCGCACACCGCCGCCACCTCGGCCAGCGGGTTCTCGACGCCGGTGCCCGTTTCGCAATGGATCATGATTACGTGGCTGATCGTGCGGTCGCGCTCGAGCTTTTCGTCGAGCGCCGCCGCCGACACCGGCTCATCCTCGGCGAAGGCCAGCACCGTCGCGCGGCGGCCCATCATTTGCGTCAGCCTGGCCGCGCGCTTGCAGTAGGCGCCGTTGTCCAGCACCAGAACATGGCCGTCGCGCGGCACCACGGTGGCCACCGCGGCCTCGACGCTGAAGGTGCCGCTGCCCTGCAAGGGCACCACGACATGGCTGTCCTGGCCATGCACGATGTCGAGCAGGCGCGAACGCAGGCTGGCGGTGACGGCGTTGAAGTCGGCGTCCCAGGAGCCCCAGTCCTTCAACATCGCCAGCTTGGTGCGCAGCGTGGTGGTCAGCGGGCCGGGGGTGAGAAGAATGTGGTCGCGGTCCATGTCAGAGGCTCCCGGCTGCATTCATCGGCATGGTTGCCGTCGATACGGGCAGGCTCGGGAGCGGGCCAATCTAACGCGCTGTTTCCCGATGAGTCAACGGTATTTTGCCTATTGTTGACAATTTGCTTTCCGGCGCATCCAATCCAGGCCGTGCCTGCCATGCTCCACCCGACCATTGCGCTGTTGCAGTCGAGCTCGCTGACCTCGGTCGTGCAGCAGGAGATCGAGCGCCGCATCCTGCAGGGCGAGCTGGCGCCGGGCGCCAAGCTGATCGAGGCCACGCTGGCCGAGGCCCTGGGCGTCTCGCGCGGCCCGGTGCGCGAGGCCTTTCGCATGCTCGAAGAAGCCGGCCTGGTGCGGCAGGAAAAGAACCGCGGCGTGTTCGTGCGCAGCATTCCACTCGACGAAGCGATGGAGATCTTCGATCTGCGGGCCATGATGGACGAGGCCGTCGGCCGCCGCCTGGCTCAGGCGATCAAGCCCGAGCAGTTGCGCGAGGTGCGGGCCATGGTCGAGGCGATGGAAAAGGCGGTCAAGGCCGGCGCCGCCGATGCCTACCACCTGCTCAATCTCGCGTTTCACGACAAGCTGGTCGGTTTTGCCGGCAACCGCAAGCTGACCACGATCTACCGTCGCTTGATCAACGAGTTGTCGCTGTTTCGACGCATCAACCTGGTCGACGCCAAGCTGCTGCCGATCTCGGCCGGCGAGCACCGGGCCATCGTCAAGGCGATCGCCAGCGGCGACGCCGAGGCTGCCGCGCGCTCGATGCGCCAGCATGTGATGGACAGCAAGGAGCGCACACTGCGCAACAACACCTCGCGGGCGCTGCGCGGGCCGGCAGCGAGTGCGCCGGTTGCTGCGACTAGGAAGCTGCACCATGCCTGAATCCAACGGCCGGCGTCATGTCCTGGCGCCCTCGGTGTGCAGCAAGCAATGAAGCGTTTCACCCATATGAAAATCTACAGCCGGCCCTGGGCCTAGGCGACACCGTCCGATGATTCATCTGCTGAATTTGCTGTCGGCCATCGCCCTGCTGGTCTGGGGCACGCAAATCGTGCGCACCGGCATCCTGCGCGTATTCGGCGAGAACCTGCGCCGCATCCTGGCGCAAAGCATGGGCTCGCGCGGCCGGGCCCTGGTGGCGGGGCTGGGCGTGACCAGCCTGATCCAGTCGAGCACGGCCACCTGCCTGATCATGTCGTCCTTCCTCGGCCGCAACGTCGTGTCGCTGACGGCCGCGCTGGCGGTGATGCTGGGTGCCGACGTCGGCACCAGCGTGATGGCGGTGGTGTTCTCGTTCGACCTGTCGTGGCTGTCGCCGCTGATGATCTTCGTCGGTGTGGTGCTCTACGTCACGCGCGACAAGACCACCGCCGGCCACGTCGGCCGGGTGGCGATCGGCCTGGGCCTGATCCTGCTCTCGCTGCAATTGATCATCCTGCACACCCGGCCGCTGACCGAGTCACCGGCGGTGCGCGCGCTGCTGGCCTCGCTGCCCAGCGAGTCGCTGCTCGACATCTTCGTCGGCGCCGCGCTGAGCGTGTTGTCGTACTCCAGCCTGGCCATCGTGCTGCTGACGGCCACTCTGGCCGGCTCGGGCCTGGTGCCGACCAAGGTGGCGCTCGGCCTGGTGATCGGTGCCAACATCGGCAGCGGCCTGCTGGCCGTGCTGTCGACCGCCAACAGCCCGGTGGCCGCGCGTCGACTGCCGATCGGCAACCTGATTTTCAAACTGGTGGGTTGTTTATTGATCATGCCCCTGCTGGGCTGGGTCCATGTCGAGCTGCAGAACTGGGTGCCGACCGTGCACCAGCAGGTGGTGGTCTTCCACCTGGTCTTCAACCTGTTGCTGGCGGCCAGCTTCATCGCCTTCACCGGTGTGCTGGCACGCGCACTGGAGCGCTGGTTCAGTGCGCCCAAGCCCTCGGGCACCGAGCGGCCGCAACACCTCGACCCATCGGCCCTGGCCACGCCGTCGCTGGCCATCAGTTGCGCGGCACGCGAAGCCTTGCACCAGGCCGACGTGGTCGAGACCATGCTGCGCGGCATCCTGCCGGTGCTGCGCGACAACGACCTCGAACTGGCCAAGCGCCTGCGCCAGATGGACGATCAGGTCGACGGCCTGTACACCTCGATCAAGCTGTACCTGACGCAGGTCTCGCGCGAGGCGCTATCCGAGCGCGAGGGCCGGCGCTGGACCGACGTGATGTCGTTCACCATCAACATGGAGCAGATCGGCGACATCATCGAGCGCGTGCTGCAGGATCTGGAAGACAAGAAGATCCGCCCGAACCGCAGTTTTTCCGACGCCGGCATGGGCGAGATCTGCCACCTGCACGAGCGCCTGGTGGCCAACCTGCGGCTGGGCATGAGCGTCTTTCTAGACGGCCATGTGCGCGACGCACGCCGGCTGCTCGAAGAGAAAACCCGCTTCGGCGACCTCGAGCGCGAATACGCGGCGACCCACCTCGCACGCTTGCAAGACCGCTCGGCGCAAAGCATAGAAACCAGCTCGCTGCACCTGGACCTGATCAGCGACCTGAAGCGCATCAATTCGCATATCTGCTCCTCGGCCTACCCGATCCTCGATTCGGCCGGTGCGTTGACGCAAAACAGATTGCGCCACTCGGTGCTGCCGCAGATCGACGCCGACGAGCCCAGAACCTGATGGCATTGACCTGGCCGGTGGTGGCCGCCGTGCTGGGCGGGGCGGTATTGCATGCCGGCTGGAACGCCTTGGTCAAGTCCAGCGGCGACAAGGAACTCGACACCGCCCTGGTGCACTTCCTCGGCGCCGTGGTGGCGCTGCCGCTGCTGCTCATCTTCGGACTGCCGCCTGCGGTCGCGCTGCCCTACATCGCCGCCTCGCTGGTGATCCACATCGGCTACTACTTCGCGCTGGCCGGCGCCTATCAGAACGGCGAGCTCGGCCTGACCTATCCGATCATGCGCGGCTTCGCGCCCTTGCTGGTGGCCCTGGGCAGCTCGGCCGTGCTGGCCGAGGCGCCGAGCTTGCTGGCCTGGGCCGGCATCGTCGGCATCACGCTGGGCGTGGCCCTGGTCGGTCTGGCGCATCCGGGCCAGACCCTGCACCACCGCAAGGCGCTGCTGTTCGCCTTCAGCAACGCGCTGATCATCGCCGTCTACACCTTCGTCGATGGCAAGGGTGTGCGCGAAACCGTGGCGGCCGGCCACACGGCCGCGGCCTACGTGATGCTGTTGTTCGTGCTCGACGGCCTGCCCTACCCGTCGCTGGTGTACTTCCGTCGCGACATGGCCGGCCGGCAGGCCATCCTGGCCTATGCACGGCGCCGCTGGCCGCTGGCCGCGCTCGGCGGCACGGCATCGATAGGCTCCTACGCGATCGCGTTGTGGGCCATGACGATCGCCCCCATCGCCAGCGTGGCCGCCCTGCGCGAGACCTCGGTCTTGTTCGCGGCGCTGCTGGGCAGCTGGATCTTGAAGGAGCGTTTCGGCCTGCAGCGCGCCGCAGGCACGCTGGTCATCGTGGCCGGTGTGATGGCCCTTCGATTGGCGTGAGCGGAGAACCGCGTCAGGTCCGCATCTGCCCCAGGTACCAGCGAATGAAGGCATCGACGTTGTATTCCAGTCGCTGCGACAGCGGGCCCGGCTCGTAGCCGATCGAGTCGATGCCCTTTTGCTGCCAGTGGCAGATGTCCCAGTCCTGCTGGTTGGTCAGGTGCCAGAACGGCAGCAGGCGGTCGAGTTGGTAGTCGCTGCCTTCCTTGGCCTTGGCGTCGACCAGCCAGTAGCCGCGCATACGCGTCTTGCGCGGGCCGGCCGGCAACATGCGCGCGGCCACCGCATGGTCGCAGCTGGCATGGATCCAGAAGTTGGGCAGGCTGCGCAGGCGCAGCACGCCGACCTCCTCGTCTTCGTAATCGCCCATCAGCGGCGCGACGCGCTTGCCGTCCATCGATTCGGTGACGAAGCCTTCGGCCAGCGGCGTGCGGCTGCTGGCGAACCACAGGCCGCGCTCGGGGTCGGGGAAGGTGGCCAGGCCGCCCTGCGGATGCGCGGCGGCGGCGCTGGTCAGCGTCCACTTGGCGGCGATGCGGGCGGTCGCGGCGTCGATCTTGCGCCGCACCGCCGGTGATGCGGTCTGCTCGTCGACGACGTCGAAGTTGGCTTTCACGTATTGCGGGTGGCAGGGCACGCAGTGAAAGCACTCGCGGTTGTTCTCCCAGACCAGCTTCCAGTTCGCATCGACTTCGTAGTCGACCACATGCGCCAGTTTGGCGTGCTCGAAGCCCTGCGGCTGACCCGCCGCGCCGAAGTCGCTGCGCAAGCCGTCGATCGACGGCGGCTCGGCCGCCAGCGAGACATAGATCAGGCCCGACACCACCACCGCGTGCAGGGGCCGCAGGCCCAGCTGCGACTTGTCCAGATCTTCGTGCATGCCGTGGCAGTGGCGCAGCTCGCCGTTGCGCGCGTAAGTCCAGGAGTGGTAGGGGCAGACGATGCTGCGCAGATGCCCGCTGTCGGCCCGGCAGAGCTGGGTGCCGCGGTGCCGGCAGACGTTGTGGAAGGCGCGTACCTCGCCGTCGTCGCCGCGCAGCACCAGCACCGGCGTCGAGTCCACCGCGAACGTGAAGTAGTCGCCCGGCTGGGCCAGCTCGAAGGCAAAACCCGCAAACAGCCAGCCTCCGGCCCAGATGCGGCGCAGTTCCGCGGCATAGACGGCGTCGGTGTGGTACAGCTCGCGCGGCATGCCGTGGCCATCGCGTCGCTTGGCGAGCAGGGCCTCGAGTTCGGGTTCGAGTCGGGGTCGGAGGGTTTGTGGATCGTTCATGGCCGGCAGCAATCGGTGGTCGGTGGTTGGGCTCTCAGGCAAGGATCGCACGCCGCTCCGGGTCGTAGGGCGGCCGCGCATGGCGCAACGCCGGAAAGCGCTGGCCCATCACTTCGATCGTCACCTCGGTATCGGCCGGCTCGTCGGCCGCCACATAGGCGCACAGGATGTTGCGGCCCATGCTGTGGCCGAAGCCGCCGCTGGTGACGCGGCCGAGCACGCGCTCGCCGGCGAGCACGACTTCTCCGCCATGCAGGGTGGGCTCCGGCGGCGCGGTGAACCAGGCCAGGCGCCGTGCCGGCCCCTGCGCCTTCACCTGCGCCAGCGCCGCGCGGGCCAGGAAGTCGCCCTTGCCCAGGGCCACGCAAAAGCCGAGCCCGGCCTCGTAGGGGTTGTAGTCGGGTGTGATGTCCGTGCCCCAGACCAGGTAATGTTTTTCCAGGCGCAGGCTGTTGATCGCCCGGTAGCCCACATTGGCGATGCCGTGCGGCACACCACAGGCCCAGAGCCGCTCGTAGAGATGCAGCGCGTACTCGACCGGTACGTGCAGTTCGTAGCCGAGTTCGCCGAGATAGGTCACGCGCAGGGCGAGCACCGGTGCCAGGCCCAGGTCGAGCTCGCGCGCGCTCATGTACGGAAAGTGGGCGTTGTCCAGCGGCGCATCGGTCAGCTGGGCCAGCACCTCGCGCGATTTCGGGCCGCACAGGTTGAGCACTGCCTTGGCCGAGGTGTGATCGACGATTTCCACGCTGCCGTCGCCGGGCAGGTGGCGCTCGATGGTCGAGCGGTCGCGCACGCCGAGCGCGCTGCCGGTGACGAAGTAGAAGCGGTCGGCGGCCAGGCGTGTGATGGTCACATCGGCCTCGATGCCGCCGCGCTCGTTGCACAGCTGGGTGTAGACGATGCTGCCCTCGGGTTTGTCGAGGTCGTTCACCGCGAGTTTTTGCAGCAGCGCCAGCGCAGACGGGCCGCGGATCTCGAACTTGGAGAACGAGCTCATGTCGATCAGCGCCACGCGCTCGCGCACCGCGCGGTGCTCGGCCGCGATGGCGTCAAAGGCCGGGCCTCGCTCGAAGCTCGGCGTGTCCAGCGCCGGCGTGCCTGCCGGCGCGAACCAGTTCGGGCGCTCCCAGCCGAACTTGTTGCCGTAGACCGCACCGCTGCGCATCAGCGTGTCGTACAGCGGGCTGCGCCGCGCGCCGCGGGCGGCTTCGGTCTCGTGATTCGGCCAGGCGATGTGGTAGTAGCGGGCATAACTCTCCACCGCCCGCTGGTACAGCGTGTCCTTGACCGAGTGCGGGGCGCCGAAGCGGCGCACGTCGAACGGCCACAGGTCCAGCCCCGGGTCGCCGTCGACGATCCAGTTGGCCATCACCCAGCCGGCGCCGCCCGAGGCCGCGATGCCCGAGGTGAAGCCGCAGCACAGGTAGAAATTGTCGAGCTCGGGCGACAGGCCGATCACCGGCTCGCCGTCGGCCGTGATGGGGATAGGCCCGTTGATCATCTGCCGGATGCCGATTTCGCCGAGCACCGGTATGCGCGCGCAGGCGGCCGTGCCCAGGGGCTCGAAGCGGTCGTAATCGGGCTGCAGCAGCTCGGGCCCGAAATCCGCGGCGATGCCGGCTGCACCCCAGGGTTTGGTGTTGGGCTCCCAGCCGCCGACGGCCAGCGCGCCCGGCTCGGGCTTGACGTAGAAGTTGCCGTCCGGGTCGCGCAGCGAAGGCAGGCCGGCGGGAATGCGCTCGGTTTTTTCGGACACGAAGTACTGGTGCTCGACGGCACCGACGGCGACACGGGTGCCGACCATCGCGGCGATCTCGCGGCCCCACATGCCCGCGGCGTCGATCACGCACTCGGCCGCGATCTCGCCCTGGTCGGTGACGACGGTCGTGACGCGGCGGCCCTGCTTGCGCAGCGCCGTCACGCGCACACCCTGATGGATGGCCACGCCGCCCGCCCGCGCGCCCGCGGCATAGGCCTGGGTCAGGCTGGCCGGGTCGACATCGCCGTCGCCTGCTATCCACGCCGCGCCGACGACGTTTCCCAGCTCCAGCAGGGGATAGAGGTCGCGCGCCTCGCGCGGCGTGACCAGGTCGACCCGAAAGTCGAAGCCCTTGGCCATGGTCGCCGACCGCTTGAGCTCCTGCCAACGCGCCGGCGACGAGGCCAGGCGCAGGCTGCCCGTGCGGTGCCAGCCGGTGGCCTGGCCGGTCTGCGCCTCGAGCTTGCCGTAGAGCTCGGCGCCGTAACGCATCAATCGCGTCAGGTTGCTGCTGCTGCGCAGCTGCCCGACCAGGCCCGCCGCGTGCCAGGTCGCGCCATGCGTGAGCTGCAGGCGCTCGAGCACAACCACGTCGCGCACGCCGCGCTGGGCCAGGTGGTAGGCGATGCTGCAGCCGATGATCCCGCCACCGATGATGACGATGCGGGTTTGGGTGGGGATTGCCATGCGGGAAGCGTCTCCGGCGTAACTACCGTTTTCTCCAGGCCTGTGTGCGGCGCTCGAAACGGCGCGTGAGCAGGAGGTGCACGACTTTCACGCTTGCCGAGGTGACGACGATGCACATGGCCATCGCTGCCGCCGCGGCGGTGAAGCCGGCTTCGTCCATGTTGACGATCGTCACCGCGGCCGGCTTGGTGTCGGTCGAGTACAGGAAGATGACGGCCGACACCGTGGTCATGGCGTTGACGAAGAGGTAGATGCTGACATCGAGCACCGCCGGCAGGCAGACCGGGATGGTCACGCGGGCCATGGTGCGCAGCAGCGAGACCTTCAGCGATGCCGAGACGGCCTCGAATTCGCCGTCGAGCTGCTTCAAGGCCGTGGTGGCGGTGAGGTGGCTGACGGTGTAGAAGTGCGTCACCGAATTGACCACCAGGATGGTCATCGTGGCGTAGATGAAGCCCAGCGGATTGCCGCGCGCATTGAAGAAGAAGATGTAGGCCAGGCCGAGCACCAGGCCCGGAACGGCCATCGGCAGCATGGCCATGAACTGGGCGATGCCGCGCCCCCAGGCGAAGCTGCGTGTCTTCTCCAGCAGGTAGGCGCCGAGGAAGACGACGACCGTGCCGATCAGCGCCGTCCAGCTCGCCAGTTCGATCGAATTCCAGTACGCGCTCCAGCCGTTGGAATCGAACTCGCTGAAGGCGAAGTTCTTCAGCGTCAGCGTCAGGTTGTAGGGCCAGCGGGTCACGAACGAGGCCCAGGCCGCCATGCCCAGAATGCCCACGATAGGGCTGGCTATCAGGGCGCAGAAGCCGAACAGCAGCCAATCGCGGCGTGGTTCGGGTTTGGGCTCCAGCGGCACGGCACGCGCCGACAGCAAGGCCACCTGCCTGCGCTCGGTGATGCGGTTGGCGGCGAAGGCCACCACGGCCGGAATCAAGAGCACGAAGCCGACGACCGCGCCCATCTCGAAGTTCTGCTGGCCGATGACCTGCTTGAAGATGTCGGTGGCCAGCACGTTGAAGCGCCCGCCGATGACCTTGGCGATGCCGAAGTCGGTGACGACCAGGGTGAAGATGACGAAGCCGGCGCTGATCACGCCGTACTTGGCGCCGGGCAGGGTGACGGTGAAGAAGACGCGCAACTTCGACGCGCCGAGCACATCGGCGGCCTCGTAGAGCCGGCCGTCGGCCATCGACAGCGCGGCCACCAGGATCATCAGCGCGTGCGGAAAGCAATAGAAGACCTGGGCCACGATGATGCCGCCCGCGCCGTAGATCGAGCCGCCGAACAGGAACGCCTTGAGGAATCCCTGGTTGCCGAACAGATAGACCAGCGAGATGGCCGGCAGCAGCGAGGGCGCCAGGATCGGAATCAGGGCCACGGCCTGGAACAGGCCCTTCCAGCGCATGCAGCTGCGCTGCAGGGCGTAGGCATAGACGAAGGCCAGCGGCAGCACGATCAGGGTCGTGATCACCGATACGTACAGGCTGTTCCAGACCGAATCGAACAGCGAGGGCGTCGAAAAATAGAGTTGGTAATTGGCCAGCCCGACGAACTCGCCGTTCTGGTTCTGGAAGCTCTTGGACAACAGCGTCCACAGCGGCAGCACCAGGGTCAGCATCATCCAGCCGATGAGCAGGACCAGGCCGGCCCGCATCACGATATCGTCGCGGTCGAGCCGGCGACGCACCACCGTATAGGGCGCTGCGGTCGCTGGGGCTGGAGTCGTCGCCGTGGTCACGGCAGTTGCGGCGAGCGCGGAAACACGCGCAGCCGCTCGGGCGGCATCGCGATCAGCAGCTCCTTGTCGACCGCTATGCCCAAGTCGCGCACCAGGTTGATCGAGAAGTCGGCAATGATGGGGGGCGCGCCGGCGGTGACCGCCAGCTTGACGCGGCAGAAGGCACCCAGGAATTCGATGTCGGCGATGCGCACCTGAAAGCTGTTGGCCATGCCGGCCGTGACCCCGCGCACCGCGATGTCCTCGGGCCGCACGGCCAAGGTGACGTCATGGCCGACCCCGGGCCGTACATCGAGCTCGCAGCCCAGGTCTATGCCCGCATATCGCACCTGGCTGGCCGCGGTGACCACGGCCGGCAGAAAGTTGGTGGTGCCTACGAAATCGGCGACGAAGGCGCTGCTCGGCTTGCGGTAGACCTCGGTCGGCGTGCCGACCTGCTCGATCACGCCTTGGTTCATGACCACGATGCGATCGGCCATGGTCAGGGCTTCTTCCTGGTCGTGGGTGACCATGATGGTCGTCACGCGCAGGCGCTGGTGCAGCTGGCGGATCTCGCTGCGCAGGTGCGCGCGCACGCGGGCGTCCAGCGCCGACAGCGGCTCGTCGAGCAGGAGCAGGCCCGGCGACAGCGCCAGCGCGCGCGCCAAGGCCACCCGCTGCTGCTGGCCGCCCGACAGCTGCGCCGGGTACTTGCGCGCCGACTCGGGCATGCCCACCAGCTGCAGCAGATCGACGACACGGGTCTGGATCTCGACCTTGGGCACGCCGCGGCTGACCAGGCCGTAGGCCACGTTGGCGGCGACGGTCAGGTTCGGAAACAGCGCGTAGGACTGGAACACGATGCCGAAGTCGCGCTGCGAGGCCGGCAAGGTGGAGATCTCCTTGCCGGCCTGGAAGATGCGCCCCGAGGTCTGGATGTCCAGCCCGGCGATGGCCCGCAGCAGGGTCGTCTTGCCGCAGCCCGAGGGCCCGAGAAAACAGACGAACTCGCCCGGCAGGATCTCGAGCGAGACATCCTTCAACGCGGTGAAGGCGCCGAACTGCTTGACCAGACGCTCGATGCGCAGGTAAGGCTCGGGCGCCCCGGTCACTTCGGTGCCGACTTGGCGTCGTAGCGCTTGGTCCACTCGGCCAGGATCTTGGCCCGCTCCTGGCCCATCTTGGCCAGGTCGATCTTGGCCATCGCCGCGTCGGCGCTGGGCGGGTAGTTCGGCGGCGCCGGGTTCATGCCCGGGTAGCCCGAGATCGCGTAGTACTTGCCGTACAACTCGTAGGCGGCCTTGGAAACCGCGAAGTCGGCCAGCTTTTGCGCCGCCGCCAAGTTCTTGGTGCCCTTGACGATGGCCGTGGCCTCCATGTCCCAGGGTGCGCCTTCCTTGGCCAGGATGATGTCGATCGGCGCGCCGGCGGTCTTCTCCTTGGCCCCGCGCATGTCGAAGCCGATGCCGATCACGCGTTCACCCTTGGCGGCCTGCACGCAGGGCGCCGAGCCCGAGTGGGTGTAGACGGCGATGTTCTGGTGCAGCTTGTCCATGAACTCCCAGGCGGCCTTCTCGCCCATGATCTGGATCCAGGCGTACACCGCCTGGTAGCCGGTGCCCGACGAGGCCGGGTTGGGCATGACGATCGAATCCTTGTAGACCGGGTTGCCCAGGTCGGTCCAGGCCGCGGGCTTGGGCAGGTTCTTCTTGCCGCCTTCGATGGTGTTGAAGCACATCACCGCCAGCCAGGCGTCCATGCCGGTCCAGCTCGGCGGGTTCTTCGCGCTGCGGAAGGTCGGCTTGATCTGGTCCAGGCCCTTGGGCGAGTAGGCCTCGAGCAGGCCCATCGAGTCGAACAGTGCCACGCTGGAAGCGCCCAGGCCCCAGATCGCGTCCGCGCGCGGGTTGTCTTTTTCGGCCAGGATGCGGGCGGTGATCACGCCGGTCGAGTCACGCACCCAGGCGATCTCGACATCCGGGTTGGCCGCCTCGAAGGCTGTCTTGTAGGCGCCGACCTGGTCGGCCTCGAGGCCGGAATAGACGGTGATCTTGGTCTTCTGGGCCAAGGCGGGGGTGACGAGCAACGCGGCTGCGGCGATGCCTGCGACGGCAGCGAGCAGATGGCGAAACGCAAACTTGAACATCATGGGGTTTCCTCCTGTGGAAGTGCATTCCATCTTCTCCGAGCTACGGTTTCATGACAGCCGGGGTTTCCCGCCCTGCCCGTCCGCGCCCGGGCTTCCCGCGCTAGGCTATGCGCATGACCCTGCCCACCCACGCCCGTGTCGTCATCGTCGGCGGCGGCATTGCCGGCTGCTCGACGGCCTATCACTTGGGCCTTGCCGGCATCAGCGACGTGCTCCTGCTCGAGCAGGGCAAGCTGACCTGCGGCACCACCTGGCACGCCGCCGGCCTGGTGGGTCAGATGCGGCCGAATCGCAACATGACGCGCATGAGCAAGTACGGCATCGAGCTGTACAGCACGCTCGAGGCCGAGACCGGGCTGGCCACCGGCTGGAAGCAATGCGGCAGCGTGAACGTGGCACGCACGCCCGAGCGCTGGCAGGTGTTCAAGAAGCAGGCCGCGCTGGCGCGCAGCTTCGGCGTCGAGATGCAGCTCATCACGCCGCGCGAGGCCGGCGACCTGTACCCGGTGATGCGCACCGACGACCTCGCCGGCGCGCTCTGGATCCCGGGCGACGGCAAGGCCAACCCGGCCGACCTGACCATGTCGCTGGCCAAGGGCGCACGCAAGCGCGGCGCGAAGCTGGTCGAAGACACCGAAGTCACCGGGGTGATCGTCGAGAAAGGCGGCGTGGCCGGCGTGCGCACCGCGGCCGGTGATGTGCGCTGCGAGGTGCTGGTCAACTGCGCCGGGCAATGGGCGCGCCAGTTCGGGGCCCTGGCCGGGGTCAACGTGCCGCTTTATTCGGCCGAGCATTTCTACATCGTCACCGGCCTGATCGCAGGCGTGCACCCCATGCTGCCGGTGATGCGCGACCCCGACGGCTTCATCTACTACAAGGAAGAGGTGGGCGGCCTGGTGATGGGCGGCTTCGAGCCCCAGGCCAAGCCGTGGACGGTCGATCCGATTCCGAGCACCTTCCAGTTCCAGTTGCTCGACGAAGACTGGGACCAGTTCGAACCGCTGATGACCAACGCCATCCACCGCACGCCCTGCCTGGAAACAGCGCAGATCAAGATGCTGCTCAACGGCCCCGAGAGCTTCACGCCGGACGGCAACTTCATCGTCGGCGAGGCGCCCGAGCTGCGCAACTACTTCGTCTGCGCCGGCTTCAACTCGGCCGGCATCGCCAACTCGGGCGGCGCGGGGCGGCTGATCGCCGAGTGGATCATCGGCGGCGAGGCGCCGAGCGACCTGTGGGACGTGGACGTGCGCCGCTTCGGCGCCTTCACCGCCAACCGCCGCGCGCTGGCCCAGCGCACCGCCGAGACCCTGGGCCTGCACTACGCGATGCGCTGGCCGCGCCAGGAACTGGAGAGCGCGCGGCCGCTGCGCACCTCGCCGCTGTACGACCTGCTGGCGGCCAAGGGCGCGGAGTTCGGCAGCAAGAACGGCTGGGAGCGCGCCAACTACTTCAGGCCGGCCGGCGCAGGCGCGCCCCGCATTCAGCCTGGCCACGCCCGGCTGGCTGCCCTGGGTGCAGGCCGAGATGCGCGCCACCCGCGAAGCCGTCGCGCTGTACGACCAGACCTCGTTCGGCAAGCTGCTGCTGCAGGGCCGCGACGCGCTGGCCCTGCTGCAACGCCTGTGCGCCAACGAGATCGACGTGCCGGCAGGGCGCATGGTCTACACCGCGCTGCTCAACGAGCGCGGCGGCTTCGAGAGCGACCTGACCGTGATGCGCCAGGCCGAGGATCGTTTTCTGGTCGTCACCGGCTCGGCCCAGCCGCAGCGCGACCGCGACTGGATCACGCGCCACCTGGGCGCCGACGAACAGGTGGTCGTCACCGATGTCAGCGCGCTGTATTCGGTGCTGTCGCTGATGGGCCCGCGCTCGCGCGAGCTGCTGGCCCGCGTCAGCCCCGACGACCTGTCGCCGCAGGGTCTGAAGTTTTCGCACACGCGCGAGATCGACCTCGGCCTGGCCCGCGTGCGCGCCGCGCGCATGAGCTACGTCGGCGGGCCGGGCTACGAGCTGTACGTGCCGATCGAGATGGCGCGCCATGTCTACCTGGCGCTGCACGAAGCCGGCGCCGACCTGGGCCTGGTCGACGCCGGCTACTTCGCGCTCGACGCGCTGCGCATCGAGGCCGGCCGCCGCGCCTGGGGCGCCGAACTCGGGCCCGACGAAACACCCTGGCAGGCCGGCCTGGCCTTCGCGGTGAAGCTGGACAAGCCCGCGCCCTTCATCGGCCGCGAGGCGCTGCTGAAGTCGCAGGGCCAGCCGCTGGCCAAGAAGCTGCTGTGCTTCGTGCTCGACGACCCCGCCGCCTACATCTGGGGCGGCGAGGCGATCGAGATCGACGGCCAGGCGGTCGGCGAACTCAGCTCCGCCGGCTGGAGCCGGGGCCGCCGGCGCCTGCGTCGGCCTGGGTTATGTGCGCGGCGCGGCGGCGCTGCAGGTGCACCGCGGCACGCAGGTGGTGATCGACCTGTGGGGCGAGCCGATCGGTGCCACGGCCTGGGACGAGGCTGCGCTGCAGCGGCAGCGGTGATGCGGTCAAACGGGTGCCCGCGGCAAGCCATCCATCCGGTAATTCTTGGGCTGCGTATGACGCCGAGCGATCGATCGAGGGCGAGCCGTTTTCGGGCCTTCCACAGAGTGAAGACGCCGCGTCGCCATACGAATGCCTGCGCCAAGCAATCCACCCGGTAATTTTTGGGCTGCGTATGACGCCGGGCGATCCATCGAGGGAGAGGCGTTTTCGGGCCTTCCACTGAATGACGGTGCCGCGTAGGAGCGCGGCAATCGCCGTATGCATACGCAACTTTGCATGCCAGCATCACCTAAGTTCCATATGTAGGGCGCTGGGCACCAGCGCGATCATCCACAGCCGACTGTCTTGGAGATACCTATGAGTCATAGCAGCAAGTCACCTCTGATCCTACTGTGTGCGATCGTCGTGTTGCTCTTCGGATGCGGAGGTGGTGGAGACGCCACTGAGACGGCTTCAAGCGGCCTTAAGATCTTCGTCACAAGCCGGATTCACACGGGGAACTTCCGTGACGACCAAGCCCTCGCGGGAAGCACCGCGATCGCCAAGGCAGACAGCTTCTGCCAATCGGATCCTGCGCGCCCTTCAGCGGCGGTTTACAAAGCTCTCCTCGTCGACGGCATAAATCGAGACGCGGTGAGCCGCAATGACTGGGTGCTGAGGCCAAGCACAGCCTACTACCGCCCTCAGAACAACGTCCGCATTGCCGTCACAACGCCAAGCGCGGTTTTCCCGACGGGAAGCGCCCCTCTTGAGAATGTCATTCACCAGAGCTTTGGGATTGGCTACCCAACGGATCCAACCTCCACATCAAACGTTTGGACGGGCTTTGGAGACGCATCCGCGTTTGCAGCAAGTGTTGAGAACTGCCAAGGCTGGTCAACCTCTGACGGCACCTACGCTGGCACCTACGGTTCGACAATTTACTCAGATGCCACAGCCTTTCACGTCACCGGAACGGCCGCCTGTACGTTTCTGTTTCGCATCTACTGCGTTGAGCAGTAAGAGGCCTGTCGGCGAGCCGGTGACATATATGGACGCCCCCGCCAATGCCAGCGATTGATCGATCTGTGAAGTGCGCGGAGGGTTGAGCCTGCAGTCGCATATCCGTGGCCAGCGTCGCCGCACAGTGGCAACTCTACTGCCTGGTGCACAACATTTCTGGGAACTTGCTTGCGCGGCGGCAAGCGTCACATTGACGCGCCACACCCCTTCGGGGTTCAATGCAAGTGAATCGACAAGCCAAAGCCCGAACATGAATCGCTCACGCGTTCCAACTCGCATCGACGCTGTTCGCCGCGCCGGAAATCGGGTTAAAGCCCAGTCTCGTTAGACCTCACACAATCCACTCCGCTGCCCATGCTCTTCAAGGATGCAAAGTCCATCCTGCGCCGCTTCTGCGAAGGCGAGGTGGGCGCGAGCCTCAATACCGGCGACGAGGACTCTGCCGTACTTCGTATACCGCTCGCGGCGGACGCAAACAACAGTGCCGCGCTCTTCTACATAGTGCGCCGAGGCAAAGGTAATGCGAGTGTCTTCGCGTGGGCGTATGTGAGCATCTGGTCAGCAGAGTCATTCGCCGAGCCTGGCTTCGAGGTTGAGCCAGAGTTCCTATCCGAATTCCCAGTCAAGCGCCGGCAGGGCATCGTAGCTCTTCGTCGTAGCTCCGTACACGAGTACGCATTCCTTACCCCTGGCGGCGAGTTTTCCGCGGACCACATTGAGTTTCGTCCTGAGTTACAAGTTATCGGTTGGCCCGCCGAGGCCCTGCGCAACGACGTCACGGCCGTCCTAGTACGCTGTCGCCAACTTGTTGGCTCATTGCCCGCTGCGGATGTACTTGCCCGGCTCTTGTACCAGCGGCGGGGAGCACGCCGCACGTTTCGCAGTGAGGCCTCTGCAGGGCCTTCCTCGTCTTGACAGGCCGTAATTGTGTTCATCGTTGATGACCTGGGGTCGCAGTTGCGATGAAAGGCCGCGTATGACGCGGAGCGATCCACCGAGGGAGGGCCGTTTTCAAGTCTTCCACGGAGTGAAGACGCCGCGAAGGATCGCGGCGCGCGTCGGATACATACGCAGCTTTGCAGCCGGCATCACCTGAGTTCCATTTGTAGGCCGCACAACCAAATGTCTGGGGTTCCATCTACCTATTGTCAGAGCGCTCCCTGAGGGCGTGCTGCGTTGTTCTCGGCATCGTCTTCCTTGGCGTCTCGGTACACGTCTGGCGCCGGGGTGAACTCCAAGCGAACGACGCCCGCACCCTTATCCCGCTCCCACTGTTGTCCGCTGTCGTTCTTCTTGTTGGCGCCGCTGCACTGAAGGAGGACGTTCTCCGGAGGCTGGTGTGGCTCTGGTTTCTTGGTATCCCGGCGCTCTTCTGGGTGGTCAACACAGTCGCATGTAGTGCTGGCTGGTTCTCGCAGTCGTGGTGCCAGTGAAGGCGTCGCCACAATTGTTCGGAGGATCAGCGTGGCGCGGAACTCCGATTTCACGCAGCCTAGGCGCCCAGTACGCCGCATCAGTCGCGCAGCTTCGGCGCGCGGTGCGGCCCCTCAGCAGGACCGCCTCACAGCTGGGCTGGTGGGTTCGCTCGACGCTGGCGCGCTCCGCCGGCAGGTTACGTTCACGTTCGAGCGCTGCACCAGCTCGCTCAAAGGAGTAGAACATGACACGTTTGTTCAAGACGGTTGCAGGCAAGTTGTCCTACGTCGTCCTTCTCGGCATTGCTGTTCTCGCTGGTTGCGCGTCGTTTGATCCAAGCGAAGTGCGATGAGGAAGCAGCAGGAAAGTCAATACTTGTAGCATCAGATCTCGGTTCGTCTCTCAACCTCTTGTGGATCGGAACGACTGTATTCAACAATGAATCTGGCGAGCATTCCGCAAAGGACCTTCGACTTGATCAAGCGGCACTGTCCACGGCACTGTGGGCACTGGATTCAGACAAACGCTATCGGTCTGTTGAAGCTGTGGAGAACATGAGCCGCACAACCAGCGGATTTCCAAGAAATCTGAAGGCGAACGCAGACTACCTACTGCTGATCGAACGTGGCACAAGCCAAGACATAGTTTTCCGCACAAATCAAGCCATGAGAGGCATTGGCGTGCTACAGCGAAGCATCCTTGGGGCGAACGCGCGGGCCGTTGTCTTCGCGGTATTGCAGGGTGAGCTGTTCGATCTTCGTACCGGCGAGTCCTTAGGGACGAGGACGTATACGAATCATCGACACACCCGATCTACTCGAGAGTGGGCCAAAAATTCCAGTGCCTTCGCTTGCCCGACCTTGGAGTCAGCGACAACGAGAACGCAGGGGGCAGTCATCAATCTTGTGAGAGTATGCTTGGCCTTTGACTGGTCCATTGCCAGACAAGCAATTGGATGGGCAGCACTTGTCGTTTGGCGCCTCGCTGGTGGCTGGCAGTCGCGCGCCACACGCTCCTTCGGGGTTCAATGCGGGTGAATCGACAAGCCAAGACCGAACATGAATCGCTCGTGCGTTCCCACTCGCATCGACGCAACGATGTTCACAATTCTTCAACGAGCGAAGCGGTAGCATGAAGCTAACCCCATCGAGCACTGCCCTCTGTCTGTACGTCACATTCGGAACCCTCATGGAGCCGATGCCATCTCGTGCGTCAACACCTTCCTCGGCCTCGCCATCGATGTCGAGACCCGCAAGCCCAAACTCGCTTTCGGCACCGGCGGTCTGTCCGGCCCCGCCATCCGGCCCCTGGCCGTGCGCATGACCTGGCAGGCGGCGCGGGCGGTGAAGATTCCCATCATCGGTATCGGCGGCATCGCGTCGGCGAGCGATGCGCTCGAGTTCTTCATCGCCGGAGCCGCGGCGGTGCAGGTGGGGACGCTCAATTTCTCCCGCCCGAACATCTACGCGGAGATCGAGGCCGGTCTGGTCGACTACCTGAACCGCCACCAGCTCCTGAGCCTTGGGGACCTCGTCGGCACGATCCGCTATCCGCGCTGAGCGCACGCTTCGATACCGAAGATCGCACGAGGACCTACGGGGGCTGGTAGTACTACGGCCGCTCCTCGGTATGTGCCCAATGTCTCTGGCGAAGCTCTGCGTGTGTCCGACGTGTCGAACACGTACGGGAGCCTTCTCGCGCTGGACCGTGTCAGCTTCTCCATCCGGCCCGGAGAAGTGCTCGGTCTGATTGGTCCGAACGGTGCGGGAAGACCACGCTCTTCGAATGCCTCGCCGGAGTCCTGCCCCAGGGTTCGGGAACCCGGCTCGATGATTCCCAGGCCTTCTACCTGCCCGATGCCATCGCGCCCTGGCCGGCTCAGACCGTTCGCTTCGGTCTCGAGTACGTGGTTGGCTTCTTCGGTGGCCGCGCTTCGCTGCGCGATGAAGTGGTCAAGAGCCTCGCCCTCGAGCCTCTCATGGCCGCGCGGATCGAGGAACTGTCCAAGGGGCAACGCAAGCGCGTCCTGCTGGCCATGGGCCTCCTCGCCCCGCAGCCCCTGCTCCTCGTGGACGAACCGTTCGACGGCCTCGACCTGAAGCAGTCCCGCGAAGTGGCGACGACTCTGCGGGCTCACGCGGCTTCGGGAGCACGCTCTTCCTGTCCATCCATCAGATCGCCGACGCGGCGCGGCTCTGCGACCGCTTCGTCCTCTTGAGCGGAGGGCGAGTCTGCGGCGAGGGCACGATCGAGGAATTGACCGCGGCGGCGGTGACGCCACACCGAGCGCGCCTTCCGGTCCGCGGATCTCGAAGAGGTCTTCCTTGCCCTCACCTAGAGCTCCCTGGACCTGGCTGCTCGAGAAGGAGTGCCGCGAGCTGCTTTCCGCGCGCGCCTTCTGGGTGATGCTCCTGCTCACCGGACCGCTGGTCGGGGTCTCTTTCATCAGCGCGGTGAACACCTACGCGGAGCTTTCCGGTCTCAACGGAACCTCCGCGGGAGGTGGGCGAGGCGTTCTCACCGCTCATCGGGATCTTTGGTCCGACTTTCAGCGCCTATGAGATCGTGGCCGCGTTTCTCCTGCCCTTCGTCGCCATCCGCATGGTCTCGGCCGACCGCCGACCGGCGCCTCCAAGCTCGAGATGCAGCAGCCGCTCTCACCCCTCTTCCGCATCGGACTGAAGGCCCTGGTCCTGCTCGCAGGCTGGGCTATCGCGTCCATTCCCGCGGTGATGTCCCTACGTCCTCTGGAAGAGCTACGGCGGCCCCATTCACTGGCCCGAGATTTTCGCGGTCGCTCTCGGGCATCTCCTGAACGCCGGCGTCACCATCGCCCTCGCCGCCGCGGCCGCCTCCCTCGCCGAGCATCCCGCGACCGCCGCGATCCTCACCCTCGCTTTCACGGTGGGGACCTGGGTGATCAGCTTCGTGGCCGCGGTCCAGGGCGGAATCTGGGGAGCGTTCGGGCTACACGCCCCGGTGATGGTGGCGGCCTTCCAGCACGGTCTCGTGCAGGCCGATGTGGTGCTCATCGTCTTCACCTTGATCCTGGCCGGACTGGTGATCGCCTCGGTGTGGATGAAGCTCGGGGTGAGCGTGAACAGCGATCGATCGAATCGTTGGCGGCGATCGGCGCCGCCGCCCTTGTCATGGTCGGCGCGACTTTCGTCCGGGCGAGCTGGGACGCCTCCGAGAACCGGTACAACGCTTCTCGGTGAGCGACGAGGAGACCCTTGAGCGCATCCATAAACCGCTCGCGGTGGAGGTTCATCTCGCCCCCGAAGACCCGCGGCGAGTCGACCTCGATCGCAATGTCCTCTCGAAGCTGCGCCGGGTGATGCCCGGCGTGAGCGTTCACTACGTCTCATCCACCTCGACCGGCCTCTTCGAACAGACCGCGGACCACTATGGCGAGATCTGGTACCAGCTGGGCGATCAGAAGGCGGTAAGTCGCGAGACCACGGCCGAGGGCGCGCTCGAAAACATCTTCGCTCTGGCCGCCCTGACTCCCGGCCCCGAAACCGCTTCCGTCTTTCGCGGACATCCCCTCGCGGCCCGACCCGCGGGAGCCGCGCCCCTTTTCTACATCCTCTGGCCGGCGCTCGTTCTCAGCGCGGGCCTTGTGGTTTTCAGGAGACCGATATGACACCCACCAACCGATTCATTGGAGCACTTCTCGCGACCCTCGCGGCCGCGATCACGAGCGCGGGCGATTTCAAGCCCGACCTCAAGAAGGACCAGGTGGGGAAGACGCCCGTGACCTTCGAGCCCATGGTGGGCACCTGGGTGGTGGCCGAGGACGGCAAGGAGAAGGTGATCCGCGTCGACGGCACGCCGTGGAAGGCCGCGCAGGATGCGCCGACCAAGCTCCTCGCCAGCAACGCCCGGCGCCTGTACGGCACGGCCAATGAAGAGCTGATGGACAACGCCAAGCAGTTCGCCTACTTCCCGGTCGCCGTCTTGAAGAGCCTCGACAACTTCTCCGAAGGCACCATCCGCGTGAAGTTCAAGACCGTGGCCGGCGATCTCGACCGCGCGTCCGGAATTCTCTTCAACGTGAAGGAGAACGGCGACTGGCTGGCCGTGCGCTACAACGACACCGAGAACAACGTGGCGCTGTGGGAATTCCACAACGGCCTCCGCCGAAACGTGAAGTTCTCCGATCGCGCGAAGAAATTCATGCTGGACCGCGCGGCCTGGCACGAACTGAAGCTCACCATCGAAGGGGTGGACCTCAAGGTCTTCGTCGACGATCAACTCGCGGTCGAGCACACCTTAGGCGCCGAGCCCGGTCCCGGACGCAACGGCGCCGCCCCCAATCCCGACCTCTTTCCTGCCAACAACCCGTGCTCCGCCCGCCCGTGAAGGGCCGGGTCGGCCTCTGGGCGAAGACGGACAGCACCAGCGAATTCAAAGACTTCGTGGTCACAACCAGGTAGTACAGCCAGAGGAATCATGAAATACACAACGTCGTCGCTCCGCGCCCTCACCGGCGCGCTTCTTGTCGCGCTCCTCGTGAGCCCGGCCTTCGCTCAATCGCCCAACACCTCGAGCCTCGTGGTCGTGGTGATCGACCAGAGCGGCGCAGTCGCGCCGGGGGCCACCGTCAATGTCGCGAACACCACCACCGGCGAAAGTCGCGACGTGGTCTCAGGCCCCGCCGGCGACGCCAACGTCCCCGGACTCTCCGTGTCGGGGGCCTACACCGTCACCGTGAAGAAGCAGGGATTCGCCGACGGCGTGGCTTCGAACGTCAATCTCCGCGCCGGTGAGACCGCGACCCTCAAGGTCAAGCTCGTGGCCACGGGCGGAACCAGCGAAGTCACGGTTTATGGAACCACCGAAGGCGTGCGCAACGACGCCCAGATCGGCCGCCGTCTGAGCAGCGATCTGATCGACGAGACCCCGATCCTCGGCCGCAAGGTGACGACCCTGCCCCTCCTCAACTCCGCTTTTCGGCAGGGCAAGGGCACGGGCGACCTGTTCGTCAACGCGACGTACTTTGTCACTGGCGTGGGCTCGCGCCGCGCGACCACCTTCACCCTCGACGGCGCCAGCAACGACGAAGGCTGGGGACGCCAGACGGCTATCGCGACTGTGCCTATCGGGGCGGTCCGCGAGATGACCGTGCTGTCGAATGCGTTCTCGTCGGAATATGGCTGGACGTCGGGACCGGCATTGAATCTTGTCACTAAGTGCGGCGCTAACGCCTTGCACGGCGAGGGTCCTGGCCATTGGCCGCCCTGGCAGGCGAAGTCGTTTTCGACCGAGGGTTTCTGTGCGTCGTCCGTCACGAGTTGCGTCACGCCAACGACGCTTACAGCGGTTAGCCCGGTGGATATCCCCGATGAACTCGCACAGGTTTCGGGCTCGATTGGCGGGCCGATCGTTAAGGACAAGACTTTCTTTTTCCTTTCCGCTGACTACACACGTCAGGATCGCACGACCTACCTCTCGCCCTCTCTGCCCGCGTTCGTGCTGCCCGCGGATGGCAGTCTCGACTACACCGGTCACTATCGGCAGACCCTCGTGAACGCGCGTCTCGATCAAGATCAAGCCGAGCCAGAACCTGATGCTCCGCGTGAACGCCGACCAGTTCTACGACGACAACCCGCAGGACGCGGTGGGCGGCACCAACGCGCCGAGCGTCGCGCGCAAGTATTCGCGGAAAGCCTTGACCACCCAGCTCAATCACACCGCGGTGCTGAATCCCAAGCTGTTCAACGAAGCGCGGGTGGCGTACCTTCATGGCGATCCGGTCACGCTCTGGGAAGCCCACGAGCTTTCGACCACCTACACGCGCGCCGGCACGGTGCCCTTCACGGTCGGGCAGTCGCGGCTCTCCGACATCTTTCGCCACCAGCTTCGATCTCGGACACCGTGACCTGGAAGACGGGAAAGCACGCGCTTCGCATCGGCGGCAGCGTGACTCGTCACGTCTCGGGCGGCACGGGCAGCGAGCCCGGCACCGCGGTCCTCGGCACCTTTACGTTCAAGCCACGACGACCGCGCCCTCGATCAACTGACTCTCAACGACGTGCAGAACTACACCCAGCCCATCGACTTCGGTATCCACAGCTACGAGCTGAAGCAGTGGCTCTACACCGCCTTCGTCCAGGACAGCTTTCGCGTGACCTCCGATCTCACGCTCGATCTCGGGCTTCGCTACGACCAGCAGACCCTGACTGACGCGACGGGCAACGTGGCGCCACGCGTCGGCTTCGGCTGGCATCCGGGCGGCGACGCGCGCACCTCGATCCGTGGCGGTTACGGCATGTACTACACGCAGATCCGGTCCAACAAGGTGGCGAGCTACCTCGTGAACGGCCTCGACGGACTCACGACCTACACCGCGATCCAGGGCCAGACCGGTTTCCCGACTTGCCTCAGCGGATCGTGCGTCCCGGTGCCCGTCGATCCGAATCCCAGCCCCCGCCAGCTTCCCGCGCGCGACATCGTGATCCAGGCCGGCCAGCGCGACTTCTACAAGACGCAGTTCGCGAAGTACGGCCTGAACTTCGACCTGCTTCCGAACTATCCCGACAAGCTCGTGAATCCGAAGAGCCAGGTGATCTCGATCGGCGCGGAGCATGAATTCGGGAAGGGGCTGTTTCTCGGCGCCGACTACGTCCACCAGCGTCTGACCAACATCGATCGCACGGTTGACCTGAACGCGGCGACGCCGTTCGATCGCAATGCCTCAGGCCAGGTGCGGACGGTGGCGGCGGCCAACGCCACTCGCCCGATCCTGCCCGTGAATGGCGGGGTGCGCCAGGTGAACGTGCTCACGAATCTCGGCGAGGCCGACTACAACGGGCTGCAGACCCAGTTTCGCTATCGCAACACCCACCTCGACACCACGGTCAGCTACACCTTGTCCAAGGCGACCAACACGACCGAGCCCGACGGGAACGGTATCGGCGGCCAATGACAACACCCTGGCGCGGCTGGGCGAGGAGGAGCGGGGGCCGAGCGTCGTCGATCAGCGCCATCGCGCGGTGATCTCGCTCAGCTATCGGCTGCCCTACAACCTCACGATCGGAACCATCAGCCAGTTCGCCTCCGCCCGCCCCTTCAACTCGACGACCGGCGTCGACAACAACGGGGACGGCGCCAACAACGATCGCCCGGTGGTCAACGGATCGGTCATCGCCAAGTCGTCGTTCCGCGGCACCGGCACTCAGGATGTAGCCCTCTTCCTCGAGGCCCGCATCAAGGTGGCCGAGACCTCGACGGTGCTGCTCCGGGCGGAAGGTTTCAATCTGCTCAACCACGGCAACTACCTCGGTCGAGGCCAGACCGTGTACGGGAACACGGACACGCCCGCGAATACGTTCGGACAGCTCGTGGCTGCGGGCACCGCGTCGGTCGCTCTTCCCGCGTTCGCGAACATCGACCCGCCGCGCATGTTCCAGTTCCAGGCGCGTTTCATCTTCTAGACGGTCGCGACGGCCCGGCTGTCTCGTAATATTCCGGCGAGACAGCCGCGGTCGTTCCGGACGCTTTTCGTTCGGAGCCGAGCGCGAGTTCCACGCGCGAGGTTCCCGAACATGACGATGCTGCGCCGTTGTTTCCCGACGTTCGTCGGCCTGGTCCTGCTGGCCTCATCCACGGCGCAGGCCCAGGGGACGAGGGCGGACTACGAGCGCGCGAACGGCCTCCGCGCGCGATTCGAGGATCTCGCGACGGGACTTCCCGAGCCCGCAACCTTCATCGAGAACACGAACGACTTCTTCTACCGGCGGTTCGTGAAGGGCGGCTACGAGTTCGTGGCCGTGAACGCGGACACTGAGGTCAAACGCCCCGCCTTCGATCACGAGAGGCTCGCCGCCTCGCTATCGAAGGCCGTGGGCGCGAAACAGACCGCGCTCGCGCTTCCCACCCAGGGCCTGCGGCTCGTCGAGAAGGGCACGGCGCTCGAGGTGGTCGCGAAAGACGCCCGCTGGCGCTGCGATCTCTCCGAGTACGCGTGCCGCAAGGTCGCGGACATCCCGACCGGTTTCGTGCAGGTTCCCTTTGCCTGTTCGCCTCCGGGACCGGAAGACAAGCCGGTCGCCTCACCCGACGGTAAGTCGGAGGCGCTGGTTCAGAACTACAACATCGTGGTGCGCGAGACTGCCCCTGGATCGAAGTCGATCACCCTGAGCACCGACGGCTCCGAGGGCAACTGCTATCAGCGCGGCTCGATCAAGTGGTCGCCCGACTCCCGCAAGCTCGCGGCCTATCGGATCCGCCCCGGCTATCGCAGGATGGTTCACTACGTCCAGTCCTCGCCCGAGGATCAGCTTCAACCGAAGTCGTCGTCGCGCTTCTACGCCAAGCCCGGCGATGTGCTCGACCTCGAACAGCCCGTGCTGTTCGACGTCGCGAGCCGCGCGGCGCGGCCCGTCGACAACTCGCTCTTCCCGAACCCCTACGACCTTCAGCCGCTCGCCTGGAGAAAGGACAGTCGCGCTTTCACCTTCGAGTACAACCAGCGCGGGCATCAGGTCTACCGGATCATCGAAGTGGATGCGGCGACCGCGACCGCCCGGACCGTGATCTCGGAAGAGCCGAAGACGTTCTTCTATTACAACCTCGCCGACGGAACGCTGACCGGCTCGGGCAAGCGCTTCCGCTACGACGTGAATGACGGGACCGAGGTCGTCTGGATGTCGGAGCGCGACGGATGGAATCGTCTACTTCTTCGACGGCCACACCGGCGCCATCAAGAACCAGATCACGAAGGGGAACTGGGTGGTGCGTGGCGTCATCAAGGTGGACGAAGCGAAGCGTCAGATCTGGTTCAGCGCGGGGGGAATGAATCCCGGCGACCCATATCTGCTCGACTACTACCAGGATCAACTTCGACGGCACCGGGCTGATGCGCCTCACCGCGACTGATTCGAATCATCAGGCGACATTTTCGCCGGACATGAAGTACTTCGTTGACACTTACTCGCGAGTGGACCAGCCGCCCACCTCCGAGCTTCGCCGCGCTGACGACGGCTCGCTCGTGACTGTGATCGAACGCAGCGACACCTCCGCACTTGCGAAAGCCGGCTGGGTTCCACCGGAGGTGTTCGTGGCCAAGGGCCGCGACGGCAAGACCGACATCGACGGCGTGATCTTCCGGCCGACGAACTTCGATCCGGACGAAGAAATACCCGGTGATCGAGTCGATCTACGCGGGGCCGCAGGGTTCGTTCGTGCCCAAGTCGTTCGCGTTCAGCAGCGGCGCTGCAGGACGCTGGCCGAGCTGGGCTTCATCGTCGTGCAGATCGACGGCATGGGCACGTCGAACCGGTCGAAGGCGTTCCACGACGTCTGCTGGAAGAACCTCGGCGACGCCGGCTTCCCCGATCGCATCCTGTGGATGAAGGCCGCGGCGGCGAAGTACCGCGATGGACCTGACCCGCGTGGGCATCTACGGCGGCTCGGCCGGCGGCCAGAACGCTTCGGGGCGCTGCTCTTCCACCCCGAGTTCTACAAGGTCGGCGGTCGCCGACTGCGGCTGCCACGACAATCGCATGGACAAGATCTGGTGGAACGAGCAGTGGATGGGCTGGCCGATCGGACCGCAGTACGCCGAGCAGTCGAACGTGACCAACGCCCACAAGCTCCAGGGCAAGCTGCTGCTCACGGTCGGCGAGCTGGACCACAACGTCGACCCGGCCTCGACGATGCAGGTCGTCGAACGCGCTCATCAAGGCCGACAAGGACTTCGAGCCTGATCGTCTTCCCGGGCGCCGACCACGGCGGGCGGCGGAGGCGGCCGCTACGGCGATCGCCGCCGCCGCGACTTCTTCGTCCGCAAACCTGCTCGGCGTCGTCCCGCCCAACTGGAACGAGGACGCGGCTCAGGGGCGATAGCGGACCTTGAGCGGAGCCTCGAGCCGGCCAGGGCGGCGAGGTCGGGACGGTTCTCCGGAGTGTCCTTCTCCGCGTGACCGTCGGGGTAGATGGTGACGGTCTGGGTCACGCCGAACGTCCACTTCTCCGCGTGCGTCCTCGAGACCTGCAGGCCGTCGGGCGACAGGAGCATCCGGCTCTCCTTGAGGTCCCCCTCGCCGATGAGCTGGAAGAGAGCGCCCAGGATTCCGGAGGTGGGCCGGCCCCGCAGACCTTCGATCCGTCCGTAGACGACCTCGCCGCCGATCTCCAGGAGCCGGTAGGCCACGACCCGCTGGGTGGTGACCTTGAGCTGCGGCGAGGAGACGAGGTCCTCGTATGAAAACGAGTTCGGCGCTCCCCGCCCGGTCGGGCCACCACAGTTTCACGGAAGCCGCGAAGCTGGGCCGGTCCGCGCCCGTGTTCTCGACCACGCGGTCGCTCCGATAGTCGATCTGAATCTCCTGGCCATGTTCATAGGACAGGCGAGCGAAGGCCGGGGCGGCTTCCTTGGAAAGGCCGGTCCGCGCGAGGTAGGCGGAAAACCATTCGGCGTGGCCGATGAGGAGGTCGGGTCCGCCGGGATGCTCGGCTTGCGCCTTCCGGGCGAGGCGCATCAGGACCTCGGCCTGGAAACGAGGGCCGTTCGTGGTGGCGGTCACGTTGTAGCCCTGGCTCGCGTTCATCGCATCCAGGATGTCCTGTTGGCTCACCGCCTTCGGCGGAGCGTCGGGACCGGCGAGCAGGAGGACGAGGATGGCCGACAACATCGGCGGGGATGTTCTCACGCGCGACCGCTCCAGCGCGCGGGCCGCGGCTCTGCGATCCGGGCCTCAGCCCCGCTTCGACGCGCCTTCGACCGCTCTCGCCACCTGCTCATGAAGGTCGGGCGGCGCGCCGTAGAAAACCCGCGGTCTTTCCCGCGCGATCGAACACGAAGAGCGTCGGCACGCTGACGATGTCACCGAAGAGCAGGGCGGTCTGTGGCGAGCCCATCGCGATCGGATACCCGAGGTCAAGGTTCCCCGCGATGGCGCGGATGCTCGCCTCCTCCGATTCGATCGCGATCCCGAGAACGTTGATGGAGTCGCCGAGCTTGCGATGGGTCTCGGCGAGCCAGGCGAGGGTGCTCCGGCAGGGCGGGCACCACTCGGCCCAGAACTCCACGATGCTGACTTTGCCCAGCAAAGACTTCGCTTCGATCGCTTTCCCCGCGAGGTCGATGAGGGAGAAGGCCGGCATCTCCCCGATCGACGAGGGCGCGGACGAGTCCGGGACCACCCCCTGCTTCGCCAGTCCCCCCGCGTCCTTGAAGGCGATCTCGACCATGCGCGTGAGATCGGCCCGGAATTTCTCCTGGTTTTTCGGTTCGCGCCAGGGGATATATGGGCGGTTTGGTTGCCGAAGAAGTCCGACGGTTTCGCGATCAGCACCTCGTTCACGAACACCGCGGGATAGAACTTGATGCCGAATTTCTTCGCGAGCGTCGACTCGGAGAAGTTCTCCTCGACGAACTCCGCCCGCTCACCGTAACCGTGAACCACCGCCTTGGCCAGCAAACTTGCCGGATCCGAGAGGTTTCACGTGTACGGCCAGCGGACGAGGGTCACCCGGACCTTCGTGGGCGCGGCGAGGACGAAGGGGGCGAACAATGAGGTCGTGGTGAGGCCGGCGATCCCTTTGAGAACACTTCGACGCTGCGTCATCTGGCGAATCCCTCCATGATTTCGATGTAGCGGGGCAGGACCACGCCGAGAAGCGCTCCGGCCCGGAGCCGCTCGCGATCCGCGGCCTCGCCTCCCGCGCGGCTCTTCTCGAGGGAGATCCGCGCTTTGTCGACGAACGCCTCGCCGATGCTCTCGTCGCGAGCGGCGGCCGCGAATCGCTTCTCGAACTCCTCCGCTCTCGCGCTCAACATCGCATCCTGATCGACGGCGGGGGTGGGCTGGGTGGCGAGGGCGAGTGCGAACAAGCTGCGCAGCAGGGTCACCATCGAGCCCAGCCGAAAGCCGTGCCGTTCCAGCTCTCGAGCGAGCTTGAGCGACGAGTTCGCGAGGATGAAGTTGGAGTGCTGCGCCGTGGATCCGGGCTTCGCGTAAGCGCTGACGATTTCATCCTCGACCGCGGCGATGGGATCCGTCAGCGAGCCCAGGGAGATCGCCTTCCTCATGGGAGGCGCTTTCAGGCCCCCGAGGAACAGGGCAAAGGCCATCTGACCGTCGGCGCGCCCAAGGTAGTAGGCGCCGAAGGCGGAGACCACTCATCCGGCCGTAGTCGACCGCTACCGCGTAGTACTCGTCGACCTGCCCATACGACTGCTCCGCGATCCCCCGGACGAACGCGTTCTGGGCGTCGGGCTTCGGGATGCGGAGCTGCTCCGGTCCGTCTTGAGAGAGCGGCCCACCTCCTCCCACTCCTTGGAGAGCGCGTCGATGTGCTTACCCGCCCCCGAGCCCGTGTCATCCCAGCTCCCTCCGGCGCGCGCAAGGGCGATGACGCCGGGCGCGGCGGAAGACAGTGTCTCGAGAGCCGGCGCGATCCGCTCGGCCTTCAGGAATGCCTCGGTGTCATCGAGGAGTCCCTTGAGCCGGGGGCGCTCGCCGTCCACGAACGGCGAGGCCGGGATCGACTCCAGTGCGACTCGATTCCGTCGGACCTCGGCGCTCAGGAGTTCAGTGAGGCCGGCCGCGGATGATGGGATCGCGCTCACGCCGAGAACGACCAGAACGACGCTCGAAGGAAGAAGGCGTGCCCGCATGATCAATCGGCTCTGAATGCCACGCCCGGCGCGACGCGCGAGGCACGCCAGGCCGGACCGATCATGGCGCCCACGGTGACCGTGACCACGAGGGCCGCTGCGCCCGCGAAGGCCATCGGATCCACGGTCGAGATGCCGGGCGCCAGCCGTGGCCACCAGCGGAGTGACACCCATGGCGCCGAGCAGCCCGAGCGAGACGCCTCCGAGGCTGAGCCTTCCTCCCTCGCGAAGGATCATCCAGAGGATCTCCGCGGAGGTGGCGCCCACCGCCATCCGGATGGCGACCTCGCGAATCCTCGAAGCCCACGGTCTGCGCGGCGAGGCCGAACAACCCGATCGCAGCGAGAGCGAGGCCGAGGCTGCCGAGGGCCAGCCCCGCGCCGCTCCCGAGCCGCACCCCGGCCTGGGAGAAGGAGGCGAAGTCAC
>CAVUGY010000003.1:0-25242 GCA_963741125.1 uncultured beta proteobacterium
ATGGACAAGCGCATCCTTCTGGGCATGCTCACGCCCTCGTCGAACACGACGCTGGAGCCGGTGACTGCGGCCATGCTCGCCGACTTACCTGAAGTCAGCGCACATTTCGGCCGCTTCAAGGTGACCGAGATCGCGCTGTCGAAGCAGGCGCTGGGCGCAGTTCGACGACCGCGAGATCCTGCGCGCCGCGGAGTTGCTGTCGCACGCCAAGGTCGGCGTTCGTCTGGCTGGAGCGGCACCTCGGCTCGGGCTGGCGCGGGTTTCGGCGCGGACGACCAGCGCTGCGCGGCGGCATCACCGGCAGCGACGGGCGTGCCGGCCTGCACGTCGGTGCTGGCGCTGAACGAAGTCTTCGCGCGCACCGGCGTGCGGCGATTCGGGCTTGTGACGCCGTACCTGGACGACGTGCAGGCCAGGATCATCGCGAACTACGCGGCCGCGGGCTACGAGTGCATAGCCGAGCGCCACCTCGGCCTGCGCGACAACTTCAGCTTCTCCGAGGTCGACGCCGACACCCTGCGCGCGATGGTGCGCGATGTGGCCCGCGCCAAACCCGACGCGATCGCCATCCTGTGCACCAACCTGCGCGGCGGCCCACTCGCGCAGGCACTCGAAGCCGAGACGGGCATCCCGATCCACGACTCGATCGCCACCGTGGTCTGGAAGTCGCTGCAGCTCGCGGGCGCGGACCCGCGGCGGGTCAAGGGCTGGGGCCGATTGTTCGGCTTGTTCGATCTGCCGCCGTCACGCCCTATGAACCTCGCTGCCGCCGACGAACAGCTGCTGCGCGTGGCCATCGCGCTGTCGGCCCAGGCCCGCGCCGCTGGCAATCAGCCCTATGGCGCGCTGCTTGCCGATGCACAGGGCCGTGTTCTGCTGCAAGGACGCAACACCCAGGTCACGGACCGTGATTGCACGTCGCACGCCGAGTTGAATCTGATGCGCGACGTGTTGCGGCGCTTTGCCCCGGCCGAGTTGTCCGCCTGCACCGTCTACGCCAGTGGCGAACCCTGCCCGATGTGTGCCGGCGCGATTTACTGGGGTGGCGTCGGACGCGTCGTCTATGCCTTGTCGATCGAGGCGATGACGGCGCTCGGCGGCCCCGTTGCCGACGAAATCGCGCTGCTCTGCGCGACGTGCGGGGTGCGGCACCCATTGCGTCGAGGTGCTCGGCCCGGCGCTCGAAGACGAAGCCAGGCGCGTGTTCGACGCGCCGCAAGGACACCTGACACCATGACCCCGTTCGACCTCGTCGTGCGCAATGCGCGCGTGGCCACCGCCAGCGACACCTTCGACTGCGACATCGGCATCGCGACGGCCGCATCGTGCGCTCGGCCAGGCCTGCCGCAGGCCGCACGCGAGATCGACGCCGCCGGCCGCTTGGTGACGCCGGGCGGGCGTCGATGCCCATTGCCACCTCGACCAGCCGATGGAGCCGCCGGTGCGCATGGCCGACGACTTCGACACCGGCACGCGCTCGGCCGCCTGCGGCGGCACGACCACCGTGATCCCGTTCGCGGCGCAGGAGAAGGGCCAGTCGCTGCGCGCCGCGGTCGCGACTACCACCAGCGCGCCGAAGGCCGGGCGCATGTCGACTATGCCTTCCACCTGATCGTCAGCGACCCGACCCGGGAGGTGCTGAGCAACGAGCTGCCGGCGCTGATCGCCGAGGGCTACACCTCGTTCAAGATCTACATGACCTACGACGACCTGAAGCTCGACGACGGCCAGATCCTCGACGTGCTGGCGGTCGCGCGCGAGCACGACGCGATGGCGATGATCCACGCCGAGAACGCCGACTGCATCGAGTGGCTGACCAAGCGCCTCGAAGCCAGCGGCCGCACCGCGCCGCGCTTCCATGCGCACTCGCGGCCGATGCTGGTCGAGCGCGAGGCCACGCATCGCGCGATCGCGCTGTCGGAACTGGTCGACGTGCCGATCATGATCGTGCACGTGTCGGGCCGCGAGGCGGTCGAGCAGATCCGCTGGGCGCGCGCGCACGGCCTGAACGTGTTCGCCGAGACCTGCCCGCAGTACCTGTTCCTCACCGCCGAGCGACCTCGGCATCGACGACAGCTACGCAGGGCGCGCGCTGCGTCTGCAGCCCGCCGCCGCGCGACAAGGACAACCAGCAGGTGATCTGGAACGGCCTGGCCGACGGCCTGTTCACGATCTTCTCGTCCGACCATGCGCCGTTCCGCTACGACGCGCCCGAAGGCAAGAAGCCGGGCGGCCAGGAGGTCGCGTTCCGCCACATCCCGAACGGCATCCCGGGCATCGAGACGCGGCTGCCGCTGCTGTTCTCGCGACGGCGTGCTCGACGGGCGCATCACGATCAACCGCTTCGTCGAGCTCACCTCGACCAACCCGGCCAAGGCCTACGGCCTGCATCCGCGCAAGGGCACGATCGCGATCGGCGCCGACGCCGACCTGGTGGTCTGGGACGAGACGCCGCAGGCGATCCGCAACGCCGACCTGCACCACGCGGTCGACTACACGCCCTACGAAGGCATCGACGTCAAGGCCTGGCCGGCGCTGACGCTGGCCGCGGCGAGGTCGTGTGGGACGGCACGCACTTCCACCCGCGCCGCGGCCGCGGCCAGTTCCTGCGCTGCGGGCCGCCGACGCTCTGGCCTCGGCGCCCAAGGAGCCCAGACCGTGACACGCCTGCTGCTGATCAACCCCAACACCTCCCAGAGCGTCTCCGACCTGATCCGGGCCGAGGCCGAGCGCGCGCGTCGCCGGGCACCGAGATCGAGCGTGACCGCGCCGTTCGGCGTGGCCTACATCGAGACGCGCTTCGAGTCGCTGATCGGCGCCTACGCGACCGCGCAGCTCGCCGCCGAGCACTGCGCGCCACGACGCGATCGTCGTCGCCGCGTTCGGCGATCCGGGCATCGACGGCCTGCGCGAGGCCTTGCCGTGTCCCGTGGTCGGCCTGACCGAAGCCGCGCTGGCGAGCGCCTGCCTGCTCGGCAAGCGCTTCTCGATCGTCGCGATCTCGCACCGCATCCGCGCCTGGTACCGCGAGATGGTGCAGCCAACGGGCTCGAGGCCGGCTGGCCAGCATCCGCGCCTGGACGAGCCGCTGACGGACATCGGCAACGTGCAGGACGATCACGCCGAGCGCCTGTGCGCCTCGCACAGCGCTGTGTCGACGACGACGGCGCCGACGTGATCATCATCGCCGGCGCGCCGCTGGCCGGCCTGGCGCGCTCGATCGCGGACCGCATGCCGGTGCCGGTCGTCGACGGCGTGTCGAGCGCGGTGCGCCATGCGCAGACGCTGGTGTCGCTGCGCCCTGCGCGTGCGCGCCAGGGCAGCTTCGCGCCGCCGCCGGTCAAGCCGAACAGGGGCCTGCCCGAGGCGATCGCGCGCCTGCTCGCTGGGCCAGCACGGTAACTCACGAATCCCGGCCAGGCCACCGCTCGGTGGCTGAATGGGCGTCCGACCAATTGCATATTCGGCCGCGCCAGCGCTTGCTCGTCGGCCTGCCAATGTGGGCCCGGCAATATTCACCTTTTCAGGCATGCCTCGCATCCTATGCTTTGACCTGTGACGCGCAATCAGCGTCCGCCTAGGAGCGCTGCATGTTTGATCTGACCCTGACCCGGCCCACCGATATCGTCCGACGCGACGGCTACTTCCATCACGCGGCCTGGAGTGCCCAGCACCGCGAGCGCCGCCGCTCGTCCCCAGGCACGCACTGGCTGATGGCCGCGCTCGACGAAGTCGATTACGGCATTGTCGTGCTCGACGGCAGCGCACAGGTGCAGCATGTGAACCACACCGCACGCGCCGAACTGGATGACGAGCACCCGCTGCAACTGGTCGGGCCGACATTGCGGGCGCGTCGCCCCTGCGACGCCACACGCCTGCAACTGGCATTCGATGACGCATTGCGCCGCGGGCTGCGCAAGCTGCTCACGATCGGCGAGGGCCATGCGCAAATCGGCGTCTCGGTCGCGCCGCTGGGCACCGGCGGCGAAGACAGGCCTGGAGCGGCGATCCTGGTCATCGGCAAACGCCGCGTCAGCGGCGTACTCGCCGTCGAGGCCTTCGCGCGCATCCACCGCCTGACCCCGGGCGAGACCCGCGTGCTGCTCGCCTTGTGCGACGGCGTGCGGCCGGCGGTGGCTGCCGCGCAGCATGGCGTGGCGCTTTCGACCGTGCGCTCGCAGATCGGCAGCATCCGGGCAAAGACCGGCGCGGCAAGCATTCGCGACCTGATCCACAAGGTCTGCGCGTTGCCACCGCTGATGAGCACCCTGCGCAACGCCGGACATGCGGGTCTGGACCTGCTGCCGCAGCCGCTGGCGGCCTGAGTCCGAGCGGGCGACGCAGGCTGGAGACGAGCATGCGCGCCGAGTGCTTGCGCCCCTCGATGGATTGCGCCGACTTGGCTAGGATCGGCCTGTTCCGGATGCCGGCCCGGAAGCAGACAATCTGCCAATGGGCGATCCTTCCACCTCGAACGAATATGGCGCGCTGCCTGAATCGCTGCAGCGCCTGGCGCGCCGCGGCGTCGTCAAGCGCTTTGCACGCGGCGAAGCATTGATTCGAGAGGGTGAGTTCGGCGACACGATATACATCGTCCTCGGTGGCTCGATCAAGGCGTTCTCGGTCAATGACAGCCAGCGCGAGCTCATTTTCGGCACCTACGGTGCCGGGGAGTATGTGGGTGAAATGAGCCTGGACGGCGGGCCGCGATCCGTTTCAATCGTCGCGCTGGAGCCTACGACCTGTGCGGTGATCACGCGTCGCACGCTGAGCGAGCACATTCGAGCAGATCCCGACTTTGCCTTCGAGCTGATCGACCGACTCATCGGCCGCCTGCGCGTCGCCACGGAGAATGCGCGTGGGCTCGCGCTACTCGACACTTACGGCCGACTCGTCAAGTATTTGAATGCGCGCGCGGTCGAGGCCGCCGACGGAAGGCGCGCCATCGCGCCACGACCCACGCACCATGAGCTGGCCAGTCTCATCGGCTGCTCACGCGAAATGGTGACCCGCCTGCTGAAGGATCTCGAGGTCGGTGGTTACCTCGGGCCTGCGGACGGCAAGCTGCTGCTGCTCAAGCAACTGCCCACACACTGGTAGGACGCAGGCCTGGCGCGGTCGGGTGCTATCGGTTGCGGATCGGCTCGTCGGGCATCGACGGGCATCGGCGGGCAATATTCACCCGACGACGCAGGCCTCGCGTCCTAAGCTCGCTATCGACGATGCGCAGACAGCGTTATCCGAGGAGCGCCGCATGTTTGACCTGACCCTGGCTCGCGCTGCCGATGTCGTTCGACGCAACCAGTCCCCCTACACCGCGACCCGCAGTGCCAACGGCCACGAGCGCCGCGCCCTGTGCATCGTCGCGGGTGTGGCATGCCTTGCCGTGATATCGGCCGCACTGCAAGTCGTTGTCGATGACGCGGATACGCCATGGCTCGGCGCGAGCGCCGAGTCGGCAGGCGCGCCGGCCTTGCGGCCCCAGCGCACAGGTCGGCGCTGGATTTCGACCATCGATGACCGGGCCTCAGGGTAAACCTGGCGCGCCAGGCGACCAGGAAAGGCCGCTTGCGGTTTACGGCGGCCGGCTCCTGCCTATGATGCGCGTGCTCACGAACGAAAGAGCCCCGCATGTCCATGGTCCAGTTGGCGCTGCGCCGCCCCTACACCTTCATCGTGATGGCGATGCTGATCGTGTTGGCGACGCCGTTCGCGCTGCTGAACATGGCCACCGACATTTTTCCGGAGATCAATATTCCGGTCGTCAGCGTCATCTGGAACTACGGGGGCCTGTCGGCGCAGGAAATGGGCCAGCGCATCGCCGGCCAGAGCGAGCGCGGCTTGACGACGACGGTCAGCGACATCGAGCATATCGAGTCGCAATCGCTGCTGGGCGTCACCGTCATCAAGGTCTTCTTCCAGCCGACGGCCAACATCCAGACCGCGATCGCCCAGGTCGTGGCGGCGATGCAGACCCAGGTGCGCCAGTTGCCGCCCGGCATCACACCGCCGCTGGTCATCAAGTACTCGGCCTCCAGCATCCCGGTGGTGCAGCTCGCGCTGTCGAGCCCGACGCTGCCCGAGCAGACGGTCTTCGACAACGCGGTCAACGTGCTGCGCCCGCAACTGATCACCATCCCGGGCGCGGCGGTGCCGTTTCCCTATGGCGGCAAGAACCGCCTGGTCTCGGTCGACCTGGACATGCCGGCGTTGCAGGCGCGTGGCCTGTCGCCGACCGACGTGGTCAATGCCATCAACCTGCAGAACCTGATCCTGCCCTCGGGCACGGCGAAATTCGGGGCCACCGAGTACGCGGTGCGTATGAACGGCTCGCCCGACACCATCGCCGGCCTCAACGACTTGCCGGTGCGTACCACCGCCGGGGCCACGGTCTATTTGCGCGACGTGGCCCAGGTGCGCGACGGTTTTTCGCCGCAGACCAATATCGTGCGCCAGAACGGCGAGCGCGGCGTGCTGCTGTCGGTATTGAAGAACGGCGGCGCCTCGACGCTGGACATCGTCGGCAACCTGCGCGCCCTGCTGCCGCGGGTGACACGCATCCTGCCGGCCGATATCAGCATCACGCCGCTGTTCGACCAGTCGGTCTTCGTCAAGGCGGCCGTCAAGGGCGTGGTCATCGAAGCCCTGATCGCCGCCGCGCTGACGGCGGCCATGGTTCTGCTGTTCCTGGGCAACTGGCGCAGCACGCTGATCATCGCGCTCACCATCCCACTGTCGATCCTGGCCTCGATCCTGGTGCTCAAGATGCTGGGCGAGACACTGAACCTGATGACGCTGGGCGGCCTGGCGCTGTCGGTGGGCATCCTGGTCGACCAGGCCATCGTGACCATCGAGAACATCGAGCGCCACCTGCACATGGGCAAGCCCATCACCGAGGCGATCGAGGGCGGTGCCGGCGAGATCGGCGTGGCGGCCTTCGTCTCCACCCTGTGCATCTGCATCGTCTTCGTGCCCATGTTCTTCCTCTCGGGCGTGGCGCGTTTCCTCTTCGTGCCGCTGGCCGAGGCGGTGGTGCTGGCAATGGTCGCGTCCTATCTGCTGTCGCGTACCCTGGTCCCGACCCTGGTCCTGCTGCTGATGGCCAAGGCCCATGGCGTGCCACAGGGCAGCAGCCTGCTGCAGCGCGTGTACCGCGCGTTCGACAACCGCTTCGAACGCGTGCGCCGGGCCTACACGCTGGCCCTGTCATCGCTGTTGGCACACCGCGGTGGCTTTGCCGTCGGCTTTCTCGGCTTTTGCCTGGCCTCGTGTTTGCTGGTGCCCTTCCTCGGTCGCGACTTCTTCCCGACGGTCGATGCCGGCCAGATCCGCCTGCACATGCGCGCGCCCACGGGCACGCGCATCGAGGAAACCGCGCGCCTGGCCGATGCGGTGGAGGTCGCGATCCGCGAGCTGGTACCGCCCGACCAGCTCGAGACCGTGCTCGACAACCTGGGTGTGCCCAACAGCGGCATCAACCTGTCGTACAGCAACGCCGGCACCATAGGCACGCTGGACGGCGAGATCCTGCTCTCGCTGCGCGAAGGACACCGGCCGACCGAGTCCTTCGTCTCCAAGCTGCGCCTCGAACTGCCGCAACGCTTTGCGGGCGTCGAGTTCTTCTTCCAGCCGGCCGACATCGTCACGCAGATCCTCAACTTCGGCCTGCCGGCGGCGATCGACGTCCAGTTCACCGGCGCCGACCTGCAGGGCAACGCGCGCCTGGCCGGTGAATTGACGCAGCAGATTCGGCAGATTCCGGGCGCGGTCGACGCCCATGTGCACCAGCGCTTGAATGCCCCGGCGTTGAGCCTGCAAATGGACCGCAGCCTGCTGCAGCAGGTCGGGCTGTCGGCGTCCAACGTCGGCCAGAACGTGCTCATCTCCCTGTCGGGCAGTTCGCAGACGGCGCCGGCCTTCTGGCTCAATCCGGCCAACGGCGTGGTCTACAACGTGGCCGTGCAGACGCCGCAATATCAGGTCGACTCGCTCGACGCCCTGCTCAACCTGCCGGTGGGCACGGGCATCGCCGGCGCGTCCGCCCAGGGCAGCACGCAACTGCTGGGCAACCTGGTCGACGTCACGCCCGGGCAGCAGGTGGCGGTGGCCTCGCGCTACAACATCCTGCCGGCGATCGACGTGTATGTCGGTGTGCAGGGCACCGACCTGGCCACGGTGGCCTCGCGCGTGTCGGCGCTGGTCGAGCAGATGCGCGCCAAGCTGCCCCGCGGCAGCGAAGTCGTGCTGCGCGGCCAGGTCGAAACCATGCAGGCCTCCTTCGTCGGCCTCGGCGTCGGGCTGGCCATGGCCATCGTGCTGGTGTATTTGCTGATCGTCGTCAACTTCCAGTCCTGGAGCGATGCGCTGGTCATCATCGCAGCGCTGCCGGCCGCGCTGGCCGGCATCGCGTGGACGCTGTTCATCACCGGCACCACGCTCAGCGTGCCCGCGCTCACCGGCGCGATCATGACCATGGGCGTGGCCACCGCCAACAGCATCCTGCTGATCTCGTTCGCGCGCCAGCGCCTGGATGCCGGCGCGCCGCCGCTGGCCGCGGCCCTGGAAGCCGGTGCCACGCGCATCCGGCCGGTGCTGATGACGGCGCTGGCCATGATCATCGGCATGATCCCGATGGCGCTCGGCCTGGGCGAGGGCGCCGAGCAGAATGCACCCCTGGGGCGCGCCGTGATCGGTGGCCTGCTCTTCGCCACGGTGTCCACATTGTTCTTCGTACCGGTGGTCTTCGCGGGCGTGCACCAGCGGCGAGCCCGTCGCCTGGCCGCCGATCACCTGGCGCCTGCCCTGTCGCCACAGACGCTGGAGAGATGATTCCCATGACCGAGCAACGCCACGCAGCGCTGGGCCTGCATCCGATCCAGGGCGACGCGGGCGAAGAACCCGTCGACCTGCTCAAACGCCAGCAGGTCGTCCGGCGCACGCAGATCGCCGCCGTGCTCGTGTTGCTGCTGCTGGGCCTGGGCGCCGGCCGCACCGTTTTCAGCCGCATCAGCAGTGCGCGGGCGCTCGAGGTGGCCACCGAGCAGAACGCGCGGCTGTACGTGAAGGTGGCCAGCCCCAAGCGCGCCCAGGCCGGGCAGACCCTGGCCCTGCCCGGCACCTTGCAGGGCTTCGTCCAGGTACCGATCTCGTCGCGCGCCAGCGGCTATCTGAAGCGCTGGACGCAGGACATCGGCAGCACGGTGGCCAAGGGCGCATTGCTGGCCGAGATCGAGTCACCCGAGATCGACCAGCAGCTCAGCCAGGCCGTGGCGGCGCGCGAGCAGGCCGCATCGAGCCTGGCGCTGGCGCGCAGCACGGCCGAGCGCTGGGAGGGCCTGCGCAAGAAGGATGTCGTCTCGCAACAGGAACTCGAAGAGCGCCGCAGCGCCGTCGCCCAATCGCAGGCCAACGTGGCCGCGGCCGAGGCCAACGTGCAGCGCCTGCGCCAGCTGGCCGATTTCAAGCGCGTGCTGGCGCCGTTTGCCGGCGTCGTGACGCGCCGCAACGTCGATGTCGGCGATCTGATCGACAGCACCAAGCCCTTGTTCACGCTGGCGCAGACCGATCCGCTGCGGGTCTACGTCAACGTGCCGCAGACCTACGCGCAGCTGGTCAAGCCGGGCCAGGCCGTGAGCGTGACGCAGGCCGAGCTGCGTGGGCGCAAGTTCAGCGGCCAGATCGTGCGCACCGCCGGGTCCATCGACACCGCCACACGCACCATGCAAGTCGAGGTGGCGCTGGCCAATCGCGACGGCGCCCTCTTGCCCGGTGCCTATGTGCAGGTGGCGCTGCCCCTGCAGGCCAGCGCATCGCTGGTCGTGCCCACCAACACGCTGCTGTTTCGCGCCGAGGGCACACAAGTCGCCGTGGTCGACCGCGGCGGCCGCGTGGCCTTGCGCAAGGTCAGCGTGGGGCGCAACTACGGCGCCGAGGTGGAATTGCTCGACGGCGTGGCCGAGGGCGACCGCCTGGTGCTCAACCCGCCCGATTGGATGGCCGACGGGCAGACCGTGCAGGTCGCGCCGGCGACGAATGCCGCATCGTCGGCTGAGGTGGCGGCCACCGGCAAGGCGCCGACATGAAGCACCGGCTGGCGCTGGGCCTGCTGGCCGGCCTGGCGGGCTGCGCCGCGGGGCCGGACTACGTCAGGCCGACATCGGCCGGCCTGCCCGCGAGCTGGCATGTCGAGGCGCCGTGGCGCGAGAGCCGACCCGCCGACGCCGCGCCCAAGGGGCCGTGGTGGCAGCGCTTCGGCGATCCGCAACTCGACGCGCTCGAGCAGCAGGCGCTGGCCGGCAGCCCGACGCTGGCCCTGGCCGCGGCGCGGCTGGCCCAGTCCCGCGCCACGCTGGCCGGCGTGTCGGCCGCGGCGCTGCCGCAGCTGGGCCTGAGCGAGCGCGCCGCGCGGCAGAAGATCTCGGCCAACCGGCCGCTGTCCAACTACAACTCGCCCAACTTCTCGACCGTGCAGAACGATCTGGCGCTGTCGATGACCGTCAACTACGAGGTCGACCTCGCCGGCCGCGTGCAGCGCTCGGTGGAAGGCGCCGCCGCCTCGGCCGAGCAGGCCGCGGCCGATGCCGAGAACACCCGGCTGCTGCTGACCACCGACCTGGCCACCGCCTACTTCAACCTGCGTGCGGTCGACGCCGAGCTCGACGTGCTGCTGCGTGCCATCGGCCTGCAGCGCAGCTCGCTGGATCTGGTCAAGTCGCGCTACGAGCTCGGCGCAGCCACCGGCCTGGACGTCGCGCAGCAGCAGGCCCTGCTCGACGCGACGCTGGTCCAGCTCGAGGTGGTGCGCCGCCAGCGCGGGCCGTTCGAGCACGCACTCGCCACGCTGACGGGCGTGCCGGCACCGATGTTCGCGCTGGCCGCCGACCTGCGCGAAACGCGCCGTGCCGGTGGTGCCGCTGGGCCTGCCGTCCGATGTGCTCGAGCGCCGCCCCGACGTGGCCGCCGCCGAGCGCGCCGTGGCCGCCGCCAACGCGCAGATCGGTGTCGCCCGTGCGGCCTACTTTCCTAGCGTCAGCCTGGGCGGCAATGTCGGCGTCGACAGCCGCATCGCGTCGGCACTTTTCGACGCGCCGAGCCTGCTGTGGTCGGTGGGGGTGACGGCCGCGCAAGTGCTGTTCGACGGCGGCCGGCTCGACGCCAACCTGGCCTTTGCCCGCGCCGGTCACGCCGCCACGGTGGCCAACTACCGCCGCACCGTGCTGCAGGCCATGCAGGAAGTCGAAGACGGCATCAGCGGCCTGGCGGCACTCGATCGTGCAGCGGCCCAGGCCCAGGCCTCGGTCGTCAGCGCCAACCGCGTCTTGTCGATGGCCACCGCCCGCTACGAAGGCGGCGCCTCGGGCTACCTCGAAGTCATCACCGCGCAGCAGGCGCAACTGGCGAGCGAGCGCCAGGCCACGCAGTTGCGCGGTCAGCGCCTGTTGACGGCGGTGTTCCTGATGAAGGCGCTGGGCGGCGACTGGCAGGGAGCGAATCCATACGGATTGCCGGCGGGCCAGGTGGTGGGTGCACAAGTGGCGAGGTAGCGCGGGGAAGATCAATCGTTGGCACTCGCCCGCCCGCAGCGTGGCGGCGGCCTCACGCAGCGCCGCTGCGCTGCCGTCGCGCAGTGCCAGCTCCGTGGCTGCGGATGCCCCGGCGTAGTTGCGCACGATCGATTTGCGGTACAGCGGGTCGTAGTGCGCGCGCATCAGCTCGGCGAACAGGTCGGCCCATTGGCCGGCGCGGGCCAAGGCCTGCCACTGGCGTACGGTGTCGCGGCCGCGCAGGTCGATCAGGCGTGTCGAGGTGCCCGCAAAAGCGCTCGAGCTGCTCCGCGAAGAAGCCGTACTCCTCGAGCAGCAACTGGATGCGCGCGTCGTCGGGCATGGTCAGCATCACCACCCGGCCTACGCTGCGCATGCGATCGAGCAGGGCTGTCGGCAATTGCAGCTGGCCGATCTTGCGGCTCTCGCTCTCCACATACACCGGGCGCGAGCGGTCGAAGGCCGACAGCGCGGTCCAGACCTGGGTCTCGAAGGCCTTTTGCGTCGGCTGCGGCTCGTGCGGCAGGCCACCGAGCACCGAGCCGCGGTGCCTGGCCAGGCCTTCCAGGTCCAGCACCTGCGCGCCGGCGTCGGCCAGGGTGTGCAGCAGCCTGGTCTTGCCGCTGCCGGTGCGGCCTGCGATCACGACGTAATCGAACTGCTCGGGCAGCGTCTTCAGCTGCTCGCGCACCTGCTCGCGAAAGGCCTTGTAGCCGCCCTTCAAGACCGTCGTGCGAAAGCCGATCTGAGCCAGGAACCAGGCCAGCGTGCCGCTGCGCTGGCCGCCGCGCCAGCAATAGACCAGCGGCGACCAGCCGTGCGGCTTGTCGCGCACATGGGCATCGAGCAACTCGCCGATGCGCTTGGCGACGATGGCCGCACCATGCTTGCGCGCATCGAAGGCCGAGACCTGCACGTACTCGGTGCCGACCTCGCGCCGCTCGTCGTTGTCCAGCACCGGCCAGTTGACGGCGCCGGGCAGGTGGTCCTCGGCGAATTCGGCCGGCGAGCGGGCGTCGATGACGGCCTGAAACGTTGCCAGCCTGGCCATGGCTTCGGGGGCCGAGAGGCTGGCCAGGCTCATCGGCACCTGCGCGCTGCGCACTGCGGTATTCGCCTTGGGAGCGGCCGGCGGCTCATGCCGGTGCGCCCTCGGGGGCCAGGGCGTCGAGCACTTCGCTTTCGATGGCCAGCTGCTGCCCGGTTGTGCTGCAGTTCGGGGCCGTCGATCAGAAAGGTGTCTTCGACGCGCTCGCCCAGGGTGCTGATCTTGGCCAGTTGCAGGTTGATGTGGTGCCGCGCCAGCACGCGGGCGATGCCGTACAGCAGGCCCGAGCGATCGCTGGCGCTGACGCTGAGCAGCCAGCGTTGCGCCCGCTCGTCGGGCCGCAGCGACACGCGCGGCGTGACCGGGAAGCTCTTCACGCGCCGCGAGACGCGGCCGCGCCGTGGCTCGGGCAGGGCGCCGGTGGCGGCCAGCGCCTGCGCCAGCTGCGTTTGCACCAGCGAGATCAGGTCGCGGTAGCCGGCCGGGTCGCCGACCTCGACGTTCGGATGCACGAGCTGGAAGGTGTCGAGCGCGAAGTGAGCCCGCGTGGTGTGCACCTTGGCGTCGAGCACCGAAAAGCCGGCGTTGTCGAAGTAGCCGCAGATGCGCGCGAACAGGTCCGGGATGTCGGGCGCAGTACACCAGCACCTGCAGGCCTTCGCCGACCGGCGAAGGCGCGCGCGCTGACCACCGGCACGCTGGTCTTGACATGGCGCCACAGCATGCGCGCATGCCAGGCCAGGTCGGCGGCATCGTGGCGCGCGAAATAACTCACCTCCAGCGTGTCCCACAGCGGCTTCTCGGTCTCGGGCAGCTGCGAGGCCAGCGCCAGCAGCGAGCAGGCCTCGGCCTTGCGCGCTTCGAGCTCGGCGTCCAGGCTGGGTTTGGTGCCGCCGAGCGCGCGCAGCGCCAGCCGGTACAGGTCTTCCAGCAGCTTGCCCTTCCAGGCGTTCCAGACCTTCGGGCTGGTGCCGCGGATGTCGGCCACCGTCAGCAGGTACAGCGCGGTCAGGGCGCGCTCGTCGCCCACCTTGGCGGCGAAGCGCGATCACGACCTCGGTGTCGCGACAGGTCTTCCTTTTGCGCGATGTGGCTCATCGTCAGGTGGTTGCGCACCAGGAACTCGATCAGCTGGGCGTCGTCGCGCTCGATGCCATGCTCGCGGCAGAAGCGCCGCACCTCGGCGCCGCCGAGCTCGGAGTGGTCGCCGCCGCGACCCTTGGCCACGTCGTGGAACAGGGCCGCCACGTACAGCACATAGGGCTCGCTCGAACTGGCCCGCCAGTTGCGAGCAGAGCGGGTACTCGTGGGCATGTTCCGGGACGAAGAAGCGGCGCACGTTGCGCAGCACCATCAGGATGTGCTGGTCGACGGTGTAGACGTGGAACAGGTCGTGCTGCATCTGACCGACGATGCGGCGAAAGACCCACAGGTAGCGGCCGAGCACCGAGGTCTGGTTCATCAGCCGCAGGGCGTGGGTATGGCCGCTGGGCTGCTGCAGGATCTCGATGAAGCGCCTGCGGTTGACCGGGTCGCTGCGAAACGCGCCGTTCATCAGGCGGCGCGCGTTGTACAGCGCGCGCAGCGTGCGTGCCGACAGCCCCTTGATGCCCACGGTTTGCTGGTAGACCAGAAAGGTCTCGAGGATCGCGTGCGGATCGCGCTGGTACAGGTCGTCGCTGGCCACTTCGAGCATGCCGCCGCGGTCGAAGAAGCGCTCGTTGATCGGGCGCATGGCCTGGGCTTCGCGGCCTTCGACGCGCTCCTCGATGTTCAGCAGCACGATCTGGTTCAGCTGGACCACGGCCTTGGCGGCCCAGTAGTAGCGCCGCATCAGCACTTCGGACACGCGCTGGGCCTTGGGCGCCGACAGGCCCAGGCTCGTCGGCCACGGCGGTCTGCAGGTCGAACACCAGCCGGTCTTCGCGCCGCCCGGCGATCATGTGCAGGCGCGCCCGGATCAGCCTGAGCAGGCCTTCGTTGCGCTGCAGCTGCTGGGCCTCGAACGGCGTGACGAGGCCGTTGGCCGCCAGCTCGCCCCAGGTGCGGCCCAGCCCGGCGGCTCGCGCCACCCAGATCAGCAATTGCAGGTCGCGCAGGCCGCCCGGGCTCTCCTTGCAGTTGGGCTCGAGCGAGTACGGCGTGTCCTCGTACTTGATGTGCCGCTGGCTGCATCTCCAGCGTCTTGGCGCGCAGGAAGGCGCGCGGCGTCGCGGTCGGCGGCCAGGCGCTTGTGCAGGGCCACGAACAGGCGGCGCGGGCCGCAGACCAGGCGGACTTTCGAGCAATGCGGTCTGCACCGTCACGTCGCGTTTCGACTCTGCGGCGCACTCGTCGGTGTTGCGCACCGACGAGCCGATTTCCAGCCCGATGTCCCAGCAGGCGGTGATGAAACGCTCGACCGCCGGCCGCACCTGTTCCGGCAGCCAGCTCGTCGGGCAGCAGGACCAGCACATCGACATCGGAGAACGGGAACAACTCGCCGCGGCCGTAGCCGCCCACCGCGACCAGCGCGGCGCGGGCCGGCATCATGGTCGCGACCCACAGCTCGCCCAGCGTGGCATCGACCAGCCTGGCCAGGCCGCGGATCAGCGTCGTGGCCGCCGTGGCGCTGGGTCGCGCGGCGGCGAAGTGTTCGACCAGCACCGACTTGTCGACCGCCAGGCGCAGCCGAAAGCTGGCCACGCCGTTTGCGGGCTGGGCCACCGCCGCCATGGCGTTACGCCGCCGCGGGGGCGGGCGCGTGCGCGGTGGCGCCGGTCACGAAGGCCGGCAAGGGCGGGCTGCCCGCCGACAGCGTGAACACCTCGTAGCCGGTTTCGGTGACCAGCACCGTGTGCTCCCACTGCGCCGACAGCGATCGGTCGCGGGTGACGATGGTCCAGCCGTCGTAGTTGCCGCCCTTGCGGTCCTCGCGGATGTCGCGCTTGCCGGCGTTGATCATCGGTTCGATCGTGAAGACCATGCCCGGCACCAGTTCTTCCAGCGTGCCCGGTCGGCCGTAGTGCAGCACCTGCGGCTCTTCATGGAATTTCTTGCCTATGCCGTGGCCGCAAAACTCGCGCACGACCGAGAAGCCGGCGTTCTCGGCGAAGGTCTGGATGGCGTGGCCGATGTCGCCCAGGCGCGCGCCCGGGCGCACCTTGACGATGCCCTTCCACATCGCCTCGTAGGTCAGGCTGCACAGGCGCTTGGCCGCGATGCTGCCTTCACCGACGATGTACATGCGGCTGTTGTCGCCGTGCCAGCCCTCGGGGGTGATCACCGTGATGTCGATGTTGACGATATCGCCGTTCTTCAACGGCTTGGCGTTCGGGATGCCGTGGCAGACCTCGTGGTTGACCGATGCGCACAACGAGGCCGGGTAGGGCGGATAACCCGGCGGCGCATAGTTCAATGTCGCCGGCACGGTACCCTGCACCTTGACCATATGCTCGTGCGCGACGCGATCGAGTTCGAGCGTGGTCACGCCCGGCTTGACCAAGGGCGTGAGCAGGTCCAGGACCTCGGAGGCCAGGCGGCCGGCTACGCGCATGCCTTCGATGTCGGCGGCGGACTTGATGGTCATCGTCATGGGCCGGAATTATCCCACCCGGCCCGTAAAATCGCCGGCTCTGCCGGTTTCCAACCCTGCCCACGCACCGATGTCCGCACCGCCCAAGCATTTGTTGCACTTCGAGGGCGGCGACGCCCTATCCACCTTTCGTGCACAAGCACTGCTGGCGCGTCTGGCGGCGGCCTGCGACCGCATCGTGGCGGTCAGCGCGCACCACGTGCACTGGGCCTGGAGCGATGCGCGACTCGATGGCGGCGCGCGCGACAAGCTGGCCGCCCTGCTCGACCAGGGCAGGGCCACGACGCCCGTGGCCGGCGGGGTTCTGGTCGTGGTGATGCCGCGCCTGGGCACCGTCTCGCCCTGGGCCAGCAAGGCCACCGACATCGCCCACAACTGCGGCCTGGCCATCCGTCGCCTCGAGCGGGTCTGCGAATTTCGCTTGCAGCTTGCGCCCGGCCTGCTCGGGCACAAACCGCTCACGGCCGGCGAACTGCAGGCCGCCGCCGCTTGCCTGCACGACCGCATGACCGAGAGCGTGGCCTACGAGCGCGACGCGGCACGGCACCTGTTCGATGCGCGCGAAGCCCTGCCGATGGCGCGGGTCGATGTGCTCGGCCGCGGGCGTGCGGCGATCGAGGTGGCGAATGTCGAATGGGGTCTGGCGCTGTCGGACGACGAGATTGACTATCTCGCCGCGGCCTTCGAGCGGCTCGGCCGCAATCCTAGCGATGTCGAGCTGATGATGTTCGCGCAGGCCAACAGCGAACATTGCCGGCACAAGATCTTCAACGCCGAGTTCGTCATCGACGGCGAGCAACAGCCGCTGTCGATGTTCGCCATGATCCGCCATACCGAGAAGACCCACCCGCAGCGCACGATCGTGGCTTACGACGACAACGCCGCGGTGATGCAGGGCGGCATCGTCGAGCGCTGGCTGCCGCTGGGCCACGCCGATGCGCCGCTGTACGGCGCACACGACGAGCTGGCGCATGTGCTGATGAAGGTCGAGACGCACAACCACCCGACCGCGATCTCGCCGTTCCCGGGCGCCTCCACCGGCGCCGGCGGCGAGATCCGCGACGAGGGTGCCACCGGTCGCGGCGCCAGGCCCAAGGCCGGTGTGACGGGGTTCTCGGTCGGCAACCTGCATCTGCCGGGTACCGACGAGCCCTGGGAGCGCGAGCGCATCGGCAAGCCCGAACACATCGCCTCGGCATTGCAGATCATGACCGAGGGCCCGCTCGGCGGTGCGGCGTTCAACAACGAATTCGGGCGGCCGAACCTGGGCGGTTACTTCCGTGTCTACGAGCAGCGCGTGGCCGGCGTGCAGCGCGGCTATCACAAGCCGATCATGATCGCCGGCGGCATCGGCTCGATCAGCCAGTCGCAGACCAAGAAGCAGGTCTTCGCGGCCGGCACGCTGCTGGTCCAGCTCGGCGGCCCGGGCATGCGCATCGGCATGGGCGGGGGCGCGGCCAGCTCGATGGCCGCCGGCAGCAACGCCACCGCGCTCGATTTCGATTCGGTGCAGCGCGGCAACCCGGAGATCCAGCGCCGGGCCCAGGAGGTCATCAACCACTGCTGGGCCATGGGCGAGGGCAACCCGATCCTGGCCATTCATGACGTCGGTGCCGGCGGCATCAGCAACGCCTTCCCCGAACTGGTCCATGGCGCCGGTCGCGGCGCGGTGTTCGACCTGACCAAGGTGCCGCTCGAGGAAACCGGCCTGGCCGCCAAGGAGATCTGGTGCAACGAGAGCCAGGAGCGCTACGTGATCGCGCTCGACCCTGAGCGGCAGGCGTTGTTCGAGCGCCTGTGCGAGCGCGAGCGCTGTCCGTTCGCCGTTGTCGGCGTGGCCAGCCAGGCCACGCAGCTGGTGCTCGAAGAGGGTGCCGGCGGCCCGCGTGCCATCGACATGCCGCTCGACGTGTTGCTCGGCAAGCCGCCGAAGATGACCCGCGACGTGAAGCGCGTCGAGCGCCGCGAAGCCGCGCTGCAGCTCACCGGGGTCCGACTGGACCAGGTTGCGCTCGACGTGCTGCGCCACCCCACGGTGGCCAGCAAGCGCTTCCTGATCACCATCGGCGATCGCACGGTCGGCGGCCTGTCGCACCGCGACCCGATGGTCGGGCCGTGGCAGGTGCCGGTGGCCGACTGCGCCGTCACGCTGGCCGACTACCGCGGCTTTCGCGGCGAGGCCTTCGCCATGGGTGAACGCACGCCGCTGGCCGCGGTCAACGCGCCGGCTGCGGGCCGTATGGCGGTGGCCGAGGCGATCACCAACCTGCTCGCCGCGCCGATCGAGTTGGCCCATGTGAAGCTCAGCTGCAACTGGATGGCGGCCTGCGGCGAGCCCGGCGAAGACGCCGCCCTGTACGACACCGTGCGTGCGGTCGGCATGGAATTGTGCCCGGCCTTGGGCATCGGCGTGCCGGTGGGCAAGGATTCCTTGTCGATGCGCACGCGCTGGACCGACGCCGAGGGCGCCAAGCAGGTCAGCGCGCCGGTGTCCTTGATCGTCACGGCCTTCGTCACCCTGGCCGATGTGCGCGGCACCTTGACGCCGCAACTGCAGGCCGGCGACAGCACGCTGATCCTGATCGACCTCGGTGCCGGCCGCCAGCGCCTGGCCGGCTCGATGCTGGCGCAGGTCCTGGGCCAATTCGGCTGCGCTGAAAAAGACGGCGTGCCCGACCTCGACGACCCGCAGGCGCTGAAGGCACTGGTCGCCGCGATCAACCAGTTGCGCAGCGAAGACAAGCTGCTGGCCTACCACGATCGCAGCGACGGCGGCCTGTGGGCGGCGGTGTGCGAGATGGCTTTTGCCGGCCACTGCGGCGTGAGCCTGAATGTCGACATGCTGGTCACCGAAGGCGACGGCATCAGCGACAGCCGCGCCGACTTCGGCGACACGAAGAACTGGGCGCAGCAGGTCAGCGAGCGGCGCAACGAGCGCACCCTGGCGGCGCTGTTCAACGAAGAGCTCGGCGCGGTGATCCAGGTGCGCAGCGGCGAGCGCGACGCGGTGATGGCCGTGCTGCGCGCGTTCGACCTGGCCAAGCACGCGCATGTGATCGGCAAGCCCAACGATCGCGGGGTGGTCGAAGTCTGGCGCGACGCCAAGGCCGTGTTCAGCGCGCCGCTGGCCGACTTGCACAGCCAGTGGGACGAAGTCAGCTGGCGCATCGCCCGCCAGCGCGACAACCCGGTCTGCGCCGATGCCGAGCATGCGGCCGTGGGGCGCGCCGACGACCCCGGCCTGCACCTGCACCTGAGCTTCGATGCCGAACCTGTTCGTTCAGCGCCAACCGGTATGCGCCCGCGGCTGGCGATCCTGCGCGAACAGGGTGTCAACTCGCACCTCGAGATGAGCTATGCGATGGCGCAGGCCGGTTTCGACACCTTCGATGTGCACATGAGCGACCTGCAGAGTGGCCGCACCCGGCTGGACCAGTTCATCGGCTTCGTCGCCTGTGGCGGCTTTTCTTACGGCGACACACTCGGTGCCGGCGAAGGCTGGGCGCGCTCGATCCTGTTCAACCCGGTGTTGGCCGAACAGTTCACGGCCTTCTTCGCGCGCAAGGACAGCTTCGCCCTGGGCGTGTGCAATGGCTGCCAGATGATGGCCGCGCTCGCGCCTATCATTCCGGGCGCCGCGGCCTGGCCCAAGTTCACGCGCAACAAGAGCGAGCAGTTCGAGGCTCGCCTGGCCATGGTCGAGGTGCTGGATTCGCCGTCGCTGTTCTTCAAAGGCATGGCCGGCAGCCGGATTCCGATTGCGGTGGCCCATGGCGAGGGCTATGCCGACTTCTCGCAGCGCGGCGACGCCAAAGCGGTGCAGCGCGCGATGCGGTTCATCGACAACCATGGTCAGGCCACCGAGGCCTATCCCGCCAACCCCAATGGCAGCCCCGCTGGCTTGACGGCCGTGACCACCGCCGACGGCCGCTTCACGGTGCTGATGCCGCACCCCGAGCGGATTTTCCGTAACGTGCAGATGAGTTGGAGCGGCGGTGACATCGCCGCACCCAGCCCCTGGATGCGCATGTTCCACAACGCGCGGCGCTGGATAGCCTAAGGCGCCGCCGTCGCGGACGGTGGGCCTGGCAGCGCTACTCGCCGCTGGCCAGCACCACGCGTTGTTTGCGCAGTTGGCCATTGCGCCACACGCTGAGGGTGACACTGTCGCCGGGCCGGCGGCGTTCGAGTTGCGCCAACATTTCGTCGAGGTCGGCGACCGGTTCATCGTTGATCGCGGTGATCACGTCGCCCGCCAGCACATTGCCGTTGGCGCCGCGGCGAAACGCCTGCAGGCCGGCGCGCGCCGCCGGGCCGCCGGCGTTGACCTGCACCAGGGCCACGCCCTTGGGCAGGTTCAAGGCCCGCTGCAAGGCGGCCGGGCCGGCCGTCACGCCGATCGCCGGGCGCAGGTAACGACCGTCGAGGATGAGCCGCGGCACGATGCGATTGACCTCGTCGACGGGGATCGCGAATCCGATGCCGGCACTTGCGCCGCTCGGGCTGGCGATCTGCGTGTTGACGCCGATCAGCCGCCCTGCCGAGTCGAGCAGCGGCCCGCCGGAGTTGCCCGGGTTGATCGCGGCGTCGGTCTGGATCACGCCGCGAATGGTGCGCTCGTTGAACGATTCGATCTCGCGGTTGAGCGCGCTGACCAGGCCGGTGGTCAGCGTCTGGTCCAGGCCGAAGGGGTTGCCGATGGCGTAGACGCGCTGGCCGACCTGCAGGTCGCGGCTGCTGCCCAGCGCGATCGGCGGCAGCTTGGCGGCGGGCACCTCGATCTTCAGCACCGCCAGGTCGCGATCGGGGAAGGCGCCGACGAGTTTGGCCGGGTAGCTGCTCTGGTCGGCCAGCGTGACGCGTGCGGCGCTGCCGCCCTGGATGACGTGGAAATTGGTGACGATGTGGCCGCGCTCGTCCCACACGAAGCCGGTGCCGGTACCGAGCGGCACCTGCTGCACGTTCATCGAGAACAGGTCGCGCTGCGTCTCCAGCGTGGTGATGTGCACGACCGACGGCGAGGCCTTGCGAAAGAGTTCGATGTTGGCCTGCTCGTCGGCTCCCAGCGCACCGCGTGGCGCGACGCTGCGTGGTGTGGCCTCGGCTCGGCCCTGCACGCCGCCAGGCATCGTCAGCAACAAGGTGGCGGCCACTGCCACGGCCAGGCCCAAGGCGGCGGGCCACGCCCGGGACCCTTGCAGTCGTATCGAATACAGGTTCATAGGCCACGAGCTCCTGTGCGGGACGCCTGTAGCTGGGGCCGGGCGCGCGTACATCAAGTGGCGGCGCCCGCGGGCTGCGAAAATGCGGGCATGGCGGCCGTACAGCAAGTCACCCCTGAATTGCGCCAGTGGATCGTTGCCCAGGCCCAGGCGGGTCACAAACCCGAGGCCGTGCTCGAGGCCATGAAGGCCAGCGGCTGGGCCGAGGACGTGGCGCTCGAGGCGCTGGAAGACACACTCAGCGGTTTCCTGGCCGAGCACGCCAAGGCCAGCGGGCTGCCGCCGCTGGTGACGGTGCCGGGGCCCGACCTCGGCGACTCGCCGCTGTGGCTCGACGCCGGCGATCGCCGCGTCCAGGTGTTGATGACCATGAGCCAGCCGCGTGTGGTGGTCTTCGGCAGCCTGCTCTCGGATGACGAATGCGAAGCCTTGATCGCGCTGGCGCGGCCGCGCCTGGCGCGTTCGGAAACCGTGCAAACCGAGACCGGCGGCAGCGAGGTCAACCCGCTGCGGACCAGCTCGGGCATGTTCTTTGCGCGCGAGGAGAACCCGCTTTGTGCACGCATCGAAACCCGCATCGCCAGCCTGCTGGAATGGCCGCTCGAGAACGGCGAGGGTCTGCAGGTGCTGCATTACCTGCCGGGCGCCGAATATCGGCCGCACCATGACTATTTCGACCCGGCCAAGGCCGGCACCGCGGCGATTCTCAAACGCGGCGGCCAGCGGGTCGGCTCGCTCGTGATGTACCTCAACGCGCCGGAAAAGGGCGGCGGCACGACATTTCCCGACGTGGCCCTCGAGGTCGCGCCGATCCGGGGCAATGCCGTGTTCTTCAGCTACAACCGGCCGCACCCCATCACCCGCACCCTGCACGGGGGCGCGCCGGTGATCGCCGGGGAAAAGTGGGTCGCCACCAAGTGGCTGCGCGAGCGGCGCTTCGAATAGTCGGGCCGGGCTGTCAACCGGCGGCCCCGAACGGCCGTTGTGGCCCTTGAGCGTCTTGCTCAGTACTCATTCGATCGAAACACATGAACAAGCTCCTGACCGCCCTGGCCGCCCTGGCCTTTGTTGCCGCCGCGCAAGCCCAGACCGCGTCGGCCCCCGCCGCCAAGCCTGCGGCACCGGCTGCTGCCGCGACCCCGGCTGCACCGGCTGCTGCTGCCAAACCGGCGGCTGCCGCCAAGCCGACGGCCGCTGCCAAGTCGGCCTCTGCCGCCGAAGTGAAGAAGGCCAAGGCCGAAGCGAAGAAGGCCAAGGCCGCCGACGCGAAGAAGGCCAAGGCCGCCGACGTGAAGCCCAAGGCCGAAGAAAAGAAGCCCGCCTAATCGCGACTTCGGCATTGCCAAGAAAAACCCGGCCTCGGCCGGGTTTTTTGTTGGCCGACTCACTTTCCACGCGATGCCTGCCCGCTCGAGCCTCGCTCTGGGCAACATCTGCTTACGCGCGCTCAGGCCGGCAACCATGGCACGGTCGATTCGTGCAGACGTGCCGCACCACGCACAAGCTGGGGCAGAAAGCCCTGTGGCCGGAAGCGGTGGATCAGCGCATACATTGGCAGCCGGGTGACGATGAATTGCCGCAGCGCGAGCACGAAGCCGGCCCGCCACTGCAGCGGGTCCAGCGCTTTGCCGCTGGCCGCGGCGAGTGCGCACCGATGTTGCTCGACCAGGCCGGCGACGAAATCCCCGTCCGCAGCCCGCTCGCCGGCGACGAAACACAGGAACTCGGCCAGGTCGCGTTGCGGCAGGCCCAGGCTGGCAAGCTCCCAATCGAAGGCGCACAAGCGCAGTCCGTCGCGCGTGCTGCGCAGGACGACGTTGCGCGGGTTGAAGTCGTTGTGGATCAAGGTGTGCGGCGCGTCGAGCAGGCGCGGCCACCAGTCGGGCAATGTGGCCACGAGTCGCTGCTGCAGCGGTGCAAGCGTGGCGCTCCATTGGCCGAAAGCGCGGCCGGCATAGTCGGCCAGCCCATGCCAGAGCGGGCAGGCCGCAAGCATTTGCGCGCAGCCTCGTTCGCGCGGCAAGACACCCGTCGCCGCCAGGCGTTCGATTTCACCGCCGGCGATCGACTGGAACGCGGCCAGGCCCTTGACCACTGCGTCCAATTGCGCCGGGCACCACGCCTCGAGACAGGCGCCGACATCGACGTTATCGACCTCGCGCACATACTCGAGGGCGACCGTCCAAAGCCCCGGCGGCGTGTTGCGCAGGGTACCGAAGCAGCGCGGCGTGTGGCGCCGCAGGCGCGCATCGCGCAGCTCGTACAGCGCGAGCTCGCGCTCATGCGAACCTGCGAGTCCGAGCGCGTCGCGGTGTCGATCGAACAAGGCACCGAGATGGGCGTCGCACAGCGTGGCGATCTCCACACTCAGCGCGGTGACGACATCGTCGGTGGCCTTGGTCTTGACCAGTGTGTCCAAGCGCAGCGCGCCGCTGCCGCGCAGGCGCTCGACCGACAGCGCGTAGCGCCGGATGCCGACACGGGCGCCCAGCCGCACGGACGAGATCTCGTTCAGGATGCCGTTCACGGACGCGAAGCGCAAGGGCAACGCGGCCACCACGCGCAGCACCCGGACGCCCGTTCGCTGGCGCAGCAGGCGCTCGAAGTCGGCCGCGGCGATCGTCTCGGCGGATGCTGCGTCGTGCTGCGCGCCGTTCGACGGCAGCAGGCCCGCGCTGCGATAACGCTCGAAGTAGCGGCGCAGCAATGGCGCGTCGAGCGGGGGTACCGCGATGCCCATGGCCTCGAGTGCCTGGGCCGTGCGGCGGTTCACCACGCGCCGCTGGTGCGGCTCGAGAAAGGCCTCGAATGGACGTGGAGTGTGCTCGCCCGCCCGGTAACCCTGAAAAAAGCGCCGATAGCCGTACAGGCGCGTGCCGGCCACCGCCCGGCGTGTGAAGGCCGCTGCCAGCCACTCGCGTTGAGGCATCAGCTTCACCGGGCAGCCGTACAGGTTCATCCACAAGACGACTTCGCGCCAGTGGCGCGCCTGGTCGTGGATCAGGTGCAGGACGGAAAGCCCCCCCTCGGGCGCGACCCGCAGCCGGGCGAGCACGGTGGTGACGAAATCGACCGGCACGCAGTCGAGCAGCCAGTCCACATCGATCGCCGCGCCCGCGGCGGTGCAGCCCTCGACCAACGCGGCGATCAGGTCGTCGAGGTTCACCTCGCCGGTCACCGAGTCGCCACAGATCAGCGCGGGGCGCAGGATCGTCACCGGCAGGCCTCGCTGCGAGGCCTGCCGCAGCAGGCTCTCGGCTACGCACTTGCTCTGTGCGTAACCGAGGGGCATCGCGGCCACGTTGTCCAGCATGTCGGCGTCTTCGTCCACCGGCCCGCTGTGGCCCTCGGCGAAGCAGACCGCGATGGTCGAGACGAACAGCAGCGGCTTGGTGCGGATGGCACAGGAAAAGCGCAGGACTTCGAGTGCGCCCTGCACGTTCACCGCGCGCAGTTGGCGGTAGCTGCGCGCCCAATTGACCTCGGCGGCGCAGTGGTAGACCGTATCGACGGTGCCGGCCAGGCGCTGGAACTCCTGTGCGTCGAGGCCCAGTCCGTCCCGCGCGATGTCGCCGCACACGGCGTCGACGCGGTCGAGTTGCGCCCGGTCCGTGAGGCCCACCTGCGCCAGCGCCGCGAGCAGGCGTGCACGTGCTTGTTCGCTGCTGCCGGCGCGCAGCAGGCAGACCAAGCGCAGATCGGTGTCGTTCAACAACGCGCGCACGGCGTATCGACCCAGGAAGCCGGTGGCCCCCGTGACCAGGGCCAGCCGCGGCCGCCCGCCTGCGAGGCCGGCAGGGCAGACCTCGTGCGGCAACACCGCGTCCGCCATCATCAGCGCGGATTCGCGGGGCG
>CAVUGY010000004.1:0-23149 GCA_963741125.1 uncultured beta proteobacterium
GTTGAGCGTCACAGACCCGAGTGCCTCTTCTCCTGGAGCCAGCATGCATAAGAGCCGTCTGAGCAACATCATCATCGATTGCCAGACTAGTGACATTGACGCCGCGGCCAGTTTTTGGGCGGCAGCAATCGGCCGGGCAACGGAGTCGGATGCGGATTCGTCCGAACCATATCGATTACTCGAAGGCCCGCCAGACGAGATGAAGATTCTTGTTCAAGCGGTGCAACACGAGAGCAGGGTTCATCTCGACATCGAAACCAATGACATCGAGGCCGAGGCAAGTCGACTTGAAAAACTGGGTGCCAAGCGAATTGCAAAGGTAAAGACTTGGTGGGTTATGGAGGCTCCAACAGGCCAGCGGTTTTGCGTCGTACGGCCACAGCGAGCAGACTTCGAGGACAACGCGAATGTCTGGCAGGGTCGGGACGACTCTTAGCCCGTTGATCGAGTCGATCAATCTCTGCGCAAGGCCCGGACAGGATAGGAGTGATCGAGTGGTCAGTGCTGGGTTCGTATCAGGCTGCGAGCGCACCGACAGGCAACTCGAAGCTCAGGCGCTCGGTCTTCTTCCCATCAACGGCTACTACGCGCTGCTGGCGATGGTGATGAACGCGGCGCGCACGCCGGCGTAGCGGGCCGTCCGTCGAACGTCCAGGCGGCCTCATTTCGTCATCGGCAAGGCCACGCCCATGGCCACGAACAGGCCGCCGCACGGCGCGATTGAATCGCTTGCCGAAGCGCTCGAGCAGGGGCCGGATGCGATGCGCCAGCAGGGCCAGCAGGTATTCGACGACGAACTCGACGGCGACGAAGATGCCCGCCATGACGATGAACTGACCCAACAGGGCACGGCCGGGGTCGATGAACTGGGGCAGGAACGCGCCATAGAACAACAGCCCTTTCGGGTTGGACACCGCGGTCAAAAAGCCCTTGCCGAACAGCTCGACACCCTTGGCGTCGGGCATGGTTGCATCGGCATGCAGTTGGAGGGCCGGCGCGCGCCAGAGTTGGATGCCCAGCCAGATCAGGTAGGCGCCGCCTATCCACTTGAGCAGCGTCAATGCGCCCGCCGAGGCTTGCAGCACGGCGCCGATGCCCAGCATCGACAGCGCGATCAGGATCACGAAACCGAGCGCGCCACCCGACACCGTGAACAGGGTCCGGCGATGGCCATGCAGCGCGCCATGGGTCAATGCCAGCAGGCTGTTCGGGCCGGGCGTCAGCGACAGGCCGACGGCGGCGACGAGATACAGCAACCAGGTGTGAAGGGCCAACTGACGCTCCTTTGCCGATTCGGCACATGAAGGCTGGCCAGCCTATGGCGGCTTTCTTTACGACTTCTTGATGCGCCGGGATCGAATCTGTACACCGACTTTATGCCCGAGTGCCTAGGCTTCGCTGCATTCGAAGGACTTTGTTGGAGCATCGATGGACATCCTGTTTCTGGGCGCAGCGGCACTGATGTGCTTGGCTCTTGTCGGCCTGACCGTGGGCTGCGACACGCTGGGGGGCCGCAAATGAGCTGGCTCTATGGGCTCGCGGGCCTGGCCTCGCTCGGCCTGCTGATCTATCTCGTCTACGCGCTGTTGCGGGCAGAGGAATTCTGATGAACACCCAAGCATGGATCCTGCTGGTGGCCTACCTCGGCGTCCTGCTGCTGTTGGCGTGGCCGCTCGGCAAATGGCTGGTCGCCGTGGCCGATGGTCGATTTCCGCGCTGGATGGCGCCGTTCGAAGCCGCTGAGCGCGGCCTCTACCGGCTGGCTGGCGTCGATGCAGCGGTCGGCATGGGTTGGCGGCAATACAGCCTGGCGCTCATCGCCTTCAACGTTCTGGGCGTGGTCGCGGTCTACGCATTGCAACGCCTTCAGGGGCTGCTGCCCCTGAATCCGCAAGGCCTGGCCGCCGTCAGCGCCGACTCGTCGTTCAACACCGCCGTCAGTTTCGTCACCAACACCAATTGGCAAGGCTATGTCGGTGAAACCACGATGAGCTATCTGACGCAGATGCTGGCGCTTGACGGTGCAGAACTTCTTTTCCGCGGCCACCGGCATCGTCGTCGTCATCGCACTCGTGCGCGGCTTCGTGGCCCGCTCGTCGGCGTCGATCGGAAACTTCTGGGTCGACTTGACGCGGGTCACGGCCTACGTGCTGTTGCCGCTGTCGCTGATCTTCGCGGTCTTCCTGGTCAGCCAGGGAGTGATCCAGAACTTCTCGCCCTACAAGGAGGTCACGACGCTGGAGCCCACCGCCTATCAGCAGCCCAAAATCGACAAGCAGACGCTGGCCATGGGCCCGGTGGCCTCGCAGGAAGCGATCAAGATGCTGGGCACCAACGGCGGCGGCTTCTTCAACGCCAACTCGGCGCATCCGTACGAGAACCCGACGCCGCTGACGAACTTCGTCCAGATGGTGTCGATCTTTCTGATCCCGGCCGCGCTGGTTTTCATGTTCGGCTTCATGGTCGGTGACATGCGTCAGGGCTGGGCGGTGCTGGCCGCGATGACGGCTCTCTTCGTGGTGGCGGTGATCGTGGTCATTGCGCAGGAGCAGCAAGGCAACCCGCTGCTCACCGCGCTCGGCGCCGACCAGGGCGTCAGCACGACGCAGCCGGGCGGCAACATGGAAGGCAAGGAGGCGCGTTTCGGCATCGCCGCATCGGGCCTGTTCGCTGCGATCACGACCTCGGCCTCGTGCGGTGCCGTGATCGCCATGCACGACTCGTTCACGCCGCTGGGCGGCGCGGTGCCGCTGGTGCTGATGCAACTCGGCGAGGTGGTCTTCGGCGGCGTGGGCACGGGCCTGTACAGCATGCTGATCTTCGCCATCCTGGCGGTGTTCATCGCCGGCCTGATGATCGGCCGCACGCCGGAGTACCTGGGCAAGAAGATCGAGACCTACGAGATGAAGATGACCTCGATCGCCATCCTCGTGACGCCGATCCTCGTGCTGGCCGGTGCGGCCGTCGCCGTGCTGGCCGATGCCGGCAAGGCCGGCATCGCCAACCCGGGTGCGCACGGCTTCTCGGAAATCCTCTACGCCTTCACCTCGGCCGGCAACAACAACGGCAGCGCCTTCGCCGGCCTGTCGGCCAACACGCCCTTCTACAACACCCTGCTCGCCATCGCCATGTGGTTCGGCCGCTTCGGCGTGATCGTGCCGGTGCTGGCCATCGCCGGCTCGCTGGCGGCGAAGAAACGCATGGCCGTCACGGCGGGCACGCTGCCCACCCATGGGCCGCTGTTCGTGACCCTGCTGATCGGCACCGTGCTGCTGGTCGGCCTGCTGAACTACGTGCCGGCGCTGGCCCTGGGGCCGGTCGTCGAGCACTTCATGTGGTGGGCTCCGAAGTGAGCCGCGACAGGAAAACATCATGACCACCGCAAACACCTTCTCCCTGTTCGACCCGGCACTCGTCAAGCCCGCCATCGCGTCGGCGTTCGGCAAGCTGGACCCGCGCGCGCAGTGGCGCAACCCGGTGATGTTCGTCGTCTATGTCGGCAGCATCCTCACCACCGTCCTGTGGGGTCAGGCCCTGGGTGGCCAGGGCGAGGCCCCGCAGTCCTTCATCCTGGCCATCGCCATCTGGCTGTGGTTCACGGTCCTGTTCGCCAATTTCGCCGAAGCCCTGGCCGAAGGCCGCAGCAAGGCGCAGGCTTCGTCGCTGCGCAGCATGAAGCGCAAGGTGATCGCCAAGAAGCTGCATCAGCCGCGCCACGGCTCGACCTGGCACCCGCAGGAGGCCGACGAGTTGCGCAAGGGCGCGGTGGTGCTGGTCGAGGCCGGCGATGTGATCCCGCTCGACGGCGAGGTCATCGAAGGCGTGGCCTCGGTCGACGAGAGCGCCATCACCGGCGAATCGGCCCCCGTCATCCGCGAATCCGGCGGCGACTTCGCCTCGGTGACCGGTGGCACGCGCGTGCTGTCCGACTGGCTCGTGGTGCGCATCAACGTCAACCCGGGCGAGTCGTTCCTGGACCGCATGATCGCCATGGTCGAGGGCGCCAAGCGCCAGAAGACGCCGAACGAGATCGCGCTCACGATCCTGCTGGTCGCGCTGACCATCGTCTTTCTGGTGGTGACCGTCACGCTGCTGCCGTTTTCGATCTTCAGCGCGGATGTGGCAACCGCGGCCAACAAGCCCGGCACGCCGGTCACCATCACGGCCTTGATCGCACTCCTGGTGTGCCTGATCCCGACCACCATCGGCGCGCTGCTGTCGGCCATCGGCGTGGCCGGCATGAGCCGCATGATGGGCGCCAACGTGATCGCCACTTCGGGCCGTGCGGTCGAGGCCGCCGGCGACGTCGACGTGCTGCTGCTGGACAAGACCGGCACCATCACGCTGGGCAATCGGCAGGCCTCGGCCTTCATCCCGGCCAAGGGCGTGACCGAGCAGGCCCTGGCCGATGCAGCGCAGTTCGCGTCGATGGCCGACGAGACGCCCGAAGGCCGCAGCATCACGGTGCTGGCCAAGCAGAAGTTCAAGCTGCGCGAACGCGACCTTTCCAGCCACAAGACGAGCTTCGTGCCGTTCACGGCACAGACCCGCATGAGCGGCGTCGACATCGAGTCCGCCGACGGCGCAGTGCGCAAGTTGCGCAAGGGGGCCGGCGACGCGATACGCAGGCAGGTCGAGTCCCTGGGTGGGAGCTTTCCGGCCGATGTGCAGGACGCTGCCGACGGCGTGGCGCGCAAAGGCAGCACACCCCTGGTGGTCTGCGACGGGCCGCGAGTGCTCGGCGTCGTCGAGCTCAAGGACATCGTCAAGGGCGGGATCAAGGAGCGCTTCGGCGAACTGCGCCGCATGGGCATCAAGACCGTGATGATCACCGGCGACAACCGGCTCACGGCGGCCGCCATCGCGGCCGAGGCCGGGGTCGACGACTTCCTGGCCGAGGCCACGCCCGAGGCCAAGCTGCAGCTGATCCGCGACTACCAGGCCGAAGGCCGGCTGGTGGCGATGACCGGCGACGGCACCAACGACGCCCCAGCCTTGGCGCAGGCCGACGTGGCCGTGGCGATGAATACCGGTACGCAGGCCGCCAAGGAGGCCGGCAACATGGTCGACCTGGACAGCAACCCGACCAAGCTGCTGGAGATCGTCGAGACCGGCAAACAGCTGCTGATGACGCGCGGCTCGCTGACCACGTTCTCGATCGCCAACGACGTCTCGAAATACTTCGCCATCATCCCGGCGATGTTCGTCACGACCTATCCGCAGCTGGCGGCGCTCAACGTGATGGGCCTGGCGAGCCCGTCGTCGGCGATCCTGTCGGCGGTGATCTTCAACGCCGTCGTCATCGTGTTCCTGATCCCGCTGGCATTGAAGGGCGTGAAGTACCGCGCCATCGGCGCCGCCGCGCTGCTGCGCCGCAATGTCCTCGTCTACGGTCTGGGCGGGCTGATCGTGCCCTTCATCGGCATCAAGCTCATCGATCTGCTGCTCGCGGCCACGCATCTGGTCTGAAAGGTTTCGCCATGAACGCCATCCTTCGTCCGGCCCTGGTCTGCTTCGCGGTGCTGACCGCGCTGACCGGCATCGCCTACCCGCTGGCTCGTCACCGGCATCGGTCAGCTCGCCTTTGCCGACCAAGCCGCCGGCAGCCTGATCCTGCGCGAGGGCAAGCCGGTCGGCTCGTCGCTGATCGGGCAGCATTTCAGTGACCCGAAGTACATCTGGGGCCGCCCATCGGCGACCAGCCCCATGCCCTACAACGCCAGCAATTCCGGCGGCTCCAACCTGGGCCCGTCGAACCCGGCACTGAGCGATGCGGTCAAGGGCCGCATCGAGGCACTGCGCGCCGCGGACCCGGGCAACACCGCGCCGGTACCCGTGGATCTGATCACCGCGTCGGCCAGCGGCCTCGATCCGCACCTCAGCGTGGCCGGCGCACTGTTCCAGGCCGCCCGGGTCGCCAAGGCCCGCAACCTGCCCGTGCAGCAGGTACAGCAGTTGATCGGCGCGCACGCCGAGGGCCGGCTCTTGGGTCTGCTCGGCGAACCGCGGGTCAATGTGTTGCGGCTCAACCTGGCGCTGGATTCCGCGCAGCGTTGAGGCAGGTCGGCCTTGGCCACAATCAGGGACCGCCATGACAGACGACCACCGCCCCGACCCTGACGCCCTGCTGGCGCAGATCCAGCACGACGAGCAGCGGGCGGGCCGCGGCAAGTTGCGCATCTACTTCGGCTCTTCGGCCGGTGTCGGCAAGACCTATTCGATGCTGACGGCGGCGCGCAAGCTGCTGGCCGACGGGGTCGACGTCGTTGCCGGCGTCGTCGAGACCCATGGCCGCAGCGAGACCGCTGGTCTGCTCGAGGGCCTGCCCGCGCTGCCGGCGGCGCGCATCGAGTACCGCGGCAGGCAGCTGGCCGAGTTCGACCTCGACGCCGCGCTGGCGCGCAAGCCCGGGCTGCTGCTGGTCGACGAACTGGCGCACTCCAACGTCGCCGGCTCGCGCCATCCCAAGCGCTGGCAGGACGTCGACGAACTGCTGGCCGCGGGCATCGACGTCTACAGCACGCTCAACGTCCAGCACCTGGAGAGCCTGAACGACGTGGTCGGCGGCATCACCGGCATCGTCGTTCACGAGACCCTGCCCGATACCTTCTTCGACCGCGCCGACGAGGTGGTGCTGGTCGACACGCCGGCCGACGACCTGATCGAAAGGCTGGCTGCGGGCAAGGTCTACCTGCCGGCGCAGGCCGAGCGCGCGGCGAAGAACTTCTTTCGCAAGGGCAACCTGATGGCCTTGCGCGAACTGGCCTTGCGGCGCACCGCCGACCGGGTGGAAGACGATGTCCAGGCCTACCGCATCCAGCGTTCCATCGAACCGGTGTGGAAGACCGAGGGCGCGCTGTTGTGCTGCATCGGCCCGCACGCGGGGGCCGAGCATGTGGTGCGCAGCACCGCACAGCTGGCACGCCAACTGGCCGTGACCTGGCAGGCGGTTTACGTCGAGACGCCCGCCCTGCAGCGGCTCGACGGTGCCCGACGCGAGGCGATTCTGCAGACCGTCAAGCTGGCCGCGCAACTCGGCGCCCAGACGACGATCCTGTCGGCACAGGATCTTGCCAAAGCGCTGGTCGACCACGCACGCCAGAACAATCTGTCCAAGCTCGTGCTGGGCCACAGCGATACGCGAGCGTGGTGGCCACGCCGCACGCTCGGCCAGGCGATCGCCGCGTTGGCCCCCGACATCGATCGCATCGAGGTCGGGCGCACGCAACGCGCGCGGCCGGTGCCCGTGCGGCACGGCACGGCAGCGCAGGGCGCTGCGCACAGCGGCGGCCAGATCCGCCGCTACGCCATGGCCGTGGCGGTCTGCGCCGCAACCACGGCGCTGAGCCATCTGCTGGTGCCCTATTTCGACCTGGCCAACATCGTGATGGTGTTCCTGCTCGCCGTGGTCTGCGTGGCCGTGTGGCTGGGGCGGGGGCCGGCGGTGTTGGCGGCTTTCGTCAACGTCGCGGCCTTCGATTTCTTCTTCGTCGCCCCGCGGCTGTCGCTGGCCGTGTCCGACGTGCAGTACCTGCTCACCTTCGCCGTCATGCTCATCGTCGGCCTGGTCACCGGGCAATTGACGGCGGGGCTGCGCTTCCAGGCCCGCGTGGCCACCCATCGCGAGACCCGGTCGCGGGCGCTGTTCGAGGCCGCGCGTGATCTGTCGAACATGCTGACCAACGAGCAGGCCGTCGAAGTGGCCCAGGCCGTCGTCTCGCGCGAGTTCCGCGCCAAGGTGGCGATCTACGTGCTCGACATGCACGACCGCCTGCAAGCACCGCGCATCGACGCCGAGGGCTTGGACCGCGGCACCGCACAGTGGTCGCTCGACCATAACCAGGCCGCCGGCCTGGGCACCGACACGCTGGCCGGCAGTGCCTGGTTGTACCTGCCGTTGAAGGCCACGATGCGCTCGCGCGGCGTGCTGGCGATCCGCCCTGACGAGCCGCGCTTCCTGATGGTGCCCGAGCAGCGGCAGCAACTCGAGACCTTTGCCGCCTTGACCGCCATGGCGCTCGAGCGCGTGCACTACATCGAGGTCGCCCAGAGCGCGACCGTGCAGATGGAATCCGAGCGCCTGCGCAACTCCCTGCTGGCCGCGCTGTCGCACGACCTGCGCACGCCGCTGGCGGCCTTGGTCGGCACGGCCGAGTTGCTGGCCGCGAGCCAGCCCGCGCTCAGCCCGCAGCAGCAGGCCATGGCTGCGGGCCTGAGCGAGAAGTCGCTGCGCATGTCGAACATGGTCACCAAGCTGCTCGACATGGCCCGCATCCAGAGCGGCGAGATCCGGCTGCGCATGGAGTGGCAGTCGATGGAGGAAATCATCGGCAGCGCGGTCAAATCAGCGCAGGCCAGCCTGGGCCAGCGGCCATTGAAGGTGCAACTCGATCCCGACCTGGGGCTGGTCGAGTGCGATGCCGTGCTGATCGAACGCGTGCTCGCCAACCTGCTGGAGAACGCCGGCAAGTACACACCGGCGCAGTCCCCGGTGGAAATCCTCGTCTGCGCCGTCGGCAGCGAATTGCACACCAGCGTGCGCGACCATGGCCCCGGCGTGGCCAAGGGTCAGGAGGAGCTCATCTTCGAGAAATTCACGCGCGGTGAGGCGGAATCGGCGACCCCGGGGGTCGGCCTCGGGCTGGCCATCTGCCGTGCCATCGTGCAGGCGCACCAGGGCCGCATCTGGGTCGAACCCACCGAGCCCCACGGCGCCACCTTCAGCTTCAGTTTGCCGCTCGGTGCGGCGCCGGCCATGGATCTGGTGGATGATGCACGGGGTCTCGCCGAAAACCCAGTGCACTGATGTCCAACCCCACGCCGATTGCCCTGGTGCTCGAAGACGAGCGCGAGATCCGGCAATTCGTGCGCGCCTCGCTCGAGGCCGAAGGCTGGCAGGTTTTCGAGGCGGCGACCATCAAGCAGGGTCTGGTCGAGGCCGGCACCCGGCGGCCCGACCTGATCATTGCCGACCTCGGACTGCCCGACGGCGACGGCGTGGACTTCATACGCGAGGTGCGTGCCTGGTCGGGCGCGCCCATCATCGTGCTGTCGGCGCGCAGCCACGAGAGCGAGAAGGTGGCGGCGCTCGACGCAGGGGCGGACGACTACATCACCAAGCCCTTCGGCACGGCCGAGCTGCTGGCCCGCACGCGCGCCAACCTGCGGCGGGTGCGCAGCGGGCGTGGCGCGAGCGATGCAGTGTGCCGTTTCGGCGATGTCGAGGTCGACCTTTCGGCCCGCATCGTGCGCAAGGGCACCGCCGAGGTTCACCTGACGCCGATCGAGTACCGTCTGCTCGGTGTGTTGATCGCCAACGCCGGGCGGGTGCTGACCCACCCGCAGCTGCTGCGCGAGGTGTGGGGGCCATCGCATGCCGGCAGCACGCACTACGTGCGCATCTACATGGGCAATCTGAGGCACAAGCTCGAGGACGATCCGGCGCAGCCCCGGCATATCGTCACCGAGACCGGCGTCGGCTACAGGCTGCTGACCGATTGACCTGAACGCGCGGGGCCTGTTGCGCGATGCCCCACGCTAGGCCCTGACGAACAGTGCGTTGGCGATCAGGATGCCGATCCCGGTCAGGACCAGCGAGAGGACCAGATGGGCGGTCGCCGTGCCCAGGGCCCACCAGTGTTCCTGGCGGCCGATCAAGGTCACGACTTCCAGCGAGAAGGTGGAGAACGTCGTCAGGCCGCCCAGGAAGCCGGTGATGATCAGCAATCGCCACTCCGGCGGCAAGGCCGTGTGATGGGTGAAGACGGCGCTCGCCACACCGACCAGCAGGCCACCGACCAAGTTCGCGGCCAGCGTGCCCAGCGGGATCGTCGGCAACACCGGGTTCAGCCAGCCGGCTAGCCACCAGCGCAGCAAGGCGCCGAAGCCGGCCCCGCCGAAGACTGCAATTGTCGAAAGGCCGCTCATGTCGCTCCTTGTAAGTCGAAGAGATCCGAGCGGGCGGTGCGGCGAGGGTGCGCCATTCGTCGGCCGCGTTGCCCGGTTACCCCGCGCCGGGCATAGGATCGCCCTGCGAGGAGGGCGATGATGATGCAAGGCTGCGCGTATGTCGATGGCGAGTTCGTCGCCGCTGAAGAAGCGAAGATCTCGATCTTCGACTGGGGCTTCCTGCATGGCGATGCCACCTATGACGTGGCCCATGTCTGGCGCGGGAAGTTTTTTCGTCTGGACGACCATCTGGACCGCTTCGAGGCCAGCCTGGCCGCCCTGCGCCTCGACGCCGGGGTGAAGCGCCAGCGCATGCGCGAAGTGATGCACGAATGCGTGCGCCGCGCCGGTTTGCGCGAGGCCTATGTCGAGTTGCTGTGCACGCGCGGCCGGCCCGCGCCGGGCTCGCGCGACCCGCGCAGCTGCACGAATCGCTTCATGGCCTTCGCCATCCCCTTCGTCTGGATCGCCGACCCGGCCAGGCAGCGTCGCGGCATCGACCTGGTGATCGGCACGCCGCAGCGCATCCCGCCGGCCAGCCTCGACCCGCGGGTGAAGAACTACCACTGGCTCGACTTCGTACTCGGCCTGTTCGAGGCCTACGAGCGGGGCGGCGAAACGGTGGTCCTGACCGATGGTGCCGGCCACGTCACCGAAGGGCCGGGCTTCAACGTCTTCGTGGTCAAGGCCGGGCGCATCGTCACGCCGCTGGCCGGTGTGCTCGAAGGCGTGTCGCGGCGCACCGCGATCGAACTCGCCCATGCGGCCGGACGGGTCGTCGAGCAGCGCGCGCTGGCGGTGAGCGAACTGCGCGCTGCCGACGAGGTCTTCCTCACCAGCACGGGCGGCGGGGTGATCCCGGTGGCGACGATAGAAGGTGCGGCAGTCGGCGGCCGCGCGGCGGGCGAGTTCGGGCCGGTCAGCGCCGGCCTGCAGGCTGCGTACTGGGCGCTGCACGACGACCCCCGTTATGTCGAGGCCGTGGTCTATCCCAAGGGGTGAGCCTTCGGCTGCGGCTGCGAAGGCGCCGCCGAGCCGGGTTCAGGTGAACCGCTTGGCGCCGTTGCCCGGGTCGTTGGCCAGGGCCTCGACGCCGGCGATGAACTGATCGGGCATCAGCGCCATGCCCGGCGGCTTGTCGCGCAGCCAGGCGCTGACCAGCGGATCGGTGATGGCGATCGGCACGTCGAAATAAAAACCCTCGCCGCGCTCGCCGGCGCGGCCGGCGTTCTTGAATTTGAAGCGCTCGCGCCACAGGCCGTTGCCCGCAGGCGGGTATTTTTCGTAGGCGCGGTACTTGTAGCCGAGCCAGAACGAGCGCGCGCCCTTGCCTTCCGCGCGCACCTCGATGACGTAGATGTCGTTGCCCAGCGCCGCGTCGGAGGCTTCGGGTTCGTTGGAGGTGAACGAGAACGGCGCGCGCCGCACATCCTTCATCAATGAGGCCAGCGGCCCGTGGTCGTGGGCCATGTGCTTGACGGCGTATGCGGACATTGGAATTACCTCGCTGAGTGACCTGGCGGTTGACGGGCGGTGGCTCAAGGGCCCGGTCTGCCACTGGCCGCGACGCGGCCCGATGCCGAATGCAAACTGCCGGAGGCCGCCACCAGCGAACCCACCTTGCCCAACCCGAATGCGGGCATGTTGACATAGATATTCTCGTAGCGACCCGGCGAGACCATGTAGGTCTCATGCCAGACGCCGACATCACCGCTGGCGGCGACGAATTGGTTGAACGCCTTCCAGGCCGGCAGGTGGCTGGCCTGCTTGTCGGTGGCATAGGCCAGTAGTTGATCGAGCGAGCGCCAATACTGCAGCATGATCGTCGTACGAGCGGTCCACATCTCGGCGCCGAGCAGGCCGAGTTCGGGTCGGGCCTGGAGCTCGGCCAGCATGCGCGGCATGGCGCGCACGGCGGGCAGCCAGCGGTGCACCTTCCACAGTCTGTTGATGCGCATGCCGATCAGGAAGACGACGAAGTCGCCGTCGAGGGTCGCGCAAAGACGTTCGCGCCGGCTCATGCCTCGAACACCTCGTTCTGCCCGGCCCGCGTAGCCGCTCAGCCGCGCACGAACAAGGTCGCCAGCGGTTCGTTGCCCACCTGCCGGCTCCAATGGCCATGTACCTTGGCATCGAAGGTGGCCCCGGCCGGCAGCTTGTCGGTCGAATAGAAATACTCGCCGGGCCGGAACACGCGGCTCGTGCCGTCCTGCAGGCCGATCTCCATCGCACCCCTCAGGATGAACAGCCACTGCGGCGTCTCGGTGCAGTGGAACGGGCTGCGAAACCCGACCGGGCTCTCGCGCAATTGCAGGCCACCGCTGGGCATCAGCGGCGACAGGCGGCTCGCCGGACTGCCTTCGGTGAGCGCGATGGTCTGCTCTCGCCAGCGCGCGCGGCCGTCGGGGCCGGTCTCCAGGATGACATGGGTGAAGCGGGGTACGGCGGTGTCGTTCATGGTGCGGTGGCTTTCAGTTGGACCAGGACGGTTGCAGCAGCGCATCGGGCGCAGCGCCGGCATCCAGCGTGATGGCCTGCTCGTCGGGCCCCGGCGCTTCGAGCGTGGCGAGCTGGCTGTCGAGCAGCGAGGCCGGCATGTAATGGCCTTGGCGCTTGGCCAGGCGCGAGGCGAACAGGGCCCGACTGCCGGCCAGGTGCACCCAGCGCGCGCCCGGCGCGCCGGTGCGCAGCACATCGCGGTAGCGGCGTTTCAGCGATGAGCAGGCCAGCACGGTGCTGCGCCCCTCGGTGCGCTGCCGGGCCAGCTCGGCGGCCAGCGCTTGCAGCCAACCCTGGCGGTCCTCGTCGGTGAGGGCGATGCCCGCGGCCATGCGCTCGACGTTTTGCGGCGGGTGAAAGGCATCGCCCTCGATGAAGTTCGCGCCCAGCGCGCGCGCCAGCCCTTCGCCGAGTGCACTCTTGCCGCAACCGCACACGCCCATCACGACGATGGTCTGGGGCACCGCCGCACTCATGGTGCCGGGCGCAACCGTCGGGCCACCGCCACGCTGGCCGGCATTGGCACTGTTGCCACTATTGGCACTCGGGCACCGCGCTGGGCAACGGCTTGCCGGCGAAGTGGGCCTGCAGGTTGTCGAAGGCGCGCGCGGCCATGGCATGGCGGGTCTGCACCGTGGCGCTGCCGATGTGCGGCACCAGCACCACGTTGGATAGCGCGCGCAGGGCCTCGGGCACGTTGGGCTCGTTCTCGAACACGTCCAGCCCCGCGCCGGCGATGCTGCCCTGCTGCAATGCAGTGATCAGCGCGGCCTCATCGACCACCGAGCCGCGCGCCACGTTGACCAGATAACCCTCGGGGCCGAGCGCGCGCAGCACCTCGGCGTCGATCAGCTTGCGCGTCGCGGCACCGCCCGGGGTGATGACGACCAGGAAGTCCGACGCCGCAGCCAGCGCGCGCGGCGTGGGGTGATAGGCGTAGGGCAGGTTCGGCCGGGCATTGCGCGCGGTGTAGGCGATCGTCATGCCGAAGGCCTTGGCGCGATCGGCGATGGCTTGGCCGATACGGCCCATGCCGACCAGGCCGAGCCGCGAGCCCGACATCTTGCGTGCCAGCGGCATGGGCCCGGTCGGCCACTGGCCCTGGCGCACGTACTGGTCGGCCTGCGGGATGCGGCGCGCGACGTTGAGCATCAGCGCCAGCGCCAGGTCGGCCACGTCGTCATTGAGCACGTCGGGCGTGTGCGCCACCATCACGCCGCGTGCCTTGGCCGCGGCCACGTCGACGCCGTCGTAGCCCACGCCCATGATGGAGACGATCTCGAGCTTGGGCAGCCGGGCCATCAGCTCGGCACTGACCTTGGACTCGCCGCTGCCGCAGATCGCACGGATGCGTGGCGCGACGCGCTCGAAGGCCGCCGCATCCAGCTCGTGCAGGCGGTCGTGCACCGTGAACGCGCCTTGCAGCGGCTGCATCAGGAACGGCGCCAGGCGGGCCACGGTCAGCAGGTCGGGGGGAGAGGCCACGGTGGTCTTTCGCGCAATGTTGTGTGATGACCGTACGATAGCGCACCCCGACCAGCAAACCCCAACGCCATGACCGAATCCAGCACCCCTCACAACCGCGTCGCCGTCATCACCGGCGCCGGCAGCGGCATCGGCCGCGGCTGTGCCCAGGCCCTCGTCGCCGACGGCTGGCGCGTGGCCTTCGTCGGCCGCCGCCGCGACACGCTGGACGCGTCGATCGCCGGCTGCGCTGCGGGCCGCGAGCGGGCGATCGCCGTGCCCACCGACGTCGGCGACCCGGCCGCGGTGGCCGCGCTGTTCGACACCGTCAAGGCCCGCTTCGGGCGGCTCGACCTGCTGTTCAACAACGCCGGCCTGTCGTCGGCCAGCACGCTGTTCGAAGACCTGCCGTTCGAGCAGTGGCAGGCCGTAGTCGCCGCCAACCTCACCGGCACCTTCCTGTGCACGCAGCAGGCCTTTCGCACGATGAAGGCGCAGACGCCGCAGGGCGGGCGCATCATCAACAACGGCTCGATCTCGGCCCATGCGCCGCGGCCGAACTCGGTGGCCTACACCGCGACCAAGCACGCGGTGACCGGCATCACCAAGACCGCCTCGCTCGATGGCCGCAAGTACGGTATCGCGGTCGGCCAGATCGACATCGGCAACGTGGCCTCGGACATGACCGCGCGCATGGTGGCTGGCGTGCCGCAGGCCGACGGCAGCATCAAGCCCGAACCGCGCATGCCGATGGAAAGCGTGGTCAGCACCTTCATGACCATGGCCCGGCTGCCGCTGGATTCGAACATCCTCAACGTCACGGTGATGGCCAGCGCGATGCCGTTCGTGGGCCGCGGCTGAGGGGCTGAAGTGACCCACCCCCGAAGCGGCTTCGCCGCTCCCCCTCAAGGGGGCACCGCTGGCGGACCGGCAAAGCCGGATCCGCGGCGGTTGCTTGGCGAGGCAAAGGTTCATGCCTCGCTGGTCGCGCGAAGCGCGTTGGAGCAACTGAGATGGCTATGGATGTCGTGACCCTCGGCGAGGCGATGCTGATGTTCGTCGCCGAGGAGCCCGGGCCGCTCGAGCAGGTGCGGCAATTTTCCAAGCGCACGGCCGGGGCCGAGACCAATGTGGCGATCGGCCTGGCGCGCTTGGGCCTGGCGGTCGGCTGGCAAAGCCGACTCGGGGCCGACTCGATGGCGCGCTACCTGCTGGCGGCCATCGGCCGCGAGGGCGTGAATTGTTCGCGGGTGGTCTGCGACCCCGAGCAGCGCACCGGCTTCATGTTCAAGGGCCGCGTCGACGATGGCTCGGACCCGCCGATCGAATACCACCGCAAGGGCTCGGCCGCGAGCTGCCTGGGCCCCGACGAGGTCGACGAGGCCTGGATTGCCGGCAGCCGCCACCTGCATGTCAGCGGTGTGTTCCCGGCGCTGTCGGCCAGCACGCTGGCCGCGACGCGTCGCGCCATTGCGCTGGCGCGCCAACAGGGTCGCACGGTCTCGTTCGACCCCAATCTGCGCCCCGCGCTGTGGCCGTCGCGCGAGCTCATGCGCCAGACCCTGAATGCCTTGGCCGAGGGCTGCGACTGGGTGTTGCCCGGCGTGGCCGAGGGCGAATTGCTCGTCGGCAGTACCGAGCCCGAGGTCATCGCCGCCTTTTATCACCAGCGTGGCGCCAAGCAGGTGGTGGTCAAGCTCGGCGCCGAGGGCGCGTACTACAGCGGCGAGCAGGGCAGCGGCTTCGTGCCCGCGTTCCCGGTGACCCGGGTGGTCGACACCGTCGGTGCCGGTGACGGCTTCGCCGTCGGTGTGATCAGCGCGCTGCTCGAAGGCCAGGGCATTGCCGACGCCGTGCGCCGCGGTGCCTGGATCGGCGCCCGCGCGGTGCAGGTGCGTGGTGATACCGAGGGCTTGCCGACGCGGGCTGAACGGGTGGCGGCAGGCTGCTAGCGCGGGCCGATCCCGGCCGCCACCGCGCCCTGCGCTGCGGGTAAACCACGGCCACGACACGCGGTCGATGCAGCACACTGCGACACCGAATTGGTCAGGCCAATTGGCCAAACCAGGACTTCATGCCGCTGCACACCATCGAGCCCCGCCGGCTCTACCGCCAGATCGCGGACCAACTGCGAGCCCTGATCGCAGGCGGTGAATTCGCGCTCGGCGCGCGGCTGCCGCCCGAGCGTGACCTGGCGGTGCAACTCGGTGTCTCGCGGCCCTCGGTGCGCGAGGCCCTGATCGCGCTCGAGGTCGAGGGCCTGGTCGAGGTGCGCATGGGCTCGGGCATCTACGTCACTGCGCTGGCGCCCGTCGCGCAGGTGCGCGAATTCGATGCCGCGCTCGGCCCGTTCGACATCATCCGTGCACGCCAGCTGATCGAGTCCGAGCTGGCGGCGCTGGCGGCGCGGCAAAAATCGAGCGCCGTGACCAAGCGTCTGCGGGCCTCGATCAAGCTGATGGAAGACGACATCGCGCGCGGCGTGCTGCCGATCCGCGGCGACCGCGAGTTTCATCTCTCCCTGGCCGAGGCCAGCGCCAATGCGGCGCTGGTGCGCGTGGTGACCGAGCTGTTCGACGAGCGCAACAATCCGCTGTTCGAGCAGCTGGGCCGGCACTTCGAGAACCAGCGCAGTTGGCGCCAGGCGGTGAGCGAACACCGTGCGGTGATGCGTGCGGTCCTGGCCGGCGACGTGGCCGCGGCGCGCACGGCGATGCGCAACCACCTGGGCAATTCGCATGATCGCTTTGCCGCGGCGTGGGTCGATGCCGTGCCGCCGAGGAAGGCCGCATGACGGCGGCGATGGTGGCGATGGCGGCCACATTACCAAGTTTCAACCGGTGGCCGCCTGACGGCCTGATTCACCCCTAGAGGAGACGAGCGATGAAGCGTATGTTGTTGAAGACCCTGCTGACCGCGGCTGTCGTGGCGATCGTGATGCCCGTGGCCGCACAGACCAAGCTGAAGTGGGCGCATGTCTACGAGACCAGCGAGCCGTACCACACGCAGTCGGTATGGGCGGCAGAAGAGATCAAGAAGCGCACTAACGGCAAGTTCGAGATCCAGGTCTTTCCCGCCAGCTCGCTGGGCAAGGAGACCGACATCAACCAGGGCATGCAGCTCGGCACCGTGGACATGATCATCAGCGGCCCGAGCTTTGCCGCGCGCAGCTACCCGCGGCTGGGCATTGCCTATTACCCGTTCATCTTCCGCGACGGCGAACACCTGCTGGCCTACAGCAAGAGCGCGGTGTTCAAGGAGATGATCGACGGCTTCCGCGAGAAGACGGGCATACAGATCCTGGCCTACACCTACTACGGCGCGCGCCAGACCACCAGCAACAAGCCGTTCACCGACTGCGCCGGCATGAAGGGCCTGAAGATCCGTGTGCCCGATGTGCCGGCCTACCGCGCCACGCCCGAATCCTGCGGCGCCAACGCCACGCCGATCGCCTTTGCCGAGGTCTACCTGGCGCTGCAGAACGGCACCGTCGATGCGCAGGAGAACCCGCTGACGACCATCGAGGCGAAGAAGTTCTACGAGGTGCAGAAGCACATCATGATGACCGGCCACATCGTCGACGGCCTGACCACGCAGGTCGCGCCGCATGTCTGGAACAAGCTCAGCGACGCCGAGAAGAAGATCTTCTCCGAGGTCGCGCTGGAAGCCGCGGCCCGCGCATCGGCGCAGATCAAGCAGCGCGAAAGCGAGCTGGTCGACGAGTTCAAGAAGAAGGGCATCACCGTGCACCAGGTCAACCGGCAGAGCTTCGTCGATGCGGTGCTGAAGGCCAAGAGCGTCGAGTCGATGGGCTTCGACAAGAAGGACTACGACCGCATCGTGGCCATCAAGTAGGCCGTCGGCGATGGACATCGATGCCCTGCCCCAGGTGATGGGCGATGACGGCGAGTTCCACGCCACCGACGAGGCCGTGGACTTGTCGCACACGCACACCGAGGCCTGGCTCGCGCTGGCGCTGTACTGGGCCCTGGGCGGCGTCGTGTTCTACCAGTTCTTCACGCGCTATGCGCTGAACAACTCGGCGTCCTGGACCGAGGAGATCGCGCGCTACCTGCTGATCGGCACGGTCTTCGTCGGCGCGTCGATCGGCGTGACCAAGAACAACCACATCCAGGTCGATCTGATCTACCGCTACCTGGGCGGCAAGGTGGCGCGCGGGCTGGCGATCGCGGTCGATGTGCTTGCGCATCGCCTTCTTCGCCTCGATGAGCGTATTCACGGCGCAGATGATGCAAAAGATGGGCAACTACCAGATGACCATCATCGACCTGCCGATGAATATCGTCTACGGCGTGGTGCTGTTCGGCTTCGTGATCATGGCGCTGCGCTCGGTGTGGGTCGCACGCATTCACTGGCGGCGCGGCTACTCGGTGCTCGAGCGGCCCGAGTCGACGATGGAAGACCGCTAGAGAAACACCACGATGCTCAAGATCCTGTTCCTGTTCCTGATGGCCAGCGGCCTGCCGGTGGCCATCGCCATGGCCGGCTCGTCGCTGATCTACATCCTGGTCAGCGGCAACCTGCCGGGCTTTGCCGTGATCCACCGCATGATCGGCGGCATCGACAGCTTTCCGCTGCTGGCGGTGCCGTTCTTCATCATGGCCGGCAACCTGATGAACAACGCCGGCATCACCAACCGCATCTACAACTTCGCGCTCGCCCTGGTCGGCTGGATGAAGGGCGGCCTGGGCCACGTCAACGTCGTCGGCTCGGTGATCTTCGCCGGCATGAGCGGGACCGCGATCGCCGACGCCGCGGGCCTGGGCACGATCGAGATCAAGGCCATGAAGGACCATGGCTACGAGCTGGAGTTCGCGGTCGGTGTGACGGCGGCCTCGGCCACGCTGGGGCCGATCATCCCGCCTTCGCTGCCGTTCGTGATCTACGCCATGATGGCCAACGTCTCGGTCGGCGCGCTGTTCCTGGCCGGCATCCTGCCCGGCGTGCTGATGGCCGTGCTGATGATGCTCACGGTGGCCTACTACGCGCACAAGAACGGCTGGGGCGGTGACGTCAAGTTCTCGGCCAGCCGGCTCGGGCGCGCACTGATCGAACTGCTGGTGGTGATGGTCTGGCCGGTCGCCACCTGGGCGCTGGTCGAGAAGGCCGGCCTGCCGGCGCAGCCGGTGGTCTTCGCGGCCATCGTCGTGCTGTTCGCGCTCGATCGCTACTACCGCTTCCAGGCCGTGCTGCCCATCATGACCCCGGTGCTGCTGATCGGCGGCATGACCACCGGCCTGTTCACGCCCACCGAGGGCGCTATCGCGGCCTGTGTCTGGGCCATGGTGCTGGGCCTGGCCTGGTACCGCACGATGAGCTGGAAGATGTTCGTCAAGGTCAGCCTCGACACGGTCGAGACCACGGCCACGGTGATGTTCATCGTCGCCTCGGCGTCGATCTTCGGCTGGATGCTGACCGCCACCGGCGTCACTGCGCAGATCGCCGAATGGGTGCTGGCGGTGACCAAGCAGCCCTGGCTGTTCCTGCTGATGGCCAACCTGCTGATGCTCTTCGTCGGCTGCTTTCTCGAGCCCACCGCGGCGATCACGATCCTGGTGCCTATCCTGATGCCGATCGCGCACAAGCTCGGTGTCGACCCGGTGCACTTCGGCCTGGTGATGGTGCTGAACCTGATGATCGGCCTGCTGCACCCGCCGATGGGCATGGTGCTGTTCGTGCTGGCGCGCGTGGCCAAGCTGAGCATCGAGCGCACCACGATGGCCATCCTGCCCTGGCTGGTGCCGCTGCTGGCCAGTCTGGTGATCCTGACCTACGTCCCGGAAATCTCGCTCTGGCTGCCGCGAACGATGGGGTTCTGAGCCCCGCACCATGACCCGAATCACTGCCGTCGAAATCCTGCGCGTCGATCTGCCGCCGCCGGTGCCGCGCAGCGATGCGATCCAGTCCTTCGTGACGCAGGAGACGCCTATCGTGCGTCTGACCTGCGACGACGGCAGCCAGGGCACCGGCTACAGCTACACCATAGGCACCGGCGGCTCGAGCGTCGTGGCCCTGTTGCGCGACCACCTCGCGCCCCGGCTCATCGGCCGTGATCCGGCCGAGATCGAAGCCCTGTGGCGCGAGCTGCTCTTCGCCACCCATGCCACCAGCGTCGGCGCGATCACCAGCCTGGCCCTGGCGGCCATAGACACCGCGTTGTGGGACTGGCGCTGCCGCCGCGACGCTCAGCCGCTGTGGAAGGCGGCCGGCGGCGCGAAGCAGCGCATCCCGGTCTACACCACCGAAGGCGGCTGGCTGCACATGAGTACCGAGACCATCGTGCGCGAAACGGTGGCGGCCCAAGAGGCCGGCTTCAAGGGCGCCAAGATCAAGGTCGGCCTGCCGCATGTCAGCGACGATGTGGCGCGGCTCAAGGCCGTGCGCGCGGCGGTCGGCGACGGCTTCGAGATCATGGTCGATGCCAATCAATGCTTCACGCTCGGCGAAGCGCTGCGCCGCGCGCCGCGCTACGCCGAGCTGGGCATCGCCTGGTTCGAAGAGCCGCTGCCGGCCGACGACATCGGCGGCCACGCCCGGCTCGCCGCCGCCAGCGAGGTGCCGATTGCCGTCGGCGAATCACTCTATTCGCCGAGCCAGTTCGCGGCCTATGTGCAGCAGGGCGCGGCGGCCATCCTGCAACCCGACGTGGCGCGCATCGGCGGCATCACGCCCTGGCTCAAGGTGGCTCACCTGGCCGAAACCTTCAACCTCGCCGTGTGCCCGCATTTCCTGATGGAGCTGCATGTCAGTCTGACCGGCGCCGCGCCGGCCGCGGCCTGGGTCGAATACATCCCGCAGCTCGACGCCATCGCCTCCAGCCGCATGGCCATCGTCGATGGTCACGCCATCGTGCCCACCACACCGGGCCTCGGCATCGAGTGGCTGTGGCCCGAAGTCGAACGCCGCGCGGTCGAGCGTTGCCAGATCCGCTGAATCCAACCGCAGGAGCCAAACCCATGTCCGATCGCCTATCCGGCAAGACCGCCTTCGTCACCGCCGCCGCCCAGGGTATCGGCCGCGCCACCGCGCTGGCCTTCGCCCGCGAAGGTGCGCGTGTGATCGCCACCGACATCGACCGCGCCGGGCTCGATTCGCTGGCGCGCGAATGCGGCGCTGCCGTGCGCGTGCTCGACGTGACCGACGCTGCGGCCATCGCCGCCGCCGCGCGCGAGGTCGGCAATATCCAGGTGCTGTTCAACGCCGCGGGCATCGTGCACGCCGGCACCGTGCTCGACTACAGCGAAGCCGACTGGGACCTGGCGTTCAACCTCAACGCACGCTCGATGGCGCGCACGATCCGCGCCTTCTTGCCCGGCATGCTGGCGCAGGGCGGCGGCGCGATCGTCAACATCGCCTCGGTGGCCGGCAGCGTCAAGGGCGTGGCCAACCGCTTCGTCTACGCCGCGAGCAAGGCGGCGGTGATCGGCCTGACCAAGGCCGTGGCGGCCGACTTCATGACCCGCGGCATCCGCTGCAATGCGATCTGCCCCGGCACGGTCGATTCGCCGTCGCTGGCGCAGCGCATCGCCGCCCAGGCCAAGGCCAGCGGCAAGAGCGAGGCCGAGGTCAAGGCCCTGTTCGTCGCGCGCCAGCCGATGGGGCGCCTGGGCAGCGCCGAGGAAATTGCCGCGCTGGCCGTCTACCTGGCCAGCGACGAAGCCGCCTTCACCACCGGCAGCGTGATGATCGCCGACGGCGGCATGACCAACTGATCCACTGCCGTGGCGAGCCCCATGAATACCGACCCCGTCATCCGCATCCACGCCGCCGACAACGTCGTCATCGCGCGCCGCCAGTTGCTCGGCGGCACGCTGATCGCCGCCGAAGGCATCACCATCGCCGGTCTGGTGCCGCCCGGGCACAAGGTGGCGACCAAGGCGATCGCCCAGGGCGATGCGGTGCGCCGCTACAACCAGATCATCGGCCACGCCACCCAGGCCATAACCCCCGGCCAGCATGTGCATACGCACAACCTGGCCTTCGCCGATTTCGCCCGCCGCCACGAGCCCGGCGCGGGCACTCACCCGACAGCCTACGCACAACAGCCCGCCACGTTCGACGGCATCGTCCGCGCCGACGGGCGGGTGGCCACGCGCAACTACATCGGCGTGCTGACCAGCGTGAACTGCTCGGCCACCGCTGCCCGCGCCATTGCCGACCAGTTCCGCCGCGATATCCACCCCGAGGCACTGGCCGCCTACCCCAATGTCGACGGCATCGTCGCGCTCACGCATGGCATGGGCTGCGCCACCGACAGCGAAGGCGAAGAGCTGCGCGTGCTGCGCCGCACCCTGGGTGGCTACGCCAGGCACCCGAACTTCGCCGCCGTGCTGGTGGTCGGCCTGGGCTGCGAAACGAACCAGATCCAGGGCCTGATCGCGCAGGAGAGCCTGCAGGAAGGTGCACGCCTGATCACCTTCAACATCCAGGACACCGGCGGCACGGCCAAGACCGTCGCCCGCGGCGTCGAACTCATCAAGCAGTTGCTGCCCGAAGCCAACCGCGTCAAGCGCCAGCCGGTGCCGGCCAGCCACCTCACCGTCGGCCTGCAATGCGGCGGCAGCGACGGCTACTCGGGTATCAGCGCCAACCCTGCGCTCGGCTCGGCGGTCGACCGCCTGGTGCGCCACGGCGGCGCGGCGATCCTGTCCGAAACGCCCGAGATCTACGGCGGCGAGCATTTGTTGACGCGCCGTGCGGTGAGCCCGGCCGTGGCCGACAAGCTGCTGGCCCGCATCGCCTGGTGGGAGCAATACACCCAGCGCAACGGCATGTCGATGGACAACAACCCCTCGGCCGGCAACAAGGCCGGCGGTCTGACCACGATCCTGGAAAAAAGCCTGGGCGCGATTGCCAAGAGCGGCACCACCAACCTGGTCGATGTGGTCGAGTTCGCTGAAGCGGTCACCGCACGCGGCTTCGTCTACATGGACACCCCCGGCTACGACCCGGTTTCGGCCACCGGCCAGGTGGCCGGCGGCGCCAACCTGATCTGCTTCACCACCGGCCGCGGCTCGGCCTACGGCTGCGCGCCCAGCCCGTCGCTGAAGCTCTCGACCAACACGGCCCTCTGGACCAAGCAGCAGGAAGACATCGACATCGACTGCGGCGGCATCGTCGAGGGTGTGGAGACGGTCGACCAGGCCGGTGAGCGCATCTTCAAGCTGATGCTGGCGACCGCCTCAGGCCACAAGACCAAGAGCGAGTTGCACGGCTA
>CAVUGY010000005.1:0-6185 GCA_963741125.1 uncultured beta proteobacterium
AAAGACCACCTGCTGGCCCTCGATCAAGGCACCTCGAGCTCGCGTGCCATCGTGTTCCACCGCGACGGGCGCATCGTGGCCATGGCGCAGCGCGAGTTCGGGCAGATCTTCCCGCAACCGGGCTGGGTCGAGCACGACGCCAAGGAGATCTGGGCCTCGCAGCAGGCCGTCGCGGTCGAGGCCCTGGCCAAGGCCGGGTTGGGCGCCAGTGACATCGCCGCCGTCGGCATCACCAACCAGCGCGAGACCACCGTGCTGTGGAATCGGCGCAGCGGGCGACCCATCGCCAATGCCATCGTCTGGCAGGACCGCCGTACCGAGCCGCTGTGCGTGCAGTTGCGTGCAGCAGGCCTGGGCGACGCCGTGCGGCGCAGCACGGGGTTGGTGATCGACCCGTATTTCTCCGGCACCAAGATCCGCTGGCTGCTCGACCATGTGCCCGGGGCGCATGTCGCCGCGGCGCAAGGCGAGCTGGCCTTCGGCACGGTCGATAGCTGGCTGCTGTACAAGCTCACGGCAGGCCGCGTGCATGCCACCGATGTCAGCAACGCCTCGCGCACGATGCTGTTCGACATCCGCCACAACGTGTGGGACCACGAGCTGTTGAAGGCCCTGCATGTGCCCGACAGTCTCTTGCCGCAGGTCCATCCCTCGAGTCACGTCTATGGCCACACCGATCCGTCGCTGTTCGGCGCCGCGATCCCGATTGCCGGCATCGCCGGCGACCAGCAAAGCGCCCTCTTCGGCCAGGCCTGCTTCAAGGCCGGGCTGGCCAAGAACACCTACGGCACCGGCTGCTTCATGCTGATGCATAGCGGCGAGCGCTTCGAGACCAGCGCCAACGGCCTCATCACCACGGCCGCCGCGCAGCCCAGTGCGATCGCGCAATACGCCCTCGAAGGCAGTGTCTTCATCGGCGGCGCTGTCGTGCAGTGGCTGCGCGACGGCCTGCACGCCATCAAGGGCAGTGGCGAAGTGCAGGGCCTGGCCGAGAGCGTGCCCGATGCCGGCGGCGTGATCTTCGTGCCGGCCTTCACCGGACTGGGTGCCCCCTACTGGCAGGCCGATGCACGCGGCGCCATCGTCGGCCTGACACGCGGCAGCACGGTGGCGCATATCGCCCGCGCGGCGCTGGAGAGCATCGCCTTCCAGAGCGCCGCGCTGCTGCAGGCGATGAGCCGCGATGCGGTGGCCGCGGGCGCAGCGCCGGTGGCCGAACTGCGCGTCGACGGCGGCGCCTGCGTCAATGATCTGCTGATGCAGTTCCAGGCCGATCTGCTGGGCATCCCGGTCGTGCGGCCCCAAGTGATCGAAACCACCGCGCTGGGAGCGGCCTACCTGGCCGGCCTGGCCGTCGGCGTCTACGACAACCTCGACCAGCTGGCCGCGCAATGGCAGGTCGAGCGCCGCTTCCTGCCGACCATGGCCCGCGAGCGTGCTGCCGCGCTGATGGCGAACTGGGAACACGCGGTGCGGCAAACTGTCGCCCCTTGACCCACCACTTGCAGAGGAATCGACATGACCCTGGCCCACAAAGCCAAGGCGATGGCGGCCGCACTGTGCCCGCTGATCGCGTTCATGGCCCCGGCCCATGCCGTCAAACCCGACACGCGCAACCGCACCGAGATTGCAGCCGAGTTCCGCTGGGACTTCAGCGCCATCTACCCGAACTGGGCCGCCTGGGAAGCCGGCCTGGCGGACATGGAAGCGAAGATGGACGCCTTCGCCAAGTTGAAGGGCACGCTGGCGCAGGGCCCGGCCGCGGTGCTCAAGGCCTACCAGGGCTATGACGAGATCGGCAAGCTGCAATACCTGGTCTACCGCTACCCGCAATTGCAGCGCGACGTCGATACCCGCGACCAGGCGGTGGCGGGGCGCTTCCAACGCGTCGGCGCAGTGTTCGCCAAGTTCGATACCGCCACCTCCTGGTTCACGCCCGAGTTGCTCAAGGTGGCGCAGCCGACGATGGAGAAGTGGCTCGCCGAGACGCCGGCGCTGGCGCCGTACCGCTTCACGATCCTAGACAACTACCGCCAGCAAAAACACGTGCTCGACGAGAGCGGCGAGCGGCTGCTGTCGCTGGCCGGTCAATTCAACCGCACACCGCAGGCCAGTTACCAGGAACTCAGCACCTCGGACATCAAGTTCCCGAGCATCCAGCTGGCCGACGGCAAGGAGGTCACGCTGAGCCCGGGCAATTACGGCGCGCTGCTCGAAAGCAACCCGAACCAGTCCGACCGCGCCAAGGCCGCGGCGGCCCATGTCGGCACCTATGGCGCCACCGCCAATACCTACGCCGCGATCTACAACGCGGTGGCCCAGCGCGACTGGTTCATCGCCCAGGCGCGCAACTTCCCGAGCACGCTGGACGCGGCGCTGGAGGGCAACCACATCCCGCGCCAGGTGGTCGAGACCCTGGTCGAGACCACGCGCGCCGGCACCGCGCCGCTGCAGCGCTACCTGCGGCTGAAGAAGAAGCTGCTCGGCCTGCAGGAGTTCCACATCTACGACAACTTCCTGCCGGTCTTTCGCAGCGACAAGACCTACCCCTACGAGCAGGCACGCGAGGCCGTGCTGGCCTCGGTGGCACCGCTGGGCGCCGACTACGGCGCCAAGTACCGCCGCTTCGTCTCCGGCGGGCGCGTCGACGTCTACGAGAACGAAGGCAAGAAGAGCGGCGCCTACAACGCCGGCGTCTACGGCGTCGGCCCCTACCTGCTGCTCAATCACAACGACACGCTGGACTCGGTATTCACGCTGGCCCACGAGGGCGGCCATGCCATGCACACCGTGTTGTCGTACGAGACGCAGCCCTTCGTCACGGCCGACTACACCATCTTCGTCGCCGAAGTCGCCTCGACCACCAACGAGCGCTTCCTGCTCGAATACCTGCTGCAGCAGAGCAACGACCCGAAGGAGCGCTTTCTGCTGCTGCAGCACTCGGTGCAGGAAATCGTCAACACCTTTTACACCCAGGTGATGTTCGCCGACTTCGAGCTGCAGGCACACCGCCTGGTCGAAAAGGGCGAGCCGGTGACCACCGAGGTGCTGAATCAGATCTACGCCGGCCTGCTCAAGACCTATTACGGCGACGCAGTCGCCGTCGACGATTTCTACAAGTTCACCTGGTCGCGCATTTCGCACTTCTTCGACACGCCGTACTACGTGTTCCAGTACGCCACCTGCTTCGCCTCGTCGGCGCAGTTGTTCAAGGCCATGACCAACGGCCCTGACGCCGAGCGCAGGGCCGCCACCGAGCGTTACCTGACCCTGCTCAGGAGCGGCGGCAACGACCACCCGATGGCGCAGTTGCGCAAGGCCGGCGTCGATCTGACGCAGCGCGCCACGGTACAAGCCGTGGTCGACCAGATGGACATGTTGGTGACACGCATGGAGGCCGAGGCGGCGAAGCTGCGCTGAGGCTGGTTTCGCCCATAAGGCCGGCTCGTCCCAGATGATGGGAGCCGCGGTGCGGCGCCGGCCCCGACCCGATTGTTCGCGCCGGCCGGCTGTCGAACAATGCGGCCATGTACATCAGTGAACAGTTGTTGAACCCGAGCGCGGACCGCCTGCGCCTGTCGACCCAGCTCGGCGTCGAGCATGTGGTGCTCGACAACCGCGGCACCGAGCTCGTCTCGGCCGCCAGCGGCGGCATCACGGCCTGGGACGCGGCCAAGTTGCGCGAGTACCGGCGCTGGGTCGAGGGCTTCGGCCTGACGCTCGACGTCTTCGCGCTCGATGTCGGGGCCATCCTGCTCGACTCGCTGGTCGACCTCGAAGGGGCGAAGAAGAGCCGCGACATCCTGGCGCGCAATATCGCCGTCGCGGCCGACGCCGGCATCGGCTGCCTGAAATACAACGTGCAGATGGTCGGCATCACGCGCACGGCGCTTGAAGCCCGGCCGCGGCGGGGCGATGAATTCGAGCTTCGTCCACGCCGAGTACTCGGCCGAGGACGACCGCAAGCATTCCTACTGGGGCGTGGGTTACCCAGCCATGAATTCGCCGACGCGGCCGACTCGGCCGTCCTGTGCGGGCAGAAGCAGGCCCGCGACGTGCCGCCGGTGAGCGAGCAGGCGGGCTGGGACGCGATCGAGTTCCTGGTCGATGGCCTGGTGCCCGCCGCCGACGCCGCGGGTGTGCGCCTGGCCTGCCATCCGCACGACCCGGCCTACCCGATCGGCGGCCTGAACGGCATCGAGCATGTGATGGGCTCGGCCGACGGCCTGCGCCGTTTTCTGGCGCTGTCGAGCAGCCCGCGCCATGGCCTGAATTTCTGCCAGGGCACGGTGTCGGAGATGTTCCGCGAACCCGGCAAGGCGATGATTCCGGTGATCGAGGAGTTCGCCGCCAGCGGGCGCATCTTCATGGTCCATTTCCGCAACATCCGCGGCGGTTACCTCGACTTCCAGGAAACCTTCCCGGACGAAGGCGACGTCGACATGTTCGAAGCCATCAAGGCCTACCAGCGGGCCGGCTACAAAGGCCCGCTGTGCCCCGACCATGTGCCGATGTCGGAGCTCGACGATGGCCGCGAGCGTTTCATGGCCTTCGCCCTCGGCTACACACGTGGCCTGCTGCAGGCGGCTGGCGTGTGGCACACGCCGCGGCGCTGAACGTCAAACACTTCGTCAATTGGAGACCCCAATGATCCGTCGCACCCTCGCCGGCGCCGCTGCTGCGTTGGCCCTGTTCATGGGTCCCGCGTTCGCGCAGGACAACTGGCCGAGCAAGCCGGTCAAGCTGATCAGCCCGTTCCCGGCCGGCGGCACCAGCGACATCATGGCGCGCATGGCGGCCGAGGCGCTGACGCGCGAGCTCGGCCAGCAGTTCATCGTCGAGAACATCGGTGGCGCGGGCGGCACCATCGGCACGCTGCGCGCGGCCAAGATGACGCCTGACGGCTACACGATCGTGCAGACCGGCGTCGGCCAGAACGCGGTGGCGCATGGGCTGGATCCGAAGCTGGGCTACGACTCGATGAAGGACTTCGTCCACGTCAGCCAGGTTCATTCCGGCCCCAACGTGCTGGTGGTCCATCCGAGCACGCCGTTCAAGAGCTTCGCCGAGTTGGTGGCCTATGTGCGCAAGAACCCGGGCAAGCTGAACTACGGCTACACCCACGCCGCGTCGGGCCATATGGCGATGGAGTTGCTCAAGCTCGAGGCCAGCAAATGCCCACCCGGCGCCAAGGACTGCAACGGCTTTTTCATGGTCGGCATCCCGTACCGCGGCGGCGGCCCGATGATGCAGGACCTGCTGGGTGGCCAGATCCCGCTGATGTTCATCAACCAGGATGTGGCGCTGCCGCACGTCAAGGCCGGCAAGCTGCGCGCGCTGGCCGTCACCAGCCTGCAGCGCAACCCGCTGTACCCCGACGTGCCGACGGTGGCCGAGAGCGGCTTCCCGGGCTTCCAGGCGCTGTCCTGGTCGGGCCTATCCGCCATCAAGGGCACGCCGCAGCCCATCGTCGACAAGCTCGAAGCCACGATGCGCAAGATCATGACCTCGCCTGAAATCAAGCAACGGCTGGAGTCAGTCGGCTTCGTGGTGCCGGCCCCCGGCGCCAAGGCCTACACCGAGTTCGTCAAGAACGAGCTCGATCTGTGGACACGCGTGATCAAGACCGCGGGCATCAAGCCGGAGTGAAACGATGTCCAGAGTGATCACCGCCAACCCGCTGGCCGCCGGCTTGGCCGCCGGTGAGGCCAGCACCGACCGCATCGAGTGGGTCAAGCTCTCGCTGGTGTTCTTGCCGCTGGCCACGCCGATCAGCGACGCCAAGGTGCTGACCGGGCGGCAAAAGCCGCTGACCGAGATCGCCTTCCTGTTCGCCGAGATCGCCACCCGCGAGGGCCACGCCGCATCGGCTTCTGGTATAGCGGCGCCGCCGGCGGCCGCGGCCAGTTGCGCATGCCAAGGAGATCGCCGACAACCTGATCGGCGAAGACCCGAACGACATCGCGCGGTTGTGGGACAAGCTGAGCTGGGCCGGCGCGTCGGTCGGTCGTAGCGGCCTGGCGATACAGGCGATCGCAGCCTTCGATATCGCGCTCTCGGACTTGAAGGCCAAGCGCGCCGGGCTGCCGCTGGCCAAGCTGCTCGGCGCGCACCGCGACTCGGTGCAGTGCTACGACACCTCGGGCGGCTTTCTGTCGACACCGATCGGCGACGTGCTGAAGAAC
>CAVUGY010000006.1:0-52039 GCA_963741125.1 uncultured beta proteobacterium
CGCCATGGTGCGGGGTCTCCCGGATTAGATGTGTGCCGGCACTGCGATCGACAGGCCGATGCATGCGGGCACCGGCGGTGTGCAAGCAAGGTCGACCTTCAGGCACCGCATTGTGTGGTCGCGCCGGGCCAGCGGCAATGCGCGTCGCCGAGTGTCTTGGCCAGGGTACGCTAGCCCGATGTGGATCGGTACCCTGTTCGCCCTCGCCGCCGGCCTGATGTGGGGCCTGGTGTTCGTCGCCCCGTTGCTGCTGCCGAGTTACCCGGCCGTGCTGCTGTCATGCGCGCGCTACCTGGCTTTCGGTCTGATCGCGCTGCCGCTGGGCTGGCTGGACCGTGCGCGCATCAGGGAGCTGACGCGTGCGGACTGGCGCGAGGCCTTCAAGCTGAGCGCGATCGGCAACTTGCTCTACTACCTGTGCCTCGCCGCGGCGATCCAGCGTGCCGGCGGGCCGCTGCCGACCATGATCATCGGCACCTTGCCGGTGGTGATTGCCGTGACCTCGAACCTGCGTGACGCCCAGCGCGACGGCCGTCTGCCGTGGCTGCGCCTGCTGCCGTCCTTGCTGCTGATCGTGGCTGGCATCGGCTGCGTCAACCAGGCCGAGATCGCCGCGCTGCGCGCCGACGCCGACCTCGTGCGCTACGCCACCGGTGGCTTGCTGGCGATCGGCGCCGTCGCCTGTTGGACCTGGTACCCGATTCGCAATGCCGATTGGTTGCGCGCGCATGCCGAACGCAGCCCGCGGGCCTGGGCCACGGCGCAGGGCCTGGCCACGTTGCCGTTGGCGGCGGCGGGCTTCACGCTGTTCTGGGCCTGGAGTGCAGTCGGTGGCAATCAGTTCACCATGCCGCTCGGCCCCACGCCGGGCCTGTTTCTCGGCCTGATGTTCGCCATCGGCCTGCTCGCCTCTTGGCTCGGCACCCTGTGCTGGAACGAGGCCAGCCAGCGCCTGCCGACTTCACTGGTCGGCCAATTGATCGTCTTCGAAACCCTGGCCGCGCTGGCCTACGCCTTCATGCTGCGCGGTCAGGCGCCGGGCCCGGTCACCTTGTCGGGCGTCGTGCTGTTGGTGGCCGGTGTGCTGTGGGCGCTGCGCGTGCGGCCCGAGCCATTGGCGGCAGAGGGGCACGCCGGCTGAGCTAGAACCGCACCTGCAGACCCACGCTGATCACGTCGCGCCCGCGCGGGATTTCACCCTCGCTGCGCAGGCCCGGGATGCGCGCCACCTGCCACCGCAGGCCGCTGCTCGGTGCATTGCCGCCTTCAGTGATGCGCAGTCCGCGTGAACGCAAGGTGTCGATGCCTATGGCCGGGTCGGCGGCTTCGCGCAAAGACCGCGCCGCCGCCTCGCCGAAACGCGCTGCCGGTGCGGCTGGCGCGGGCGTTGAGGTTGCGTCGAGCGAGCCGCCTGACTCTCGGGTCTGGGCCTGTGAAGAATGCGTGACCAGGATCATGGTGATGCCGAACAGGCTGCCCAGCAGGCTGGCGATCGCGGCACGCAGGGGCAATGAGGCGGGTTGGTCGAACAAGAAGCGCTCCCGGTGACGTTGGCGAGGCCTGATCTGCTTCGCTGCGGTCTATCTTCGGTAAATGGCCTGCTTTGCGCACACACGTAACACGCGCCACCGAGGCCGGCGTGAACGATGCACGCGCGCGGTCGTAACGGGCGGTTTGCGAGCGGTCAAATGTCCGCTTTGCCGACGGCCACCAGAGCGGGTGCACGACCGGGCGCATGCCGCCGCGCGAAATGCGCTGCGTGTTTCCCCGCTCAGGCCAAGTGCATGCGAGTGGCTACAGTAGCCGCCTCAGACCCTGCAGGAGACACGCATGACCCATCCCCGCCGCCGCATGCTCTTGGCCACCGGTGCGGCCCTGTCGGGCGGCGCGATCACCGGCTGCGCCGCGGTCACGGGTGCGCAGTCCGACAAGGCGAGCGCACCGCAGCCGCTGTTCAGCGTGCCATCCGTCACCATCCCTATCGCCGGCAGCGCGAAGGCCTTCCCGGTGCGCCGCATTTATTGCATCGGCCGCAACTACGCCGCCCATGCCCGTGAAATGGGCTCCGACCCGACGCGCGAGCCGCCGTTCTTCTTCCAAAAGCCCACCGACGCCATCCAGCATGTGCGACCCGGCACTGTGGCCGACCACCCCTACCCGACGCTGACCAAGAACTACCACTACGAGGTCGAGTTGGTGGTTGCGCTGAACAAGGGCGGGCGCAACATCGCGATCGAGCGCGCCCTGGATCATGTCTACGGCTACACCCTGGGCCTGGACATGACACGGCGCGACCTGCAGCGCGCCATGGGCGACGAGAAGAAGCCCTGGGAAATCGGCAAGAGTTTCGACAAGAGTGCGCCGATCGGCGAGATCCACCCGGTCGACCAGGTCGGCGGCCACTTCAGCGACGGCGCGATCTGGCTCAAGGTCAACGGCACGATCAAGCAGAACGCCACGCTGCGCCACATGATCTGGTCGGTGGCCGAGCAGATCAGCAAGTTGTCGGAGGCTTTCGAGCTGATGCCCGGCGACATCATCTACTGCGGCACGCCGGAAAACGTCGGCCCGGTGGTGCGCGGCGACGTGATCGAGATCCACATCGACCGCCTGCCCAACCTGAGCGTGAAGATCGTCTAGGTCAACGGCCGGCCAAGGCGTCGTCGAGCACCTCGACCCAGTGCCGCACCGGCGTCGCGGTGCCGCTTTGCAAGTGCTGGATGCAGCCGACGTTGCCTGAGACGATGGCCTGCGCGGCCAGCGGCGCCAGGCTGTTCAGTTTGCGGTCACGCAGCTCGCCGGCCAGCTTGGGTTGCAGCACCGAGTAGGTTCCGGCCGAGCCGCAGCACAGATGGCTGTCGCTGGGGGCCAGGCTGACCTCGAAGCCGAGCGCGCCGAGATGCGTCTCGACGCTGCCGCGCAATTGCTGGCCATGCTGCAGCGTGCACGGCGGGTGGTACGCGAGGCGGACCACGCGTCGTGCGGATGAGTTCTTCGCGCCCGCGCCGGGGGTCGAGCGTGTGGCGGCCAGCTTCGCGCGCAGTGCGTCGACCATGTCGGGCAGCAGCTCCGACAAATCCTTGGTCAGCGCACTGATGCGTCCGGCCTTGGCGGCATATTGGCTGTCGTGTGCCAGCGCGTGGCCGTAGTCCTTGACCGTGACGCCGCAGCCCGAGGCATTCATGACGATGGCCTCGACCTTGCCGGCGCTCGTCAGCCCCTCGACCAACGGCCACCAGGCGTCGATGTTGCGGCGCATGTCGGCCAGGCCCCCCTCGACGTCGTTCAGGTGCGTGCGGATGGCGCCGCAGCAGCCGGCGTCGTCGGCGACCAGGGTCTGGATGCCGGCCGCATCGAGCACGCGGGCGGTGGCGGCGTTGATGTTGGGCATCATCGCCGGCTGCACGCAGCCCAGCAACAGCAACACCTTGCGCGGGTGGCTGCGCGTGGGCCACTGGTGCGCGCGCGCACCGCCGCGCGCCGGCACCTTGTGCTTCAGCGCGGCCGGCAGCAGCGGCCGCATCCATTGGCCGAGCTTCATCGCCGGCGCGAACAGCGGCGAGGTCAGGCCGGCTTTCAGAATGCCCCGCGTCAGGCGCTCCTGCAACGGGCGCTCGACCTTGGCCTCGACCAGCTTGCGACCGATGTCGACCAGGTGCCCGTATTGCACGCCGCTCGGGCAGGTGCTCTCGCAGCTGCGGCAGGTCAGGCAGCGGTCCAGGTGCAATTGCGTCGCGCGTGTCGGCGCGACGCCCTCGAGCACCTGCTTGATCAGGTAGATGCGCCCGCGCGGGCCGTCGAGTTCGTCGCCGAGCAGCTGGTAGGTCGGGCAGGTGGCGGTGCAGAAGCCGCAGTGCACGCAATTGCGCAGGATGGCCTCGGCCGCCTCGCCGTCGGGCGTGCCCTTGAATTCGGGGGCGAGGGTGGTCTGCATCAGGCGATTTCGCGCGGGGTGGCTGGGATGAGAGGGCGCTTCACTGTCAAAGCTCGGCGTAGAGCCGGCCCCGGTTGAAGACCCGGTCGGGGTCGAAGGCGCGCTTGAGTTCGCGGTGCAAGCGCGCCAGCGGGGCCGACAGTGGGTGGAAAGCGCCAGCGCTCTTGTCGCGGCCGCGGTACAGCGTGGCGTGGCCGCCGGCCGCCGCCGCCACCTCGCGCACCGCGGCGGCCGGCGCCCGCTGTGCACAGCCAGCGTTGCGCGCCACCCCATTCGACGAGTTGCTCGCCGGGCAGGGCGATCGGCGCCGCGGTCTGTGCGACAGCCAGTCGCCACAGCGCCGCGCCGGCATCGATCGCCGCCGCCGCACGGACGAAGAACTCGTCGTCCTGGTCGCGCAGGCCGCGCCAGAACGCGGCGGCCTGCGCCGGCGCGATGGCTTCGCCGCCGAGTTGCCGGCTCGCGGCATCGACGGCCGTGCGCGCGCCCGCAGGCGCACTACCAGCGTGTCGTTCCAGCAGGCGCTGGCCGACAGCGGCAGCGGCTCGCCGCCCCAGGCATTGAGCTGCTTCAGCGCGCTGGCCTGGTCGCATTCGAAGCGCAGCGTCGCGCTGGCGGTCGGCACCGGCAGCACCTTCAGCGAGACCTCGCAGATCAGGCCCAGGATGCCGAGCGAGCCGGCGAGCACGCGCGACACGTCGTAGCCGGCGACGTTCTTCATCACCTGGCCGCCGAAGCTCAGCACCTCGCCCCGGCCGTTGAGCAGGGTCGCGCCGAGCACGTGGTCGCGCACGCTGCCCGCCACCGCGCGCGCCGGCCCGGACAGGCCGGCGGCGACCATGCCGCCGACGGTCGCCGCCGGCCCCGAAGCGCGGCGGCTCGAAGGCCAGCTACTGGCCGCGCTCGGCGAGCGTGGCTTCGAGTTCGGCCAGCGGCGTGCCGGCCCGCGCCGTGACGACCAGTTCGGTCGGCTCGTAGCTCGAGATGCCGGCCAGCGGCCGCACGTCGAGCCGCTCGCCCTGCAAGGCGCTTGCCGTAGAAATCCTTGGTGCCGCCGCCGCGGATGCGCAGCTGGCGCGCTGCGCCGCACGCGCGCGTCTGCACCGGTCGACAGGCTGCAGCGCGGGATCAGTCGCGGCCATGCCATCAGAACCGCTCCAGCTGTCGGCGAACGGCAGCAGCCCGTTCTTGACGTGCATCTTGCCGTACTCGGCGCAGCGCACGCAGCGTCGGGATCACCTTGCCCGGATTGAGCAGTGCCGGCGCGATCGAAGGCCGCTTGAGCGCCAGCATCTGGGCGCAGCTCCGCGGGCGCTGAACTGCACGCACATCGAATTGAGCTTCTCGACGCCGACGCCATGCTCGCCGGTCACGGTGCCGCCCATCGCCACGCTGGTCTCCAGGATGTCGGCGCCGAACAGCTCGGCAGCGGTGCAGCTGGTCGGCATCGTTGGCGTCGAACAGGATCAGCGGGTGCAGGTTGCCGTCGCCGGCATGAAAGACATTGGCGCAGCGCAGGCCGTACTTCTTTTCCATCTGGCCGATGGCCAGCAGGATGTCGGCCAGGCGCTTGCGCGGGATCGTCGAGTCCATGCACATGTAGTCGGGGCTGATGCGGCCGCTGGCCGGGAAGGCGTTCTTGCGCCCGCTCCAGAACTTCAGGCGCTGGGCCTCGTTCTCGCTGACTTGCAGCGCGCGTGGCGCCGCTGCCGGCCAGCACCGCGCGCATGCGGTCGATCTCCTCGTCCACCTCTTCGGGCGTGCCGTCGCTCTCGCACAGCAGGATCGCCGCGGCGTCGAGGTCGTAGCCGGCGTGGACGAAGTCTTCGACCGCCGCGGTCATCGGCTTGTCCATCATCTCCAGCCCGGCCGGGATGATGCCGGCGGCGATGACCGCGGCCACCGCGTCGCCGGCCTTGCGGATGTCGTCGAAGCTGGCCATGATGCAGCGCGCGAGCCGCGGCTTGGGTACCAGCTTGACCGTGACCTCGGTGATCACGGCCAGCATGCCTTCGCTGCCGACGACCAGCGCGCAGCAGGTCGAGCCCGGCGCGTCGAGCGCATCGCTGCCGAACTCGACCGCCTCGCCCTCGACGGTGAAGCCGCGCACCTTGAGCACGTTGTGCAGCGTCAGGCCGTACTTCAGGCAGTGCACGCCGCCGGAGTTTTCGGCCACGTTGCCGCCGATCGTGCAGGCGATCTGGCTCGACGGGTCGGGCGCGTAGTACAGGCCCAGCGGCGCCGCGGCTTCGCTGATGGCCAGGTTGCGCACGCCGCATTGCACGACGGCCGTGCGCGCAGGCCGTGTCGACCTTGACGATGCGATTGAACTTGGCCAGTGCCAGCGTCACGCCCATGCGCATGGGGCAGTGCGCCGCCCGACAAGCCGGTGCCCGCGCCACGCGCGACCACCGGCACGCCCAGCGTGTGGCAGGCGCGCAGCACGCCGCAGACCTGGGCTTCGGTTTCGGGCAGCACCACGACCAAGCGGACGTTGACGGTAGGCGGTCAGTCCGTCGCATTCATAGGGCACTGTGTCTTCGCTGTGCCAGAGCAGCGCATGCGGCGGCAATACGGCGCCCAACGCAGCGACCACGCTGCGTTGGCGCGACGCGTACACCGGGCCTGCAGCATCGTCATGCACAGCGGAGGGCGTGTCCATGCCCGGCACTGTACCGCCGCCGCGTTGACGGCCCGCGGTCACGGCATCAGCTTGAGGACGGTCTCCAGCGACAGACGCACGTTGATTGCCGATTGCGCCAGGCTGCCGACGATCTTGGCTTGCGGCGATGCGGCGTCGCGCAGTGCCGGGCGCAGGTGCGGCATGCCGTCGTCGCGGACCACGGCAGCGACCTGCGGCTGATCGGCGCGGCTGCCGCGGGACATCACGATGCCGATCTCGCCGTTGGCCAGGCGCACCAACGAGCCCGGAGGGTAGATGCCGAGCGCCTTGACCAGCGCCGCGCCGGCCTGATCAGGCTGCTTGGACTCGTCGAGGTAGGCCGCCAGCGACGCATCGCCCGCGGCACGCGCCGCGCGGCCGACGCGTATGCTGTGCGATGCCGTCAAGCGGTCGGCACGCTGGATCAGGCGCGCAATCTCCCCGCCCGGTGAGCGGCTGCCCAGTGCGCCGGGCCCGACCTGGTGATGCAGGGCGACGGCCTCGAGCCAATCGGCATCGTCGATGCCGAGTTCGCGCAGCAACTCGGCGCTGCGCGCCGCATGGTTGTCGATCACTTCACGCTGCTCGCTGCTCGGCTCCTTGTTTTGGCGGGCCAGCTGGTCTTGCAGCGCAGCCATGGCAATGTTCATGGTCAGCGCCGCGCCGCGCAGCTGCGCGCGACGCTGATCGTCCCAATCGGCGATCGAGCGGCTGGCCAGGTCGCAGATGAGCGCGACATACAGCGAATGCGCCGCGCAATAGCTGTCGGCCTGCGACTCGGCCAGGAAGGTGGCGACGAAGATCGCGCGATCGGCATCGTTGTCGGCCAGCGTCAGCAATGCGCCGTCGATGTCGGAGAGGGTTGCTGCGAAGCTCGCCGCCACGGGTTCGCGCAGCGATCCCGACAGTCGTGTGATCAGACGCGCCCATTGCGCGACCAGGTCATGCGCTGACGCCCGGCGGAATGCGGGTGCATCGTCTGCGCTCGTGGCCGCGACTGGCGGCGGCTGAACTTGGTCGTCCGTTGGTGGGGGCATCGTGGTCCTGGCCGGCTTGGGTCATTGATCGGCGCCGATCGTAACGGCTGCAGGCCGCCGTGAATCAGGCGCCGCGCGTGAAAACCGTCAGTATTCCGGTATAGCCGTACAGATGGTGGTGGCCGATCTCGCCATTGGCGAAGAAGCCGACCAAGGGCACCTCGCCGAGCGCACGCCGCACCACCTGCAGCTCGGCCGAAGGGGCGCCGAAGTGGGGTCCGCCGCGGCCCGTGCAGCTGATGTAGATCGCGCCGGCGATGCGCTCGGTGGGATCGGCAGGCGCGACAGGCGCCCCGGCGGCTGCGGCCATGGCGGTCACCGGTTCGGGCTCCAACTCTTCACGGATTTCGCTGCAGATGCGCACCAGGTCGCGCCGCGCCGCCTGCACGTCGCGTTGGCAGAAGGCCAGCTGCATGCCGGGTTCGACCCACTCGGCGATGGCCACGCCCTGCCGGCCCGGGTCCAGCCCGATGACATGGCGGACACGGACATCGTCGCCGAACGCGCCGCCACGCGCCAGCTGCGAGTCGCGCGGGTTGGACAGTCCGACCAGCGTGCCGCGCAATGTGGCCACCGCGCGCTGCGGCTGGTCCAGCGAGATGCCGGTGTCGCCGAGCAGGCAGGCCAGCGCCGGTGCGTCATCGAGTGCGGTCACCACGTTGCGCTCGCAGGCGGTAATGCGGCGTACCGGGCCGACCGGCTGGCAGCCCTGCGTCACGCGCGAGATCAGTGCCACGTCGCGGCCGAAGGCCACGCCGGACAAACCACCCTGCAGCACCGCGTCGGCAATCTGGCAGGCCACGGTGCGCGACGAACTCAGTCCGCCGAACAGGTATCCGGAGGCGGTGCGCGCGCTCAGCTCGCGGATCAGATCGGCCAGGTCATGCGTCTGGCCGTCGGCGTGGACCAGCGCGGTGTGCGCATCGGCGAGCGCCAGCGGCTGCGCACCGGAAAATGCCTGGAAATGCCCGGCCGGCAACGCTGCCAGCATCAGCGCCAATGCCGGTTCGTCGAAGTATTCGACCCCTCCGGCAGCGACCCCGACCCCGACCGTGCCGACCCAGGTCACGCCCGGCCAGCGCTGACGCAGGGCTTCGAACAAGGCCTGGGCTTGCGGCGCATAGTGATCGGTGAAATAGACAAAACCCAGGTTGACCGCAGTTGGCGAGTCGATGGCGCGTGCCTGCTGGCTCTGGACTTGCGTCGCGGCCATGGCCAAGGCGACGCGCCAATCCGGGTGCGTGGCGTGGCCGACCAGGAACGCGTTCATCGGGCGCCCGCGCGCGCTCGGATCAGCGCCGCACGTCGCGCCGTTTGCCGCCGGCGGCTTTGGCGACGGCTCCGGCCACCTTCGCCGGTGCGCTCACCGCCTTCTTCAAGGTCTGCTCGGCCGCATCGAAGCTTTGCTTGACCATCGAGCCGGCCAGCGACTTGGCGGCGTCTCCGGCGCTGTCTTTCATGGCACCGGCAGCCAGCTGAGTGAACTGCTTGGTCAACGCACCCCACCACTGCATCGGGTCGACTGCGCCGGGGGGCGCGGTCTGGCGCGCGCCACGCCCCTTTGCCGCCAGGCGCGCCGTGCTGGGCTTGGCCGGCGAGTCCGGTTCGCGCAGCTTCATCGAGTCGCGCAGGTCACTCATCTGCACGTTCATGGTCTTCAAGGTCGACAGCGTCATGCGCTGGACCTCGAGTGCCTGGATCGTGGCGCCGAGCATGCGCGCGTTCTGCTCCAGCCAGAACTGCACCGTGCGCAACTCTTCGATGCGCTTTTCCAGCTCTTCAGGATTCAGGGTCGGCGCGACCCACTGGCCGATGTTGGGCAGCGCGGCGCCGGCGTTCTTTACCAAGCCCTGTAGGAAGTCGAAGCCGGGTACCAGTTTGGTGAAGGCGGCGCTGTTCTCGGCCATGCGAAGCTCCTGGGTAGTGGGCGGTGTTGCGATTGTGACCAGCACGGCGCCTACTGCAAAGCCACGCGCACGACGTCCAAGCCACACTACCGCAGCCGTGTCGGCAAGCTCGGGCGGCCGATCATGTGCTGCGCACTGTCCGCTAGGCGGACCTCATCGTGCGGCTTGCAGGCGCAGCACGCCGTCGCTCTGCGCAAAGCGCAGCTTGGCCAGTACATCCATGCCCAGCAGCGGCGACTCGAGCCGCGGCAGCACCGCCACCCGCAAGCGATCGGCGCGCACACCGCCCTGCAGGGCCACGTCGGCGCGGGCCAGCGTGCCCTGCACCATGCCGCCCGCGGTCGACGACTGCAGCCCGGCCTCGGCCACCAACCCGGCGCGCTCGGCCAGCGCCTGCGGAATGGCGGTGCCGGTGGCGCCGGTGTCGACCAGGAAGTCGACGGCGATGCCGTTGACGCTGCCAGGCCAGTGGAAGTGGCCGTCGGGTGCGCGGCGCAATTCGATCGCACCGCTGGCGGCATCGACCGAGAATTGCGAGTGCTGCTGCCGCGCCTGCCAGGCCTGCACACTGACGAAGACCACTAGGCCGAGCAACAACCAGGCCGTCGCCAGCTTCCATGTGCGCGACATCTCTTGCGGCGGTGGGTTCATGCGGCAACCATGCCACGAAATGCCGCCCGGCGTCGCTCGGTCAACCATCGACCCCGCGCAGGGCAGCGACGCACCGATGTCGCGCCGACGACGAAGACGACGCACCCTATGATGGCCACCATGCACGCCCCACTCGTCAACGACACCTTCCTGCGCGCCTGTCGTCGCCAGCCCACGGCCCATACCCCGATCTGGCTCATGCGCCAGGCCGGCCGCTACCTGCCCGAATATGTGGCCACGCGGGCCAAGGCCGGCAGCTTCATGGGCCTGGCCACGAACGTCGACTTCGCCACCGAGGTCACGCTGCAGCCCTTGGAGCGCTTTCCGCTCGACGCCGCGATCCTGTTCTCCGACATCCTGACCGTGCCCGACGCGATGGGCCTGGGCCTGTCGTTCGCACAGGGCGAAGGGCCGCGCTTCGCCCACCCGGTGCGCGACGAAGCCGCCGTGGCCGCGCTGGCCGTGCCCGACATGGACAAACTGCGCTACGTCACCGACGCCGTCTCGTCGATCCGCAAGGCGCTGGCCGGCCGCGTGCCGCTGATCGGCTTTTCCGGCAGCCCGTGGACCTTGGCCTGCTACATGGTCGAGGGTGCGGGCAGCGACGACTACCGTCTCGTCAAGTCGATGCTCTACGCCCGGCCCGAGCTCTTGCACCGCATCCTGGCCGTCAACGCCCAGGCGGTGGCGATCTACCTGAACGCGCAGATCGCTGCCGGTGCCCAGGCGGTGATGGTTTTCGACAGTTGGGGCGGCGTATTGGCGGACGGCGCATTCCAGGCCTTCAGCCTGGCCTACACCCGGCGCGTGCTCGACCAGCTCGACCGCAGCGTGCCGGCCATCGTCTTCACCAAGGGCGGCGGACCCTGGCTGGAGCAAATCGCCGCCAGTGGCGCCGATGTCGTCGGCGTCGACTGGACGGTCGACTTGGCGCGAGCGCGTGAACGTGTCGGCGCGCGCGCGGCCTTGCAGGGCAACCTCGATCCTATGGTCCTGTTTGGCGGCGAGGCCGCTGTGCGCAGCGAGGCGCGTCGCGTGCTCGACGCCTTCGGCCCGCAGCGACAAGGCAAGGGTCAAGACGTCGCGAACAACGGCCACATCTTCAACCTCGGGCATGGAATTCACCAACTGACGCCGCCGGAATCCGTGGCCGCGCTGGTCGATGAAGTGCACCGCTATTCGCGCACGCTTCGCCTGGCAGGCACAGCCGGTAAGTGAGCGCTCAGACCAACTTATCCCCACCTGTCGCGGTGCGGCGCAGCAAGAAAAACCGACAAGACCGACGCCATCAGGTCTTGCCCTAGATCACGGTAAGTGCTTGATTTAATTGGATCGATGTGCATGTGCGGCGCGCCGCCGGGGCACTGTCCGGCCTGTTGTATCAAGTAGTTAGCGAAGATTTGGGTATCTTGCCCACAAAGTTGTCCACAGCTGGGGCGCAAAGTTTCGATTGATGTTTGAAATCAGAGGCTTAGCGCGGACTGTTGAGCGGCTTGCGAGGTGTAACGTGCAACTTCGCCATGAGTGACGCCGCCCAGCTCAGCACCTGTGGCGTTGCTGTCGAGACGCCGCAGCATGCGGGCATGGTGCCCTTGCTCGACTATCTGAGTGAGCGGCCGCTCGCGCCGGGAACCTTGGTACGGGTACCGCTCGGCAAACGCGATGTGCCCGGCATCGTCTGGCAAGCGGAGGGCTGCGGCGCGGCCGGCGTCGACTTGCGCGCCGTGCGCCAGGCGCTGACGGGACTGCCGCCCTTGTCGACGCCCTGGCGCCAATTGGTGGGTTTTGCGGCCGGCTACTACCAACGCAGCCTGGGCGAGTTGGCGCTGGCGGTGCTGCCGCCCGAGTTGCGCCGACTCGATGCGGCCCAACTCGGGCGCAGGCTGGCGCGCATGCACGAAGCCGCGCCCTTGGCCTGCACCGAAGCGCCGGCCCCGGCCCTGTCCGCCGCCCAGGCTGCGGCGGTGGCCGCGCTCGGCGCGGCGGGGCCGGCAACGCACCTCTTGCACGGCGTGACGGGCAGCGGCAAGACCGAGGTCTACCTGCATGCTGCCGCGCAGACCCTGGCGGCGGGCCGGCAGGTGCTGGTGCTGGTGCCGGAGATCAACCTCACGCCGCAACTCGAGGCCCGGTTTGTGGCACGTTTTGCCGGCCATCGCCTGGTGTCGCTGCACAGCGCGCTGACCCCAGCGCAGCGGCTGCGCCACTGGCTGGCCGCCCACCTCGGCCACGCCGATCTGGTGTTGGGCACTCGACTGGCGGTGTTCGCGTCGCTGCCGCGATTGGGGCTGATCGTGGTCGACGAAGAGCACGACCCCTCGTTCAAGCAGCAGGAAGGGGCGCGTTATTCGGCGCGCGACCTGGCCGTGTATCGCGGCAAGCTCGAGGGCGTAGCGGTCGTGCTCGGCTCGGCCACGCCTTCGCTGGAAAGCTGGCAACGCGCCGAGCAGGGCGCCTACCGGCGCATCGCGTTGCCCGAGCGTATCGGCGGCGGCGCGCTGCCGCAGGTACGTCTGGTCGATATGAGCGCATTGCCGCGAGACCCGCAACAGGTTGCCGCGTTGTCGCCGCCGCTGCTCGACGCGCTGCGCTCGCGTGTCGCGCGCGGCGAGCAAAGCCTGGTCCTGCTCAATCGCCGCGGCTACGCACCGGTGTTGCATTGCGCCGCATGTGGCTGGAAGAGCGCCTGCCCGCATTGCAGCGCCTGGCGCGTGTTCCACAAGGCCGATCGCAGCTTGCGCTGCCACCATTGCGGCTTTGCCGAGCGCGTGCCGCGGGCCTGCCCGGATTGCGGCAACCTCGACATCCAAGCGGTCGGCCGCGGCACCGAGCGGCTCGAGGAGCAATTGGCGCAGGCCCTGCCCGGCGCCCGTGTGGCCCGCATCGACGCCGACACCACACGCCGCAAAGGGGCGCTGGAGGCCCAGCTCGATGCGGTCCACGCCGGCCAGGTCGATGTGCTGGTCGGCACGCAGATGGTGGCCAAGGGGCATGACTTTCGGCGCATCACCTTGGTCGCTGCGGTCAACCCCGACAGCGGCTTGTTCGCCAGCGACTTTCGCGCCCCGGAGCGCTTGTTTGCTCTCCTGCTGCAGGCTGCCGGGCGTGCCGGCCGCGACGCCGAACAGGCCGCCAGCAGCGAGATATGGCTGCAAACCTGGCACCCACGCCACCCGTTGTACGCGGCGCTGCGTGCGCACGACTTCGCGGCGTTCGCCGCCAGCCAATTGCGTGAACGGGAGGCGGCCGCATTGCCGCCGTTCTCCAGCCTGGCACTGCTGCGCGCCGAGGCCAAGAGCGCCGACGTCGCGGCCGCCTTTCTGCGCGCCGCCGCGGCGGCTGCTGCGGCCATGCGCGAGTCGGCCGGGGTCACGGTCTATCCGCCCGTGCCGCCACCCGTGGCCCGCGTGGCCGGCGTCGAGCGCATGCAGATGCTGGTCGAATCTCGGTCGCGTGGGGCCTTGCAACACCTGCTCACGCAGTGGCTGCCGGTGTTGCACGGTCTGCGCCAGCAAGACAGGGCCCACCGCGCAGTGCTGCGCTGGGCGGTGGATGTCGACCCGCTGGCGATCTGACGATCAAGCGCGAGGCAAGGGCCCGCGCTTCAGTTGTCGTACTTGCGGTCCTTGCCATGACCGTTGTCATGGCCCTTGTCGCGACCCTTGTCGTGACCCTTGTCACGGTCATGCCGGTGCTGCTCGTCGTAGCGTGCACGGACCCATTTCTCCTGCACGAAGTAGACCTGCCTGCCGCACGCGTCATAGTGGCCGCAGTGTTTGCGCCAGTCCTTGGCGTGGCCAGGCGGCACGTACAGGTACAAGGGGGGTTGCTGCACGACGACGGCGGGGCGGGCGATGATCACCGGTTGCGGGTACATCACCGGGGGCGGCGGTTGAGCGCCGATGTCGATGCGGCCGTATACGCCGGGCTCGCGGATCGTGATGCCGACGCCGACATCGACGGCCGACCAGGCGGGCGCGGCGGCAACGGAGGCAAGAACGGCGGCAACGGTAAGCAAGTGCTTCTTCAAGACGATCTCCTGTAGGGCTCGTGCAAGGTAACGGCAGTGTGCACGCTGGCGTTGACCGCCGCGACGATGCGAAAAGCTGCCGCGGCGCCCTGATGTGCAAAATCGCCGCGCCGATCGAACGGCGTCAGCGCATGACCGTCACGCCGAAGGTCCAGGCCAGCGTGGAAAAGCTGACGAAGGCCAATGTCGTCGAGGCCAGGATGATGCGCGCGATGCGCCCGTTGTCGGCGCCATAGCGCTCGGCCAGCAAGGACACGTTGCTGGCGCTCGGCAATGCCGCGGCGAGTGTCAGCACGCTGACTTCGAACGCCGACAGGTTGCCACCGAGCTGGCGCGCCGTTGCGCACAGCGCAAAGACCAGCGTCGGATGCACGAACAGCTTGATGATCACCACGGGCAGCACCCGCGCCAGCGGCGTGCGCGTGTGTGCATGTTGGCCGCCGCGCCAGAGCACCGCGCCGATCGTGAACAGCGCGACCGGCGTGGCCGCGTCGGCCAGCATGTGCACGATCACGTCCGGCGGCCCGGACAGCCTGATGCCGATCGCCGAACAGCTTGCACCCAGCGCTATGGCCCAAGGCAGCGGGTTGGACAAGGTGCCGCGCAGCGCCCGGGCCAGCGCGACGCGCGCGCCCGCGCCTCTGGCGTCATGGGCCTGAGCCAAGGCAATGCACAGCGAACTGGTGACGAACAAATCCGCCAACACGCTGCTGATCACCGGCCCCGCGGCGGCCGCGCCGAGCAAGGCCACCAGCATCGGCACACCCATGAAGCCGGTATTCGGGAAGGCCGCCACCAGCGCCCCGAAGGCGGCGTCCTTCATCTGCACGGCGGCCGACAGGGTGAGCGCGATGGTGAAGCACACGATCACCAGGGCGCTGCTCAGGTACACCGCCAGCACGACCGGATTGAGCAATTGTGCCAGTGGCGTATTCGTGCCGAAACGAAAGAGCAGACAGGGCAGCGCGAAGTACAGCACGAACGCATTCAGGCCCGGAATCGCCGCTTCCGGCAGCACACGTTGTCGGGCAGCGAGGTAACCGCACAGCACGAGCGCGAAGAAAGGGACGGTGACGGCGAGGATGGCCTGCATCGGAACGGCAGTATCCACGGGGCCGAGTGCGGCAGTTGCCTGACGCAGGGCGGGCCACTCGTCGCAGGTACCATCCGCCGCCCTGCGCCCGTCCGCGATGTCCGACACCCTCAATCCCGCCCAGCTAGCCGCCGTGTACCACCTCGGCAGCCCCTGCCTGGTGCTGGCCGGCGCCGGCTCGGGCAAGACACGGGTCATCGTGCACAAGATCGCCAAGCTGCTGCAAAGCGGCCTCGAGGCCCAACAGATTGCCGCGATCACCTTCACCAACAAGGCTGCGGTCGAGATGCGCGAGCGCGCCAAGGCACTGGTCGGCCCGCGCGCCGCCAAGGAGCTTGCGGTCAGCACCTTCCACGCCCTGGGTGTGCGATTGCTGCGTGCCGACGGCGAGCGACTGGGCCTGAAGCCGCAGTTCTCGATCATGGACAGCGACGATGTGCTGGGTGTGCTGCGCGACGCCGGGGCCACCACGGACGCCAAGCTGGCGCGGCACTGGCAATGGACGATCAGCCGCTGGAAAAACCAGGGCCTGGACAGCACGGGCGCGGCGCAGGTCGCGGCCGATGCCGATGAGCAACTCGCTGCGCGGGTGATGCAGCGCTACGAGGAACGCCTGTCGGCCTACCAGGCGGTGGACTTCGACGACCTGATCGGTTTGCCGCTGAAGCTGCTGCAATCCGATGCCCCGCTGCGTGCGAAATGGCAACAGCACTTTCGTCACATCCTGGTCGACGAAGTCCAGGACACCAACGCCGTGCAGTACGAGTTGCTCAGGGCGCTGGTCGGTGAGCACGGCCTGTTCACGGCGGTCGGCGATGACGATCAAAGCATCTACGGCTGGCGCGGTGCGACCATCGAGAACCTGAAGCGCCTGCCGCAGGACTACCCGCAGCTCAAGGTCATCACGCTGGAACAGAACTACCGTTCGACCGCCAACATCCTGCGTGCGGCCAATCACGTCATCGCCGCCAATCCGAAGCTGTACCCGAAGCAGCTGTGGAGCGCGTTCGGCGACGGCGAGCCCGTGCGTGTGCTCGAATGCGACGGCGAAGAGCACGAGGCCGAGCGCGCGGTGGCTTTCATCCAGGCCCGACGCGCCGAGGGCGGTGCCGTCAAGCTCAGCGACTTCGCCGTGCTCTACCGCGCCAACCACCAGGCCCGCGTGTTCGAGCAAAAGCTGCGCGCGGCGCAGCTGCCCTACAAGGTTTCGGGCGGGCAGAGTTTCTTCGACCGCGCGGAAATCCGCGATCTATGTGCCTGGCTGCGCCTGTGGGTCAACCAGGACGACGACCCGGCTTTCCTGCGCGCGGTGAGCACGCCAAAACGGGGTATCGGCCACCAGACCCTGGCTGCGCTCGGTGAGTTTGCCGGGCGCTGGAAGTGCAGCCTGTTCGAAGCGCTGTTCTCGAATTCACTGGGCGCTGCGCTGAACAAGAAGGCGCTGGGCTCGCTGCACGAGTTCGGCCGCTACATCAACGACCTCGAGGCCCGCGCCCGCCAGGCGGCGGGCAGCGAACAGGCCAAGGCCTTTCTGCTCGGCTGGCTGAAGGACATCGGCTACGAGCAACACCTGTTCGATGGCGAGGACAGCGAGAAGCTGGCCGCGGCGCGCTGGACCAACGTGCTCGATTTCGTCGACTGGATCTCGAGGCGCTGCGGCGACGAGGGCGGCCAGGCGCCGGGCGGCTTGGACAGCGAGCGGCACAGCGTGCTCGATGTGGCGCAAACCATCAGCGTGATCATCAGTCTGGCCGAGCGCGGCGACGAGCAGGACGTGGTCACGCTGTCGACCTTGCACGCGGCCAAGGGCCTGGAGTGGCCCCATGTGCTGCTGGCCGGCGTCAACGAGGGCCTGTTGCCCTTCAGAAGCGGGGACGACGAGATGACTCGTGAGCGGCTCGAGGAGGAGCGCCGTCTGATGTACGTCGGTGTGACCCGTGCCCGCACGACCCTGGTGGTGAGCACCTTGCGGCGCAGAAAGCGCGGCCGCGACACGGTGGCCGGCGTGCCCAGCCGTTTCATCGCCGAGATGAAATTGAACGAAGTGACAGCGGTCAAGGAGAACCCGCTCGAGCGGCTCAAACGCCAGCGCGCCGAGGCGGCGGCGCGCGCCGCCGCCGCGCCTACATGCCCTTGAACAAGCCGATGTAGCTGCGGCTGACTTCGAGCTTTTGGTGATGGCCTTTGACGGCCACGATCTGGCGGCCGCGCAAGTCGCGCGTCACGCTGCCGATGGCCCGGGCGTTGACCAAGGTGCTGCGGTGAATCTGCCAGAAGCGTTGCGGGTCGAGTTCATCGACCAGTTCCTTGATCGGCTTCCTGATCAAGGCTTCGATGGTCGGTGTCTGGACCCGGGTGTACTTTTCGTCGCTGATGAAGAACAACACCTCGTCGACCGGGATCATCTGGATCGCCTGGCCGACCGTGGCCTGGATCCACTGCAGGTATTGCGGCGCGCCGCCGGGGTTCATCTTGGCCGCCAGTTGGTGCAGCAACTGCTGCAGCGGCGCGCCGCCACCCCCGCCTTCGCCGGCATCGCGCTGCAGCAGCCGCTTCTTGATGCGCTCCACCGTCAAGGCCAGGCGCTCGCGCTCGGCCGGCTTGAGCACATAGTCGGCCACGCCCTGCTCGAAGGCTTCGACCGCGTACTGGTCGTAGGCGGTGATGAAGACGATCTCGGGCAGCAATTCGTCGTCGCCGACTTCCATCTGCGCGATCTGCCGCGCGGCCTCGACGCCGGTCAGGCCCGGCATGCGGATGTCGAGGAACACCAGCTCGGGCCGGTGTTCGGCGACCAGGCTCACGGCCTCGGTGCCGTTCTTGGCTTCGGCAACCACTTGCAGCTCGGGCCAGACCTCGGCCAGCCGTGCGCGCAATTGCTCGCGCATCAGGCGCTCGTCGTCGGCGATCACGCAACGAGTCATGTCGATATTCATCCAGCCATCGTAGCGGAGCGCGGCGGCTGGTGCTCGCGCCACAGCGCACGCACCAGCCACCAGACCAGCAGCCCGACCAGGGCCAGCGGCGCCAAGAGCAGGGCCGCTATGGCCAGCACCACCACCAGCGGCAGGCCGAGCGCCAGCAGCAGGATCGGCAGCACCACCACCGCCACGGCCAGCAGCAATAAAGGCACGACCAGCATCAGCGCCAGGAAGATGGTGGCGACTACCAGAACGGCCAGCAAATGTTGACCCGGCTGCAGTGGGCCCAGCGTCGCGCCGTGCAGGACTTCGTCACCGTCGACCACCACATGCACATGGCTCATGTCGATCGCCTGCAGGCCCTGCCATACGGCGGCTGCCAGCACCAGGGCGAGCAGGAACAACAGGCCCAGGACGCGCAATGCGCGGCGGCTACGACTCGTTTGGCGTTGCTCGGGCGGATTCATGCGGCAGCTCCCTGTTCGTCGGCGCGCGCGGTGGTGTAGGGCACGGCGATGGTCAGCACCGTGCCGCTGGGCAGGTTCTCCTTGACCGTCAATGTGGCCTTGCCGCCGTACAGCAGTGCCAGGCGCTCGCGGATGTTGGCCAGGCCCACCCCGGTGCCGGCGGTCTCGGCCTTGCCGAATCCGAGGCCGGTGTCGGCCACCGTGATGGTCAGCTTGCCGTGCACGATCTCGGCCTTGATGCTCAGCTCGCCGCCCTCGGGCTTGGGTTCGAGGCCATGTTTGATCGCGTTTTCGACCAGGCTCTGGATCATCATCGACGGGAACTCGGCCGAGAGCAGGCCTTCGGGCACATCGATGCGCGTGACCAGGCGTTCTTCCATGCGCACCTTGAGGATCTCGAGGTAGGGTCGGATCACGGCCATCTCGCGCCCGAGGTCGCGCGGCCCGCCGTTGTTGGCCTCGCGCATGGTCGGCATCGAGGCCCGCAGCAGCGCGATCAGGTTCTTTTGCATCAGGCTGGCGCGCGGCGGGTCGGTCTCGATCAGGTGGTCGATCGAGGCCAGCGTGTTGAACAGGAAATGCGGCTCGACCTGGGCCTGCATCGCGGCCATGCGGGCTTCCACCACCTGGCGCCGCAACTGCTCGGACTCGGCGACGACGGTGGCCTTTGCCGCCTGGGCCTGGGCCTTCAACTGACCCTTGTAGGTGATCTTGATGATGATCGAGCCGATGATCCACAGGAACGCCAGCTGGGGCAGGAACTCGCCGACGCTGACCCGCGTGATGCGGGTGCCGAAATTGGTCTCGGCGTGGCCCAGGTCGGCAATCGCGGCTTCGGCATCGCGTCGTGCCTCTTCGGCGTCGTTGCGAGCCTGCTCGGCGTCATGGCGCGCCTCTTCGACGGCACTCTCGATTTCCTTGCGCGCTTCTTCGACGGCCTCGCGCACTGCGTCGCTGGTCGCGCCCGGCGGCAGCACGATGCGGATGCCGCGTTCGGCCGCCGAGGCCTGGGCCTCGACCGCACGCTGCGCTGCCACGGCCGCCGCTGCGGCCGACTCGACGGCCGAAGCCGCCGGCGAAGGCGCCCGTGGCGTGATGCGGATGCCCTGACTGCCGATCTGGATCTCGACGTCGCCCTTGCCCCCGGGTACCGTCTTGTCGATCTTGATGAACGGCACATGGCTCTTGGTCGGCGCCGAGGGCGGCGTCGGGGGCAGTGGCGGCCTGGGCGTCACGATCACCCGCGCCGGCCGCGTCTCGATGCGTTCGGACATGGTCCAGGTAAAGGGCGGCAGATCCTTCAGGATCGCCATGATGATCAACAACAGGACAGACAGCAGGAAGAAGCGCTTCCAACTGATCGAGACCAGCCAGTTGGCATAGGCGTGAAAGGCTCGTACCAGCGGCGCGAAGCGGGCAGTCCAACGAATACTCGAGGGCGGTGGGGCGGTGGCGTTCATCTGGTGCGTTGGTGCGGCCGACGGGTCGATCGGCCATGGCCGGCAATGTAACGAGGTGGCGGCCGGCCGGCGCGCACGAAGCGACCCGGCGTGCCATGCGGCGGACAGGCTGCATCCGTTGCGGACAGGCCGAGTCCGGGTGTTGGCCGTGGCGGATCGGCAGCGCCTCAGCGCCGATGGCGTTGCGCTCGTGTATCGAGCGCGCCGGGAAAGAACAGGGCGGTCAGGCTCTGGCTGTGCACCGGCGAAAACCTGGTTCCCGGCCGCGCATCGCGCCAGTCGCGCACCCAATGGATCTGGTCGGCCACGTTCATCAGGCCCAGGGTTTCGCGGTCGCCGATCAGCACGCCGTGCACGCGCAGGCCGAGCGTGGCGCGGGCCTCGTCGAGCGCGGCCAGCGTGGCCGGCGTGCAGCCGAACTCGCCGTCGCTGGCGATCAGCAGGTCTGCGCTGGCCCAGCGCTGGCTGCGCACGCAGTCGATGGCGCACTCGATCGGGGCCTGCACATCGGTGCCGCCGTCGAAGCCCTGGCCTATGGTGTCGAGCAGAGCCGCCAAGCCGGGGCCATTGAAGGCCAGGTCGGATTCGATCACCTCGCCCGCGGCACCGAAGGCGATCAGCTTGCAGGCGCGGCGCTCACGCTCGGCCGTGCGCAGGGTCTCGAGCACGATGGCCTTGGCGATGGCTTCGGGTGCGCCGCGCATCGAGCCCGAGGTGTCGAGGGCAACGATCATCGGCCCGCGTTGCCGTGCGTCGGGCTCGGGCGGCGCGCTGCGGTGGCGCGGCGCTGCGCCAGGGTCGGGCCGCCAGTCGATCAGCTCGGCCGCGCTGTCGTAGTGCAGCAGCCGGGCTTCGGCGCGGCGCGCGCGCCAGAGTTTGCGCAACACCGGGTGGCGCAGTTGTTGGGCCTCGCTGGGCAGCATGCGTTCGAGCCGGTCGCCGAAGGTCAGGCCGCGCAACTCGCCCGGGGTGTCGGGCAATACTGTGCGCCGCGGCTTCACGGCGCGGCGTGCATCGGCACCGACCACGACGCTGTGCGGCTGCGCCGGCCGTGCGTCGACGGCACGCTGCTCGCGGCCCAGGCGCCGGATCAATGCCGTCAGCTCGGGCCGGGCCTGAAGCAAGGCAGACAGGCGCTCGATCTCGCGCCACTCCTTGCGCCCGCGCTGGCGCAACAGGCCTTGCAAGTCGTCCCAGCGCAGGGACGACAGGTCGCCCAGCCCCTGCAGCAGCACCAGCAGGGCTTCCCATTCGCCCTTCTCGCGCACCCACTCGGCGCTGAAGTCAGCCACCATCCGGGCGATGGCTTCGGCGCGCGGCTGATGCGGCGCGCGGTCGATGAGGCGGTCCAGGTGCCACAGCATGGTGCGCAGGACCTGCTCGGCCAGCGCCGGCGCGGTGCGCACGAGCATGGGCAGGCCGAGCGCCGCCACAGCGTCGCGCAGGGGCTGCACGGCTGCCGGGTCGCCGAAGTCGGCATCGCTGCCAGGCAGCGCGCCGACGTGCAGCGCGTCACGCCAGTGCGACAGGTCGGCCAGGCGCTGCGCGGTGTGGCCGCTGCTGTTGATCACCGCAGGCAGCCACAGCGTGCGCGGCAATGCGGCCAGTCGTTCGTAGGGGGCGTCGGGGTCGATGCGGGTCATCAGGCAAGCTGCGCGCTACGCGCTTCGGCATTCGCCTTGGGAACGGCCCGGCGGTTCATGCCTGGACCGGTATCGGCTCGCCGGCGGTGGCCAGGCGCTCGTCCACGGGCAGGGCGGCAAACCCGGCGCCCGCGGCATCCAGGCGCACCAGCAGGGCGTCGAGCACCGCCAAGGTCGTGGCCGGACCATCGAGCACGCGTTGGCGCAAAGACGGCGGCCACCACAGCCGCGCGCCGAGCTGCGCCAACAACGCGGCATGCTGCGCCTGCACGGCATTGCGCGCGGCCTGGGCGCGTGCGCGGGCCTCGGCCACCTGCGCCTGGCGTGCGGCCACATGCAGCGGGCTGAAACGGCGGCGCAGGCGCGACTCGAGGGCCGCGGCCACGAAGCGCATCGACGCCATCGCGTCGCCGCCGGCATCGTCATCGCCGCCCAGCGACTGCGCCAGCGCCAGCTTGCCTGCGCCCTGGGCCGTGCCTGCCGCATCGTCGGCCGAAGGCAGTCGCTGCTCCAGATCGAGCTGGCGCTCGAAGGCCTGCACCGCGCGCGCCAGCCAGGCCGCGTCCAGCGGCGCCGATTGCGCGACCTGGGCGATGAACCAGCGTTCGATGTCGGCCGCAGCCCCCGGATTGGTGGCCATGACATAGGGGGCGAGCCAGAGGTCGAGCGCATCGACGCGGGGTCGGCCCTCGCTCGCCGCGGCCACGCGCAGCAGGCCGACCAACTGGCGCCAGCGCCGGTCGGACGGTGCGCCGCCGCCACCGGCGGCGGCCAGCCAGGTGCGCAGCGAGCGCAGCGCCGAGAGTGCGTCGTCGGCCAGCGGGACGGCGTCGCGTGCCACGAGGACGGCGGCCCGTTCGGCGCCGGTGATCGGCTGCGCCGGCACGGCGGCGGCGGCAGTGGGCAGGGTGAGCAGTGCATGGAAGGCCGCGTCGCTGACCGGCAGCACCGGTACGCGCAGCAGGAAACGATCGTAGAACGCGAGCAAGGCCTCGTCGTCGGGCACCTCGTTGCTGGCGCCGACGACGCTCACCAGCGGCACCGCCCGTCGTGTGCTGCCGTTATCGAACTCGCGCTCGTTGAGCAGGGTCAGCAGTGTGTTCAGGATGGCCGAGTTGGCCTTGAACACTTCGTCGAGAAAGGCGATGCCGGCCGTGGGCAGGTAGCCGTCGGTGAGGCGCTCGTAACGGTCGCACTCGAGCGCGGCCAGCGACAAGGGGCCGAACAGTTCTTCGGGCGTCGAGAAGCGGGTCAGCAGGCGCTCGAAGTAGCGTGTGTCTGCAAACGCACGGTGCAGTCGGCGCGCCAATTCGCTCTTGGCGCTGCCTGGCGGGCCGATCAGCAGCACATGCTCGCCGGCCAATGCGGCCAGCAGCGCCAGCCGCACCGCAGCGTCGCGTTCGAGCAGGCCGGCTTCGAGCGTGGCGATCAGCGCTCGAAGGCGTGACGGCGATGGCAGGGTGGCAGTGGGCACGCGAACATTCTCACCCGAGTGCGTTGCCATGGTCAGGCGTTGTACACGGTACCTGCGCGCAATTCGATTGCACCGCCCTGGGCCAGCTCGGCCAGCAGCTGCTCACCCCATGCGCTCGGAGAACCGGCCGGCTGGCCCAGACGCTGCCAGACCTGCCGCGCGATCGGCGTGGCGACGAACCAGCGCAGCAATTCGGGCATCGACTCGTTGCCGAGGGCCAGCAGGTGGTATTTCGCCAGGGCCTTGATGCCGTGGCGGGCGTGGCGCGTCGGGTCGGCGCGAAACGCGGCCAGGCGCGAGCGCGCGCGCTGCAAGGCACCTGCCACGTCGGTGAACGGCGCCCCATGGCCGGGAATCACCAGCCGTGCCTCTAGCGATTCGATCAGCGCCAGGGTGGCTGCGACCTGATCGAAGGCCGCGACGCCGTCGAGCTCGGGAAAGACCACGCCGAAGCCGTTTTCCCACAACGCGTCGGCCGAGATCAGCACGCCCTCATGGGCATCGAACAGGATCAGTGAATGCGGATCGTGGCCGGGCGCGGCATGGGCTTGCCAGGTGCGCGTGCCGACCGTGAAGGACTCGCCGGGGCGCAGCAGCGCATCGACGGCAAAGCGTTCGCAGCGCTGGCCTGTCAGGCGGTAGCTGAGCCGGTCTTCGTCCCATTGCGCCACCGCGTCGGCGTCGCCGGGCGGAATGACGACCCGCGCGCCGAAGGCCCGTACCAGCGCGGCATTGCCGCCGCAGTGGTCGGAGTGCAGATGCGTGTTGACGATGCACGACAGCGTCTGCTCAGGACGCAGTGCCTGGCGCACCAGGGCCAGTGTCTGCTCGGCATGTGCGACATAACCGGTGTCGATCAGGGTCGCGTGCTCACCCTCACCGCCGTGCAGCAGCACGTTATTCGACGACAGCCAGCCGCGTTCGAAGACGCTGAGCCCGCTCAGCAATGGGGCACTCATGGCCCCATTGTGGCGGCTGATCGCGCGGCTACTTGTACAGCAGGTTGGGCAGCCACAGGCCGATCTGCGGCCAGATGTAGAGCAAGGCCAGGGCCAGCACCTGGATGCCCATGAAGGGCATCATGCCGGCGAAGATCTGGTTCAGCGTCACATGCTTGGGCGACACGCCCTTCAGGTAGAACGCGGCCATGGCCACCGGTGGCGACAGGAAGGCGGTCTGCAGGTTCAGCGCCACCAGCAGGCCGAAGAACAGCGGGTCGACATTGAACTTGGCCAGCAGCGGAATGAAGATCGGCATGAAGATGACGATGATCTCGGTCCACTCCAGCGGCCAGCCGAGGATGAAGATGATGAACTGGCTGAGCAGCATGAACTGCACCGTGTTCAGGCCCAGCGACAGCACCCAGCGCTCGATGAGCTCCTGCCCGCCGAGCAACGCAAAGGCGGCCGAAAAGATCGACGAGCCGACGAACAACCAGCAGACCATGGCACTGGTCTTGGCGGTCAGGAACGAGGATTCCTTGACGATGCCGCCGAGGTCGACGATGGTCTTGGCCACCGCGTTGCCGTTCTTGGCCTGCTTGGCCGCGATGTAGCGATAGGCACCGGCCAGCAGCAGGCCGCCGAACGCTCCGACGGCGGCGGCTTCGGTCGGAGTGGCCAGGCCGAAGACGATCGAGCCGAGCACGGCGATGATCATCACCGCCAGCGGGAAGAACGAGGCCAGCAGCATCTTGAAGATCTCGAGCCGCTGCCAACTCATCAGCCAATTGACCAGCAGCAGGCCGGCCATGCCGACGCCGAAGACGATCCAGTACCAGGTGGCTGCGGGCACGCGCGCGGCGGTTGGCGCTGCCGGCGTCGTTGCTGGCTTCTCGGCCGAGGCCGTGGCGGCCGCTGGCTGCGCAGGCGCGGCCTTGACGTCGCTGTTGGCGGGCTCCTGCAGCCCGCCATCGTCCTTCGGAGGTTCGGCCAGCGAGCCCCCCGAGTCCGACGGCTGGTCATCGGTGGCACTGATCGCGCCACCCGATTGCACGAGCCCTGTGGTGTCGACCACGGCCTCCGGCGCCGTTGCGGCGAAATACATCACGAGCAGCAGGGCGGCGATGGATAGGGCGGGCAGCAACGAGATCAGCAACTGCGTCGCGACCTGGCGCTTGGGCAGCGAAGGCGTGCGCAAGGCGCCGAACAGCCCCGTCAGCGCATTGCCGCCGCGCACGCTCAGGGTTTGCGACAGCGGCGGCAGTGCCACCACGCGGTCGCTGGCGGTCAGCGGCGGTGCAAGGTGCGGCTTCCATTTCGCCAGCACGATGACGTAGCCGACGTACAAACCGGCCAGCATGATCCCGGGGAAGAAGGCGCCGGCATAGAGCTTGACGACAGACACACCCGCGGTGGCGCCGTAGACGATCAACAGCACCGAGGGCGGGATCAGGATGCCCAGGCAACCACCGGCGGTGACCGCTCCGGCGGCCAGCTTGACGTTGTAGCCGGCGCGAAGCATGGCCGGAAACGCCAGCAGCCCCATCAACGTGACCACCGCGCCGACGATGCCGGTGGCGGTGGCGAAGATGGCGCAGGTGACGATGGTGGCCACCGCCAGCGCGCCCGGCACGCGGGCCAGCGCCAGGTGCAGGCTCTTGAACAGCTTTTCTATCAAGTTGGCGCGCTCGACCAGGTAGCCCATGAAGACGAACAAGGGGATGGCGATCAGCACGTCGTTGGACATCACGTAGTAGGCACGCTGCACCATCAGGTCGAGCACCTGGCGCACGGCGAGCTCCGGGTTCACGCTGCGGTAGGCAAGCCAGCCGAAGAACATGCCCATGCCCATCAGCGTGAACGCGGTCGGGAAGCCGAGCATGATCGCGACCACGATCAGGCCGAGCATCAACAGGCCCAGGTGGCCGTTGGTGATGGTGTCGGCGCGCAGCAGGATCACGCCCACGCCGAGCAGGATCAGCCCCATCAGGATGAAGCCGAACCAGAGTTCCTTGCGGATCTTCATTTCGTGCTCCCTTGCTGCACGACGAACTGGTCGAGCTTGGCGATGTCTTCGTCTTTCACGTGCACCATTTCCTTCAGCTTGTCGACGTCGACCTCTTCCACGTCCTCCTCGCGCGAGGGCCAGTGCCCTTGCTGGATGCAGATCACGCAGCGGATGATTTCGACGAAGCCCTGCAACAGCAGGAACGCGCCGGCCAGCGGCAGCATCGTCTTGAATGGATAGATCGGCGGACCCTCGGCCGTGATGCTGGAGTGCTCGCCCATGGCCCAGGATTCGGCCGCGAAGAAGTAGCCGGCATAGGTCAGCGCGATGACACCGGGGATGAAGAACAGGACGTACAGGATCAGATCGATCGTGGCCTGCGTGCGTGGCTCGAAGAAGCCGTACAGCACATCGCCGCGCACATGGCCGGCTCTTGGCCAGGGTGTAGGCGCCGGCCATCATGAACAGCGTGCCGTACATGATGATCATGACGTCGAAGGCCCACGAGTGCGGTGCGTCGAGCGCGTAGCGCGAGAACACTTCCCAGGAGATCAGTACGGTGAGCCCGACGATCAACCAGGAGAACGCCTGGCCGACGAAGGTACTGATCTTGTCGATCGTCAGAAACAGTTTTTGCATGATCGAGCCTGCTCAAAACAAATCAGCCACCCGGATCCGGCCCGGATGGCTGATCAACGAAGGGGCGGAGCCCCTCAAGCCTTCTTCGGTGCGGCCGGCTTGGCTCCGAAGAAGTGGCTCACGGCCATGCGCCGGCTGACGTAGGTGTCCTGGTCCCACTTCACGGTGCGCTCGGCAAAGACCTTTTGCGACTCGACGATTTCCTTGAACAGGGCGTTCTCAGCCGATTTCTTCTCCAGGATCTCGCTCCACAGCTTGAGCTGCACTTGCAGCACCGAGTCGGGCGTCTTGTAGAACTTGACCTTGTCCTTGGTCTGCAGCTCGATGTAGTCCTTGGAATAACGATCGATCGCCTTCCACGACATGTCGGCCGAGCAGGCCTCGACGGCATTGGCGATGATGGCCTTCATCTTCGCCGGCAGGGCGTCGTACTTGGTCTTGTTGAACATGATCTCGAAGGTCTCGGCGCTCTGGTGGTAGCTCTGCAGCATGCACACCTTGGACACGTCGGGGAAACCGAGAATGCGGTCCGAGGTGGCGTTGTTGAACTCCGCGGCGTCGAGCAGGCCGCGGTCCATGGCCGGCACGATTTCGCCGCCGGGCAGCGCGTTGACCGCTGCGCCCATCGCGGTGAACAGGTCGATCGCCAGGCCGTTGGTACGGTACTTCAGGCCCTTGAAGTCCTCCGGCTTGGTGACGGGCTTCTTGAACCAGCCCAGCGGCTGTGTGGCCATCGGGCCGTAAAGGAAGGACTGCACGGTGGTGATGCCGATGGACGCATAGAGCTTGGCCAGCAGTTCCTGGCCGCCGCCGTACTTGTGCCAGGACAGCAGCATGTTGGCGTCCATGCCGAAAGCCGGGCCGGAATTCCACAGCGCCAGCGCATTCTGCTTGCCGTAGTGGTAGCCCAGGACGCCATGGCCGCCGTCCAGCGTACCCTTGGATACCGCCTCGAGCAGGCCAAAGGCCGGTACCACCGAGCCCGCCGGCAAGACCTCGATCTTGAGTTCGCCGCCGGTCATGTCGTTGACCTTCTTGGCGAAGTCCAGCGCGTACTCGTGGAAGATGTCTTTCGACGGCCAGGTGCTCTGGAAGCGCAGGTTGACGACGGCCGGCGCCTGGGCGAGCGCCGGCGCTGCCAATACGCCTGTACCGACCGTTGCGGTGGCGGCGCGCTTGAGGAAACGGCGGCGCTGGGCCGTTTTATTGCGTGGGTGATTCGTTCATGGCCAAGTCTCCAGTTTTGGATAGGCAGCAGCCGGCCGACCGGCCAGCTGCCAAGACAGGATAGGACAACGACGACTATCCGGCGGCCATCTTGCCATCGGAACTGGGTCAAACCCGCGTCGCGGGGATGATCGCGGTCAAGCGTGGCGCGAGTCGCTCGTGCTCGGCCGGCGAGAGCAGGTCATGGCGCTGTGCGAAGTCGAGTGTTACCAGCGAAGCATCGGTGGTCATGGCATCACTGCTGGCCAACGCCAGCGCCTGCGCCACCGGCAGCAGCTTCAACTCGGCCACTTCACCATCCTGGTTGACTGGTGTCGTGCCCTGCGGCAGGCGCAGATCGAAGCTATGGATCTGCTCATGCATGAAGCCTTCTGCGATGTCGCACCTCAGCTCGAGCACGTTGCCGGGTCTGGCCTCGCTCATCGCCGCCGCGCCTAGGCCCGCTTCTTCCAGGCCTTCGCGCACCAGTGTTTGCTGCGGCGTCTGGCCAAACGGCACACCGCCGCCGATCAGGTTGTCGTACTTGCCGGGGTCGGTGGCCTTGGTCAACGCGCGGCGTGCGATCCACAGATGCGTCGGCCGGCCCTGCGCGTCAGCGACATAACCGTTGGCATGCGCGCCGAAGGTCAGGGTGCCCCAGAACCGTGCGGCGGCGCGCTCGATCAGCGCCAGCGGTGGCGCGCCGATGTGTTCGACGATGGCGTAGGTCTCGTCACGCCAGGCGACGATCAGGCCCTGTGCACGCAGTGCCGCATTGATGATGGCCAGAGCCGCATCGCGCGGGTGTGCGAGGAGCCTGACGCCTTGCGCGTCGGTGGCCAGCCACTGCGGCCATCGGCGCAGCGCGCTCGACATGCGACGCGGCTACCGAACCGACGGTCCGGCCGTCGATCACAAAGGGCACGCGAAGCACTTCGCGGTGCGTGGCCGCAGCCAGTGCGGGCCAGTCACCGCTCATGCCGCCGCGCGCATGGGCCTGGCGCTGCGCCACTGCTGCAACAACGCTTGCCACTTGGCGCGCGCGACTTGCAGATGCCGCTGCTTGACGTGGCCGTAGCCGCGGATGTCCTCCGGGATGCGTGCGATCTCCAGGGCCAAGGGCAGCGTTGCGGCGTTGAGCCCGGCCAGCAGTTCGTCGATCGCGCGCGGTACTCGCCGATCAGCGCTCGCTCGCTGCGGCGCTCCTCGGTCCTGCCGAAGGGGTCGAACGCCGTGCCGCGCAGGCCCTTGAGCCTGGCCAGCAGCCCAAACGCGCGGTGCATCCACGGGCCGAACGCGCGCTTGACCAGCTCGCCCTGGCTGTTCCTGCCGGCGATGAGCGGCGGTGCGAGGTGGTGCACGAGCTTGTAGTCGCCCTCGAACATCGCGGCGATCTTGTCGCCAAACGCGGTGTCGGTGTGCAGGCGCGCGACCTCGTACTCGTCCTTGTAGGCCATCAGCTTGAACAGGTAGCGGGCGACGGCTTCGGTCAGCCTGGTGCCGCCCAGCGGCGCTTCGGCGCTGCGCACCTTGTCGACGAAGGCCTTGTAGCCGGCCGCGTAGCTGCGTCCTGGTAGCCGGTGAGGAACTCGACGCGTTTGGCGACCATCTCGTCGAGCGACGGCTTCTTCACGAACTCGATGACCTGCGCGGCCTTGAACAGCGCCTGCACCGAGGCCAGGTCGTGCGCCGCAGCGGCGGCCCCACTCGAAAGCGGCCTTGTTGTTGTCGACCTGCACGCCGTTGAGTTCGATGGCCCGCATCAGCGACGCATGGCACAGCGGCACCCGGCCCTGCTGCCAGGCGTAGCCGAGCAGCAGCGGGTTGGTGTAGATCGAGTCGCCGACCAGCTGCACCGCGACCTGTTCGGCATCGAAGGCGCCGACGAAGGCGTCGCCGACGCTGGCCTTGATGGCCATCTCGCAATGGCCGCCCGGGAACTGCCAGTCGGTGTTCTTGACGAAGGCCGCGGTCGGCGTGCCGTGGGTGTTGAGCGCCACGTAGGTGCGGCCCTGCTGCATCACCGCCAGGGTGTACTTGGTCGCACCGACGATCGCATCGCAGGCGATCACCAGATCGGCCTTGGCGGTGTCGACCTTGGTCGTGAAGATCGCGTCCTGGCGATTCGCGATCTGGATGTGGCTCCAGGTCGCGCCGCCCTTTTGCGCCAGGCCGCCGGCATCCTGCGTCACGACGCCGCTTGCCTTCGAGGTGCGCGGCCATGCCGAGCAACTGGCCGATGGTGATGACGCCGGTGCCGCCGACGCCGCCGACGACGATGCCCCAGGCCTGTTCGGTCAGCGGCAAGCTGGGCTCGGGCAATGCCGGCATCGAGGCCAGATCGCCCCTCTGCTGCTTCTTCGGCTTCTTCAACTGCCCGCCCTCGACCGTGACGAAGCTCGGGCAGAAACCCTTGACGCAGGAATAGTCCTTGTTGCAGGTGTTCTGGTTGATGCGGCGCTTGCGGCCGAATTCGGTTTCCACCGGCTCGACCGACAGGCAGTTGCTCTGCACCGAGCAGTCGCCGCAGCCTTCGCACACCAGCTCGTTGATGACCACGCGCTTGTCCGGGTCGACCATCTTGCCGCGCTTCCTGCGCCGGCGCTTTTCGGTGGCACAGGTCTGGTCGTAAATGATCACCGTCGTGCCCTTGATCTCGCGCAACTCGCGCTGGATGCGGTCGAGCTCGTCGCGGTGATGCACGGTGACGCCGACGGCCAGCGCCGACAGCGTCGTACTTTTCGGGCTGGTCGGTCACGATGACGAGCTTGGCCACGCCTTCGGCGACCAGGCTGTTCATGATCTGCAGCGACCGAGTGCCCTTCCGGGCGCTCGCCGACCTGCTGGCCGCCGGTCATCGCCACGGCGTCGTTGTAGAGCATCTTGTAGGTGATGTTCACGCCGGCGGCGATGCTCTGGCGGATGGCCAGCGAGCCGCTGTGGAAATAGGTGCCGTCGCCGAGGTTGGCGAAGACGTGCGCGTCGGTGGTGAACGGCTGCTGGCCGACCCAGGCCACGCCCTCGCCGCCCATCTGCGAGAAGGTGCTGGTGCTGCGGTCCATCCACACCGACATGTAGTGGCAGCCGATGCCGGCCATCGCGCGCGAGCCTTCGGGCACGCGGGTGCTGGTGTTGTGCGGGCAGCCCGAGCAGAACCACGGCGCGCGCTCGCCGGTGTCGGTCTTGAGTTCGGCCAGCGCACGTTCGCGGCCTTCGATCACCGCGATGCGCTGGGCCATGCGCGCCGCGACGTCGCTGCCGGCCGGCGCCAGGCCGAGCTTGGCCAGCCGCTTGGCGATGGCCTTGGCGACGATGGCCGGCGTCAGATCGGCCTTGGCGCGCAGCAGCCAGTTCTCGCTCGGGTTGGGCATGCTCCATTCGCCGCCGGCCGCCCCTTCGGGCTCGTCGAACTTGCCCAACACGTTGGGCCGCACGTCGGCGCGCCAGTTGTAGAGCTGTTCCTTGAGTTGGTACTCGATGACCTGGCGTTTTTCCTCGACGACCAGGATCTCCTGCAGGCCCTGGGCGAAATCGCGCGTGATCGTCGCTTCCAGCGGCCAGACCACGTTGACCTTGTGCAGCCGGATGCCCAGCCTGCGGCAGGTATCGTCGTCCAGGCCCAGGTCGGCCAGCGCCTGACGTGTGTCGTTGAAGGCCTTGCCGCTGGCGATGATGCCGAAACGGTCGTGGCCGGACGCGACGACGTTGTGGTTCAGCTGATTGGCCCGCACGTAGGCCAGCGCGGCATACCACTTGTAGTCCATCAGCCGCGCTTCCTGCTCGAGCGGCGGGTCGGGCCAGCGGATGTGCAGGCCGCCCGGCGGCATGACGAAGTCCTCGGGCAGCACGATCTTCACGCGGTCGGGGTCGACGACGACCGAGGCCGATGACTCGACCACCTCCTGGATCGTCTTCATGCCGCTCCACACACCCGAGAAGCGGCTCATCGCGAAGGCGTGCAGGCCCATGTCGAGGATGTCCTGCACATTGCTCGGGAAGAACACCGGCAGGCCGCAGGCCTTGAAGATATGGTCGCTCTGGTGCGCCGCCGTGCTGCTCTTGCTCACGTGGTCGTCGCCGGCGACCGCGATCACGCCGCCATGCCGGGCCGTGCCCGCCATGTTGGCGTGCTTGAAGACGTCGGAGCAGCGGTCGACGCCCGGGCCCTTGCCGTACCAGATGCCGAACACGCCGTCGTACTTCTTCGATGCCGGGTAGATGTCGAGTTGCTGCGTGCCCCAGACGGCCGTCGCGGCCAACTCCTCGTTGACGCCGGGCTGGAATACGGTGTGGTGTTCGGCCAGGTGTTTCCTGGCCGCCCACAGCGCCTGGTCGTAGCCGCCGAGCGGGCTGCCACGATAGCCGCTGACGAAGCCGGCGGTATTCAATCCGGCCATCGCGTCGCGCGTGCGTTGCAGGATCGGCAGCCGCACCAGCGCCTGGACGCCGCTCATGAAGGCGCGGCCGCGCGGCAGCGAATACTTGTCGTCGAGCGTCACCGTTTCCAGGGCTTTGCGAATCGACTCAGGTAGCGGGGCGTTCATGGCGGCGTTCCGTGGCGAGGAGGGCAGCGGCGAGTGTAGGGTCGGATCACTTCGGCCACAGCACCCACATGCGCAGCGACTGGCTCATGCGCCCGGCTTGCTGTTCTGCGCGTTCACCCCAGCCCCAGAAGTAGTCGGCACGCACCGCGCCGGTGATGGCCGAACCGGTGTCCTGCGCCAGTACCAGGCGGCGCAGCGGCGTAGCGCTGAGCGGTTCGGTGGTGTCGAGCCAGACGGGGCTGCCGTAGGGCAGGCTTTTCGGGTCGACCGCGATCGAGCGCTCGGGCGTCAGGGCCACGCCCTGCGCACCGCGTGGGCCGAGGTTGGGGTCGGGCAACGCCTCTTCGCGGAAGAACACCACGCGTGGGTTGGCGGCCAGCAGCTCGGGCACGCGCTGTGGGTAGCGCCGCGCCCAGTCGCGAATGGCCGGCCACGACGCCTGGCCGGGCCGCAGCTCACCCTGCTCGATCAACCAGCGCCCGAGCGACTGGTAGGGCTGGTCGTTGTGCGCCGGCAAAGGCGATGCGGACGGTTTGCGCCTGTCCATCGGCGCCGATGCAGGCGCAGCCGGCCCGAGCCCTGTACCTGCAGCAGCAAGGCGTCGAGCGGATCGGCCACGTAGGCGATTTCGCGGCCGCGCAGCGCGGCTTGCGCCGTCGGCTGACGTTTCGATCTGCGCACGGGTGAACCAGGGCCTGCGCGTGGCCAGGTCGGCCGGCGGCGCGTGCAGCGGCACCGCGCCACGCGCCGCGCGGGCTGCGGCTGGCGTCGATTTGCGGCTCGAAGTACCCGGTGGCCAGGCCATCAGTGCCGGCGCCCGCGTCGAGCGTCAGCACGCGGTAGGGCGTCAAGCGCTGCGCCAGCCAGGCTCTCGCGGCCGCGTCGTCGACCGGCTGTGTGCGCAGCGCCTCCTGACACACCCGGGGCCATGCCGGGGTATCGCGCACGACTTCGGCGGGCAGTCGCTCGCAGCTGCGCTGCAGCGCCAGCCAGGCTTCGCGCACACGGTCGTTGTCCCATCCGGGCAGTTCGTCCCAGCTTGCGGGCTGCCAGCGCGAGCCGGGGTGCAGCGACGCGCTCGGCTGCGCGACGACAGGGATGGCACTGTGCGGCGGCAAGGGGGGCGGCGCTTGAACCGGCGGCTCGCTGCAGCCAGCCAGGCCCAGCGTTGTGGCGAACAGCAACGACGGCAAACGGTAAGCTCGCCGCATGTGGCTGCTCTTGCTCGAGGCCTTGATTGCGCTGTTGGTCCTGCTCTTCATCGTCTGGTGGACCATGTTTTCAGGCCGGCGCCACGGTGAGCGGCCCGACGAGGAAGACGAGCCGGCGGGGCACTGAGCCGATCGGCTCAATGCAGATGTTCGGGCCGCGTCAGCACGAACTCGGATACCGTGGCCTCGAACGGCTGGGCGTCCTCGGTCATGCAGAAAAAGGTGCCGCGCATCGTGCCCTTGCGCGGTGGCGATGCGCGTCCAACTGGTGTATTCGAACTTCTCCGCGGGCTTGAGCAGGGGCTGGTGGCCGACCACGGCCAGCCCACGGACCTCCTCGGTGTGGCCGTTGGCGTCGGCAACCAGCCACCGCCGTGCCACCAATTGCGCGGTGACGTCGCCGCTATTGACGATGGTCACCGTATAGGCGAAGGCATACACATGGTTCTGCGGCTGCGACTGGTCGGGCAGGTAGGCGACGCTCGTCGTGCAGGTGAACTCGGGGTGGGCCATGAAGGCGATTCTAGAATCCGCGCATATTCCGACCCTTGGTCATGACCGCTTTTCGCATTGCCCCCTCGATCCTGTCCGCCGATTTCGCCCGCCTGGGCGATGAGGTCAAGGCCGTCATCGCCGCCGGTGCCGACTGGATCCACTTCGATGTGATGGACAACCATTACGTGCCGAACCTGACTTTCGGGCCGATGGTTTGCGCGGCACTGCGCCCGCACAGTACGGTGCCCATCGATGTGCACCTGATGGTGCAGCCGGTCGATGCGCTGGCCCAGGCCTTTTGTCGCGCCGGCGCCGACCTGGTGAGCTTTCATCCCGATGCCAGCGCGCATGTCGACCGCACCTTGCAGCTGATCAAGGCCGAGGGCAAGCAGGCCGGGCTGGTGTTCAACCCGGCCGCGTCGATCGACGGGCTCGAGTGGGTCATCGACAAGGTCGATCTGCTGCTGGTGATGAGCGTCAACCCGGGCTTCGGCGGGCAGAGTTTCATCGACTCGGCGTTGCGCAAGCTCGAGCGCCTGCGCAGGCTCATCGACGCCAGCGGGCGAGACATTCGGCTCGAGGTCGACGGCGGCGTCAAGGTCGACAACATCCGGCGCATCGCCGACGCCGGCGCCGACACCTTTGTCGCCGGCAGTGCGATCTTCGGTCAGCCCGACTACAAGGCGGTGATCGCCGCGATGCGCAGCGAGCTGGTGCGGTGAGTCGCCACGGCTTTGCCGCCGCGATCGTCGATCTCGACGGCACGCTGGTCGATACCCTGGGCGACTTCGAGGTCGCCCTCAATCTGACACTGGGCGGGTTGTCGCTGCCGCCGGTGACGCGTGCATTCATCGAGCGCACGGTCGGCAAGGGTTCCGCGCATCTGATCCGCAGCGCATTGGCGGCGGCCGGCGGCGACGCCGCGTTATATGACTCGGCATGGACCGAATACCAGTGTCACTACCGAGCGGTCAACGGCCAGCATTCCACGGTCTATGCCGGCGCCGAGGCCGGGCTCGAACGCCTGCGCGGCGCGGGTCTGGCACTGGCCTGCGTGACCAACAAGCCGCGCGAGTTCGCCTGGGCGCTGCTCGAGGGCAAGGGCCTGGCCCGGTTTTTCGATCAGGTCTACGGTGGCGACAGCTTCGAGCGCAGCAAGCCTGACCCGCTGCCGCTGTTGCGTGCGGCCGCGGCACTGGGCAGCTCGCCGGCGCGCACGCTGATGGTCGGCGACTCGGCCAACGACGCACTGGCGGCTCGTGCCGCGGGCTGCCCGCTGGTGTTGGTGCGCTATGGCTACAACCACGGCCAGGCTATCGAGCAGGCCGGGGCCGACGCGCTGGTCGATCGTCTCGACCAGATCGACCTCGACGCCTGGCGTCTGCGCGCGCTGATAAACTGCGGCGCACGATGAGACTCACTTCTCGCCACGCACCATGCACCAGGCCCTGCGGCCGGGGAGCCTGGCCCTGGCGCCGCGCGTTGCACAGCTGACGCCCGTCGGCCGGGCTGCGCATAACCCGGCCCGTCTGTCTGACGCATGCGCCCGGCTCTTCGATGACGCCGCTGCGCAGGCCCCCCCACAGGACCCGAAGTGATCACCGAACACGAATTCAAGAGCCTGGCTGCGCAAGGCTTCAATCGCATCCCGCTGATCAGCGAGGCCTTTGCCGACCTCGAGACGCCGCTGTCGCTGTACTTGAAGCTGGTCGGCGGCCAGCGCCACGGCTTCCTGCTCGAGTCGGTCGTCGGCGGCGAGCGCTTCGGGCGTTATTCGTTCATCGGCCTGCCGGCGCGCACATTGCTGCGCGCCACGGGTTGGCACACCGAGGTGGTGACCGACGGCGTGGTGGTCGAGCGACGGGACGGCAATCCGCTGGATTTCATCGCCGCCTATCAGCAGCGCTTCAAGGTCGCCCTGCGGCCGGGCCTGCCGCGCTTTTGCGGAGGCCTGGCCGGCTACTTCGGTTACGACGCAGTGCGTTTCATCGAACCCAAGCTGGCACAAGCGGCCAAAGGCGGGGGCCTCGACACGCCCGACATCATGCTGCTGCAGACCGAGGAGCTGGCCGTCATCGACAACTTGTCGGGCCGCTTGTACCTGATCGTCTACGCCGACCCGGCTCAGGCCGAGGCCTATGTCAAGGCCCAGCGGCGTCTGGCAGATTTGGCCGACAAGCTGCGACACAGCGTGACTGCGCCGGCGGTCGAGCGGGCCCCACGCACCCGGTCGAACGCGACTTTGCGCCGGCCGACTTGATGGCTGCGATACAGCGCGCCAAGGACTACATCGCTGCCGGCGACTGCATGCAGGTGGTGCTCGGCCAGCGCCTGAGGAAGCCCTATACCGAGAGCCCGCTCAGCCTGTACCGTGCGCTGCGTTCGCTGAATCCGTCGCCGTACATGTACTTCTACGACATGGGCGACTTCCAGATCGTCGGCGCATCGCCCGAAATCCTGGTGCGCCAGGAACGCCTGGCCGATGGCCGCGAGAAGGTGACGATCCGTCCGCTGGCCGGCACGCGTGGGCGCGGGGCCACCCCCGAGGCCGATGCGGCGCTGGAAGCAGAGTTGTCGGCCGACCCGAAGGAGCGCGCCGAGCACCTGATGCTGATCGACCTGGCGCGCAACGACATCGGCCGCATCGCGGTCACCGGCAGCGTCAAGGTGACCGAGGCCTTCGCCGTCGAGCGCTACTCACACGTCATGCACATCGTCAGCAACGTCGAGGGTGTGTTGAAGCCGGGCCTGACCAGCCTGGACGTGCTGCGTGCGACCTTTCCCGCCGGCACCTTGAGCGGCGCGCCGAAGATCAGGGCCATGCAGATCATCGACGAGTTGGAACCCGTCAAGCGTGGCATTTACGGTGGCGCCTGCGGCTACCTGAGTTTTGCCGGCGACATGGACGTGGCCATCGCAATCCGCACCGGCATCGTGCAGGACGGCATGCTGTACGTGCAGGCCGCGGCCGGCGTGGTGGCCGACTCAGTGCCCGAGCTGGAATGGCAGGAAACCGAGGCCAAGGCGCGGGCCTTGCTCCGCGCCGCCGAGCTGGTCGAGGAAGGGTTCTGAGCATGTTGCTGATGATCGACAACTACGACAGCTTCACCTTCAACCTGGTGCAGTATTTCGGCGAGCTCGGCCAAAATGTGCACGTGCGGCGCAACGACGAGATCGATGTCGCCGGTATCGCTGCACTCGGGCCGCGGCGATTGGTGCTGTCGCCTGGACCGTGTACGCCGGCCGAGGCGGGTGTTTGCATCGATGCCATCCGCGCATTCGCGGGCAGGCTGCCAATCCTGGGCGTGTGTCTGGGTCACCAGGCCATCGGTGCGGCGCTCGGTGCCCAGGTGGTGCGCGCGCGCACGCAGATGCATGGCAAGGCCAGCGAGATCAACCACGATGGCCGGGGTGTGTATCGCGGCCTGCCCGAGCGCTTCTCGGTGATCCGCTATCACTCGCTGGCTGTCGCGCGCGACTCGCTTCCGGCCGAGCTGGTGGTCACCTCGACCAGCGCCGACGGTGAGATCATGGGTCTGCGCCACACGAGGCTGCCGATCGAAGGTGTGCAGTTCCACCCCGAGTCGATCTTGTCGCAGCACGGCCATGCCATGCTGCGCAACTTTTTGGAGGCCTACCCGGCATGAAACCCATCGATTTGCGCAGTGACACGGTGACGCGGCCCACGGCGGCGATGTGGGACGCGATGCGCGGTGCTGACCTCGGGGACGATGTCTTCGGCGACGACCCGACCGTCAATGCACTGCAGGTGCGCATTGCGGCCGACCTCGGTTTCGAGGCCGCGCTGTTCATGCCCAGCGGCACGCAAAGCAACCTGTGTGCGTTGATGAGCCACTGCCAGCGTGGCGATGAATACATCGTCGGCCAGATGGCTCATACCTATCGTTGGGAAGGTGGCGGTGCGGCGGTGCTGGGCAGCATCCAGCCGCAACCGATACCCAATCAAACCGATGGCACTTTGGCCTTGGCCGACATCGAGGCCGCGATCAAGCCCGACGACGCGCACTTCGCACGCACACGTCTGCTTGCGCTGGAGAACACCTGGGGTGGACAGGTGCTGCCGCCGGCCTATATCGAGGCGGCCACGGCCTTGGCACATGCACGCGGCCTGGCGACGCATCTGGACGGCGCGCGGCTGTACAACGCTGCGGTTGCGTCGGGTCTGCCGGCACGCGAGATCACGCGCCACTTCGACAGCGTTTCGGTGTGCTTCAGCAAAGGCCTGGGCACACCCGCCGGTTCGGCGCTGTGCGGCAGTCGTGAATTGATCAGCCGGGCCCATCGCTGGCGCAAGATGACCGGCGGCGCAATGCGCCAGAGCGGGGTGCTCGCGGCCGCAGCCTTGTACGCGCTCGACCACCATGTGGCGCGATTGGCCGACGATCATGTCAACGCGCGTGCGCTGGCCGAGGGCCTGCAGGGTATGGCCGGCGTCAGCGTGATCGAACCGCAAACCAACATTGTTTTTGTCGACCTGCGGCCCGACAAGGCCACCGGCGTTGTCGACCGCCTGCGTGCGCGGGGAGTCCTCGCCACCGGCCTGTATCGCCTGCGACTGGTGACGCATCTCGACGTCGCCAGGAGCGATGTCGAGCGAGCGATTGCGATCCTGCGTGAATCTCTGTAGGAGGGTGAGTATGCCGCTCAATGACAACGAGGCGCTCACGCGCACCATAGAACACCGCGAGATCTTCCACGACGAAATGCTGGCCCTGGTGCGGCGCATCATGGGCGGCGAGATGTCGCCGGTGATGATGGCCGCGTTGCTGGTGGGCTTGCGCGTCAAGAAGGAGACGATCGGCGAGATCACCGCCGCCGCGCAGGTGATGCGCGAGTTCTCGACCAAGGTCGAGGTCGCCGACCGCAGGCACCTGGTCGATATCGTCGGCACCGGCGGCGACGGCTCGCACACCTTCAATATCTCGACCTGCAGCATGTTCGTGGCCGCGGCCTGCGGCGCGCGCGTGTCCAAGCACGGCAACCGCGGTGTGTCGAGCAAATCGGGCAGCGCCGATGTGCTCGAAGCGATGGGCGTGACGCTGGCCCTGCCGCCGGCAGCGATCTCGCGCTGCATCGACGAGGTCGGCATCGGCTTCATGTTCGCGCCGAATCACCATCCGGCGATGAAAAACGTCGGTCCGGTGCGCAAAGAGCTCGGCGTGCGCACGATCTTCAACATCCTCGGGCCGCTGACCAACCCGGCTGACGCTCCCAATATCCTGATGGGCGTATTCCATCCCGACCTGGTCGGCATCCAGGTGCGCGCGCTGCAACGCCTGGGCGCGGAACATGCTGTGGTGGTCTATGGCCGCGATGGTTTGGACGAGGTGTCCTTGGGCGCCGCGACGATGGTCGGCGAGTTCAAGGACGGCGCCATCACCGAGTACGAAATTCACCCCGAGGACTTCGGCCTGACGATGGCCTCGAACCGCGCGCTGAAGGTCGACTCTCCTGCCCAATCACTGGCGCTGCTGCGCTCGGTGCTCGACAACGAGAGCGGGCCGGCGCGCGATATCGTCATGCTCAACGCCGGCGTGGCGCTGTATGCGGCCAATGTGGCCAAGACCATGGCCGAAGGCGTGGTGCTGGCGCGTGAGGCTCTGGCCTCGGGCAGGGCCTTGGCCAAGATGAGCCAGTTCGTCGACGCGACGAAGCGCCTTGCCTTGGCATGAGCGTTGACATTCTCGAGCGCATCGTCGCGGTCAAGCGCGAGGAGATCGCTGCGGCGAGGTCGAGGCGCGGCGACGCTTCGGTGCGAGCCGATGCCGAGGCTCGGCGCGACGTGCGTGGCTTCGAAGCCGCGCTTCGACAGACGCTGGCGGGCCACCGTGCCGCAGTGATCGCCGAGGTCAAGAAAGCCAGCCCGAGCAAAGGGGTTCTGAAGGAGCACTTCGTCCCCGCAGAGATTGCCGCCGGCTACGAGCGCGGCGGCGCGGCCTGTCTGTCGGTATTGACCGATGTGCAGTTCTTTCAGGGTTCGGCCGCGTCCTTGCAGCAGGCGCGCGACGCCTGCGCGTTGCCGGTGCTGCGCAAGGACTTCATCGTCGATGCCTACCAGGTGTTCGAGGCCCGGGCGATGGGGGCCGATTGCATCTTGCTCATCGCCGCCTGCCTAGACGATGCGTTGATGGCTGACCTCGAGGCCCAGGCCCTCACGCTGGGCATGGACGTGCTGGTCGAGGTGCATGACGCGGCTGAACTGGGGCGCGCACTGCGCCTGCACACGCCGCTCATCGGCATCAACAACCGCAACCTGCGCAGTTTCGAGGTGGCGCTGGAAACGACGCTGGCCCTTTTGCCGCAGATCACTGGGGACCACGTGGTGGTCACCGAGTCGGGCATCCGCTTGCCGGCCGACGTGCGGCGCATGCGCGCGGCGGGCGTGCATGCCTTCCTGGTCGGCGAAGCGTTCATGCGCGCGCCCGATCCCGGGACCGCACTGTCCGAATTGTTCGCCTGATGGGCTCGCCCCACCATCAGCCGTGCGCGGACGCGACGACGGGCTTTGTCTTTATTTGCCCGGGTCGGTTCGAGGCGAGCAGAGGCTACCCCTGCGCGGCCGGGACCGGCGCCAACCTCGCCCGTGCTCTGCTTGAACTGCACGCGCGCTTGCCCGACGTCTTTTCCAGCCCATCGCGAGATTCGTATGTGATCACTAACTCATGGGCTACGGTTGAATATCCAGCCCTGACCGGGCGATCAGTGCCCACCGAGCCGGAGGTCCTCGAGGCGCCCAATCTCGAGCGGTTGCACCAGGAAATCAGTGCGCTGAATGTCGTGGTGGCCTGCGGCGCACAGGCGCAAGCGGCTGTGCGTGCACTATCAGTGCGGGGCGGGTTCCGCGCCCGCATTGCCTACGGTCGGCATTTGAGCCAGCGCGCGGTCAACATGATTGCGGGCGGTTCGGACACGAGGACGCGCATCCGCCTATGGTGCGATGCCGTGTTAGCCCAGCTCACGGCCCCACACTGAGCTTGGGCGCCGGTGTTATAGTCTGCGGTTCGCCGCGGAGGGGTGCCCGAGTGGCTAAAGGGGGCAGACTGTAAATCTGTTGGCTTACGCCTACGCTGGTTCGAATCCAGCCTCCTCCACCAGGCGAGAACGTGGATTTTGAGGGTGTGTTTCAGGTCTTGGTTGCGGAGTCGCGCTGACGCAGCCGGAGCTCCCGGGCGGGAGTAGTTCAATGGTAGAACCCCAGCCTTCCAAGCTGATGACGCGGGTTCGATTCCCGTCTCCCGCTCCAGCATCCATTGCGCCGGCGTTGAGGTTGAAGTGTTGTCGCCAGAGGCTTGGTCGTGTTTGCCGCTGTCATGCCTGTGTCGATGCCCATGTGGCTCAGTGGTAGAGCACCCCCTTGGTAAGGGGGAGGTCGCGCGTTCGATCCGCGCCATGGGCACCAGAGTAGCGAGAACGTAAGAAGCAACCATCAAGGGCTCGTGAAGCGAGCCCGCCGTCCAGTCGGAGAAATTAAATGGCAAAAGGCAAATTTGAACGCACCAAGCCGCACGTCAACGTGGGCACGATCGGACACGTCGATCACGGCAAGACCACGCTGACGGCGGCCATGACCATCGTGCTGGCGGCCAAGTTCGGCGGCGAGGTCAAGGCCTACGACCAGATCGATGCGGCGCCCGAAGAGAAGGCGCGCGGCATCACCATCAACACCGCGCACGTCGAATACCAGACCGCCAAGCGCCACTACGCGCATGTCGACTGCCCCGGGCACGCCGACTACATCAAGAACATGATCACCGGCGCGGCGCAAATGGACGGCGCCATCCTGGTCTGCAGTGCCGCCGATGGCCCGATGCCGCAAACGCGCGAACACATCCTGCTCGCGCGCCAGGTCGGCGTGCCCTACATCATCGTGTTCCTGAACAAGTGCGACATGGTCGACGACGCCGAACTGCTCGAACTCGTCGAAATGGAAGTCCGCGAACTGCTCGACAAGTACGACTTTCCCGGCGACAAGACCCCCATCATCCACGGCAGCGCCAAGCTGGCCATGGAAGGCGACAAGGGCGAGCTGGGTGAGCAAGCCATCATGAAGCTGGCCGACGCCCTGGACAGCTACATCCCCACGCCCGAGCGGGCCATCGACGGCGCGTTCCTGATGCCGGTGGAGGACGTGTTCTCCATCTCCGGACGCGGCACCGTGGTCACCGGGCGGGTCGAACGCGGCGTGATCAAGGTCGGCGAAGAAATCGAGATCGTCGGCATCCGGGCCACGCAAAAGACCACCTGCACCGGCGTCGAGATGTTCCGCAAACTGCTCGACCAGGGCCAGGCCGGCGACAACGTGGGCATCCTGCTGCGCGGCACCAAGCGCGAGGACGTGGAGCGCGGCCAGGTGCTGTGCAAGCCCGGCAGCGTCAAGCCGCACACCCACTTCACGGCCGAGATCTACGTGCTGAGCAAGGAAGAAGGCGGGCGTCACACCCCGTTCTTCAACAACTACCGGCCGCAGTTCTACTTCCGCACGACCGACGTGACGGGCGCGGTCGAGCTGCCCAAGGACAAGGAAATGGTGATGCCGGGCGACAACGTCAGCATCACTGTCAAGCTGATCAACCCGATCGCGATGGAAGAAGGCCTGCGCTTTGCCATCCGCGAGGGCGGCCGCACCGTCGGCGCCGGCGTCGTGGCAAAGATCTTGGAGTAGTTAAGACACAGTCAAAGCGAGTCAGTCGCTGCAGGGGCATAGCTCAATTGGCAGAGCGTCGGTCTCCAAAACCGAAGGTTGGGGGTTCGAGACCCTCTGCCCCTGCCAGATGCTGATGAATCTTCGATACGAAAGACCAGCGTCCTGGATTGCCAGACCACCGACCCGCCGCTGGCCTTCGCCGCCGACGGGCGATTCACCCGATAGACGGCACCCGCCAATGGCGCAGTTTGCGATCTGATAATGAGTACCAGCACCCCTCAAATCGAAACGATTTCTCCGGCGGCCGACAAGGCCAAGCTGGCGCTGGCGGCATTGCTGGTCGTGGGCGCTGTCGCGACCTATTACCTAATCAAGCAGGCCGACTGGATTCGCTGGTCCGCCTTGGTCGTCATGCTGCTGGCCGCTGCAGCAACCTTCTTCATGGCTGAACCTGGCAAGCAGTTGCTGGCCTTCGGCCACGATGCCTGGCGCGAGACGCAAAAAGTGGTCTGGCCCAGCCGCAAGGAAGCCATACAGATGACCGGCTATGTGTTCGCCTTCGTGGTCGTGATGGCTTTGTTCCTGTGGCTGACCGACAAGACGCTGGAGTGGGTGCTGTACGACCTGGTCCTGGGCTGGAAGCGCTGAGAGAGAGTTCCATGAGCGAATCGCAAGCTGTAGAAGCCACCTCCGCGGCCCCCGCATCGGCATTGCGCTGGTACGTGGTGCATGCCTACTCCGGCATGGAGAAGGCCGTCGAGCGCAATCTGCAGGAGCGCATCGAGCGCGGCGGCATGCAGGCCAAGTTCGGCCGCATCCTGGTGCCCACGGAAGAAGTGGTCGAACTGAAAAACGGCAAGAAGGCGGTTTCTCAGCGCCGCTTCTTTCCCGGCTATGTGCTGGTCGAGATGCTGATGGACGACGAGAGCTGGCACCTGGTCAAGCACACCAGCAAGGTCACTGGCTTTGTCGGTGGCGCGAAGAACCGGCCGGCGCCGATCTCGGAAGCCGAGGTCATGAAGATCGTCAATCAGATGCAGGAAGGCATCGAGAAGCCCAAGCCCAAGGTCGAGTGGGTCACCGGCGAACTGGTGCGGGTGAAGGACGGTCCCTTCACCGACTTCAACGGTGCCGTGGAAGACGTGAACTACGAAAAATCCAAGGTGCGCGTCAGCGTGACGATCTTCGGCCGCGCAACACCGGTCGAACTGGACTTCGCCCAGGTCGAGAAGATTTAGGTCATACATCGTCGATGCCGCCGCAGCCCCGGCGTCGATGCGATGAGCAATACGGGCTGAGCAGACGAGGAGCTTGTCAGGTTTCAAAATTGACAAGCGTTTGAACTCGATAGGAGTGCCTTCATGGCAAAGAAAATCGTCGGCTTCATCAAGCTGCAGATACCGGCAGGCAAGGCCAACCCCTCGCCGCCGGTCGGGCCTGCGCTTGGCCAACGCGGCCTCAACATCATGGAGTTCTGCAAGGCGTTCAACGCTCAGACCCAGGGCATGGAACCCGGCCTGATGTTGCCGGTCGTGATCACCGCCTTCGCCGACAAGTCGTTCACCTTCATCCTCAAGACGCCACCGGCCAGCGTGCTGATCAAGAAGGCGATCAAGCTGGAGAAGGGCTCGGCCAAGCCGCATATCGACAAGGTCGGCAAGCTGACACGCTCGCAGATCGAGGACATCGCCAAGATCAAGATGAAGGATCTCAACGCCGCCAGCCTTGACGCCGCGGTGAAGATCATCGCCGGCTCCGCCCGCTCGATGGGCGTGACGGTGGAAGGAGTCTGAGCATGACCAAGCTGACAAAGAAGGCCAAGACCCGGGTGGGCAAGGTCGACAGCCTGAAGCTGTATCCGGTGACTGACGCGCTGAGCCTGGTCAAGCAGTTCGCCACCGCCAAATTCGACGAGTCCATCGACGTCGCTGTGCAACTCGGCATCGACGCCAAGAAGTCCGACCAGGTCGTGCGCGGTGCCGTGGTGATGCCCAACGGCACGGGCAAGACCAAGCGCGTGGCGGTGTTCGCCCAGGGTGCGAAGGCCGAGGAGGCCAGGGCCGCAGGCGCCGACATCGTCGGCATGGACGATCTGGCCGCCGAGATCAAGGCCGGCAAGATGGACTTCGACGTCGTCATCGCCTCGCCGGACACGATGCGTGTGGTCGGCACACTGGGCCAGATCCTGGGCCCGCGCGGCCTGATGCCCAATCCGAAGGTCGGCACCGTCACGGCAGACGTGGCCCAGGCCGTGCGCAACGCCAAGGCCGGTCAGGTCCAGTTCCGTGTCGACAAGGCCGGCATCGTGCACGCCACGATCGGTCGCCGCAGCTTCGACAGCGACAAGCTGCAGGGCAATCTGCAGGCGTTGATCGACGCGCTGAACAAGGCCAAGCCGGCTTCGAGCAAGGGCATCTACCTGAAGAAGGTGGCTCTGTCGTCGACGATGGGTGTGGGGGCCCGGGTGGACGTGGCGACGATCGTCACAGCGCCTGCGCAGGCCTGAAGTGAATCGAAGCGGCGCGAGCACTTGTCGCGCCGAGGTGAGGAATTGGTGGGCTGTGCCGGGTTTGCCCGGTGCAGGCCGTCAAAGACCGCTGGTGGAGCGAGAGCTTCCTAAACGAGGGCCCACCGAAGGGGCAAGCCCGAGGCCAGCGCAGATGGCGTCCCCGCTGTCGAGGCGAGCCCGAGGGTTTTCCGAGATGGCAAGGTCGCTGGTTGTGTCTGAGGGGCCGCGAGGCTTCGACGACACGTTTTGAAGTGAGGAGCAGACCTTGAGTCTCAATCGCAACGAGAAAGCAGCCGTCGTGACGGATGTGGCCGCGCAAGTCGCGCGCTCGCAGACGTTGGCGCTGGCCGAGTACCGTGGCCTGACCGTGGAACACATGAACAAGCTGCGCGTCGACGCGCGTGCCAAGGGCGTTTATCTTCACGTGCTGAAGAACTCCCTGGCTCGCCGCGCCGTCGCCGGCACCCCGTTCGAGTGCGCCGCGCAGGCCATGTCCGGCCCGCTGATCTACGGCTTTTCGCAGGACGCTGTCGCCGCGGCCAAAGTCATGGCCGACTTTGCCAAGGGCAACGATAAGCTGATCGTCAGGGGCGGGGCCTATGCAGGCAAGGCGCTGGACGCGAACGGTGTGAAAGCGCTGGCGGCGATCCCGAGCAAGGAAGTCCTGCTGGCCCAGCTGCTCGGCCTGATGCAGTCGCCGATCTCGCGCCTGGCGCGCGTGGTTGCCGCCATCGCCGAGAAAAAGGGTGCCGGCCAGGACGCGGCGCCCGCGGCAGCCGAGCCCGCCGGCGCCTGAACGATCCAATCCAAACCTATTTACCGAAATCGAGGAAACCCAAATGGCATTCGATAAAGACGTTTTCATGACCGCGCTGGACAGCATGTCCGTGATGGAACTCAATGACCTAGTCAAGGCCATCGAGGAGAAGTTCGGCGTGTCCGCCGCTGCGATGGCCGCTCCGGCCGGTGCCGGTGGTGGTGCCGCTGCTGCGGTCGCCGAGGAGCAGACCGAGTTCAGCGTCATGCTGCTGGAAGCCGGCGCCAACAAGGTGCAGGTCATCAAGGCCGTGCGGGAGTTGACCGGCCTGGGCCTGAAGGAAGCCAAGGACCTGGTCGACGGCGCTCCAAAGCCCGTCAAGGAAGGCATTGCCAAGGCCGACGCCGAAGCCGCCAAGAAGAAGCTCGAAGACGCGGGCGCAAAGGCCGCGCTGAAGTAATCAAGTTCGAAGGTGGGCTTGGGGTGGCAACGCTCCAGGCCGCTTCCGGTGTTGGGCTTTGGGCCCACTGCCGGGAGACCACTGCAAAGGCCGGCGTGCCGGCTTTCGCAGTGTTCTCTGATCCGACTGCAGAGAACGGGTTTGGCCGAACCGGGGTGCAACGCCTCGGTTGTCCGCCAGCGGCAGGTAGTGGCCTGCCACCAAGCCATCGGGCGCAATGCTCGAGCAGCCAGTCGCCGATGAACGTGGGCTAGGCCGGCACGCGTTCTCGACCACGGAGTGTTCAATGGCGCAAGCATCCTCCCCGACCTACAGCTTCACCGAGCGCAAGCGGATCCGCAAGAGCTTCGGCAAGCGTGAGAGTGTCCTCAACGTTCCCTATCTGCTGACCATGCAGCGGGAGTCGTACGTCGCGTTCCTGCAAAAGGACGTGCCACCCGCCAAGCGCAAACCCGAGGGTTTGCAGGCCGCCTTCCTCTCCGCCTTCCCGATCGTGTCGCACAACGGCTACGTGGAGATGAAGTTCATCGAATTCAACATGGCCAAGCCGGCCTTCGACACCCGTGAGTGTCAGCAGCGCGGCTTGACCTATGCGGCGGCGGTGCGCGCCAAGCTGCAGATGATCATCTATGACCGCGAATCGGCGCAGGCCAAGACGGTCAAGGAGATCAAGGAGCAGGAGGTCTACATGGGCGAGGTGCCCCTGATGACCGACTACGGCTCGTTCATCATCAACGGCACCGAGCGCGTCATCGTCTCGCAGCTGCACCGCAGCCCCGGCGTGTTCTTCGAGCATGACAAGGGCAAGACCCATTCGAGCGGCAAGCTGCTGTTCTCGGCGCGCATCATTCCGTATCGCGGTTCGTGGCTGGATTTCGAGTTCGACCCGAAGGACATCCTGTACTTCCGCGTCGACCGCCGGCGCAAGATGCCGGTGACGATCCTGCTCAAGGCCATCGGCCTGTCGCCAGAGTCGATCCTGGCCAACTTCTTCGTCTTCGACCAGTTCCGGCTGATGGACACCGGTGCTCAGCTCGAGTTCGTTCCCGAGCGCTTGAAGGGCGAGATCGCGCGCTTCGACATCACCGACAAGGAAGGCAACGTCGTCGTCGAGAAGGACAAGCGCATCACCGCGCGCCACGTGCGCACGCTGGAGCAGACCGGCACCACCTTCATCAGCGTGCCGGAAGACTTCCTGGCCGGGCGCATCCTGGCCCGCGACATGGTCGACGCCGAAACCGGCGAGATCGTGGCCAAGGCCAATGACGAGTTGACCGAAGCACTGCTGAAGAAGCTGCGCACGGCAGGCGTCAAGGACATGCAGTGCCTGTACACCAACGAGCTCGACGAAGGCGCCTACATCAGCCAGACCCTGGCGGCCGATGAAACCGCCGACGAACTGGCGGCGCGGGTGGCCATCTACCGCATGATGCGCCCCGGCGAGCCGCCGACCGAAGACGCCGTGCAGGCCCTGTTCCAGCGCCTGTTCTACAACGGCGACAGCTACGACCTGTCGCGCGTCGGGCGCATGAAGTTCAACGCCCGTGTCGGGCGCGATTCGGCCGAGGGTTCGATGACCCTGTCCAACGAGGACATCCTCGACGTGGTCAAGATCCTGGTCGAGCTGCGCAACGGCCGTGGCGAAGTCGACGACATCGACCACCTGGGCAATCGGCGCGTGCGCTGTGTCGGCGAGCTGGCCGAGAACCAGTACCGCTCGGGCCTGGCGCGGATCGAGAAAGCCGTCAAGGAACGCCTCGGCCAGGCCGAGACCGAAGCCCTGATGCCGCACGACCTGATCAACTCCAAACCGATCTCCGCGGCACTGAAGGAGTTCTTCGGCGCTTCGCAGCTGTCGCAGTTCATGGACCAGACCAACCCGCTGTCCGAGATCACGCACAAGCGGCGCGTCTCGGCCCTGGGCCCGGGCGGCCTGACGCGCGAACGCGCCGGCTTCGAGGTGCGCGACGTGCACCCGACGCACTACGGCCGGGTTTGCCCGATCGAGACGCCCGAAGGGCCGAACATCGGCCTGATCAACTCGCTGGCCTTGTTCGCGCAATTGAACGAGTACGGCTTCCTCGAAACGCCGTACCGGCGCGTGGCCGACGGCAAGGTGTCGATGGATATCGACTACCTGTCGGCGATCCAGGAAGGCAAGTACGTCATTGCGCAGGCCAACGCCACGCTGGACAAGAACGGCAAGCTGGCCGACGAGCTGGTGTCTGCGCGCGAGAACGGCGAATCAGTGCTGACCACGCCCGAGCGCATCCAGTACATGGACGTGGCGCCGACGCAGATCGTGTCGGTGGCTGCTTCGCTGGTGCCTTTCCTAGAGCACGACGATGCGAATCGCGCGCTGATGGGCGCCAACATGCAGCGCCAGGCGGTGCCCGTGTTGCGGCCGGAAAAGGCCTTCGTCGGCACCGGCGTCGAACGCGTGGCTGCCAAGGACAGCGGCACCGTGGTGGCGGCGCGCCGCGGCGGCATCGTCGATTACGTCGATACCAACCGCATCGTCATCCGCGTCAACGACAACGAGACGGTGGCCGGCGAGGTCGGCGTCGACATCTACAACCTGATCAAGTACCACCGCAGCAACCAGAACACCAACATCCACCAGCGTCCGATCGTCAAGCGCGGCAACAAGGTGGCGGGTGGCGACGTCATTGCCGACGGTGCTTCGACCGACCTGGGCGAGCTGGCCCTGGGCCAGAACATGCTGGTCGCGTTCATGCCCTGGAACGGCTACAACTTCGAAGACTCGATCCTGATCAGCGAGCGGGTGGTATCCGAAGACCGCTATACCTCGATCCACATCGAGGAACTGGTGGTCAATGCCCGTGACACCAAGCTGGGCAGCGAGGAAATCACGCGCGACATTCCAAACCTGTCGGAGCAGCAACTGGCGCGACTGGACGAAAGCGGCATCGTCTACGTCGGCGCCGAGGTCAACCCGGGTGATGTGCTGGTCGGCAAGGTCACGCCCAAGGGCGAGACCACGCTGACGCCCGAAGAAAAACTGCTGCGTGCGATCTTCGGCGAGAAGGCCAGCGACGTGAAGGACACCTCGCTGCGCGTCGACCAGGGCACCAACGGCACGGTCATCGACGTGCAGGTCTTCACCCGCGAGGGCATCGTGCGCGACAAGCGTGCGCAGCAGATCATCGACGACGAGCTCAAGCGCTATCGCCTGGATTTGAACGACCAGTTGCGCATCGTCGAGGCCGACGCCTTCGATCGTATCGCCAAGCTGCTGGTCGGCAAGCCGGCCAACGGTGGGCCGCAGAAGATCGCCAAGGGCACCGTGCTGACGCAGGAGTACCTGAGCCAGATCGACCGCTTCCACTGGTTCGATATCCGGCCGGCCGACGACGACGTCGCCAACCAGCTCGAGTCGATCAAGAACTCGCTCGAGCAGACGCGCCACAGCTTCGACCTGATGTTCGAAGAGAAACGCAAGAAGCTGACCCAGGGTGACGAGCTGCCGGCGGGTGTGCTGAAGATGGTCAAGGTCTACCTGGCCGTCAAGCGCCGCCTGCAACCCGGCGACAAGATGGCCGGCCGCCACGGCAACAAGGGTGTGGTCTCGAAGATCGTGCCGGTCGAAGACATGCCTTACATGACCGATGGCACGCCTTGCGACATCGTGCTCAATCCGCTGGGTGTGCCCTCGCGCATGAACGTCGGCCAGGTGCTCGAAGTGCACCTCGGTTGGGCCGCCAAGGGTATCGGCCAGCGCATCGGCGACATGCTGCAGGAGCACAGCAAGGTGGCCGAACTGCGCAAGCTGTTCGACGAGCTCTACAACAAGAGCGGCGGCAAGACCGAAGCGCTGGGCGAATTGTCCGACGACGACATCCTCGAGATGGCCGCCAATCTGGCCAAGGGTGTGCCTTTCGCGACGCCGGTGTTCGACGGTGCGGCGGAAGAAGAAATCCGCGGCATGTTGATGCTGGCCTACCCGGAAGCGATCGCGGCCAAGAAGGGCCTGAATGCCACGCGCACCCAGGCGACCTTGCACGACGGCCGCACGGGGGATGCCTTCGAGCGCCCGGTCACCGTCGGCTACATGCATGTCCTGAAACTGCACCATCTGGTGGATGACAAGATGCATGCCCGTTCGACCGGCCCGTACTCGCTGGTGACCCAGCAACCGCTGGGCGGCAAGGCGCAGTTCGGCGGCCAGCGCTTCGGCGAGATGGAGGTCTGGGCGCTGGAAGCCTATGGCGCCTCGTACATCCTGCAGGAAATGCTGACGGTCAAGTCCGACGACGTCAACGGCCGCACCAAGGTCTACGAGTCCATCGTCAAGGGGGAGCACGCGATCGAAGCCGGCATGCCGGAGTCGTTCAACGTGTTGGTCAAGGAAATTCGTTCGCTCGGTATCGACATCGAACTCGAGCGTAACTAAGGAGAAGATGCATGAAGGGACTACTCGACCTTTTCAAGCAGTTCACCCCGGATGAGCATTTCGATGCCATCAAGATCGGGCTGGCCTCACCGGACAAGATCCGCAGCTGGTCGTTCGGCGAGGTGAAGAAGCCCGAGACCATCAACTACCGGACTTTCAAGCCCGAACGTGATGGCCTCTTTTGCGCCAAGATCTTCGGCCCGATCAAGGACTACGAGTGCCTGTGCGGAAAGTACAAGCGCCTGAAGCACCGCGGTGTCATTTGCGAGAAGTGCGGCGTCGAGGTCACGCAGACCAAGGTCCGGCGTGACCGCATGGGCCACATCGACCTGGCTGCGCCCTGCGCGCATATCTGGTTCCTGAAGAGCCTGCCGTCGCGGCTGGGCCTGGTGCTGGACATGACGCTGCGCGACATCGAGCGCGTGCTGTACTTCGAAGCCTATGTCGTGGTCGACCCCGGCATGACACCGCTGAAGAAGTTCTCGATCATGAGCGAGGACGACTTCGACGCCAAGCGCACCGAGTTCGGTGACGAATTCGTCGCGCTGATGGGTGCCGAGGGCATCAAGAAGCTGCTCGAGGAAATGGACCTGGACGTCGAGATCGACAAGATCCGCAACGACCTGACCGGCTCCGAGCTGAAGATCAAGAAGAACTCCAAGCGCCTGAAGGTCATGGAGGCTTTCAAGAAGTCGGGCATCAAGCCGAACTGGATGGTGATGGATGTGCTGCCGGTGCTGCCGCCGGACCTGCGTCCGCTGGTGCCGCTGGACGGCGGGCGCTTTGCCACGTCGGACCTGAACGATCTCTACCGGCGTGTCATCAACCGCAACAACCGTCTGGCGCGGCTGCTCGAGCTGAAGGCGCCTGAAATCATCGTGCGCAACGAGAAGCGCATGCTGCAGGAGGCG
>CAVUGY010000007.1:0-33059 GCA_963741125.1 uncultured beta proteobacterium
TACTCACCGGCGCCGTCATGGCCGGTGTGCCGGCGCGACTGCAGCCCGACGTGCCGGTGCCGTTGATCGACTGCATGGCCTGCGCCGTACGCCAGGCCGAACTGCTGGTGCGGCTGGGCCTACCCAAGCCGCGAACCGGCAGTTACGCTGCACCGGGCGGCCGCGAGCTGATCAATGTCGATGCCGCCGTCGCCGCCCGCTTCGCTGCCGCTGGTTGACCGCAATCGCACTGGAGCCCAGACAATGTTGCGCAGCCATGGCCGCTACGACTACTCGCCGATCGTTGACCGCCCGCAGGGGCGCTGGCCCAACGGCAAGGGCCTGGCGGTCTACGTCGCGCTGAACCTCGAGCAGTACGCCTGGGGCGAAGGCCTGGTCGAAGACCTGGTGCCCGGGATCCCAGCGCCCGACGTGCTGAACAACTCCTGGCGCGACTACGGCAATCGTGTCGGTGCATGGCGACTGCTCGAGCTCTTCAGGCATCACCGCTTGCCGCTGTCGCTGCTGATCAACAGCGAGCTGTACGGGGTCGCGCCGCAGCTGATATCGGCCTTCCGCTCGCATGGGGCCGAGATCGCCTCACATGGCCGCACCAATTCAGAGCACCAGGTGGCTTTGAACGAGGCCGACGAACGCGCGCTGATCGCGTCGGTCACCGCCACCATCGCACAGCATGAAGGCACGCCGCCGGCCGGCTGGCTGAGCCCGTGGATCGCCGAGACAGAGCGCACACCCGACCTGCTCGACGAAGCCGGCTACCGCTACTTGCTCGACTGGTGCATGGACGATCAGCCGGTGTGGCTGAAAACGCGCAACGGCCGCATCCTCGCGGTGCCCTATCCGCAGGAACTCAATGACAGCGCGGCCATCATCGGCCGCCACGTCAGCGCGGCGGAATTCACCGACATGATCATCGACCAGTTCGACGAAATGCTCGAGCAGTCGCGCGAGCAGCCGCTGGTGATGGGCATCGCGCTGCACGCGATGATCGTCGGCCAGCCTTTCCGCCTGCGCCAGTTGCGCCGCGCCTTCGAGCATCTGGCGCGGCATCGCGAGGCAGCGTGGATCACCACCGCGGGCGAGATCGCGCGGCACTTCGCAGGCGTTTAGCCAACTTCCGCGACCACACCCGTCGGCGGGGCAGGCCAGGCTTGCATGTACGCCGATGCGCGGCTAGCCTTCACAAGGTGAGCCCACGAACCAATCGACATCTGGCACTCGCGGTTTGCTTGCTGCCTTTGTGTGGCAGCTTGTCGCTCTGCGTGAGCTCGCGGGCCGTGGCAGCCGACGAGGCCGAGGCCTGGCAGGCCCACTTTGCCGCCGTGCCGGCATTGCCCGCCACCGCGATCGAGGCCGCAAAGCAGATCTCCGTCCGCCCGGTACACAACGAGGGCCTGGGCATGACTCAGCTGCGCGTCGAAGTCGCAGATCCCAGGCTGCGCGGCCTGCAGCAGCGCGTGGACCAGTTGTTCGAGCCCACCTCAAAGGCCAGCGCCGCCCAGTTCCAGCGCACGCTGAACGCCGTGAATAACGACCCCGTGCTCACGGAGCTGGCGCGCAAGATCGACAAGGCGTGGCAGCCGGACCCGGCCAACCCGAACCACGTGCCGTCGCCCGACGAGATCCGCGCCCTCGACCGCGAGGTCGAACGCGTGTTGGGGCCGATACCGTCGCCGGCCAGCGCCGCGCTCGCGCCGCGCTCGGAGATTGCGGCTTACAGGCTTGAATTGCAACGCGCCACGCCGCGTGCCTCGTCGTTCCTGCAACGTCTGGCCGTCCAGCAGCGCCAGTATGCGCAACAACACAGGCAGGCCGATCGCGAAGCGATAGCCGGACTGACTGGAGCGAACGTTGCGGCTGCAGCGCGTGCGCTGGTGGCGCGCCACCACGAACTGGCGCAGCAGCAACTGGGCGATGCGTCGGCCATCCTGCACGACGCGCGCGAGGCACTGGCGCCACGCGTCATGCGCATGGTGGGACTGGCGCGCGCCGCCGAGCAGCGCGACGCAGGGCCGGGCGAGCGCAACGAGGCCTATGCCCTGCTCAAGGCCTATGTCGAATTGCTGCTCACGCTGCAGCGCGAAACCCTTCAGGACGTGGGCTTCTGGGGCGGGATGCGCATCGCCAACGCGCTGCCCGCGACGGCACAGGCCGGCACGCGCTCGCTGTATGAACAGGCGCTCGCACCCGGCTTCGAACTGCGCGCCGACGGCGAGATGCCGTACGCGCTGTCGTACTACCCCTTGGGCCGCGCGATCGTCGTCGGCCTGCCGCCGGGCATCCGCTGATACCAGCGCAGCGCCGTCAGGCTCTACGATCGAGCCTGCGGGCGCGTCCGGTGCACCCGGCACCGGAGCGCGGATCCCACCGCCTTGCATGGCCCATTCAGACACCCTTCTTACCCAGTTGCCCAACGGCGTGCGCGTGATCACGCTGCCCATGCCGCACCTGCACACGGCCGCGGTCAGCGTCTTCGTGCGCACCGGCAGCGCACACGAACCGGCGGCGATCAATGGCATCAGCCATGTCATCGAGCACATGGCCTTCAAGGGCACGGCCGAGCGCGACGTGCAGCGCATCAACTGGGATGCCGAGCGCCTGGGTGCCGAGGTCAATGCCCACACCGACAAGGACCACACCGCCTACCAGATGCGCGGCCTGGCGGCGCATGCCGGCGATTTCGTGCGCATGCTGGGCGACATCGTGCTGCATTCGACCTTCCCCGAAGCCGAACTGGAGCGCGAGCGCCAGGTGCTGCTGCAGGAATTCGCCGAAGACGACGACGACCCGGTCTCCACGGGCTACAAGCTGTTCGACCGTGCCTGCTATGGGCTGCACCCCGTCGCGCAGCCGGTGATCGGCAGTCGACGCAACATCGAGCGCTTCCAACGCGACGACCTGGTGGCCTATGTCGCCCGGCAGTACAGCGGCGCCAACCTGATCGTCGGCGCCGCGGGAGCCATCGATGGCGATGCCATCGTGCGCGCGGCCGAGGCCGCCTTCGGTGCGATGCCGGCCGGGACGCCGAACTTGATTGCGGCGCCGGCCTATGCCGGTGCAGTGCGCGCCCGCGCACTGGCCGGCAGCAGTCAGACCCATGTCGTGCTCGGCTTTCCGATCCCGTCGCTGCGCGACGACGACGCGGCCCACCTCGTCGCGGCGGCGGCATTCGGCGAGGGCATGAGCTCGCCGCTGCTGGCCCGCGTGCGCGAGCAGCGTGCACTGGCCTATCACGCCTCGTGCACGGCCGACCAGTTCGACATGTGCGGCCAGCTGGTCATCGAGGCCTCGACGGCGCCCGAAAAGTTCGACGAGTTCCTGCGCGAAGTGGTCGACCTGCTGCAGGCACAGGCCGAGGCCATCGACCCGGTGGATCTCGAGCGCGCACGCAACCAGATCGCGGTGCGCCGCCTGCATGATGCCGAGAGGCCCCTGCGCCGCCTCGAAGACGCGGCCCTCGAAGCCTTTGTACATGGCCGCCTGCGCGCGCCCGGCGAAACGCTGGCCCGCCTGCAGGCCGTGAGCACCGATGAAGTTCGCGCGGCCTTCGCGCACATGCTCGCTGCCGGCGCATCGGCAGCCATTGTCGGCAGCGTGCGCCGCGGTAGCGGCGAGCGAGCCAGGGAAATCCTCAGCACGATGGCGCGCCGCAACTGAGGCTTGCACGCTAGCATGCGTCGGCCGCGAGTCGGCGAGGAGGCGCATGTCGGCAAGCATCACCCTGCCCCTGTGGTTGGCCATCGTCATCGGCACGCTGGCCGCATGGGCCCTGCTCGACCGCCTGTTGATGCCCAGCGCGCGCTGGTTCATCAAGAGCCGCGCCAACCGCGTGCTCGACGAAGTCGGCCGCCGGCTGAAGATCAGCATCCGGCCGTTCCAGCAGGTCAAGCGCCAGGCCCTGATCGACCGCCTGATCTTCGACGACAAGGTGCAGCAGGCGGCGCAGGCCTTTGCCGACGCCCGCAACATGCCGCGCGAAGTGGCGCTCAGCCAGGTGCAGCGCTACGCCCGCGAGATCGTGCCGGCCTTCAACGCCTATGTCTACTTTCGCCTCGGCTACTGGATAGGCAAGACACTGTCGCGCACGCTGTACCGGGTGCGCATCGGCTACACCGACGATGCCGGGCTGAACGCCATCCCGGAGACCTCGACGGTGGTCTTCGTGATGAACCACCGCAGCAACATGGACTACATCATCGCCTCCTACCTCGCCGCCGAGCGCGCGGCGCTCAGCTATGCGGTGGGTGAATGGGCGCGGGTGTGGGGCCTGCAGCAGTTGATCCGCGCCATGGGCGCCTATTTCGTGCGCCGCAACTCCAAGGACGAGTTGTACCGCCGCGTGCTCGAGCGCTACATCGCGATGGCCACCGAGGCCGGCGTGACGCAGGCGGTGTACCCGGAAGGCGGCCTGACACGCGACGGCCTGATGCGTGAGCCGCGCTTCGGCGTGCTCGACTACATGCTGCGCGGCTTTCACACCCACGGCGAGCGTGACCTGGTCTTCATCCCGCTGGGCTTGAACTATGACCGCGTGCTCGAAGACCGCACGCAGTTGCTGGCCGGCGACGCCGCGGCCACCAAACCCGGGCGCGTACGCAGCGCGCTCGGCACGCTGGGCTTCCTGGGCAGTCAGTTGTGGCTGGTGCTGCGCAGCCGCTGGCACCGCTTCGGCTACGCCTGCGTCAATTTCGGCACGCCCGTGTCGGTGCGCGCCTGGGCCGCCGCGCGGGGTGTCGACTTCGACCATCTGCCGCGCGAACAACGCCAGCTCGAGGTTGCCGCGCTGGGCCGCCACTTGATGGACCAGGTCGGGCGCCTGATCCCGGTGCTGCCGGTGCCGCTGGTGGCCACCGTGTTGTTGCAGCAGGGCGATCGGGCGATCGGCGAACTCGAATTGAAGTCAGCCGTGGCCGAACTGGTGCGTGGCCTCGAAGCGCGCGACGCGCGCCTGTACCTGCCGCGCAGCGACTGGGACTATGCCATCAGCGCCGGCCTGCGCATGCTCACGCAACGCCATCTGGTCGACGACAGCGACGGCCTGTACCGGGCGCGGCCCGCCGAAGCGCCGCTGCTGCGCTACTACGCCAACTCGATTGCCCACCTGCTGCCGCCGGGGTGACGGCTCAAAGGTGGGCCAGGGCCAGGCCGCCGAGCACGACGCCGATGCTGGCCACGCCGTACATGCCCCACTCGAGCCACTTGCGCCGCGTCAGCAGGGCCATCGCCGCCAGCGCGATCGAGACCTGCAGCGCGGTGGTCGCCTGGGCCCAGCGGTGATGCAGGTGCATCTGCTGGTCGGACTGCTCGTCCCAGGACTTCGACTGCGCATCGAGCTTCTCGGCATCGAGCTTGATGTCGGCCTTCTCCTTCTTGTAGCGATCGACCTCCTGCTGGTACTGCGCCTTCTTGTCGACGGCCACCAAGACCACCGCCAACTCGGCCAGGTTTTGCTTGCTGCTCTTGGCCTGGTAGAAATTCCACTGGTCCGAGGCCTCGGTCTTCTTGATCGCCGCGTTGTTCTTGTACAAGCCCGCGTTGGCCTGGGTGGCGCCGCCCATGTACGAGAACAGCGCGCCGACGGTGGCCAGGATCGCCGTCGTCACCGCGATCTTGCCGGTGAAGCCGTCCTTGTGCGCGTCGTGCGCGGCATGCTCCACCTCGTGATCGTGCGGGCCATGCACATGAAAGCCGTGTTCGGACATCCTTGTCTCCAAAAAAATGGCAGGCGCGATGATAGCGGCGCCACTGTGACGCAATGACCGCAGCTTGTCGGGGCCCGGCACCGTCGTCTGCTGTACCGGTGCCTGCGGTCAGGCTTTGCTTGCGTGTCGGCGCAGACCTGCGACAAAGGCTTCGATGGCCGGCGCCACCTCCGGCCAGTGCGGCGCGGACTCGACGTCGGTAACGGTCGCGCGCAAGACACGTCGCAGCGTGTCCGGCTGCGGCGTCAGTGCGCCCGCGAAGCGGACATGATGGTGATCGGCGATGACCAGGGTCGGGAAGGTCTCGACGTCCATCTCGCCCAGCAGCTCGGCCTCGTCCTCGATGTCGATCCAATGCCACTGCAGCGCCAGGCCGCTGTCGCGCAGTTCCGCGGCCACCTGTTGGAAGACCGCTGCATAGTCGTCGCAGAGCCGGCACCAGGCGGCGCACAGGCATGCGATGTGAATCGTCGTTGGGGCCACCGAACGATGGTAGCCGCCATGGCCGTGCACTAGCTAGACGTTCAGCGCGGGCTGCGGCATAGTCGTTCGTCAGGAGTTGCCATGCACCTCAGTCGACGTCAGGCCCTTGCCACGATCAGCGGCCTCGCCATCGCGGCCCATCCGTCGCCGCTGCGCGCGCAAGCGGCGCGCCAGCAGTCGTGGCCGCTCGTCGCGCCGAGCCGGACCGGCATTCACGACGTGGCGCCGGCCCCCGACGGCGGTGTCTGGTTCACCGCCCAGCGCAGCGGCCACCTCGGCTGGTTCGACCCCAAGAGCGGGCGCACGGAATTGATCACGCTGGGCCGCGGCTCGGCACCGCATGGCGTGATCCAGGGGCCGGACAAGGCGGCCTGGATCACCGACGGCGGGCTGAACGCGATCGTGCGTGTGGCCTGGCCCGAGCGGCAGGTGCGCGCCTTTGCGCTGCCCGACGGCAGTGCCTGGGCCAACCTCAACACGGCGGCCTTCGACGGCAGCGGCGACCTCTGGTTCACGGGCCAAACCGGTGTGGTCGGCCGGCTGACCGTGAAGACCGGCCACATCAGCGTGAAGGACGCGCCGCGCGGCCGCGGGCCGTACGGCATCTGCGCCACGCCGGCAGGCGACGTCTGGTGGTGCTCGCTGGCCGGCTCGTTCATTGCCCGCATCGACCGCCGGACGGGTGACTCGATGGTCGTCGAACCACCGACCAGAAACCAGGGCGCGCGCCGCGTCTGGAGCGACAGCCGCGGCCGCATCTGGGTCAGCGAGTGGAACAGCGGCAACCTGTCGGTGCACGATCCGGCGGCCAAGACCGCCGTGCAGTCCTGGCGAACATGGAAGTTGCCGGGTGAAGCGCCGCGCTGCTACGCGGTGTACGTCGACGAACGCGATATCGTCTGGGCCAGCGACTTTGGTGGCAACGCGGTGTGGCGCTTCGACCCGACGAGCGAACGCTTCGAGCGCTTCGGCTTCCCGCGCCAGAACACCGACATCCGGCAGATTCTCGGCCGGCCGGGCGAAGTCTGGCTGCCCGAGAGCGGTACCGAAACCATCTCGGTGATCCGCAGTTCTTGAAGCAGGCACGGGCTCAACAATGAAATGGGCGCCCGCGGGCGCCCATTTCCATCTCCGAGCGCCAACGGCGCTCAGCCCATGTGCATGCCACCGTTGCAGGAGAAATCGGCGCCGGTGGAAAAGCCTGAATCCTCGCTCGCCAGCCAGGCCACGATGGAGCCGATTTCCTGCGGCGTGCCCAGGCGCTTGACGGGAATCGTGGCAACGATCTTTTCCAGCACCTCGGGCTTGATCGCGCGGACCATGTCGGTGCCGATGTAGCCCGGACTGACGGTATTGACCGTCACGCCCTTGGCCGCCACTTCCTGCGCCAAGGCCATCGTGAAGCCGTGCATGCCGGCCTTGGCCGCCGAGTAGTTGGTCTGCCCGGCCTGGCCCTTCTCGCCGTTGACCGACGAGATCTGGATGATGCGGCCCCAGCCCTTCTCGACCATGCCCGGCACCACCTGCTTGGTGACGTTGAACATGCTGTTCAGGTTGGTGTCGATGACGGCCTTCCAGTCGTCGGGGGTCATCTTCAGGAACATGCGATCCCGCGTGATACCGGCATTGTTGACCAGTACGTCGATGGGGCCATGTTCGGCGGTGGCTTTGGAGAATGCCTCCACCGTCGAGGGCCAGTCGCCGACATTGCCGACCGAGGCGTAGAAGCCGTAGCCCAGCGCCTTTTGTTCGGCCAGCCACTTGCCGAAGTCGCGGCTCGGGCCGCAGCCGGCGATGACCTTGAACCCGTCCTTCGACAGGCGTTGGCAGATCGCGGTGCCTATGCCGCCCATGCCGCCGGTGACGTATGCCAGTTTTTGTGCCATTGATTGCTCCGTGATGTGATGGGTGTGACTTTAGCGCTCGAGGGTGAGTGCGACACCCATGCCGCCCCCGATACACAGTGAGGCGATGCCCTTCTTGGCATTGCGGCGCTGCATTTCATGCAGCAGCGTGACCAGGATGCGGCAGCCCGAAGCGCCGATCGGATGCCCGATGGCGATCGCACCGCCATTGACGTTGACCTTGTTCGTGTCCCAGCCCATTTCCTTGTGCACCGCGCAGGCCTGCGCGGCAAAGGCTTCGTTGATCTCGAGCAGGTCGAGGTCGGCCGCCTTCCAGCCGGCACGTTGCAGGGCGCGCTGCGAAGCCGGTACCGGGCCCATGCCCATGGTCGCCGGGTCGAGGCCGGCGGAGGCATAACTGGCGATGCGCGCCAGCGGTTTGAGGCCCAGTCGGTCGGCGGTCTTGGCGCTCATCACCACCACGCCGGCCGCACCGTCGTTCAGGCCGGATGCATTGCCGGCCGTCACGCTGCCGGCCTTGTCGAAGGCCGGGCGCAGGCCTGAAAGCACCTCGGCCGTGGTCTTGCGGTTGATGAATTCGTCGGCCGCAAAGACGATAGCGTCACCCTTTTTCTGCGCGATCGAAAACGGCACGATCTCGTCCTTGAAGCGGCCGGCATCCTGCGCCGCGACGGCCTTTTGCTGCGAGCCCAGCGCCAGCGCGTCCTGTGCCTCGCGCGTGATGCCGTACTGTTTGGCCACGTTTTCGGCGGTGATGCCCATGTGGTACTGGTTGTACACGTCCCACAGGCCGTCGACGATCATCGTGTCCACGAGCTTCCAGTCACCCATGCGCGTGCCGTCGCGCGAGCCCGGCAGCACGTGGGGCGCCATGCTCATGCTTTCCTGGCCGCCGGCGATGATGATCTCGCTGTCGCCGTCGCGGATGGCCTGCGCGGCCAGCATCACCGCCTTCAGTCCCGAGCCGCAGACCTTGTTGATGGTCATCGCTGGCACGGCCTTGGGCAGGCCCGATTTGATGACCGCCTGGCGGGCCGGGTTCTGGCCCACGCCCGCAGTCAGCACCTGGCCGAGGATGACCTCGCCGATCTGGTCGCCGCTCAGCTTGGCACGCTTGAGCAATTCGGCGATGACGGCCGCGCCGAGTTCGGAGGCCGGGGTCTTGGCCAGTGTGCCGCCGAATTTTCCGACGGCCGTACGGGCGGCCGCAACGATGACGATGTCTGTACTCATGGGTGCTTCTCCGTTTCGATGTCAGGAACCAGCGCGCAACGTGCGACTTGCCGTGGATTGTCGAGCGAGCGCCGCGGAACTGGCTTTGCCAGGCGGCTGGCGCTGCCCCCTTGAGGGGGAGGCGCCGTAGGCGCTTCGGGGGTGTGGCATTTCAGGCCTTGGTCTTGACATAGCGGCCGGGCGCCGGTTCTATGACCTTGTGGCGGCGGTTGCCATAGCCTTTGGGCGCCGGCACCAGCTTGCCGGCATGCGGCTCGAGCCACGCCGCCCAGTCGGTCCACCAGCTGCCGGGCAGCTCCTTGGCCGAACCGAACCATTGTTGCGCCGTGCCACCGAGCTTGCCATTCACCCAATGGCTGCGCTTCTTGGCCGCCGGCGGGTTGATGACGCCGGCGATATGTCCCGAGGCGCCGAGCACGAAACGGATCTTTCCATGCATGATCTTCGTGTTCTCGAACGCCGCCTGCCAGGGCACGATGTGGTCCTCGCGCGAGGCGTAGACGAAGACCGGCGCATCGATCCTGCCGAGATCGACTTTCTGGCCGCAGACCTCGAGCTTGCCGGGCTGACGCAATTCGTTTTGCAAATAGGTGTGGCGCAGGTACCAGCAGAACATCGGGCCCGGCAGATTGGTCGAGTCGCTGTTCCAGTACAAGAGGTCGAACGGCGGTGGCTTGTCGCCCTTCAGGTAGTTGCCGACCACGTAGTTCCAGACCAGGTCGTTCGGGCGCAGAAAGCTGAAGGTGCTGGCCAGCTCCGAGCCCTTGAGCAGGCCGGGGCCGTTGGGGGCCTCCTCGCCCAGCGTGACCTCGCGCAACTGCACCGCCGGCTCGTCGATGAACAGGTCGAGCACACCGGTGTCCGAGAAATCGAGCAGCGTGGTCAGCAAGGTCAGGCTGGCGGCGGGCTGTTCGCCGCGCGCGGCCAGCACGGCCAGCGCGGTGGCCAGGATGGTGCCGCCGACGCAAAAGCCCAGGGTATCGATTTGCGGCTGCCCGCTGATGGCCTGGACTTCGCGAATGGCGCGGATCGCCGCGTGCTCGATGTAGTCGTCCCAGGTCTTGCCGGCGATCGATGGGTCGGGGTTGCGCCAACTGACGACGAAGGTGCGGTGGCCCTGCGCCACCGTGTAGTGGATCAGCGAGTTGTCGGGTTGCAGGTCGAGGATGTAGTACTTGTTGATGCAGGGCGGAATGAACAGCATGGGCCGCTCGCGCACCTTGGTGGTCAAGGGTTTGTATTCGAGCAGCTGGAACAGTTCGTTCTCGAACACCACGGCGCCCTCGCTGGTGGCGACATTGCGGCCGACCTCGAACACGCTCTCGTCGGTCTGCGAGACATGGCCTTGCTGCAGATCGTCCAGCAGATGTCGCACGCCCTGGGCGATGCTCTGGCCCTTGCTCTCCAGGGCCTTGCGCTGCGCCTCGGGGTTAAGTGCGAGGTAGTTGCTCGGGCTGGCAGCGTCGATCCACTGCTGGACGGCGAAGCGGATGCGGGCCTTGGTTTTGGCGTCACCCTCGACCGCGTCGGCCATCTTCATCAGCGTGCGGGCGTTGAGCAGGTAGGTCTGCGCGGTCAATGCCGCGGCCGGGTTGCCGGCCCAGTCGTCGGCGGCAAAGCGCCGGTCGCCGATCACGGCCGCGTTCGTGCCCTGATCGACGCGCTCGACCGCGCTATTCCACATCTCGGTCGCTTGTTGCAGGTACTCGGTCTGCAATGCGCTTAGCGCGGGCAACGGCAGCGACAAGCCCTGCATCGACTTCCAGATCTCGCCGACGGCGTGGCCGAAGGCCTGTGCATGGTCGGACGCGGGCAGCGTCGCGCTGTTCTTGGTCATGGCGGTTCGTCTCCTGGGCGCCTGCGATGTCGGCAACAATGCCAGCTCGAGTGGCATGCGGCGCGCCGCATGGCGTTGCCTTTCACTGCTCTACACACGCAGGGTGTCATTGTGCTCTACCTGGTGGCCATGGGCTGGGCCTACGAAGTGGCGTGAGCGACACGTGCGGCCACCATCAGCCGCGGAGCCAGACGGCACCGGCCATGCGCCCGGTGACACCGTCGCGACGGAACGAGAAGAACCGTGACTCGTCCTCGACCGTGCACCAGGCCGCGCCGCTGAGTTGCCTCAGGCCTGCGGCGCCAAGCCGCGCACGCGCCAGGCCAGGCAAGTCGGCCAGCCAGCGCATGGCGCCGTCAGGGCGTGGCCGAGGCTGGAAGCACGGGCCACCACCGAAGGCCTGGTGCACATCTGCACCGACCTCGAACTGGCGCGGGCCTATGCACGGCCCCAGCCACGCGAGCAGCTCACTCGGCGCGCAGGCCGCCGCGTCGCAGAGCGCTGCGACCGTGGCTTCGAGCACGCCGGCGTACAGCCCTCGCCAGCCGGCATGCGCGGCACCCACGCCGCGACCGGCCGGTGCAGCGAACAGCACCGGCAGGCAGTCGGCCACCTGTATGGCGCAGGCCAGGCCGGCATCGGTGGTGATGGCAGCGTCGGCGGGGCCAGCCGGCGTCGGCGCGCCGGCGTGCAATCTCAATACCGCGGCACCATGCACCTGGCGCAGATAGACCACGGGCACGCCGATCGCCGATTCGAAGCGCCGCCGGTTCTCGGCCACCGCGGCGGCATCGTCGCCGACTGCCGTTGCCGAGGTTCAACCCGGCCCAGGGCCCGATGCTGACGCCGCCGGCACGTGTGCTCATCAGCGCACCGACACGCTGGCCGGCCGGCCAGTCCGGCGTCAGCCCGCCTTCAAGCGGCATCCGGGCATTTCTCCGGCCGCGTCTGCTCGAAGGCATCGAGCCGCATGCAGGCCTCGAACACACGCATCACGGCCGGCACATGCCCGAGCCGGCAGTCGAAGCGCTGGGCATTGAAGATTTGCGGCACCAGGGTGACATCGGCCAGCGTCGGTGCGTCGCCATGGCAAAAACGCCCCGAGCGCGGGTCGGCCAGCTGGCGCTCGAGCGTTTCCAGGCCGGTCTCGACCCAGTGCCGGTACCAGCGGTTCTTGTCCTCGTCGGCCAGCTTCAAGTCGTGCACCAGGTAGCGCAGCACCCGCAGGTTGTTCAGCGGATGGATTTCGCAGGCAATGTCGTAGGCCAGCGCGCGCACCCGTGCACGGCCCAGTGCGTCGTGCGGCAGCAGCGGCGGCTCGGGATGCGTTTCGTCGAGGTACTCGATGATCGCCAGCGACTGTGTGAGCACCGCGTCGCCGTCTTTCAACAGCGGCACCAGGCGCGCCGCAGAGACGGCGGCGTAGGACTCGTTGAACTGCTCGTTCTTGTTCAGGTGCACCGGCTTGTAGTCATAGCCCAGGCCCTTCAGCGCCAGCGCGATGCGCACGCGGTACGAGGCCGACGAGCGGAAGTAGTTGTAGAGCTCCATCAGCGGCAGCCTCAGCGAACGGCCACACGCAGCGTGCCCAGGCCGGCTATGGCGCCGACCATCAGGTCGCCGGCGACCACCGCCGCCACCCCCGCCGGCGTGCCGGTAAAGACCAGGTCGCCGGGCGCCAGCGTCCACGCCGCGCTCAGATGTTCGATGGTCTCGGCAACGTTCCAGATCAGCTGGCTCAGGTCGCCGACCTGGCGCTGCACACCGTTGACGGCCAGGGTGATGGCGCCGCGGGTCAATTCGCCGGTGGCGCTGGCCGGATGGATGGGCGCCATCGGCGCCGACTGATCGAAACCCTTGCCTATGCACCAGGGTCGGCCCAGCTTCTTGGCCTCGCCCTGCAAATCGCGCCGCGTCATGTCCAGGCCGATGGCATAGCCGTAGATATGCTCGAAGGCCTTGGCTGCAGCAATCTGGCGCCCACCCATGCCGATGGCCACCACCAGTTCGATCTCGTGGTGCAGGTTCTTGGTCAGCGACGGGTAGTCGATGACGCCGGTTTCGCCTTCGGCCACCGGTACCACCGCATCGCCCGGTTTCATGAAGAAGAACGGCGGCTCGCGGCCGGTGAAGCCCATCTCCTGGGCATGCTCGACGTAATTGCGGCCGACGCAGTAGATACGGCGAACCGGGAATACGCCGCCGCCGGCGACGGGGACGGTGGGCTGGGCGGGCATGGGGATCACGGCATTCATCGAAACGTCTCCTGACGGTGAGGCATCGATGATGCCACCGCTAAACTGCAGCACCATGCTGCTGACCGAGCGCGCCCGAATCAAGCATTGCCGATCTTGCGGCAGTTCGGTCGCCTACCTCATACCGCCCGACGACAACCGCGAGCGGGCGGTCTGCCCGGCCTGCGCCACGGTGCACTACGAAAACCCGCTCAACGTCGTCGGCACCGTGCCGGTGTGGGGCGACCGCGTGCTGCTGTGTCAACGCGCGATCGAGCCGCGGCGCGGTTTCTGGACCTTGCCCGCGGGTTTTCTGGAACTCGGCGAATCGACGGCCCAAGGTGCCGTGCGCGAGACGGTCGAGGAGTCGGGTGCGCAGATCGAACTCGGCGCGCTGTTTTCCGTGCTCAACGTGGTGCGCGTCGGCCAGTTGCATTTGTTCTACCGGGCCACCATGGTGGCTGCCGATCTGGCACCGGGCAGCGAGTCCTTGCAGGCACGACTGTTCGCTGAAGACGAAGTGCCTTGGGACGAGATCGCCTTTCGCACGGTGCGTGAAACCCTGCGCCTATTCTTCGACGATCGCCGGCGCGGACATTTCGGCGTGCACTGCGCCGACATCGGCTGACGCTGCGGCCGGCGCGCGGCACCCGCCACAGCGCGGCCGCTCGCCAGCGCTCAGACCGCTCCGGCTTGCGCGCTGGCCCAGGGCCCGGTGATCGCGTCGATGCCGCAATCCCACAATACCTGCGCGTCATGGGCGTCTTCCACGCCTTCGGCACAGACCGTCACGGTCATGGCATGCAATAGCGTCACGCTGCCCTGGATGAAGCGGCGCGCGGCTTCGTCGCTGGCCACACCGCGCGTCAGCGCGGCGTCGAGCTTGACAAAGTCCAGCCCGAGTTCGAACACGCGCTCGATGCGCTGCAGTTGGTGGCCGGCGTGCTCGAGGCCAAAGCGCACACCGAGCGGGCGCACCAGGGCGGCAAACGCCTGCAGCAGCGCAAAATTCGCGACGGCCGCAGCCTCCGGGACCTCCAGGCTGAGCTGGCTGCAGGCGCGCGGAGCCGTATCGAGCAGGCGCCGCAACTGGGCCGTGAATGCGCCGTCGGTGAGCGAAGCCAGGGCCAAGTTGATGCCGCGCGGCCGGCCATCGACGCTGATCGCTTCGAGCGCCAGCCGCACCGCATGCAGATCGAGCTGCGGCAACAGGCGTGTGCGCGCGGCCAGCGGCAACCATTGGGCGGCGGTCTCGAACTCGCCACTCGGCACACGCTGCACACGCAGCGGGCATTCGAGCTGCCACAGTGCGCCGTCGCGCGTCAGCACCGGGTAGCTCACCAACCGCGTGCGCTGCTTGGCCATGGCACCACGAAGCTGTTGATGCCAGCTTTGTTCGCCGGCCTGCAATGGCCCCGCGCCACTGTTGCTGATGATGGCGGCCGAGAAGGGCAAGCCACTCTCGGCACGCGCCAATGCCAGATCGGCCTGCGCCAGCAGCGCGCTGGCGGCCACCCCACATTGCCAATCGATGGCCCCGAGATGCACCACCAAGGCGTCGTTGATAGGCTCGAGCGCCGTCTTCAGTCGATCACCCAGGGCGCGAGTGGTTGCGGCCGCGGGCACGGACGTCGGCAAGGCAAGCGCAAAGTCGGCACCGTTCAGGCGACCGGCCAGGCCCGCCCCGACCGGCCAGTCGCGCAACACATCAGCGATCGCCTGCAGTGCACGATCCGTGACTTCGCGACCGAACGCCCGATTCAGCTCCCCCATCTCGCCGAGGCGCAACAACACCAGCGCACCGCTGGCGACGCCGTCTTCGCCGTGCAGCATGACACCCAGGCGCTGCATGAAATGGGCGCGGTGGGGCAGGCCGGTCAGCGGGTCCTCGTAGGCCTCGCGGCGCAGCGTTTCGACCTGTGCGCCCTGGGCCGCGAACAGCGCCTGCACACGCTGGACCATGGCATTCATGGCCCGTGCCAGCCGCTGCAGTTCGGGCACATGCGGCTCATCGAGCAGGACATAACGGCCGGCTTCCAAGGCGTTGGCTTGCGCCACCGTGGCGTCGAGCTGACGTCGAATGCGCCGCACGCCGGCCACGGCAACGAACGAAGCCAACAGGCCGATGGCCGCCAACAGCAGTCCGGCGCGCACCGTGCCGCGCCAAAGCTCATCGTGGGCCGAGGACACTTGGCTGCTGACTTCGATCTGACCCAGTATCTGCAAGCCGTCGTTGACCTGGGCCATGCCGGGTGCCGACTCGATGGGCCAGGCGTCCGTGAACCAGGCGGGGGCCTGCGCAGCACCGAGTTCACTGTGACGCTCGAAGGCCAGCGTCGCATCGCTGCGCACAAAACGCAGTCGGCGGTAGGCCCCGGTTTCGAACTGCGCCGCCAGCAGCGGTGTCATCAAACCCGCATCGCCGTGCAATTGCGACAGCGCCAGCGCCAGACTGCGTGCGTTGTCTTTGTTCTTGGCGCGCAGCTGCGTCTCCAGCAGGTAGTGGGCCGACAGCAGGTTCACCGCCACCGCGCCGGCCACTGTCAGCAGCACCACGGCCGCAAGCAAGCCGGCCAGCTGTCGCATCAGACTCATGTCGCTATCCTCAACCTCAGAAGCCGCCCGCGCCGGCACCACGCCGCCGCGCAGTCATCGGCGGCATCGAGTATGAGCGCTCAGGCCCGGGCATGGGCGTTGCAGTTGCACACCGCTGTTGCAGGCTGTCTCCGGAGCGCGCCTGCATTGATCGCCGGCGAACCGCCGGGCATGCCATGCGGCCGTTTGCGAAGGCCGCTACTTGCGCGCAGGCGGCAGGTCGGTGCACGAGCCGTGCGCAACTTCGGCCGCCATGCCTATGGATTCGCCCAGGGTCGGGTGCGGGTGAATCGTCTTGCCGATATCGACTTCGTCGGCGCCCATCTCGATGGCCAGCGCGACTTCACCGATCATGTCGCCGGCGTGGGTGCCGACGATGCCCCCGCCCAGGATGCGGTGGTTGGCGGCGTCGAAGAGCAGCTTGGTGAAGCCTTCGTCGCGGCCGTTGGCGATCGCCCGGCCCGATGCGGTCCACGGGAACAGGCCCTTCTTGACCGCGATGCCCTTGGCCTTGGCTTCGTCCTCCGTCAAGCCGACCCAGGCCACCTCGGGGTCGGTATAGGCCACGCTGGGAATGACACGGGCGTCGAACTGCGCCTTGCTGTCGCCCGCGGCCACCTCGGCCGCGACATGGGCCTCGTGCACCGCCTTGTGCGCCAGCATAGGCTGGCCGACGATGTCGCCGATGGCAAAGATGTGCGCCACGTTGGTCCGCATCTGCGCGTCCACCGGTATGAAGCCGCGCTCACCGACGATCACGCCCGCCTTGTCCGCAGCGATCCGCTTGCCGTTGGGCACGCGGCCCACGGCCTGCAGCACGAGGTCGTAGCGCACGGCGTCGGCCGGCGCTGCCGGGCCTTCGAAGCGGACCCAGATCCCGTCTTTCTTTGCCTCCGCGCCGACGGTCTTGGTCCCGAGCATGATCTTGTCGAAGCGCGGCGCATTCATCTTCTGCCATACCTTGACCAGATCGCGGTCGGCGCCGGTCATCAGCGTGTCCAGCATCTCGACCACGTCCAGCCGCGCACCGAGCGTCGAGTACACCGTGCCCATCTCCAGGCCGATGATGCCGCCGCCGACGATCAGCATGCGCCCGGGTTGCTGGCGCAACTCGAGCGCGCCGGTCGAGGTCATCACGCGTGGATCGTCCTTGGGTAGGAACGGCAGCTTCACGGCCTCGGAGCCGGCGGCGATGATCGCGTTCTTGAAGCGGATCGTCTGCTTCTTGCCGTCGGCCATCGTCACTGCCAGATGACTCGGGTCGACGAACTCGCCGCTGCCGGTGACCACCGTCACCTTGCGCATCTTGGCCATCGCGGCCAGACCGCCCGTGAGTTTGCCCACCACCTTGTTCTTGTGCGCCAGCAGCTTGGCCAGGTCGACCTTTGGCTTGCCGAAACTGACGCCGAGGTCGGCGAAGTGGGCGACCTCGTCCATCACCGCGGCCACATGCAACAGCGCCTTGCTCGGAATGCAGCCCACGTTCAGGCAGACACCACCGAGCGTGGCGAAGCGCTCGACGAGCACCGTCTTCAGGCCGAGATCGGCGGCGCGAAAGGCCGCCGAATAACCGCCCGGCCCGGCGCCAAGCACGAGCATGTCGCATTCGAGATCGGCGCCGCCGGCGTAGCTGGCGGCCGTTGGTGCCGCGGCAGGCGCAGCCGCCGGCGCGGCGGCTGCGGTCGGCGGCGGGGCCGTGCGTGCCGCAGTCGCCGCGCTCGACTCCAGCGTGAGGATCACCGAGCCCTGGTTCACGGTGTCGCCGACCTTGACCCGCAGTGCCTTCACGACACCGGCATGCGACGAGGGAATCTCCATCGAGGCCTTGTCGCTCTCGACGGTGACCAGTGATTGCTCGGCCTTGACCGTGTCGCCGGGCTTGACCAACAGCTCGATCACGGCCACGTCCTTGAAGTCGCCGATATCGGGCACCTGGATTTCGATCGCAGCCATCGGGCTCATCCCTTCAGTTTGATGGTGAACAGCCGCACCGGCGCGGCCGAGTTCTTGTCGAATTCATTGCCGGCCTCGACGCCGAGCGTGGCGATCTCGCGCGCCGTCTTCAGCTTGTCATAACCGGCATACATCGCGCCGAGCGCGAAGCTGCGCCCCGAGCCCATGGCCCAGAAGCGTTCGAACTCGAACACCTCGCGGTACGAGTAGACACCGAACAGGCCATGCGCGTTGGCGATCAGCACCGTGAACTGGCTGCTCTCGTAGGGGTCGGCGTCTTCCTCCTTCGGGTTCAGGAAGTACTGCTCCTTGAGCTTGGGATGCAGCCTGAGGAAGGTGTCGAAAACCTCGTCGCGCGTGTGCAGCTTCAGTTCAGCGGGCGGCAGGGCCGTGAGTGCCTTGCGCAGGACCGGAAAATGCGCCGTCGTGCCGGCCATCCCGAAGTACGAGTCGCCGACCTTGAACAGCTTGGCGTTGGTCTCGTAGGCGTGCGACAACTTGGTGTCGCCGAAGGTCACCAGGCTGTCGGCGGCAATCGCCACCTGGGCGCCCTTGCGCACCACGGCTACCGTCGTCATCGAGCGACCCTAAAGCAGCACGCGCCGGAAGTCGGCGAGCACCTGCCCGAGGTAGGCATTGAAGCGCGCGGCCGACGCGCCGTCGATCACGCGGTGGTCGTAAGACAACGACAGCGGCAGCACCAGGCGCGGCTGGAAGGCCTTGCCGTCCCACACCGGCTTCAACGAACTCTTCGACAAGCCCAGGATCGCGACCTCGGGGGCATTGATGATCGGCGTGAAATGGGTGCCGCCGATGCCGCCCAGCGAGCTGATGGACATGCAGCCGCCGGTCATGTCGGCCGGACCGAGCTTGCCGTCGCGCGCCTTCTTGGCCAGCTCACCCATCTCGGCGCTGATCTGCAGCACACCCTTCTTGTCGGCGTCGCGCAGCACGGGCACGACCAGGCCGTTGGGCGTGTCGGCAGCGAAGCCGATGTGGAAATACTGCTTGTAGACGAGCTGCTCGCCGTCCAGGCTGGCGTTGAAATCGGGAAACTTCTTCAGCGCCGAGACCACCGCCCGGATCACGAAGGCGAGCATCGTGACCTTGAGGCCGGACTTCTCGTTTTCCTTGTTGGTCGCAATGCGAAAGGCTTCGAGCTCGGTGATGTCGGCCTCGTCGTTGTTCGTCACGTGCGGGATCAGCACCCAGTTGCGATGCAGGTTGGCGCCACTGATCTTCTTGATGCGCGACAGGTCCCGGCGCTCGATCGGGCCGAATTTCGTGAAATCGACTTGTGGCCAGGGCAACAGCCCGGGGATGCCGCCGCCGGCAGCGGCCGCTGCCGGGGCTTTCGCCCGTTGCGCCGCGGTCTGCACCGCGCCGACCATCACATCCTTGACGAAGCCCTGCACATCTTCCTGCGTGATGCGGCCCTTCGGGCCGCTGCCCTTGACTTCAGCCAACGGCACGCCGAGTTCGCGCGCCAGGCGGCGGATCGACGGCGAGGCGTGCGGCAATACGCCACCGACCAGGCTCGGTTCCTGGGCCGGCGGTGCCGACGGGGCAGGCGTTGGCGTTGGCGCTGCGGCAGGTGCGGCCGAAGCGGCCGAGGCCGGCGCAGCCGCCTGAACCGCACCCGCCGCACCCTGCAGCACGGCGATCAACGAGCCCTGTTTGACCTTGTCGCCGACCTTGACCTTGAGGTCCTTGATCACACCGGCATGCGACGAGGGAATCTCCATCGACGCCTTGTCGCTTTCGACGGTGATCAGGCTTTGCTCGACCTTGACGCTGTCGCCCGCTTTGACGAAAACCTCGATCACGGATACCTCGTCGAAGTCGCCGATGTCGGGTACGACGACGTCGAACGAACCGCTGGTCGTCGGTGCCGCAGGGGCGGCCACGGGCATCGCGGCGATCGATGCCTGCACGGGCGCCGGCGGCGCCGTCTTTGCCGGCGCCGCAGCGGCGGCCGCATCGAGCAGCAACACCAGCGTGCCTTCGGCCACCTTGTCGCCGAGCTTGACCTTCAATTCCTTGACGACGCCGGCATGCGACGACGGGATCTCCATCGACGCCTTGTCCGACTCCACCGTCAGCAAGGACTGCTCGAGCGCCACCGTGTCGCCTGGCTTGACGAGCAACTCGATGACTTCCACTTCCTTGAAGTCGCCGATGTCCGGGACCTTGACTTCCACCAACGCCATGTGATGTCTCCGTTGTCGTTGTGCTTATGCGTACAGCGGGTTGATCTTGTCGGCGTTGAGGCCGTACTTCTTGATCGCTTCGGCCACCTTGGCCAGCGGCAATGTTCCCTCGTCGGCCAAGGCCTTCAGCGCCGCGACGACCACGTAGTGCCGGTTGACCTCGAAGTGCTCGCGCAGCTTGCTGCGGAAGTCACTGCGGCCGAAGCCGTCGGTGCCGAGCACCTTGAATTGCCGGCCCTTGGGAATGAAAGCGCGGATCTGGTCGGCGTAGCTCTTCATGTAGTCGGTCGATGCGACCACCGGACCGGCGTGCTTGTCGAGCTGCTGGGTCACGAAGGGCACACGCGCCTTGTCGGTCGGGTGCAGCAGGTTCCAGCGCTCGCAGTCCTGGCCGTCGCGGGCCAGTTCGTTGAAGCTCGGGCAACTCCAGATGTTCGCAGCCACGCCCCATTCCTTTTCCAGCAGCACCTTGGCGGCCATGCTCTCGCGCAGGATGGTGCCGCTGCCCAGCAGGTTGACCCGCGGCGTCTTCTTGGCGCCCTCTTCGAGCAGGTACATGCCCTTCAGGATCTGCTCCTCGGTGCCGGCCGTCAGGCCCGGCATCGCATAGTTCTCGTTCAGCAGCGTGAGGTAGTAGAAGACGTTGTCCTGCTGCTCGACCATGCGCTTCAAGCCATGGTGCAGGATCACGCCGACCTCGTGCGCGAAGCTCGGGTCGTAGCTGATGCAGTTGGGGATGGTGCCGGCCAGGATGTGGCTGTGGCCGTCTTCGTGCTGCAAGCCTTCGCCGTTCAGCGTCGTGCGGCCGGAGGTGCCGCCGAGCAGGAAGCCGCGCGCCTGCATGTCGCCGGCCGCCCAGGCCATGTCGCCGATGCGCTGGAAGCCGAACATCGAGTAGTAGACATAGAACGGCACCATGATGCGGTTGTTGGTGCTGTAGCTCGTCGCCGCGGCGATCCACGAGCCCATGCCCCCCGCCTCGTTGATGCCCTCCTGCAGGATCTGGCCGGCCTTGTCCTCGCGGTAGTACATCACCTGGTCCTTGTCGACCGGCGTGTAGTTCTGCCCCGCGGGGTTGTAGATGCCGATCTGGCGGAACAGCCCTTCCATGCCGAAGGTGCGCGCCTCGTCGACCAGGATGGGCACCGCGCGCGGCCCGACATCCTTGTCGCGCAGCAACTGCGTCAGGAATCGCACGTAGGCCTGCGTGGTGCTGATCTCGCGGCCTTCGGCGGTCGGATCGAGCACGGCCTTGAAGGTCTCCAGCGGCGGCACCTTGAGCTGCTCGTCGGCCTTGGTGCGGCGATGCGGCAGGTAGCCGCCCAGTGCCTTGCGGCGCTCGTGCAGGTAGCGCATTTCCGGCGTGTCGTCGGCCGGCTTGTAGAACGGGATGTCGGCCAGCTGGTCGTCGGGGATCGGCATGTTGAAGCGGTCGCGGAAGGCGCGCACATCCTCGTCGATCAGCTTCTTGGTCTGATGCGCGGTGTTCTTGCCTTCGCCGCTCTTGCCCATGCCGAAGCCCTTGACCGTCTTGATCAGCAGCACCGTCGGCTGGCCGACGTGGCTGTTGGCACGGTGAAACGCCGCATAGACCTTTTGCGGATCGTGGCCACCGCGCTGCAGGCGCCAGATGTCCTCGTCGCTCATCTTGGCCACCATCTCGAGCAACTTGGGGTGGCGACCGAAGAAGTGCTTGCGCACGAAGGCCCCGTCGTTGGCCTTCATCGCCTGATAGTCGCCGTCGACGACGTCCATCATCAGCTTGCGCAGCAGACCTTCCTTGTCGCGCGCCAGCAGCGGATCCCAGTAGCTGCCCCATAGCAGCTTGATGACGTTCCAGCCCGCGCCGCGGAACTCGCCTTCGAGTTCCTGGATGATCTTGCCGTTGCCGCGCACCGGCCCGTCCAGGCGCTGCAGGTTGCAGTTGATGACGAAGATCAGGTTGTCGAGGTTCTCGCGCGCCGCCAGGCCGATCGCGCCGCGTGATTCGGGTTCGTCCATTTCGCCGTCGCCGCAGAAGACCCAGACCTTGCGCTTGGCGGTGTCGGCGATGCCGCGTGCGTGCAAATACTTCAGGAAGCGCGCCTGGTAGATCGCCATCAAGGGGCCCAGCCCCATCGAAACGGTCGGGAACTGCCAGAACTCGGGCATCAGCTTGGGGTGCGGGTAGCTCGAGATGCCCTTGCCGTCGACCTCCTGGCGGAAGTTCAGCAACTGCTGCTCGCTGAGCCGGCCTTCCATGTAGGCACGCGCGTAGACGCCCGGCGACGAGTGGCCCTGGATGTACAGCAAGTCGCCGCCATGGCCCTCGCTTTCGGCATGCCAGAAGTGATTGAAGCCGGTGCCGAACATGGTCGCCAACGAGGCGAAGCTCGAGATATGGCCGCCCAGGTCGCCACCGTCGGCGGGGTGCAGACGGTTGGCCTTGACCACCATCGCCATCGCATTCCAGCGCATGTAGGTGCGCAGCCGCTCCTCGATCTCGATATTGCCGGGCGTGCGCTCCTCCTGATCGGTCGGGATGGTGTTGACGTAGGCGGTGTTGGCCGAGAACGGCACGTCGATACCCGCCTGGCGCGCATGGTCGATCAGTTGCTCGAGCAGGAAGTGGGCGCGCTCGCCACCTTCGGTGCCGATGACGGCCGACAGGGCGTCGAGCCACTCGCGGGTTTCCTGGCTGTCGCTGTCGCTGGGATCGGCAGCACCGAGGGGGGACTGGGGAAGCGCTGACATGCTTGTCTCCTGTTGAAGTCTCTGCGGGCTTTCACAAGTGCCGCGCACGAATGCCCTGTGCCGGCCACCTCAAGTGTCGCACAATGATTTGATAATTTCAAATAGTGGTTGTTGATATCATAATATGAAATATCAAAGCGGAGCTCGGATGGTCTGCCCTCGATAATCCAGGCCATGCAAGCCCGCCCCGATCTGGCCCGAGACAGCGAACTGCAGTCGTTCGCGCGTCGGCAGCGGCTCTTCGGCCGCTGGTGGCGGCGCCAGTCGCCGACCCGGCAGGACCGTTTTGCCACCATCGGCCCGCTGGTCTCCGTCATGCTGTTCCTGGCCGCCATCATCACGGCGTTCTGGTACCTGCGCAACGAGGAAATCGATCGCGAAACCGATACGGTGCAGCGCGACACCGAAATCGCGCAGCAGCAGATTCGACTGCGCCTGCTCGACGACCAGGAACAGGTCGTGCGCCTGGCGCGACAGGTCGCCGGCCATGAGGTCGATGGCCCGGCATTTACCGCGCAGGCGATTGCGTTCGCGCGCGAACGCACGGCGCTGACGCACCTGAGCTGGGTCGCGCCCGACCGCAGCCTGCTCGCCAGCCATGCCGTGCCGATGTTCCACCTCGAGGCGACACCCAGCGACGAGGCGACACCGCCCGCCCTGCCGGTTTCGGGTGAGGCCAGCGAGCCCGAGCGAGCCTTTGTGATGGCACGCGACGCACACAGGCCGCTATTCTCACGCGCCTTTCGCAACGCCAGCGGCACGGCAGTGTTCCAGCTCCAGGTGCCGCTGCTCGAACATGGCACGTTCGGCGGCATGCTGATCGCCGAGTACGCCATCGACGCATTGCTGCGCGCCTCGGTGCCGACCGAGGTCACGCAGCGCCACACCGTCGCCGTGCTCGACGAACAGGGCCGCGAACTGGCCGGCAGCGTGCTGCCGATGCCGGGAAGGCCATCGAGCCGGCCGACCATCGTCTTCGACTTGCCGCTGGCACCTACGGCCAATGGCCTGGTGCTGCGCGGTCAGGGCTGGCGCACCTCGGTCGGCCTGGTCGGCAACACGCTGTTCTGGATGGTGGTGGCCTTGTCGGTGCTGACGGTCTGGATGTTGCTCGGCACCTGGCGCCACATGCGCCGGCGCAGCCAGATGCAGAGCACGCTGGTGCAGGAAGCGAACTTCCGGCGCGCGATGGAGAACTCGATGCTCACCGGCATGCGCGCGATGGACGCCGAGGGCCGCATCACCTACATCAACCCGGCCTTCTGTGCCATGACCGGCTTTGCCGAGACCGAACTGGTCGGCCAGACACCCCCGTTCCCGTATTGGCCGACGGACCGCATCGACGAGAACATGCGCCTGCTGCAGCAGGAACTGCAGGGCCGCAGCCCGGCCGGGGGCATCGAAGTCAAGGTCATGCGCAAGGACGGCAGCATCTTCGATTCGCGCATGTACGTCTCGCCGCTGATCGACGCCCGCGGCCAGCATACCGGCTGGATGACCTCGATGACCAACATCACCGAGGCCAAGCGAATTCGTGACCAGCTCTCGGCCTCGCACGAACGTTTCACCACCGTGCTCGAGGGCTTGGACGCTGCCGTCTCGGTGCTGTCGGTGCAGCAAAACGAGCTGTTGTTCGCCAACCGCTCCTACCGCCTGTGGTTCGGTGCCGACCCCAAGGGCCACGCCCAGCTGGCCAGCGGCAGCGTGGCGCCGCCGTTGCTGCCGGTGGGAGACGATGCCGGGGACGATGTCGACAGCCTGTCGGGCCTGCCGACCGAATCGCTGACCGCCGGTGGCGCCGATCCACGCGAGGTGTACGTCGACAGCCTGAAGAAGTGGTTCGACGTGCGCTCGCGCTACCTGCAATGGACCGACGGCCGGCTGGCGCAAATGCTGATCGCCACCGATGTCACTGCGCGTCGACGCATCGAAGAGCAGGCCGCCCATCAGGCCGAGAAGGCCCAGGTGACGAGCCGCCTGGTGACCATGGGTGAGATGGCCAGCTCGGTGGCACACGAGTTGAATCAGCCGCTGACGGCGATCACGAACTACTGCAACGGCATGGTCTCGCGCGTGCGCGGTGATTCGATCGGCAAGGACGATCTGGTGGCCGCGCTGCAAAAAACCGCACGCCAGGCCGAGCGCGCCGGCCAGATCATCCACCGCATCCGGGCCTTCGTGAAGCGCAGCGAACCACAGCGACAGCGTGCCGAAGCGCGCGCCATCATCGACGACGCGGTCGAGCTCGCCGGCATCGAGCTGCGCCGGCGCAATGTCGCGTTGACGACCTACGTCGCGCAGCGCCTGCCCGCCCTGCACTGCGACCCGATCCTCATCGAGCAGGTGGTGCTGAACCTGCTGAAGAACGCCGCCGAGGCCATCGATACGGCGCAACTGCCGGCCACGCGCCGCCAGATCGAGTTGCGCGTGGTGCCACGACATACGCCCGAGGAAGGCGGCGTGATCGAGTTCTGCGTCACCGACCGCGGCCCGGGCGTGCGCGAGGACGTGCTGGCGCGTTTGTACGAAGCCTTCTTCTCGACCAAGGTCGAGGGCCTGGGCATCGGCCTGTCCCTGTGCCGCTCGATCGTCGAGTCGCACCGCGGCCGGATGCGGGCGACGAACCTCTACAATGGTGCGGCTGTCGTGGGCTGTCGTTTTACCTTCACGCTGCCGGTCGATGTCTCACCCCATACCGCAGCGACCGGACTGCCAGGCACCACTGCCGCAACGCCCGCGCAAACCGCGCATGAAACTGCCAACGCGAACTTCACATCATGAGCTTGATACCGAAAAAGGGCACTGTGTATGTCGTCGATGACGACGAGGCCGTGCGTGATTCGCTGCAGTGGCTGCTCGAAGGCAAGGACTACCGCGTCAAGTGCTTCGACTCGTCGGAGTCCTTCCTGTCGCGCTTCGATCCGCGTGAAGTGGCCTGTCTGATCGCCGACATCCGCATGGAAGGCATGAGCGGTCTCGAACTGCAGGACCGCCTGGTCGAGCGCAAGAGCCCGCTGCCTATCGTATTCATCACCGGCCACGGCGACGTGCCGATGGCGGTGACGACGATGAAGAAGGGGGCCATGGACTTCATCGAGAAGCCGTTCAAGGAAGAGGAATTGCTGGGTCTGGTCGAGCGCATGCTCGACACCGCACGCAATGCCTTCAGCCAGCACCAGGAACAGGCCAGCCGCGACGCGCTGTTGTCGCGGCTGACAACACGCGAAGCACAGGTTCTGGAGCGCATCGTCGCCGGGCGATTGAACAAGCAGATCGCCGACGACCTGGGCATCAGCATCAAGACGGTCGAGGCCCATCGCGCCAACATCATGGAAAAGTTGAATGCCAATACCGTGGCCGACCTGCTCAAGATCGCGCTCGGCGCGCAGACCGCAAAGGCGTGAGTGGGACCACCCCCGAAGCGGCTGCGCCGCTCCCCCTCGAGGGGGCGACACCAGCGGCCCGGCAGAGCCGGTTCCGCGGCGTCTGCTTGGTAAGGCCGCGATGAGCGGCCTTGTTCGTATTTGCAGGTGACGCCTTTGACAGCACAGATCATTGATGGCACCGCCCTGTCGCGCAGCGTGCGCGCGCAGGTTGCCGAGCGCGCCGCTGCGCTCACGGCGCGCGGCACGAGACCCGGCCTGGCGGTGATCCTGGTCGGCGACGACCCGGCCAGCGCGGTCTATGTGCGCAACAAGGTCCGCGCCTGCCACGACAGCGGCCTGCACTCGGTGCTCGAGCGCTACGACGCGACGCTGTCGCAGGAGGCCCTGCTCGCACGCATCACCGCGCTGAATGCCGACCCTGCCATCCACGGCATCCTGGTCCAGATGCCCTTGCCCAGGCACCTCGATGCGCAGCGCGTGATCGAGGCCATCGCCCCGGCCAAGGATGTCGACGGTTTCTCGGTCACCAGTGCCGGTCAGCTGATGGCGGGCCTGCCGGGATTGCGGCCGGCCACGCCGCTGGGCTGCATGAAGCTGATCGAGAGCACGGCCACGAATCTGCGCGGCAAGCACGCCGTCGTCATCGGCCGCAGCAACACGGTCGGCAAGCCGATGGCCCTGTTGCTGTTGCAGGCCCATGCCAGCGTCACGGTCTGCCACAGCGCGACGCCGGACCTGGCCCTGTACACGCGCCAGGCCGATGTGGTGGTGGCGGCCGTCGGCCGCCGTTATGTCCTGAACGGCACGATGGTCAAACCGGGCGCGGTGGTCATCGATGTCGGCATCAACCGCGACGCGGCCGGCAAGTTATGCGGCGACGTCGACTTCGCCGCTGTGTCCCAGGTCGCCGGCTGGATCACCCCGGTACCCGGCGGCGTAGGCCCGATGACGATCGCCATGCTGCTGGCCAATACCCTGCAGGCGGCGGAATTCGCCATGCCGGGTGCAAAAACAAGCAAGCCATGAGCAATCCACTGCTGCACAGCGAGGGCCTGCCGGCCTTCGACCGCATTCAACCCGAACATGTCGGCCCGGCGGTCGACGGGCTGCTGGCCCAGGCCAACACAGCGCTCGAACGCGCCGTCGGCCCCGAAGTGCCGGCCGACTACGCGGCCCTGTCGGCCGTGCTCGACGTGGCCACCGAACGCCTGAGTCGGGCCTGGGGCGCCGTGTCGCTGCTCAACGCCGTGGTCGACACGCCCGCTTTGCGCGCCGCCTACAACGACACCCTGCCCAAGGTGACCGAGTTCCACACCCGTCTGGGCGCCGATGAGCGCCTGTACGCCAAGTACAAGGCCCTCGCCACGAATCCGGCCGCCGCCGGCCTGGCACCGCCGCGGCGCAAGGCCCTGGCCAATGCCTTGCGCGACTTCGTGCTCTCGGGTGCCGAGTTGACCGGCGCGGCCAAGCTGCGCTTCGCCGAGATCCAGCAACGCAGCGCCGAACTCGAGCAACAGTACCGCGAGCATGTGCTCGACGCCACCGACGGATTCATCCACCTGGCCTCGACGGCTGAGCTCGACGGGGTGCCGGCCGACGTGCTGCAGGCCAGCGCCGAGGCCGCCCGCGCCGATGGCCACCCGGGCCACAAGCTGACCCTGCACCACCCCGTATACGGCCCGGTGATGCAGTACGCGAACAACCGCGAACTGCGGCAGGCCCTGTACACCGCCTACGTCACACGGGCCAGCGAACTGGGTCCGCAGGCGCAGGACAACAGCGCTTTGATGCAGCAGTTGCTGATGCTGCGCCAGGAAGCCGCCGAGTTGCTCGGTCACGACAACCACGCCTCGGTCTCGCTGGTGCCGAAGATGGCAGGCACGGCGAGTCAGGTGCATGGCTTTCTGAGCGACCTCGCCGCGCGCGCGCGCCCGTACGCCGAACGTGATCTGGTCGAGTTGTCGGCCTTCGCCGCCTCGGAGCTGGGCCTGCACGAGCTGCAGGCCTGGGATCTGGTCTACGCCGGTGAGAAGCTGAAGGAGGCGCGCTACGCTTTCAGCGATCAGGACGTCAAGCCTTACTTCACCGAGCCCAGGGTGCTGGCCGGATTGTTCGAGATCGTGCAGACGGTGTTCGAGGTGACGATCAGCCCCGACCAGGCGCCGACCTGGCATGACAGCGTGCGCTTTTATCGCGTCGAGCGCGATGGCAGGTTGCTGGCCCAGTTCTACCTCGACGCCTACGCCCGCCCAGGCAAACAACCCGGGGCCTGGATGGACGAGGTGCGCGTACGTTGGGCGCGGCCCGACGGCAGCTTGCAAACGCCGCTGGCCACCCTGGTCTGCAACTACTCGGCCCCGGTCGGCGGCCACGACGCGCTGCTGACCCATGACGACGTCATCACCTTGTTTCACGAATTCGGCCATGGCCTGCACCTGATGCTGACCCGCATCGACGACCTCGGTGTCTCGGGTCTGTCGGGCGTCGAATGGGATGCGGTCGAATTGCCGAGCCAGTTCATGGAGAATTTCTGCTGGGAGTGGGCCGTGCTGCAGCGCCTGACGGCGCATGTCGATGGTGGCCAGCCGCTGCCGCGCGAGCTGTTCGACAAGATGGTCGCGGCCAAGAATTTCCAGAGCGGCCTGGCCACGCTGCGTCAGGTCGAATTCGGCCTCTTCGACCTGCGCATCCATGCCGAGGCCGGCGCGGCCGAACGGGTGCAGCAAGTCCTCGATGAAGTGCGGCGCGAGGTTTCGTTGTTGAAGCCACCGGCCTTCAACCGCTTCCAGCACAGTTTCACGCACATCTTTGCCGGTGCTTACTCGGCCGGTTATTACAGCTACAAGTGGGCCGAAGTGCTGTCGGCCGATGCCTGGAGTGCCTTCGAGGAGGCCGGCCCCTTGTCGGTGGCCACCGGCCGCCGGCTGCGCGAGGAGATTCTCGAAGCCGGTGGCAGCCGCAGCGCAATGGAGAGCTTTACCGCCTTCCGCGGTCGCGAACCGCGTATCGATGCGCTGCTTCGCCACCAAGGTATGGCTTGAGTACGCAGCCCAGGACGGTTAGATTTCGCATCATGCGCAAACCCTTGTTGATTTCGACCCTCGCCGCCGCCTTGTCTTTGGCCGCGCCGACGGCCTACGCCTTGTTCAAGGTCGTCGGCCCCGACGGCAAGGTGACTTACACCGACCGCCTGCCCAGCGCCAACGAAGGCCGCGTCATGCCGGTCAACAGCGAGACGGGGCGCGCCAGCGACCCGTCGCTGCCCTTTGCCCTGCGCCAGGTGGCCACACGCTTTCCAGTCACGCTCTACACCTTGAAGGATTGCGGCGAGGCCTGCGCGCTCGGCCGCTCGCTGCTGACCCGTCGCGGCGTGCCCTATGTCGAGCGCATCGCCGAAACCAACGAAGACCGCGAGGCCTGGCCGCGCCTGGTCGGCGGCTCCGAAGCGCCGGTACTCAAGGTCGGGGAACAAGTGCTGCGCGGATTTGCTCCGCTGGGCTGGGAGGAAACCCTCGACGTGGCGGGCTATCCGCGCCAGTCGCTGTTGCCGGCCAACTATGCCCCGCTGCCGGCCATACCCCTGACCGAGCGGCGGCCGCCGCCCACACCGGAGCGGGCGACGCCACAGCCAGCCGCGCCTTTGCCCGATGGCGGTTCAAGCCCGTCCGGCATCCGCTTCTGAGCGTGGCAACCTGAGCTGCTGAGCAGGCCAGCGGGCGGCGATCAGCAGTCCCGCCATCAGCCACATCGGCGCGGCGCTGCTGGCCACCGCCGCCAACAGGCCAAAGCCCGCCGGCATGGCTATGGTGGCCACATTGGTAAACACCATGCGCAGCGCCAGGGCCTGGCCCTGGCGCTCGGGCGGCGCCGCCTGGTGCAGCGTCGACAACACCATCGGCTGCACCGCGCCCAGCGCCAAGCCGAGCACGGCCGAGCCGAGCATCATGCCCGCGGCGCCGGGCAACCAGGCGTAGACCAGCAACACGGCGCTGGCCAGCGTCATGGCTGCGAGCAAGGCGCGGCGCTCGTCAACACGGTCGGCCCAGGCCGAAATGGCCAAGCGCACCAGCGTGGCCGCGATCGCGAACGAGCCGAGCACCAACCCGATGGCCGAGGCGCTGAGTTCGCGCGCGTGGCCGACCACCGGCACCGTGAAGCTGTGCGCGTCCCAGGCCGCGGCCATCGCCACGTTCACCAGCAGCAGGTTGCGCAGCACCGGCATGCGCAGCAACTCGAAGGCCTGGCCCAAGGGTGCACTCGAGGGCCCGCCGACGGGCAAGGGCGTACGCGGCACGCGCCAGGCGGCGGCCACCGCCAGCAGGGGCAGCAGGGCACCAAAGGCGAACGCGGCGCGAAAGCCCAGGTGGTCGATCAACAGCCCGGTGATCACCGGGGCCAAGGTGTTCGACAGCGCGGGTCCGAGGGCGACCCAACTGAAAACGCGCTTCAAGTCGCCGGCGTCGCGGGCCATCAGGCCGGCTTCGCGCTGGATCGCCACGGCGGCCACGCTGACCGCTCCGCCGGTCAGCAAGCCCGACACGGCGAGCGAGGCCAGGTGCTGGGTCAGCACCGGCAGCACCGCGCCGATGGTGGCCAACCCGACCGCCCAGGCCACCGGGCGGTGAAAGCCGAAGCGGTCGGCCAGGCGTCCGGCCCACAGCGACAACACGATAGGGGCAACGGCGTAAAGGCTGAGCAGGACGCCGACGACCCAGTCGGGGTAGCCTTGTTTCAACACCGCCAGGCTGGCCGCAACGCGCGTGGCGGCCATGCAGGCGTGCAGGCCGACCAAGGTGCTGATGACCATCAGGAATGCGCTGCGCGGCGCGGCCGCAGCATTGCCGTTGCTCATTCGCCGCCGCGCTCGGGCTCGTCGTCGGCGGTCTCTCCACCGTCGGTGCTGCCGAGCAGGCCCGGTGCATGCTCGACCGGCATGACCTCGACCCCGCGCAATTGCCGCTCCATGGCCCGTGTGCGAACCTCGGCCTGGACAATGGTGTTGCTGGCCTCGTCGAGTTTCTTCTTGGTCTTGGCCAGCACATCGCCGAACTTGCCGAACTCGGTTTTCACCGCACCCAGGACCTGCCAGACCTCGGCGCTGCGGCGCTCCAGCGCCAGGGTACGAAAGCCCATCTGCAGGCTGTTGAGCGTGGCCAGCAGCGTGGTCGGCCCGGCCAGCATGACCTTGTGCTCGCGCTGCAAGGCCTCGACCAGGCCGGGCCGCCGCAACGCTTCGGCATACAGGCCCTCGGTGGGCACGAACAGGATGGCGAAGTCGGTCGTGTGCGGCGCCTGCACGTATTTCTCGCTGATGCTGCGCGCTTCGAGCTTCAGGCGCACCTCGATGGCCTTGGCGGCGGCTTCGGCGGCCGGCTTGTCGGCGCGGTCCTGGGCATCGAGCAGGAGTTCGTAGTCTTCGCGCGGAAACTTGGCGTCGATCGGCAGCCACAAGGGCTGCGCGCCGTTGGCGGCACCGTCGCTGCCGCGGCCGGGCAATCGGATCGCGAACTCTACCCGTGCACCGCTGCCCGGCACGGTCTCGACATTGGTGCCGAACTGCTCGGGCGTGAAGACCTGCTCGAGCAGCCCGGCGAGTTGCACCTCGCCGAAGATGCCACGCGCCTTGACGTTGGACATCGTGCGGTTGAGCGAGCCGACGTCGCGCGCCAGGACCTGCATTTCGCCCAGCCCCTTGTGCACCTGCTCGAGCCGGTCGGCGACCTGCTTGAAGCTCTCGCCCAGGCGCAACTCGAGCGTGGCGTGCAGCTTCTCGTCGACGGTCGCGCGCATCTGCTCCAGGCGCTGGCTGTTGTCGGCCTGGATCGCGGCCAGCTTGCTCTCCACGCTTTGCCGCACCTCGGTCATGCGTTTGTCATTGCCCTCGGCCAGCGCGCGCAACTGCTCGGCCTGGGCCTGGCCGAAGCGGTGCAAGGCCGCGTCCTGCGCTTCGCGCGCCGCCCGCGACTGCTCGGCCAGGGCCTGTTGCGTCGTCGCGAGCTGGGTGCGAAACGAGTCGATCTGCTCGTTCTGCGTGCGCGCCACGTCGCCCGATTGCGTCAGCAAGGCCTGCTGCATCACCGACAGGCTCTGCGCCAGCTCCTGCCGCGTGCCGCGCGCGCTGTCCTGCACATCGACGCGCAGGTTGCGTTCGAGGCGCTCGGCGCCGTGGCCATCGCTGCGCCGCAGCGCCAGCCACAGCAAGAGCACCAGCACCAGGCCCAGCAGCACGAGTTGGGCAATCGAGATCCAGAACTCCATCGGCCGATTGTCGCCGCTGCCGGCGGCGTGACGCGGTGCGACTCAGCTCAGCAGGTCGACCAGCGCACGCGCGATCACCTTGGTGGCGCGGCGCAGATCCTGCAGTTCGATGTGTTCGTCGGCGCGCTTGGCATTGCTTTGCAGCACGGTACGCGGGCCGCAGCCGTAAAGCACGGCCGGGATGCCACGCTCGCAAAACAGCCGCGCGTCGGTGTACAGCGGCGTGCCCGAAGCCTCGATCGGTTCACCGAAGACCAGGCTGGCATGCTTGCACAATGCCTGCACCAGGGGCTGGTTACCCGGCAGCGGTGCCAGTGCGTGGGCCAGCAGGATGCGATTGACGTCGACGGTGACGCCGGGCGACTCGGCCACAGCCTGCGTGATGACGCGGCGCAACGTGGCCTCGACCTCGGCCGGGTTCTCCTCGGGGATCATGCGCCGGTCGAGCTTGAGCAAGACCTTGCCCGGCACGACATTGGTATTGGTGCCGCCCTGGATCAGGCCGACGTTGAGGTAAGGATGGGTGATGCCCTTGACCCGACTCGTGACCTGCTGGTACAGCCGGTTCTG
>CAVUGY010000008.1:0-19612 GCA_963741125.1 uncultured beta proteobacterium
CGCGCGGAGTTCGCTGGGATAGCTCGTCAGGCATCCATTCAGGAGCGCGTGCCATGCTTGTAGGAAACCTGCCACCGCGGTGCAGTCACTATTGATTTGCTCCGCCCCGGAGAAGGCTACGAACTGCAACTGTTCCATCTGCCCGCGATTGTAGGTTTTTCGCGGGCCCCACCCACGAGTTTGGCACTGTCCGAGTAAGCGTAAGTTATCGGAGATATACCCAGGAGTACATCCAGGGCGACAAGACACTCAGGCACCGGTACTGGTGCAACACCTGCCGGATGCGTCACGCACTGGGAGCCGCTAGATCCCAAGCTGGGTGCCCACCACGGTGTGAACCTGCGGAATTTCGAACCGAAGACCTGGAGTTGGTTCCAGTGCGACGCTTCGATGGGTGACACCTGGACGTTCGGACCGAACACGACGCGACGCCCTGCTTGCAGGCACATCCATTTTTTGCCAATGCGGTGGTAGCTCTGACCGCTTGGTGCACAACATCGAGAAGATCGCTATGCAGGTGATGTGCTCGATGAGCAGAAGCGTCTCGCCGACAACGAGGGTCAAACCCGCAGCTCGAGCGGCCTCACCAACTCGACAGCGCCTGGATCAGCCTGGCCTTGACGTCGGCGTTGGCGAAGCTCGCATCGATCGAATTGCGCGCCAGCGCCCGAAGGTCGTCGTCCGACCAGCCGAACGCCTGGCTGCACAACGCGTACTCGCCCACCAGGCTGGCCCCCAGCAAGACCGGATCGTCGGTGTTGATCGACACGGCGACGCCGGCACGGCGCAGGCGATCGATCGGGTGGTCTTCGATGCGGCGTAGACACCCAGCGTCAGATTGGAAGTCGGGCAGATGCCCAGCGGGATCTGTCGATCGACCAGCAGTGCCGACCAGCGTCGGGGTCTTCGATCGCCCGCACGCCGTGGTCGATGCGATCGGCACCGAGCAGTTCGATGGCGTCGCGCACGCCCTCGGGGCCACTGGACTCGCCCGCATGCACGGTGCGGCGCAAGCCCGCCGCGCCTGCGCGCCGGAACGCCTCCGCGAAACGCGGGCCGGTGCGGCCGGCAGCCGCCTCGTTGCCATCGATCGAGAGCGCCACCACGCGCGGATGCCGCAGAGCCACCAGCGTGTCGACCAGTTCGGCCGCGGCGTCCGACGACTGCGTGCGCAGCAGGCTGACGCACAGGCCCACGGGCGGCAGGCCGTCTTGTTCGGCAGCGGTGAGGCCGGCATCGATCGCGTCGATCATGTCGGGCAGGCGCCCGTGCCACGCCGGCCAGTGGGTCGGGTTGACGATCACGTCGGCGTAGCCCGCGCCGCCGTCGGCCAGCCGCTTGCTGTAGCCGTAGCTCAGTTCGGCCAGGCGTTCCCGGGTCGACGCCAGGCCACAAGCCCAGTCGAGGAAATGCAGGAAGTCCGCCAGGCCTTCGAACTCGAACAAGCGCTCGCGAGGCCTGGGCATGGGCACGCGCGCCTGCGTTGCCCATTGCTCGAGAACGCCCGGCTCGAAGCAGCCTTCGAGATGGGCATGGACCTCGGCCTTCGGCAAGGCGCGCAGTCGGTCGATAGAAGGGGGCTGTGCGTTGGGCATGGAGGACTCGTTTGCGAGGGCACGGTGAGGCGTCGACCACCCGTCTGGTTACGCCGACGCACATGGGCATTGTCAGCCCGGAGTGCACCAGGCGATGGGTGCGTCGAGCTCACGCCATCCCGCTTGCGCACACGGTGTAATATTGTTTTATGCAGCTCGCCACCGGCACCGTTGTAGGCGGAAAAATCGTCGTCGAGGGGAAACCACTCCCTGAAGGGGCCGTCGTAACCATCCTGGCCCGCGAAGCGGACGAAACCTTCGAAGTACCGCCTGAACTTGAGGCCGATTCTTCTGCAATCCATTGCAGAAGCAGACAGCGGTAATACGGTTTCCGCCGACGCCTTGCTCAAACGTCTGCGCAAGATTGCCTGAATGAAGTGCTCGACGTTGAGGCGACGCCACGCGCCGCCGCGCAGATCGAACGGGCTGCGACATGGTGGGAAGAAAGCAGGCCTGCCGCTCCGGGCGCCCCATCGACGACTTCGAAGAAGCCAAGCTGCTTCTCTCTCGGCAGCCAGGCATCGGTGCAAAGTGCACCACGCCAAAGCACCCCGACCTGCTTCGCTTGTTCCTGTCGCGGGTTCGATATCACATCTATTACAGAGTCAGGCCAGGGAAAGTCGTCATCCTCGCGTTCTGGCATTCCAGTCGCAGGACCAGGCCGTTGCCATGAAATTGACGGCCCGCACAGGTTGGAGGTTCAATTCGAGCATGCCGACCCGCCGCAGGCAGACCCTGCACGACCCTTCAACCCGGCTTCGCGTCGCTGCCGATTACGGTCGAGACAGCAGGCTCGTCGAGCGCGCGTATCAGGCCCCCTATGCCCATCGTTGACGTCGAGCTGGTCTGCCCAAGCGGCGCGTCGCAGCGGCTGCCCTCGGCCAGCGCGCTGGCCGCGGCCCTGGGCTATGTGTTCGGCAGCGCACCGGGACACACCTGGGTTCGCGTACGCGGCCTCGATAGCGCCTGTTATGCCGAAAACGAGGCGACGCTGGCGCCCGGTGAACTACCGGTGTTCGTCACGGTCCTGCATTTGCAGCCGCCGTCCGGCAGCCTGCTCGAAGCCGAGGTCATGGCGCTGACCGAGGCCGTGGCCGCCTGCGTCGGGCGCGAGGCCCGGCGTGTGCACGTCGCTTACGCGCCGGCCGCCGCGGGCCGGCAGGCCTTTGGCGGCCATCTGGTGCGGCCTGAGCGCGAACGCAGGTGACACAAGCGAGCAAGGGGTCGTCGATGGTGATCCACGGCAGTTGCCACTGCGGCAACATCGGTTTTGTGCTCATCTGGCGGCCGGAGCCCGAGCAGATTCCCGCGCGGGCCTGCAGCTGCTCCTTTTGCACCAAGCATGGCGGCGTCTGGACTTCCTGCCCGGCGGGCTCGCTCGCGGTACGCATCGAGAACGCGGCGCTCGTGTCGCGCTATTCGTTCGGCACCAAGACCGCCGAGTTCCACATTTGTGCCGGCTGCGGCGCCGTACCGGTGGTCAGCAGCCGCATCGACGGCCGCCTGTACGCGGTGGTCAGCGTGAATGCCTTCGACGGCGTCGATGCGGGCCTGCTTCGACGCGCCAGCGCCTCGTTCGACGGCGAGAACGAAGAAGATCGCCTGGCGCGTCGAAAGCGCAACTGGATCGCCGATGTCGAGTTCGTCGAAGCCGCCGCGTGAGCTTGCCGGCGTCTTCCACCGCTTCACGACGACTGCGCTGCCCTCATGAAATGTTCATCCAGGGCCGCGATCCAGCGCGCCTTGTCGTCGGCGCTGGCGAACGCAGCCTCGAAGCTGTTGCGCGCCAATGCGTAGGCCTGACGCGCACCGAGTGCGGGCAGCGCGGCGAAGGTCTGCACCAGGTTGTCGTTGAGGTAGCCGCCGAAGTAGGCCGGGTCGTCGCTGTTGACGGTGGCCGCGCAGGCCGGCGGCCAGCAGCGCGGGCAGGTTGTGCTCGGCCAGCGTATCGAACACGCGCAGCTTGACGTTGGACAGCGGGCACACCGTGAGCGGCACGCGCTCGCGCGCCAGGCGCGCGGTCAGCGACGCCGACTCTCGGGCTCGCACGCCGTGGTCGATGCGCTCGACGCGCAAGACATCGAGCGCGCTCTCGATGTACGCGGGCGGCCCCTCCTCGCCGGCATGGGCCACCAGGTGCAGGCCAAGGCCGCGCGCGCGCGCGAAGACCTGGGCGAACTTCTCCGGCGGATGGCCGTGCTCGCTGCTGTCCAGGCCGACGCCGATGAAGTGCTCGCGCCAAGGCAGCGCCGCCGCCAGCGTGGCCAGCGCGTCGTCCTGGCTCAGGTGGCGCAGGAAGCACAGGATCAGCTTGGCGCTCAATCCCCACTCGGCGTGGGCCCGACGGCAGGCATGGGCCAGGCCGAGGATCACGGTCTCGATGGCCACGCCGCGTTCGGTGTGCGTCTGCGGGTCGAAGAAGATTTCGGCACAGCGCACGTTGTCGGCCGACGCACGTTCGAGATAGGCCCAGGCCAGGTCGAAGAAGTCCTGCTCGGTGCGCAGCACGGCGGCGCCGGCGTAGTAGATGTCGAGAAAGCTCTGCAAATCAGTGAAGGCATAGGCCGCACGCAGTGCCTCGACGTTCGGATACGCCAGCGCGATGCCGTTGCGCGCCGCGAGCTTGAAGATCAACTCGGGCTCGAGCGAGCCTTCGATATGGATGTGCAGTTCGGCCTTGGGCATCGTGCGCAGCAGCGCCGGCAGGCGCTCGCGCGGGATGCGGTCGAAATCGATCATGCCTTGCCCAGCAAACGCCGCGGATCCGGCTCTGCCGGTCCGCCAGCGTTGCCCCCTTGAGGGGGAGCGGCGAAGCCGCTACGGGGGTGGGTCACTTCCCCGACGGCACCTTGCCCTCGACACCCTTGACGTAGAAGTTGATGCCGAGCATGAACTTGTCGTCGGGCATCGCATCCTTCTCGACCACCGTCTTGCCGGCCTGGTCGACGACCGGGCCCTTCCAGGGGTGGAAGCTGCCGTCCTTCAGCCCGGCCTTGGCTTTGTCGACGGCGGCCTTGGTCTCGGGGCTGACCTTGGCGCTCAGCGACACCAGGTCGATCGCGCCCTCTTTCACGCCCCACCACACCTGCTGCGTCTTCCAGCTACCGCCCAGCGCGTCCTTGACGGCCTGCTTGTAGTACGGGCCCCAGTTGATGACCGCCGAGGCCAGATGGGCGTCCTTGGCATAGGCGCTCATGTCGCTGTCCCAGCCGAAGGCCAGTTTCTTGTTCTTGTCGGCGGTTTGCAGCACTGCGCTGGAATCGGTGTTCTGGAACAACACGTCGGCGCCGCCGTTGATCAGGCTTTGCGCGGCCTCGCCTTCCTTGGGCGGGTCGAACCACTTGCCGATCCAGACCACCTTGGTCTTGATCTTCGGGTTCACCGATTGCGCGCCCAGCGTGAAGCTGTTGATGTTGCGGATGACCTCGGGGATAGGGATCGATCCGACCACGCCTAGTGTGTTGCTCTTGGTTGCCGCGCCGGCCACGATGCCGGCCAGGTAGGCGCCTTCGTAGGTGCGGCTGTCGTAGGTGCGCAGGTTGTCGGCGGTCTTGAAGCCGGTGGCGTGCTCGAACTTGACGCCCTTCTCGTCGGTCGCGACCTTCAGCATCGGATCCATGTAGCCGAAGGTGGTGCCGAAGATCAGCTTGTTGCCCTCGCTGACCATCTGCCGGATCACGCGCTCGGCGTCGGCCGCCTCGGGCACGTTCTCGACATAACTGGTCTTGACCTTGTCGCCGAACTCGGCCTCCACCGCCTTGCGGCCGAGGTCGTGGGCGAAGGTCCAGCCGGCGTCGCCGACCGGGCCGACATAGGCGAACGCAATTTTCAGCGGCTCGGCCTTGGGCGCGGCGGCAGAGGCCGCCGGGGCCGCCGCTACCGGCTCTTCTTTCTTACCGCAGCCGACCAGTGCGGCAGCGGTGGCGACCAGCGCGGCGAGCGGCAGCGCGGTGCGCATGTTCATGTCGATCATGGATGCTCCTCGATGGGGGTGTAGTTGCATGGCAAGGGTGGATTATTGCCCGACGTGCAGTACGTGTCACTCGCGCATCAGCGCGAGGACCTCGGAGTGGAATTCGCGTTGGTACAGGATCCAGACCACGCCGGCGCTGCCCAGCGCAAAGGCCAGCGGCGAGAACAACCAGGCCGCGGCGGCAAAGGCGAAGTAGTAGGCGCGCATACCGTCGTTGAAGGATTCGGCGGCCAGGCCCATCATGCTGCCGGCACGGTCGGCGAATCTGGCGCGCGCCACTTCGCCGAGTTGCGGAAACTCGTCGTGACCCGGCGCCGAGGCCACCAGCAGCGCACCCAGGCTGTACTGGCGCAGGCTCCAGGTGAAGCGGAAGAAGGCATAGATGAAGATGCCGGTCAGCAATACCAGCTTCAGGTCGAGCACCAAGGCCGAGGTGCGCGCGGCGAACGGCAGCTCGGTCATCAGCGAGCTGGTGTGGTCGCCCGAGCCGAGCAGGGCGAGCAGGCCGCCGACGATCAGAATCGTGGTCGAGGCGAAGAAACTCGGGCTGGTCGACAGGTTCTGCACCACCACCGCATCGAGCACGCGCACTTCGCGCTTGGTGACCTGCAGCATCCACAGCCGGCGCACATGGTTGCCGGCGCCCAGCAGCGAAGGCTGTACCGGCGCGCGGCGCCGCGCAAAACGCGCGTAGCCGACCCAGGCGACGAAGAACCAGGCCAGTGCCAGCCACTCCCACCAGGGCAGCACGGCCACCAGCCTGCTCAGCACATCGATCATGCGCTGCACTGTAGCGCGCTGGCTGCCCGCCTCAAGCCGTGCGCAGCGCTGCTGCAACGCGCAGCAGCCCGTTGACCACACCGACCACGGCCTGCTGGGCCTTGGCATCCTTCAGCGCACCGGCCTCGTCGAAGGCCTCGTGCGCACGACCCAGCGCGTACTGCTGCGGCACGACCAGCATGGCAAACGCCATCTGCAGGTACTGGCGCAGGAAATTCATCGCCCGCAGGCCACCCACCGGGCCGGGTGAACTGGCCAGCAGAGCCACGAGGGCTTGCCGGCGGTCGTGGCCAGCCCTGACGGCAGCTTGCCTTCGGCCTGCAGCCGCGACAGCCAGTCGAAGGCGTTGATCACCAGCGGCGTCGGGAAGCCGTTGTACTCGGGCGTGACGATCAGTACCGCATCGTTCGAGGCGATGGCGTCGCGCAAGGACCTGGCCCCTGCGGGAAGCCCTTGCGCGGCCTCGAGGTCGGCGTCGTACAGCGGCAGGGCGAGCGCGCGCAGGTCGAGTACCGACGTGCTGGCGCCCGCGGCGTCTGCTGCGTGGCGCGCCGCGTCGCGCAGCCGTCCACTCAAGGCGCCACTGCGGGCGCTGCCGGCCATCAGCAGCAGGCGCACGGGCTGCATCGTCGGCCTGCCGTCAGGCCGCCGCGCGGCGTGCGTCCAGACTGAGGCTGCCCGGGCCGAAGGCATAGACCATCAACAGGCCACCGATGACCGCCATGTTCTTCATGAACAACAGCATCGGCACCATCTGCGCGGCCTTCGGCTGGGCCCAGTAGGCGTGGAAGACGAAGCTGGCGATCAGGGTGAAGGCGGCCAGCGCCAGCGCGGCCCAACGTGCCTGCCAGCCGACGATCAGCATCAGCGAGCCGAGCAGCTCGACCAGGCCGGCGCCGATCGCGAGCAACTTGGGCAGCGGCAAGCCGGCACTGGCGATGTAGCCGGCGGTGCCTTCGAGGCCCGTGAACTTTTCGATGGCGGCGCCGAGGAACATCAGCGCAAGCAGCACGCGGGCAATGAGGACGGGAAAGGCTTGGGTATTCATGGCATGACTCCGTTCAGGCTCTCGAATGCGCCGGATCAGCGCGCCAGCAACTGCAGGGCCTCGACGATACGCTCGCCGAAAGCCTTGGCCGTGGCCAGGTCGCCCGGCACCATTTCGTCGGGCGAGGCGTCCGACGGCGTGGCGGTCAGCAGGCCGGCATAACCGCCCAGGTTGTTGAGCGAATCGCGCGTGCTGGCCTTGGCATTCGACGGGTGCATGCCGCTGCCGGCCCACAACATGCCGTGTTGCTGCGACAGGGTGAAGAAGTAGTTCAGCGTCGAGAACTTGTCGCCATTGAGCGTGGCCGAGTTGGTGAAGCCGGCGGCCAGCTTGTTGCGCCAGGCTTTGCCGAACCAGGGCTTGCTCGAGGCATCGGCAAACTTCTTGAACTGCCACGACGCCCCGCCCATGTAGGTCGGGGAGCCGAAGACGATGGCATGGGCCGCAGCGAGTTGCTCCCAGCCGCCGGCTGGCAGGTTGCCTTCGGCGTCGATGGCCAGCAGCGTGCCGCCGCTGCCTGCGGCCACGGCTTCGGCCACCTTCTTGGTGTGGCCGTAGCCGCTGTGATAGACGATGACGATCTGCTTGCTCATGGAATCTCCCTCGGGTGGTTGGGGGTGGGTCTGGCGCTCAACGCGCCAGGTCGAAAACGATGACTTCGGCCGCACGGCCCTGGTCGATCACCAGGCGCACTTCGCCGTCCAGCGTGGCGGCGTCGCCGGCCTGCAAGGCCTGGCCGTTGATGCGGGCCTCGCCACGCACCAGATGTACATAGGCCAGGCGCGTCGGGTCGAGCGCCCGTTCGGCGCGCTCCGCCCCATCGAACAGGCCGGCATGCATCGAGGCGTCGGCGTGGATCGTGACTGCGCCGTCGCGGCCGTCGGGCGCAGCCACCAACAGCAGCCGGCCGCGTTTGTCGGCATCGGCAAAGGCCTTCTGCTCGTAGCCGGGCGTCAGGCCGGAGCGGCTAGGCAGCAGCCAGATCTGCAGGAAATGCGTGGTCTGGTTGGCGGCGTGATTGAACTCGCTGTGTGCGATACCGGTGCCCGCACTCATGCGCTGAACCTCGCCGGGCACGATGCTGGCGCCGTTGCCGATGCTGTCCTTGTGCCCGAGGGCACCGGCCAGCACGTAGCTGACGATCTCCATGTCGCGATGGCTATGGGTGCCGAAGCCGGTGCCCGGCGCGATGCGGTCTTCGTTGATCACGCGCAGATTGCCGACACCCATGTGCGCCGGGTCGAAGTAGTCGGCGAATGAAAAACTGTGGTAACTCTTCAACCAGCCGTGGTCGGCGTATCCACGATCCTGGGCTTTGCGCAGCGTCAGCATGGGCTCCGTCCTTTCGATGGTGCAAGTGTGTGTACGGCGCGCGGCCAGCGAAGCCGGCCGGCGCTGAAGGTCTCGTTCAAATAAGATGAACAGGCTTTGGAGCGAGCCCCATGACGACACGCCGCAACGCCCTGACCCCGGAAGCCTTGGCCATGATGGACGCCATTGCCCGCAGCGGCAGTTTTGCCGCTGCCGCGCGCGAACTCGGCAAGGTGCCCTCGGCGCTGACCTATAGCGTGCGCCAGCTGGAGGACGCGCTCGACGTGCTGCTGTTCGACCGCCGCTCGGGCCAGGCCCGGCTGACCGCCGCCGGCGACGAGTTGCTCGGCGAGGGCCGACGCCTGTTGGCCGAGATGGACGCCGTGGCCAACCGCGTGCGCCGGGTGGCCAGCGGTTGGGAGACGCAGCTGACGGTCGCCTCCGACGGTGTGATCTCGCGCCTGACGCTGTTCGAGCTGTGCGATGCGTTCTACGCGCTGCGGCCCGACGCCGAGCGGCCCGACGCCGGCACCGGCACCCGCCTGCGCCTGCGCACCGAGGTCCTGGCCGGGACCTGGGAAGCGCTGTTGTCGGGCGAAGCCGATCTGGCCATCGGCGTCGGTCTGGACGGCACGGCGGCGCCCGCGGGCATCGCCTTGCAGCCGCTCGGCGAGATGGACTTTGTCTTTGCCGTCGCCCCGCACCACCCGCTGGCGGCCTACGACGGTGCGATCCCCGACCATCAACTGCTGCTCCACCGCGCGGTGGCCGTCGCCGACTCGGCACGGCGCCAGGAACCGCGTACCTTCAACCTCCTGCCGGGGCAGGAGGTATTCACCGTGGCCTCGTTGCAAGCCAAGGTCGAGGCGCAACTGCGCTGCATGGGCTGCGGCTTCCTGCCCGAGCCGCTGGCGCGCGAACATATCCGCGCCGGCCGCTTGGTGGTCAAGGCCGTGCAGCGCGAGCGGCGTCGTGTGCGCCTGGGTTACGCCTGGCGCCAGGCCGCCGTACCGCAGGCGAGGAAAGCGCCGCAGGGCCTGGCCCTGGCCTGGTGGCTCGAGCAGTTGGCCAGCAGGGCCACGCGCAAGGCGCTGCTCGAGCGGCACACGGGTTTGTCGCAGGCCGTCGATTGAACTACGTCGGTCGCTTCGCCCCATCACCCAGCGGCCCGCTGCACGCCGGCTCGCTGGTGGCGGCCTTGGCCAGCTGGCTCGATGCGCGGGCGCATGGCGGCCGCTGGCTGCTGCGCTTCGAGGACGTCGACGGCCCGCGCACGATAGGCGGCGCGGATACCTTCATCGTGCAGCAATTGGCCGCGCTCGGACTGCATGCGGACGCCGCACCGGTTTGGCAATCGCAGCGCAGCGCGTTCTATGAACAGGCCTTGCAGCGCTTGCGCGATGCAGGGCTGGCTTACCCCTGCGGCTGCACTCGGCGCGATATCGATGCCGAGCTGGCCGGCCTGGGCGTGCCGGCCACACGCGGCAGCCAACGCATCTATCCGGGCACCTGCCGTGCCGGTTTGAATGGCAAGGCCGCGCGCGCCTGGCGCCTGCGTTGCGGCAGCGAAGGGGCGCCGGTGCTGATCGACTGGCAGGACAGGCGCCTGGCCGCCCAATACCAGGACGTGACCCATGCGGTGGGCGACTTCGTGCTGCAACGCGCCGACGGCCCCTGGGCCTACCAGCTGGCGGTGGTGGTCGACGATGCCGAGCAAGGCGTGACCGACGTCGTGCGCGGCGAAGACCTGGCCGACAACAGCGCGCGCCAGATCCACCTGCAGCGCCTGTTGGGCCGGCCCAGGCCGCGCTACCTGCACACGCCCCTGGTACGCGACGCGCAGGGCCAGAAGCTGTCGAAGAGCAACGGCGCCGCGGCGCTCGACCTGCACGACCCGCTGGCAGCGCTGCGCGCGGCGGCCTCGGTACTCGAGCTGCGCGTACCCGAACACGAACGGACCAGCGAGTGGTTGCACAGCGCCGTGGGCGCCTGGCGCGGGCGCTGGGGCCCGCATGTCGAGCGCCTTGTGTAGCATCGGTGCACCCCACTCCACCCCGAGGTGCCTGCCCCATGATCAAGACCCCAAGCGGCCTGCAATACGAAGACACCGCCATTGGCAGCGGCGATGCGGCACAGGCCGGCAAAGAAGTCACCGTGCATTACACCGGCTGGCTCTACGACCCCGGCAGAGAAAGCGGCCGCGGCGCCAAGTTCGACTCCAGCAAAGACCGCCGCGATCCGTTCAAGTTCGACCTCGGCGCGGGCATGGTCATCCGCGGCTGGGACGAGGGCGTGACGGGCATGCAGGTTGGCGGCACGCGTTTGCTGCGCATCCCGCCCGAGCTCGGTTACGGCGCGCGCGGCGCGGGTGGCGTGATCCCGCCGAATGCGACGCTGTTGTTCGAGGTTGAATTGCTGGCGCTCTGATCCGCCGTCGATTGCGGGCGCCGCGCACCCGATCAGGACGAGACCGAGGCTTCAATGCCTCAGGTGGCGCACAGCTTCTGCGGCTGCCGGGCGCGCCATCTGCGCGCGCAGATTGTCGAGCATGTCGTCGACCATCGACTGCAAGTCGTAATGCGGCGCCCAGCCCCAGTCGCGCCGCGCGGCACTGTCGTCGATGGAGCACGGCCATGACGCGGCGATGGCCTGGCGGAAATCGGGCTCGATGTCCATCGTAAAGGCCGGCACACGCCTGCGGATCGCGGCGGCAATTTGCAGCGGCGTGAAGCTGATGCCGGCCAGGTTGTAGGAGCCACGCTCGCGCACCTGCCCTGCCGGCGCGTCCATCAAATGCAGCGTGGCGCGGATGGCGTCGGGCATGTACATCATCGGCAGCGCCTGGTCTTCGTTCAGGAAGCAGCGGTAGCGGCCGCTGGCCAGCGCGGCGTGGAAGATCTCGACGGCGTAGTCGGTGGTGCCGCCGCCAGGGGGTGTCTTCCAGCTGATCAGGCCGGGGTAGCGCAGGCTGCGCACATCGACGCCGTGATGCCGGTGGTACCACGCACACCAGCCCTCGCCGGCCAGCTTGCTGATGCCGTAGACGGTGCTCGGATCCATCACCGTCTTCTGCGGCGTATCGTGCTGCGGCGTGCTGGGGCCGAAGGCGGCGATCGAGCTGGGCCAGAAGATGCGCTGCAAATGGTGCGAGCGCGCCACCTCGAGCACGTTGAGCAGGCCCTTCATGTTCAGGTCCCAGGCCCACATCGGGTGTTTTTCGCCGCGGGCGGACAGGGCTGCAGCGAGGTGGTAGACCTGCGTGATGGCGTGGCGCTCGACGAGGGTGGTCAATGCGCCGATGTCGGTGCAGTCGAGTGCCTCGTGCGCCAGGCCCGGGATGCGCCCCTGCGGCGCCAGGTCGCTGCTGACCACCGACGCCACGCCGTGCCGGCGCACCAGTTCGGTCGCCAGCTCGGTGCCGATCTGGCCATTGGCGCCGATGATGAGAATCTTCGGCGCCATTACTGACCACCGCCGATGATGAGGATCTTTGGCGCCGTCACTCCGAACCCTGCTGCGCGGTACGGCTCATTGGATCAGCCCCAGCTCGCGTCCGGCCTGCGTGAACGCGGCGACCGCCTGCTCGAGATGGGCGCGGTCGTGCACCGCACTCATCTGCACGCGAATGCGGGCCTGACCCTTGGGCACCACCGGGAAGAAAAAGCCGACGACGTAGATGCCGAGTTCCAGCATGCGTGCGGCCAGGCGCTGAGCCAGAGCCGCGTCATGGACCATGATCGGGACGATAGCGTGCTCGCCGGGCTTGATCACAAAGCCCGCGGCGCTGATCGCTCGACGGAAAAACCGGGTGTTGTCTTCGAGCTTGTCGCGCAGCGCCGTGCTGGCTTCGAGCAGGTCGAGCACCGCGATCGAGGCACCGGCGATGGCCGGCATCAAGGTATTGGAGAAGAGGTAGGGGCGCGAGCGCTGGCGCAGCAGCTCGACCACCGGCCGACTGGCGGCGGTGAAGCCGCCGGAGGCGCCACCGAGCGCCTTGCCCAGGGTGCCGGTGATGATGTCGACGCGGCCGAACACACCGCGGTGCTCGTGCGTGCCGCGCCCGCGCGGTCCCATGAACCCGGAGGCGTGGCATTCGTCGATGCCGAGCAGGGCCTCGAAGCGGTCGCACAGCGCACGCATCTCGTCGAGCCGGGCGACGGTGCCGTCCATCGAGAATACGCCGTCGGTAAAGACCAGCTTGAAGCGCGCGCCACCGACCGCGGCCTCGGCCAGGCAACGCTCGAGGTCGGCCATGTCGTTGTGCTTGTAGCGCCAGCGCCGTGCCTTGCACAGGCGGATGCCGTCGATGATCGAGGCGTGGTTCAGCTCGTCGCTGATGATCGCGTCTTCCTCGCCCAGCAGCGGCTCGAACAGGCCACCGTTGGCGTCGAAGGCCGCGGCATACAGGATCGCGTCTTCGGTGCCGAGGAAACGCGCCAGCCGTGCCTCCAGGGTCTGGTGCAGGTCTTGTGTACCGCAGATGAAACGCACGCTGCTCAGACCATAACCATGGCTATGCAAGGCCTGGTGGGCGGCGGCGATCACCGCAGGGTGCGAGGACAAACCCAGGTAGTTGTTGGCGCACAGGTTGATGACCTGGCGACCGTCGGCCAGGGCGACCATGGCGCCCTGCGGCGTGCTCAGCACACGCTCGGTTTTGTACAGACCGGCCCCGCGCAATGCCGTCAGCTCGCTGCCGATGTGCTCGATGAAGGTCTGGCTCATGGTCTGGATGCCCGGGCTGGGGCACAATGCGTGGCGTGCATTCGCACAACGTTTGTGCAGTATATCGAACAGGCGTCCAGTATCATGCCCAAGTCCACCGGCGTCAAGCCAGAACCCCCGCGTGTCGGTGCGGCCCTGGCCGCACTGCGCCAGCTGCGCGGCCTGTCGCTGGACGAGCTGTCGCGCCTGGCCGGGGTGTCGAAGTCGATGCTGTCGCAGATCGAGCGCCACCAGGCGAATCCGACGGTGGCGGTGGTCTGGCGCCTGGCCACGGCGTTGGGTGTCGGCGTGGGCGACCTGCTCGGTGCCGAGCGCCGTGCCGCGCCGCTGCTGGCCACGGTGCCGGCCCATGCGACGCCGACACTGACCAGCCCGGACGGCAAGTGCGAGTTGCGCATCCTGGGCCCGATCGAGCTGGCCGGGCATGTCGAGTGGTATGCATTGACCGTGCAGCCCGGCGGAACCCTGGCCTCGCAGGCGCATGAACCGGGCTCGCGCGAACACCTGTCGGTGCAGGCCGGTACGCTCGAGGTTCGGGCCGGCGCCGAGTCGGCGCGCCTACGTCACGGCGAAACCGCGCGCTATGCGGTCGACGTGCCGCACAGCATCCACAACCCGGGTCGCGCGGCAGCGCAGGCCTGGCTGGTCGTCCTGCACCCTTAGCGCTGCAAGACCTGAATAGGCCCGGCGAGCTCAGCCCACGCACTCGCGTGGTGCACGCCTGTGTTGCGCGGTCGTCGTGACCGCAGAGGATTCCCTCTTATGGGTGAATGACGCGGCATCGGGCCGCTGCGACGATCCTCGACGTGAAACTCAACGACGCCCCTGCCGACACCCTGAGCGCCAGCCCGGCCGCGCGCCTGGCCGACGCCATCGCGTTGCCCATCGGCCGCTGGGACCGTGACGCACGGCTGTTGTTCTGCAACGCACCGTATTCGCGGTGGGCCGGGCGGCCGAGCGACGAGCTGGTGGGTCGAACCCTCGAGACCCTGTATGGCCCGCAGGCTTGGGCGGTCGCCAGCGCCAGCTTTGCCGCCGCGTTCGAAGGCCGCGCCGTGAGCTACGAACGCCGCCTCACCCACCAAGGCGCGAGCGCACGCTGGACGCGGGCCCTGGTTTTCCCCGACCGCAACGACGCCGGTGAGATCGAGGCGGTTTACACCATCGCCTTCGACATCCACGACGACGTGGTCGAACGCGACGCCTTGCACGAGGCACGCAAGCGGCTCGACCGATTCACCGAGCACATTCCCTACCCGTTGACCTACGTCGACCGCGACGGCCTGCTGCGTTTCGTCAATCGCGCCCATGTGCAAACCGCGGGCGTGGCCAGCGCCGAGCTGGTCGGCCGCCACATCCGCGACGCCTGCGGCACTGCGAGCTGGGCCCAGCAACGGCCGCACTTCGAGCGCGCCTTGGCCGGCGAGCCTGCACAGTTCACGCGGCTGGTGGAGGCCTTGCCGCAGGGTTCACGCTGGCTGCGCACGAGCTATGTGCCCGACTTCGACGACAGCGGCCGGGTGCTCGGCGTCTATACCGCGACCATCGACGTGCACGAGCTGACCGAGACGCAGCAGCGCTTGCAGCGTTGCGTCGAGCGCGACGGTCTGACCGACGCCTTGACACGGCGCACGATGATGGAACGGCTCGACGCCGCCACCGGCGCCTGCGCGGCGCGGCCGGTGGCCCTTTTCTTCGTCGATCTCGACGGCTTCAAGGCCCTCAACGACGCCCAGGGCCATGCGGCCGGCGACACCATGCTGGTCGAGCTGGCGAAGGCGCTGCAAGGCGCCGTGCGCGACGACGATGCAGTCGGCCGCTTCGGCGGCGACGAGTTTCTGGTCTTGGCCGCCGTACATGACGCAGACGCTGCCCATGCACTGGCTCGACACCTGCTCGGCGCGGTACAGGCCTGCGCCGCACGCTGCGCCGGCGCACAGCCGGTGTCCGCCAGCATCGGTTATGCAGTGGCACCCGACGACGCGAGCCAGCCCTTGCGTTTGCTGCAGTTGGCCGACCACGCGATGTACGCCGCCAAGCGCGGCGGCAAGAATCGATTCATGCATTGCGCCGGGCTGGCCTGAGGCAGAGCCGGCCGGGCCTGTTTCAGGCCAGCAAGTCACGCAGCATCAGTCGCTCCACGCCGGCCCGTTCACGAAACAAACGCACGGCCGCGCTCGGCTCGAGCAGCATGCCATCGATCAGGCGACGGGCCGGCGTTTGCGCCGGATCGACCAACAGCACCAGGCGCTGCCCGCCCTCTTCGTCGAGCCGGGCGACCCAGTCCAGCGCCTGCAGCGCTTCCACGCTGGGCTCGACCTGCAGCGGATCGGTGGCGATCGCCGCCGCCAACTCGGCCAGCAGCAGGCCATGCTGCTGACCTTGTTTGGCGTGCGCGAGGGCCCCGATCACCGCCAAGGCCAGCGTGAAGCGGTGCCCCGGCGTGGCGGGTTGCCGCGCGATGCGCAGCGACAGGCTCGGCGCATAGGCGGCGATCACCGCGCCCCACAAGACGATGACCCAGCCGAGATAAATCCAGAGCAGGAAGATCGGCAATGTCGCAAAGGCGCCGTAGACCATCGAGTAGCTCGGCATCAAACCGACATACCAGGCCAGGCCGCGTTTGGCCAGTTCGAGACCGATGGCCACGAAGACACCGCCGGCGATGGCGTGGCGCCAGCGCACATCGGTGTTGGGCACGTAGTGGTACAGCCCGGCCATGCCGGCGGCCAGGAGGACGAATTCCAGTGCCGCCAGGAGCACACCCACCCCGCCCGGCAAGGCCCCGACCACGACCTGAGACGCACCGAGCACGGCACTGGTCAGCGACAGACTGATGCCCAGCAACAGTGGCCCCAGCGTCAGCGCGGCCCAGTACACCAGCACGCGCTGCGCGATCGAGCGCGGCCGGCGCACGCGCCAGATGGCGTTGAGCGCGCGGTCGATGGTCAGCATCAGGGCCAGGGCCGTAAAGACCAGCACCACCAGGCCCACCGTGCCCAGGCGCGTGGCCTTGGCCGCAAACTGGGTCAGCGAGGCCAATACCGGCTTGGCGATGCCGTCGGGCACCAGGCTTTGCAGGAAGTACTTCTCGAGCGCCGACTGGAAGCTGGCGAACATCGGAAAGGCGCTGAACACGGCCAGCATCACCGTCACCAGCGGCACCAAGGCGATCAGGGTGGTGAAGGTCAGGCTGCTGGCCGTCAGGCCGAGGTGATCTTCGCGAAAGCGCTCGCGCAGGGTGCGCGCGGTGGCCAGCCAGGGCCAAGTCTTCAGGGTCCTGGAAAGCTCGGCCAGGCGCTCGCGCGCGTCGGCCGGGGTGAAATGAAGGCTCATCGCCCTATGATGCCAAACATGTCAGGCCACATGGTTCCCGATTCGACGCTGAGGCGTGTTCGCACTCTGGCGGTGGCCAGCTTGCTGGGACTGATCGCGCTGGGCCTGGCCTGGGAGCTGTGGCTGGCCCCCACCGGCAACCGCACGCTGGCGCTGAAAGTGCTGCCCCTGGCCGCCGTCCTGACCGGCCTGCTCAAGCAGCGCATGTACACCTACCGCTGGCTCAGTCTGTTGGTATGGGCCTACTTCGCCGAGGGTGCGGCGCGCGCGGTCAGCGAGGGCGGCGCTTCGGCGGCGCTGGCGACGGTCGAGATGGTGTTGTGCCTGCTGTTGTTTTCGGCCTGTGTCATGCATGTGCGTGCGCGCCTGCGCAGGGTCGAGGCCGGCACATGAGCCTCGAATTGATCCAGTCGCTGCGCGACCTTGTCGGCACCACGCAGGTGCTGACCGATGGTGACCTCACGGCCTACGAACTCGATTGGCGCAAGCGCTGGCGCGGCAAGGCGCTGGCGGTGGTGCGGCCTGGATCGACCGACGAAGTGGCAGCGGTCGTGCGCGCCTGCGCTGCGGCCGGCGTGGCCATCGTGGCACAGGGTGGCAACACCGGCCTGGTCGGTGCCGGCGTGCCCGACGCCAGCGGCACGCAGGTGTTGCTGAGCCTGGCGCGATTGAATCGCATCCGCGAGATCGATCGCGCCAACCTGACCTTGACCGCCGAGGCCGGTTGCGTGTTGCAGGCGGTGCAGCAGGCCGCGACCGATGCCGGGCTGCTGTTCCCGCTGTCGCTGGCCGCCGAAGGCAGTTGCACCATCGGCGGCAACCTGGCCACCAATGCCGGCGGCACGCAGGTGCTGCGCTACGGCAATGCGCGCGCGCTGTGCCTGGGTCTCGAGGCCGTCACGGCTGCCGGTGACGTCTGGCACGGCCTGGCCGGCCTGCGCAAGGACAACACCGGCTACGACCTGCGTGATTTGCTGATCGGCAGCGAAGGCACCTTGGCGATCATCACCGCGGCCACGCTGGCATTGCACCCGCGCCCGGCAGCAACGATGACCGCCATGGCCGTGTGCTCGTCGCTCGACCACTGCGTGGCCCTGCTCGAAACCGCGCAACAGCGATTCGGGCCCGGGCTGACGGGGTTCGAGGTCATGAACCGGCTGTCGCTGGCCCTGGTGGCGCGGCACTTTCCGCGCCTGCGCCAGCCGCTGGCGATTGCGCCGTGGAAGGTGCTGGTCGAGTTGTCGGACATCGAAGGCGCCACCCACGCCCGCTCCATGTTCGAAGGCCTGCTCGCCGACGCGCTCGAAGCCGGCACCATCGCCGACGCCGCGATCGCCCAGAGCGTGGCGCAGTCGCGCGGCATGTGGCACCTGCGCGAGACCATCCCGCTGGCGCAGAGTGAGGAGGGTTTGAACATCAAGCATGACATCGGCCTGCCGGTGTCGCGTATCCCGGCGTTTTGCGCCAGCACGGGCGCCATGCTCGCCAAGCTGTGGCCGGGCGTGCGGCTGGTCAACTTCGGCCACCTGGGCGACGGCAATCTGCACTACAACGTGCAGGCACCCAAGGGCCAGGACGCAGCGGTCTTCCTGCGCGACGAGGAGCAGGCCGTGAACCAAGTCGTCTTCGATGCCGTGATCGCGCATGGCGGCTCGATCTCGGCCGAGCACGGCATCGGCGAACTCAAGCGCGTCGAGTTGGCGCAGCGCAAGGACCCGACGGCGTTGGCGATGATGCGCTCGATCAAGCGCGCACTCGATCCGCAGGGCTTGCTCAACCCGGGCCGCGTGCTCTAGGCACAGTCACCGCTATTGCAGCGGCTCTTTCAAGGCCGCAGGCACCGGCAAGGGCATGACCTCGATGCCTTCGTCGCGCAAGGCCTCACGCTCGTGCTCGGTGGCCTGGCCGCGGATGCCACGCTCGGGTGCTTCACCGTAATGGATGCGGCGGGCTTCGTCGGCAAAGCGATCACCGACATCTTCGGTGTTGGCGAGCAGGTGGCGCATGACCTTCATCCACTGCGCCTGCGGGTTGGCGGGCGGGGCGACGGCAACGGGTTGAGCCTCGCGTGCGCCCGACAGATTCAGGCGCGGGGCACTGGGCAGGCGCACGATCACGCTATCGGCGCACAACGGGCAGGCGATCATGCGGCGGCCGTTCTGGTCGAGGAATTCGTCGTCGCTGGCGAACCAACCCTCGAAACCATGGCCGTTGTTGCAGCGCAGGTCGATGACTTTCATGCCTGCTTCATCATAGGTCAAGCCTCGTCACGGCGCGGCCTGCCAGTGCAGCGGCCATTGTCCGGCGTGCCACTTTTGCAACCAAAGCAGGCCGATCAGCGTCTTGGCATCCGTGACTTCGCCGCGGGCGCACATGGCGTCGAGCTCGGCCGCGGAGTGCGTCACGACCTCCAGGAATTCGCCGATGTCGAGTCGCGCAGGCCCTGCGCTGAGCTCACGCGCGAACCAGATCTCGATGCCTTCGGTGGAATAGGCGATGGCGTTGTGCAGGATGCCCGCGCGGGCCCAGCGGTTGGCGCGAAAGCCGGTTTCCTCGGCCAGTTCGCGCATCGCGCAGGCCAGCGGCGCTTCGCCGGAGTCGATCTTGCCGGCCGGAAACTCCAGCATCGTGCGGCCCATCGGGTAGCGAAACTGGCGCTCCATCACCAGCCGGCCGTCGGACAACAGCGGCACGATCACCACCGCACCCGGATGCACGATGTACTCGCGCGAGGCCTGTGCCCCATCGGGCAAGGTCACGGTGTCGCGTCGCACGTCCAGGAAGCGACCGCACCAGACCTGCTCGCCGCGCACCAGCGTTTCCGCCAGATGCGCCGGCTTCGGC
>CAVUGY010000009.1:0-333671 GCA_963741125.1 uncultured beta proteobacterium
GGCGCGCTGATCCGGCGCATTCGAGAGCCTGAACGGAGTCATGCCATGAATACCCAAGCCTTTCCCGTCCTCATTGCCCGCGTGCTGCTTGCGCTGATGTTCCTCGGCGCCGCCATCGAAAAGTTCACGGGCCTCGAAGGCACCGCCGGCTACATCGCCAGTGCCGGCTTGCCGCTGCCCAAGTTGCTCGCGATCGGCGCCGGCCTGGTCGAGCTGCTCGGCTCGCTGACGCTGATCGTCGGCTGGCAGGCACGTTGGGCCGCGCTGGCGCTGGCCGCCTTCACCCTGATCGCCAGCTTCGTCTTCCACGCCTACTGGGCCCAGCCGAAGGCCGCGCAGATGGTGCCGATGCTGTTGTTCATGAAGAACATGGCGGTCATCGGTGGCCTGTTGATGGTCTATGCCTTCGGCCCGGGCAGCCTCAGTCTGGACGCACGCCGCGCGGCGGCCTGACGGCAGGCCGACGATGCAGCCCGTGCGCCTGCTGCTGATGGCCGGCAGCGCCCGCAGTGGCGCCTTGAGCGGACGGCTGCGCGACGCGGCGCGCCACGCAGCAGACGCCGCGGGCGCCAGCACGTCGGTACTCGACCTGCGCGCGCTCGCCCTGCCGCTGTACGACGCCGACCTCGAGGCCGCGCAAGGGCTTCCCGCAGGGGCCAGGTCCTTGCGCGACGCCATCGCCTCGAACGATGCGGTACTGATCGTCACGCCCGAGTACAACGGCTTTCCGACGCCGCTGGTGATCAACGCCTTCGACTGGCTGTCGCGGCTGCAGGCCGAAGGCAAGCTGCCGTCAGGGCTGGCCACGACGGCCGGCAAAGTCGTGGCTTTGCTGGCCAGTTCACCCGGCCCCGTGGGTGGCCTGCGGGCCATGAATTTCCTGCGCCAGTACCTGCAGATGGCGTTTGCCATGCTGGTCGTGCCGCAGCAGTACGCGCTGGGTCGTGCGCACGAGGCCTTTGACGAGGCCGGTGCGCTGAAGGATGCCAAGGCCCAGCAGGCCGTGGTCGGTGTGGTCAACGGGCTGCTGCGCGTTGCAGCAGCGCTGCGCACGGCTTGAGGCGGGCAGCCGGCGCGCTACAGTGCAGCGCATGATCGATGTGCTGAGCAGGCTGGTGGCCGTGCTGCCCTGGTGGACTGTGGCGCTGGCCTGGTTCTTCGTCGCCTGGGTCGGCTACGCGCGTTTTGCGCGGCGCCGCGCGCCGGTACAGCCTTCGCTGCTGGGCGCCGGCAACCATGTGCGCCGGCTGTGGATGCTGCAGGTCACCAAGCGCGAAGTGCGCGTGCTCGATGCGGTGGTGGTGCAGAACCTGTCGACCAGCCCGAGTTTCTTCGCCTCGACCACGATTCTGATCGTCGGCGGCCTGCTCGCCCTGCTCGGCTCGGGCGACCACACCAGCTCGCTGATGACCGAGCTGCCGTTCGCCGCGCGCACCTCGGCCTTGGTGCTCGACCTGAAGCTGGTATTGCTGACCGGCATCTTCATCTATGCCTTCTTCCGCTTCACCTGGAGCCTGCGCCAGTACAGCCTGGGTGCGCTGCTGGTGGCCTCGGCGCCGGGTCACGACGAGTTTCCGCAACTCGGCGAAGTGGCGCGCGCCAGATTCGCCGACCGTGCCGGCAGCATGATGGGCCTGGCCGCCGAATCCTTCAACGACGGTATGCGCGCCTACTACTTCGCCTTTGCCGCCGCGGCCTGGTTGTTCTCGCCGCTGGCCTTTGCGCTGGGCAGCGCCGGCGTGGTCTGGATCCTGTACCAACGCGAATTCCACTCCGAGGTCCTCGCGCTGATGCGCGAGTGACACGTACTGCACGTCGGGCAATAATCCACCCTCGCCCTGCAACTACACCCCCCTCGAGGAGCATCCATGATCGACATGAACATGCGCACCGCGCTGCCGCTCGCCGCGCTGGTCGCCACCGCTGCCGCACTGGTCGGCTGCGGCAAAAAGGAAGAGCCGGTGGCGGCAGCCCCGGCGGCCTCTGCCGCCGCGCCCAAGGCCGAGCCGCTGAAAATTGCGTTCGCCTATGTCGGCCCGGTCGGCGACGCCGGCTGGACCTTCGCCCACGACCTCGGCCGCAAGGCGGTGGAGGCCGAGTTCGGCGACAAGGTCAAGACCAGTTATGTCGAGAACGTGCCCGAGGCCGCCGACGCCGAGCGTGTGATCCGGCAGATGGTCAGCGAAGGCAACAAGCTGATCTTCGGCACCACCTTCGGCTACATGGACCCGATGCTGAAGGTCGCGACCGACGAGAAGGGCGTCAAGTTCGAGCACGCCACCGGCTTCAAGACCGCCGACAACCTGCGCACCTACGACAGCCGCACCTACGAAGGCGCCTACCTCGCCGGCATCGTGGCCGGCGCGGCAACCAAGAGCAACACCCTAGGCGTGGTCGGATCGATCCCTATCCCCGAGGTCATCCGCAACATCAACAGCTTCACGCTGGGCGCGCAATCGGTGAACCCGAAGATCAAGACCAAGGTGGTCTGGATCGGCAAGTGGTTCGACCCGCCCAAGGAAGGCGAGGCCGCGCAAAGCCTGATCAACGGCGGCGCCGACGTGTTGTTCCAGAACACCGATTCCAGCGCAGTGCTGCAAACCGCCGACAAGAACAAGAAACTGGCCTTCGGCTGGGACAGCGACATGAGCGCCTATGCCAAGGACGCCCATCTGGCCTCGGCGGTCATCAACTGGGGCCCGTACTACAAGCAGGCCGTCAAGGATGCACTCGGCGGTAGCTGGAAGACGCAGCAGGTGTGGTGGGGCGTGAAAGAGGGCGCGATCGACCTGGTGTCGCTGAGCGCCAAGGTCAGCCCCGAGACCAAGGCCGCCGTCGACAAAGCCAAGGCCGGGCTGAAGGACGGCAGCTTCCACCCCTGGAAGGGCCCGGTCGTCGACCAGGCCGGCAAGACGGTGGTCGAGAAGGATGCGATGCCCGATGACAAGTTCATGCTCGGCATCAACTTCTATGTCAAGGGTGTCGAGGGCAAGGTGCCGTCGGGGAAGTGACCCACACCCGTAGCGGCTTCGCCGCTCCCCCTCAAGGGGGCAACGCTAGCGGCCCGGCAGAGCCGGATCCGCGGCGTTTGCTGGGCAAGTGCATGATCGATTTCGACCGCATCCCGCGCGAGCGCCTGCCGGCGCTGCTGCGCACGATGCCCAAGGCCGAACTGCACATCCATATCGAAGGCTCGCTCGAGCCCGAGTTGATCTTCAAGCTCGCGGCGCGCAACGGCATCGCGCTGGCGTATCCGAACGTCGAGGCACTGCGTGCGGCCTATGCCTTCACCGACTTGCAGAGCTTTCTCGACATCTACTACGCCGGCGCCGCCGTGCTGCGCACCGAGCAGGACTTCTTCGACCTGGCCTGGGCCTATCTCGAACGTGCGTCGGCCGACAACGTGCGCTGTGCCGAAATCTTCTTCGACCCGCAGACGCACACCGAACGCGGCGTGGCCATCGAGACCGTGATCCTCGGCCTGGCCCATGCCTGCCGTCGGGCCCACGCCGAGTGGGGATTGAGCGCCAAGCTGATCCTGTGCTTCCTGCGCCACCTGAGCCAGGACGACGCGCTGGCCACGCTGGCGGCGGCGCTGCCTTGGCGCGAGCACTTCATCGGCGTCGGCCTGGACAGCAGCGAGCACGGCCATCCGCCGGAGAAGTTCGCCCAGGCCTTCGCGCGCGCGCGCGGCCTTGGCCTGCACCTGGTGGCCCATGCCGGCGAGGAGGGGCCGCCCGCGTACATCGAGAGCGCGCTCGATGTCTTGCGCGTCGAGCGCATCGACCACGGCGTGCGAGCCCTAGAGTCGGCGTCGCTGACCGCGCGCCTGGCGCGCGAGCGCGTGCCGCTCACGGTGTGCCCGCTGTCCAACGTCAAGCTGCGCGTCTTCGATACGCTGGCCGGGCACAACCTGCCCGCATTGCTGTCCGCCGGTCTCGCAGCCACCGTCAATAGCGACGACCCGGCCTACTTCGGCGGCTACCTCAACGACAACCTGGTGCAGACCTTCGCCGCGCTGCCCGCACTCGGTGCGCGCCAGGCCTACACCTTGGCACGCAACAGCTTCGAGGCTGCGTTCGCCAGCGCCGACGACAAGGCCCGTTGGATCGCGGCCCTGGATGAACATTTCATGAGGGCAGCGCAGTCGTCGTGAAGCGGTGGAAGACGCCGGCAAGCTCACGCGGTGGCTTCGACGAACTCGACATCGGTGATCCAGTTGCGCTTTCGACGCGCCAGGCGATCCTCTTCGTTCTCGCCGTCGAACGAGGCGCTGGCGCGTCGAAGCAGGCCCGCGTCGACATCGTCGAAGGCATTCACGCTGACCACCGCGTACAGGCGGCCGTCGATGCGGCTGCTGACTACGGGTACGGCGCCGCAGCCGGCACAAATGTGGAACTCGGCGGTCCTGGTGCCGAACGAATAGCGCGATACGAGCGCCGCGTTCTCGATGCGTACCGCGAGCGAGCCCGCCGGGCAGGAAGTCCAGACGCCGCCATGCTTGGTGCAAAAGGAGCAGCTGCAGGCCCGCGCGGGAATCTGCTCGGGCTCCGGCCGCCAGATGAGCACAAAACCGATGTTGCCGCAGTGGCAACTGCCGTGGATCACCATCGACGACCCCTTGCTCGCTTGTGTCACCTGCGTTCGCGCTCAGGCCGCACCAGATGGCCGCCAAAGGCCTGCCGGCCCGCGGCGGCTGGCGCGTAAGCGACGTGCACACGCCGGGCCTCGCGCCCGACGCAGGCGGCCACGGCCTCGGTCAGCGCCATGACCTCGGCTTCGAGCAGGCTGCCGGACGGCGGCTGCAAATGCAGGACCGTGACGAACACCGGTAGTTCTCCGGGCGCCAGCGTCGCCTCGTTTTCGGCATAACAGGCGCTATCGAGGCCGCGTACGCGAACCCAGGTGTGTCCCGGTGCACTGCCGAACACATAGCCCAGGGCGGTGGCCAGCGCGCTGGCCGAGGGCAACCGCTGCGACGCGCCGCTTGGGCAGACCAGCTCGACGTCAACGATGGGCATAGGGGGCCTGATACGCGCGCTCGACGAGCCTGCTGTCTCGACCGTAATCGGCAGCGACGCGAAGCCGGGTTGAAGGGTCGTGCAGGGTCTGCCTGCGGCGGGTCGGCATGCTCGAATTGAACCTCCAACCTGTGCGGGCCGTCAATTTCAGGGCAACGGCCTGGTCCCGCGACTGGAATGCCAGAACGCGAGGATGACGACTTTCCCTGGCCTGACTCTGTAATAGATGTGATATCGAACCCGCGACAGGAACAAGCGAAGCAGGTCGGGGTGCTTTGGCGTGGTGCACTTTGCACCGATGCCTGGCTGCCGAGAGAGAAGCAGCTTGGCTTCTTCGAAGTCGTCGAGGAGGGCGCCCGGAGCGGCAGGCCTGTTTTCTTCCCACCATGTCGCAGCCCGTTCGATCTGCGCGGCGGCGCGTGGCGTCACCTCAACGTCGAGCACTTCATTCAGGCAATCTTGCGCAGACGTTTGAGCAGGGCGTCGGCGGAAACCGTACTACCGCTGTCTGCTTCTGCAATGGATTGCAGAAGATCGGCCTCAAGTTCAGGCGGTACTTCGAAGGTTTCGTCCGCTTCGCGGGCCAGGATGGTTACGACGGCCCCTTCAGGGAGTGGTTTCCCCTCGACGACGATTTTTCCGCCTACAACGGTGCCGGTGGCGAGCTGCATAAAACAATATTACACCGTGTGCGCAAGCGGAATGGCGTGAGCTCGACGCACCCATCGCCTGGTGCACTCCGGGCTGACAATGCCCATGTGCGTCGGTGTAACCAGACGGGTGGTCGACGCCTCACAGTGCCCTCGCAAACGAGTCCTCCATGCCCAACGCACAGCCCCCTTCTATCGACCGACTGCGTGCCTTGCCCAAGGCCGAAGTCCATGCCCATCTCGAAGGCTGCTTCGAAGCGGGCGTTCTCGAGCAATGGGCGACGCAGGCGCGCGTGCCCATGCCCAGGCCCAGTGAGCACCTGTTCGAGTTCGAAGGCCTGGCGGATTTCCTGCACTTCCTCGACTGGGCTTGTGGCCTGGCTTCGACCCGGGAGCGCCTGGCCGAACTGAGCTACGGCTACAGCAAGCGGCTGGCCGACGGCGGCGCGGGCTACGCAGACGTGATCGTCAACCCGACCCACTGGCCGGCGTGGCACGGGCGCTTGCCCGACATGATCGATGCGATCGATGCCGGCCTCACCGCTGCCGAACAAGACGGCCTGCCGCCCGTGGGCCTGTGCGTCAGCCTGCTGCGCACGCAGTCGTCGGACGCCGCGGCCCAACTGGTCGACACCTTGGTGGCTCTGCGGCATCCGCGCGTGGTGGCGCTCTCCATCGATGGCAACGAGGCGGCTGCCGGCCGCACCGGCCCGCGCTTCGCAGAGGCGTTCCGCCGCGCAGGGGCGGCGGGCTTGCGCCGTACTGTGCATGCGGGCGAGTCCAGCGGCCCCGAGGGCGTGCGCGACGCCATCGAACTGCTAGGCGCCGACCGCATCGACCACGGCGTGCGGGCGATCGAAGACCCCGCACTGGTCGGGCTGCTGGTCGATCGGCAGATACCCCTGGGCATCTGCCCGACTTCCAATCTGAGCCTGGGTGTCTACCGCGGCATCGAGGATCACCCTATCGATCGCCTGCGCCGTGCCGGCGTCGCCGTGTCGATCAACACCGACGATCCGGCCTTGCTCGGGGCCAGCCTGGTGGGTGAGTACGCGTTGTGCAGCCAGGCGTTCGGCTGGTCGGATGACATCCTTCGGGCGCTGGCGCGCACTTCGATCGATGCGAGCTTCGCCAACGCCGACGTCAAGGCCAGGCTGACCCGGGCGCTGTCGAGTTGGTGAGGCCGCTCGAGCTGGGGGTTTGGCCTCGCTCTCGGCGAGACGCTTCTGCTGTTCAGTGGGGGCGCATCACCTGCGTAGCGATCTTCTCGATGTTGTGCACCAGGCAGTAGAGCTGCCACCGCATTGGCAAAAAATGGATGTGCCTGCAAGCAGGGCGTCACGTCGTGTTCAGTCCAAGAACGTCCAGGTGTCCGCCCCATCGAAGCGTCGCACTCGAACCGACTCCAGGATCTTCGGATCGAAATTTCGCAGGTTCACACCGTGGTGGGCACCCGGCTTGGGATCTAGCGGCTCCCAGTGCGTGACGCATCCGCATGTGGCGCAGCGTATGGTCCTGAGTGTCTTGTCGCCCTGGATGTACTCCTGGGTATTCTCCGGATGACCGCTTACTCTGACGGTGCCGAATTCGTAGTAGGCCCAGAGAGCGCCCAATCGTCGGCAGATGGAACAGTTGCAGTTCGTAGCCTTGTCCGGGGCAGAAGGCAACTCGATCGTGACTGCGCCGCAGTGGCAGGTTCCTACAAGCATGGCACGCGCTCCTGAAATCGATGCTGCGGACTGTGCCACGAACTCCGCGCGGGACGTGTCAAGCGTCAGTGACCTCGGGTTCGTGGCAAACCACCTCGATGTTGTGTCCGTCCGGACCAATCACGAAAGACGCATAGTATTTCGCGTGGTAGCACTGGCGCAGACCGGAGGTGTGTGAGGGCCTGTGCGAGTCCCAATGTTCGACGTGAGGGGCGGCTTGCGGCCCGCTGCAAGACGTCCCCTTGACGGATGCGCGGCACACTCACAGGATGGACGGCTTCGCGATCTCGCGTCTTGCAAACTCTGATGCAAGCAAATAGAGAAACTGCTGAGGTTGGCCTGTTATGAAGTCTTGCACCCGTGGGCCGTACACGCTGTCGGTAATCGTCGGCAGGTGATGTGGGCGATAGCGAGTAATCGAGCCGAGATAGTAGGCTATCGCGTAGATGGAGAGGAGTTGAGGCAAGGTCTGTGGAGCTTCGCCTGCCGGCCGCAGATATGCGTAGTGCCTACGGTATGGCGGGATAGTGGACACGGTTGCCCAAAGCAGTGAGCGGAGTGAATCAAAGAGTTGCTGTAAGGAGTTCGCGTATTTCGTGTTCGGGCAAACGACCGGCACCGTCTGCTGGAAGCAAATGAGAGGACGCTGCGAGCCATCGCGTTCGCTGCACGCGACCTGTGCAAATGCTGGTTGGAGCATTGATTCGTTCAGAAATGTTTTAGCGGCGACGCCGATTCTCGATAGGTCATCTGACACGAAGTACAAGCTCAACCAAAGCTCGCGTGTTGGCTTATTGAGAAATGGGCGTATGTCGTAGACGGCAACAAATCGCTCCTTCTTGTTCGCGGCGGATGACCATAGGCGGTGACCCGGCAGGATCTGCGGCAGCAGTACGGAGATGTCGAAGTCCCGCTGAGCGACTAACCCCGTACCAGATAGCGCTCGCATGAACTCGGAGAAGTTCTGAAGTTCGCCCTTGTCGTTTGGGCTAGGGAATGCCTTTAGGAATGCATCAGTGAGTTCTTTGTTGCCCGGTGGGCGAAGCATCTCGGACAACCCATGCCGGGCTTTATTGAAGGTCGTCTGCGTTTTTCGTGTAAGGCAAAATGCCTTTACGAGGTTCATGAAGCAGTAGTACAGGGCTAACGGCCGTGCCGAAACGCGTTGTGCATCGATTGCGCCCTCGTAGAAGTCTCGGGCTTGGTAGGTACATGCCAGTGCCTCAAGTCTTGCCGCAGCCGGGCACGTTGCCTTGATCGTCTGATCAATGATGGCCCACGGGTCAAGTGAAAAAAGGAGCGTCTGCAGGCTCGCATTCCCTTTAGGTCCAAGCTTAGTAGGCCAGAAGCTATATGGGATGAGCTTGTTGTTGACTCGAAGTCGCTCACCCGTTCTCGCTGGAGGAAGAACCATGGAGACTGCCCCTGTCTAGGTGTAATGACGGAACGTCAAGGCTGCAAATTTGTGCCGCCTAACAAGACTGGGCATTAACCCGTTTTCCGACGCGGCGATCAGCGGCGATCCGAGTTTGGATGCGTAAGCAGTTCATGGCGTGGTTCTATTGACGATGCCTAGATTCGAGCTCGTTCATGAGAGCGTAAGCGACATCAACTGGTATTTCGGGCCCATGCATCTCACGGAAATCGGCTATGACGCGCTCGACATCGCCGGCGGCCTCGAAGTTTCCAGCACTAAGGTAGGACTGCCTGAGCGCTTCGACGTGCTTCAGGGCACTCTCTCTGGAGATCGTGACCCCGCTCTGCGCAGCAGAGTCGATGATCGACTGCCGGCTGCTCTCAATCTCATGAAGCCGTCTGATGACGACCTCTCGGTCGACCGTTGTTCGGGTGGACGTCCTTCGCTTGCGCGATAGCACATACCAAGCTAAGAGAGTTGCAAGAAGAATCGCTGCGAGAACGAAGACGCTGGTCACTGCTCGGGCCTAACAAATGGCGTCTATCTGACGCTGAGCTGAGGCTGATCGAAATCACGGTGGTGCATGGCGTCGGATAAACCTCGTTGGACTGAACCGCCAGGCCGGCGGTGGCAGATGGCAGTGTAAGTTTCAGCGGCCAGCGTCAAGCGGCACGCATGAGGCCCGGTGCGAAGGCGGGCGTGATCTGGCCTGTGCTGCCCACGCGCCCTGGCCAACGCGCGGCTAAGGCGCGCTGGTCTCGACCGGCAAGGTCGGGTCGGCGCTCCACTCCGCCCACGAGCCGTCGTAGAGCCGCACGTTCTCGTAGCCGAGGGCTCTGAGTGCGAGCAGCCCGCAGGCGCCGGCGTAGCCGCGGCCGCAGTAGGTGATGACCTCGCGATCGGGTGTCACACCGGCCGTGCGGTAGAGCGTGGTCAGGACTTGCGGCGAGCTGAACTTGAACGATCGGCCGCTGGCCAGCAGTTGTTCGCGTTCGGCGGCCGTTGCCGTGGCGAGCGCGGGGTCGATGTTGGCCAGGTAGGGCACGTTCACCGCGCCGGGGATGTGGCCCGAGCGCTGGCCCCACAGATGGCGCTCGCCGCCGGCGCGCAAGAGTTCGGCGTTCAGGCAATCCAGGATCACCGTCGATGATCGGCCGAGCGCCGCGACGACGTCTTGCTTGGTGGCCAACCAGCCTGCCCGCGCAAACGGACGTAGACATGCTCGGTGCATGGTTCACCCTTGAAGATTGCCTCTCGCTCGCCGACCTTGGCGAACCCGGCGCGTTCGAGTACGCGAACCGAGCGTTGATTGCGCGCGTCGGTGACGGCCCGAACCTGCTGCACGCGCGTCGAGGAGAAGACGAGCACCAGCGCCGCCGCCACGGCGCGTGTCGCATGGCCCCGGCCCTGGTGCGCGCTGGCGAGCGTGAAGCCGATTTCTGCGGCCATGCCATCGGCATCGAGGTACAGGCCCAGGTCGCCTGCGAGTGCGTCGGTTCGTCCGTCCGCGATGCCGAGTTGAATCCAGTCTCCAGCCACGAGTGCGCTCACGCCGGACATGGCCTGGATAAACCCGAGCGCTGCCGCCTCCGACATCGGCGACCAGCCTTGGTAGACGGCGAGTGCGGCGTCCGAGCGGTAGGCGTGAAACGCGGGCAGGTCGGTCTCGCGCAGCAAGCGCAGCACGGTGTCGTTTGCACGCAGCGGCAGCTGAAGCGAAACGGGGTTCAAGGTGGAGTCTGCGCAAGGCAGTAGGGGCGGGCCATGGGCCAATCTAGCACCCTGTGCGGGTTGCGACACGGGCTTGCGACCCGTGCTCGCCGCCTACAATCGGGCCCCTGCGCACCGCGTGCCACCCGCCGCGCAGGCTCCTCATACGGTGGCCATGTCGAGGACAACCATGTCAAAAAACCTCATCCGCGGGCGCCTGCTCGCGTCGATGTTTTTCTCTGCCTTCACGCTCGCGGCCACGGCCGCCCCGCCCTTGCAGGTCGGCTTCGTCTATGTCACACCGATCGGCCAGGCCGGCTGGACCTACCAGCACGACCAGGCGCGCCAGGCGCTGCAGCGCGCGCTCGGCAGCCAGGTCACGACGCGCTTCGTCGAGGCCGTGCCCGAGAGCGCCGACGCCGAGCGCGTGATGCGCGACCTGGCGGCGCAGGGCACGCAACTGATCTTCGCCACCAGCTTCGGTTATCTCGAGCCGGCGCTGCGCGTCGCGGCCGACCTGCCGGGTGTGAAGTTCGAGCATGCCGGCGGCTACAAGACCGCGGCCAACCTCAACACCTACAACGCGCGCTTCTACGAGGGCCGCTGGCTGGCCGGCTGGCTGGCGGGCAAGGTCAGCAAGACGGGCGTGGCCGGCTACGTGGCGGGTTTCCCGGTACCCGAAGTCGTGCAAGGCATCAATGCCTTTGCGCTCGGCATGCAGGCCGCCAACCCGAAGGCCAGCGTGCGCGTGCTCTGGCTCAACACCTGGTTCGACCCGGCGCGCGAGCGTGAAGCGGCGCTGGCGCTGATCAACGCCGGTGCCGATGTGCTGACCAACCACAGCGCCTCGCCCGCCGTGCCGCAGGTGGCCGAGGAAAAGGGCGTCAAGCTGATCGCCTACCAGAGCGACATGCGCGCGCAGGCACCCACGGTGCAGCTGGCCGCGGTGACGGCCGACTGGAGCGGCTACTACATCCGCGTGGCGCAGAGCGTGATGGCGGGCACCTGGCAGGCCCGGCCGGTGTGGGGCGGCATGAAGGACGGCATGGTCAGGCTCACGGCCGTGTCGCCCGCGCTGCCGGCCGCCGTGCGCCAGGAACTCGCCGCGCGCGAGGCCTTGCTGCTGGCCGGCAAGGCCGCGCCGTTCAGCGGCCGCCTGGTCGACCAGGCCGGTGTCGTGCGCAACGAGCGCGGCGCACTGGCCGACGAGGCCATCGCAGGCATGGACTGGTTTGTTCGCGGTGTCTCGGGTACGCTGCCCAGGCCTTGATGGAGGGGCATGCTGTGAACCACCGCTGGATCGCCAAGCTGTTGTGCGCGCTGGCCTGCGCCGCTGCCGCGCTGTCCGCCGCCGCGCAGGGCAAGACGCTGCGCTTTGCCAGTGCCTTCGATCCGCAATCGATGGACCCGCATGCCCTGGCCCTGCTGTACCAGACGCGGGTCGTGACCCAGGTCTACGAAGGTCTGGTCAATCGCGGCAAGGATTTCAAGCTCGAGCCCTCGCTGGCCACGTCGTGGGACATGGTCGACCCGCTGACCTGGCGCTTCAAGCTGCGCCCCGGCGTGAGGTTCCACGACGGCAACTCGTTTACCGCCGACGACGCGGTGTTCTCGATCACGCGCGCGCTGGACAAGGCCTCGCAGCGCCGCAATCAGATGCAGGGCATCAGCGGCGCGCGCAAGGTCGACGCGCTGACCATTGACGTCATCACCTCCGCGCCCGACGCGGTGCTGCCGGAGAAGCTCTACGTCATCGCGATGATGAGCAAGGCCTGGTGCGAGCAGCACAACGTCGTCAAGCCGCAGGACTACAACGCCAAGCAAGAGACCTTTGCCGTACGCAACACCAATGGCACCGGGCCGTTCATGCTCGCGCGCTACGAGGCCGATGTGCGCACGGTGCTGCGGGCCAACCCGGCGTGGTGGGGCAAGGGCACGCCGCTGGGCGGCGGCAACCTCGACGAGGTGGTGTACCAGGTGATCCAGGCCGACGCCACACGGCTGTCGGCGCTGGCCTCGGGCCAGGTCGACCTGGTCATCGACCCGCCGTTCCAGGATCTGGCGCGCCTGAAGGCCGACCAGTCGCTCAAGGTCGACACCGGCGACGACATCGGCATGCAGTACCTCGCGCTCGACCAGCACAGCGTCGAGCTGGCCGGCAGCGACGTCAAAGGCCGCAATCCGTTCAAGGACCTGCGCGTGCGCCGCGCCGTGCAACTGGCCATCGATACCGACCTGATCGTGCGCCAGGTGCTGCGTGGCGAGGGCAAGGTCACGGGCTCGTTCGTCTCGCCGCTGGTCGACGGCTACCTGCCCGAGTTCGAGCCACGCCCCAAGGCCGATGCCGCTGCGGCGCGCGCGCTGCTCAAGGAGGCCGGCTACGAGAAGGGTTTCTCGGTGCAGATGGATTGCGTCAACGTGGCCTGGCGCGCGTCGGTGTGCCAGGCCGCGGTGGCCATGCTCGAGCGCGTGGGCATCCGCGCCAACCTGGTCACCTCGCCGAGCTCGGTGTTCTTTCCCAAGCTGAGCCAGGGCACGGGCAGCCTGGTCGAGTTCGGCTGGACCCCGAACCCCGATCCCTGGGGCATGCTGCAGTCGGTGGTGCGCACGAACGACGGCCTGACGGCCGGGGCCTTCAACGCCGGCCGCTACAGCAATGCCAAACTCGATGCGCTGATCGACGCCGTCCGTGTCGAACCGAATCTGACGCGGCGGCGCCAGTTGGCCGGCGATGCACTGCGCATCCTCAACGCCGAGCTGCCGATGATCCCGCTCTACCGCCGGCAGCAAAACTGGGTCATGAAGCCCAACGTCGACGTGGTGCACTGGCCCAACGACGTGCTCGAACTGCGCTGGGTGACGATGCGATAACTCAGGGCGGCGGCGCCATGTCGACCGGCCAGGCCGGGTTGCGCAGGGCGGTGATCACATGGTCGCGCCAGGCGCCGTCGATGAACAGGTATTCGCGCGCCAGGCCTTCGTGCTCGAAGCCCAGCCGCGCCAGCAGCGCCAGGCTGCGCGCATTCTCCGGCCGCACGTTGGCCTGCACGCGGTGCAGGTGCACGCGCGGGCCAAAGGCGTCGGCCAAGGCGGCTTGCAAGGCTTCGCGCATCAGGCCGCGGCCTTCGTGTTCGGCGTCGATGGCGTAGCCCAGCATGGCGCTGCAGAACGCGCGGCGCGCGATCTGCGAGAAATGGATCTGGCCGATCGCCACGCCGGGCTGGCTCGGCGCGAACAGCCACCAGCCGATGACCGCGCCTGCGCTGGCGGCGATGTGCGTCTCGGCCAGGCGTTCGCGCTGGCCTTCGAGCGTAAAGATCGACTCGTTCAGCGGCGGGTTCCAGCCCGCGTGCGCGGCACGATTGCGGCGGTAGAAGTCGGCCGCCGCCTTGGCCAGCGCCGGCTCGCTGGCCTGCAGCACCAGGCGCGGGGTGGCGAGCGATTCGAGCGGCGTCACGCCGGCATTGTGGCCTCGTTCAAGGCTGCCGCGAGCCGCGGTGCCGAGGCGCCGAAGGCGTAGGCGTCCATGGCCAGTGAGCCGTAGGTCACGCTCTGGTGTATGCGACGCGGCGTGTGCTCGCGCCCGCCGGCGCCGGCCGCGATGTACCAGGGCAGCAGGTGTTCGTCGCTGGGGTGCATGTCCAGCGCATGCGGCGCGCGCTGGCGGTAGGCGAACAGGGCGTCCCAGTCGCGGGCCAGGCTGCGCTCGTGCATCCAGCCGCGAAACGCTGCGCTCTCGGCGATCTCGGGCTGTTCGGCCTCGGCGTTCAGCCCACCGGCGAACACCCGGCGCAGGTTGTGCGTGATGCTGCCGCTGCCCAGCACCAGCACGCCCTCGTGCGCCAGCGGCGCCAAGGCCTGGCCGAGTGCGAATTGCTCTGCCGGGCTTTGGCTCGGCACCCAGGCCAGTGGCAGCACGGGGATGTCGGCCGCGGGCCAGGCAAAGCGCAGCGGCGTCCAGATGCCATGGTCCAGGCCCCCCTGGTCGACCGACTGCACGGTGATGCCGGCTGCGGCCAGCCGGGCCTGCACCTGGCTGGCGAGCTCGGGTGCGCCGGGGGTGTCGTAGCGCAGCGTGTACAGCCGCGGGTCGAAGCCGCCGAAGTCGTAGACCGCGCTGTGGCGCGCGGCAGCCAACAAGGCGGGCTGGCGGGCCAGGCTGTGCGCCGACAGCGCGACGATGGCCCGTGGCCGACCGAACGCGGCCGTGAGGGCCGGGCCCAGGCGCTGCATGAAGGCGCCGGCGGCACGTGGCTCGAGCGCGGTCATCGGCGAGCCGTGCGACAGGAACAGGGCTGGCAAGGGCAGGGAGGTGGAGTGCATGGCCCCATTGGAGCGCAAACGCGGGCGCCGCGCATTGCGTCGCGTTGCACGGTGCATGCGTTCGCCTTGCACGAATCGGGTAAGGTCTCGCCATGCGCCCCCTCCATCGCCCTTCGATCTGGTCACTGGCCTGGCGCCAGACGCAGCGCGACTTTCGGGCCGGCGAGTTGCGCCTGCTGCTGGCGGCGGTGACCTTGGCCGTGGCGGCGTTGACCGCCGTCGGCTTTTTTGCCGATCGCATCGACCGTGGCCTGGCCCGTGATGCGCGGCAAATGCTCGGTGGCGACGCCATCGTCTCCAGCGACAAGCCGACGCCACAGGCCTTCGTCGACGAGGCCCGCAACCGCGCCCTGTTGGTCGCCACCACCGCCACCTTCCCGAGCATGGGTCGGGCCAGCGACGGGCAAGGCGGTGCGTCGCGCCTGGTGGCCGTCAAGGCCGTCAGCGAGTCGTATCCGCTGCGCGGCCGCCTGAAGCTGCGGGCCGGGCCCGAGGCGCAGGTTCTCGACGGCGCCGGCGCGCCCGAGCGCGGCTCGGTGTGGGTCGATGCCGCGGTGCTCGATGGGCTGCAATTGAAGATGGGCGACACCCTGCTGCTCGGCGAGGCCGCGCTGAAGATCACGCGACTGATCGTCATCGAGCCCGATCGCGGGGCCAGCTTCATGAGCTTCGCGCCGCGGGTGATGTTGAACCATGCCGACCTGGCGGCCACCGGCCTGGTGCAGCCGGCCAGCCGTGTCAGCTACCGCCTGGCCGTCGCCTCTCCGGTCGGCCGCGATGCCGACGTTGCCGCCTATGTGCGCTGGGCCGAAGCCCGGGTCGAAAAGAGCGCGCTGCGCGGTGTGCGCATCGAGTCGATGGACAGCGGCCGGCCCGAGATGAAGCAGACCTTGGCCCGGGCCGAGAAATTCCTCAACCTGGTGGCCTTGCTGGCCGCCTTGCTGGCGGCGGTGGCGGTGGCCATTGCCGCGCGCGACTTCGCGGGCGGCCATCTCGACGATTGCGCCATGCTGCGTGTGCTGGGCCAGCCGCAGCGTTCGATCGCCCTGGCCTACGGCATCGAGTTCGGCCTGGTCGGGGCGCTGGCCAGCACGCTGGGTGTGGGGCTCGGCCTGGCCATGCATTACGTGTTCGTCGGCCTGCTCGCCGGGCTGGTGCATGTCGAGTTGCCGGCGCCCGGCGCCTGGCCGGCGCTGTTCGGCATCGGCGTCGGACTCACGCTATTGGCGGGCTTCGGCCTGCCGCCGGTGCTGCAACTCGCACGCGTGCCGCCGCTGCGCGTGATCCGGCGCGATGTCGGTACGCTCAAGGCCTCGTCGCTGGCCGTGCTCGGCACCGGCACCTTGGGCTTTGCCGCCCTCCTGCTGGCGGTCTCGACCGACCTGGTGCTGGGCCTGATCGCGGTCGGCGGCTTTGCCGCTGCCGCGGCCCTGTTCGCCCTGCTGTCGTGGCTCGCGGTGGGCCTGCTCGAGCGTGCGGTGCCGGAAACACGCGCACCGCGCTGGCTGGTGCTGGCCACGCGCCAGATCGCCGCGCGGCCGGCATTCGCCGTCGTGCAGGTCTCGGCGCTGGCGGTCGGCCTGCTGGCTTTGGTGCTGCTGGTATTGCTGCGCACCGACCTCATCGCCAGCTGGCGCGCGGCCACGCCGGCCGATGCACCGAACCGCTTCGTCATCAACATCCAGCCCGAGCAGGCCGAGGCCTTCAGGCAGACCCTGGCCAGGGCCGGCGTGCAGCGCTACGACTGGTTCCCCATGATCCGCGGCCGCCTGGTGGCCGTCAACGATCGCGTCGTATCCGCCGACAGTTACGGTGACGAGCGGGCCAAGCGCCTGGTCGAGCGCGAGTTCAATCTCAGCCACAGCGCCGAGCTGCCGGGGCACAACCGCGTCGTCGGCGGCCGCTGGCGCGCCGAGGAGGCCGACGCCGTCAGTGTCGAAGAGGGCCTGGCGACGACGCTGGGCATCAAGCTCGGCGACCGCCTGCGCTTCGATGTCGCCGGCACGCTGCGTGAGGCCCGCATCACCAGCCTGCGCAAGGTTGATTGGGGTTCGATGCGGGTCAATTTCTTCGTTCTGTTCCCGAGTGCGGCGCTGCCCGGCCTGCCGGCGACCACCATCGCCGCGTTTCGGGCGCCCGAGCAGCCCGGCTTCGACAATGCGCTGGCGCGCGACTATCCGAACATCACCACCGTCGACGTCTCGCAGCAGATCGCGCAGGTGCAGCAAGTCCTCGATCAGGTGGTGCGTGCGGTCGAGTTCCTGTTTGCCTTCACCCTGGCCGCCGGCCTGGTGGTGCTGTTCGCGGCGGTCAGCGCCACTCGCGACGAACGCGCCCGGGAGTTCGCCGTGATGCGCGCGCTGGGCGCCGGGCGCAAGTTGCTGGCCCAGGTGCAGCGTGCCGAATTGCTCGGTGTCGGCGCACTGGCCGGTGTGCTGGCCTCGCTGGCGGCGATGATCGTGGGCTGGGCGCTGGCGCGCTATGCCTTCGAGTTCCAGTGGACCGCGTCTTGGTGGGTGCCTCTGGCCGGTGGCGCAGCCGGTTCTGCGCTGGCCCTGATGGCCGGCTGGTGGGGCCTGCGCGAAGTGTTGCGCCGGCCGGTGGTCGAAACGCTGCGCAAGGCCGCCATGGAGTGAGGGTTCGTCGGCCTTGTGCTGGTGTGCCGGCCCGTCGATTCAGAACGCGACCTTGAAACCCAGCGTCCACAAGGTCGGCGTGCCGCCGGTCATCTGGCGGCCGTACGAGGTGTCGATGAACAGCTTGTCGGGGACGGCGGTGAAGCGCAGGCCGAGGTTCCACCACGCCGCGTCGCGGTCGTCACCGAAGACCTCGGCCATCGGCGCCCAGGCGCCGAAACCGGCATGTTCGAGGGCCAGGGCCCAGGTCGTGCTGCGGGTCTTGGCGATTTCGTCGCGGCTGTGGCCGAGGTTGGCGTGCAGGGTCAACTCGCCCGCCAGTGGTCGGCTGTAGACCAAATTCAAGTCTGTGGCGGCGTGGCGCCAGCTGTCGCCACTGACTTTGGCCGACGCCACGGCATAGGCCAGGGTCAGGGCCGCGGCCTGGTCGTCCTTGACGGGCCGGCCTTTCCACAGCTCGGTCTTGCCGTTGAGTTCGACGCCGCGAGCGCTGCTGCCGTCGGCGCTGGCGTGGCTCAGGGCCAGCGCCAACTGGGTCGAAGCGCCGACGCCGCAGCCCCATTGCAGCGAGCTGTCACGGGCGCTGGCGCCGTCGACCGTCAGGCGCGCCGTGGCGCCTTCGAGTTCGCAAGCGCCGCGATCGAGCACGCCGGCGTCTTCGGTTTGCAGCGGTCTGCCGGCCTGGGCGGGCAGCGCCAGGCTGGCGAGCAGGGCGGCGAGCAGGGTCAGGGTCCGGGCATTGGGCGTCATGGTGTGTGCTCGAGTCGGGTGTCGTTGTGCACTGGCGCAGCCACAGCTCGTCCGCGCCTTGGGAGGGCCATTAAGCCCCGGGACAGCGCCTTCGTAGCGCGCGAAGTGACGGGCAATCCAGGCTCAGATCGGGCGCTTGCAGGCAGATGCCGAGCCGTACAGTGGGCTCATGCCCCGGCGTCGCAGGGGCGGTCGTGGCCGGAGTCCCCCATGATCGACAACGTTCGACTGAAGCCCTTCGATTTTGCGCAGGCCGCTGCACGGGCGGGTTTGCAACCCAACGGCCAGCCCTTGCTGGCCCCGGGAGCCGCAACGCCCGAGGGCGGTGGCTTTGCGGCGGTCATGAGCCAGGCGCTGAAATCGGTCAGCGCACAACAGAGCGAAGCCACGCGCCTGCAGCGCGAAGTGCAGCTCGACAATCCGACGGTCAGCCTCGAACAGACGATGATCGCGATGCAGAAGAGCCAGATCGGCTTTCAGACCGCACTGCAGGTGCGCAACCAACTGGTGCGGGCCTACACCGACATCATGAACATGCAGGTCTGACGCCGGTCAGACGATGCCCCACTGGCGCGTCTTACGCGCTCGGTGGGTCGTGGCGTCGCGGCCGCGCTGCCTGTGTGAACGTCAGAACGACGCCCACTCCGCATCGGTGCCGGTGGCACTCGGCGCCTGGCTGGGCGCGGGCACTGCGCGCGCCGACTTGCTGCCGAATTTCGGGCGCGTGACGTTCTTCGCCCGGCTCGGGCCACGGCGTTCGGTGGCCGGTGATCCAGGCAATGGCGTGGCCGATCCTTGGCTGGCTGAGCCCTGTGCGAGCTTGAAGACGGCGACGGCCTGCACCAGTTGCTGGGCCTGGTCCTTCAGGCTCTCGGCGGCGGCGGCGCTTTGCTCGACCAAGGCGGCGTTTTGCTGCGTGGTCTGGTCCATCTGCGTCACCGCTTCGCCGACCTGCGCCACACCGGCGCTCTGCTCGCTGGAGGCCGCACTGATCTCGCCCATGATGTCGGTCACGCGGCGGATGCTGCTGACCACCTCGGCCATCGTCACGCCGGCCTGATCGACCAGCAGCGTGCCCTGATCGACACGCTCGACGCTGGCCGTGATCAGCGACTTGATCTCCTTGGCCGCATCGGCGCTGCGCCCGGCCAGGCTGCGCACCTCGGAGGCCACCACCGCGAAGCCGCGACCCTGCTCGCCGGCGCGGGCGGCCTCGACCGCGGCGTTCAAGGCCAGGATGTTGGTCTGAAAGGCGATGCCGTCGATCACCGAAATGATGTCGGCGATCTTCTTGGAGCTGTCGTTGATGCCCTTCATGGTCTGCACCACCTGGCCGACGACTTCGCCACCCTTGATCGCCACCGTGCTGGCGCCCATGGCCAGCTGATTGGCCTGCTTGGCGTTGTCGGCGTTTTGCTTGACGGTGCCGGCCAGCTGCTCCATCGAGGCGGCGGTCTCTTCGAGCGCCGAGGCCTGCTCTTCGGTGCGGCTGGACAAATCCTGGTTGCCGTGCGCAATCTGCGCACTGGCCGTGGCCACGCCTTCGGCGCCGGCCTTCACGTCTTGCACGATGCCCGTGAAGTTGGTCTGCATGACAGCCATCGAGCGCAGCAAGGTCATCGTCTCGTCGTTGCCGGCCGGGTGTACCGCGGAAGTGAGGTCGCCGTTGGCGAGTCTTTCGGCGACGTCGACGGCATGCGCCAACGGCCGCGTCATGCTGCGTGCCAACCACAGTGCAGTGATCACCGTGGCCGCCGTGGCCAGGATCAGGGCTACGGCGATGGCCAGCCGGGTCTGGCTGACGCTGGCTTCGACCTGCGCATCGAGTTCGTCGCCATGTTTCCTGATCGCCTCGGAAAGGATCCCCATCTGCGTTTCCAGCGCCACGAACGTGGCTTGCATGGTCTGAACCTGCTTTTCGCCGGCGTGGATGTCGATGCGCGCTGCTTTGATGGTCTGCTCGGCATCGTCGAGATACTTCTTGACCAGTGGCTCCACGCTGGCCAGCGCCGCCTCGCCGTCCTTCGTCAGCTGCATGGTGTGCAGCGTGGTCAATGCCTGATGGAAGGTCTTCGCATGCGTGGCCAGCCCGGCCTCGGCTTCGGCGATCCGCTGCGGGCTGTTGGCGGCCGCGCCTAGGATTGCCAGCTGAGCATCGCCGCGCACCGCGTCGTGCATCATGTCGGCCTCCTGGCTGAGTTGCAATGTGTGCGCGGCGCCGATCGATTCGGTGATCGAGCTGCCCATGCGGACGGTCGATACCAGGCCGATCGCACCGACGATGCCGGCGAGCAAGGCTCCGGCCAGGCCGAAGGCGAGGATTTGAGTGCGTAGCTTCATGATGATCCGTCCGTTCTGTAGGCCCAGCGGGCCGAGGGTCGGGTATTACCGATAGATTGGCTGAGTCGTCCGTGGCGCGCAGGCGCAGCAAATGCGCGTGCAAGACACAACGCGCCCATTACATGCTGGCCCAATCGCCGTCGGTGCCGGTCTTGGCCACCGTAGCGTCGTCGACCAGCGTCGGCGGCTCGGCCTTGAACTTCGGCCGCGCCACGATCGTGGCCCGATCGGGGCCACGGCGCTCGGTCGCGCGCTGCGAGCCGGCAGCCGGATGTTGGCCGGTGGCGCCCTGTGCGAGCTTGAAGACGGCGACGGCCTGCACCAGTTGCTGGGCCTGGTCCTTCAGGCTCTCGGCGGCGGCGGCGCTTTGCTCGACCAAGGCGGCGTTTTGCTGCGTGGTCTGGTCCATCTGCGTCACCGCTTCGCCGACCTGCGCCACACCGGCGCTCTGCTCGCTGGAGGCCGCACTGATCTCGCCCATGATGTCGGTCACGCGGCGGATGCTGCTGACCACCTCGGCCATCGTCACGCCGGCCTGATCGACCAGCAGCGTGCCCTGATCGACGCGCTCGACGCTGGCCGTGATCAGCGACTTGATCTCCTTGGCCGCATCGGCGCTGCGCCCGGCCAGGCTGCGCACCTCGGAGGCCACCACCGCGAAGCCGCGACCCTGCTCGCCGGCGCGGGCGGCCTCGACCGCGGCGTTCAAGGCCAGGATGTTGGTCTGAAAGGCGATGCCGTCGATCACCGAAATGATGTCGGCGATCTTCTTCGAGCTGTCGTTGATGCCCTTCATGGTCTGCACCACCTGGCCGACGACTTCGCCACCCTTGATCGCCACCGTGCTGGCGCCCATGGCCAGCTGATTGGCCTGCTTGGCGTTGTCGGCGTTTTGCTTGACGGTGCCGGCCAGCTGCTCCATCGAGGCGGCGGTCTCTTCGAGCGCCGAGGCCTGCTCTTCGGTGCGGCTGGACAAATCCTGGTTGCCGTGCGCAATCTGCGCACTGGCCGTGGCCACGCCTTCGGCGCCGCGGCGTACCTCGTCGACGATGCGGGTCAGGTTGTTCTTCATGTTCGACAACGCTGCCAGCAGCTGCGCCGTCTCGTCCTTGCCCTGCACAGGCATCTCCACCGTCAAGTCGCCGTCGGCGACGCGGGCGGCGGCGTCCTTGGCCACATTCATCGGTGCCGTGACCGAGCGTGTGACGACCCAGGCCGACAGCACCGCCAGGCCGACGCACAACAGGTTGGCGGCGATCAGCAGGGCGCGCGCCTGCTCGTAGTCTGCGACGGCGGCGGCGTATTGCTTGCGCGTGTGCTCTTCCTGCAGCGAGATGTTCTCGTCGATCGCTTCATGCCACTTGGCCGTGGCCGGGTCGGCCTCGCGCATCAGCAGCTGGGAGGCATCGGTGGGTCGGGTGGCCAGTGCCATCTCCACCACCTTGCTGTTCAGCGGCAAGGCGATGGCGCGCGCTTGCTCGATCTTGTCCTGGACGGTCTTGCCCGCCGAACCTTCGGGCAACTTCTTCAGCGCGTCCCAGGCCTTGGCGTAGTCGGCGCGCGCCTTCGTGATCTTGACCACTTCCTGGTCCATCGCAGTCCGGTCGTCGAGCATGACGACGGTATGAATGATGCGCGAGGCGACATGGGTCGTGATGGCCAGCTCATTGGCCAACTGGATCTTGACGTTGTTGTCGTTGACCACGTCGTCCAGCTCGGCCTGGACGGCCGAAAGCTTGCTCAGCGCCAGCCCGGCCGAGGCGACCGATACCACCACCACCAGGCCGAAGGCGAGGGCCAGGCGGGTGCCGATCCTGAGGTCATTGAGTTTCATGCGGGTCGAATCGGTCTACTGCAGCGTCTGTTCGATCAAACCCATCTCGGCGCTGGTCATGAGCTTTTCGATGTCGAGCAGGATCAACATGCGCGCGTCGATGGCGCCGATGGCCAGCACATGCTCGTTGCCGATGGCCGAGTTGAATTCCGGCACCGCACGGACTTGATCCGGCATCAAGGTGATCACGTCGGAGACACCGTCGACGACGATGCCGATCACGCGACCGGCGACGTTGAGGATGATGACGACCGTGAAATCGTTGTACTCGACGGGCGACAGATTGAACTTGATGCGCAGATCGATGATCGGCACGATGATGCCGCGCAGATTGACCACGCCCTTGATGAACTCGGGCACATTGGCCATGCGGGTCGGCTTTTCATAGCCGCGGATCTCCTGCACCTTCAGGATGTCGATGCCGTACTCCTCGCTGCCGAGCTTGAAGGACAGGAATTCGCGCGTATCGAGCTTGATGCCGGGCGTCGCGCTGCGCACGTTGTCTGCAACTAGGGCTTGGGTCTGGCTAGCCATGGAATCCTCTGCGCAGTGAATGGTCGCGGTTGTGGAACGGTGTATCAGGCATTTCGGCAGCCTAGGTCGCGGCTTGAGTGGGTGGTGCGGCGATAAGCGCGCCGAAGGGTGTGCAAATGCTCATGTCAGGCCGCTTGGCGCAGGCTGGCGGCGAGGCGATAGACGGTCTTGCCCTGCAGCTCGAACAGGTCGCGGGCCTGGGTGAAGTTTTCCGAGTGGCCGGCGAACAGCAAACCTTGCGGTGTCAAGCGCGCAGCCAGCTTTTCCAGCACCCCATGCTGCGTCGGCTTGTCGAAGTAAATCATCACGTTGCGGCAGAAGATGGCGTCGAAGCGGGTCTCCAGCGGCCAGCGCGAGTCGAGCAGATTCAGCGCCTTGAAGCTGACCAGCGCGCGCACCTCGGGCCGCACCCGCGCCAGCCCTTGTTGCTCGCCGCGGCCGCGCAGGAAGTAGCGCTTGAGCAGGGCGGCGGGCAGTTTCTCGACCACTTCCGCGGCATACACGCCGCGCTCGGCCTTGGCCAGTACCGCGGTGTCGATGTCGGTGGCCAGGATGCTGACCGGTGGCGTCAGGCTGCCGAAGGCCTCCATCATGGTGATGGCCATGGTGTAAGGCTCCTCACCGGTCGAGGCCGCGCAACACCACAGCCGCACCGGGCCGTGCGCGGCGCGGGCCAGCGCATGTTCGGCAACGATGGGGAAGTGGTGTGCTTCGCGGTAAAAGGAGGTCAGGTTGGTGGTCAGGGCGTTGACGAACTCCTGCCACTCACCGGCGCCCGCCCGGTCGCTCTCGAGCGCGTCGAGGTAGGGGCCGAAGCCGGGGCAACCCAGTGCGCGCAGGCGGCGCGCCAAGCGGCTGTAGACCATGCTTTGTTTGCTCGGGTTCAACGAGATGCCGGCATGGCGGTAGATCATCGCGCGCACACGATCGAAGTCGGTACCGCTGAATTCGAACTCGGCTTCTGCTCTGGGGCGTGCGTCGGACATCGCGGTCCCTTGGTTATCAATGCCGTGAGCGACGCACCAGGCCATCGACGTCGAGGATCATGGCCACCCGGCCGTCGCCCATGATGGTGGCGCCCGACACGTAATCGACCTTGCGGTAATTGGCTTCCAGGTTCTTCACCACCACCTGCTGCTGTCCGAGCAGCACGTCGACCTTCAGCGCCATGCGCGTGCCGTCGGACTCGACCACCACCAGGATCTGATTGACCGGTTCGGCGCCGCTGCGCGGTACGCTGAAGATCTGTTCGAGGTCGACCACCGGCAGGTATTCATCGCGCACCTGCACCACGCGCCCGCTGCCGCCGATGCTGCGCAAGCGGTCGGCGGTGAGGCTGAACGACTCGACCACCGACGACAGCGGCAGGATGTAGCACTCGCTGCCCACGCCGACCGACATGCTGTCCATGATCGCCAGGGTCAGCGGCAGGCGCACCTTGACGCTCATGCCGAAGCCGGTCGAGGATTCGATCTCGACCGTGCCGCCCAGCGCGGTGATGTTGCGCTTGACCACATCCATGCCGACGCCGCGGCCCGAGACGTCGGTGACGATCTCGGCGGTCGAAAACCCCGGCGCGAAGATCAGGCTCCAGACCTCGCTGTCGGGCATCGAATCGGGGGCCTCGATGCCGCGCTCGCGCGCCTTGGCAATGAGCTTTCCGCGATCCATGCCCTTGCCGTCGTCGCGCACCTCGATCACGATGCTGCCGCCCTGGTGCGACGCCGCCAGCGTGATGGTGCCGGTTTCGGGCTTGCCCTTGGCCCGCCGCTCGGCGGGCAACTCGATGCCGTGGTCGCAGGAGTTGCGAACCAGGTGGGTCAGCGGGTCGGTGATTTTCTCGACCATGCCCTTGTCGAGTTCAGTCGCCTCGCCGTGGGTCACGAAGTTGACTTTCTTGTCGAGCTTGCCCGCCAGGTCGCGCAGCATGCGCGGGAAGCGGCTGAACACCGCCGACATCGGAATCATGCGGATCGACATCACCGACTCTTGCAGGTCGCGCGTGTTGCGCTCGAGGTCGGCCAGCCCGGCGCTCATCTGCTCGTACAGCGCGGGATCGACCTTGGCGCTGGTCTGCGCCAGCATGGCCTGGGTGATGACCAGTTCGCCGACCAGGTTGATCAATTGGTCGACCTTGTCCACGGAGACGCGCAGCGTCGCGGCTTCAGCCGCGGTCGGAGCGGCCGCTGTCTTGGCGGCTGCCTTGCTCGGCGCCTTTGGTGCGCTCGCCTCCGTTGCATCGGTCGTGACCGGTGCGCCCGGGGCCTGGTCGAAGAAGCCGAAGCTGTCGTCGACCACCGCTTCGACCGGCGTGCCGGGGGCGCCGCGGTAAAAGCCGTAGCCCGGGCCCAGCGGCAGCAGCTTGACATGCTCGCGCGCGACGTGGAACGTGAACAGGTCCAGCAGGTCCTTGTCGGCACTGGCCGTGACCAGCTTGAAGCGGCGCATGCCGTCGGCCGCCTGTCCACCGTCCAGCGGTTCGATGGTGCCGAGGTCGGCGATCTCGCTGAACAGTTCGATCAAATTGTCGGCGGCGTCCGGCGCCTCGAGCGGCCCGACCACCAACTCGAGCATGCGCGTACCGCCGGGCAGGCTTGCCGGGGCCGCGGTCGCCGAGGTGCCCACCGTCGGAGGCGGCGCGACGCCGCTGGCCAGGGCACTGATGCCCGACAACAGCAGCGTCGTGTCGATAGCCTCGCCCACGCCGCCGTTCTGGTGCCGCGCCAATTGCGCGCGCAGGGCGTCGCCGGCCTGCAGCAAGATGTCGACCATCGGTGCCGTGGGTTCGATTTCATGTCGCCGCAGCTTGTCGAGCAGGGTCTCCATCTGGTGCGTCAGCGCTGCCACGTCGCTGAAGCCGAACGTCGCGGCCCCGCCCTTGACCGAATGGGCGCAGCGGAAGATGGCGTTCAGCACCTCGTCGTCGGCGGTCGCTATGTCGGTCGCCAGCAGCGTCTGCTCCATGCTGTCGAGGTTCTCGCCGGCTTCCTCGAAAAAGACCTGGTAGAACTGGGACAGGTCGATGCCGGCGTCGCCGCTCGCGCTGTTCGGGGTGGTGCTGCTCATATGCGTGCTTCCTGGTGCTGTCTGTCGCTCAGCGGATGACCTTGCCGATGACTTCGATCAGCTTGGTCGGATCGAAGGGTTTGACCAACCAGCCGGTGGCGCCCGCGGCGCGGCCGGCCTGCTTCATCTGGTCGCTCGACTCGGTGGTCAGGATCAGGATCGGCGTGGTCTTGAATTTCTCCTTCTCGCGCAGCTTCTTGGTCAGGGCGATGCCGTCCATGCGCGGCATGTTCTGATCGGTCAGCACCAGGGCGAAGCTGTGGCTGTCGGCCTTGTCGAAGGCGTCCTGGCCGTCGACCGCCTCGACCACCTCGTAGCCCGCATTCCTGAGCGTGAAGTTGACCATCTGCCGCATCGAGGCAGAATCGTCGACGGCAAGGATTGTGTGCATGGCTTACTCCTGATCCTCGTGTAGGTGGCGTCGCGGCTGGCCGAGCGCTAGAAGAGTTCGACGAACCCAGTGTCCATTTCGGACTGGGTCACCGGGTTGGGGCGCAACGGCAAGTCTTCGACCATCGCCTCGCCGCCATCGTCCTCGTCGCCCGCGAAGGTGTCGCGCGCCAGGCGATCGGTGCAGTTGCGCAGCCGGCGGTTGGTATGGGCAATCAATTGCGTCGCCATGTCCTGGAACTGCAGCGCCTTGACGACCAGTGCGACATGTTCGCTGGCCTCGACGGTTGCGGGCCGGGCGGCGGCGCCATTCGGCGCCTGTTCCATCATTTGCAGCATGCCGAAGAACCCCGTCTGCATCGCCTCGTGGCTGTGGTCGAGCAGGGTCTGCAGGCGCTCCAGGTCATGGGCCGCCGTCATCAGGTGGTCCTGCAGATCGACGGCCATCAGCAAGCCGATCGGCTCACTGGGCTCGGCCGCAACGTCGGGGGTAACCATCGGGGATTGGGGCTTGGCTGCAGGGTGGTCGTGTTCAGGTCAGCGCCACCGCTAGGCAACCCGAGCACCAACCGATGCATGGATTGTCGGCAGCCAGTGGGCCGCCGTTGATCCGATCACGGGGCTAAAGTCGGCCCAATTCCACAGCTTTGCCCGTCCGCCCGTTCCCGCCCATGAATGCACCCACCCGCCAGCGCAGCCTGCGTGTACTGCACCTCGAAGACTCGGAACTCGACCATGAACTGGCCATGGCCCACCTGCGAGCCGACGGTCGCCCGGTACAGACCCTGCGCGTCGACAGCGAAGCCGGGTTTCGCGCCGCGCTGGAGGAGGATTGGGACGCGATCCTGTCCGACTACAACATGCCCGGGTTTTCCGGCCTGGCGGCGTTGGAGATGGTCAACCACAGTGGGCGGCTGGTGCCGTTCATCATCGTCTCGGGCGAGATCGGCGAAGAGACGGCGGTCCAGGCCATGCGCGACGGCGCCGGCGATTACCTGCTGAAGAGCAACCTGGCGCGCCTGTCGCCGGCGCTGGACCGCGCCATCGAGGCCAATGAGACCCGGCGTGCGCGGGTCGCCGCCGATCGTGAGCTGGCGGCGTCGCGGCAGCAGCTGTCGGCACTGGCCCAGCATTTGCAGACCAGTGTCGAACGCGAGCGGGCGGCGATCGCCCGCGAAATCCACGACGATGTCGGCGGCGCCTTGACGGCGCTCAATTTCGAGCTGGCCTGGATCGCGCGCCACAGCCAGGCGCCGGCCTTGCAGCAAAAGGTGCAGTCGGCGATCGACATGACGGCGCACGCCATCGAAGCCACGCAACGCCTGATGCACAACCTGCGCCCGGCGATCCTGGAGCAGGGCCTGGTGGCCGCGCTGCAATGGATGGCCCAGCGCTTCGAGAAGCGCACCGGTGTCGAATGCAGCTTTCGCACCAGCCATGAACACCTCGAATTGCCGGCGGGCCTGCCACTGGCGGCCTACCGCGCGGTGCAGGAGGCCTTGACCAATATCAGCAAACATGCGCAGGCTACGCGGGTCGGGATCGACGTCTCGCTGGCGCGCGGCGTGCTTTCGATCGAAGTCGCGGACAACGGTCGTGGCCTGACCGCCGAGGACCTGGCCAAGAGCGGCAGCTTCGGCATCCGCGGCCTGCGCGAGCGCGTCGATACGGTCGGCGGATGGGTCGAACTGACCAGCAGTACCAGCGGCACGACGCTGCTCGTCTCGATGCCCCTGAGCGCGCACAGCGGGCGCGACATGCTGCGCAGCGACGCCGGCTTCGACGATACTGGGCCCGACCCACGCAGCCACGACCCCTCGGCCTGGGGCGACCTATGATCGAAGTGATCCTGTGCGACGACCATGCCTTGATCCGGCGCGGCATTCGCGACACCTTGTCCGAAGCGGTGGATATTCGCGTCGTCGGCGAGGCGGCGGACTATGGCGAGTTGCGCGTGCTGATGCGCGACACACCGTGCGACGTGCTGGTCCTCGACATCAACCTGCCGGGCCGCAGCGGCCTCGATGTATTGCATGTGCTCAAGGACGAAGCCAGCCCGGTCAAGGTGCTGGTGGTCAGCATGTATCCGGAAGACCAGTACGCGATCCGGGCCCTGCGTGGTGGTGCCTACGGTTATGTCAACAAGGCCGGTGACCCGCAGGCCCTGGTGCAGGCCGTGCGCACGGTGGCCCAGGGCCGCAAGTACGTAACCCCCGAGATCGCCCAGATGCTGGTCGAAAGCCTGACCTCGGCGTCGCCCGAGCAGACTTTCGACAGCCTGTCGGACCGTGAACTGCAGACCTTGACCATGATCGCTTCGGGCAAGCGCCTGGCCGATATCGCCGAGGAACTGACCCTCTCGCCGAAGACCGTGTCCGTGTACCGGGCCCGGGTCCTGCAAAAGCTCGGCCTGGCCAACAACTCCGAACTCACCGTCTACGCGATTCGCAACGGTCTGGTCGGTGAGTGACCCGGCTTCGACGCCGAGCGAACGAAGTCCCCAGGCCGCGAACGGCCCCGTCGCGGCGACGCCCGCTGCGGGCTCTGGCGTCGGCAGAGTTGCGTGTCACATGAAATGGGCCAGCATGCGCTCCAGCGCCATCGTGAACGGGCCCTGCATCATCGGCAGGGTCAGCAGCAGGCCCAGCAGGCCCACGCCCAGCGTGATCGGAAAGCCGATGGCGAAGACGTTCATCTGCGGCGCCACGCGCGAGATCACGCCGAGCACGAGGTTGATGAACAACAGCATCGCGACCAGCGGCAGTGCAATCCACAAACCGAGGGCGAAGACTTCGGCGCCCCAGGCCTGCGGCTGCAGTTGACGCAGGAAGGCGAACGGTTCGGCGGCCACCGGAAAGGCCTGAAAACTCTGCACCACCGCGGCCACCACCAGCAGGTGGCCGTTGATGACGATGAACAGCAGGCCGACGACGACGCCGAAGAAGCGGCTGGTGGCCGTGGCCTGGGAGCCGCTGCCGGGGTCGAAGAAGCCCGCATAGTTCAGGCCCATCTGCAGGCCGATCAGTTCACCGGCCAGTTCGACCGACGCAAATACGATGCGCACCGCGAATCCCAGGCTGAGGCCGATCAGCACGTTTTGCACGATGAGCATCACGGCCAGCGGCGAATCGAGCGCCACCTGCGGCATGGCGGGCAGCGACGGCTGGGCGGCGATCACGATCAGCCCGGCCAGGCCGATCCGCACCCGCATCGGCACCATGCGCTGGCCCAGCAAGGGCAGTGCCGAGAACAGGGCCAGCACGCGGACGAAGGGCCAGAACAGCGGCGACAGCCAGCCCAGCAACTCGGCCTCGGTGAAGGTGACCAAGGTCGCGGCCCCTAGCCGACTGCGCTCGGGATGGCTTGCAGCGTGCGCTGCATGTATTCGACCAGGGTGCTCATCATCCAGGGCCCGGCCACGACCAGCACCACCACCGCGGCGACGATCTTCGGCACGAACGACAAGGTCGCTTCATTGATCTGCGTCGCGGCCTGGAACACGCTGACCACCAGGCCGACCAGCAGCACGGCGATCAGGATCGGCGAGGCGACCATCAGCAGCAGGTACAGGCCTTGCTGGCCGGCGGTGAAGACTTGTTGTGCATCCATGGCTTCGGGGCCTATTGCGCGAATGACGCGGCCAGCGAGCCGAGCAGGAGGTTCCAGCCGTCGGCGAGCACGAACAGCATCAGCTTGAAGGGCAAGGCCACCAAGACCGGTGACAACATCATCATGCCCAGGGACATCAGCACACTGGCCACCACCATGTCGATGACCAGGAAGGGAATGAAGATCATGAAGCCGATCTGGAACGCGCTCTTCAGCTCACTGGTCACGAATGCCGGCACCAGGACCTTGAAGGGCACGGCCTCGCCCTTGGTCTCGGCCGGCAGTTTGGCCAGCCTGGCGAACAGTTGCACGTCGGTCTGGCGCGTCTGCTTCAACATGAATGCGCGCAGCGGCACTTCGCCGCGTTGCAAGGCCTCGTCGAAAGCGATGCGATTTTCGGCGAAGGGCTGATAGGCATCGGCATAGACCTTGTCCAGCGTCGGGCCCATGACGAAGAAGGTCAGGAACAGTGATAGACCGATGATTACCTGGTTGGGCGGCGCCGCCTGGGTGCCCAGGGCCTGGCGCAGCAGGCTGAGCACGATGACGATGCGCGTGAATCCGGTCATCAGCAGCAGCAGCGCCGGCAGAAACGACAGGGCGGTGAAGAACAGCAGGGTCTGGATCGGCACCGAGTAGCTGGTGCCGCCGGCGCCTTGCGCCATCAGCAGGGGCAGGCTGTTGCCGCCGGCCTGCTGGGCCCAGGCCAGGGCCGGCGCGGCCGACGCCAGGGCCAGGCTCAGGCCTTGCGCGAAACGCCGTGTCGGTCGACCGATCACCGAGCGGTGCTCACTGCGCATCGGGGTCTTTCCTGCGCGGCTGCAGCCGGCCCAGCAGTTGCGAGAACGGCGTCGCTGCCGGCGCGGCGGGCGCTGCCTCGTCCTGGGGCGCCATTTCGTGCAGCGTGGTGATGCTTTGCGCCGTGACGCCGAGCAGCAGCCAGCGTCGCGCGGGGCCGCGACCGACTTCCACCGCCACCAGCCGCTGATTGGGCGCCAGCGACAGCACGGCCACGCTGCGCATCACGCCGTTCGCGCCGCTGCCGCCGGCCGGTGTGCGCTTGAGCAGCCACAAGGCGAGCGGGATCAGCGCCACGATGGCGATGAACCAGGCCAGCGAGGAGACGACCGAACCCGTGGACATGCGCTGCGCGGGTTCGGCTCAGTGCTTGCTCAGGCGGCGCATGCGCTCGCTGGGCGTGACGATGTCGGTCAGGCGGATGCCGAACTTGTCGTTCACCACCACCACCTCGCCCTGGGCGATCAGGTAGCCGTTGACGAGTACGTCCATCGGCTCACCGGCCATGGTTTCCAGCTCGACCACCGAACCCTGGGCCAACTGCAGGATGTGCTTGATCGGGATCCGGGTGCGACCCAGTTCGACGGTCAACTGCACCGGGATGTCCAGGATCATGTTCAGATCGTTGCCGGCGCCGGGTGCGCTGGGCGCACCGACGGCCAGGTTGGCGAACTGCGCCGGGGCGGCCTGCTCGACCGAGGTGGCGACCTCGCTGGAGGCTTCGGGTTTGCTCTGTTCGAGCGCGCTGGCCCATTCGGCGGCCATGGCGTCTTCGGCCGGGGTGGCGGCCGGGGTGGGGCTGTCAGGCGACATTCGAGGCTCCCAACCAGCTCACGTGCGAGCTGGAAATCAGTCGATCGATCTTGATGGCGTAATGTCCGTTGGCGGTGCCGTAGTGGCAGTCGAGCACCGGCACGCCGTCGACCTTGGCCTGGATCTCGGGATCCAGGTCGAGTTCGATGAAGTCGCCGGGTTTGAAAGCCAGCAGCTGCTCGACCGTCGACGGTGCCGTCGCCAGCTCGGCCACCAGCTGCACCTCGGCGGCCTGGATCTGCGTCTTGAGCAGGTTGATCCAGCGCTTGTCGGGTTCGTTCGAGTCACCCTGCATCGAGCTGTAGAGCACGTCGCGGATCGGCTCCAGCGTGGAGTAGGGAATGCAGAAGTGGATCGTGCCCGAGGTGTCGCCGACATCGAGCGTGAAGCTGGTGGTGATGACGATTTCGCTGGGCGTGGCGATGGTCGCGAACTGCGGCTGCATCTCCGAGCGCTGGTATTCGAGCTCGAGCGGGTAGATGCCTTGCCAGGCCTTCTCGAACTCGGCGATGATGACTTCGACCAGGCGCATGATCACGCGCAGCTCGGTCGGGCTGAAGTCGCGACCCTCGATCCGGGTGTGGAACTTGCCCGCGCCGCCGAACAGGGCGTCGATGACCGCGAACACCATGTTCGGGTCGCAAACGATCAGACCCGAGCCGCGCAGCGGTTTGACGCTGACGATGTTGAAATTGGTCGGCACCACGATCTCGCGCAAGAAGGCGCTGTATTTCTGCACCTTCACGCCGCCGATCGACACCTCGGGGCTCTTCCTGATCAGGTTGAACAGGCCGATGCGGATGTTGCGGGCGAAGCGCTCGTTGACGATTTCCATCGTCGGCATGCGCCCGCGCACGATGCGTTCCTGGTCGGCCAGGTTGTAGTCACGCGTGGCGCCCGCCGGCAGCTCTTCCTTCTCCAGCTTCTGGCTCTCGCCGGTGATGCCTTGCAGCAGCGCATCGACTTCGTCTTGGGACAGGATCTGCTGATTCATTGCCGGGCAGGGTTCACTGAATGATGAAGTTGGAGAAGTGCACGGCGCGGATCGGGATGTCGGCGTCTTCTTCGGCGGTGTCGGCCATCTTCGCCGCCACGCCGGAGGCAGGCGCGGCCGGCAGGGCGATGACGTAACCCAAGGGGCGCAGCGCTTCGCGTCGAATCTCGGCGGCCAGGCGTACCTTGCCGTCGCGCTCCATCAGCTGCGCGGCGGTCTTGCTGCCCAGGGCGAGCAGGATGTTGTTGCGGATCGCCGGCATGTAGGCCTTGAGCAGCTCACCGGCCTTGGCGTCGGTCAACTCCAGGCTGACACCGACCTGGGCAAAACGCTCGCTGTCGCGATCGGCGAGGTTGACGGTGAATGGGTCTAGCGGCACGAAGGTCGGTGCGTGCTTGACGTCGGCCCGCGCCGGCTTGGCCTCGGCCTCGGCGGGTGCGCTGTCTTCGCCGCCGTCGGCCTCGCCTTCGGCTGCCGCAGCGGCCGCGGCCGCTGCGCGCTTTTTCATGACCCACACCGTGGCGCCACCACCGCCGGCCAGCAGCACGGCCAGCGCGACCCCGATCGCGATCCACATCTTCTTGCGGCCGGGTTTGGCCGGCCCGGCGTCGGTCGTTTCGGGGACTGCGGCTGCGGGGGCAGCGGACATGCTGGACTCCTGGAAGGGCGGGCTCGCAGGGCCGGACGCCACTGCGGGATTCACACCCTGATTATTGAAAGCCGGGGCTGGGCGAAAGGCTCGATAAGCGGGTTCTTAGGGCGCTTGCTCCGACGGCCGTCGCGCGGTGGCCCGGCCTGGGCTCAAGCGACCAGATCGACCAGCCCACGCGCCGGGCGTGGCGGCCATGCCGCGACCGACGCGGCAGCGCCCGGCAATGCCGAGTTCGCGCCGGCCGCGACCGGCCGCGACGGCTGGGCATCGTCCTGCGCGCCGTGGCGCGGCTGGCCGTCGAAGACGCCGCCGCCGGCCAGCGTCAGCCCGCTGTCGTGCAGGGCGGCGGCCAGCGCCGGCAGGCTGGCCTCGATGGCACTGCGGGTGGCGGCCATGTCGACGCTGAAGTCGACGCGGGCCTGGCTGCCGTCGAGCACGATCTTCACGGTCACCGGGCCCATCTCGGCCGGGTTGATCGTCAGCCGTGCATGCTGCTGGCCCTCGTGGACCAACCAGGTGATCTGGTTGGCCAGTGCCGGCGCGAAGGCCGGTGAATCGAGGGCCGCGGCGAGGTGGGTTTCGAAAGGCGCCGCGACGGCCGGCCGCGCGGGCGGCGCGGTGCCGAGCGTGGCGGCGCCGGCCAGGGCAGGGCCTCGGGCGTCCATGAGGCGGCGGCGTCGGCCTTGGTGCCGGCCCCCGGCGCGGCCTCGACGCTGGCCACTATTGCGGCGTGGCTGCCTGGGGCACGCGGCTTATCCGCAGCGGCTGCGGACATCGCCGCTGGCGTCGGTGTCGCAGCGGCCGCGCTCGGCGGCGCGGGCGTCGCCGCAGGCTGCAGCGATGGCAGGGCCGGTGACGGCTCGCGCGAACCAGGGGCAAGCGCTGTCGCCGCGGCCGCCCGTGTTGCGGGTGCAGCGGTGGCTGCAGGTACCGGGGCGGTGACGGCGGCAATGGCGGCCATGGGCGCTGCGCCGGCAACGCCTGCCGCGACTGGCACGGCCGGGTCGGCCGCGGTCGGCGCCAGCGACGCGGCACCGACCGCCACGCCGCCGGGTGCTACATCGTCGGTCCCGCGGGTCGAACCGGGCGACGACGACGGCGACGCAGCGTCGACCGCGGCGGCGTCTACAGGCGCCGGCCAACCCGGCAGCAGCAGTGCCAGGTCGGGGCCGGCGGCGTCCGGTTCGTCATCGGCCGCCTTGTCCTCGGCTCGCTTCGCGTCGTCGGCGCTGGCCTTGGCCCCTGCCGCCTTGCCGTCGCCTCGTGCGGGCGCGGCCTTGGCGTGAACCGGGGCCGGTTCGCGCGCCACGTCGAGTGCCGCGGCGAAATCGCCGCCGCTGCTGTCGCGGGCCGTGTCATCGGTCGGCACGTTTGCGGCGCGCACCGGCGCCGGGGTCAATGCAGTCAGCGCAGTCATCACTCAGTCTCCATGCGGACGGCCCAACCTGTCAGCGGGGTTCAAGCCGCTGCTGCAGGTGCGAGGCGCGGGTGTCAAGGGCGTACTCCGTTGCGGCTGGACGCGGCATTGGCGCGGGCCAGGGCCAAACGGGCCGAGCCTTCGTCGTCCTCGCGCCGCTCGCGCTTCTCGCCGGCCTGGCGCTGGGCCTGGACGCGGCGTTCGATCAGCTTGCGCACCGAGGCCACGCGCAGTTCATGGGCGCTCAAGGTATCGCCGGCGCGGGCCTGCGCCGCCTGCATCTGCTGCACCGCGTGCTGCTGCTGGGCGATGGCGGTCTCGAGCCGGTCGGCGAAGCCCTGGTAGCAGCGCACGATCTCCAGGGCCGCGCCGCGGGCGAACTGCGCGCTCCAGCGCTGGCGGTAATCGGCGCGATAGTGGTCGAGCTGCTCGGCTTGCTGGCGGGCCGCGTCGCATCGCGCGCGTGCCTGATTGAATGCGGCCAGGGCCTGGTTGCGTTCGCCTTCGGCATGTTCGAGCAGCGTTCTGAGGGTGTCCATGGACGGTGATGGGTCAAGAATCAGGCGCTGCTCACGCTGGCGGCCAGTTGCTGCAGGCTCTCGGCCAGGGTCGCCGATTGATGCATGTCTTGTTGCAGCAGCGCGGTCAACGCCGGCTGCGCGCGCACTGCGGCGTCGAGTTCGCTGTCGTGGCCCGGGGCGTAGGCCCCGAGCTGGATCAGGTCGCGGGCCTTGCTCAGCTTGGCGAGCAGGGCGCGCGCGCGCCGCGCGGCGCGCACATGCTCTTTGCCGGCCACGCTGGTCATCACCCGCGAGACCGATTTCTCGACATCGATGGCCGGGTAGTGGCCGGCCTCGGCCAGATCACGCGAGAGCACGATATGGCCGTCGAGGATGCCGCGCGCGGCATCGGCGATCGGATCCTGCTGGTCGTCGCCTTCGGACAGCACGGTGTAGAACGCGGTGATCGAGCCGCAGCCGTCGCGGCCGTTGCCGCTGCGTTCGACCAGTTGCGGCAGCTTGGCAAAGCAGCTCGGCGGGTAGCCCTTGGTGGCCGGCGGCTCGCCGATGGCCAGCGCGATTTCGCGCTGGGCCATGGCGTAACGCGTCAGGCTGTCCATCAGCAACAAGACATGGCGGCCGCGGTCACGGTAGGACTCGGCGATGGCGGTGGCGTAGGTTGCGCCCTGCATGCGCACCAAGGGCGCCGAGTCGGCCGGCGCCGCAACGACGATGCTGCGCTGCATGCCCTCGGGCCCGAGGATGTCTTCGATGAATTCCTTGACCTCGCGGCCGCGTTCACCGATCAGGCCGACCACGATCACGTCGGCCTCGGTGTAGCGCGCCATCATGCCCAGCAGCACGGACTTGCCCACGCCGGTGCCGGAGAACAATCCGATGCGCTGGCCGCGGCCCACCGTCAGCATGGCGTTGATCGCGCGCACGCCGGTGTCCAGCGGCTGGCGCACCGGGTCGCGGTCCATGGCATTGATCGGGCGGCGGATCATCGGCGCGAGGTGCACGTTGTCGATTTCGCCGGCGCGGTCCATGGGCTGGCCATGCGGGTCGACGACGCGGCCCAGCAGACCATCCCCGACCGGCAGGTGCAGGCCGCGGTCGTCGCTGCGCCGCCAGGGGTGGTTCTCGGCGCCCAGGCGAGGCGGCGCGGCCGGCGCCGGGCAGGGCAGGACGCGCGCGCCGCTGGCCAGACCATGGACCTCGCCGGTGGGCATCAGGAAGGCGCGGTCGGAGTCGAAGCCGACGACTTCGGCCTGCACCGGCGGGCCGCTGCTGCCGTGGACTTCGCAGACCGCGCCGACCGGCGCGCGGATGCCGGCGGCTTCGAGCACCAGGCCGGCTACGCGCACCAGCGAGCCCGCGGTGGCCAGCGGCAGCGGCATCGCAGCGAAGGCCTCGAGGTCGGCCAGGTAGCGTTGCCAGCGCAGCGTGCGCGAGGCCACCGGCACGCCGGTCATGGCGCAGCGCCGGGTTCGTCCAGCGGCAGGGCCTGGCCGAGTGTGGCCGCAGCCTGGGCCCAACGCACTTCGAGCCGTGCATCGACGCTGCCCAGATCGGACTCGACCCGGCAGCCGCCGCGCGACAAGCCGGCTTCAGCGATCAGGCGCGCGCCGCGCGCGGCCAAGGCCTCGCTGGCACCGCCCTGGATCAAGGCCAGGTCGTCGGGGTGGACGAAGACGCGGATGTGGCGCGCCGACAGCAGCACCGTGTTGACGGCTTCGCTGGCCACCTGGGCCACCAGTTCGGGCCGGGCCACCAGTTCGCTGCGCACGACCTGCCGCGCCAGCGTGGTGGCGGTGCGGGCGACGCTGTCGGCAATCTGCGACTCGAGTCCGACCAGGGCCTGCTCGAAGGCGCTCAACAGCGGTGTCAGCTGCGCCGCCAATTGCTGGGCGAAGCTGAGTTTGAAGCTTTCCAGCGCGACCAGGCCATCGCGGTAACCGTCCTCGTAGCCGGCCTGGCGCAGGGCCTGCTGTTCGGCGTTGCGCTGCGTCTCGGTGCCGGCTCGCGGTGTCGCGCTGGCGCCGAATTCGTCGGGGCACCAGGCGGCGAAGCCGTCGAGCTCTTCGCGCGGAATGAAGCGCGCGTAGGGGTTGGGCGCGCTGCCGCGCTCAGACGAAGTCGTCATCGCCGCCACCTGCCAGCATGATTTGTCCCTCGTCGGCCAGGCGGCGGACGATCTTGAGCATTTCCTTCTGCTCGGCCTCGACCTCCGACAGCCGCACCGGGCCGCGCGATTCGAGGTCTTCGCGCAGCGTCTCGGCCGCGCGTGTGCTCATGTTCTTGAAGATCTTGTCGCGCAACTCGACCGATGCACCCTTCAGGGCCACCACCAGCGACTCGCTCTGCACTTCCTTCAGCACGGCCTGGATGCCCTTGTCGTCGAGCTTGTCCAGGTCGTCGAAGGTGAACATGTTGTCCATGATCTTCTGCGCCAGGTCGCTGTCGGCCTCGCGGATGTAGTCGAGCACCGAGGTCTCGATCGAGCCGCCCAGCAGGTTGATGATCTCGGCCGCCGGCTTGACGCCGCCGAGCGAGGTCTTGCGCGTCTTTTCGCCGCCGGCCAGCACCTTGCTCATGACTTCGTTCAGATCCTTCAAGGCGCTGGGCTGGATGCCGTCGAGCGTGGCGATGCGCACCAGCACCTCATTGCGCTGGCGCTCGCCGAGGCACTTCAGTACCGAACTGGCCTGGTCGAAGTCGAGGTGGACCAGGATCGCGGCCACGATCTGCGGGTGCTCGTTGCGCAGCAACTCGGCCACCGACGCGGCGTCCATCCACTTCAGGCTTTCGATGCCGGAGATGTCGCTGCCCTGCAGGATGCGGTCGATCAGCAGGTTGGCCTTGTCCTCGCCGAGCGCCTTGCGCAGCACCGATTTGACGTACTCGTCGTTGTCGGCCACCAGAATGCTCTGCTCGGCAGCCACGTTGGTGAAGCGTTCGAGCACGCCTTCGACCCGCTCGTGCGAGATGGCCTTCATCTTGGCGATGGTTTCACCCAGGCGCTGCACTTCCTTGGGTGCGAGATGGCGAAACACGTCGGCCGCCTCCTCCTCGCCCAGCGACATCAACAGGATGGCCGCGTCTTCGAGGCCGTCTTCGTCCATGCCCGAACTCATGCCGACTCCCCGTTCACCCAACCGCGCACGATGCTGGCCACCGCGGCCGGGTTCTGCTTGGCGACGGCACGGGCCGTGTCCAGGCGCTGCGTGCTGCGCGGCGCCGGCAGCGCCGCCGCCGCACGGCTGGGTTCGGCAGGCGGCGCTGTCTCGTCAGCGACGATGTGCAAGTTGCGCGCCGCGCGCAGGCGGCGCCAGCGCGGCCTTGAGGGCCGGCCGCACCAGACCCATGACGATGAGCAAGGCCACCAGGGCCAATGCCGCGGGGGTGGCGCCGGCACGCAGCAGGTCGATCAACCAATCCTGTTGCCACAGCGGCAGCACCTCGGCCGTGGGACGGCCGTCGACGCGGAACGGTGCGTTGATCAGTTTGACCGAGTCGCCACGCTCCTTGGAAAAACCGATGCTCTCCTGCACCAGTGCCGTCAGCTTCTCGACTTCGTCGCTCGACAGCGGCGTGCTGGTGGTCTTGCCGTTGGGCGCGGTCGTGACCCGATGGTTGACGACCACGGCGGCGGCCAGGCGCTTGATGTTGCCGGTGGCGTTGCGCGTCACGCGCACGGTCTTGTCGACTTCGTAGTTGGTCAGGTTGTCGCGCCGCTGGTTGCCCATGCCGCCTGGGCTGCCCGCCGCCGCGGTGTGCAGCGGCGACGAGGCGCCGGTCAGCGGCGCAGTGGCCGGCAGCGGCGGCTGGTTCGAGGTCGCGCCCGGCACGCCGCTGGGTGTGGTCTGCGCCGTGGCGCCGGCCTCGCTGGTCTGCTGGCTGCGCACGGCGGCCGGCTCGGCGCCCTGGTTCGGTTTGAACGATTCGGAGGTCGCCTCCGATTGCGAGAAGTCGATATCGGCGGCCACCGTGGCGCGCAGATTTTCCCGGCCCACCACCGGCTCGAGGATTTCGATCACGCGCTTGACGTAGCTGGCCTCGACCTGGGCCACGTACTGCAGTTGTTGGGCATCGAGGCCCTGGCCGGAGGCCGGTTCGCTGGGCGCCGACAACAAGGCTGCCGGTCTGGTCGAGCACGCTGACTGCCTTGGGGCTCAGTTCCGGCACCGAGGCCGAGACCAGGTGCACGATGCCCGCGATCTGGCCGCGGTCCAGGGTGCGTCCGGGGTGCAGGGTCAGCAAGACCGAGGCCGACGGCTTTTGTTGTTCACGGAAAAAGCCGTTCTGGTTCGGCAGCGCCAGGTGCACGCGTGCCGCCTGCACCGATCCGAGGGCCCCGATCGAGCGCGTCAACTCGCCTTCCAGGCCACGCTGGAAGGTCAGGCGTTCCTGGAACTGGGTCTGGCCGAAGCGCGCGTTGTCCATCAACTCGAAACCGACCACGCTGCCCTTGGGCAGGCCGGCCGTGGCCAGCTTCAAGCGCGCGTCGTGGACCTGCGAGGCCGGGACCAGGATCGCGTTGCCGCCGTCGGCATGGCGGTACGGAATGTTCATCTGCGACAACTGGGCGATGATGGCGCCGCCATCCTTCTCGCTCAGGTTGGCATACAGCACTTTGTAGTCGCCCTTCTGGCTCCACAGCGCGAGCGCGACGATGACCGCCACCAGGCCGGCGACGCCCAGGGCCAGCATCAGTCGGGCCTTGGCCGGCATGGCCGACAGCGCGCGGCGGCGGCAGGGCGGGTCTCGGCGATCGGGTTGTCCATGGGCGGCTGGTGGGGGTAAGAGGCGGCGCAGCTTCGCAGGGCACACCTGCTCGGACCTGCGTCGATGGGGGCCATTGTTCGGCGCCGGCCGTCAAAGCTATAGCGCGAACAGTCGGCGAAAGCGGCTGCAGTTCAGGCCACCGTGCGCCTGCGCGGCGATCTAAAGTGCGGTCACTCCTCGCCTCTAGGGGTCGATCCGTGACATGCGTCACAGCGCATCGGCGCCACTGTTTCCAAGCCCTTCGCGACGTGCTGCCGCAGCTGGCCGGCCTGTAGGAATTTGCCCTACAGCCTGCACCGAAGAACGCGGACTGCAGCGATGGCGATTCGCCGCTATTCGAGCGATCGACGGACTCCTACAGTGAGCCCCATACCGAGCCCATCGATCAACCCAGGAGTAGCGAAGTCCATGAACGCCGACCAGATCCTCACCGAGATCCGCGAAGCCAACCTGTCGTACCTGATGCTGGCGCAGAGCCTGATCCGCAGCGACCGCGAGCAGGCCCTGTATCGCCTGGGCGTCGAGCGAAGAGACCGCCACGGTGATCGGCACTGCTGACACCGGCGCAGATGATGAAGATCGCCGCCGAGCAACACGCTGCTGTGCCGCTTCCGCATGGACGACGACACTGGTCTGGGGCCTGCTCACCAACCACGGCAAGAGCGCCGCCAACGAAAGCGCCGGGCGCCTGCACGCAGCGATCCTGATGGCCGGCCGCCATCAAGAAGCCGCTTGAGCTTGCGACCCTAGCCAACGACACAGCGAGGAGGAAAGCCCCATGGCCCGCAACAAGAGCATCCTGACCGAAGCCAAGCAGATCGAGCGCGCCGTCACGCTGATCCACCTCGGCGCGCGCCTGCAGGTGCTGGAGAGCGAAACCGACCTGCAGCTACGAGCGCCTGCTGCGCCTGTACAAGGAAGTCGCCGGCAAGTCGCCCGAGCAAGGGCCAGCTGCCGTTCTCGACCGACTGGTTCATGACCTGGCAGCCGAACATCCACGCCACCCTGTTCCTGAACATCCACGAGTACCTGAACAAGGTCAGCCGAGCTCGACGAGATCGACATCGTCATCAAGGCCTACCAGCTCTACCTGGAGCAGACCCAGGCCCAGGGCCTGGAGCCGCTGCTGTCGGTGACGCGCGCCTGGCGCCTGGTCAAGTTCGTCGACAACGGCATGCTGACGATGACCAAGTGCTCGAAGTGCGGCGGCCACTTCGTGACCCACCCGCACGAGATCGCCAAACACTATGTCTGCGGCCTGTGCGCGCCACCGGCGCGCGCCGGCAAGGGCAAGACCGCGGGGGCCTTGCAACTCGAGGCGGGCAGCCGCCAGCTCAGCGCCGCCTGCGCCCATTGAAGTTTGCCCGCACGGCGCCGATAACGCGGCGACCGACGGCACACCGCTACCGTCTCCTCCTGGCACAGACCCCTGTGCCTTCGCGCGGCTCCTCGAGCCGCGCGTTTCTTGACGCGCGATCAAGCGTGTAGGCGCGCGGCGGACCAAGCCCGGCGCGGCCAACGCGAAGAGGCTCAAGCGCCGGCTGCGTGCGCCGATATCTGGGGCAGCACCTCCGCCTGCACTCCTCACACCATGTTCGTACTCATCGGCTGGCTCGTCGCGCTGGGCTGCCATCTTCGGCGTCTTCATCGCTCACGGCGGCAACATCAGCGTCATCCTGCACGCCCTGCCGTTCGAGATGGCCGCCATCGGCGGCGCGGCCTTCGGCGCGTTCCTGGCCAACAACCAGATCAAGGTGCTGAAGGCCACGGCCAGGGCCTGGCCCTGTGCTTCAAGGGCAGCAAGTACACCAAGGCGCGCTACATGGAGCTGATGGCGCTGCTCTACGACATCCTGCAAAAGGCGCGCAAGGAAGGCCTGATGTCGATCGAGAAGGACGTCGAGGACGCCGCACGAGTCGCCGCTGTTCAAGAAGTACCCGGCCGTCGGCAGCGACCACCACGTCGTCGAGTTCATCACCGACTACCTGCGCATGATGGTCTCGGGCAACCTGAACGCGCACGAGATCGAGTCGCTGATGGACAGCGAGATCGAGACCCATCACCACGAGGCCCACGCGGCCGTGGCCGCGCTGCAGCGCCTGGCCGGCGGCCTGCCGGCCTTCGGCATCGTGGCCGCGGTGCTCGGCGTGGTCAACACCATGGGCTCGGTCGGCCAGCCGCCGGCGGTGCTCGGCGGCATGATCGGCTCGGCGCTGGTCGGCACCTTCCTGGGCATCTTGCTGGCCTACGCCTTCGTCGAGCCGCTGGCCGGCCTGCTGGAGCAGAAGGTCGACGAGAGCGGCAAGGAGCTGCAGTGCATCAAGACCACGCTTGCTGGCCCGCATGCAGGGCTACGCGCCGCAGGTGGCGGTCGAGTTCGGGCGCAAGGTGCTGTACTCGACCGAGCGGCCGACCTTCGCCGAGCTCGAAAGCCATGTCAAGGGCAAGAAGTGAGCGCGCCCCGCACGGTCCGATTCGAGCAGCCGCCGTGGAACCGGCTTTGCCGGGCCACTGGCGGAGCCCCCCTGGGAGGGAGCGCCGCAGGCGCTTCGGGAGGGGGGCAATATGGCCGGCGACGCGAAGAAGCTGCAGCCGATCATCATCAAGACGATCAAGAAGGGCGGCCACGGCCACCATGGCGGCGCCTGGAAGATCGCCTATGCCGACTTCGTGACGGCGATGATGGCGTTCTTCCTGCTGATGTGGCTGCTCGGCTCGACCACCGAGGGCGACAAGAAGGGCATCGCCGACTACTTCCAGTCGCCGCTGAAGGTGGCGCATGTTCGGCGGCTGCGGGCTCGGGCGACTCGTCGCACGTGCTGCAGCGGCGGCGGCCAGGATCTGACGCGCACCACCGGCCAGGTCAAGCACGGCGACGTCGACGCCCAAGCGCACAGCCGTCAACCTGCAGGCGCTCAAGGCCGAGCAGGTGCGCGCCGAGGTCGCCCGGCTGGAAGACGCTGAAGAAGAAGGTCGAGCAGACGCATCGCCGACGAGCCCGAAGCTGGCCGGCGATGGCGCTCGCAGATCCGCTCGACATGACCCGCGACGGCCTGCGCATCCAGATCGTCGACGAGCAGAACCGGCCGATGTTCGACAGCGGCAGCGGCCGATGGTGCAAGCCGTACATGCGCGAGCTGCTGCGCGAGATCGGCGCGGTGCTGGCCGAGGTGCCGAACCACCTGACGCTCGAGGGCCACACCGACGCCCAGCCGTTCTGCGGCCGGCGAGCGCGGCTACAGCAACTGGGAGCTTTCGGCCGACCGCGCCAACGCCTCGCGCCGCGAACTGGTGGCCGGCGGCCTGCCCGACGACCGCGTGCTGCGCGTGCAGGGCCTGGCCGTCGAGCACGCTGTTCGACCCGCAGGCGCCGCTCGCCGCCAGCAACCGGCGCATCAGCATCATCGTGATGAACCGCGACGCCGAAGACCGGCTGTTTCGCACCGCCCCTGAACTGGCCGAGACACTGATTGCGGACGAATCCGCAGCGCCAGCGGCCCCGTCAGCGCCGGCGGGGCCTGCGGCTTCAAGTCCCACACCGGGCGTCCGATAACGCCTTAACCGCCTGCGCAAGCCCCGCCCACCATGAGCAATACCATCGACCTGAAGTTTCTCATCGTCGACGACTTCTCGACCATGCGCCGCATCGTGCGCGGCCTGTTGAAGGAGATGGGCTGCAACAACGCCGAAGAGGCCGAGGACGGCGTGGCCGCGCTGGCCATGCTCAAGGCACAGAAGTTCGACTTCGTGGTCAGCGACATCAACATGCCGAACATGAACGGCTTCGACCTGCTGAAGGCGGTCAAGGCCGACGACAGCCTGAAGCACATTCCGGTGCTGATGGTGACCGCCGAAGCGCGCAAGGAAGACATCGTGCTGGCGGCGCAGACCGGCGCGGCCGGCTACATCGTCAAGCCCTTCACCAAGGCGACGCTGGAGGAGAAGGTCCAGAAGATCATGCAAAAACTGGCCACCCCGGCCTGAACCAACGGACCACTCGGAACGAGCCCATGAAAATGGACACCCAATCGGCACTCGCCCCGCAGATGGTGGCCGAGGCTTCGCCCGAAGTGTTCCAGCAACTCGGTCACATCACGCGCCAATTGCACGACACATTGCAGGCAGCTCGGCGTGATGCCCCCGCCTGCAACAGGTGGCCCACGGCCTGCCCGACGCCCGCAGCCGCCTGACCTACATTGCGCAGCAAGACCGGCGAAGCGGCCGACAAGGTGTTGAACTCGGTCGATCTGGCCAAGGCCGAACACAGCCGATCAGTGCGCAGACGCGGCGCATCGCGGTGGCCATCGTCAGCGATCCGGTGAAGGCGGTGGCCAGCGGCGCGGTGATGAACTTCGTCGGCGATGTCGAAGCCGCGACCGCGCGCATCGACGCCCATCTGACCGACATCATGATGGCGCAGGACTTCCACGACCTGACCGGTCAGGTGGTGGCCAAGGTCGTGTCGTTGGCGGTCGATCTGGAAGACTCGCTGGTCAAGCTGCTGGTCCAGGCGGCGCCGCACGAGGCGGCAGCGACAACCGAGGCGGTGGCCCTGCCTGGCCCGGTGGTGAACGCCGAAAATCGCACCGACGTGGTGAGCAATCAGGGCGAAGTCGACGACCTGCTGGCCAGCCTGGGCTTCTGAGCGAACGCGCGGGCCCCTGCGCGCAACGCGCGCCGACCCACAATCTGGGCCAGTCCTTCCAGCTGAATCGATAGGTCTCGCTAACAGATGGAACCTTCATACCTATCGGCAAGGTATCGACCCAGGAAGTCCGCAAGTCAGGACTCACCGCTCGAGGCCGCCCGGCTGAGCCGGACGTTCTGTTCACCGCAAACGCCGAATTTGCGATCTCCTGGCTGCAGCAGAACGCTGCACTGAACGGCTGCGATCTGGTGGTCAATGGTGTTGCCGTCAACGCAAACGGCTCAGATGTTGAGGATTTCGTGACGTCGGGCGCCAGCGGTGGCGTCGCCGCCGCGGTCTGGCGCGAAATGGACCCCACCAACGTCCTGCCTACAGACAAAGTGCGCTTCGCCCAGCGTGGACCGGGCGCGGGGAACGCCTGGACGGCGCCTGCCGCGATCGATGCGACCTATGGAAATGCCCCCGTACAAACCGTGTTGGCCATGGAACGGGGGCCGGGCGGCGCAATGGCTGTCGTGTGGGAACCGTGCGAGGGCACTATCAACAACTGCACGACCAGCGTTCGCCTGGTCTCCAAGTTTGTCGGCGGGGCGTGGTCAACCAAGTCCATTGCGCGCTCGAATGGAGTCACGACGCTGGCGATCAACGCCGCGGGCAACGGATTGTTGGTCGCAGTAGGTCAAACATGTTCTGAAGTTGACCCAGTTTCGCGGACACCTCATCCTATTGGAAGAAGGAGTCCGAAATGGGAAAGACCAAGCCCCCGTACCCGGAGGCATTCAAGCAGCAGATCGTCGAGCTGGCCATGGCCGGTCGAACGCCGGCCGAACTCTCGCGTGAGTTCGGTGTCGCCGCGCAGAGCATCACCGCGTGGGTGGCGCGATCCGCGGCCGACCGTGGCAAGCCGGTGCGCGGCAAGGACGTGCTGAGCACGGCAGAGCGCGAAGAGTTGGCGCGATTGCGACGACAGGTGCGCCAGCTGCAGCAAGAGCGCGACATCCTGGCAAAGGCTACGGCCTGGTTCGCCGCCAAGGACGGCAAGACGTCCATCGGGTCTACGAACTCGTGAACGCGAACCAGGCCGACGCCAAGGTCAGAACGATGTGTCGGGTGCTGCAGGTATCGGCCAGCGGCTACTACGCCTGGCGCGACCGAGCCCCCTCACAGCGCGCCATCGACAACGCCGTGCTGACCGAGCGCATCCGCGCCGTGCACACCGAGTCGGACGCGACCTACGGTATGCCGCGCGTGCGCGCCGAGCTGATCGATCAAGGCATGAAGGTCAGCCGCCAGCGTGTGGCCCGGCTCATGCGCCTGGCGCACATCCGTGGCGTGAGCCGGCGCCGCGCCTGGGTCGTGACCACGCGCCGCGACGAGGACAAGCAGCCCGCTCCCGACTTGGTCAAGCGCGAGTTCAAAGCCGACGGCGCGAACCAGCTCTGGGTGGCCGACATGACCTACGTGCCCACGTGGGCCGGGTTCATCTACCTGGCTGTCGTGCTCGACGTGTGGAGCCGGCGGGTGGTGGGCTGGGCCATCGGCGAGAGCATGACGGCCGAGCTGGTGCTCGCGGCGCTGAACATGGCGCTGCAGCAGCGCAAACCCGAGGGCGTGATCCACCACAGCGACCAGGGCAGCCAGTACACCAGCGTGGCCTTCGGCGAGCGCTGCAAGAAGATGGGCGTGCGACCCTCGATGGGCACGGTGGGCGATGCCTACGACAACGCGATGGCCGAGAGCTTCTTCGCCAGCCTGGAGTGCGAATTGATCGACCGCAGGAGCTGGCCGACGAAGACCGAGGCGCGGCTGGCCTTGTTCACCTACATCGAGGCTTGGTACAACCCGCGCCGCCGACACAGCGCGCTGGGCTATCTCTCACCGGCCAACTACGAAAGCAAACACCGCAATGCGTCAGAGCTGAGCGTCGAACACGGGTTGACCACCGTCGGCTCATGCGTGGCAGGCGCCACGCCGCCGGTGGACAACCCTGCTACGGTTCACACCGAAATGGCTGAAAACCTCAGCCTGTAACCGTCCGCGGAAGCCAGTCAACTCCATTCTGGCGCGAACTGCACAACAGAGCTGTCGGCGTATCGGTTCTAGAGCAGAGTGCTGCTGACCCTGGCGCGGAGCGGACCCAGCTCTGCAATTGGGAAATTGCGGGTCGGCAGCCGCGGCTTTCGCGCCAGCGATCAACTGCTGGCTGATGCTCTGGACACCTTGAAGTAGCGGCGTCACCCTGCCTCCAACGTAGCAGTCCTCTAGGATTGACTGGCTCGAAGAAGCCAGAGCAGGTCACCCGGGCGCCTGCCGGGTCGCACTATCTTGCTTGCCTTTCCTAGCTCCCACAAAGGCCCGGTCGCGACTCAACCTCGCCCGCACCCGCGGCGCGCAGTTCTGCTTGATGTGCAGCACACGTGCACGTCGCGTTGCACGCCGGTGGCAGCACCATCTGCACGATGGACGCAGCCTGTTTATTGGCGCAAGATTACTTCCTTGCTCGGCATAGCGCCTTGCACCGGCGTCATTACTCGCACTTCCACCGCATCGCCATCAACGAAGAACTCCACCGTCTTGTTACGCACGCGCTGCGCCGTCAGGGCCGACAGGTCAAAGCGCTTTTCAACCACATGGTCGTCCACGTGGTAGCGCAGGTAGGCAGTTCTAGGGACTGTCAGAACATTGCAATACGTGCTGCCGCTGATGGTTGGGCGGTTTTCGATCAAGAAGTCACCATATTCAAACCTCTCAAGCGGTGTCTTTTTTGCCCATGTATTTGGCGGTGGAATCGGATGATCTGTCGCTACGCAGTGATAGACCCGTCCATCCTTGTCGGCAATAGGTGCTGCGGCACAGCCAAGCAGCAAGCCAATAAGCAATGCCGTGGCGGCGTTGCGCGGCAGCCGCCCTAGAGTTTCCCCGACCTTCATGCTGAGAACTACCTTCCGTACAGGTCGACGACTGGCTGCGGTGGCACGTAACGCGGCGCTAACGGCCGCACGAAGGGCAAATTGCTCGGCGGCGCGATGCCCTGTTCGCCGCGCATCTCGTGAATCCACGAGTTGGCCGGATTGGGCGCGTTGGCGTCGGGGATGGACATCAAGGGTAGGCCCAGGTTTTGGGTCATGAATTGGTGCGCCAACTGCAAATTCCAATCGCCGAGGCCGCCGCGGTCGTGGTTGTTTCCGATGTCCGAATGACCACCAGGAAGGACCGGTTGGAACCACGATGAGGTTAGGGCCTCACCGAACCGTGCGAGCGGCGCGATTGGGAAGAACGGGCGCATTTCGTCGCGCGCAATTGGATGGTAGATCTGAGCGCGGTCCGGAAGGTCGATGTTGTAGAAGTCGCCCACGCCCGTGGTGACTGTGTCGAACAGCACTCCACTCAGACCGGCTCTGCGTGGCTCAATGATATTGCGGTCATAGCGGACTTCAGTGTGATCCTCGCCGACTGTCACCTCATATCGCGAAGAGTAGTCGGGAATTCCACGCTCATCGAGCATATGCAGCAGCATACGCGCCTCCAAAGAGCCACGGCTGAAGGCGGTTGCAAGGAAGTCAAACGTCGCGCTCTGGTTGTTCGAGTAGATGCCGTTAACCTCCTTCGCCATCCAGTTGTAGGCGTCTTCCGCGCGCAGTGTTACGCCCGCACCCGTGGCGCCGCCAATGAGCTTTGTGTATGAGTCCGTGCCGACGCCGGGGAAGTACTTCGTGCGGTAGTTGCTGCTTTGGTCTTCTGACATCCACTCCAAGATGCCTACGTTCGTGCTGTTGATGCCTGGTCGAGTGTCGAGCAAACCACCGCCACCTCGCAGATTCCAAGTTCCATCCAGGTACGCACCAATGACGTAGTGGTCCGGATCGTCGGGCCGGGAAATCTTGCTGATATTCAACCCACTCATCCTTTGCGAAGTGGCCGAATAGATCCCGATGTCGTCCGAGCTGGCCAGCCTGGCACGATAGCGCAGGTCCGCATCCTGCATCTGACCAGGACCGCCCATCACCCCACTCGATGCAGGCGATGGGCCAAATGGCGGGTTGTCGATTGCCGTGTTCGCGTCGACCTGCGTCACCGAGTTGCGAATGAGCCGCGCGGTTTCAGCCGCGGTCTGATCCGGCGCCGTCGACTGGATCGCGTTGTTCTCATAGCGGTTGAGCCGATCCGTCTCCGCGTCGCTCTGGTCAGGAGCGGCGGACGTGCCGGTGAGCGCACCGCCCAACGCATTGCCGAGCGCCCCCGCAAACGCTGCCGAGAAATTCACCCTCCCGCCAGGCCCCGCCATCTGCCCAGCCATCCCGGCCGCCATCCCGCTCACCAACTTGCTGCCCGTCTCGCCCAGAGTGGTGCCCAGCTCCGCGAACGCGCCACTGGCGCCCAGCGCACCGCCAACGGCCGAGCCGACAGCGCCGCCCACCGCCGAGGCCATCACGTTGCGCCAGTCCCAGTCGCTGTGCACCGCCATGTTGATGCCGCTGCCGATGGCCGCTCGCCCGGCCGAGGCCACTTCCCCCACATCTCGCAAGAACGCCGGCCCGAATTGGCTGATGCCCGTTGCCACGCCCGCGGTGATGCCGCCTCCCAGGGCTGACTGACCCACTTGCTTCCAGCTGAATTGGTCGACCTGCCCAATGGCGATGCCCACGCCTTGGCTGACGATGCTGCCCACCGCGCCGCCCACGGCACCGGCCACCACGGCGCCCGTCAGGCCCACCCCCAAACCACCGCCCAGCACCGACAGGCCCGTGCTCAGCAAGGTGGCGCCTGGTACCGTGGCGGCCCCCAGCAGCGGCGCCAGCGCGCCGGCAGTGGCCACCGCGGCCACCACCGCCACGACGATCATGACGATCTGGCCGATCGCCCCGCAGCCTTCGTCCTTGGGCGGGGGCGGTGGGGCGGGCAGCGTGGGGCTCACGTCGCCGATCGCCTCGCCGGCGTCGTAGACCTTGAAGGTGCCCGCGTTGTTGTGGATGTTGGTGACCTTGTTGGGGATCACCAGGCGCGTGCCTTCGCTCAGCCGCTCCGCGCCGCTCAGCCCGTTGGCGTCGGCGATGAGGTACCACATGGCCCGGTCGCCCCAGATGCGCGCGGCAATCGAGCTGAGGGTGTCGCCGGCCTGCACCGTGTAGTCGCTCGGCGCGGTGCCCGGGTAGGCGTCGTTGATGGGCTGGTAGTTCTCGTCAAAATTGGCGTAGCTCGTGGGTGCGAACTTCTTGCTCAGCTCGTCATTCGGCCCGACAGCGACGGTACGGGGCGAGCGAGGCAAGGCCAGGAGCCGAATCCGGCTTGTGCCGTGATGTTGCCCGCAGTATCATGCGAGGGATGAATGCGGCCGCCAAGTTGTTGATCGCCATGCGCAACAACCCGCTCGATTGGCAACTCGGGCAGCTTCAAACAGTCGCCCGTCAGAATGGAATCGATTGGCGCCACGATGGAACGAGTCACTGCGTCTTCGTCCGCGCTGATGGCAAGACGCTTCCCGTGCCCGCTCGACGTCCGATCAAGCCGATATACATCAGGAAGTTCCTGGAACTCGTTGAGGGAGCGTGAATCATGGCCAAGCACATTGACTACCCGTTTGAAATTCGGCCGCTTTCGGCTGAAGAAGGCGGCGGCTTTCTGATCTCTTATCCTGATTTTTCGGACTGCCTCTCCGATGGAGAGACCGTCGAAGAAGCCCTCACAAATGGGAAGAGCGCTTTGAAGGCCACGATTGCGGCACTCAGGGCCAAAGAGCTGTCCGTGCCTGCCCCGAACAGCGGTGGTGTTGCATCCGGCAAGTTCGTTGCTCGGGTTCCCAAAACCGTACACGCACGGCTGGCGACACGTGCCAAGGCGGAAGGCGTGTCACTCAACACTCTGGTCCTTACGTTCATTGCTGAAGGTCTTGGACGCAAGGAGCGGCGCACTTAGGCGCAATTGATGGGCTGATGCCCACGCACGCAGGGCAGGCGGATCCACGGTCGAGCCCTGGCAGATGGCCCGGATAAGCCCCGCTTATCGAACTTAAGTTCGCGGCCGGTGCACGCACCATGCTCAGAGCATGGCCGACTCTGCACAGGACCGTCACCTCCCCGCTTCACCGCGCAAGATCAAGAAAGCGCGCGAAGACGGCCAGGTTGCGCGCTCGCGTGACCTGTCGCACTTCGCGGCCGTGGCCGCCGCTGCGGCCCTGGTGGTTGCGCTGGCGCCCGAACTGGTCGGCTGGCTGAAAAACCTGGTCTCCGCCGGGCTGCAGTTCGATGCACGCCTGCTGGCCGAACCCGACGCGATGACGACTCGGCTCGGCGCTGCGGCGCTGAAGATGGTCTGGGTCGTGCTCCTGCTCGGTGGCACGATGCTGGCCGTGGCGGTGGCGGCGGGCGTGCTCAGCGGCGGCTGGAACTGGACCTTCAAGCCGATGGCGCCCAATTTCGGCAAGCTCAATCCGGTGGCCGGGCTGGGCCGCATGTTTTCCAAGCAGCAACTCGGTGACACCGCCAAGGCCTGTGTGCTGGCGCTGGTGCTGGGCAGCATCGGCGCGTTCTACCTGCGCGCGCAACTGCCGGCGTTCATGGCCACGCTGGATCTGCCCCTGCCGGCCGCGCTGGCGCAGGCCGGGGCCACGGTGCAGGGTGGGCTGGTCCTGCTGCTGGCGGCCCTGGCGCTGTTCGCCCTGATCGACGTGCCGTTGCAGCGCAAGTGGCTGCAGGACCGGCTGAAGATGAACGTGCAGGAACTCAAGGAAGAGTTCAAGCAGTTGGAGGGCAACGTCGAGGTCAAGGGCAAGATGAAGGCCTTGATGCGCGAGCGCACCCAGCGCCGCATGTTGGCCTCGGTGCCCAAGGCCGATCTGGTGGTCATGAACCCGAGCCACTACGCCGTCGCGCTGAAATACGACGACGCGACGATGGCCGCGCCGCGGGTGGTGGCCAAGGGCGCCGACCTGATCGCGCTGCGCATTCGCGACATCGCCAAGGACGCCGGCGTGCCGGTACTGCAGGCCCCGCCGCTGGCGCGCGCGCTGTATGCGCATGCCGAACTCGACCGCGAGGTGCCGGCCGCCCTGTTCGCCGCGGTGGCCCAGGTGCTGGCCTATGTCTACCAGTTGCGCGCCGCACTGGCCGGCAGCGGCGTGATGCCGGCCGACCTGCCCGCGCTGCCGGTGCCCGTTGAACTCGATCCGCAGCATGGCGCTGCGGCACAGGGAGCTGAGGTTTGAACGATTGGATGAAACGCCTGGATGCGCTGGTCGGCCCGCATGCCGGCGTGGTCAAGAACCTGATGGCGCCCTTGTTCATCGTCATGGTCCTGGCCATGATGGTGTTGCCGCTGCCGGCCTTCGCGCTGGACATCCTGTTCACCTTCAACATCGCGATGGCCTTGATGGTCATGATGGTCTCGGCCAACATGGTGCGGCCGCTGGACTTCGCGGCCTTCCCTGCGGTGCTGCTGGTGACCACCTTGTTGCGCCTGTCGCTCAACGTGGCCTCGACGCGCGTCGTGCTGCTCGAGGGCCATACCGGCACCGGCGCGGCGGGCAAGGTCATCGAATCCTTCGGCCACTTCCTGATCGGCGGCAACTTCGCCGTCGGCCTGATCGTCTTCGCGGTCCTGGTGGTCATCAACTTCATCGTCGTCACCAAGGGCGCCGAGCGCATCGCCGAGGTCGGCGCGCGCTTCACCCTCGACGCCATGCCCGGCAAGCAGATGGCCATCGATGCCGACCTCAACGCCGGCCTGATCGACGAGGAGCAGGCCCGGCAACGCCGCGCCGAGGTCGGCGACGAAGCCGAGTTCTTCGGTTCGATGGACGGCGCCAGCAAGTACGTGCGCGGCGACGCGGTGGCCGGTTTGCTGATCCTGTTCATCAACATCGTCGGCGGTTTCCTGTTCGGCGTCGTCGCGCACGACCTGTCGGCCGCGCAGGCCGCCGACAGCTACATCCTGCTGGCCGTCGGCGACGCGCTGGTGGCGCAGATTCCGGCCCTGCTGATCTCGGTGGCGGCGGCGATGGTCGTCTCGCGCGTCGGCAAGGGCAGCGACGTCGGGACCCAGATCCGGACCCAGATGTTCAACTCGCCGCGTTCGCTGGCCCTGACCGCGGCGATCATCGGCGCGCTGGGCCTGATCCCGGGCATGCCCAACCTGGTCTTCCTGGCGGTTGCCGGCGGCATCGGCTGGGGCGCCTGGGCCATGCGCGAACGCGACCGCAAGGCTGCGCTGGCCCAACCCAAGAGCCGCGAGGAGCAGCGCGAAGCCAACCCCGAAGCCAGCTGGGACGATCTGCACGCCCATCGACACCCTGGGCCTGGAGGTCGGCTACCGGCTGATCGCGCTGGTCGAATGCGCAGCGCGGTGGCGATCTGTTGGGCCGCATCAAGGGCGTGCGCAAGAAGTTCGCGCAGGACGTCGGCTTCCTGCCGCCGCCGGTGCACATTCGCGACAACCTCGATCTCAAGCCGAGCGCCTACCGCGTGTCCTTGCGCGGCGCCGTGATCGGCGAAGGCGAGGCCTTCCCCGGCATGCTGCTGGCCATCAACCCGGGCGGCGCGACGCAACAGCTGCTCGGCACCAGCACCACCGACCCGGCCTTCGGCCTGCCCGCGGTGTGGATCGACGAGCGCCAACGTGAGATGGCTCAAATGAGCGGCTTTACGGTGGTTGATTGTTCGACCGTGGTGGCCACCCACCTTTCACACTTGATGCAAGTGAGTGCGGCCCGATTGCTGGGCCGTGTCGAAACCCAATCGCTGGTCGAACATGTGACCAAGTTGGCGCCCAAGCTGATCGAAGACGTGATCCCCAAGATGGTCGGTATCGCCACCCTGCAAAAGGTCCTGCAGCTGCTGCTGGAGGAGGGCGTGCACATTCGCGACATGCGCTCGATCGTCGAGTGCCTGGCCGAACATGCGGCCACGGTGACCGACGCCAACGAACTGGCCCAGCGCATCCGCGTGCACCTGGCGCCGGCCATCGTGCAGCAGATCTACGGCCCGGCCCACGAGCTCGACGTGATTGCGCTCGACCCGACCCTGGAACGACTGGTCGCGCAGGCCTTGTCCAGCCCGCATGGCGCGGCGCTCGACCCCGGCGTGGCCGACACCCTGACCAAGAGCGCCGCCGACACGGCGCGGGCGCAGGAAGACATCGGCCTGCCGGCCTGCCTGCTGGTGCCGGACTTGATCCGCATGCCGATGGCGCGCCTGTTGAAGCGCGCCGCACCGCGCCTGAGGGTGCTCGGCCACAGCGAAATCCCCGACACGCATTCGATCCGCATCGCCCAGGTTATTGGAGGTACTGCATGAAGCCCACCGCCCGCCATCCCTCGCTGCCCGCCGCACGGGGCACTGCGCCGCGCGGCTGCTCCGCCCATGCCATGGCGACGCGGGAGCTCGCATGAACGTCAAACGCTTCACCGCACGCACCCCTCGTGACGCCCTGGCCCTGGTGCGGCTGGCCTTCGGCAAGGAGGCCGTGGTGCTGTCGACCAGGCCGTCGGCCGAAGGGGTCGAGGTGCTGGCCATGGCGCCCGAAGGCCTGGCGTCGATCGAACAGGTGCGCGCCACGGCGCCCAAGGCCATGCCCACGGCAGCCGCCACGCCCGCCGCGAGCGCCGACCGACGTGCTGCAGGATGTCGAACAGCTGTCGATGAGCACGCTGTCGTTCCAGGACTATGTGCGCGAACGCATGTTGAAACGGCGCCAGGCCGAACTGGCGCCCGCCACGGCCCCGGCCGGCCTGCCGGCCGCGACAGCGCTCGTCGAGCCGGTGCGTGCGGCGCCCGTGCTGCATGAGCCGGCACCGGCCGCGAAGCGGGCCCCCCTGCCGCCGACGCCGCGCGAGGCAATCCGCTTCGACCCGACACCGTCGCTGGCCCAGGCCAGCGACAGCGCCGAAGGGCTGCGCCGCGAGCAGCTCATGCTCAGCGAGCTGCGCCAGGTCAAGGGCCTGATCGAAGAGCGCTTCGGCGCCCTGGCGTTCATGGAAAAGCTGCAGCGCAGCCCGCAGCGCGCAGGCCTGACGCAAAAGCTGCTCGATGCCGGCTTTTCACCGGCCCTGTCGCGCAAGCTGGTCGAGGGCCTGCCGGTGGCCTGCGCCGACGAGAACGCCTGGGCCACCCAGCGTGCTCGAGCGCAACCTGCTGGCCGCAGAAAGCGGCCCGGCGCTCGAAGACACGGGCGGCGTCTATGCCCTGATCGGCGCCACCGGCGTCGGCAAGACCACCAGCACGGCCAAGATCGCGGCGGCGTTCGCGACCCAGCATGGCGTCGTCGAACCTGGGCCTGATCACGCTCGACGCCTACCGCGTCGGCGCGCAGGAACAACTGCGCACCTACGGCCGCATCCTGGGCGTGCCGGTGCACACCGCACACGACCGTGCCTCGCTCGAAGACCTGCTCGACCTGTTGTCGGCCAAGACCATGGTGCTGATCGACACCGCCGGCATGGCCCAGCGCGACGTGCGCACCCGCGAACTGCTGGACATGCTCAGCCACCGCTCGATCCAGAAGCTGTTGGTGGTCAACGCCGCGGCGCAGGGCGAGACCATCGAGGACGTGATGATTGCCTACCACGGCGCCACCTGCCGCGGCATGGTCATCTCCAAGCTCGACGAGGCGGTCAAGCTCGGGCCCGGCCCTGGACGCCGCGATCCGGCACAAGCTGAAGGTCGTCGGCGTGGCCAACGGCCAGCGTGTGCCCGAAGACTGGCATCGCTTGTCGTCGCAGGCGCTGGTGCAGCGCGCGCTGCGGGCGCAGGCCAACCCGAGCTGGAAACTCGACGCCGACGAAGTCAGCCTGATCTTCGCCGGCCTCTATCACAGCCCCGCGGCCCAAGCCCGCGGCGCTGCCTTGCACGCCTGAACCCTGTGATGCACGGACTGCAAGCCCCACCCACTGTGCAGGCGCGCTTCGAGCCCTACGGCGCGGCGCCGCGGGCACCGGCCAGCGATCAGGCCGATGGCCTGCGGCGCCTGTTCGGCGCCCAGCGTCCGCGCTTCGTGGCCGTGGTGGCGAACGCCGAAATGGCGTTCTCCGGCCTGGTGCTCGAGCGCCTGGCCAGCGCCTGCAGCGCCGCCGGCCGGCACACCCTGGTGGTCGACGCGGCGACCAGTGCACCCGTGCCGCATGAATTGGTGGCGCTCGACCTGGCGGCCGGCATCGACCACGCTGGCACCGGGCCTGGGCTACCTGGCCGCACGGGGCCTGCCGCTGCGCCATGTCAACAGCCGCGGCTCCTGCGCCGGCTTTCTGCAAGCCATCAGCGAGGCGGCGCCCACGGCCGACGTGGTGCTGGTGCACGCTGAAGCTTCCGAGCTGGGACGTCTGTTCACCGGCCGCGCGGTGCGCCCGCTGCTGTTGGCCGCCGATCATCCGGCTGCCGTGACCCAGGCCTACGCCGGCCTCAAGCTGCTGGCCCAGCGCCACAGCCTGATGGCCTTTGCGACTGCTGATCGCCGCCGCGCCCGAGCAGGCCCGCGTGCCGCGCATCGCCGAACAACTCGCGCTGACCGCCGACCGATTCGTCGGTGCGGCCCTGCACGACTGGGCTTGCCTCGACCCTACCGACAGCCCAGCGTGCCGCGCGCGCTGGCTCGCCTGCGTGCGACGGCCTGGCTGCCGACCTGCGAGCAAGACACCGCACGAATCTGCCCCGGAGCCTGTGAACCATGTACACCGCCAAGGTCGTCTCGACAACAGCGCCACACTCAAACAGTACAGCCCGCTGGTGCGCCGGCTGGCGCATCAGATGATCGCCAGGCTGCCGGCGAATGTCGAACTCGACGACCTGATCCAGGTCGGCATGATCGGCTTGAACGATGCGCTCGGCCGTTTCGACACCGCGCAGGGCGTGCAGTTCGAGACCTTTGCCACCCAGCGCATTCGCGGTGCCATGCTCGACGAACTGCGCGACAGCGACTGGATGAGCCGCGGCAACCGCAAGCAGCAGCGCCAGATCGAAACCGCGGTGCACAAGCTCGAGCAGCAGCTCGGCCGCACCCCGGTCGAGAGCGAGATCGCCACGGAGATGGGCCTGTCCCTGACCGACTACCAGGATCTGCTGGGCAAGGTGCGCGGCACCCAGTTGCGTGTACCTCGAAGACTTGAGCGGCAGCGACGAAGGCGACGACGATTACCTCGACCGCCATGTCGTCGACGAAGAGGCCAACCCGCTGGCCGTGCTGCAGGACCGGCGCATGCGCGAGGCGCTGGTCGAGGCCATCAAGCTGCTGCCCGAGCGCGAACAGTACGTGATGAGCATGTACTACGAGCACGACATGAACCTGAAGGAAATCGCCGCCGTGCTCGGCGTGACCGAGTCGCGCGTGTGCCAGTTGCACAGCCAGTGATCGCACGGCTGCGCGTCAAGTTGCGGACCTACTGAAGCGCAGCCGCTGTCGCCCCTTGAGGGCGGTGCGCGGCCCGTCTCGCGGCATAGCGGCCGCGGACCCGCAGGACGCCACTCAGGCGTGTAGGGAACCGCTGCTGGGCGTGCGCTCGTTCAGGCCGGCGCTGTCGTACACCGCAGGCGCCTGCGCCGCGGGCATCAGCACATCGAGGGCACGGTCGAGCGAGGCGGTGGCGCGGGCCAGGCTCTCGCGCTGGGCGGCAATCTGCCCACCGGCCATGGCCAGGCGTTGGCGCAGGGCCTGCGGTACGCCGCTCGGTTGGCGCGAAGCATGGCCAAATCGCTGACTGGCGACGGCCAGCGCGCGGCGCAGCGCATGGGCATCGCGCTCGATGGCCGCGATGTCGCGGTCGCGCAGGGCATTGCCCAGCGCTGCGAGGTGTGACTCGACGGCTGCTAGCGATGCACCCAGTGCATCGGCCGGCAGCGCAGCGTCGAAGCGATCCACGTACAGCGCGTTCATTACTCGGTCAATGGCGCTGGCCGGCCAGCAGTTCCTGGGTGTCGTCGATCAAGCGGGCGGCGATGGCCTCGGCATTGACATGGAAGCGACCGTCGCGAATGGCCTGCGTGATGCGGGCCACCTTCTCGCTGTCGAACTCGGAGTTGCCGTCATTGACCAGTCCCGATGCAGCCGGCGACAGCGCGACCTTGGCGCTGGCGTCGGGCACGGCGACGCTCGGGGCGGCCTGGGCGGCCGGGGTGCCCAGCGGGTGGCTGCCGACGGGCGCGGTGGGTGAACCCGGGGCGGCGGGCCCCACGGGCTTGGTGTGGTTGTCGAATGATCCGATCTTCATGCTCGAACTCCTGAAGACAGCGTCCCGCCAACTCGCGGGTCGGCCGGGTTTGCGCTCATGCGCAGGCTATCGGCGCCGGGTGGCAGGACTTTAGAAGTATTTGCACCCGGGCGGCCAAAAGCGCGAAACCAGGGTCCAGGCACGGCCTGTGCAACGGGCGCCGGCGTGACGCATGTCACAGCGCCACCTCGACCAGCCGTTCCGCCACCGCAACGCCGCTGACCACGCGCCCCGACTCGGTGCGTACGCGCACGCTCTGGCCCTCGACGCCGGCCGCCAGCGCCTGGCCCTCGCCGCGGATGCGCCAGCCGCTGCCGGCCGCCACCAGGTGCACGCTGTCGCCGGCCGCGAACCACTGCCGCGCGCGCAGGTCGGCCTCGTGCAGCCCATCCCCGGCGGCCAGCGGCCGGGCGAGCGCGCGGCCGATCGCCGCGTCGCTGCGTGTGACCGCGGCCGAGCGGGTCGCGCTGAGCTGGACTTCGGCACGGCGCAGGTCTTCGGCGGCGAGCACGTGGCCGGCGGCCAGCGCTGCGTTGGCCACCAGCGCAGGCCCGTAGACATCGACCTGGATGGGCAGGTACACGTTCCAGCGCGCGGTCGCATCGTTGCAGCGCAGGCCGATGCGGGCCGCGCCCCAGAGCCGGGTGCCTTTGGGCAGGTAGGGCTGCACGGCCGTGCAGGGCGCCAGCCGCAGGCGCGGGTCGAGCCGGCCGACGCGTACCTGCACGCGCAGCTCCGGGCTCTGGGCCGCACGCGTGGCCTCGAGTGCGAACTGCTGGACCTGAACCGCCAGCGCGCCTTCGACGCTTTGCGCGCACACCGGCATCGCGACCGCGAGCAGCAGGGCGCACAGACCGCACAGGCGCGTGACGAGAGATGGTTTCACGTCTCCGACTGTAGGCAGTGGACTCGGCCGCGGTGCATCGAATTGAGCGGCCTTGGCCTGCCTTATCGCGCTAATGTTTGGCTCGGGCGCTGGCCACAATCCGCTGCAAGTCCCGCCCTTGGGGGCGCATGGGGCCACACCGATGATCAACCGCCTGACCGACACGCTGAACTTCCAGGCCGAAGCGCTGCTGCTGCGCTCGGAGCGTCAGCGGCTGATTGCCAGCAACATCGCCAACGCCGACACACCGGGCTACGTGGCGCGCGACATGGATTTCGCCACGGCCCTGCGCGAGGCGACCGCCCTGGCATCGCCCGCGATGCGCGAAGGCGCCGCACCTTCGGCGCCGGCGGGTCCACTGCAGACCACTGCCGCCGGCCACCTGCAGCCGTCGTCGGGCCTGCGCAGCGAGGCCAACCTGCGCTATGCCATGCCGAGCCAGACCAATCTGGACCGCAACACCGTCGACATGGACCGCGAGCGGGCCAGCTTTGCCGACAACAGCGTGAAGTACGAAGCCACGCTGCGTTTCATCAACGGCGACCTGCGCACCATGCTCGAAGCCATCAAGGGCCAGGCCTAGTCAACCGCTGAAGGGAGTCCAGCATGTCGATGTTCCAGATCTTCAATGTCGCCGGCAGCGCCGTGTCGGCGCAGAGTCAGCGCCTGAACGTGGTGGCCAGCAACCTGGCCAACGCCGACACCGTGGCCGGCCCCGACGGCAGCGCCTACAAGGCGCGCCAGGTCGTATTCCAGACCGAATTGATGGGTGCGCAGGGCGCCGCAGGCGTGCGCGTCTCGACGATCAGCGAAGACCAGACCGCAGGCCGCCGCGTCCACGACCCCAAGCACCCCGCGGCCGACGCCGAGGGCTACGTCACCTACAGCAATGTCAACGCCGTCGAAGAGATGGTCAACATGATCTCGGCTTCGCGTTCGTACCAGAACAACATCGAAGTCATGAACACGGCCAAATCCCTGTTGCAGAAGACCCTGCAACTGGGCCAGGGTTGAGGCGGAGCTGAAGCATGACCGCCGTCAACGCCTTCACCGCGATCAACAACAACCCGGCCGCCAACCCGGTCAAGAGCCAGAACGACGCCGGCAGCGAGGACCGCTTCCTGAAGCTGCTGGTGGCGCAGATGAAGAACCAGGACCCGTTGAACCCGATGGACAACGCCCAGGTGACGAGCCAGATGGCGCAGATCAGTACCGTCAGCGGCATCGACAAGCTCAACACCACGGTGCAGGGCCTGAACCAGCAATTCGTGCAGATGCAGGCGCTGCAGGGGGCGTCATTGGTCGGGCGCGACGTGATCCTGCCCGGCGACCGGCTGTCGGCCAACGATGCCGGCCTGGTGCAGGGCGGCTTCGAGCTGGCCGCGCCTGCCGACAGCGTCAAGATCGAAGTCCTCAATGCCGGCGGTCGGGTCATCGACAGCCTCGACCTCGGTGCCGAGGGCAGTGGCCGGCACGGCTTCGAGTGGACTCCGCCAGCCGGGGTCGACGCCTCGCTGGGTGCGCGCTTTCGCGTCGTCGCCAAGAGCGGCACCGCCGCCGTGGCCGTCACACCGCTGATGCGCGACCGCGTCGATGCGGTGGCCACCGGCGGCGACTCGCTGACGCTCGAGCTGCGCCTGAGCGGCTCGGTGTCGTATTCGCAGATCAGAGCCTTCAACTAAAAGGTAGGGACACCCCATGAGCTTCCAGCAGGGCCTGTCAGGCTTGAACGCCTCGAGCAAGAACCTCGAGATCATCGGCAACAACATTGCCAACTCCAACACCTACGGCGCCAAGGTTTCACGCGGCGAGTTCAGCGACGTGTACGCCAATGCCTTGAACGGCTCGGGCGCCAGCTCGGTGGGCATCGGCACCACGCTGTCCGCGGTGTCGCAGCAGTTCACGCAGGGCAACATCACGTCCACCGACAACCCGATGGACTTGGCCATCAGCGGTGCCGGTTTCTTCCAGGTCACCGACGGCCGCAGCCCGACGATGTACAGCCGCAACGGCCAGTTCAAGGTCGACCGCGATGGTTTCATCGTCACCAATGCCTCGATGCGCCTGATGGGCTATCCGGCCACCGGCGCGGGGGTGATCCAGCCCGGCAACGCCATCCCGCTGCAGCTGCCCAGCGCCGGCATCAACCCGCAGCCGACCAGCCAGATCAGGCTCGAGATGAACCTCGACTCGCGCGCGGCCACCACCGCCCCGGTCGTCGGACCGGCGATCGACTTCAACGATCCGACGACCTACAACAACGTCACCTCGGTCACGGTCTTCGATGCCAAGGGCCAGGACGTGGCGCTGACCTACTACTTCCAGAAGGCTGCGACCGACACCTGGAACGTCTTCGTGACGGCCAACGGCGCGCCGATCAACGGCACCGTGGCCAACCCGGTGGCCACCACCACGATCGACTTCCCGGCCAACGGCGGCTCGCCAACTGCGCCGGTGGGTCCGGTGGCGTTCGACATTCCGGCCTCGGTCAACCGTGTCGGTGCGCAAACCCTGCCGATCACCGGCGTGTCGCTCGAGCTCGGCGGCGCGACCCAGTACGGCGCCGGGTTCGGCGTCACCAACATGACGCAGAACGGCTATGCGCCGGGCCAATTGACAGGCATCTCGATCGAAGCCAACGGCATCGTGACGGCGCGCTATAGCAACGGCCAGAGCAAGCCGGCCGGCCAGATCGAACTGGCCAACTTTCGCAACCCGCAAGGCCTGCAGCCGCAGGGCGGCAATGTCTGGGCCCGCAGCTATGCCTCGGGCGATCCGATCGTGGGCGTGGCCGGCGACGGCAATCTGGGCGTGCTGCAGGCCGGCGCGCTCGAGGAGAGCAACGTCGACCTGACTGCCGAACTGGTGGCCATGATCACCGCTCAGCGTGTGTACCAGGCCAATGCGCAGACCATCAAGACGCAGGACCAGGTCTTGCAGACCCTGGTCAACCTGCGTTGACATGAGTGCCCGCGGCGCCGGGGCCTGGTTCGCAACGATCGACATTTGCTGAGGGCCGACCATGGACCGCATGATTTACCTGTCGATGTCGGGCGCCAAGGCGGCGCTGCAGCGCCAGGATGTGCTGGCCAACAACCTGGCCAATGTGTCGACCGTCGGCTTTCGCGCCGAACTGGCGGCGTTTCGCGCCGTGCCCGTCGAGGGCAGCGGAGCGTCGACGCGGGTCTACGCGCTGGAGTCCACGGTCGGCGCCAATCACGAGCCCGGTGCGGTGCAGACCACCGGGCGCAACCTCGACGTGGCCCTGAAGGGCAACGCCTGGTTGGCCGTGCAGGGGCTGGACGGCAGCGAGGCCTATACCCGCGCCGGCGCGCTCGATGTCGATGCCGAAGGGCAGCTGGTGACCAAGTCTGGATTGCTCGTGCTCGGCGATGGCGGCCCGATCACGGTGCCCGCGGACAACGAAGTCAGCATCGCCGGCGACGGCACGGTCAGCGCCAAGGCGGCCACCGGTCGATCGTCGACGCTGGGCCGGCTCAAGCTGGTGACCCCCGAATCACCGTCCGCGCTGACGCGCGGAGTCGACGGCCTGTTTCGTGGCACCGACGGCGACTTGTCGGCCGACACCACGGCCCGCCTGCAGGACGGCGCCTTGGAAGGCTCCAATGTCAGCGCCGTCGAAACCATGGTCGCGATGATCGCCGCCGGCCGACAGTTCGAACAGCAAATGAAGTTGTTGCAGACCGCGGAGCGACAGGAACAAGTGGCGGCCAAGTTGCTCTCAGCCACTGGCACCTAGGCGAGGATCGCGGTATCTTTGTCGCGCCACCCAACTCGCAGCGGCCCATGAACCGGTAGTGAAAAATGTATATCCATTGGGATAAAAAATATGAAACGGGCCAGCCGCTGATCGATGCCGAGCATCGCCTGCTGGTCATGCTGTTCCGCAAGCTGGACGTGGCCATCAAGCTCAAGCTGCCCGGCGTCACGATTGCCAGAATCGTGGTCGAGGCCCAGCGCTTCGTCGAGTTCCACTTCATCAGCGAAGAAACCCTGATGGCCGAGACCGAATACCCCGGCCTCGAGGCCCATCGCGCTGTGCACCGCGATTTGTTGACGCAACTCAAGGAAATGACGGCCAAGTTGGCCGCCCATCGCGAGTACCCCGAAGACCTGCTGGACTTTCTGGTGCGCTGGCTGATCGAGCATATCGCCGGCGAGGACCAGAAGGTGGCCCGCCACGCCCTGACTTCACCCGCGCGCCCGGTGGCCGAGTTGATCTACGCCGAGTACCTGGCGCCTGCCCCATCCAAGCCCGCGCAGGCGCAGGGCGCCGCGCACTAGCCCCGGTAACGAGCGCGCCGGCCGGCACGCGCGCGCCGCGCCAGCGGGGCGCGCAAAGAACCTACCGATTCAGCCCGCTTATTCGCGGCTCTCGCCACGCGCGCTCGCCAGATGATCGGCGTATCCCCGCAAGGAGCGCGCACATGATCCGTTCACTTTGGATCGCCAAGACCGGCATGGAAGCCCAGCAGATGCAGCTGGACACCATCTCGCACAACCTGGCCAACGTCAGCACCAATGGCTTCAAGCGCGGCCATGTCGTGTTCGAAGACCTGATCTACCAGAACCTGCGCCAGGCCGGCGCGGCCAGCAGCGACCAGACCCAGCTGCCCACCGGCCTGCAGGTCGGCCTGGGTGTGCGTGCGGTGGCCACCTCGCGCAATTTCAGCCAGGGCAACCTGCAGCAGACTTCGAACAACCTCGACCTGGCGATCAAGGGCAATGGCTTCTTCCAGATCCAGCTGCCCGACGGCACCATCGGCTACACGCGCGACGGATCGCTGCAGGTCGACAGCGTGGGCCAGTTGGTGACCAACAACGGCTACCCCGTGCAGCCGACCATCACCATTCCGGTCAATGCGCAGAGCGTGAGCATCGCCGCCGACGGCACGGTCAACGTCACGCTGCCGGGCCAGGCCGCGCCGCAGGCGGCCGGGCAATTGAACCTGGCCAGTTTCGTCAATCCGGCGGGCCTGGAGCCCAAGGGGCAGAACCTGTGGGGCGAAACCGCTGCCTCGGGCACCCCCAACCTCGGCGCACCGGCCAGCAACGGCCTGGGCTCCTTGCAGCAGGGTTATGTCGAGACCAGCAACGTCAACGTGGTCGAGGAACTGGTGGCCATGATCGCCACCCAACGGGCCTACGAGCTGAACTCGAAGGCGATCCAGACTTCGGACCAGATGCTGCAAAAGCTGGGGCAGCTGTGATCCGTCGCCTGCTCCTGCCTGCCGTTGCGGCTCTGCTGGGCGCGGGCTGTGCCATGGTCGACCACTACCGCGTGCCACCGGTCACGATCGGTGCACCGCCGCCCGTGGTGTCGGTGGCCGCGCCGAGCCTGGCCGCGCCCAATGGTTCGATCTATCAGGCCGCCGCCTACCGCCCGCTGTTCGAGGATCACCGGGCCCGCCTGCCCGGCGACACCCTGACCGTGCAGATCGTGGAAAAGATCGAGGCCAGCCAGTCGTCGACCTCGTCGATCGACAAGAGCGGCAAGCTCGACGCCGGGATCACGGCTTTGCCTGGCGTCTCGCCGGCGGCGTTCGCGCGGGCCACCGCCAGCGGCACGACCAGCAACACCTTCGACGGCAAGGGCGCGACCCAGAGCAGCAACGACTTCAGCGGCACGATCACCGTGCTCGTCACCGGGGTGCTGCCCAACGGCCACCTGCTGATCCAGGGCGAAAAGCAGATCGGCGTCAACGCCAACGTCGACGTGCTGCGCTTCTCGGGCCAGGTCGACCCGCGCGCGATCCAGGCCGGCAACAGCGTGCCGAGCGCGCAAGTCGCCAATGTGCGGGTCGAACACCGCAGCCGCGGCCAGCAGGCCGATGCGCAGGTGATGGGCCTGCTCGGCCGCTTCTTCCTCAATGTGTTGCCACTCTGAACCATGACCTCGTCCGACGCCGTCATCGAGCGCGTACTGCGCGCCGCCATCATGCTGACCATCCTGGCCGCCAGCGCGGCGCTGTGGTGGCCGGTCGGCGCCCATGCGGCGACGCGGATCAAGGAAGTGGCCAGCGTGCAAGGCGTGCGCGCCAACCAGCTGGTCGGCTACGGCCTGGTCGTCGGCCTGGACGGCAGCGGCGATCAATCCAGCGGTGCGCCGTTCACCGCGCAAAGCCTGGCCGCGATGCTGCAGCAAATGGGCGTCACCGTGCCGCCCGGTGTGCAGATGCAGCCCAAGAACGTGGCCGCGGTGATGGTCACGACCATGCTGCCGGCCTTCGCGCAGCCGGGGCAGGTCATCGACGTCAATGTCTCGTCCTTGGGCAACGCCAAGAGCCTGCGCGGCGGCACCTTGGTGGCCACGCCGCTGCGCGGTGCCGACGGTGCGGTCTATGCGCTGGCACAGGGCAACCTGATCGTCGGTGGTGCCGGTGCTTCGGCGGCCGGCTCCAAGGTCCAGATCAACCACCTCTCGGCCGGGCGGGTGCCGCAGGGGGCCACGGTCGAGCGCGCGGTGCCCACTGCGTTGGCGCAGGGTGAATTCCTGCAGCTCGACCTGAGCAGCAGTGATTTCGCCACCGCCCGCGACGTGGCCCGCGCGATCAACCAGGCCAAGGGCGAGGGCACGGCCGTGGCACAGGACGGGCGGGTCGTGCGCGTGCGCGCACCGACCGAGATTGCCGAACGCGTGGCCTTCCTGGCCGATATCGAGAACCTGCCGCTCGAGCTGGCCAAACCAGCAGCGCGCATCGTGCTCAATGCGCGCACCGGCTCGGTGGTGATGAACGACGCCGTCACCCTGGCCGCCTGCGCGGTAGCCCATGGCAGCCTGTCGGTCACCATCAGCACCACGCCGGTGATCAGCCAACCCAATGCCCTCGGCCAGGGCCAGACCGTGCAGAGCGAAAAGGCCGACATCGCTATCACCCAACAGGGCGGCGCCCTGGTGCAGATGCCCGCCGGCGCCAAGTTGGCCGACGTCGTCAAGGCGCTCAACGCGCTCGGTGCCACGCCGCAGGACCTGCTGGCCATCCTGCAGGCGATGAAGAGCGCGGGCGCCCTGAACGCCGAAATCGAGGTCATCTGAAATGAAGCCCCCCAGCTCACTTCGTTCGCTGCCCCCCGAGGGGGCGCTCAGTACCTTCGGAACGGCCGGGCGGTACTGAGATGGCCGCCATCGCCAGCCTGCAAACCGATTCCCTGGCCGCGCTGCGCAGCGCGGCCGCGCGTGACCCCAGGGCCGCGATCAAGGAAGCGGCCAAGCAGTTCGAAGGCCTGTTCATGCAGGAGCTGATGAAGTCGATGCGCCAGGCCACGCTCAGCTCGGGCATGCTCGACAACGAAGGCACGCAACTCGGCACCGAAATGCTCGATACCCAGTTCGCGGCCAAGATGACCGGCCTCAAGGGCGGCCTGTCCGAAGCCATCGCGCGCCAGCTCGAACGGCAGACAGGCGTACCCGGCCCGGCCAAGGCGGCTGCCGCGCCGCCGCCCAGCGAGATCCAGCGCACGCCGCTGAGGCCACCGGCCAGCGCCCAGGAGTTCGTGCTGCTGCACGGCCAGGCGGCGCGCCAGGCCGAAGCCGGCAGCGGCATACCGGCCTCGTTCATGCTGGCCCAGGCCGCGCATGAAACCGGCTGGGGCAAGAAGGCCATTCGCATGGCCGACGGCTCGAACTCGTTCAACCTGTTCGGCATCAAGGCCGGCGCCGACTGGAAGGGCGCGACGACCACGGTGCTGACGACTGAATTCGTCGACGGCGGGCCGAAAAAGCTGGCCCAGACCTTCCGTGCCTATTCGAGTTACGACGAATCGTTCGCCGACTACGCGCGGCTGATGCAGACCAGCCCGCGCTACCGCGAGGTCGTGGCCCATGCCGACGACGCCCGCGCTTTCGCCCAGGGCCTGCAACGCGCCGGCTACGCCAGCGACCCGGCCTACGCCGACAAACTGGGCCGCATCATCAACACCACGCTGCGCCTGCAGCGCTCGCTGGCTTGAAGGATTGATACACCATGGCCGTCTCGCCCCTGTTGTCGATCGGCTCGCGCGCGCTGATGGCCAACCTCGCGGCCCTGCAGACCGCCGGTCACAACATCGCCAACGCCAGCGTCGCGGGCTACTCGCGCCAACAGGTCGAGCTCGAGACCGCCACCGGGCAATACTCCGGTGCCGGATTCTTCGGGCGCGGTGTCGATGTGGCCACGGTGACCCGTGCGCACAACGAGTTTCTGACCCGTGAAGCGGCCGCCGCCACCTCGTTGGCGGCGGGGGACCAGACCCGGCTGGAACAACTCACGCGCCTGGAGCAGGCGTTTCCCACCGGCGAGCAAGGCCTGGGTTATGCCGCCGGCCAGCTGCTCAACTCGATGGTCGATCTGGCCAGTCAGCCGCAAGACCCGTCGACGCGAGAGGTGGTGCTCGCGCACGCGCAGGACCTGGCGTCGCGTTTCGCGGCCACCGGCGCGCAATTCGACAGCCTGCAAAACGGCGTCACCCAGGACCTGCAGAACAGCGTGGCGGCGGTCAATCAATTGACGCAGCGCATCGCCGACGTCAACGATCAGATTGCCCGCTCCGTCGGCACCGGCCATCCGGCCAATGATTTGCTCGACCAGCGCGACCAGCTCATCTCCACATTGAGCGGTTATCTGCAGGTGACGACAGTGGCCGCCGACGATGGCACGCTGGGTGTGTTCATGGCCAGCGGCCAGCGCCTGGTGTTGGGCACCACGGTGACCAAGCTGGCCATGGTGCCCGACACCTTCGATATCACGCGTCAGGCGGTGGGCCTGGTCGAAGGCAGCGTGACGCGCGCCCTGCCGCAGGCCCTGATCGGCGCCGGCAGCCTGGGCGGGCTGCTGCGCTTTCAGAATGAAGACCTGGCCACGGCACGCAATCAGGTCGGTCTGATGGCCACCGCGCTGTCTACCCGCCTGAACGAGCAACAGGCCTTGGGCCTGGACCTGCGCACGCCGCCCGGCAGCGGTGCGCCCCTGTTCGCGCCTGGAGCGCCGGTCGCCCTGCCGGCCTCCAGCAACGCGCGCGACGTCGCCGGCGACTTCATCGCCTCGGTGAGCATGGCGGTGGTCGATGCCGGTCAACTGGTGGCCAGCGAGTACGAGCTGCGCAACGACCCTGCCAATGCCGGCCAGTACCTGCTGACCCGCCTGTCCGACGGCCTGCGGCGCAGCATCACCAGCGGCGACACCGTCGACGGACTGACCATCACCGTCGGCGTGCCGGCGCCCGCGGCAACCGACCGCTTCCTGCTGCAACCACAGACACGCGCGGCCAACGACATGCGCCGCGTCCTCTCCGACCCCCGCGGCCTGGCGGCGGCCTCGCCGCTGGAAGCCGTGCGCGGCATCACCAACACCGGCACGGCCGACGTGGCCGCGCTGACCATCGTCGATTCCAGCGTCGACCCGCAGAACACCGCGAGCATCGCCTTCACCGACGCCAGCGGCAGCTACGCCTGGGAATTGCGCGACCGCAGCAGCAACGCGCTCGTCGCCAGCGGCACCGGCAGCTGGACCGCCGGCACGCCCATCGCGCTCAACGGTTTCAAGCTGCAACTCGCGGGCGTGCCCGCCAGCGGCGACAGCTTCACGGTGGCCATGACCGGACAACCTGCCGCCAACAACGGCAACGCGCTGGCCTTGGTGGCGCTGCGCGATGAACGCATGGTGGCCGGCCAGACCATCACCGACGCCTATGCCAGTGCCATGGCCAGTACCGGCGTGCGGGTGCAGAGCGCGAAATCGGCCGCCGACATCTCGCACGCCGTCTCCACCGACGCCGAGGCCAAGCGCGCATCGCAGGCCGGCGTCAATCTGGACGAGGAGGCCGCACGCCTGATTCAGTTCCAGCAAAGTTACCAGGCTGCGGCCAAGGTGCTGCAAGTTGCACAAACCTTGTTCGACACGCTGCTTCAGGCTACCAGCCGCTGACCGAAAGTAAGCCATGCTGCGCATCACCACCGCCCAAACCTTCGACGCCGGCGTCGAACGCCTGCAACTGCGCCAGCGCGACATGGTTGCCACGCAGGAACAATTGACCAGCGGCAAGCGCGTGGCCAGGGGCAGCGACGACCCGACTGCCGCCGCGCGGGCCGAGCGTGCGATGGCCAGCCAGGCCCGCAGCGAGGCCAGTCAGCGCGCACTCGACGCCAGCCGCCACGCCATGACGGCGACCGAAGGCGCGCTGGCCGACGCCGGCGAATTGATGCAGCAGGCACGCGAGGCCCTGGTCGCGGCCGGCAACGGCACCTACAGCGACGCCGAGCGCGCCGGCGTGGCCGCGGAGTTGAAGGGCATTCGACAGCAGTTGTTGAGCGTGGCCAACCGCGGCGACGGCGAAGGCGGATTCCTGTTCGCCGGCCAGGGCGTGATCCTGCCGCCCTTCGTCGATGGCACGGGCGGCGTGAGCTTTCGCGGCACCGCCGGCACGATGCAGGTGGCCAGCGACGAGGCCTTGCCGCGCACCATCGACGGCCAGGCGGCTTGGCTGGCTTCGGCCTCGGGCAACGGCCTGTATGCGACGAGTTATGCGGGCACGACACCGAACGCCGCCGGGGCCTGGATCGACAGCGGCCATGTCAGCGACCCGACGACCTTCTTCGCCGCCACCTCGCCGCCGGCGGTGGCGGACCCGTCATCCCTGGTCTACCGCGTAGCCTTCACGACCACCGCCACCGGCACCACCTATACGATCACCAAGGATGGCGCGGCCACGGCGGCGACCGGCTTGCCCTATGTCAGCGGCCAGGCGATGCAGGTCGACGGCATGGCCTTCACCGTCACCGGCCAACCGCAAGCCGGTGATGCCTTCGAAGTCAAGCTGGCGACGCCCTCACTGGCCGTCTTCGACACCCTGGACCGCACGATCGCGGAGCTGCAGACGCCGCTGCGCTCGCCGGCGGCCGTCGCGCAGGGCGTGCAACAGGCGCTGTCCGATGTCGACGGCTCGATGAGCGCGCTGCAGGCCCTGCGCAGCCGCGTCGGCGAAGTGCTCAACCGCACCGACATGGTCGAGACCCGCATCGGCGCGCAGTCGCTGGCGGCGCAGACCGAACGCGCGCAGGCCGAGGACCTGGACATGGTCAAGGCGATCTCCCAATTCCAGGCCCAGCAGGCTGGCTACGAGGCCGCACTGAAGACATACTCCACCGTTCAGCGCATGTCGCTGTTCCAGTTCCTCAATCCCTAGGCCCAGCCCACCGATGTCGATGTCCACCCACGAGCACCCGATCCTGGCCCAGGTGGTGCTCGGTTACTCGCCGATGATCGATCGCGAGCGCGTCGTCAGCGCCACGCGGCTGACCGTATTCCCGGCGCGCACCGACGCGGCGCTCGACGCCGGCGCCCTGCTGGCCGCCGTGGCCGAGGTCTGGCCCGAGTCGGGTGGCAAGGTCTCGCTCAACGTGGTCAGCGAAAGCCTGCTCAACGACCTGCTGGAGGCCAAGCCGAGTGCCAACGTGATGCTCGAGATCCCGGCCTTCATGGCCTGCGACGCGAGCCACAGCCAGGCCATCATCGCCCTGCACGAACGCGGCAACACGCTGATGCTCAAGGACCGGCCGCGCACCGAGTTGCCGCGCGACGTGCTGCCCTGCTTCAAGCACTCGATCATCGACCTGGCCGACGAGCGGCGCACCGACATCACGCCGCCGCCGGGGGTGATGCGCCAGATCACCCCGGTGCAGGCCGGCGTGCGCACCGTGGCCGAGCTCGACGCCAGCTTCAAGCGCGGCGCGGTGGCGGTGCTGGGTTGGCCGATCGACGACCTGGTGCAGGGCCGGCCCGGCGCCGTCCAGGCCGACCTGCAGACGATCGTCGAGCTGATGCGGCGCATCGACGCCGAGGAGCCGATCCAACGCCTGGAAGACACGCTCAAACGCGACCCGATGCTGGCCTTCAAGCTGCTGCGCTACATCAATTCGGCGGCCTTCGGCCTGCGCGTCGAGGTCAGCTCCTTCGCCCATGCGCTGATGTTGCTCGGCTACCAGCGCGTCAAGCGCTGGCTGGCCCTGCTGCTGGCCTCGGCCAGCAAGGACCGCGACATGAAGCCGGTGATGTTCGCCGCGCTGCGCCGCGGGCTGCTGATGGAAGAGCTGGCCCGGGCCGGTGGCAGCAGCGACGAGCAGATGCGCGGCGAGGCCTTCATCTGCGGCGTCTTCTCGCTGCTCGACCGCATGATGCAGCAGTCGTTCGCCGAGTTGCTCAAGTCGGTGCCGGTGCCCGACTCGGTGCGCCAGGCGCTGGTCGACGGCGCCGGCCCGTACCAGCCGCTGCTCGAGCTGGTGCGGGCGGTGGAAAACGAATCCCTGTTCGACGTGCGCGACAGCGCGGAGAAATTGCTGCTCGGGGTCGGCGAGATCAATCGCGCGGTGTTGTCTGCCCTGGCCCAGGCGGTGAAGATCCAATGACCGCGCGCTGCCGGTGCCGCTGCGATCGCGGCGCGCGGCGGTCGCGACACACGGCCACGGCACAGGCAGGGCAAGAGAAGGCCTCGTTCGTGGCAAACGCCACGCTAGCCCATGGCGTCTGCAGCCCGCGGGTGGCGCCGAATGACCATCAACGGCAGACCCGTCGGTCACAATCGCTGCCATGGTTCCTTGTGCCGAGAGCCGCGCCTTGACACCCTCCACACCGACCGATCCCATGAGCCACGCGCAGGCGCTGGCCAACCAGGGCGTGCTCGACGCCGAAGCCCTGGCGCGCCTGCGCGATCTCGACCCCAGCGGCAACGCCGGCCTGGTGCCGCGTGTGCTGGCCACCTACACGCAATCGCTGCAGCGCCTGCTCGGCCAGTTGCGCGCGGCGCGGCAGGACGCCGATGTGCAGGGCCAGCATCATGTGGTGCATACCCTGAAGTCGTCGTCGGCCAGCGTCGGCGCGCTGAAGTTATCGGCCTTGTGTGCCGATATCGAGCGGCAATTGCGCGACGGCCGCAAGGACGACCTGGATACGCAGCTCGATGGCCTGGATGCCGAGGGCGAGCGCGTGCTGGGTGCGCTGCGCCAGCCTTGAATCGAGGCCATGAACACGACTTCCACCTTCAGTGACGACGACAGCCCCAAGCCGCCGCGTGTGCTGCTGGTCGATGACGACGAGGTCAACCTGATGCTGACCGCGGTCGCGATGCGCGATCGCGGCTTCGAGGTCGTCGAGGTCACCAGCGGCGAAGCCGCGCTGTCTGCGCTGCACGACAGCGCACCGGACATGGTCGTGCTCGACGCAATGATGCCCGGCATGGACGGCTTCGAGACCTGCCAGACGCTGCGCGCCATGCCCGGCTATGCGCAGATGCCCGTGCTGATGCTGACCGGGCTGGACGACGATGCCTCGATCACCCGGGCCTATCGGGCCGGTGCCACCGACTTCTATGTCAAGAGCACGCAGTGGAGCCTGCTGGCCGGGCGGCTGCGCTACATGTTGCGGGCGTCGCGCACGCGCATCGAACTCGAGCGCAGCAAATTCAAGCTCGCGCGGGCCCAGGACCTGGCCCGCATGGGCAGTTTCGACTGGCGCCGCGGCGGCCGCCTGGGCCAGCTCTGGCTGAGCGCCGAGGCCTTGCGCGTGTTCGGCCGCACCGCCGACGAACGCATCGAGCTGCGTGCGCTGTTGCGCATGGTCGGCACGGCGCAGCGGCGCGGCCTGATGCGCATGTTGAACGAGGTCGTGGCCCACAACGCGGTGCTGGCCACCGATGTCTCGGTGAGCTTGTTCGACGGTCGCTCGCGGGTGATCCATGTCGAAGCCGAGGCCGAGTTCGAGCATGGCCACGGCATCGGCTACACCGGCGTGTTCCAGGACGTGACCGACCGCCGGGTCGCCGAAGACCGCATCCGCCACCTGGCCAACTTCGATGCCCTGACCGGCCTGCCCAATCGCCGCCAGCTGATCTGGCGCACCGAACGCGCGCTCGAACATGCGCGCCGTCTCGGCCACAACGCCGCGCTGCTGCTGGTCGACCTGGATCGCTTCAAGAACGTCAACGACACCCTGGGCCATGCAGCCGGCGACGAACTGCTGATGGAGGTGGCGCGGCGCCTGCGTGGTTGCGTGCGCCACAGCGACCAGGTCATGGAAGGTGCGCTCGAGGCCGCCGGCACACGTTCGCACCGCACGCTGGAGGCTGTCGGCCGCCTGGGCGGCGACGAGTTCGTGGCCCTGCTGCCCGAAGTCACCGACGATGCCGACGCCGAACGGGTCGCCAACCGCATCCTCGAAGCCATGCGCGAACCGATCTTCGTCGCCGGCCAGGAATGTTTCACCACCGCCAGCGTCGGCATTGCGATGTTCCCGCGCGACGGCCTGAACCTGGCCGACCTGATGCGCAACTCCGACGTGGCGATGTACTCGGCCAAGACGGCAGGGCGCAATGCCTCGGCCGTCTACAGCCCGCAGCTGGGCGGGCGCGGGCGCGAGAAGATCGAACTCGAAGGCCATTTGCACAAGGCCATCGAACGCAACGAAATGGTCTTGCACTACCAGCCCAAGGTCGACGTGCGGGCGGCCAAGATGGTCGGCACCGAGGCCTTGATGCGCTGGCTGCGGGCCGGCGTGCTGGTGCCACCGGGGGATTTCATCCCGCTGGCCGAAGAAACCGGCCTCATCGTGCCGCTGTCGGAATGGGCCGTGCGCGAGGCTGCGCGCCAGGCCAAGATCTGGCAGCAGAGCTTCGGCTTCGCCGACTCGATCGCGGTCAACCTGCCGAGCCGGCTGTTCGAGCGCAGCGACCTGGTCGAGAACATCCACCAGTCGGTCTCGGCCTACGGCGTACCGCACAAGACGATCCTGCTCGAGATCACGGAAAACAACTTGATGAAGGACCTGCACAACGTGTCGCTGTCCTTGCACAGGTTGAACGAGATCGGCGTCGAGATTTCGATCGACGACTTCGGCACCGGCTACTCGTCGCTGGCCTACCTGACCACGCTGCCGATCTCGGAGCTCAAGATCGACCGCTCGTTCGTGCGCGATCTGGGCATCACCCCGCAGAGCTCGGCCGTGGTTTCGGCCATCATCGCCTTGGCGCGGTCGCTCGGCCTGCGCGTGATTGCCGAAGGCGTCGAGACCCTGCGCCAGATGGATGTGCTGCACCGGCTGGGCTGCGGCGTGATGCAGGGCTTCTTGTTTGCCAAGGCGCTGCCGCCCGACGACCTCGAGGCCTGGCTCAGACAGACCATCTTGCCGCGCAAGGCACCCTGGATCGGCGACGCCCGCGACGAGCCCGTGCCGCGTGCGCTCGGTCGCGCCTAGGAGCGTGCGCCCATGGACGAGCGAATGAGCGGCCCCAGCACCATGCCCCCCGACATCGCCACGCTTCCCGGCGCGGGCGCGGGCACGTCGGCGGGGCGGGTCGCACGTGGCGCCGAGCTCTCGGTGGCCCAGCTGGCCAAGGCCACCCTGCGCCGGCTCGTCGCCGAGCAGCGCGAACCGACGCCCGACAACTACGCTCGGGCCTGGGTGCGCGAAGGCGGCACGCTGGCGTCGGCCGTGCCCGAAGTGAGCGGCGCGCAATGGGCGGCGCTGATCGAACGCCTGGTGCGCGGCTTCGAGCGTGGCAGCCGGCAATGGACCATGGCGCGCAAGAAAGAGGGCCTGCAGCGTGTGCTCGACAGCAGTCGCTCCGATGTGCAGCGCCTGCATGAGCGGCTGGGCCAACTGGTCTCGAGCTGGGACAAGGACGGCAACGCTGACGCCGTGGAAGGCCTGGCCGACGAGGGCGCCGAAACGCCCGCCGTGCCGGCCGCGGCCGAGGCCGAGCGGCTTCCCGCCGCGGTCGACACCACGCAGTGGACCGAGGTGCTCGGCAACCTCGTCGGCACGCTGCAATCCGCCCTGCCGCCCGACGAGGCCCGTGCCCGCGAGATGGCCGACCAGCTGGCCGTCTTGTCCAGACGCATGGTCGACGAAGGCGTCAGCGTGGCGTCGGCGGTGGAGATTCGTGCGGCCTGCACGGCCGCGCAGCGCCTGATCGCGCAGCGCCACCAGTTGGTCGACCAATTGGCCGCATTGGCACGCGAACTCACCGCCGGCCTGACCGAGTTGGCCGAAGACGACAGCTGGGCTCGCGGCCAGGCCGAGGCGATGCAGGCGCGGCTGGGCGGTGGCGACAGCGGCGCCGCGCTCAGTGTGCGCAGCGTGCGCGCCACGCACGACCTGCTGGCACAGACCAGGCGCCAGCAGCAAAGCCTGAAGGGCGAGCGTGATCGTGCCCGCGATGCGCTCAAGGCCCTGCTGCAAAGCCTGGTCGGCGAACTCGGCACCTTGCGTGGCCGCACCGGTGTGCTTCGGCGAACAGCTGGGCGGCTACGCCGACAGCATCGAACAGGCCCATTCGCTCGACGGCCTGGCCACGCTGGTCCGCGACATGGTGCAACAAAGCCGCGCCGTGCAGGCCGACGTCACCGATGCCAGCACGCGGCTGCAGGCCGGCCAGGCCGAGGCCGAGTCCTTGTCGCAGCGCGTGCGTGAGCTCGAAAGCGAACTGCGCCGCCTGTCGGAAGAGGCCTCGGTCGACGCCCTGACGCAGGTCGCCAACCGGCGCGGCCTGGCCAAGGCCTTCGAGGTCGAAGCCGCGCGTCACACGCGCGACGGCGCGACCCTGGCGGTGGCCTTGATCGACATCGACAATTTCAAGAAGCTCAACGACTCGCTCGGCCACAGTGTCGGCGACGAGGCGCTCAAGGCGCTGTCCGCGCGCGTGCGTGCCTGCTTGCGCCCGGTCGACCATGTGGCGCGCTTCGGCGGTGAAGAATTCGTGCTGCTGCTGCCGGCCACCGAGGTCGACCAGGCGCAGGAAGCGCTGACCCGGCTGCAACGCGAATTGACCGTCAGCCTGTTCATGCACGAAGGCCGCGATGTCTTCGTCACCTTCTCCGGTGGCGTCACGGCCTGGCGCGTCGGCGAGACCATCGACGCGGCGATCGAGCGCGCCGACGAGGCCTTGTACGAGGCCAAGCGCAGCGGCAAGAACCGCACCTGCGTGGCTTAGCCCGCGCTTGCCCTGGAGCCTGTGGCGCGTCAAGAGCGTCTTACAGTGACTTACACAATCGCATTGAATTCAATGCGCGCAGTGGCCGACAAACCTGCCATCGGCGCTGCACATCGCCATCAGACAAGCGCCGCCTGACCGAGGGTGTCGCCATGTCCGTCAATGCGTTGTCGTCCCATTTGTTCAACCGCTGCGCCACGCTGCCGACGGCGCCTGCGGCCGCAGCGAGCGGCCCGGCGGCGGCGGCACCGGCCGATCGCCCGGAGCACGACGAGCCGCGATCAGGCGGCGGGGCCAAGCGTCTCGTGCAAGCCATCATGACGGCCCTGCGCGAGCTGGGCATCGGTGTACCGGCACCCGCGCCCGCCCCGGCACCCGCTCCGGCGTCGACCCCGGCACCTGCCCCAGCCCCGGCACCGGCGGCCTCGGACACCACGACGGCCGCGCAAGTCCCGCCCACCACCACGACGACGGCGGCCGCGCCGCCCGCCGGCACGCCGGCACCGGCACAGCCGGCGGACGCTGCACAGGCCGCTTCGACGCCGGCGTCGCTGGCAGACCTGGTCGACGCCTTTGCCCATGCCCTGTTCCAGGCTCTGCGCCACGGGCCCGATGCGGCGACTGAAAAATCGCGCCGCAACGACGCAGAGCATGGCGACAAGCATGACCATGCTGAAGCTCACGGCCATCACCACCATGCGCACCGCAGTTACGGCGATATCGCACAGCGGCTGCAAGCGCTGGCGTTGAGCCTCGGCCACTCGGCGCCTGCCGCCGCAGCGGCCGCGCCAGCGCCCGCCGCGGCCCCGTCGACGCAGGCCACGCCGCCGGCAGAAGCGCCTGTCGTGGCCGCTCCTGCGGCGAGCCCCGCAGCCGCAGTCGGCGCTGCGCCGAGCAACGCATTGCTCAACGCGTTTACGGATCTGTTCAACGTGCTCAAACCGGCCGGCAGCACTTCGCCGGCGGCCGAGACGGACATGGCGGCCAACCTGCGCCTGTTCCTGCAAACCCTGGCCCAGGCCCTGCGGCACGACGCCGGCCATGGCGCGCAGGTGCCCCAGGTCGGCGGCCTGGTCGACACCAGCGCCTGACGCCTACGGCCGGGCGTTGCCTGCGCCTGCACCGGTGCAGCGCAATCGTCGGCTGTCCCGGCTTAGGCCGCTGGTTGGAGCAGGTGGCGCAATTCGTCTTGCACCTGCAGCGCAAATCCGGCGCTGCCCCAGCGCGCATCGTCGACCAGGGCGCGCAGGCTTTGTTGCGATCGCTCGCGCTGCGGCCAGTCCCGGGCCAGCCGGTTGGCCACATGGGGGAATCGTTCGCACAAGGCCTTGGGCCGCAAGGCGACGGGTAGCGCGACCAGCCAATCGATGGTGGTGCCGGCGAGCATGCGCTCGGCTGCGTTGGGTGGGTCGTCCTTGCGGCGGCCGAAGCCGACCGACAGCGGGTCGTGGTCCAGGCCGTCGTCGGCCGGCACCTTCATCTGGCGGGCGACGGCCGCGGCTTCCAGGGGCTCGAATTCGATGATGCCCGAGGGACGAAATTCAAAGCTTGAGGTCGACATGCGGGGCTCGATCTGGCGCAAGGGTGCGCTCGATCTCGATTCTAGAAAGCGGCGCCCTGTTTGCGCGGCCACGCTCGTCGCATAAGCGTGCCCCCCTTCACGACTGTCGACATTGCATCTGCGGTGTGAGTCTTGTTTCGCAATCAGACAACTTTTAGCGCGGCAGCAACGAGACTGGAGTGGAAATCGGCAGAATGTTCGTATACACGCTTAGGTGCGTGCCCGGCCCCTGATCTGGAGAAGCAAGCATGAACGATGCATACGATTCCAATGGCCTGTGGCGCGCCTGCGCGGCCGGGGCTCTGGCGCTCGGCTTGGCCGCCTGCGGTGGTGACTACGAGACGCCGGTGCCCGACGTCAACCGCGTCAACCCTGCGGTGTCGTCGCTGCTCAGTTCGGTTGATGCCATCGGCGTGGGCGGCAGCAACCTGGTCTCGAACAACCCGACCCGGGCCGACCTGGCCTTGCAGTCCAACCTGAAGGGGGGCACGCGTCAATCTGCGCTTCTCCTGCACCGGCTGCGACATCACGGTCAGCGCGGCCGGCAGCAGCGTCGGCGCCAACCAGTACATCACGATCCCGTTCGCGACCCTCGACGCGGCATCCGACGCCAGCGTCGTCGTCACCGACAAGGTCAGCGGCGCCACCGCCCAGTACACGCTGCACGCCAGGCCGCTCGACTACGTGCGCTACAGCTATGCGGCCAATGCGACGCAGGCCGGCGACTTGTACCTGACGCCGTTCGACCCGCAGGGCTTCGGCGCGCCCTATGCCTACATCGTCGAGGCCGACGGCAGCCTGAAGTACTACTACCGCAATCCGCGCGGCCGCGAAATCTTCGACTTCAAGAAGACCGTGCTGCCCGGCGGCGCCACGCGCTACAGCTTCTACGACTCGGCAGCCGGCGCAATACGAGTCATGGACGAATCGTTCAACCTGCTCGAGAACGTCAGCGCGCTGGCCTTTCCCGACGGCAACACCTACGCCGTCAACCTGCACGACCACGTGATCCTCGATGACGGGCATTACATCCTGGGCGTCTACGCCGCCAAGACGGTCAACAACATCGCGGCGCTGCCGGGGCAATCGCTGTTCGTCGGCGGCAGCGGCCTGCAGGAGATCCAGAACGGCGTCGCGGTCTTCAACTGGCTCACCACCGACCACCCCGAGCTCTATGCCTGCTCGACCGAAGGCAACGCCTTCGCCCAGAACAACGGCGCCGACTACGCGCATTTGACGTCGGTACAGGTCGACGCCGACGGTCATTGGCTGGCTTCGTTTCGCCATCTCGACGCCGTGCTCAAGATCGACCACGACAACGGCGCGATCCGCTGGATCCTGGGCGGGCCCTGCGATCAGTTCGGCCTCAGCGCGAGCCAGAAGTTCGCACATCAGCACGACGCGCGCCGTGCGCCCGACGGGCGCCTCGGCCTGTTCGACAACGCCAACGGCGGCGCCGCATCGCGCGTGCTGGCCTTCAATCTCGACGAGGCGGGCAAGACCCTGGTCGCAGGCAATCCGGCCTTGCCGGGCTTCGCCGAGTTCAGCGTCCGACATGCACCAGAGCTTCAACCTGGGCAGCGCGCAGATGTTTGCCGGCGGCAAGCTGCTCGTCGGCTGGGGCGAGTTTTCCGGGGCCTTGAACGACGTCTCGGAGTTCGACATGGCCGGCGGCGCGCAGTCGATGCGCCTGACACTGTTGCCCAGCGACTACTCGAACGGCTATTTCTCGTACCGGGCGCGCAAGTTGCCCTGAAGCGGCGATAGACGGCGATAGGCGGCGATATACAGTGGCTGCCGGCCACGCAGCTGGCCGGGAGCAGCCACTCATGAGCTTCATCGACCGCCGCCGCTTCATCCTCGCCGCCGCCGGCCTCTGTGCGGCCCGCAGCGCGTTCGCGCAGCCCGCCGCCTTCCCGACCCGGCCCGTGAAACTGCTGGTCGGCTTCGCACCGGGCGGTGCGGTGGACATCATCGCGCGCGCCATCGGCCAACAGATCGCGCCCGGCCTGGGCCAGCCCGTGGTGATCGAGAACAAACCCGGTGCCGGCACCAACATCGCGCTGCGCGCGCTGATCGACAGCCCGCCGGACGGCCATGCGCTGATGCTGACGGCCAACTCGATCGCCGCCAACCAAACCCTGTACCAGCCGCCGCCGTTCGACATGGCGCGTGACTTCACGCCGGTGGCCCTGGTCGGCCAGGTGCCGGTCGTGCTGGCGGTGAATGCGCAAACGCCTATCGACACGATCGCCAAGCTGATCGCATTGTCCAAGGCCTCGCCGCGGTCGGTCAGCTACGGCACGCCCAGGCAACGGATCGACGCCGCATCTGGCGCTCGAGCTGTTCCAGCGGGCCGCCGGCATCCAACTCAACCATGTGCCGTACAAGGGCGGCGCGCCGGCGCTGAACGATGCGATCGCCGGCCACCTGCAGGCCGTGGCCGTCAACGCGCTCGAGGCGCTGCCGCACGCCCGCTCGGGCAAGCTGCGCGTGCTCGCGGTGCTGACCACGTCGCGCAGCCCCATCTTCCCGGAGGTGCCGACGATCGCCGAATCGGGCTTCCCGGGCTTCGAGGCCTCGGTCTGGTATGGCGTCGTCGGCCCGGCGGGCCTGCCGCCGGCGGTCGTGGCGCGCGTGCATGCCGAGGTGCAGAAGGCGCTGGCCGCGCCCGAGGTGCGCGAGCGCCTCGCGAGCGCGGGCGGCGAAGTCCTGCCCGGGCCGGTCGAGCGATTCGCCAGCCTGCTGGCCAGCGAGCGATCGCGCTACGACCGGCTGATTCGCGAAGCGCGCATCCAGCCCGATTGACACCTGCGGCGACATCCGACCATGGCTTGCAGCCGACGCTTCTTCCTGTGGGCCGGCCTCGCGCTCGCGATAGCGATAGCGGGCTGCGCGAGCACACCCGGACCCACGGCCGAGGCCCGGCAGGCGCTCGCGCCGACCGGTGCGCTGCGCGTGGCGGTCTACCCGGGCAGCCCGACCTCGATGCTGCGTGCCGCCGACAACGGCGAGATGCGTGGGCTGAGCGTGGAGATCGGCCGCGAGCTCGCGCGCCGCCTCGGTGTGCCGGCCGAGATCGTGGTCTTCCAACGCGTCGCCGAGGTCGTCGAGGCGCTGAAACAGGGGCGCGTCGATTTCACGATCACCAACGCGACGCCGGCGCGCGCGCAGGACGTGGACTTCACGCCGCCGCTGGTGGCGCTGGAACTCGGCTACCTGGCGCTGCCCGGCTCACCCGTGCAAGCGCTGGCCGAGGTCGACCGCCCCGGCGTGCGCATCGGTGTCTCGCAGGGCGGCACCTCGCACGGTGTGCTGAGCCGCGAGCTCAAGCAGGCGCGCGTCGTGCCCGCGCCTTCCCTGCAGGCGGCGGGTGAGATGCTGCAGCGGCGCGAGATCGACGCCTTCGCGACCAACAAGGCCATCCTCTACGAACTCGCCGAGGGCCTGCCCGGCGCGCGCGTGTTCGAAGGCCGCTGGGGCCTCGAGCATCTGGCGATCGCCGTGCCCAAGGGCCGCGGCGCGGCCGCCGCGGATTACCTGCGCGGCTTCGCGCAGTCGGTGCGCAGCGAGGGGCTGGTGCAGGCAGCCTCTTTGCGTGCGGGGCTGCGTGGCACGGCTGACGTGCCTTGAAACGGTCGTCCCTTCAGTACGCTCCGCACCATAGGATTGCACCAGCGCTTCACAAATCGGGGTCGCCTTGTCATTCAGTCGCGCCGAAAGCGCCAACGCAGCGCAAGCAAGGCGAGCGTTATGAGGGTCACCGACAGAACCGCGTGGAAACCAGTCACCACAGTCCACACGCCGCTTCCGCCCGTGTAAACGCCATCGAATGGCCAGCCTTTGGCTTCACGACCAGATAGGAGTTCAAACGGCTTTACAAGCTGGGCGAACGTAAACGCCGCAACACGCGAATCCAGCGTGCCACCGAGCACAAATCGACCTGACAGCCATGAGTAGATCAGGCCGAATGCAACCTGCACGCCAACGAACACAGCAAGCGCGCGTTCATAGCTTTGACCGTATCCAGCGAACCAGTCATAGCACGCGGACACGCTTCTTGGCAGCCACGACGCGACTTGCGTGAGTGGCATGGCCTTGCGTTTAGCCCGCTTCTCGAACATGTAGAACAGGCCCTCCTGCTCGCGGTCACGATTTGCGTGAAATTTGTTCCTGATTGCCCTGTATGCCGCCTCTGATCCTGGTCTGTACGCACTCGGCAGCAGCCTCAAGCGCGCAAACCGAATGTCCTGCGGATAGTTCTCGGAATTCGATGTGAGAGTGGGTGGCAGGGCCAAGGTCATGTCATGCAAGACGATACTTGCGCCAATACCCATCGCAGCTACATGCAGTTCGCCATCGACACGTGACCCTGAAAGATCCAATTTCCCATTGTTCCCGTTGAAGGCAATCGTCGCATTACCCTCGAAGTTGACTCCGCGCGCGACGATCTTCGCGTGTTGAATGAACAACATGAGCGTGCCTATCGCCGTAGATTCGGAAAAATCAGCAGAGCCGCCCGCAAGTTCCACTCGCGCCCCATCCGCAAATGTGCAGCGGCGAGCGATGACTGCCCCATCAAGCTTTGCAGGCTGATCGCCGGAGGGGAATACGATTCCCGTGAAGTCTCGGATGCCTTGCGTCAAGGTTCTGTGATCAATGTGCGCACAGCATCGGCAGAAGGCCTAAACGCTGCCGCTAGCGGTGCATGAAGCTGGCAGTAGTACCGGCCGTCATGATGTAGTGCCCGCATGGTTTCGCCATACGGGCAGGCGCCATTTGCACCTGAGGTACATACCGCAGGGGGAAGCTCAGAGTGCGACATTTTTGACTCCTGTCGTCTTGCTACGCGGCCGCAAAGGTCAAACTCAACGCCACGCCGCGCAAATCATCATCACGACAAAGGCGGCCAGCAGTGCCGCGTACCAAGTCCAACCTAGCTCAATTCTGAATTGCTGTGAGAACACCGTTCTCGAAGTAGAGGTAGCTTCGACTGCCATATACCCACTGCTCATGCGTCCCAAAGGTATAGGTCGTGCGATTCACGCTCTTCGGCTTGCCCCAACTGCTCGCCAACACGTCCTCGGCGGTCATCCCAAGACTCACGCCTTCTTTGCGCCGCTTCGCGGCCTCTGCGGCTCGTTCGCTCTGTTCAGCCTGTGTCAATAGCCGCGCTCGAAGTTGCGTAAATGGCTTGGCGGCCGCGGGGGCGTCGCGTTCCAGCAGCACAATTGCCTGTGCACGCTCGCGTGGTGACATCTTTGTGTCGTTGATCGTTTGCAGGTGCGACTGCACCTCAGCGTCAGCCACTAGTTTCAGCAGTTCGGCATCTGCTAATAATTCCGCGCAGTTGCGCAGCACTAGCGACGCGTCCCAATACTTACGTCCTGCAAGTGCGACCGAATATTCCCTCTTTTTGGCTTCGATGGACTCACGGCACACGTCCTGCTCTCGTTGCTGCTGGCTTGCAAGAATTGCTTTCGCCTGCGCGTCCCGCACGCGTATCAGAGTCGCAGTGTCTCTTTCTCGAATTTCTGTCGCGCTCGGCTGTGCCGACCAGTACCAAATGCCGCCAACGATCCCGCTAACGACCACTAACCGCGCGATCATTGGCAAGGAGCCGAAAGCACGACCGAGTCGGAAAGCGATCTGTTGAAGCATGAACACTCACTGGCGGCTAGGGCAGTACATCTTGCTAGAGATTGATAGTTATGCCCAGCCCCAGAAATCCAACAGGTCGTAGCTGGCGAAGGTGGTGTAGCGCTTGGCCGACGCACTGGCGCGTAGGCGCTGGCCTGGCACGGCCCGGATGACGATCAAGCACGCCACGGTGTGCGCGCTGACTCTGTAGAGTGCGAAATCGCCCGCTTTAAAGGGTGAATCTGCCAGGGCGCGGAATGGAGGTGGTTTCCTGTTTTCGCTGTTCCGTCATAGGGGAGCGTGGCGGAAGCGGTGAGATTCGAACTCACGGACGGTCGCCCGTCGCTGGTTTTCAAGACCAGTGCCTTAAACCACTCGGCCACGCTTCCCTCCCGGCGCAATTCTCTCACCCAGGCCGCTGCGCCTGCGCGCACGCCACCTGCACCACTTCACGCCGGCCGCCGTCGACGCGCACCGCTGTCAACGCGCCGCCCCAGACGCAGCCGGTGTCTATGCCCAGCAGGTCGGGGCGGTTGACCAGCCCCAGCGTCGACCAATGGCCGAAGGCGACCGGCGTGCCGGCGCTGGCGCGTTGCGGGAAGTCGAACCAGGGCACCAGGCCGGAGTCCGCGCCGGCCGCGCCCTCAGTGAGCTTGAAGTCGAGTTCGCCGTCGGCAGCGACGAAACGGATGCGCGTCAGCGCGTTGATGACATGGCGCCAGCGCTCGGGCCCTTGCAGCGCGTCGCTCCAGCGCGCCGGCCGGTTGCCGTACATCTGCGGCAGGAAGGCCCCGAGCTCGGGGCCGCGCAGCAGGGCTTCGACTTCGCCGGCCAGGGCCAGCGTCTGCGCCGCGTCCCAGGCCGGCGACAGACCCGCGTGCACGCACAGCCAGCCCTCGCGCACCAGGGCCAGGGGCCGCTGGCGCAGCCAGTCGAGCCAGGCTTCGCGGTCCGGCGCGTCGAGGATCTCGCGCAGCGTGTCGCTGGCATGTTCGGGCCGCACGCCATGGGCCACGGCCAGCAGGTGCAGGTCGTGGTTGCCGAGCAGGGCCTCGGCGGACGCGCCCAAGGCGCGCACCTTGCGCAGCACGGCCAGCGATTGCGGGCCGCGGTTGACCAGGTCGCCGAGCACGGTCAGGCGGTCGCGCGAGGGCGAAAACCCGATCAACGCCAGCAGGCGCTCGAACGCATCGTTGCAGCCCTGCAGGTCACCGACGAGATAGTGCATCGGCCGATTCTGCTACGCTGCCGCCCCTGTCGGTATCACGGGGCACGCAACGCGCGGCTCTGTCTGCATGGACGTCGCGCTGCTCGTTTTCCTGATCCTGCTCAACGGGCTGTTCGCCATGTCGGAGATGGCGCTCACGGCCAGCCGCAAGGCGCGGCTGCAGGTCATGCTCGAATCGGGCGAGCCGGGTGCCCAGGCGGCGATGGCGCTGCACGACAACCCGACCAAGTTCCTGTCGACGGTGCAGATCGGCATCACCTCGATCGGCATCTTGAACGGCATCGTCGGCGAAGCGGCGTTCGCCGAACCCCTGGCCGTGTGGCTGCAATCGGTGATCCAGGTGTCGTCGCATGTGGCGGGCCTGAGTGCCACCGCCCTGGTGGTGGTGATCATCACGGTGCTGACCATCATCTTCGGCGAGCTGGTGCCCAAGCGCCTGGGCCAGATCTACCCCGAAACGGTGGCCCGCCTGGTGGCCACGCCGATGCAATGGCTCTCCACGGCCACCCGGCCGCTGGTGGCCTTGTTGTCGGTGTGCACGGTGGGCGTGCTGCGCCTGTTCGGCATTCGCGGCGGGCCCGGCCGCAGCGTCACTGAGGAAGAAATCGCCGCCAGCCTGGAAGAAGGCCTGGACGCCGGCGTGATCGAGGAGCAGGAGCACCAGATGGTGCGCAACGTGTTCCGCCTCGACGATCGCCAGATCGGTTCGATGATGATGCCGCGTACCGAGATCACCTGGCTCGACGTCAATGCGCCGCTGGCCGAGTCGCTGGCCTTGATGGCCGCCAACCAGCACACCCGCTATCCGGTCTGTCGCGGTGGCCTGACGGAGGTGCTGGGCGTGGTCTCGGCGCAAAGCCTGCTGCCGGCGGTGTCGCGCGGCGAGACGCCCAGCCTGGCCGATGTGCTGACCGAGCCGGTATTCGTGCCCGAGACCCTGTCGGGCATGGAGCTGCTCGAGCACTTTCGCGTCTCCAGCGCCGAGCTGGTCTTCGTGGTCGACGAATACGGCGAAGTGCAGGGCGTGATCACCGTGCGCGACGTGCTCGAAGCCATCACCGGCGAGTTCACCGCGCCGGCCGACAGTCACACCTGGGCCACGCGGCGCGACGACGGCAGCTGGTTGTTCGACGGCCTGATTCCGGTGCCCGAGCTGAAAGACCGGCTCGAGCTGAAGGAGTTGCCCGAAGAGGACCGCGGCCGCTACAACACCCTGGCCGGCATGATCATGCTCTTGCTCGGCCGCCTGCCACGCACCGCCGACCATGTCGAGTGGAACGGCTGGCGCTTCGAAGTCGTCGACATGGACGGCAAGCGCATCGACAAGGTGCTGGTGGCACAGATACCCAACTCCGGAGACACCCCGACATGATCGACCCGACCCTGTTCGAACAACCGCAGGCGCTGGACCGCGTGCAGCACCGCAACTTGCGCGTGAAGGCCGACGCCACCTGCTACGAGCGCACGGCGGGCATGAACGCCCTGTTCGTGACGGCCGTCGAGTTCGGCGACGTCTGCCGCGAGTACCCGATCGTCTTCGTCGATGCCGGCGCCGGGCCTGACGGCCGGCGCGACGTGGCGCCGATGGCCGTGCTCGGCCTCGAGAAGGGTGAGAACCTGATGCTCGGCACCGACGGCCGTTGGACTGCGCGCTACACGCCGGCGCTGCTGCGCGGTTACCCGCTGGGCCTGGCGCCGGTCGATGCGGAGAGTTTCACGGTCTGCATCGATGCCAAGTCCGCTGCCTTGTCGGCCGAAGTCGGCGAGCGGCTGTTCGACGATGCCGGCGAGCCGACCGCGTTTCTCAACCAGCGGCGCCAGTTCGTCGAAGAGGTCGAGCGCGAAGCGCAGCGCACGCGACTGCTGGGCCGCCGCCTGGTCGAGCTGGAATTGCTGCGCGCCATGCGCTTCGACGCCACCCTGCCCGACGGCCAGACGATGTCGGTCGATGGTTTCCTGGCCGTGGACGAAGAAAAGCTGGCCGCGCTGCCCGATGCCACCGTGGTCGACATGCACAAGTCCGGCGTATTGGCCCTGCTGCATGCGCACCAGATTTCGCTCGGGCTGATGCGGGCGCTGGTCGAACGCCGCGTGGCGCGGCGCGCTGCGGCCTAGACCAGCCGCCGCCGGGTGCGCCTCAGTTGCCCGCCCGCACGCCGAACTTGCGCAGCAGCGACTCGAGCAGGCACCAGCGGGTGAATGCACTCTGCAGCAGGTTGGCCCCGACGAAGGCGGTGAATGCCAGCCACCAGGGGCTGACGAACAGCGGGCTGCCAGGCACACCCAGGGCCAGCGAGACGAGGATGAACAGGCCTGCGAACAGGCGAACGAATTGCCATGAGGTCATCACAAAGCTCCTTCGGTTGAAACGGGAACCACCACACGCCCGACATGGGCGACGTAAAACAACAGCGGGATCACGACCAGGGTCAGCAGCGTGGACACCGCGATGCCGAAGATCAGCGAGATCGCCAGGCCGTTGAAGATCGGGTCGTCGAGGATGAAGAAGGCGCCGAGCATCGCGGCCAGAGCGGTCAGCAGGATAGGCTGCGCGCGCGTCACGGCCGAGTGCATGACCGCCTCGGCCAGCGCCACGCCCTGGCTCAATTGCAGGTTGATGAAGTCGACCAGCAGGATCGAGTTGCGCACGATGATGCCGGCCAGCGCGATCATGCCTATCATGCTGGTGGCGGTGAATTGCGCACCCAGCAAGGCATGGCCCGGCATCACGCCGATGATGGTCAGCGGGATCGGCGCCATGATGATCAGCGGCGTCAGGTAGGAGCCGAACTGGGCCACCACCAGCAGGTAGATCAGGATCAGCCCGACTGCATAGGCTAGGCCCATGTCGCGGAAGGTGTCGTAGGTGATCTGCCATTCGCCGTCCCACTTCAGCGCGTAGTCGCGGTAGGCGTCGTCGGGCTGGTGGATGAAATACTCGGCCAGCGGCGCGCCGTTGGGTGCGATGAACCTGGCCAACTCACCGCGCATCGCGAACAAGCCGTACAGCGGGCTGTCTTGAGCGCCCGACATGTCGCCGACGACATAGTTCACCGGCAACAAGTCCTTGTGAAACACGGGCTGCTCGCGCACGCTGTCGCGCACGCTCACCAGCTCGCGGATCGGCACCAGCTTGCCGGCACTGCTGCGCACCGCCAGTTGCAGCAGCGCACCGAGGTCGCCATGGCGTTCGGCCGGCAATTGCAGCGTGGCCGCGGCCGGGTACTTGCTCTGGTCGTGCAGGTAGGCCGTGGCCTCGCCGGCCAGCCCGGCGCGCAGTGTGGTCACGATCGCCTGCTGCGGCACGCCGAGCAGCGCGGCCTTGGCCCGGTCCACCACCAGCAGCGCCTTGGGCGCACTGTCGATGCTGCTGTCGTCGACATCGACCAGGCCGGTGGTCTTCTCGAACTGCCGGCGCACTGCCTTGGCCACTTCGCGCCGGCCCTCGGCCTCGGGGCCGTAGATCTCGGCCACCAGGGGCGCCAGCACCGGCGGGCCCGGCGGCACTTCGACCACCTTGACGTTGGCGCCGAAGCGCTGGCCGATCTTCTGCAGGGCCGGCCGCACGCGCGCGGCGATGGCATGGCTTTGCTCGCTGCGTTGGTGCTTGTCGACCAGGTTGACCTGGATGTCGCCGACCTCGCCGCCGGCCCGCAGGTAGTACTGGCGCACCAGGCCGTTGAAATTGATCGGCGCCGCGGTGCCGGCATAGGCCTGGTAGTCGGTGACCTCGGGCACGGTTGCCAGGTGCGCGCCCAGTTCGTGCAGCACCGCGGCGGTCTGTTCCAGCGGCGTGCCGGCCGGCATGTCGACGACGACCTGGAACTCCGACTTGTTGTCGAACGGCAGCATCTTCAGCACCACCAGACCCGCCGCCGGCAAGGCGACCGAGACGGCGATCAACGCGGCGACCACGAGGCCCAGGCCGCGGCGCCGGCGTGCACCGCGCTGCACGTCGAGCAGCGGCCGAAAGATGCGCTCGATCAGCGGCGCGAGCCTGCCGGCCAGGCCCTGGCCCGCAGCCGCATGCGCCGGTTCGGTCTTCATCCACAGGCGTGCCAGCCAAGGCGTGACGACGAAAGCCACCGCCAGCGACAGCAGCATGCCCAGGCTGGCGTTGATCGGGATCGGGCTCATGTACGGCCCCATCAGGCCGGAGACGAAGGCCATCGGCAACAGCGCCGCGATGACGGTCAGCGTGGCCAGGATCGTCGGCCCGCCGACTTCGTCGACCGCGCCGGGAATGATCTGCACCAGCGCTGCGATCGGGGAACAGTTGCTGGTGGCGATGGATGTTTTCCACCACCACGATCGCGTCGTCGACCAGGATGCCGATCGAGAAGATCAGCGCGAACAGCGAAACGCGGTTCAGCGTGAAGCCCCAGGCCCATGACGCGAACAGCGTCACCGTCAATGTCAGCACGACCGCCGTGCCGACGATCGCCGCCTCGCGCCGGCCGAGCGCGAAGAACACCAGGGCCACCACCGAGGCGGTGGCGAAGGCCAGCTTTTGCATCAGCTTCATGGCCTTGTCGTTGGCCGTGGCGCCGTAGTTGCGCGTCACGGCCAGCTCGACCTCGGCCGGGATCACGGTGTTGCGCAGCGTGTCGACGCGGCGCAGCACGGCGTTGGCGACGGCGATCGCGTTTTCACCCGGCTTCTTGGTCACCGCCAGCGTCACGGCTGGGTATTCCGTACAGGCGCGCCTCTTTGCCCGCGCTGCCGTGCCAGACATAGCGTGTCGCCGGCGGCGGGCCGTCGCGCAGGGTGGCCACATCGGCCAGGAACACCGGTTTGGCGTCGTGCACGCCGACCAGCAGCGATCCGACCTCGGCGGCGTTGGCCAGGAACGGCCCCGACTCGACGGCCATGGCGCGGTTGCCGGTGATCAACTCGCCGACCGGCAGACCCAGGTTGGCCGACAACAGCGCGGCGCGCAGGTCGGCGACGGTCACGCCCGCGCCGGCCATTCGCGCCGGGTCGATCTCGACCAGCAGCGCGCGGCCCGGGCCACCGATCGTCGTCACCTCGCGGGTGCCGGCCACACGCTTCAATTCGGATTCGATGCTGTGCGCCACACGCTCGAGGTCGTAGGCGCTGCCGCCGGCGCTCTTGCTGTACAGCGTCAGGGTGACGATGGGCACATCGTCGATGCCCTTGGGCTTGATGATCGGCTCCTGCACGCCCAGGCCCTTGGGCAACCAGTCGGCATTGGAGTTCACCGTGTCGTACAGGCGCACCAGGGCTTCCATGCGCGGCACGCCGACCTTGTACTGCACCGTCAGCACCGCCAGCCCGGGCCGCGACACCGAGTACACATGCTCGATGCCGGCAATCTGGGCCAGCACCTGTTCGGCCGGCCCGGCCACCATCTGCTCGACATCGCGCACGCTGGCCCCGGGGAAGGGAATCAGCACATTGGCCATCGTGACGTTGATCTGCGGCTCTTCCTCGCGCGGCGTGACCAGCACGGCGAAGACGCCGAGCAGGAGTGCCACCAGTGCCAGCAGCGGCGTGATGCGCGCGGCCTGGAAGTAGGCCGCGATGCGACCCGAGACACCGAGGGAAGGGTGCTGCACGGGCGAGCCTTGGTCTGCGCTCATCGTCCGGTCTCAGCGCTGCCGGGCCGCGACCTGGGGCTCGGTGGCCACTTGTTCGCCGACGGCCAGGCCAGACAGGATCTCGACGCGCTCGCCGTCGCTGCGGCCCAGCCGCACCTGGCGCAGCAGCGGCCGGCCATTGGCGTCGAGCACGTACAGCGCGGTCAACTCGGCGCGCCGCACCACGGCCTGCACCGGTACCCATAGGCCGGCATCGCGGCCGGCCGGCAGCGGCAGCCACAGCCGCGCGAACTGGCCCGGTGCGGCGCCCACCAGCCCGGCCGGCAAGTCGGCGCGCAGTTGCACCGTGTGCGTGGCCGCGTCGGCCGTCGGCAGTCTTTCCACCCGCGTGGGAGTGAGCCAGCGCCGCGCTTCAGGCAGGCCCGGCAGTTCGACGCGCGGCGGTGTCGCCGGCGTCCATCCGGCGGCCACCGACTGCGGCACCGATGCGCTCACGCGCAGCGCAGCCGGGTCGTACATCTCGACCAACGCCCGGCCGGGCAGGGCCATGTCGCCCAGCGCCACCGGCACCTGCGCGACGATGCCGGCATAGGGCGCCTGCACCACGTACTGCCCGGTCTGCGTGCGCGCCACGCCGGCCTGCGCCAGCTGCGCAGCCACCTGGGCCTGGGCTGCCTGGTGCTCGGCGCTGGCACGGTCGAGCGCGGCCTGGCTGATGAACTGTTGCGCGAACAACTGCTGCTGGCGCGCGTACTCTTTGCTCGCCACTTCCTGCGTCGCGCGCGCGGCACGCACCTGCGCGTCGCCGGCCGCGGCGTTCTGGTCGGCCGCACGCGCGTCTATGCGCAGCAGCACCTGGCCGGCACGCACGCGGTCACCGGCCTTGACGCCCAACTGCACGACGGCGCCCGACACCTGGGCCGCGATCACGGTTTGCCGCAAGGCCTCGACCACGCCGTCGTAGGCGGCCGCGGGCATGGCGCCGGCGGGTTGTGCCGTGGCTGCGGCGAGCGGGGCTGCCGCGGCCAGCCCGCTGTGCAGGCCGGCCGCGGCCAGTGCGAGGAGCAGGGCCAGGGAGCCCAGGGGTTGCGCGGGGATCATGGTGGCTGGTATTGTCGGATCGGGTGATGTATTATTGCGCACATACGCAAATAGTCAATCACGTAATTGCGCACCTTCCACTCCTTTACCGGGCTTGAGGCATGATTGCGACGGCTCCACCGGCGCCATGTGCGGCGATGAAAAACCTTCCCCCTGAAGCACTGCAGCAGGTCGCTGCCTATTTCCAGGCGCTGGCCGAACCGGCGCGGCTGCAGTTGCTCAACCTGCTGCGTGAAGGCGAGCGCAATGTCGGTGAGCTGGCCCAGTTGACCGGCTACAGCGCGGCCAACGTGTCGCGCCACCTGAGCCTGCTCACTCAGCAGGGCTTGCTGGCGCGCGAATCGCGCGGCAACAGTGCCTATTACCGCATCGCCGACGAGTCGATCTACCGTCTGTGCGATCTGGTTTGCGACAGCATCGCGCGCAGCCTGGCCCGCACCTCGCACCAGCGCGCGCCGTTCGCTGGCGTGGCCGCCGCGCCGGCGCCGCGCTCGCTCAGCGCTCGACGCGTAACAGCGAGCCGTCGTCGCTGAGCAGGTACAACCAGCCGTCAGGCCCCTGCTTGACGGCGCGGATGCGCTTGCCCAGCGCCTTGACCACGGCCACTTCCTCGCGCAGGGTCACGGCGTTGCTGGCGTCGATCACGATGCGCCACAGCGTGGCGCCGGCCAGGGCACCGGCGAAAATATGGCCATTCCACTCCGGAAACTTGTCGCCGTTGTAGAAGGCCAGGCCCGAGGGGGCGGTCGAGATCGGCAGCCAGGTGGACTTGGGCTCTTCGTAGTCCGGCGCGTGCGTGCCGCCACCCGGCTGGCAAGCGGGGTCTGACTGCGGGAAGCTGTAGGGGCAGCCGTAGCTGCGCAGCGGCCAGCCGTAGTTCTTGCCCGCCAGCACGCGGTTCAATTCGTCGCCGCCGCGAGGCCCGTGTTCGGTCAGCCACAACTCGTCGCTGCCGGGCTTGACGACGGCGCCCTGCGGGTTGCGGTGGCCGATGCTCCACAGGCCGGGCAGGGCGCCCGGCAGGTTGAAGACCGGGTTGTCGAGTGGGATGCTGCCATCGCGGTTCAGGCGCAACGTCTTGCCCAATGTCTTGGCCACGTTCTGCGAATTCAATGCATTCGGCGCGGCGGGGTCGTCCTGGCCGCGATCGCCGACCGCGACATACAAGGTCTTGTCGGGGCGAAACGCGATGCGTGCGCCGTACTGGATGTCGCCCACCACCTTCGGCGTCTGGCGCCAGATCACGGCCACGTTCTGCAACGCAGTGCCCTGCAGTTGCCCGCGTGCCAGCGCGGTGCCCGAGCCGCCGTTGCCATCTTCGGAAAACGTGAAGTAGACCCAATGGCTGGTGGCGAAGTCGGGATCGAGTGCGACGTCGAGCAGGCCGCCCTGGCCGGCGCTGTTGACAGGGGGCACGCCGCTGACCACGGCGTCGACAGCCGAGCCGTCGGCGCGCACGATGACCATCGAGCCTGTGCGCTGCGTGACGAGCATGCGGCCATCGGGCAGGAAGGCCAGCCCCCAAGGGCTGTTCAGTGCCGCGCCGAGCAGGCTGACTTTGGCCGGCCCGCCGGGCGGCGGCGGTGGAGGCGCCGCGCTGCTGCCGCCGCCGCAGGCACCGATGCTGGCGGCGACCAGGACGATCAAGCCGCCGGTCGTCCAGCCCAGCGCGCGGCGCAGCGAGGGCGGGCTGGCGCCGGGCCGTGGCGAGTCGACCGGGTTCACGCCGCGCAGGCTAACGCGCCGGCCGCGTAGCGCTGCTACCAGATGCAACCTGGGCAACCTGGCGCTCTGCGGTCCAGCCGCCGCGTGCGCGACATCAGAGGGCGGTTGCCGCCTCGACCACCATCTGCAGGCGTTGGCGTCCGTTGTATTCGTCCAGCGACAGGCGATAGGCCAGGCGCACGCGCTCGGCCACCGGCTCGGCGTGGCCGAACCAGATCGCGTCGCGCGGCTGGCCCAGGTGGCGCACCTGCAGCTTCAAGTGCTTCTCGCCGACCAGGCGCTGCGACAGCACCTGCACCTCGTCGCAGAACAGCGGCGCTTCGAAAGCCTGGCCCCAGACCTGGGCGTCGAGCTGGGCCACGGTCTCGACGTTGAAATATTCCAGCGCCAGCGCACCATCGGTGCGGATACGTCGCGTCAGCGTCGCCGCGTCGAGCCATTCGGCGGCCACGCGCTGCAGCGCCTGATCGAAGGTGGCGAAGTGCTCCTCGGCGATCGTGCAGCCGGCGGCCATGGCGTGGCCGCCGAAGCGGATCAGCACGCCGGGGTGGCGCTTGGCGACCAGGTCGAGCGCGTCGCGCAAATGAAAGCCGGGGATCGAGCGGCCCGAGCCCTTCAGCGCACCATCGGCGCCGAGTGCGAAGACGAAGGTCGGGCGGTGCAGGCGGTCCTTCAGGCGGCCGGCGACGATGCCGACCACGCCCTCGTGGAATTCGCGGTTGAACAGCGACAGCGCAGGCGGCGCCGCGGCGGCATCGGCCTGGCGCAGCAGGTGCTCGATCGCGGCCTCGGCCTGCTCGCGCATCCCGGCCTCGACTTCGCGGCGCTCGCGGTTGATGGCGTCGAGCTGCTGCGCCAGCGCGGCCGCGCGCTGCGGGTCGTCGGTGGTCAGGCACTCGATGCCCAAGGTCATGTCGGCCAGCCGGCCGGCGGCGTTGATGCGCGGCCCCAAGGCAAAGCCGAAGTCGAACGCGGCCGCACGCGCCGGATTCCGCCCGGCCACGGCGAACAGCGCCGCGAGGCCGGCCTGCATCTGGCCGCCGCGGATGCGCTTCAGGCCCTGGGCCACCAGGCGGCGGTTGTTGGCGTCGAGCTTGACCACGTCGGCCACCGTGCCCAGTGCAACCAGGTCGAGCAGGGTGTCGAGCCGGGGCTGAGCGCCGGCCGCGAACGCGCCACGCAGGCGCAGTTCGGCGCGCAGCGCGAGCAGCACGTAGAACATCACGCCCACGCCGGCCAGGGCCTTGCTGGCAAAGGCGTCGCCGGGCGCGTTGGGATTGACGATGACGCTGGCCTCGGGCAGTGCGACCTCGCCGCCGACCAGCGCCGGCAGGTGATGGTCGGTGACCAGCACATCCAGGCCGCGCGCCCGTGCATGGGCCACGCCGTCGAAGCTGGCGATGCCGTTGTCGACCGTGACCAGCAGTTGCGGGTGTTTGTGCAGCGCCAGCTCGACGATGGCCGGCGTCAGGCCATAACCATGCACCGTGCGGTCGGGCACCACGTAATGCAGGCTCGCCGGCGCGGCGCCGAGCAGGGCCAGGCCGCGCAGCGCCACGGCGCAGGCCGTGGCGCCGTCGCAGTCGTAGTCGGCGACGATGCAGATGTGCTGCTTCGCGGCGATGGCGTCGGCCAGCAGGGTGGCCGCGGCGGCGCTGCCTTGCAGAGTGGCTGGTGCCAGCAGGTGCGCCAGCGCGTCGTCGAGTTCGCTCGCCTGCAGCACGCCGCGGGCGGCGAACAGGCGGGCGAGCAGCGGGTGCACGCCCGCCTGTTCGAGCGCGAAGGCGATGCGCGGCGGGACGTCGCGGGTTTCGATCAGGGGCGGGCTCAAAGCGTTTCCAGAACGGCGCGGCCGTGACCGCGCGCGGAGGTGAACGCCTGACGCACGCGCCGTCGCCAACTGCCCGCGGCTGGTGCCAGCGTCACACTGCTGCGCTCGCCGCACAGCGTCAGGCGCGATGGTTCACCGCGGGCTGCCGCGACCAGCAGGGGTGCCAGTCGCTGGCTGTCGAGCGCCTGCCAGGCCGCGCACCAGGCGGCGCCGTCGCCCTGCAGCGCGGCGCCGCGCAGCCGGTCGTCGTATTGGATCTCGACCGCCTGCGCAGGCTGTGCCACACCGCAGCCGCTCAGCCAGAACGAATTCACCGCCGATCGGCCGGCCGCCTCACGCGCCGTATTGAGCGGGTGGTCGTGCAGCAGCATCTGGACTTCGTTTTGCAGCCGGCGCAGCCGTTTCGCCTCGGGCTGGCGCGGCAGCCAGGCGGCGATGTTGCGGCCCACCACGCGGTCGAGCGAGGCCGTGGCCAGGCCCTGCAGCGCCGGGTGCGCGGCGTACCAGCGCAGGGCCGCACCCCAGGCCGTGACGAAGCCCTCGCTTTCGAACAAGGGGCGCACGCTGTCGAACAAGGTGCGTGATTCCTCATCGCCGAGCACCAGCGCCGCCGGGTCCGCCAGGTGTATGCCGTCGCTGCCGACCAGCCAATGCGCGGGCGTCAGCAGGCCCCAGGCCCGGCTGCCGACCTCGACGCCGTCTTGTGCCGCCTGCCGCGCGGCCCAGGGCAGGCAGCCGTCGGCGCCGGTCAGTCCCAGTGCGGCGGCGTGCGCGCGCTCGTGCGGCGGCGACAGGGTCGAGTCGTCACCGTCGTCACGCTGCACCTGCGCCCAGCGGCCGAGCAACTGGTCCAGCGCCGGTGCGGTGAGCGCCGCGGCGCGCATGGGTTCCTGAGCGGGCGCGGCGAAGGCAACGATCAGGTGCATGGGCCGATTATCCAAGGCCCTCGACGGCGAGGGTGGCGAGGCCTCGGTTAGCATGCGCGCGCAATGAACATGCCTTTCGAATGGCAGATCGGCTGGCGCTATACACGCGCCGGCCGCAGCGACCGGCGCAACGGCTTCATCTCCTTCATCTCCGGCGTCTCGATGCTCGGCATCGCGCTCGGCGTGGCGGCGCTGATCATCGTGCTGTCGGTGATGAACGGCTTCCAGAAGGAGGTGCGCGACCGCATGCTGAGCGTGATCGCGCATATCGAGTTGTTCGACAGCCAGGGCCTGGCGCTCGCCGACTGGCAGGCGCTGGCCGAGCAGGCCCGCGCGGCGTTGCCCGGCCAGGTGCGGGGTGCGGCGCCCTTCGTCTCGGCGCAGGTCCTGGTGGCGCGCGGCGAAGAAATGCGCGGCGCCCTGCTGCGCGGCATCTCGCCGGCCGACGAGGCCGGCGTCACGCCGCTGGCCGCCCAGTTGCAGGGCAGCACGTTCGGCAAGCTCAAACCCGGCCAGTGGAACATCGTGCTCGGCATCGAGCTCGCGCGTTCGCTGGGCGTGCGCGAGGGCGACAAGATCACCGTCGTCACGCCCGGCGGCCAGGTCACGCCGGCCGGCATCGTGCCGCGCCTGAAGCAATTCACGGTGGCTGGCACCTTCGAGGCCGGGCACTACGAGTACGACAGCGCGCTGGCGCTGATCCACCTCGACGACGCGGCGCGCCTGCTGCGCGTCGAGGGCGCCACCGGCGTGCAGTTGAAGCTCGACGATGCCATGGCCGCGCGCAGCGCCGCCGCGCGCCTGGCCCAGGTGCTGCCGATCAGTATCAACGTGCGCGACTGGACGCGCACCAACCGCAACTGGTTCGATGCCGTGCAGTTGGAGAAGCGCCTGATGTTCATCATCCTGACGCTGATCGTCGCCGTGGCCGCGTTCAACCTGGTCAGCACCCTGGTGATGACGGTCACCGACAAACGCGCCGACATCGCCATCCTGCGCACCCTGGGTGCCAGCCCGCGCTCGATCATGGGCATCTTCATGATCCAAGGGGCCACCTCGGGCGTGATCGGCACTTTGTCGGGCGTGGCCCTCGGGCTGCTCGTCTCTTTCAACATCGGCACCCTGGTGCCGGCGCTCGAGCGCCTGCTGTCGACCAGCTTCCTGCCGTCGAGCATCTACATCATCAGCCGCATGCCGAGCGACCCGCAATGGGCCGACATCGTGCCCATCGTATTCGTGTCGCTGGCACTGGCCTTCGTCGCGACGCTTTACCCGAGCTGGCGTGCCAGCCGCGTCAACCCGGCCGAGGCGCTGCGCTATGAATGAACTGACTGCCCCCAGCTCACTTCGTTCGCAGCCCCCGGGGGGCGCTCAGCCGCCTTGGGGCGGCCCGGCGGCGGCTGAGGCTGTAATGTCCTGCGCGGGCCTGCACAAGCGCTACCACGAAGGCGACCTCGACGTCGACGTGCTGCGCGGCGTGGACTTCCACATCGCGCGTGGCGAAACCGTGGCCATCGTCGGTGCCTCGGGATCGGGCAAGAGCACGCTGCTGCACCTGCTCGGGGGCCTGGATGCGCCGAGCGCCGGCACGGTGCAACTGGCCGGCCGCGACTTCACGACCATGGACGCTGCCGCGCAAGGGCGCTGGCGCAACCAGCAGCTGGGCTTCGTCTATCAGTTCCACCACCTGCTGCCCGAATTCAGCGCCCTGGACAACGTGGCCATGCCGCTGCGCATGCGCCGCGACAGCCTGGCGCAGGCGCGCGCGACCGCGGCGGCAGCACTGGCACAAGTCGGCCTGGCTGGGCGCGTGTTGCATCGCCCGAGTGAATTGTCCGGCGGCGAGCGCCAGCGCGTGGCCATCGCGCGCGCGCTGGTGACGCGCCCGGCCTGCGTGCTCGCCGACGAGCCCACCGGCAACCTCGACCGCGAAACCGCCGACACCGTGTTCGAGGCCATGCTCGCGCTGGCCCGCGATCGCGGCACGGCCTTCATCGTCGTCACCCATGACGAGGCGCTGGCCGCGCGCTGCGCAAGGGTCTTGCACTTGAAGCAGGGCGTGCTGGCGTGATACCGCGTTGCCCGCGTAAGGGTGCTCGCGCGCCGGGTTAACCTTGCGCGATGAACAGCCCTTCGCAACGCACGATTCTCGTCAGCGGCGGCAGCAGCGGCATAGGCGCGGCCATCACGCGCGCCTTCGCGGCCGAAGGCTGCCGGGTCATCGCCACCGGCGTGGACGAGGCGCAAGTCGCTGCGGCGCGACAGGAAGGCGCAGCAGGCATCGAGCTTCGCGTGCTCGACGTGTGCGACGGCGCTCGAGTGCAGGCGCTGGTCGGCTCGCTCGACAAGCTGGACGTGCTGGTCAACTGCGCCGGCGCCATCCGCCGCGGCGGCGCCGAGCACGACCCCGAAGTCTTTGCCGAGGTGCTGGCCGTCAACCTCACCGGCACCATGCGCCTGTGCGCCGCCGCGCGCACCAAGCTGGCAGCCAGCCGCGGCTGCATCGTCAACACCGCGTCGATGCTCTCCTTCTTCGGCGGTGGGCTGGTGCCCGGCTACAGCGCCAGCAAGGGCGGGGTCGCGCAGCTCACCAAGAGCCTGGCCATCGCCTACGCGGCCGAAGGCATCCGCGTCAACGCCGTGGCGCCGGGCTGGATCGCCACCCCACTGACGCAGCCGCTGGTCGACGACCCTGCGCGCTCGGCACCCATCCTCGCGCGCACACCGCTGGCGCGCTGGGGCACGCCCGACGACGTCGCCGGGCCGGTGCTGTTCCTGGCCAGCCCGGCCGCGCGCTTCGTCACCGGTGTGATCCTGCCGGTCGACGGCGGCTATCTGATCGCTTGAACGAAGAGGGCACAAGCCATGATCGTCCAGCTCCCCGGCATCCAGCCCGAGATCGCTGTGCAGGCCATCCCCGACGACGAACGCGTCTGGGTGCCGCAGGCCAGCCAGGTCTGGTTTCGCCCGCTGCTGCTCAATACCGTGACCGGCAGCTGGTGCAACCTGCTGCGTGTGCGCAAGAGCGGCGTGCTGTCGCGCCACATCCATCCGTCGTGGGTCACGGGCTACGTCATCAAGGGCTCGTGGCGCTACCTCGAACACGACTGGGTGGCGCGCGAAGGTGCCTTCGTCTACGAGCCGCCGGGCGAGATCCACACCCTGGTGGTCGACGAGGCGGCCGGCGGCGCGCCCGAGATGATCACCTTCTTCAATATCGCCGGCGCGATGGTCTATGTCGACGCCGTGGGCAACAGCACCGGCTACGAAGATGTGTTCACCAAGATCACGATGTGCCGCAAGCACTATGCGGCGGTGGGGCTGGGTGAGGGCTTCGTCGATCAGTTCGTGCGCTGACGCTACCAGGTTTGCTAGGCTGCACTGGTGTGGAGGCGGCAACCCGCTGCCACCGATCGGTGCACGAAAAGGAGAGTCGATCATGGGAACTATCCACCTTCATCGCGTGTTGCGCGCGAATCCGCAACGTATCTACCGCGCGTTCCTGGACGCCGACGCCATGGCCAAGTGGCTGCCGCCGTACGGTTTCACCTGCAAGGTTCACGACATGAATGCCACGGTCGGCGGCAGCTACAAGATGTCGTTCACGAATTTCACGACCGGCCAGGGGCACGCCTTCGGTGGCGAGTACCGCGAACTCGTGCCCTTCGAGAAGATTCGCTATACCGACCGCTTCGACGACCCGAACTTGCCGGGCGAGATGCAGACGACGGTGACCTTGAAGCCGGTGACCTGCGGTACCGACATCGACATCGTGCAAGAAGGGCTGCCAGAGGCTATCCCGCTCGAGATGTGCTATCTGGGCTGGCAAGAGTCGCTGGCACAACTTGCGAACCTCGTCGAGCCCGAGATCTCGGGCTGAAGAGACCTGCAGTCCAGTGCAACGGGCTTGTTCAGGGCGACGGGCTTGCCCACCTCGCGAATGACGTCATTCGTGGCCCTGCTGCGCGGCGTCAACGTGGGCAAGGCCAAGCGTGTGCCCATGGTCGAGCTTCGCACCCTGCTCACCGAACTGGGTTATACGGGCGTGAAGACCCTGCTCAACAGCGGCAATGCGGTATTCCGTGCAGCAAAGGGCTCGTCGGCCAAGCACGCGGCGGACATCGGCGCGGCGATTTCACGCAAGCTCGAGGTCGAGGTGCCCGTCATCGTCAAGTCGGCTGCCGAGCTTGCGGCCATCATTTCGGGGAACTCGATCGACGTCCAAGCGCACGATCATCCACGCCTCGTGGTCGCCTTCGCTCGAGACGACAAGGCACTGGCAGGCCTCGCGGCGATCGAGGCGCTCGTCGTGCCACCCGAGCAGTTCGTCATCGGCCCGCACGCGGCCTACCTGCTGTGCGCCAAGGGCATACTGGAAAGCAAGGCGGGAGCGGCGCTGCTGGGCAAGGCAGGCCCGTTCGCGACCACGAGAAACTGGGCCACCACCCTCAAGCTGCAGGCGCTGGCCAGTGAAAGCGACGTCTAGCTCGGATCGGTGTGTACTTGACGTACAAGGCCTACCGGCGCGAATGAGATAACCAGGCTGGCGTTCATGCCTTTGGGCACAATAGCGCGGCGCAGGCGCCGCGCCTGCCAACCAACTCGAGGGCCGTATGCGTACCCGACTCTGGCTTGCCGCACCTTGTTTCCTGCTCGGCCTCGCGGCCTGTTCCACCCAGCAAGCCTACGGTATCGGTCAGGCCTGGCAACGCAACGAGTGCGTCAGGATCGTCGACGCACAAGAGCGCAGCCGCTGTTTGGCGAGCACGAGTACCTCGTACGAGGACTACAAGCGCCAGTCCGAGGCGGTCAAAGCCAGCAAGTAGCTTCACGAGGAGTTCCTCATGTTTCTGAATACACCTCCGGACAGCGACGCACGCTCGGCCTTTTATCGCGGCGATCTCGAGGCCGACGGTTTTGTCATGAACTTCAGGCGTCTGTGGGCCTGGCGCCCGCAGGTTTGTGATGCCTTTGCGGAGTTGCGCAGCCAGGTGTCGGCGAATACTTCGCTGTCGTCGCGAGAGTGCGCCTTGCTCGTGAGCGCGACCGCCGCCAGCGTGGGCGACTCTTATTGCGCGCTGGCCTGGGGCACCAAGCTTGCCGCCGAGGCCGGCCCCTCGACCGCCGCCGCTGTGCTGCGCTCGAGCGACGACGCCGTGTTGGGCGCGCGCGAGAAGGCACTCGCAAGCTGGGTGCGCAAGGTGGCGACCGATCCCAACTCCACCGTGGCTGCCGACGTGCAGGCTCTGCGCACGGCCGGATTGTCGGATCAGGAGATCTTCGATGCCACGGCGCTGATCGCCTTTCGGATTGCCTTCACCACGGTGAACGACGCCTTGGGTGCGCGCCCCGACTGGCAGCTCGCCGAGGCCGCGCCGCCGGCGGTACGTGAGGCCGTGACTTACGGTCGAAAGGTCGCCGAGCGCGGTGCGGCCTAGCCGGCGCTCAACGCGGTTGCGTGGCCGATGAGACTCGAGCCCCATGTCCGCGAGGCCGGTACCGGCCCCGCAGTCGTGTGTCTGCATTCGAACGCCAGCACTTCGAGTCAATGGCGCGGGCTGATGGACCTGCTGGCGCCGAAGTATCGCGTCTTGGCGCCCGATTCGTACGGCTCCGGCAAGAGCCCGGACTGGCCCTCGGACCGCGTCATCACGCTGCGCGACGAAGTGCAATTCATCGCGCCGGTGCTGGCCCGGGCGGGCTCGCCGCTGGTGCTGGTCGGTCACTCCTACGGTGCGGCTGTGGCGCTGATCGCGGCGCTGGCCGATCCCAGTCGCATACGCGCCTTGGCTTTGTACGAACCGACCCTGTTCGCGCTGCTCGACGCGCAGGTGCCCGCACCGAATCAGGCCGACGGCATCCGCAACGCGGTGGCGGCCGCCAGCGCTGCCCTCGACCGCGGTGACGAGGAAGCTGCCGCCGAATGCTTCATCGATTACTGGATGGGCGCCGGCAGCTGGCAACAGACGCCGCAGCCACGCAGGCCTGCGATCGCCGCATCGGTGGTCAATGTTCGCCGCTGGGCGCACGCCTTGACGACCGAGCCCACACCGCTCGCGGCATTTCGCCAGCTCGATCTGCCCGTGCTCTACATGGTCGGCAAGCGTTCGACCGTATCGGCGCTGGCCGTGGCGCGGCTGCTGGCCCCCGCGCTGCCGCGAGTCGAGCTGATCGAGTTCGACGCACTCGGTCACATGGGCCCGATGACGCATGCGCAGCCGGTGAACGAGGCCATTGCGCGGTTTCTCGAACGGGCCTGTTCTTAACGCGTGTTTTCGCTAGACTTGCTCAGCACTCACCGACCCCAGCCCCTATGCCCGATCCCGTTGAACCACTGGTACTCGATCTGCTGGAATGGATCGACAGGCAGCCCCGCCCGTACTCCGAGGTGATGGCTGTGTGGCGCACTTCGTGCCCTCGACTTCCGGTCTGGGAAGAAGCCAATACCCGTGGCTATGTCGAGCGCCGACACCAGGCCGGAAGCGAAGCGGTGGTTCGCATTTCTGTCAGCGGGCAACGCTACCTGCAAGCCCATCGCCGCGCGCCGGCGAGCACCGGCGCCTGACGCTCAGGGGCCCAGCGGCCGCGCCGGTTCGTCCGGCGCCGAACAGCCCAGGCCGAGCGCAGCCAGGCGCTCGATTTGCGCGGCATCGAAACCCCAATCGACCAGGGCCTCGCGCCCCATCGCACCGCGCTCGGGCGGGCCGCGGCGCACACTGCCCGGCGTGCGGTCGAACAGCGGCGCCGGCGCCGGCTGGTCGATGGCCTGCACGCACACGCTGCGCGCGCGGGCCAGGTGGTGCGGGTGAGCGCGCGCCTCGGCAAAGCTGAGCACCGGCGCGAAACAGGCGTCGGCGCCTTCGAACACCGCGCACCATTCATCGCGCGTCTTGGCGCGAAACGCCGCGGCAAATTGCCGGCGCAACTCGGGCCAGCGCGCGCGATCGTGCTGCGCCGGCAAGGCTTGTGCTTGCAGGCCCAGGCGGGTGATCAGGGTGGCATAGAACTTGGGCTCGATCGCGCCGATGGCCACGTACTTGCCGTCCAGCGTGGCATAGCTGTCGTACCAGGGTGCACCGGAGTCGAGCAGATTCTCGCCACGCACATCCGTCCACTGACCTGCCGCACGCAGGCCGGCGAACATGGTGCTCAGCAGTGACGCGCCGTCGACCATCGCCGCATCGACCACCTGGCCGCGGCCCGACTGGCGCGCCTCGATCACGCCGCAGGCGATGCCGAAGGCCAGCAGCATGCCGCCGCCGCCGAAATCGCCGACCAGGTTGAGCGGAGGCACCGGCGCCTGGCCGGCGCGGCCGATCGCGCCGAGCACACCGGCCAGCGCGATGTAGTTGATGTCGTGCCCGGCGCGCTCGGCCAGCGGCCCGCTCTGGCCCCAACCGGTCATGCGCCCATACACCAGCCTCGGATTGCGCGCGTGCAGCACCTCGGGGCCCAGGCCCAGGCGTTCCATCACACCCGGCCGAAAACCCTCGATCAAGGCGTCGGCGCGGGCTGCCAGTTGCAGCGCAGCCTGCACGCCGCCGGGGGTCTTCAGGTCCAGCGTCACCGAGCGGCGGCCGCGCAGCATCACCTCGTGCCGGCGCTGGCCGCCGACGCCCAGGCCGGCGTCGTGCATGCGATCGACGAGCAGCACGTCGGCGCCCATGTCGGCCAGCAGCATGCCGCAGAACGGTGTCGGGCCGATGGCTTCGAATTCGAGCACGCGCAAGCCGGTCAGTGGTCCCATGGAGGGCATCGTAGCCGGCAAAGAGGGCCGGCCGTTCGGGACACCGAATCTGCAACTCGTCGCAGCCTGCGCTCCCAGCGGCCAGGCACGTGATTACACTGCCGCCCCAATCGTGGCCCGTCGGCTGCGCAGGCGAGCCCACCATGCTGTCGATCCGTGACCTGAGCCATGTCTACCCCAACGGCACGCGCGCGCTCGACGCCGTGTCGCTCGAGATTCCGGCCGGCATGTTCGGCCTGCTCGGGCCCAACGGGGCGGGCAAGTCGTCGCTGATGCGCTGCGTGGCCACGCTGCAGGTGCCCAGCGCCGGCCAGATCGCCTTCGGCGACATCGACGTGCTGCGCCAGCCCGAGCGATTGCGCGCCACGCTGGGCTACCTGCCGCAGGACTTCGGCGTCTACCCGCGGGTCTCGGCGACCGAAATGCTCGAGCACCTGGCGGTGCTCAAGGGCGTGACCGGCCGCGGCGAGCGGCGCGAGACGGTCGATACCTTGCTGCACCAGGTCAATCTGTGGGACGTGCGCAAGAAGGCGCTGGCCGGCTTTTCCGGCGGCATGCGCCAGCGCTTCGGCATCGCGCAGGCGCTGATCGGCAACCCGCAGCTGATCATCGTCGACGAACCGACCGCCGGCCTCGACCCCGAAGAGCGCAACCGCTTCAACAACCTGCTCTCGGAGATCGGCGAGAACGTGGTCGTGATCCTGTCCACGCACATCGTCGACGACGTCACCGACCTGTGCCCGCGCATGGCGATCATGGTCGCCGGGCGCATCGTGCTGGCCGGCACGCCGGGCGAGTTGATCGCCGCGCTGCAGGGCCGCATCTGGCAGGCCAGCATCGACAAGGCACGAGCTCGACGCGGCGCGCGAGCGGCAGACGGTGATCGCCACGCGGCTGCGCGGCGGCCGCACCGTGATCCACGTGCTGGCCGATGCGTCGCCGGGGCTGGGCTTCACGCCGGTGGAGGCCGGGCTCGAGGACGTGTACTTCTCGACCCTGCACACACATCGCCAGCAAGAAGCGAGCGCAGCGAGCGTCGCCAAGGCGGCCTGACATGCTGGCCTCCATCACCGCCTTCGAGTGGCGCTACCAGGTCAAGAGCCCGGTGTTCTGGGTCGGCTGCCTGATTTTCTTTCTGCTCACCTTCGGCGCCACCACCGTCGATACGATCCAGATCGGCAGCCGCGGCAACGTCAACGTGAATGCGCCGTTCGCCATCGTGCAGACGCTGGCCATCATGAGCGTGTTCGCCGTCTTCGTCGTCGTGGCGATGGTCGCCGGCACCGTGATCCGCGACGACGAAACCGGCTTCGCGCCTATCCTGCGCAGCACGCGGCTGGGCAAGGGCAGTTACCTCGGCGGCCGCTTCATGGGCTCGATCGCCGCCGCGCTGCTGGTGTTGGCCACGATCCCGCTGGCCATCGCCATCGGCGCGGCCATGCCCTGGCAGGACGCCGAGAAGGTCGGGCCCTTCGTCGCCGGGCATTACTTCTACGCCCTGTTCGTCTTCGGCCTGCCCACGCTGCTGATCACCGGCGCCGCGTTCTTCGCCCTGGCCACGGCCACCCGCTCGCTGATGTGGACCTATGTCGGCGCGGTGGCCATGCTGGTGCTGTTCTCGGTCACGCGCGTATGGCTGCGCGACATGCAGCACGATACCTTTGCCGCGCTGTCCGACCCCTTCGGCCTGTCGGCCCTGGCCATCGGCACCAAATACTGGACCGCGGCCGAGCGCAACACGCTGCTGCCCGCCGCTGTCGGGCCTGCTGCTGGCCAACCGCGTGTTGTGGATCGCCATAGGAGCCGCATTGTTCGCCCTGGCCTGGCGCATCTTCCGCTTCGAGACCCGTGCCGGCAGCGCCGCCGCCAAGCCCAACGTCGCCGAAACCACGCCCGCTCTGCGCAGCGGCCCGCTGCCGGCGCCGCGCGCCGACGCCGCCACGGCACGGGCCCAGCTCTGGGCCCTGGCCCGCTTCGACATGGGCTATCGTCGTTCGCAGCCCGGCGTTCTTCGTGCTGCTGTTCATCGGCGTGATCAACGCCGGCTTCTCGGCCTGGTTCGTCGGCGAGTTCTACGGCAGCGCGTCGTTTCCGGCCACGCGACTGATGGTGCAGGCGCTGCAGGGCGCCTTCTCGATCATGCCGATCATCATCGCCATCTACTACGGCGGCGAGCTGGTCTGGCGCGACCGCGAGCGCAGCGCTGCACGAAATCATCGACGCCACCGCGGCGCCGGACTGGACGCACCTGCTGCCCAAGATCGTGGCCATCGCGCTGGTGCTGCTGCGCCACCTCGTGCGTGGCGGTGGCCACCGGCATGTCGGTGCAGGCCATCAAGGGCTACACCGCATTTCGAGCTCGGGGCCTACGTGCTGTGGTTCGTGCTGCCGCTGGTCATCGGGGCGCTGCAGCTGGCCGTGCTGTCGGTCTTCGTGCAGGTGCTGGTGCCGCAGAAGTTCCTCGGCTGGGGCGTGATGCTGCTCTATATCGTGGCTTCGGTCGCGCTGGCATCGGCCGGCTTCGAGCACAACCTGTACAACTACGCGGGCGGCCCCAGCGTGCCGCTGTCGGACATGAACGGCATGGCGCGCTTCTGGATCGGCCAGGCCTGGTTCCAGCTCTACTGGAGCGCCTTCGCCAGCCTGCTCGGCGTGCTGGCCTACGCGCTGTGGCGGCGCGGCACCGACCACCGAGCTGCGCCCGCGCCTGGCGTCGCTGCCGCGGCGCCTGCACGGCGGCGCGCTGGCGCTGGGCTCGCTGGCCCTGCTGACGTTCATCGGCAGCGGCGCCTTCATCTTCTACAACACCAACCTGCAGAACCGCTACCAGACCACGCCCGAGCGCGAGAAGCTGTTGGCCGAGGCCGAGAAGGAACTGCTGCCGTTCGAGAATGTGCCGCAGCCGCGCATCAGCGCGGTCACGCTCGACGTGCAGCTCTTCCCGCGCGAGGCGCGTGCTGTCACCAGCGGCCGCTACACCATCGACAACCGGACCGACGCAGCCGATCGAGCAGCTGCATGTGCAACTGGGGCGAGCGGCTGAAGATCGATCAGCTGGCCATCGCCGGCGCCGTGCTCGAAAAGCAGTACACGCACTACCACTACCGGATCTACCGCCTGCAACCGGCGATGCAGGCCGGCGAGACGCGCGAGATGCGCTTCGTGACCACGCTCGAGGAGCGCGGCTTCCCGAACGGCGCGCCGCTGACCAGGCTGGTCGACAACGGCAGCTTCGTCAACAACGCCGAGATCACGCCCAACCTGGGCATGCAGCGCGACGGCCTGCTGAGCGACCGCGCCAAGCGCCGCAAATACGGCCTGCCTGCCGACCTGCGCCCGCCCAAGCTGGAAGACGAATCGGGCCGCGCGCGCAGCGTGTTCAGCGCGGCCAGCGACTGGGTCGACGCCGACATCACCGTCACCACCGACGCCGACCAGACGCCGATCGCACCCGGCTACACCGTCTCCGACACGGTGGCTGGTGGCCGGCGCACGGTGCACTTCAAGCCCGATGCGCCGATCAACCACTTCTTCTCGATCCAGTCGGCCCGCTACGAGGTGCGCCGCGACAAGGCCGGCACGACCGATCTGGCCGTGTACTACCACCCGGGTCACGAGTACAACGTCGAGCGCATGGTCAAGGCGATGCAGGTGTCGCTGGCGCTGTTCAACGAACAGTTCTCGCCCTACCAGTTCCGCCAGGCGCGCATCCTCGAGTTCCCGAGCTACGCCCGCTTCGCGCAGTCGTTTGCCAACACCATCCCGTACTCGGAAGACATCGGCTTTCTGACCAAGCTCGGCGACGACGAACAAGATCGACGTCGTCACCTACGTCACCGCGCACGAGATCGCGCACCAGTGGTGGGGCCATCAGCTCGTGCCCAGCCACCAGCAGGGCGCGACCATGCTGGTCGAGAGCTTCGCGCAGTACTCGGCGCTGCTGGTGATGGAGCGGATGTACGGGCGCGAGCAGATGCGCAAGTTCCTGAAGTACGAACTCGATCGCTATCTGCGCCAGCGCGGCGGCGAGGCGGTCGAGGAACTGCCGCTGGCCCGCGTCGAGAACCAGCCCTACATCCACTACCAGAAGGGCTCGCTGGTGATGTATTGGCTGAAGGAGGTGGTCGGCGAAGACAAGGTCAACCGCGCGCTGGCCCAGTTGTTGCGCCAATACGCCTTCAAGGCCGCGCCGTACCCCAACACGCTGGACTTCCTGCGCCTGCTGCGCGAGCAGGCCGGGCCCGCACACGAGGCCCTGATCACCGATTTGTTCGAGAAGATCACCCTGCTCGACGTGAAGGCCACGAATGCCAAGAGCGTCAAGCGCGCCGACGGCAAGTACGAGGTGAGCTTCGAGGTCCAGGGCAGGAAGCTGTACGCCGACGGCAAGGGCAAGGAGACCGAGGCACCGCTCGACGAGCCGTTCGACATCGGCGTTTTCAGCGCCGAGCCGGGACGGCCCGGCTATACGGCCGCTTCGGTGCTGTCGTTCACGCGCCAGCGTGTGAAGACGGGCAGGCAGACGATCACGCTGGTGGTCGATCAGGCGCCGAAGTTCGTTGGCGTGGATCCGTACAACAAGCGCATCGATCGCAACTCGGAGGACAACCTGGCGCCGGTGCAGGCGCAGTAGCGCCGACCACACCGCTGCCGCCTCTGCTTTACGCATCATTACGCGTGGCCGGTCCACGCCGTTCACCGCCTTGCGTTGACCAGTTGTCGAACCACGCAACCGGAGAACCTCATGTCCCGTAGCGCAAGTCTTTTCAACGCCGGTGCGTCCTTGGCGCTGCTGGCCGCGTTGGCCGGCTGTGTGGTGGTACCGGCCTCGCGGCCGTACTACGCCGGCGGCGGCGGCTACTACGACGGCATGGTGGCCGTGGCGCCACCGGCACCGCAACAGGAGTACGTCGGCGCGCCGCCGGTGGCCGGCTACATCTGGATCGGCGGCTTCTGGAACTGGGTCGGTGGCCGCCATGTCTGGGTCTCGGGCCGATGGGATGCGCCGCGCCCAGGGCACTACTGGGTGCCGCACCGCTGGGAACCCGTGGCCGGACAATGGCGACTGGCGCCCGGGCGCTGGGAGCGCAGCGGGCGCTGAAGGCGATTCGTTGGCCGCCGAAGGCGGCGCGCTGTCTGCGCCGACACTCGATTTGGACCTCTGTACGCATATCCAGTATCGTTGCGGCCTGGTTCCACCATGCCGCATGCCGCAGTCTCCGACCCCGACCCGTTCGCCACGCTCAACGACGAGCAGCGCGCGGCGGTCGAACATGGCCTGCACGACGCGCATGCCGCACCGCTGCTGGTGATCGCCGGCGCGGGCACCGGCAAGACGCTGACGCTGGCGGCGCGCGTGGCGCGGCTGGTGTTGGCCGGGGCCGACCCGCAGCGCATCTTGTTGCTGACTTTCTCGCGCCGCGCGGCGCAGGCCATGGAGCAGCGCTGCGGCCGCATGCTGCACGCGGCGCTGGGACTGCGTGCCACGCAGCGCGCGCCGGCCCTGCCCTGGGCCGGAACCTTCCACAGCATCGGTGCGCGCCTGCTGCGCGAGTACGCACCCGCCATCGGCCTGTCGGATCAGTTCACGGTCCACGACCGCGGCGACGCCGAAGACCTGATGGCAGTGGTGCGCCAGGAACTTGGATTCACCGCCGCGGCCAGGCGCTTTCCGCTCAAGGGCACCTGCCTGGCGATCTACTCGCGGCTGGTCAACAGCCAGTTGCCGCTGCCCGCCGTCGTGCAGACGATGTTTCCCTGGTGCCTGGGCTGGGAACAAGAGCTCGCGTTATTGTTTCGCAGCTACGTTCAGACCAAGCAGCAACAGCAGGCGCTCGACTTCGACGACCTCTTGCTGTATTGGCAGCAGATGATGGCCGAGCCGGCACTGGCCGCGGCTGTCGCTGCGCGCTTTTCCCATGTGCTGGTCGACGAGTACCAGGACACGAATCGCTTGCAGGCATTGATCCTGCAGGCGCTCAAACCCGACGGCCGCGGGCTGACCGTGGTCGGCGACGACGCGCAGGCCATTTACGCCTTTCGCGCCGCCGAGGTGCGCAACATCCTCGACTTCCCGGCCCAGTTCGAGCCGCCGGCGCAGGTGGTCACGCTGTCGCGCAACTACCGCTCGACGCAGGCCATCCTCGATGCCTCGAACGCCGTCATTTCGCTGGCGGCCGAGCGTTTCACCAAGAACCTGTGGAGCGACAAGGCCGGTCCGCGGCCGCTGCTGGTCAGCGTGTTGGACGAGATGGCGCAGGCACGCTGGGTTGCCGACGAGGTGCTGCGCCAGCGCGAAGCGGGTGTCAAACTCAAGCAGCAGGCGGTGCTGTTTCGCACCGGCCACCACAGCGCCGCGCTCGAACTGGAACTGACACGGCGTGGCATTCCATTCGTAAAGTACGGTGGCCTGAAGTTTCTCGAAGCCGCGCATGTCAAAGACCTGCTGTCGGTATTGCGCTGGGTGCAGAACCCGCGCAGCCGGCTGGCCGGTTTTCGTGTCGCCTTGCTGATCCCGGGCCTGGGGCCGGCCTCTGCGCGGCGCCTGCTCGATGCGATGGCCGCGGCGAGTGACCCCGCCCAGGCGATGCACGAGTTCAAGCCACCGAGCGCAGCGGCGGCTGACTGGCGCGTCTGGCTGCAAGCCCATAGGGCGATGCTGCCCGGCGCCTGGCCCGGTGACCTGGTGACAGCGGCGCGCTGGTACCAGCCGCACCTGGAGCGATTGTTCGACGACGCCGCGATCCGCGCCGCCGACCTGACGCAACTGGCGCGTATCGGACAGGGGTTTTCTACCCGCGAGCGCTTCCTGGCCGAACTCACGCTCGATCCGCCAGCGGCCACTAGCGACGAATCCGGCGCACCGTACCGCGACGAGGACTACCTGATCCTGTCGACCATGCATTCGGCCAAGGGCCAGGAGTGGAATGCCGTCTATGTGCTCAATGCGGTAGACGGCTGCATGCCCTCGGACATGGCCACCGGCAGCGCAGCCGAGATCGAAGAGGAGCGGCGCCTGTTCTACGTGGCGATGACACGTGCCAAACACCACTTGTCGCTGCTCGTGCCGCAGCGTTTTCATGTCACCCAGCAGGCCCGCTACGGCGACCGCCATCTCTACGCCGCGCTGACCCGCTTCATCCCGCCGCCGGTAGCGGCGCTGTTCGACGTGCAGGGCCCGAGCGCGGAGGAGGCCAGCGTGCCAGCGAAGTGCGCTAGCGTGCCGACGATCGACGTCGGCGCCCAGGTACGTCGCTTGTTCTGAGTGCGGGGTTGCGGGCACTGACGAACCAGGTGCTCGACGGCGCCCACACCCCGTCGACGCGCGCGTAAACACCCAGCGTCTTGCGCAGCGCGTCGATGACTTGGCCCTTGCGCTTGATGCCCTCCTCACCGGCCAGGCGGATGATCTCGCCGGCCGGGCCGAGGGCCATCGCGAACTCGATGGCTTCGTCGATGTCCCGACCGATGCAGATATCGACATCGACGCGCTCGAACATGATGCGCTCGTAGCCCGCAGCGCGCAGCAGGTCGCTGACCGTATCGGCGCCGGCCATCGAGAACGGACCCGGACCGCAATGCACCTGGTCGGTCTCCTCGTGCGAGACGACCGGCACGATCGCCTTGACGCACAACTCGGCATCGTGCAGCCACGGGTTGTCCTCACGGCGGCGCCAGACGATCATCGTCAACTCGCCGCCCGGCACCAGGGCCAGACGTATGTTGCGCATGGCCGCGCCCGGCATGCTGAAGAACATCGTGCCGAAGCGTGCGAATGCGTATTCGTAGGGGCCGCGCAAGTCGTCCCACTGCACGTCGGCGACGAAGAACGCGGCGTTGCCCACACCCGCCTGCGCTGCGTCATGGCTTGCAGCATCGATGAAATTTTGCGCGCAATCGACGCCGACGGCCCGGCCGTCCGGCCCGACGGCGCCGGCGATGCGCAGCGTGCTGTCGCCAAAGCCGCAGCCGACATCGAGCACGCGTGCGCCGCGCGGGTGCGGATGGCGCGCCAGCGCCTCGTCGCTGTGCCCGGCCAGTCCGGACACCAGCAGGTGCTTGAAGCGAGAGAACTTGTCGAACAAGACGGTGTTCCAGGCTTCGATGACGACATCGTTGTCTCGGCTCATGGTGCCTCCTGTTGTGTGGCAGGTATCACGGCGACGCTGCTCCGCAGCTCGATTCCATCCTGCGCCCGGGCATGGCGCGCAGGGACTGTCCAATCCAAGCTCATCCGCCCGGTGAGAACGGCTTGCCCAGCGAGGCCGGCATGTTGGCCTTGATCCAGGCCGCGTTGCGCGAGATCAGCACCAGGACGACGATGGTGGCGAGGTAGGGCAGCATGACCAGGAACTGGCTGGCGATCTGCACGCCCTGACCTTGCAGCGTGAACTGCAGCATCGTCACGCCGCCGAACAGGTAGGCGCCGAGCAGCACACGCGCCGGGCGCCAGGTCGCGAACGTCGTCAACGCCAGCGCGATCCAGCCCTTGCCGGCCACCATGCCCTCGACCCACAGCGGCGTGTAGACCACCGAGATGTAGGCGCCGGCCACGCCGCACAGCGCGCCACCGGCCATCACCGCGGCCAGGCGGATGCGCCGCACCGGATAACCCAGCGCATGCGCCGATTCGGGCGATTCGCCGACCGCACGCAGGATCAGGCCGCTGCGGCTGTGCGTCAGCCACCAGGCCAGCGCGACGGTCAGCCCGATCGCGATCCAGACCATCGGGTGCTGCTTGAACAGCGCCGGACCGAAGAACGGAATCTCGGACAGCCAAGGGATGTCGAAGCTCGCGCGCTCGCCCAGACGCTCGCGCGTGTAGGGCTGGCCGACGAAGGCCGAGAAGCCGGCGCCGAACAGCGACAGCGCCAGCCCGGTGGCGTACTGGTTGGTGTTGAGCCAGATGACCAGCACGCCGAACACCGCCGACAGCACGGCCCCGGCCACGGCGCCGGCGCCGAAGGCCAGGGTATCGCTGCCGCTGTGCACGGCCACCGCGAAGCCGGCCACTGCCGAGACCAGCATCAGGCCCTCGGCGCCGAGGTTGACGATGCCGGCGCGTTCGTTGATCAACAGGCCCAGCGCTGCGACGCCGAGCACGGTGCCGGCGTTGAGCGTGGCGGCGACGAGGAGTGCGAATTCGTTCATGTGGCGGCTCCCGCGCTGCGCCGCGCTGCCACCCAGCGCAAGCGGTAATGGATCAAGGTGTCGCTGGCCAGCAGCGAGAACAGCAGCAGGCCCTGGAACACGCCGGTGATCGACTTGGGCAATTGCATGCGCGATTGCGCCAGTTCACCACCGATGAAGAACATGCTCATCAGCACGGCCGAGAAGACGATGCCCACCGGGTGCAGGCGGCCGACGAAGGCCACGATGATGGCCGCGAAGCCGTAGCCCACCGGCACGTAGGGCGTGAGCTGGCCGAGCGGTCCGGTGGCTTCGAGTGCACCGGCCAGGCCGGCCAGCGCGCCCGACGTCAGCAAGGCCGTCCACAACGACGCGCGCGAAGAAAAGCCGCCGTAGCGCGCGGCCAGCGGCGCCAGCCCGCCGACCTGCGCCTGCATGCCGCGAAAGAGGCGGAACAGGAAGATCGTCATGCCGACGACGGCGACCAGCGCGACGATCAGGCCGACGTTGACGCGCAGGCCGGGGAACAGCCGCGGCACCTGGGTCGACCTGGCGAAGGTCACGGTCTGCGGGAAGTTGAAGCCCTGCGGGTCACGCCAGGGCCCGTAGACCAGGTACTGCAACACCTGCTCGGCCACATAGACCAGCATCAGGCTGACCAGGATCTCGTTGGCGTTGAAGCGGTCGCGCAGGAGCGCGGTGATCGCGGCCCACATCATGCCGCCGACGATGCCGGCGACCAGGATCACGATGACGATCGCGCGCGGCGAGTCGGGCGTGGCCTGCATCGCGATGCCACCGGCGAAGATCGCGCCCAGGATGTACTGGCCCTCGGCGCCGATGTTCCAGACGTTGGCGCGAAAGCACAGCGCCAGGCCGAGTGCGATCAGGATCAGCGGCACCGCCTTGACCGCGATCTCGCTCCAGGCGTAGCCGCTCCTGTACCGGCTCGACGAAGAACATGCGCAGGCCCAGCACCGGGTCCTTGCCGAGCAGGACGAAGAGCACGATGCCGACGATGACGGTGGCCGCCAGCGCGATCAGCGGCGAGGCCAGGGCCATCGCGTTGGACGGCGCGGCGCGGGATTCAAGCTTGAGCATGGGCGCTCTCCGCGGTTTGTCTTGCGCTCGGTTGATCGTCGAAGAGGCCGGCCATCCACTGGCCGATGCGCTCGATGGTCGCTTCGCGCGCCGGCACGCTGGGCGAGAGCCGGCCGCGGGCGATCACCACCAGGCGGTCCGACAACTCGAACAGCTCGTCGAGTTCTTCGCTGACCACCAGCACTGCGCAGCCCGCATCGCGCAGCGCCAGCAGCTCGCCGCGGATCTGCGCCGCGGCGCCGACATCGACGCCCCAGGTCGGCTGGGCCACGATCAGCACCTTGGGCTGGGCGTCGATCTCGCGGCCGACGATGAACTTCTGCAGGTTGCCGCCCGACAGGCTCTTGGCCACCGCGTCGGGGCCGCCGGCCTTGACCTTGAAGCGCTCGATCAGCTTGACCGCCAGCGCGCGCGTGGCCGCCACGTCGATCCAGCCGAAGGCGCGCAGCGCCTCGCGGCGCGTCAGCAGGGTGTTGGCGGCCAGCGACTGCATCGGCACGGCGCCGCGGCCGAGGCGCTCCTCGGGCACGAAGTTCAGGCCCAGCCTGCGCCGCGGCGTCGGGCCGGCGCGCGCCACGTCGGCGCCGAACAGGCGGATGCTGCCCGGGTTGGCGCGGGCGTCCTCGCCCGACAGCGCGGCCAGCAGTTCCTGCTGGCCGTTGCCCGAAACGCCGGCGATGCCGAGCACTTCACCGGCGCGCAGTTGCAGCGAGATGTTCTTCAGCGGCACGCCGTAGACGCTGTCGGGCGCCAGCGACAGGTTCTCGAGTTCGAGCGCCACCGCGCCCAGCGTCGCCTCGCGGTGCACCAGTTGCGGCGGCTCGGCGCCGATCATCAGCTTGGACAGCGAGGCATTGCTTTCCTGGCGCGGATCGACGGCGCCGGTGACGCGCCCGCCGCGCAGCACCGTGCAGTGGTGGCACAGCTCGCGGATCTCGTCGAGCTTGTGGCTGATGTACAGGATCGAGCAGCCTTCCTGCGCCAGCTGGCGCAGGGTGTTGAACAGGCTTTGCACGGCCATCGGCGTCAGCACCGAGGTCGGCTCGTCGAGGATCAACAGCTTGGGCTCGGACAGCAGCGCGCGCACGATCTCGACGCGCTGGCACTCGCCGACCGACAAGCTGTGCACCGGGCGCGTGGCGTCGACCTGCAGGCCGTAGTCGCCGGCCTTCTTGTTCATGCGCGCGGTCACCTCGGCCAGCGTTTCGCCGCTGTCCAGGCCGAGCCAGACGTTTTCCGCGGCGGTCAGTGTGTCGAACAGGCTGAAGTGCTGGAACACCATCGCGATGCCATGCGCCTTGGCCTCGTGCGGGTTTCTGATCTGCACGACTTCGCCGTCGACCTTGATCTGGCCTTCGTCGGGCTGCACCGCGCCGAAGACGATCTTCATCAGCGTCGACTTGCCGGCGCCGTTCTCGCCGAGCAGGGCGTGGATCTCGCCGGGCGCGACCGACAGGCTGATGTTGTCGTTGGCCTTGACGGCGGGGTATTGCTTGCTGATGCCCGTCAGCTCGAGCCGGGGTGCGGTCATGTCGGGTCGCTCCTGTAGCAATGCTTGTCGGTCGTGCGCGCCGGCGCCGACCCTCGATAGTGGACAAACCTAGGCCGCCACATACGAACGCCGCCCCGCCACATACGAAGCCAGCAGATTGCGCTCATCGCCGAGCGTCATCAAGGCGAACAAACGCTCATGCAGCGACGTTGCGGCGGCGTCGCGCACGGTGGCCACCGGCCCGACCGCGTACTGCCACAACGCCAGGTCGGCCATGCAGCCGATGTCGAAGGAGCCGATCTCGTGCGCGAGGCCGAGCGCGACGGCGGCTCCGCGCGTCGCCGCGTGCAAGGCCTTCCAGGCCGACAGCCGCTCGCCGCGCATGGCCTGGATCTTGTAGGCATCGGCCATCGTGCGCCACATCGACAGGCTGGTGCCGCCGCCGACATCGCTGGCCAGCGACACTGCGGCGCCGGCGGCCTCGGTCGCGCGCCAGTCCATCAGGCCGCTGCCGAGGAACAGGTTCGAGCTCGGGCTGTGCGCGATCTGGGCACCCTGGCGCGCCAGCAGGGCGCGGTCCGCGTCGTCGAGCCAGATGCCATGCGCCAGCACCGAGCGCGCCCCGATCAGGCCTTCGCGGTCGTAGACATCGAGGTAGCTGCGCGCGCTGGGGAACAGCTCGGCCACCCAGCGCAGCTCGTCGCGGTGCTCGGCGACATGGGTCTGCATGTAGGTGCCGGGATAGGCGGCGAGCAGCCGTCCGGCCAGCGCCAGCTGTGCGTCGCTGCTGGTCGGCGCGAAGCGCACGGTGTGGGCATAGGCCAGGCGGGCGCGGCCGTGCCAGCGCTCGATCAGCTCGACGCTGTCGCGCTCGGCGCTTTGCAGCGTGTCGGTCAGCGCCGCCGGCGCGTGCCGGTCCATCAGGCATTTGCCGGCGATGACGCGCATGCCGCGCGCCTCGGCAGCGGCGAACAAGGCCTCGGCCGAGGCCTTGTGCACGGTGGGGAAGACCACCGCCGAAGTCGTGCCGTGGGCCAGCAGGGCATCGAGGAACCGGCTCGCTCCCGCGGCGCAGACCTCGGGGTCGGCATAACGCAGCTCGGCCGGGAAGGTGTAGGTCTCTAGCCAGTCGAGCAAGGCGGTGCCGTAACTGGCGATGACTTCCAGCTGCGGCATGTGGACATGGGTGTCGACGAAGCCGGGCAGCAGCAAGCGGCCGCGGTGGTCCTCGGTCGGCCATGTCGCGTCGGGCGCGTCACGCTGCACGCCGGCGATGCGGCCCTGTTCGATCAGCAACCAGTGGGCGGGCCGCCAGCGCAGGCCGGGCGAGGTGTCGCCCGGTGTCTCCCAGCCCGGGTCGGCCGTGAAGTCGAGCAGGTCGGCTCTGATGGCCAGCCGACTCAAGCGACTCTCCCGCGCCGCGCCGGCAGCGCATGGCTGGCCAATGTGCGGGCCACCTCGCGCACCTGTTCGCGCAGCCATTTGCCGCTGGCGCTGGCATGCGCCACGTCATGCCAGAGCTGGTAGTAACTGAGCGCCGGAAAGCTGATCGGACATTTGACGATGCGCACCGGCAGCGGCTCGACATAGCGGCTGCAGAACAGCCGACCGGTGGTCAGCACCAGTTGGGTCTGCGACAGCATCAGCGGGATCAGCCCGAAATGCGGGCTGCGCACGACGATCTGGCGCGCCAGGCCGAGGCTGGCCAGATGATCGTCGATGACGCCGCGCGCGCCTTCGTGCATCGGCGTCGGCGCGACATGTTCGGCGCCGAGGTAGCGCTGTTCGGTCCAGCCGCGCGGGTAACGCACGGCCGCGTGGTCCTCGTTGACCAGGCAGACGATCTCGTCGCTGAACAGGCGCGCCAGATGCAGCTCACCCGGAGGCTCCAGCCAGTTGCCGATCACCAGGTCGACCTCGCCGCGGGCCAGGCTGCGGCGGTAGTCGTACTCGCGCGTCAGCGGCAGCAACTCGACGCGCACGTTGGGCGCCTGCTGGCGCACGCGCGCCACCAGCTCGGGCAGGAACAGCGGGTCGAGGAAGTCGCTGGCTGCGATGCGCAGCGTGGTATCGCTGTGTGCGGCGTCGAAGGCGCGGTAACGCTGGCGGGCGCCGAACAGGGTCTCGGCCCGCGCCAGCAACTGGGCCGCCGGTTCGACCAGCTGCAATGCCGCCTCGGTGGGCACCAGGCCGGCGCCGCTGCGCACCAGCAGGGCGTCGCCGGTCAACGCGCGCAGGCGCTTCAGCTGCGCGCTGACCGTGGGCTGGGTGCTGGCCAGCTTCAAGGCCGCACGCGAGACGCTGCGTTCGGTGATCACGGTGTGCAGGACCCTGACGAGATGAAGCTCGATGTTGTCGAAAAGCGCGCGTTCGGTCATACGGGCTCTCGCATACGCACCATGATGCCTATCGTATAGACAAGCCGGCGCCGCAGCGTATCTTTCGGGTATGTCACTAGATGCCCCGACGCCCGCAGGCGCGGAACGCCCGATCCGCTTCTTCCACCGCGGCCGAGTGGTCGAGGTGCAGGACGTGGCCACCACCCATACCGTGCTCGACTGGCTGCGCGAGGACGCACATTGCAGCGGCAGCAAGGAAGGCTGCGCCGAGGGCGACTGCGGGGCCTGCACGGTGATCGTGGCCGAACTGGCCGACAAGGCCGAAGCCATAGGCACCGCGTCGGCGCGATCGACCCGGGTCGGTGGCCTCGCCCTGCGCACCGTCAACGCCTGCATCCAGTTCCTGCCCACGCTGGACGGCAAGGCGCTGCTGACGGTCGAAGACTTGAAGCCGGTGGCCGAGGCAGCCGGCGCCGTGCTGCACCCGGCACAGCAGGCGATGGTCGAATGCCACGGCTCGCAATGCGGCTTCTGCACCCCTGGCTTCGTGATGTCGCTGGCCAGTTGCTACGAGCGACACAGCGCGGCGGGCACGCGGGCCACGCGCCAGCAATTGGCCGACGAGTTGTCGGGCAACCTGTGTCGCTGCACCGGCTACCGCCCGATCATCGATGCCGGTGTTCGTATGTTCGAGCTGCCCACGGCCAGGCTGGACACGGCGACGATCGCCGCGGGCCTGCGCACCCTGGCCGCAGACCCGCCGCTGGCCTATACCGACGCCATGGGCGCTCGCTTCGCGGCGCCGCGCAGCATCCAGGCCCTGGCCGTGCTGCGTGCCATGCGGCCCGGCGCGCGGCTGCTCGCCGGCTCGACCGACATCGGCCTGTGGGTCACCAAGCAATTCAAGACCCTGCCCGACCTGATCTACCTCGGCGAGGCTGCCGGGCTGGCGTGCATCGAGGAGCGGGCCGATGGCGTGTTGTCTATCGGCGCTGCCGCGCCGCTCGAAGACGCCTGGAGTGCGCTCGCCGTGCGCCACCCGGAGGTCAAGGAGATGTGGCTGCGCTTCTCGTCGCTGCCGGTGCGCAATGCCGGCACCATGGGCGGCAACGTGGCCAACGGCTCGCCGATCGGCGACAGCGCCCCGGTGCTGATCGCCCTCGGCGCGACGCTGGTCCTGCGCAAGGGCGGCGCGCAGCGCAGGCTGTTGCTGGAGGATTTCTACCTCGACTACATGTCGAACGCGCTGCACGCCGGCGAGTTCGTGCAGGCGATCGAAGTGCCGCCGCCGGCCTTTACCGCGCTGCGCGCCTACAAGCTGTCCAAGCGCTTCGATTGCGACATCTCGGCCTTGGCCGCCGGCTTGGCGATCACGCTGGACGGCGGGCATGTACGCGACGCCCGCTTTGCCTTCGGTGGCATGGCCGCCATCGTCAAGCGTGCCGCCCGGGCCGAGGCCGCGGTACGGGGTCAGGCGTGGAGCGAAGCCACGCTGCGGGCCGCCATGGCCGCGCTGGCGCAGGACTTCACGCCCTTGACCGACCTGCGCGCCAGTGCCTCGTACCGACAGCGCGCGGCCGCCAATTTGCTGCGCCGCTTCTGGCTCGAGACGCGTACCGACGCACCGCTCTCGGCGGCACAGTCCACGGTCTGGGCGCGGGAGGTCGCGACACCATGAACCAGCAGGCCGAAGCCTTCGTCATGGCTGCCGCCGTCGAGGCCGAAGCGCTCGCCGCAGGCGCCCGCGTGGGCATCAGCCGGCCGCACGAATCGGCGCACCTGCATGTGGCCGGCGAGGCCACCTACATCGACGACATCACCGAACTGAGCGGCACGCTGCATGCCGCACTCGGCTTGTCGCCGCTGGCCCATGGCCGCTTGCTGGCCATCGACGTGGCAGCGCTGCGCGCGCTGCCGGGTGTGGTGGCGGTGTTCACCGCCGCCGACATTCCCGGCCACAACGACTGCGGGCCGATCGTGCACGGCGACGATCCGATCCTGGCGTCGGATACGGTGCACTACCTCGGCCAGCCGATGTTCGCGGTGATCGCCGCAGACCGTCGCGTCGCGCGCCGCATCGCCGCGCGGGCCAAGGAGTTCGTCAGCATCGAATCCTTGCCGGCCCTGCTGACGGCGCGCGAGGCCCATGCCGCCAAGGCCTATGTCGTGCCGCCTATGCACCTGGCGCGCGGCGATGCGGCGGCGGCGATAGCCAAGGCGCCGCACCGGTTCAAGGATTCGCTCTCCGTCGGCGGCCAGGAACAGTTCTATCTCGAAGGCCAGATCTCCTACGCCATCCCGCTCGAAGACGACGGCCTGCTCGTGCATTGCTCGACCCAGCACCCGAGCGAGATGCAGCACCTGGTGGCGCATGCGCTGGGCCTGGCGTCGCACCACGTGCAGGTGCAGTGCCGGCGCATGGGCGGCGGCTTCGGCGGCAAGGAGTCGCAGTCGGCGCTGTTCGCCTGCGTGGCCGCGCTGGCGGCAAGCAAGCTCGGTGTGCCGGTCAAGCTGCGGCTCGATCGCGACGACGACTTCATGGCCACCGGCCGCCGCCACGGCTTCGAGTTCGACTTCGAGGTCGGCTTCGACGACGAAGGCCGGGTGCTCGGCGTGGCCATCGATCTGATCGCCAATGCCGGCTTCTCGGCCGACCTGTCGCCGCCGGTGATGACGCGCGCGATCTGCCACTTCGACAACGCCTACTGGCTGCCCGCGGTGGCCATGCACGGCTACTGCGCTCGCACCAACACCCAGAGCAACACCGCGTTCCGCGGCTTCGGCGGGCCGCAGGGCGCGATCGCCATCGAGTTCATCATGGACAGCATCGCGCGCCGCCTGGGCCGCGATCCGCTCGATGTGCGGCGTGCCAACTACTATGGTGTGACCAACCGCAACGTCACCCCCTACGGCCAGACGGTCGAAGACAACATCCTCGAGTCGCTGACCGATCGCCTGCTGGTCACCAGCAGCTACCGCGAGCGCCGGCGCGAGATCGCCGCGTGGAACGCGGCCAGCCCACTGCTCAAGCGCGGCATCGCACTGACGCCGGTGAAGTTCGGCATCTCGTTCAACGTCGGCCACTTCAACCAGGCCGGCGCGCTGGTGCATGTCTATCTCGATGGCTCGGTGCTGGTCAACCATGGCGGCACCGAGATGGGCCAGGGCCTGAACACCAAAGTGGCGCAGGTGGTGGCGCACGAGCTCGGCGTCGAATTCGCCACGGTGCGCGTATCGGCCACCGACACGCACAAAGTGGCCAACACCTCGGCCACGGCCGCCTCGACGGGTGCCGACCTGAACGGCAAGGCGGCGCAGGACGCGGCGCGGCAGATCCGCGAGCGGCTGGCGGCCTTCCTCGCGCAACGCCATGGCGGCGACGCGGGTGATGTGCGCTTTGCCAACAGCCGGGTCAGCCTGGCCGGCCACGAACACTCGTTTGCCGACCTGGTGACCCTGGCCTACCACGCCCGCGTGCAGTTGTGGAGCGACGGCTTTTACGCCACACCCGGCCTGCACTGGGACCGCGAGAAACTGCAGGGCAAGCCGTTCTTCTACTTCGCCTATGGCGCGGCCGTCAGCGAGGTCCTGCTCGACACCCTGACCGGCGAGTACCGCCTGCTGCGTGCCGACGTGCTGCACGATGTCGGCACCTCACTCAACCCGGCCATCGATATCGGCCAGGTCGAAGGCGCGTTCATCCAGGGCATGGGCTGGCTGACGATGGAAGAGCTGGTCTGGCATCCGAAGACCGGCGCATTGCTGACGCACGCGCCGAGCACCTACAAGATCCCGACCGCCAACGACTGCCCGCCGCATTTCGACGTGCGGCTGTTCGACGCGCCGAACCCGGCCGACACCATCCACCGCAGCAAGGCCGGCGGTGAACCGCCGCTGCTGCTGCCGTTCTCGGTGCTGCTGGCGATCCGCGACGCGGTATCAGCCGTGGCGGCGCACAAGGTCGACCCGCCGCTGCGTGCGCCGGCCACGCCCGAGGCGGTGCTCGATGCGATCGACGCGGTGAAGGCAGCAGCCCGGCCCTGATACACGGGTTCGTGCGCGAAGACGGGCTCGGGCCGCGCGCCCGACCCGGCCGGGTCGGGCCAGCCGGAGCACCGCAATAACCCCCCTTGTGGTGCGTGCGCCAATTCGTATGATGTTAGCGAACAGACGTTTCCAGCTCGAACACACCCTGGCGTCGGGGTGCTTTGCGGTAGATCGCTAGACGCACAAGCTCGCAGCTGCCGATGCATGGCAGTCGTTCAACAACGAAGGAGACACGATGCTGATCCGTACCACTGTCGCGGCTGCCGCCTTGCTGGCGACCGGCCTTGCCTGCGCCGCCCCGCCGAAGGTCGTGACCGCGCCCAATTCCGACCCGGGTTGTTTCGAGCCCTGGGCGCCGACCACCAAGCTGTTCCAGTATCCGGCCAAGACCGGCCCGTACCGCGTCGCGCTGGCCAACGGCTACATCGCCAATACCTGGCGCATCCAGATGATCAAGACCGCCAAGGCCTATGCCGCACAGCCCGAGGTGGCCAAGCTGCTGAAGGAATTCAAGGTCGTGTCCACCGGCGAGGACGTGGCGGCGCAGATCGCAGCGATCAACAGCTTCATCGACTCCGGCTACGACGCGATCGTCGTCAATGCGCAGAATCCGGCAGCCTTCAAGCCGGTGATCAAGCGGGCCAACGACGCCGGTGTCGTGCTGGTGGCATTCGACAACATCCTCGACACTGAGGAGGCGATCAACGTCAACGTCGACCAGAAGGGCCTGGGCAAGTACTGGGCCGACTGGCTGGTGAAGAACGTGCCCAAGGGCGGCAAGGTGCTCGAGGTGCGCGGCGTGTCGGGTACCTCGGTCGACCGCGACCGGCACGACGGCATCCACGAAGTGTTGAAGGCCTCGGGCAAGAAATGGGAAGTCATCGAGGTCATCGGCAAGTGGGACGATCCGACGGCACAAAAGGTCACGGCCGACGCGATCGCGGTGCAAAAGCGCTTCGACGCCATCACGGCCCAGGGCGGCGATACCGGCGTGGTGCAGGCGATGATCGACGCCAAGCATCCGTTCGTGCCCTTCGGCGGCGAGACCGAGAACGGCTTTCGCAAGTTCTGCGGCAAGTACGCGGGCCAGGGCCTGAAGTGCGCCTCGGGCGGTACCGGGCCGGCGCAGGTGGCGGTGGCGATCAAGACCGCGATCGCGGCGCTGCAGGGCAAGGTTGTTCCGCAGTCTGTGAAGTTGCCGCTGGCGCGGGTCGAGGATCCGAACTTCAAGGACGGCGTCAACTTCTATGCTGCGCAGTCCGACAACTTCTTCGTCGGCAACGCCTTCCCGACCTGCGGTATCAACTTCACGGCACAGGAGATCATGGGCCAGAGCGAAGCCAACAAGTAGCGCTTGCGACTCGGACACGGGCCCGCCGCGATGAGCCTGTTCCGGATGGAGGGGGTGAGCAAGCGCTACGGCGGCGTGCGCGCATTGCAGGATGCCGGCCTGGTGATCGAGGCCGGCCGCATCCACGCCGTGCTGGGCGAGAACGGGGCCGGCAAGTCGACCCTGATCAAGATCATGGCCGGCGTGGTCGTGCCCGACGAAGGCCGCATGCTGCTCGATGGCCGACCGGTCGCTTTCGAATCGCCGGCGGCGGCCAATGCCGCCGGCATCGTCTGCATCTTCCAGGAGTTGTCGCTGATCCCCGACCTGTCGGTGGCCGACAACATCGCGATCAGCAACCCACCGCTGCGCTTCGGCCTGATCGACCGCCGGGCCCAGCGCCTGCTCGCCGAACAGGCGCTGGCCCGCGCCGGCGCCGAGGACATCCACCCGCTGGCCCTGGTCAAGGACCTGTCGCTGTCGCGCCGCCAGATGGTCGAGATCGCCAAGGCCCTGGCGCGCAAGCCGCGCATCCTGATCCTCGACGAGGCCACTTCGGCACTGACGGCCGCAGATGTGACGAAGATCTACGCCGTGCTCAAGCGCTTGCGCGCCGAAGGCCTGGCCCTGCTCTACATCTCGCACCGCATGCACGAGATCAGCGAACTCGCCGACGAGTGCACGGTGTTCTGCAACGGCCGCAGCGTGGCCACCTATGCGGCGGGCACGAAGACCGACAACGAGGTCGTCGAACTGATGATTGGTCGCGAGTACAGCAGCGTGTTTCCGCCGCGCGAGGCACGCATCCAAGACGCCGGCGTGCCGCGACTCGAATTGCGCCACCTCGGCTGGACCGACCGGCTCGACGACATCTCGTTTGCACTCCATGCCGGCGAGGTGATTGGCCTCGGTGGGCTCGACGGCCAGGGCCAGCGTGAACTGCTGCTGGCGCTGTTTGGTGTATTGCGCGGCACGACGGGCGAGGTGCTGATCGACGGGCAAACGGTCGAGATCACCGGACCGAGCGTGGCCAAGCGCAAGGAAATCGGCATGGCGCTGATCCCCGAGGACCGCAAGACCGAAGGCCTGATGCTGCCGATGTCGGTGCGCGACAACCTCTCCTTTGCCGCACTCGGGCAGCTATCGCGCTGGGGCATCGTCGACTCCCGGGCCGAGCGCGAGGCGGTGGATCGCATCGTGCAGCTGCTGGCCGTGCGGACTGACGGCACCGAGCTGCCGGCCGCATCGCTGTCAGGCGGCAACCAGCAAAAGCTGGTGCTCGGCAAGTGGCTGATGATGGCGCCGCGGATCATCCTGCTCAACGACCCGACGCGCGGCATCGACGTGGGCACCAAGCAGGAGATCTACCAACTGCTGCGCCAGCTCGCTGAGTCCGGCTCGGCGATCCTGTTCTATTCGACCGACTACGACGAACTCGTCGGCTGCTGCGACCGCGTGCTGGTGATGTACGACGGGGCGATCAAACGTGAACTGGTCGGTGCCGAGATCACCGAACATGCATTGGTCAGCAGTGCCTTGAACATCGGTACCGCGGCCCACGAGGCTGCCGTCGCCCGCGCATGACCTCGGACTGGCCTTACCGGTTGCGCGAACACCGGGGCACGCTGCTGGCCTTCGCGGCCTTCGTCGTGATGTTCACGATCTACGCCAGCAACCATCCGGTCGGCCTCAACGCCAACGTCGCGACGACGGCTGCCAACAAGGGCGTCCTGCTGGCGATCGTGGCGATGGCCCAGACGCTGGTGGTGCTGACCTCGGGCATCGACCTGTCTGTCGGCATGGTGATGGTGCTGGCCAATTGCCTGGCCTCGACGATCGTTGTCGGCTCGCCGCTGGCGACGATGCTGGGCGTGCTCGGCGTGTTGCTCGTCGGTGGCCTGTGCGGCGCGATCAACGCCTTGATCGTGATCGTCGGCCGATTGCAGCCGATCGTCGCGACGATCGCCACCGGCTCGGTGTATTACGGCGTGGCGCTGGCGCTGCGGCCGGTTCCCGGCGGCGACATCAACGCCCCACTGGCCGAAGCCGTGACCGGCCAGCTGCCGGGTGGCATCCCGGCGAGCCTGGCCGTGCTGCTGGGGCTGGTGCTCGTGATCTGGCTACCGTACCGGCGCTCGGCGATCGGGCGCGCAGCCTACGCGATCGGGTCGTCCGAGCTTGCGGCCTATATGTCGGGCGTGCCGATCAGGCGCGCCAAATTCATGGCCTATGTGCTGTCGGGCCTGCTGGCGTCGATTGCCGGGCTGTTCGTCACCTGCATCACCTACTCGGGCGAGGCCTCGGCAGCCAACGGCAGCACCTATACGCTGTACTCGATCGCCGCGGTCGTGCTCGGCGGCGTGTCGTTGTTCGGTGGCTCCGGCAGTGCCGTCGGCGCGATTTTCGGCGCGCTAATGTTCCGCACCATCGGCGACCTGCTCTTCGTCTTCAACCTCGAGCCCTTGTGGCAGCCGCTGTTCCAGGGTGTGGTTTTGAGCGCGGCGGTGTGCCTGGGCTCGGTGAGGCTGCTTCGCGTGCGCAACCGGCTCGACCTGTATGGCTGACGGCACGACGGCAATCAAGCTCCCGAGCAGCTGGTGGGCGGCGATGCGCAAGCGCATTGACCCGGCCATCGCATCGTCTTTCGGCTGCATCGTCGTGATGCTGCTGCTCGGCAGCCTGTATTCGAGCAGCTTCCTGTCGCCCGAGTACCTGCTGCAGCAGTTGAAGGTGGCGTCGTTCCTGGGCGTCATCGCCACCGGGATGATGATCGTGATCCTGCTCGGCCAGATCGACCTGTCGGTGCCCTGGGTGGTTGCCGTGGGCGGGATGATGGCCACCGCAGCCACGGGCTGGGGGCCGGTGGGCCAGGCCATGGCGATCCCGGTCGGCGTGGCCTGCGGTGTCGGGTTGGGGCTGGTCAACGGCGCCGGCGTGGCCCTCCTGCGCCTGCCGTCGATGGTCGTCACGCTGGCGGTGAATGCGGTCGCCCAGGGTTTGATGGTGGTCCACACCGGTGGTTTTTCGCCACAGGATTCTTCGTCGCCAGCGATGCGCTTCATCGCCACCGGCCACAGCCTGTTCGGTGTGCCGAACGCGCTGTTGGTCTGGGCTGCCATCGGCGGCGCGGCCGTCTTCCTCTTGACCCGCACGACGTTCGGCCGCGTCGTCTACGCGATCGGCAATCGCGAGCGCGCGGCCTACCTGTCGGGTGCACGCACTCGCGCCGTCGTGATGGCGGCGTTCGCGCTTTCAGGCGGCCTTTCGGCCTTCGGCGGAGTCCTGCTCGCGGGCTACGCCAGCAAGGCGGCGCAGGCGATGGGAGATCCGTACCTGCTGCCGGCGATTGCCGCCGTCGTGCTGGGGGGCACCTCGATTCTCGGCGGCCGCGGTAACTACCTCGGCACCGTTGCCGGCGTTATTCTCATCACCTTGCTGCAATCCATTCTTTCGGTGATGCAGATCGAGGAATTCGGCCGCCATGTCATCTACGGCGTGGTCATCATTGCCATGCTGCTGGTCTACGGCCGCGGACGGCGGCATTCCGATTGAAACAGGAGGAAGCCACCATGGCTCTGGCCCTCAGTTCCAGCTTCGAAGTCATGGATCCACGCTTTCGCAAGCTCGCGTTCGGCAACATCCACGTCGAAAAGCTCTGGACCGGCTGCCGCTGGGCCGAAGGCCCGGCCTGGTTCGCGGCCGGCCGTTACCTGGTCTGGTCGGACATTCCGAATGACCGCATGCTGCGCTGGGACGAGACCGACGGTTCGGTTTCGGTGTTCCGCCAGCCGGCGATGAACACCAATGGCCACACCGTCGACCTGCAGGGCCGACTGGTGTCGTGCGAACACCGCGGGCGTTGCGTCTCGCGTACCGAGCACGACGGCAGCCGCCAGGTGCTGGCCTCGCATGTCGACAACAAGCGCTTCAATTCACCGAACGACGTGGTCGTGAAGTCCGACGGCAGCGTCTGGTTCACCGACCCGAGCTACGGCATCGACAGCGACTACGAGGGCGACGCCGCGCCCAACGAGATCGGCGCCCAGCGCGTCTACCGTGTCGACCCGGCCGGCGGCGCGGTGACGGTGGTCGCCAGCGACTTCGTGCAGCCCAATGGGCTTGCGTTCTCGCCCGACGAATCGCTGCTCTATATCGTCGACACGGGCGTGACGCATCTGGATGACGGGCCACACCACGTGCGGTGCTTTCGGGTCGTTGGCAACGACAGGCTCGCTGGCGGCGAGGTGTTCGCGACCTGCGCTGTTGGCGTGTACGACGGGTTGCGCGTCGACGTGCACGGCAACCTATGGCTGTCGGCCGGCGATGGCGTGCACTGCCACGCCCCGGATGGCACATTGCTCGGCAAGGTGCTGGTCCCCGAGACCGTCGCCAACCTGTGCTTCGGCGGTGCCAAGCGCAATCGCATGTTCATTTGCGGCACGACGTCGCTCTACTCGGTCTATCTGAACACCCGCGGCGCCCACCGCTAGCTACCAAGGGAAGCCCCCGGTTTTGCCGGGGGAATACTTACTCGCATTGGCCCATGACAACTTGAACCAAAAGCCCGTCTGCGATCCTTTATCCTTTGCTTGCGTTCACATGGGCAATTGGAGGTACCCATGACACAGTGGGTGAGACACACCGCGTCGCCGGGCACTGGCGGGTTTTGGGGTCCGACGACAGGCCCTGTCATCGTCGACAACTGCAGTCTGGCCATGCAGGCGACGATTGCTGCAGCACACACTTCATTGAAAGCGCGACCGGGGATTAACGCGTTCCCGCGGCTCAAGGCTCATATGCTCCAGGTCGAAGACGGCATGCGAATTGACTGCTGCTTTGACGAGTCCCGACCGCCGCGCGGGGATACGCCAGACGGCCAGATCTTCGTCTGCGGCGAGACGGGGCTGGCGTTGGAAGTTCGTGCGATGGATTGACGATGCCGCAGACCTTGCGGCGGATGCTGCGACGAATGGACCAAACATGGTGGTGCGAGCACTCCGTCGGTGCGGTGACCGCCAGGATGCCTGGGTAGCGATGGCGCAAATGATTGGACAGCGGGCAAGCTGGGTCCTGGACGAGTGGCATGCACAAATGGCATTGGCCGGGCGCGTCGGGTTCCGGCAAAGCGATGTCCTCTCAGCGGTGCTCGTATCTTGGCTGGGGGCTCCCGCTGGCAATGGTGTCGACTGAGTGGAGCGGGTCCTCGGCGAGGCCATCGATATCGGCCAGGTCGAAGGCGCCTTCATCCAGGGCATGGGCTGGCTGACGATGGAAGAGCTGGTCTGGCATCCGAAGACCGGCGCACTTGCTGACGCACGCGCCGAGCACCTACAAGATCCCGACCGCCAACGACTGCCCGCCGCATTTCGACGTGCGGCTGTTCGACGCGCCGAACCCGGCCGATACGATCCACCGCAGCAAGGCCGGCGGCGAGCCACCGCTGCTGCTGCCGTTCTCGGTGTTGCTGGCGATCCGCGACGCGGTGTCTGCCGTGGCGGCGCACAAGGCCGATCCGCCCTTGCGCGCGCCGGCTACGCCCGAGGCGGTGCTCGATGCGATCGACGCGGTGAGGGTCGCGACAGGCCTCTGACAACGAAGTCGCGTCCGCGCGTTCGCGCGTCGTTGCCGGCGGCAGTTGGCCAGCGCTGGGAGCGCTGGCAATGGTTGCGCAGGCGAATTACTGCGACAGGATCCAGCGCGCCAGGTTGCGGATCTCCGCCTCGTCCTTGCTCTTGACCATCTTGTGCTCTTCTTCCTTGCCGTCGATCTTGATCTTGGGCGAGGTCGTCAGCTGCTTGTAGACGTCGTCTTCGGCGCTCGCCTTGCCTTTGTACTTGGCGGCGGTTTCCTTGTAGGCGGGTCCATCCTTCTTCTTGTCGACCGCGTGACACTTGCCGCAATCGCTCTTCTTGGCCAGGGCTTGTGCTGCGTCGGCGTCCACGCCCGCAGCAAGCGACGAAGTTGCAAAGACTAGCGACGCGACGGTGACGGCACAGGCCAGCGTGTGGTTGAGCAGTGAGCGGTTGTTCATTCTGGACTCTCTTGCGGGTTGAGGGCTGTTCCGGGGTTCTTGGTGCTACCCGCTCAGGCCGGACTCCCCGGGTCTCCACCTGGCGGCGCAGGCCACCGGCGAGCCATATCGCCGATGCGCTGCGATCACAAGTTTCAATTTACGCCGATGGCCAACTCGTGAGTTGATGCAAGTCTGTGAAGCGAGGCCGGCGTTGAAGTGTCGGGCTGCCGCGATGAGCACTTTGGATGCCGCATGGCTACAGCGCTGCGGTGCAGCCGAGGTGACATAGATCAACCAGACCAGAGGCCGATCGAGCGCGGCTGCGAAGTCCCCTCTGCCGCGCCGGACGGCAGCGCAGAGGGTTTGCGCGCGACGCGAATGTCGACAGCCGCGATCAGGGGCCGATGTCCGTCAACGGCCGACCGATGACCCGACCGGGCTCGAGGTCGGGCAAACATGGGTCGCCTCCTGGCGCCAGGAGGCGGCTCTTGCCCGGACGAATTGCCAATCGATGGCGCGCCTGCAGCGTTGGCAACCGACCCTCGATCGACGCTCTCCGGCCAAACATGCGCAATCCCACGCGTGCATCGACTCGCACATCACGCACTTGCGTTCGCGCCGATGGCCTGCCGATCGCGGCGACCCACGGGCACCATCCGACAATTGGGTTTCGGGGGCGTTCGCCCTCACCGCGACGGCGATTCGATCGCGGACGGTTCGGGCGACAACTGCAACAACGCCGCAAGTTCAAGGTACAGCGGTGGTGTCATCAGCCGCGCGATCCCGCCCGCAAGTAATGCGCAGGCCATCAAGCTGAGCACCATGGCGTGTCCAGACACCATTTCCATCACGATGATGAACGCGGTGATCGGGCCTTGGGTGGTGGCAGCCAGAAAGCCGACCATGCCTAGCGCGATCAACGCTATCGCGGCTTCCGGGCCCATGCCGGCGAGCAAAGCGACGTCATGACCGATGCCGGCGCCGATGGACAACGACGGCGCGAACAGCCCTGCCGGAACGCCGGTCCAGGCGGACAACCAGGTGGCACTGAACTTCAACAGCGTATACAGACCCGGCAAATCTGCGTGGCCCTCGAGCAAGGCGCGCGTCGAGGCATAGCCTGCACCTGCAGTAGCACCTCCGGTGACGATGCCGATCCCAGCCACCAGCAAGGCGCAAGCAGCGGCCAAGCGCAATGGGTGCTGAAGTCGCCAACGGCCGAGTCGATCCGGCAGGCCGCGCGTCGAGACGACGATAAGGCGTGAGAACAAGCCGCCCGCGAGGCCGGCCAATACGGCCACCAGCAACCCTGGCAGCAACAGCGACCATGGAAGCGACTGCACACGAAGGCGGCCGAAGTAGGTCTCGTTGCCGAAGACGGATACCGCGACCAAGCCGGCCAGCACGATGCTCGAAATCACCAGCGCACTGTGCGATACGCTGCGTCGGCGTGAAAGCTGTTCGAGCGCGAAGACGATGCCGCCGAGCGGCGTGTTGAAGGCCGCGGCAATGCCGGCTGCGGCGCCTGCAACCATCAGGTCATGCGCGTCAATGTCCGAACGTGGCGAGAGCCAGCGCTGCGCATGCACCATAACGCCCGCACCGACCTGCACCGTTGGCCCTTCACGCCCGATCGACAGCCCGGCCAACAATCCACCCGAAACGAGGACGATCTTGTGCAAGGACAGGCGCAGCGAAACCAGACACGCGCGTTGCGATGGGTGAAGGTCGTCGTCGAGCGCCCGCACGACCTGTGGGATGCCGGAACCTGCAGCGCCGGTGGCATACCGCCGCGTCCACCACAGCAGCGCGACCGTCAGTAGTGGTGTCCACAATAAGGGCAGATAGACGGCGTAGGCACTGACTCGCTGAAGATTCTCGAAGCCGTGGCTCGCCGCTTCGGCCAGCAGTGTGAAGCCGACGACGACGAGGCCAGTGGCAAGGGCGTAGCCCAGCACAACCGCCCGATCGACCCACTGTCTGCCGGCCAACACGTCGCGCTGCAGGTTGCGCCACAGGTCGGGCTCGATGCCTCGCAATTCCGACCAGCCGGCGTGCAATGTGGTCCGCCATGAACGATACAGGCCCGCCAGTTGCTGCCACGCGTTCGGTGTAGGGTTGACAGGAGGCTGCATGCTCACCCCTGGCGCCGGCGGGCTGTCGAGCCTTGACGCTACATCTGCGCTAGCGGGACGCCAGCGGCGCGCTCGTCGGTGCGCAACTCGGCCAGAAGCTTCGCGAGATCGCGGTCCAGGCGCCCGAGCGTCTTGGCGTCCAGGCGAGACAGCGCCTCTGGCAGGACGCCAGCGAAGGGCCCGGGTGCTTTGCGCAGCACACGGCTGCCAGATGGCGTGATCCGCAACTGCACGGCACGGCGATCAGGCCCGCGCTTTTCGGCGACGACCATGTTCATGGACACCAGCGATTTCACCAGGTTGCTGGCCGTGGTCTGATGGATGTCCATGGCACGGGCCAGGCCGTTGACGCCGATGTCCGAATTCTCTCGCACGACGCTCAATGCCCAGAGCTGGGCGCCGCCGACACCCGCCTTCCTCTCGACCTGTTGAAAGTGCGTCTTGACGGCATTGAATACGAGCCGGAAGCGCCGCAAGACACGGGCCGCCGGATCACCGACATCGGCCTCGGCTGACAGTGCGTTGCTGCTTGACATGGGGGCGTGCGCGCGGGCGGTATTGAGCATGACTCGATGATAGGCGTACATGCCGGGCCGGGCCGCCGAGGCGCTCGCATGGCGCGGCAGGGTTTCAGCAAGCCGTGATGGTCGCCGCGCCGACAAAAAAGCGGGATCCCCGCAGGGACCCCGAATCGTTGCTCTCACCGTCCGCCATCGAATGGACGCGGAAGGCGAGTGCATTATATTTGTTCGAATTCATTTGTCCAGGCCCGCCCGACGCCGTGACAACGGGTCATTGCTTCGGATACTGGATATCGACGCGTCGATTTTGCGCCCACGCGGCTTCGTCATGGCCTGCTGCCCTGGGCCGCTCCTTGCCCCAGCTGACGGCTTCCATTTGCGCGGGCTTCACCCCGTAGATGCGAAGCGCGCGCAACACGGCCTCGGCACGCTTCTGGCCCAACGCCAGGTTGTATTCGGCACCCCCGCGCTCATCAGTATTGCCCTCGATCTTGACTGCCAGCGACGGGGCGGCCGCCAAGTACTTGCCATGGCGTTCGAGGAGTGGGGTGAACTCGGATTTGATGGCGAATTCGTCGAAGTCGAAATAGACGCTGCGCTCGAGGGAGATGGCGCTTCTCGGGTCCAGGTGCGCCGCCAGCGCAGGCGCTGCAGCCGCGACGGGCCGCGGCGCGGCCGGCGGCGGCGGCGCCGCCGCGGCAGCAACCGGCGCCGGCGGCACCGCGGGGAGGGCACTGGTCGAGGCTGGCGCCGTCGGCGGCGTACTGCTGCAAGCCGCGAGCAGCATGGCCGCAACGGTGAGTAGAAAGTGGATCTTTGCGCGATTCATTCGAGGGGCTCCAGCGGTGTTGCGCACCTCAAGGCGGTGCGGCCTCGGCGACGGTCGGGCCGGTTTGATTATGCACGAACTACATTGGCACACATGTTATTCGGTGCGTCAATCTTCACGACCCCGCGTTCTACGACCCCGAACGCGGCGATGCCTAATCAGGCCGGGGCAGATGTGCCAGTACGCGTTCGAGCAGCAGCGCCATCTCGTTCGGGCTATCGAGAAAGTACTGCGCCTTCGATGTGGCGTTGTCGCCCCCGATCCGCACAGTCAGCCAGTTCGGTGGCGCCGATGCAAATACCGGTTCGTCGTTGACATCATCGCCCGCGAACACTGCACAGCTCGCACCGCTTCGCGCGAGCAGCGACTGCACCGCATGTGCCTTGTCAGGTACGCCTAGTGCGGTGGCGTTGACGACCATCTTGCCTTCGAAGACATGCAGGGGCACCCGGGCAGAAGATAGCGTCTCGCGGATCGTCGCCCGGGCGCGCTCGCGCGCGTGGGACGAACGGTAATGCAGCGCGATCGACTGGCTCTTGTCCTCGATTAGGACGCCGACGCTGGACAGTGCGGCGGCCCGCGCGGCCAGCAACTCGCGCAGGGGCTGCAGCGCACTCGCGCGCGCTGCTGCGCCGGCGGGATCGATTTCGTCCTCGGCGCCGTGGTTGCCGACGATGTAGCGCGGTGTGAACCCAAGCCGTCCACGCACATCGGCCACCGAACGGCCCGTGACAATGGCCACCGGCAGCCGCACAGCCAGCCAGGACAGTCGCGCGGCCACCGCTGTTGGAATGCGGGCCTGGTCCGGCCGCTCCACGATCGGCGCCAGCGTACCGTCGAAATCGAAGGCCAGCAGCGGCCGCCGCTGCAAGATGGCGGTCAAGGCTGCTTCGCCCTTCTTCGTAAACAGGTGTTGCATCGATGGCCGGTTTCGATCCCGAATGGTCGTTCAGGCGGGCTCGTGGCGCCGCACACGTGCCTCGATACGCGCCCGCAGGCGCCAACGGCCAGCGTCGGCAAGCATGCGGCCGGCCCAGCGAAAGACATTGAACTCGCGCACGGTGCTGCGAAGGCTGGCCATGCGTTCGCGTTGCTCACCGTCGGGCATCGTGGCGGCGCGGTGCAGGGCGTCGGCGGTCTCTTCGACGTGATAGGGATTGACGATCAACGCTTCGGCCAGTTCGCGCGCGGCACCGGCAAAGCGACTCAAGACCAGCACACCCTGCATGTCGTTTCGCGCGGCAACAAACTCCTTGCACACCAGGTTCATGCCGTCGTGCAGGCTGGTGACGACGCAGATGTTGGCGGCCCGAAACAGCTCCGTCACCGCGTCGTGCTCATGGTGCTGCGCCAACAGATGTACTGGCTGGTAGCCAGGTCGGCCGAATCGCTCATTGATGCGATGCGTGGTGCGCTGCACACGCTCCTGGAAGCTGCGGTATTCCTCGAGGGCGCTGCGCGAGGGTGCCGCAACCTGAACGAATACGAAGCGGCCGATCCAGGCAGGCCACTTCTCGAGCAGCCGCTCCACCGCGTTCAAGCGTTCGAGAATGCCCTTGGTGTAGTCGTAGCGATCGACGCCCACGGCCAGACAGACATCAGCCGGCAGCCCCAGCCGCTCGATCACGCGGCGGCGGCACTCATCGACCGGGGCCCAGAGTGCGGTTTCTGCTGCGTCTGGCCACTCGATGGAGATCGGGTAGCTCTCGACCAGCGTGTCCTTTTCTTGATAGGCAATCGTCGAATGTTCGTGTTCGATGCGAGCTTCGAGGTAGCGGTCGACCGTCTCGATGAAGTTCTTGCAGTGATAGCGAGTGTGAAAGCCGAGGATCGTGCTGCCCAGCATGCCTTGCAGGATTTCACGCCGCCACGGGCAGATGCCGAACGATTCCGGGTTCGGCCACGGGATGTGCCAGAACGTCAGGATCGTGGCCTGAGGCAGTTGTGCGCGGATCATGGCCGGCAGCAGCGCAAAGTGATAGTCCTGCACCAGCACCACCGGGTCGTCGCCCCGTGCTTCTGCCACCACCGCATCGGCAAAGCGCTGATTGACGGCGCGGTAGGCTTCCCAGTCCGATTCGCGAAACACCGGCCGCACATGGGCCACGTGGCACAGCGGCCACATGCCTTCGTTGGCAAAACCATAGTAATAGCCCTGCTCCTCTTCGGCCGTGAGCCAGATGCGGCGCAGCCGATAACTGTCCTGCCCTGGCGGCACGGCCACGCGGTCGCCCGTATCGACCACCTCACGGTCGGCGCTGCCGCTGCCATGCGCCACCCAGGTGCCAGAACAGGCGCGCATCACTGGTTCCACGGCGGTAACCAGCCCGCTGGCCGGCTGCTTGACGACGATGCCGTTCTCTGCGCGCTCGTGAATGTAGGGCTCGCGGTTCGAGACCACGATGACCTGGTCGCCGCTGAGCTGGGTGCGAAGCATGGCGCGCAGGCGCTCGGCGGTCCACTCTGCTTCGGGGCCCTGCGAACGCCGGTACTCGTCTTCCAGGTCGCGCAGTCGCGCCCGCAGGTCGGCAGCGAATGGGGCCAGTTCCGGCGCCGGCAGCAGCGGGCTGAGCAGGCCCTCGCCGCGCATGATCGCGCGCACGCCATTGACCCAGCCGCGCCAGCTCAGTTGGGCGACGATCATCGTGATCAGCGCGATCACCAGGCCGAGTGCGGCAATCAGGCCGATCAAGTAGCGCCGCGTGTCCTGGCTCCGGCGATCGATGAAGCTCAGGTCGTGGACCAGCACCAGCCGCCCGACCAACTCCGGCTCCGGCGCGCTCGGCGCAGCATCGGGCGGTGTGCCGGGCGGCTGCATGTCGCCATCGGCCGCGGGCATCGGCTGCATGGGCGGCGTGGCTCGCTGGCCCATCACGTCGTGGACGCCGACATGCACCGCTCCGCCAGCAAGGTCCAGCCGTGGCTGCCCGCGTTGCACCAGGTCGACGGCAATCGCACACGTCAATTCGCTGGGGAAGCGATCCGTGCTCTGCAACAGGCGGCCCTGCGGACTGCACAAACCGATCGCGAAAAGTCGCTCGTCCTGGGCTGCGCGGTCGAACAGGGACCGCAACTTTAATAGCCGCTTGGACAGAATGGCGTCGGACACGGAATCCGAGAGTGCGTTGGCAACCAGCACACCGCGGCTGTTCAAGTCGCGGCTGAACCAACGAAGTGTGACCTGGTCAAGCAAGGGCACCGCCAGGGCGGCGGCGACAACCAGCGTGATCAGCAGCGGCAATAGAAACCGCAACTGAAGGCGAACGGTCTTCAGGCCCATGACAGGCAGGCCGACATGAAGTGCGGCCCGGTTCGTGATGATTGCATGGTGGACGGATTCTACATGTGTGCAAATGTATAATCGACCGCTTTGAACCGGAGGGTGTGCCGATGAACGCATCGACGCCGAGCACGCGCCCTGACGCCAGCCTGGACCTGGCGCTCATCGGCAATGGCACGGTGGGTGCACTGCTCGCCAGGAACGGCAGCATCGTCTGGTGCTGCATGCCACGCTTCGACAGCCCACCGGTATTCGACGCACTGCTGCACAGCGCCGATGGCCTGCCGCTTGACGGGGCAATGACGGTGGAGTTGGAGGCACTCGCCCGCGTCGAGCAGGCCTACGACCCAGGTACCGCCATCGTGCGAACGCGGCTGTGGGACCAGCGTGGGCAGGGCATCGAGCTGGTTGATTTTGCACCGCGTTTTATCAACCGGGACCGGATGTTTCGCCCGGCCCAACTGGTGCGGCGCATCAGGCCGCTCGCCGGACACCCGCGGGTGCGCGTGACGGTGCGTCCCCACGGTGACTGGAGCGCGGCGGTGCCGACACTGACGCGCGGCAGCCATCACCTGCGCTATGTGATGAACGCGTGCACGCTGCGGCTGAACACCAGCGCCCCATTGACCTACATCGTCGATGGCACGTGGTTCTCACTGCATGGTCCGGTCAGCCTGCTGCTGGGTCCCGACGAAACCCTGGCCGGCGGCATCGACGACACGGCGCGTGATTTCGAGGAACAGACCGCGCTCTACTGGCGTCACTGGAGCCGCCGCCTGGCAGTGCCGCTGGAGTGGCAGGACGCGGTGATACGGGCCGCCATCACCCTCAAGTTGTGCCAGTACGAAGACACCGGCGCCATCGTCGCCGCGATGACCACCAGCATTCCCGAGGCGCCGAACAGCGGTCGCAACTGGGACTATCGCTATTGCTGGCTGCGTGATGCATTCTTCGTGGTACGCGCGCTCAACAGCCTGGCCGAAGTCGGCACGATGGAGGACTACCTGCAGTGGCTCTACAACGTGGTGCGCGGTGCCACGGACGGCCACGTTCAACCGTTGTACGGCGTCGGGCTCGAACAGGCGCTGCCGGAGTCGGTGATCGCGCATGCCACCGGCTATCGCGGCATGGGACCGGTGCGGGTGGGCAACCAGGCCCACGAGCACTTGCAGCACGACGTGTACGGCAGCATCGTGCTCGGCGCGGCACAGGGCTTCCTCGACCATCGCCTGTTCCGGCGCGGCCACGCTGCCGACTTTGCCGCCCTCGAAGTGATGGGCGAACAGGCCTGGCGATTGCACGATAGACCTGACGCCGGGATCTGGGAGCTGCGATCGCGCGCGCGCGTGCATACCTCCTCGGCACTGATGTGCTGGGCCGCGTGCGACCGGTTGGCCCGCATCGCCCGCGTGCTGAATCAGCCCGACCATGGCACGCTGTGGCAGTCCCGGGCGGCGGTCATTCGCGCAACGATACTGAAGCGCGCGTGGAGCGAACAGCGCCAAGCCTTCGTCGAAAGCCTCGACGGTAGCCACCTGGATGCCAGCGTGCTGCTGATGGCCGAGGTCGGCTTCCTGCCGCCGCAAGACCCGCGCTTCGTCAGTACCGTGCAGGCGATGGAGCGAACATTGTGCGATGGGCCTTTCATGCGCCGCTACGAAGCCGAGGACGATTTCGGCCTGCCGGCCACGACCTTCAATGTCTGCTCGTTCTGGCGCGTCGATGCGTTGGCGCGCATCGGGCGGCGCGACGAGGCGCGCGAGGCCTTTGAGGCCTTGCTGGCGCGCCGCAATGCGGCCGGCCTGCTGAGCGAAGACCTCGATCCGGTCACGGGCGAGTTGTGGGGCAACTTTCCGCAGACCTACTCAATGGTCGGCATCATCAATGGTGCCGTGCGCTTATCGGCACCGTGGGACAGCGCGATCTGACAGCGACGCGGGATTCCCTGCTAGAAACCCTGGCGAGCGCGCACGCACTTGGCGGCGTGGCCGTATCGGCGTTTCACATTGCCGGCCGTTGGCGTTCAGGGTAGACACTGTCCTGTCGTGCCACCGCGGCGGCACTACAGGGGATCAAGAGAGACTCCCGCGGCCGGACCCAGCAGACGATCCAGCTTGTCTTCGACTTCACCGACATAGGCCGACAACGTGCGGGTCGACTCGCCAAGCATCTCGCGCAACTGTCGCTCCGCGGTCTCGATGCGCGCACCGAGTTCGCACGTCTCGGCCGCGCGTTGTGCTTCCAGGCGGCGCAACTCGGTCTCGAGAAAGCCGCGCATCTCGGTGAAACGGGATGCTTCGGCGTTGTCGGCGAGTTCCCGATGGTTCTTCAACTCCTTGGCGTAGCGCCGTGTTTCGAGAATGACGCCGGCCTGCTGGAATACGATATAGACGAGGAACAGGCCGATCAGGAAGCCGGTGATGATCAGCATGATCAGGCCCAGCGGCGCCTGCACGCTGGTGAATACCAGCGACACTGTGGTCGGTGCGGTGAACGCTGCCCAATTCAGAAGGGCGAACGTGGCCAGCAACGCCAGCGCGGCAACAATCAACAGGCTACGCAAGTTCATCACGACTCCTCAGGTGGGAGGGATTTGACACGACCGCTTCGGGTGCGGTGCGGATTGGCTCGGTCGGGGTCAGCGGGGCGACGAAGGCGACGAAATCGACCGCCTTGGCCAGCACCAGGGAAGGCAGGATGGTCGAGATGCCAGCGTAGATCAACAGGGCGCCGTACAGCGTGTCCGAGATCTGAAACCGCTCGCGCAGGATGGTGGCCAAGACCAGCGTGAAGATCAATGTCGGTGCCAGCGCGGTGGCAACGCGCAGGCTGCCAACCGCACTCTCGTGGCGAATGAGGCGCCGCTGCAACCAGACTGTGCCCAGACGCAGCGGCAAGACGGCCACGCTCAGCAGCACGCCCAGCCCCAACGCCTGCCATGTCAGCGCACCGGAGGGGACGTTCATGCCGTTGTGGAAAAAATAGAACGGCACGAAGAAAGAGGCAAACATCTGGATCGCGTGCAGATTCTCGTCGGACGCAAGCTTCGGAAGCCGCAGGTAGAGCAATCTCGCCGTGAAGCCGGCGAGGAAGGCACCGACCAGGTAATACACGCCCAGGCGATAAGTCAGGTTGGCAGCGATCAGGCCAACCACCACCAGCAGTGAGAATTCAGAGCCGGGCGCATGCGGCGCGATGACGCGACCGAGCAACAGGAACAGCAGCGGCATTCCGACGATCATCGCCAACAGCGCGCCGGACGACAGCACAAGCGTCGCTGCCGAGCTGGACTGGAGCACGACAAACAGCACCAGCAGCGCAAGCAGTTCGCCGCCGACCGCCTTGATCGTCACCCAGTAGCGCTCCTCGTCGGTCAGTCCGAGCCCCGACAAGGTGTCGAGAATGAAACCCGTGGAGGGTGTCAGCAAGGTCAGCGCCAACAGCGCAGCGACCTGCCAGGCGAAGCCGAAGAAATGCGTCGCGCCGTAGCCGACTGCCACCAGCATCACCGAGCGCACCACCAGATGCCCGAACAGCGGCCACTTGCCGCGCCGAAGGTCGTCGAGATCGATCTCGAGTCCGGCAAAGAGGAACAAGGACGAGATCCCCAGCGTCGCAAGCAGCGCCAGCGTTTCGTTGTCGCTGAACGAACTCAGGAATATCGCGGCAACCATGCCCAGGCCGAAACTCGTCAGCGGAGCCGGGATACGATAGCGTTGCAGGGCGCGCGGTATCACCATCAAGCCAAAGATCAACAGCAGGTAGGCAACTTCGTTGGTGACGGCCGGCATGCAAAGTCTCGAAGGTGGTTTTGTTGGTGCCGCGCGTGGCCAGTTCGTTGCACGCCTGCGCCGCTTGCGCCGCTTGCGCCGGATTTTCTGGGAGGACGGGCAGCGCGGCACTGCCCTGTGCCGGATTGTGACCGCGAAGGGCCGGCTGCCATTGCAGGGCGGCCACTTGCGCCGCGATTCGGACGAGGCTCGTTTCGACGCTTACGACCTTCGTGCAGCGATCCCCGACATGCATTTCCGTGCCGGGGTGATCCACAGTGTGCAGGCGGCTCGCCTAGCGCGGCAACGCGCTCGCTGTCACGAGCCGGCGGATTTCGACGAGCTTGTGCCGTGCGCGACGCTGATTCACCGGCCCCATGCGCAGCAAGAGTTTCTGACCGGCAGAGAGCGACTGCAGGCCCGGAGCCGCGAACTCGTACATCACCCAGGGCCGCTCGGGCTGCACCGGGCCGGCGACCACTGGCAGGCGAATCTTCAACGGCTCATTCAGTTCCGGGGTCGCCAGCAGTTGATCGATCACTTCAACCAAGCGGTCGTTGAAGTAACGGTTCGGATAGCCGATGTCTACATAAGCTTGCTGCAGCACCGGGTAGAAGCGCACGTACAACGCAACCAGCTGGCGCAAGTCGACGGTCTCGATCAGCAGCAGGTAGGGCGAATAGCGCAGCCCGTTGTCGGCGCTGATGAACTCGGCGCCGTTACGCTTCTCGACGACGAAGCGCCCAGCGGTCGGATTGACGGGCCACATCGATGCCGGCGCATGCGATCGCCCGAGGTTGTCGACCGTCGCCACGAGGCGGCGCGGCAAGTCCCGCAAGTCGAACATGGACAGCACCGCCTTGCGCCCGAACAACTCGGCGAGCGCAGCCTCCATATCGACTGGCGCTGACGGCGGTGCGGTGGCGACGGGCGCGTCGACCGGGTGCTTGACGCTTGGCTCGGACGCTGCGCGTGTCGGAGGAGCCAGTACCGGCTCTGTGGCCACAGAGCGCATCGGCGATGGCACGCTCGGCGCAGCTGGCGGCACCAATCCTTGTCGCCACAGCCAGGCGCCGGCACCGATCAGTCCCAGTGTCGCCAGGGCGAGCGCCGCAATGGTCACCGACTTCACGCAACAAGCTCCATGGACGTGGCGCGTGTCCATTGGCCTCAGGATCGCAGGCGGCGCGCCGGCTAGAGTGAATCAAGTGGACTATACATTGGTACAAATACACGTCAATCGTCGCAAGGGTGCCCGGTGATTCCACGTGCCTGCCCAGCCGGGTCAGCCATCTACGTGCGCCGCGTTTCAGGCGGCTCCTACATGCGATCGGGTTTGTCGCCGACTTCGCCGACACAGGTGGACAAAGTCAGCCTGGTCTGTGCGAGCTCTTCCTGACGTTGCTGCTGTAGTTGCTCGCTACGGATACGCACCCGGTATCCGCCGCACCGTTAGCGCCGCTGCGCCTTGGTCGCCACCAAGGGCTTCAGGCCCGGCGACACGTCCTCGGCCGTGAGCCGGCGGCGTGCCGGGTCGGCATCGGTCAGCGGCGCGACCTCGGCCAGCGACGCGTGGCAGCGTCGCGCCAGCGCCTGGTAGGCCAGCGTGCCTTCGTGCTTCCAGGCCATTTCCTGCGCGCTCAGTTCGCGCACCACCTTGCCCGGCACGCCCGCCACCAGCATTCGCGGCGGCACCTTCATGCCGGCGCGAACGAAGGCGCTGGCGGCGACGATGGCCTGTTCGCCGATCTCGGCCTCGTCCATCACCACCGCGTTCATGCCGATCAAGGCCCCGCGGCGCACAGTGCAGCCGTGCAGCACCGAGCCGTGGCCGATGTGGCCGTCGGCTTCGACGACGGTGTCGGCGCCCGGGAATCCGTGCAGCACGCAGCTGTCCTGCACGTTCACGCCCTGGTGCAGCACGATGCGCCCGAAGTCGCCGCGCAGGCTGGCCACCGGGCCGACGTAGCAGCCCGGGCCGACCCAGACATCGCCGGTCAGCACCGCCGTGGGGTGCACGAAGGCGCTGGGGTCGACGACGGGCACCAGGCCGTCGATTTGGTAGCAGGGCATAGGGTTGCTCCGGAGCGAGCTTGTCTTGCATCAAGGCCAGGTGGCAGCATAAGATCGACCGACCGGTCGGTCAATGAATTGCGACCCTTAGCCAGCGTGCAGCCAACGTGCAGCCAACGTGCCCGAAAGGTGTTTGCCCATGACCACGGATGCCGCCCAAGCCCCAGTGCTCATCGCCTCCCACGGTGCCGTGCGTGTGCTGACGCTGAACCGCCCGGAAGCGCTGAACAGCTTCAACGCCGCCATGCACGTACAGCTGCTGCCCGCGCTGGAAGCCGCGGCCGCGGACACCTCGGTGCGCGCGGTGTTGATCACCGGGGCAGGGCGCGCCTTTTGCGCCGGCCAGGATTTGAACGACCCGGCGATGGGCGCGGGGGTCGACATCGGCGCCGTGATCGAGCACTGTTATCGCCCGCTCGCCCTGCGGCTGCGTTCCATGCCGGTACCGGTGGTTGCCGCGGTGAACGGTGTCGCAGCCGGGGCCGGGGCCAACTTCGCGCTGTGCTGCGACGTCGTCATCGCGGCGCGCAGCGCGAGCTTCATCCAGGCCTTCTCGAAGATCGCCCTGATACCCGATTGCGGCGGCACCTGGCTGCTGCCGCGGCTGGTCGGCCGCGCGTGCGCGCTGGCGCTGGCCATGACCGGCGACAAGCTGCCGGCCGAGGAAGCCATGCGCATCGGGCTGATCTGGTCCTGCGTCGAAGACGCTGCGCTGATGGACAGCGCGATGGCGATGGCGCATCGCCTGGCCGCGCGGCCCAGTCGGGCGATGGCCGAAACGCGGCGCACGCTGGACGCCGCGCTGGCGATGGACTTCGCCGCTGCCCTGGACCAGGAGGCGAGTGTGCAGCGCGAACTGGGCTTCGCGCCGGATTTCGCCGAAGGCGTGGCCGCGTTCCGCGAGAAGCGGCCCGCCATCTTCAAAGACCGTTGAGATGACAGCCCCGACTGCCCAGCACATTGCCGAGGCCACGCGCGATGCGATGTGGGTCAACGACCGCACCTCGAAGGCGCTGGGCATGCAGGTGCTGGCCATCGGCCCGGGCACGGCCACGCTGGTGATGACGGTGCGCGAGGACATGCTCAACGGCCACGACCTGTGCCACGGCGGCATGGTGGCCACGCTGGCCGACAGCGCCTTCGCCTATGCCTGCAATGCGCACAACGAAGTCACGGTCGCCTCGGGTTTCGACATCAACCTGTTCGCCGCCGCGCGACTGGGTGACGTGCTGCGTGCCGACGCGCACGAGGTGGCACGCGGCGGCCGCACCGGTGTCTACGACATCGAGGTCTCGAACCAGCGCGGCGAACGCATCGCGGCCTTCCGCGGTCGCTCGCACACCATGAAGGGCAAGCCGCTGGTCGAGGGCCTGCCCATCGGCAAGCAGGCTAACAAGCCACGTTGAAGGAGACGACCCGATGCCGGTCAAGACCCCCGCCCCAGGCGACCTCGAACCGATCGAGCGCGCCAGCCGTGATGAGTTGCAAGCCCTGCAGCTGCAGCGCCTGCAGCACACGCTGGCCCATGCCTACGCCAACGTGGCGCATTACCGCGCCGCCTTCGATGCGCGCGGTGTGCACCCGTCGGACTGCAAGGCGCTGGCCGACCTGGCCAAGTTCCCGTTCACGAACAAGAAGGACCTGCGCGACAACTACCCCTTCGGCATGTTCGCCGTGCCGCGCGAAAAGGTCGTGCGCGTGCACGCCAGCTCGGGCACCACCGGCAAGCCGACGGTGGTGGGTTACACCCAGGGCGACATAAACACCTGGGCCGACCTGGTGGCGCGCTCGATCAGGGCCTCGGGCGGGCGCGCCGGCGACATCGTGCAGGTGGCCTACGGCTACGGCCTGTTCACCGGCGGCCTGGGCGCGCATTACGGCGCCGAGAAGCTCGGCTGCACGGTGATCCCGATCTCCGGCGGCCAGACCGAGAAGCAGGTCCAGCTGATCACCGACTTCAGGCCCGACATCATCATGGTCACGCCGAGCTACATGCAGGTGATCATCGAGGAGATGCTGCGCCAGGGGCTGGACCCGCGCGCCTCGTCGCTCAAGATCGGCATCTTCGGCGCCGAACCCTGGACCGAGGCGATGCGCCACGACATCGAGGTTCGCGCCGGCATCGACGCGGTCGACATCTACGGTCTGAGCGAGGTGATGGGCCCGGGCGTGGCCAACGAATGCATCGAGACCAAGGACGGCCCGGTGGTCTGGGAAGACCATTTCTACCCCGAGATCATCGACCCCGAGACCGGCGCCGTCCTGCCGTATGACGAAAAAGCGGGCAGCAGTGAAGGCGAACTGGTCTTCACCACCTTGACCAAGGAAGCGCTGCCCGTGATCCGCTACCGCACACGCGACCTGACGCGCCTGCTGCCACCGACCGCGCGCAGCATGCGCCGCATGGGCAAGATCGTCGGCCGCAGCGACGACATGCTGATCATCCGCGGCGTCAACGTGTTCCCGACGCAGATCGAAGAGCTGGTCCTGCAGCACGGCGAGTTATCGGGCCAATACCAGCTGGTGGTCACGCGCGCTGGCCTGCTCGACGAGATGCAGGTGCTGTGCGAGCTGTTGCCGCGGCACGCCCAGGCCGACCGCGCCGCGGTGGCCGGCGTCGCTGCAACACCGCATCAAGGCCCTGATCGGCGTCAGCACCACGGTCAGCGTCGGCCTGCCCGATTCGATCGAGCGCACGCTGGTCGGCAAGGCGCGCCGTGTCATCGACAAGAGACCGAAGTAGGGGCAGCGCATGTATACCCAAGCGATGGACCTGGGCCCGAGGGAGGAGCGCAAGGTCGGCCAGTCCGCCGACGAAGCCGAATCCGAGGCCCGCTTCGAGGCCCGCATCGCGGCGGGGGACTTCATCGAGGCCAAGGACTGGATGCCCGAGCATTACCGCAAGACGCTGTTGCGCCAGATCAGCCAGCACGCGCATTCGGAGATCGTCGGCATGCTGCCCGAGGGCAACTGGATCACGCGCGCACCCACGCTCAAGAGGAAGGCGATCCTCTTGGCCAAGGTGCAGGACGAAGGCGGCCACGGCCTGTACCTGTACGCCGCGGCGGAAACCCTGGGCACCAGCCGCGACCAGATGACCGAGGCCCTGCTCGCGGGCAAGGCCAAGTACAGCTCGATCTTCAACTACCCGACGCTGAGCTGGGCCGACACGGGCACGATCGGCTGGCTGGTCGACGGCGCGGCGATCATGAACCAGGTGCCGCTGACGCGCTGCTCGTTCGCGCCCTACGCGCGGGCGATGGTGCGCGTCTGCCGCGAAGAGAGCTTCCACCAGCGCCAGGGCTTCGAGTCGCTGCTGACGATGATGAAGCAGGGCACCGACGCGCAGCGCGCGATGGTCCAGGAATCGGTCAATCGCTGGTGGTGGCCGAGCCTGATGATGTTCGGCCCGCCGGACGACGAAAGCCCGAACAGCGCGCAGTCGATGCGCTGGGGCATCAAGCGCGTGTCCAACGACGAACTGCGGCAGAAGTTCGTCGACGCCTGCGTGGAGCAGGCCAAGGTGCTCGGCGTGACGCTGCCCGACCCGGCGCTGAAGTGGAACGCGGCGCGCGGCGCGCACGACTTCGGCGCCATCGATTGGCCCGAGTTCTGGCGCGTCGTCGGCGGCGACGGGCCCTGCAACCGCGAGCGGCTCGAGGCCCGCAACCAGGCCTGGGACGACGGCGCCTGGGTACGCGAGGCGGCGATGGTTCATGCCCGCAAGCGGGCATCGAGGGAGCACGCAGCATGAGTACCCACTACGAGTGGCCGCTGTGGGAAGTGTTCGTACGCGCCAAGGCCGGCCTGGACCACAAACATTGCGGCAGCCTGCATGCGCCCGACGCCAAGGCGGCGATCCAGCTCGCGCGCGACGTCTACACGCGGCGCCAGGAAGGCACCAGCGTGTGGGTCGTGCGTTCGGAACAGATCGTGGCCAGCGATCCGGCCGACAAGGCGATGTACTTCGATCCGATGGAAGACAAGGTCTACCGCCATCCGACGTTCTATGAATTGCCGGAGTCGGTCAATCACATCTGATGACGGCCTCGATTACCCTGAACCTGACGGCCGATGTGCGCTACGTGCTGCGCATCGCCGACACCTGCCTGGTCCACGCCCAGCGCCTGGCGGAGTGGTGCGGCCATGCGCCGGTGCTCGAAGAGGACATCGCGCTGTCCAACCTGGGGCTGGATTTGCTCGGCCAGTCGCGGGCCTTGCTCAGTCACGCGGCGGCACTCGAAGGCGGCGGCCAGAGCGAGGATTCACTCGCCTTCCTGCGCGACGAATCCGACTACTTCAACCTCACGCTGGTCGAGCAGCCGTTGCGCCGCGGCGGCGCCGACTTCGCCGACACGCAGCTGCGCTGCCTGATCGTTGCCGCCTGGCTGGCGCCGCTGTGGCAGGGCTTGGCGGGCTCGCGCGACCGCGGGCTGGCGGCCATCGCCGGCAAGGCGGCGAAAGAAACCCGCTACCACCTCGCGCATGCCGGCGACTGGGTCGTGCGCCTGGGTGACGGCAGCGATGAGTCGGCGCGGCGCATGCAGGCCGCGCTGGCTCGCGCCTGGCCGATGGTGGCCGAACTGTTCGACGACGACGAAGTCGATGCGGCGGCAGCCGACAGCGGACTCGGCCCGCGCGCGAGTGCGTTGCGCGAGCCTTGGCTGGCGATCGTGGAGCCGCTGTTCGCCGACGCGCTGCTCGCCATGCCACCCGATACGGCGTTTCGCAGCCACGGCAAACGAGGCACGCACAGCGAACACATGGGCTACCTGCTGGCCGAGATGCAGCACCTGCAGCGCGCCTTTCCCGGCGGTGTGTGGTGAGCGCCTGGGCCGTTGCCGAGAGCCAGACCGACCGCGCGTGGCGCGTGCTCGGCAGCGTGCTCGACCCGGAGGTGCCGGCGCTGTCTGTCGTCGACCTGGGCCTCGTGCGCGAGGTGTCGGCGGCCGCCGACGGCGGCCTGGACATCGTGCTCACGCCGACCTACTCCGGCTGCCCGGCCACCGAAGCGATCGAGGCCGACATCCGCAGCGCACTGGCCGCTGCCGGCCTGGGCCCGGTGCGCATCACGCAGCGTCTGTCGCCGCCGTGGACCACCGACTGGCTCGGCGTCGAGGCGCGGCGCAAACTCGCCGACTACGGCATCGCGCCGCCGTGCGGCGCGTCGGTCGTGCATGTGCTGGCGCGCAACGTCGCCTGCCCGCGTTGCCTGAGCGCGCGCACGGAGCGCCTTGCGGCCTTCGGCAGCACGGCGTGCAAGTCGCTCTACCGCTGCCTCGATTGCCGCGAGCCGTTCGAATACTTCAAGCCGATCTGAGCGCGATGAGTGGCCTGCACTTCCACCCGCTGCGCGTGTCGCGCATCGTCGCGGACACCGAGGAAGCGCGCATCGTGTCCTTTGCCGTGCCCGCGGCGCTGCGCGCCGAGTTCGCCTTCCAGCCCGGCCAGTACCTGACGCTGCGCCAGCGCGTCGGCAGCCAGGATCTGCGCCGCTCGTATTCCATCTGCGCCAGCCCCGACGACGGCGAGTTGCGGGTCGGTGTGCGCCGTGTCGCCGGTGGTTTGTTCTCTACCTGGTTGCACGAGGGCCTGCGTGAGGACAGCACGATCGAAGTGCTGGCGCCGCAGGGCAGGTTCGTCGTGCCCGCGGGTGACGGCTCGCCGCGCCAACTGCTGCTGGTGGCCGGCGGCTCGGGCATCACGCCGATGATCGCCATCGCCAGGCATGTCCTGGCCCACGAGCCCGCGACCCGCCTCACCTTGGTGTATGCCAATCGCAAGAGCGCGAGCACGATGTTCAAGGAGGAACTCGAGGATCTGAAGAACGCCTACCTGACGCGGCTGTCGATCTTCGCCCTGTTCTCGCGCGAGGCGGTCGAATCGCCGCTCAACAGCGGCCGGCTGGATCAGGACAAGATGGCGCAGCTGCTGGCCACCGTCATCGACGCCCGCCAAATCGCCCACGCCTTCGTCTGCGGCCCGCACGGCATGAACGACGCGGTGCACGATGCGCTGGCGGCCGCCGGCCTGGCGCCCGAGTGCATCCACATCGAACGCTTCGGCGTGCCGCCGACCGAGGCCGACGCGCACCTGCACGACGCCCGCCCCGGCGACGCACCGCAGGCACGCATCACCATCATCCGCGACGGCATCACGCGCGAGGTCGATTTCACGGCCGGCACACCCAGCCTGCTCGACGCCGCGGCACAGGCCGGCCTGGACGTGCCGTTCTCGTGCAAGAGCGGCGTCTGCGCCACCTGCCGCGCCAAACTCGTCGAGGGCCGCGTGCGCATGGACCGCAACTTCGCCCTCGACCCCGCCGACCTCGCCGCCGGATTCATCCTGACCTGCCAGTCGCACCCACTGACCGAGCGGGTGACCGTCAGCTACGACGAGCGATGAGATGAAGTTCCCAGCGTCGTTTCATGTGCTGTGTTCAGCAAATCGCGGCCACCCAAGAAAACGTGTCCGCAGATTGGCGCGGCAAAGTCGCACCCGGGCAGGCGGCAGCGCTTCGGCGTGGCGGTCGGTGCTGCGCACCGACTGCCCTGCGGTGCTCGGCCTTGTGGCCCGTCGCACAACTCGCTGCGCTCACTGCGTTCGCTACGCTCAGACAGGGTGCGACGAGTCAGTTTACGAGGCGCGCTGCGCGCGCGGGCCACAAGGCCTGCGCTCCTCGGCGCCTCGCAGGCGCGCTGCCGCCTACCCGGGCGCGACTTTGCAGGTACTGCGGTGGTGTGCGTTGGAACACCACCTAAGGTGGCCTTCGCGGCAGGCGGTACCCGGCAGGGGCGATTTGTGGGGTGGCGAGGAGCACAGGTCTGGGGTCGGCGCGCGCAGCGCGCCTCGTAATCTGACTCGCCGCACCTGTTTGAGCGCAGTGAGCGCAGCGAACGCAGCGAGTTGTGCGGCGCGACCCCAGGCCGAGCACCGCAGCGCAGTCGGCGCGCAGCGCCGACCACCCCACCATGAGCCCCTGCCGGGTGCCGCCTGCCGCGATGCGCTGAACACGGGGCGAGAGCGGACGCATGACAAGCGCTGCAATCGGTCGTACACCGATCAGGGATTATCGACATGGCCCGCACCCGCGCCGCCACCTACGACGACCAGCGCACGCTGATCCTGGCGCGTGCCGCCGAGTTGTTCGCGCGCCGGGGCTACACCGCGGCGTCGATGAACGAAGTCGCCGCCGCCTGCGTGGTGAGCAAGGCCACGCTGTACCACTATGTGCGCGACAAGCATGCGCTGCTGGCACAGATCGCGACCGAACATGTCGCGCGGCTGGAGGCGCTGGTGCGCGAGGTGCAGACCCAGCGCCTGGCACCGGCGGCCGAACTCGACACGCTGATTCGCCGCTTCACCGCCGCCTATGCAAACGCTGCGCACGAACACCGCGTGTTGACCGAGGATGTCAAATTCCTGCGCGACGACGAACGTGCCGCGGTTGCGGCCGGCCAGCGCCGTGTCGTGACTGCCTTTTCCGCCTCCATCGCCCGCCTGCGCCCCGACCTCGCGCCATTGGCCACCCCGCTGGCGATGCTGCTGTTCGGCATGATCAACTGGACCTTCACCTGGATGAAGCCCGGTGGCGCCTTGACGCACGATGCCTTGGCGCCGATCGTGGCCGAATTGTTCTTCGGCGGCCTGCCGGCGGTGACGCCGGTGGCTGTCGCGCCGAAGAAACGCCGAGCCCGCAGGGTCGCCTCGGCCGTGGTTTGATCGCGGCATGGAACAGGTCGACAGCGTAGTGGTCGGTGCCGGCGTGGTCGGCCTGGCCGTTGCGCGGGCACTGGCGCTTGCCGGCCGCGAGGTCGTGATCGTCGAGGCCGAAGCGTCGATCGGCAGCATCACCAGCGCGCGCAACAGCGAGGTCATGCACTCCGGGCTGTATTCGCCGCCCGACTGGTTGAAGACGCAGTTGTGCGTCGAGGGCCGGCGCCTGCTCTACCCGTACTGCGAAGCGCATGGCATCACGCACCGGCGCTGCGGCAAGCTGGTGGTGGCCACGAGCGCCGAACAGGTCAGTGCGCTGGAGCGCCTGGCACGCAATGCCCAGACCAACGGCGTCGAGGGCCTGCAACTGATCGATGCTGCGGCGGCGCAGGCGATGGAGCCGGCGCTGCACGCGCTGGCGGCACTGCACTCCACGGTCACCGGCCTCATCGACAGCCACGCCTTCATGCTCGCGTTGCAGGGCGAGGCCGAGGACCACGGCGCGGCGCTGGCGCTGAAGAGCCCACTGCTATCGGCGCGGGCCGTGGCCGACGGCTTCGTGGTCGAGATCGGCGGCGCCGAACCGATGCGCCTGCACACGCGCTGCCTCGTCAACAGTGCCGGGCTGGCCGCCAGCGACGTGGCCGCGCGCATCGAGGGCTTGCCGGCGGCTCATGTTCGCGCCACCCACCGCTGCAAGGGCAACTACTTTGCGCTCAGCGGCGTGCGTGCGCCGTTCTCGCGCCTGATCTACCCGATGCACGACACGGCCGGCCTGGGTGTGCACCTGACGCTGGATCTGGCCGGCCAGGGCCGCTTCGGTCCCGACACCGAGTGGCTGCCCGACGACGGGCCGATCGACTACCGCGTCGACGCGGCGCGCGGCGAGCGTTTCTACGCGGCCATCCGCCGCTATTGGCCCGGCCTGCCCGACGGCGCCCTGCAGCCTGACTACAGCGGTGTGCGCCCCAAGCTCAGTGCCGAAGGCGAAGCCGCGCGCGACTTCGCCATCGACGGCCCGACCGTGCACGGTGTGGCCGGCCTGGTCAACCTGTTCGGCATCGAGTCGCCCGGCCTGACGGCGGCGCTGGCCATCGCCGAGCGGGTGTGCAAGGCGTTGGACGGCCAGTAAGCCCGGATCGAATTCGGCACACCGGCGCGGACGGGCAAAATAGCGGCCTGAACCGACCGGTGGCCCGCGGAGATGCCGGCAACCCTGTTATCCCGATCCACTGTTGACCGCTCCGCCCAAGGCCACAAGATGCACACCACGCCGGCAGACGCCACCCCTCCCGCCGCACCACGCGCCAGCCAGCGCGATCTCGGCCGCCACGCCTATGGCCGCGACGAGTTGCTGGCCTGTGGCCATGGCCAACTCTTCGGCCCGGGCAATGCCCGCCTGCCGCTGCCCAACATGCTGATGATGGATCGCATCGTGCGCATCGATGACAGCGGCGGTGCCCATGGCAAGGGTCTGATCGAGGCCGAACTCGACATCCGGCCCGACCTGTGGTTCTTCGGCTGCCACTTCGAGGGTGACCCGGTGATGCCGGGTTGCCTGGGACTGGATGCGCTGTGGCAACTGGTGGGCTTCTGGCTGGGCTGGCGCGGCAACCCGGGGCGCGGACGGGCCCTCGGCGTCGGCGAGGTCAAGTTCTCCGGCCAGGTGTTGCCTTCGATCAAGAAGGTCAGCTACCGTTTGGAAATGAAGCGCGTCATCGAGCGCAAACTGGTCATGGGCATCGCCGACGGCTTCATGTTCGCCGACGACCGCGAGATTTACGCGGCCACCGACCTCAAGGTGGGCCTGTTCACGTCCACGGAGAATTTTTGATGCGTCGAGTCGTCGTCACCGGTCATGGCATCGTCTCCAGCCTGGGCAACAGCGCCGAGGAAGTGACGCAAAGCCTGCGTGAAGGCCGTTCGGGCCTGCGCTTCAACCCCAGCTATGCCGAGCGCGGCCTGCGCTGCCAGGTCAGCGGCCGCCCCGAGCTGGTGCTCGAACAGGTGGTCGACCGCCGCACGCTGCGCTTCATGGGCGATGCCGCGGCCTATGCCTGGTTATCGATGAAGCAGGCGATAGCCCATGCCGGCCTGGCGCCCGAGCAGGTCTCGAACCCGCGCACCGGGCTGGTGGCCGGCTCGGGCGGGGCCTCGAGCTTCAACCAGGTCTGGGCCGCCGACACGCTGCGCGCCAAGGGCATCAAGCGGGTCGGCCCCTTCATGGTCACGCGCACCATGGGCAGCACGGTCTCGGCCTGCCTGGCCACGCCGTTCGGCATCAAGGGCGTCAACTACTCGATCACCTCGGCCTGCGCGACCAGCGCGCATTGCATCGGCCACGCCGCGCAACTCATTGCCTGGGACCAGCAGGACGTGGTCTTTGCCGGCGGCGGCGAAGAGGAAAGCTGGGAGTTGTCGCTGCTGTTCGACGCCATGGGTGCCATGTCCACCGGCTTCAACGACCGGCCGCAAGTGGCTTCGCGCGCCTTCGACGCCGCGCGCGACGGCTTCGTCATCGCCGGCGGCGGCGGCATGCTGGTGCTCGAAGCGCTGGAGCATGCACAGGCACGCGGCGCGCCTATCCTGGCCGAGTTGGTCGGCTTCGGTGCCACCTCGGATGGCCACGACATGGTGGCGCCGTCGGGCGAAGGTGCCGTTCGCTGCATGCAGCAGGCCCTGTCCACGGTGCGTACGCCGGTGGACTACATCAACGCCCACGGCACCTCGACGCCGGTGGGTGATTTGGCCGAACTGGGCGCGGTGCGAGAAGTCTTCGGCGAGCGCATTCCGCACATCAGCTCCACCAAGTCGCTGTCCGGCCACTCGCTGGGTGCGGCCGGCGTGCAGGAAGCGATCTACTCGCTGCTGATGATGCAGGGCGGATTCGCCGCCGCTTCGGCGCATATCGAAAACCTGGATCCGGCCGCCGAAGGCCTGCCCATCCTGCGCCAGCGACTCGATGCGCCGCTCGACACGGTGATGTCCAACAGCTTCGGCTTCGGTGGCACCAACGCCTCGCTGGTGTTCACGCGCCTGCGCGACTGACGCCGCGCGCATTTCGGCCGGACTTCTCGCCGGAACTCGCTCCCCGTTGCGTCCTCGCGCATCGCGGCAGGCGGCACCCGGCAGGGGCTCATGGTGGGGTGGTCGGCGCTGCGCGCCGACTGCGCTGCGGTGCTCGGCCTGGGGTCGCGCCGCACAACTCGCTGCGTTCGCTGCGCTCACTGCGCTCAAACAGGTGCGGCGAGTCAGTTGACGAAGCGCGCTGCGCGCGCCGACCCCAGACCTGTGCTCCTCGCCACCCCACAAATCGCCCCTGCCGGGTACCGCCTGCCGCGAAGGCCATCGGGTTGGTGTTCGAAGCAAGACCACGGCTGTTCGCAAAGGCGCGCCCGGGCAGGGGCAGCGCGCCTGCGGGGCGCCGAGCACCGCAGGGCAGTCGGTGCGCAGCACCGACCGCCACGCCGAAGCGCTGCCGCCTGCCCGGGCGCGACTTTGCCGCACTACTGTCGGCAAAGCGAAACGTCGATGTCTGCCAAAACGCCGGTTGCAAACGACCTCGGATCAAAGGTCATTCGCCTGCAGGATCTGCATGCGATTCGCCCAATCCTGCACCAGTAACCAGTCGACCAATGGGTCTATCCAGGCGGGTTCCGAGCGCCGCTCTGCAATTGGTCAATCAGTTTGTCCTTCTCGATCCACTGCTGATCGACCCACGCGCTGATGCGCTGGCGGTAGATCTTGTCGCCGATCGGATCGCTGCCCAGCACTTCGGGCGGGATGTCGCGTTGTTGCACGCGCACGGTCACGGCGTCGATGCGGCCGCACAGCAGGTCCCAGAAGCGCGGCGTGCCTTGCGGGTAGACGATGGTCACGTCGAGCAAGGCCTCGAACTGTTCGCCCATCGTCGCCAGTGCGATACCCAGGCCGCCGATCTTGGGCTTGAGCAGGTGGCGGTACGGGCTGTTCTGCAGCGCGCTGCTTGGCCGGCGTGAAGCGCGTGCCCTCGACGAAATTGATGACCGAGGTGGGGATGCGTTTGAATTTCTCGCAGGCCGCGCGCGTGGTCTGCAGATCGCTGCTGCGCGCGCCGTGGCCGCGGCCGCGCTTCATGAACGGGAAGTCCAGCGCCCACCAGGCCAGGCCGATCACCGGCACCCAGATCAGCTCGCGCTTCAAGAAGAACTTCAGGAACGGAATGTGGCCGTGGAAGATGCGCTGCAGCACCAGGATGTCGACCCAGCTCTGGTGGTTGCTCGACACCAGGTACCAGCCGCGCGGGTGCAGGCTGTCCACCCCCTGCACGTCCCAACGTGCGGCCGGGCCGACCGCGGCGATCCAGGCGTTGTTGAGTGCGACCCAGGTCGAGGCCAGTGCGTTGAGCGCGCGGTCGGCCGCACGCTGCACGCCGGCCAGCGGCACCAGCAACTTGACCAGCGCCGGCGGCACCAGGCTGGCCGTGACGAGCAAGGTGTTCAGGCCGAGTGCGACGCCGGTCAAGACGCCGCGCAGGGCCGCCGGCACGTGCGCCAATGCCTTCAACCTGCGGCCGCCGGCGGTGCGGCCAGGAAGTTGTGCGTCGCGTACCAGAGCAGGTGCCGGTTGTTGCTGTAGCCGGCGCTGTGCGCGGTGTTGGGCAGGATCACGAACTGCCGGTCGCCGTTGGGCAACTGCTGGAAGAAATCGATCAGATCCTCGGTGGTCGAATTGCCGTCGTGGATGCCGCGCACCATGAGCACCGGGCAGAGCACCTTCTTCGGATCGACCAGTGGCAGGTTGGCGGCCATGTCGAGGTAGGTCCCGGTCGGTATCTGGTCACCGAACTTCAGCTCCATGGCGGCGATCGCCTCGGGCACCGCCGGGTCGTAGCTGGAGGCGTGGCCGTCGCGAGTGAAGATCGAACGGATCATGGCCGCGTCGCGCAGGCGGCGATTGCTGGCGCGCAGTTTTTCGACCACTGCCGCGCGCCTGCCGATCTCCGGCGAGCCGGTGCCCTTGTGAGTGAACGCCACCAGCACCAGCTTGTCGACCCGCTCGGGCTGGGCCTGCGCGAAGGCGCCGGCTCGAATGGCGCCCGAGGACGTGCCGTAGAAATGCGCCTTGGACTGACCCGTCTCGCGCATGACGACCGGCATCGCGGCCTTGAGATCCTCGACACCGCTGGCGATATCGGAGTTGTTGCCCGAACTGCCGGAATAGCCGTAGCCGTCGTGGTCCATGGTCCAGACATCGAAGCCATGGCGGGCGAAGACGTTCATCAACGAGTACTCGCCCTTGCCCGGCACTTCGAGGTCGTAGGACGAGCGGGTCGAGTTCGAGGAGCCGTGGACCAGAAACAATAGCGGCCGTGCCGGTTCGCCCGTCTTGGGGGCACCGGCGCGCTTGCGCCACAGGTTGAGCTTGACCTCGCCCTTCCTGGCCCAGTATTCGGCGCTCCAGATCGGGCGGTCGCTGGCCTGTGGCAGGGCGACCGCGGTTTGCGCCCGCACGGGCGCGGCCAAGGCCGAGGCGAGTCCCGCCCCGGCTGCGAAACCGACGCTCTTGAGGATGTCGCGGCGGGCGACATGGGGGTCCGGTGATGCAAGTTGCTGGCTCATGCCGTTCCTCCTTCATGCGGTCTGGGCGCGGCGGCGGGATGTCGCGCAGCGTCCGGGTCTTCGCGCGCCCATGGATGAGCTGCAAAGCGGCGGCGACATTACCATGCTGCGCTTGCGTCGCCGCCGCGCGGCGGGCGGTTCGCACGCGGGGCAAAGAGGCGCTGTGCGTGCAGGCCGAGTCCTTGCGCGACACTGGCAAAACGGTCACCGCGAACCACCTGCGCGCCAGGGCACAGCGCCGCCAGGCGTTGCACCAGGGGCGCGAGCCCCGTCGAGCCACCGGTGAGGTACAGCGCCTGGACGGCCTGGCTGGTCAGTCCCGCCTGGCGCAGGGTCTCGCGCGCGGCCGCGACCACGCGCTCCAAGTCGCCATCGATCGCGCCCATGGCCTGACCTTGGGTCAGCGTGACCGAGAGGTCGGCCTCGATGGCATCCAGCGCCAGGCGCGTTTGTCCGCCATCGGCGATGTCGATCTTGGCTTGTTCGGCCAGCGCGGCCAAGGCATGTCCGAGCCGTTGCCTCACGACCCGCATCAGGCGCTCGTGCAGCCGCGTATCGCCATAGAAGACTTTCATGCGCGCCAATTCGGCCACGCGCTTGGGTATGTATACGGTGTTGATCAAGTGCCAGGTGGCGAGGTCGAAGTACACCGCGCTCGGCACCTCGCGCGGCGCATGTCGACGCGTGGCGGGGCCTAGGCTCCTGTGGCCGCAGCTGGGCAGGATGCAGGCCAGTTCGAGGTGGCGGTCGAAGTCGGTGCCGGCGGCGTGCACACCGTGGTTGGCCAGGATGTCGTCGCGCCGCTCGCTGCGCGTGCGGCGCTCGGGCCCGACCCGGACCAGCGAAAAGTCCGAAGTGCCGCCGCCGATGTCGGCCACCAGCACGATCTGCTCCGCCGTCGTGCGCTGCTCGAAATCGAGCGCGGCGGCGATCGGCTCGTACTGGAAGTGCACATCGGCAAAGCCGACCGCGCGCGCCGCCGCTTCGAGCGCGGCCTGCGCCTTGGCGTCGCGAGCGGGATCGTCGTCGACGAAGAACACCGGCCGACCGAGCACGGCCTGCGTGATCGGCGTGCCCAGCGCCCCCTCGGCATGCTGTTTGAGCTGCTGCAGGTAGCCGGCCAGCACCTCGCGGTAGCCGACCGCATGGCCGGCGCCCAGGTCGGTGCGCTGGTCGAGCAATGACGAGCCGAGAATGCTCTTCATCGAGCGCATCAGGCGCCCCTCGATGCCCTCGACATAGGCCGCCACTGCGGCGCGCCCGTACAAGCGTCGCGGTGCCTGATGCGGCGCCAGACCTTCCACGACGTAGAACACCGCGGTGGGCATGGTCGGGTGGCCGGGCTCGATTTCCAGTAGGCGCACCGCGCCGCGCTGTGCGTCCGCTGTGGGCACGGCGATGCCGGAGTTGGAGGTACCGAAATCGATGGCGCAGTACACCGTGGGTCCTTGCCTGAGGGCGCGCAGTGTAGCCAAGGGCGCGATGATTAAGCACCGTCGCGGCGGCGCAGATCGTCGGGCGGATAAGCGTTTTCGTACCCTAGCTCGAAGCGGGCAGTGCTGGCGCGGTTCTGTTGACCAGGTCGTGGCTGAAGAACGCATCCAGATCGCGGCCGGCAGCCGCGTTGGAAAACTCGTCGAATTTGCCTTGCTCGGCAAGCAGCTTGGCAGCGCGCATGAAGCCGCCCCAGGCCGCCCGCGCCAGCGCGCCGCCCACGCTGATGCGGCGCACGCCGAGTGCGGCGATGTCCGATATCGTCAGTGGGGCCGCGTGGCCGACCAGCAGATTCACTGGCCTGGGCGCGACGGCGGCGACCACTGCGGCGATCTGTTCGCGCGTGCGGATGCCCGGCGCGTACAGGCAGTCGGCGCCGGCCTGCGCGTAGGCCTTGAGCCGGGCGATGGTTTCGTCGATGTCGGTCCGCCCGACCAGAAAACATTCGGCACGGCCGACGAGCAAGGTGTCGCCGCCCGACTTGTCGATGGCTCGGCGCGCGGCGCGCATGCGCTCGCAGGCCAGGTCGAGCGCATAGAGCGGATGCGCCGCGTCGCCCGTCGAGTCTTCGATCGACAGCCCGGCCACACCGGCCTCGACCGCCAGGCGAACACTGTCTTCGACGCCCGCCGCGTCAGCCGCGTAGCCGCTTTCGAAATCGGCGTTCACAGGCAGGTCGGTCGCCGCGACCATATCGTGTAGGTGGCTCAGCGCCATCTCGCGCGTGATGCCGTTGTCGGGCCGGCCCTGCGACCAGGCAAAGCCGGAGCTCGTGGTGGCCAGCGCCTTGAAGCCCAAACCCTGGAGCATGCGCGCGCTGCCGATGTCCCAAGGGTTCGGGATGACGAAACAACCGCTGTCATGCAGCCGGCGAAACGTCTGCCGCTTGTCGGCGACGCTGGGACGGGTGTGGGTCATGTCAATGCACTACGCGCGGCGCAGGTGCTTGGCCAGCGGCGACAGCCAGATCAGGATCGTGATCACTCCCAGCGTGGCCGCGATCGGGCGGGTGAAAAACGCCAGCACGCTACCGTCGGATTTGATCAGCGAGGACACCAGGTTGTCTTCGAGCATGCCGCCCAGCACCACGCCGAGGATCAGCGGCGAGATCGGGAAGCCGTTCTCCTCCAGCAGGTAGGCGACCACACCGGCCACCAGCATCACGCCGATATCGAATGTGGCGTTGTTGATGGCGAAGGCGCCGACCACGCAGAACAGCAGGATCACCGGCATCAGCATGTCGCGTGGCACCTTGAGGATGGTCTTGGCGACCTTGATGCACAGGTAGCCCAGTGGCAGCATGATCAGGTTGGCGACGATGAAGAGCAGGAATACGGCATAGATGTTCTGCGGGTTGTTGGTGAACAGCGACGGGCCTGGGTTCATGTTCTTCATGTACAGCACGCCGATCACGATGGCGGTGATCGAGTCACCCGGGATGCCGAACACCAAGGCCGGGATCCAGGCGCCGGCGAGCGCACTGTTGTTGGCCGAGCCGCTCTCGACGATGCCTTCGACATGGCCGGTGCCGAACTTCTCCGGCTCCTTCGAGAAGCGCTTGCTCATCGCGTACGACATCCAGGCCGCGATGTCGGCGCCGGCGCCGGGCAGCGCGCCGACCAGGGTGCCGAGCACGCTGCCGCGCAGGATCTGCACCGGATACTTCACGGCCAGGGCCCACATGCCCTTGAACACGTTGCCGACCTTGGCATCGACGATCAGTGCCGCCGGCGCCGTGTCGACAACGTAGCGGATGATCTCCGACACCGCGAACATGCCGATCATCATCGGCACCAGGCCCAGCCCGCCGAGCAGGTTGGCGTTGCCGAAGGTGAAGCGCGGAAATGCGGCCGGGTTATTCAGGCCCACGCAGGCGACCAGCAGGCCGGCGAACAGCGTGACCAGGCCCTTCAAGGGGCGATCACTGGAAATGAACACCGCGCAGGTCAACCCCATCAGCACCAGCCAGAAGTATTCGAACGAGCTGAACTTGAGTGCGAACTCGGCCAGCGTGGGCGCCGCGATCATCAGCACCGCAGTGCCGAACAATCCACCCACCGCCGAAAACACCAGCCCCGCACCGAGCGCCACTTCGGCCAGCCCCTTGCGCGTCATGGCATAGGCCTCGTCGGTGTAGGCCGCCGAGGCCGGGGTGCCGGGCATGCGCAGCAGGCAGCCCGGGATGTCACCGGAGAAGATTGCCATCGCGGTGGCCGTGACCATCGCCGCGATGGCCGGAATCGGCGCCATGAAAAAGGTCACCGGCACCAGCAGGGCAGTGGCCATCGTCGCCGTGAGCCCCGGGACCGCGCCGACGAACAGGCCGAACAGCGAGGCTCCCAGCATGACCAGGATGTTGTAGGGCTCGAATACCAAGGCAAAGGCTTGCGCCCACGCACTGCTCATTGCCGCCTTTCGAACTCGATCACCAGGCCAGGGGCTGCAGCACGCCCCAGGGCAGCGGCACCCTGAGCAGCTTGTAGAAGCAGTAGTGGATCAGCAGCGTCATGACCAAGGCGGCAGGAATGGCCCGCGAGGCGCGAACGCGCAGCACCGCCATCAGGCCCCAGAGGTAGACCGCGCCGGTGATGACGAAGCCCAGCCGGTCGACGGCCAGCAGATAGAGCAGGTTCACGCCGACCAGCACGCCGATGGCCAGCACCTGCGGCCGCGAGGCGAACCAGGCCGGCATTTCGACCCAGCCACCGCCGCGGCCGGCATTGCGCTCGCGCAGGCCGCGCAGAACCAGCAGCGCGCCACACACCGCCAAGCCGACCGCGAGTGCCATCGGCAGGGCGCTAGGCCCCACCTTCTGGCTCGGAATGGTCGGGAAGCCCTGCGCGTGAACGAACAGCGCGCCGGCAAACACGACCAGCAGCGCGCCCCAGACGATATCGTTGAACTTCACCCGCGGCCTACTTGGCGATGCCGACGGCCTTCATCGTTGCGCCGAGGTCGGCATCGGCCTTGGCCATGAACTTGGCGAAATCGTCCGGGCCCTGGTAGAGCACGCCGAAGCCGCGGCTGGCCATGAATTCGGTGTAGTCCTTGCTCGCCGCGATCTTCTTGATGGCTGCGACCAGCTTGTCGGTCGCTTCCGCCGGCAGGCCCTTGGGGGCCGCAATACCGCGCCAGGCGCCGAGCTTCCAGTCGCTGCCGGTAGCAGCCTTGAGCGTCGGAACGTTGGGGTACAGCGCGGCCGGCGTGTCGTTCATGATCGCCAGGCTGCGCACCTTGCCGGCGTCGATCAGCGAGCGCGCTTCGGGCAGCGAGCAGGGCACGATCTCGACGCCGCCGGCCACCAGGTCCTGCAGCCCCGGCGCAGCGCCGTTCGACGGGACCCAGGGTGCAGCTGCCGGGTCGACCTTCAGGTCCTTGAGCATGCCGGCGATGGCCAGGTGCCAGATGCCACCTTGCCCGGTGCCCGAGGCCTTGAATTTGCCCGGGTTGGCCTTGATGGCAGCGACCAGGTCGTTCGCCGTCTTGTACGGCGAGTCGGCGCGCACCTGCAGGCCAGCGGGGTCGATGTTGACGAGGCCGATCGGCGTGTACGACGCGCCAGACAGGTCGGTCAGGCCTTGCCAGTGCATCATGCTGATCTCGACCGTGATCAGCCCGATGGTGTAGCCGTCGGGCGCCGCGGTGGCGATCGCCTGATGGCCGACCACGCCGCTGCCGCCGGTGCGGTTGACGACGTTGATCGGTTGCCCGAGTTCCTTTTCCAGCAGCGAGCCGATGATTCGCGCCGTGGCATCGGTGCCGCCACCGGCACCCCAGGGCACGATCAGCGTGATCGGCCGATCCGGCCAGGCGGCTTGCACCGAAACGGCCGCGACGCTCAATGCGATGGCGGCCAGCGAGCCGAGGAATGTCTTGCGTTGCATGGTGGGAGTTCTCCGCGAAAGTGGATTGGCGCAGGGTCGACGTCCGACTGTGCCCGCGCCACCTGCGCGCTGCCACCGGGGCTGACCCCTAGCCGAGCGCCCGCACGGAGCTGCGAGTCATGCACGACCCCCTTTTTTGGCGGCGTGGGTCGGGCCTTGTGTGCCTACCTCGCAGCGAGCGCTTTTTCAACCGCCGCCACCAGCGTCGGGCTGCCGGGCGTGATCTCGCTGTCGTAGCTGGCCAGCGGTGTTCCCTGGCGGTCGATCAGGTACTTGTGGAAGTTCCAGCTCGGCACCTTGCCGGTGGCCTTGGCCAGGGCGGCGAACAGCGGGTTTGCATCCCGGCCCTTGACCCTGCTCTTGCCGAACATCGGGAAGCGCACGCCGTAGGTGTTGAAGCAGAAGTCGGCAATCTGCTTGGCGTCGCCTGGTTCCTGCTGCCCGAAGTCATTGCTCGGAAACCCGAGCACCACCAGGCCACGCGCTGCGTATTTGGCGTGCAGCGCTTCCAGGCCCTCGTACTGCGGCGTGTAGCTGCAATAGCTGGCGGTGTTGACGATCAGCAGCACCTTGCCGGCGTATTGGCACAGCGACTGCGGCTTCTCGTCCTGCAGGCGCGGGAAGGTCTGCTGCAGCAAGGCCGGGCAGGCCACTGCCGGCGCGATGCCCGTTTGCGCTCGTGCAGGCAGGGGTGCGGCCAGGCCGATCAGGCCTGATGCAAGAACTGCCCAGGCGGCAGCTGATGTCAATGGGTGCATGGCGCAGGCTCGCGGTGATCGAGGATGAGCAGTGATGCTAGGGCAGCGGCCGATCGCGCTCGCAGCGAGGGTCGGGTCCGTAGCTGGTGTCCTCGACGATACCCTCCGGCGTGAGGCCGACGTGGAAGAGCAGACAGAACGGCCCGAGGAAGCGGTAGGACCAGACCGTCTGACGGTGGTAGCGCACACCCCAGATCTCGCTCGGCTCGCCGAGCTTTCCGCGCACCTGCTCACGCGTCATGCCCGCGCCGACCAGGGCGAAGTGGGCTTCGTCGAGCACGTTTTCCCAATGCTGCAGACGGCCCTGGGGGTCGAATTCGAGCGCGAAGGTCTGCCTGCCGATGGCGTACAGCAGCGTGCGCCCGCCGCCGGGCGTTTCCTGCTCGTTGCCGGGCTGGCCAAGCCGTTGCCGCACAGCGTCCAACGGCTCGCCAGGCTCGAGCGAGTAGGGCAGGGCACAGCCTGCCACGCCAAGCAGCAGCGTGCAGACGACGCCGATGGCCGAGCCCTGAATCATGTCGCGCATGGGGCACTCCTTTCACACCACCACGTAGCGCCCGGGTCGGTGGTTGACCGCCAGCGCCAGGTTCAGCGTCAGCGCGCCGACCAGCGAATAGCCGATAGCAGGACCACGGCAATGAACGTCTTGAGCGGGAACTCGCGCCCCCGCGCAGGTTTCGCAATTCTGCCGCCACGGCAGGTGTTCCATCCGGTCACGGGTTCCGGCGCCGCCCAATCGTTGCGGCCGATTTCCACCCTGCCAGCGCGAGCGCGGCGAAGGTTCCTTTGCCTGGCATCTACAAGACGCATCCACTTCGGCTGTACCCAAACGCGAGCATCCCGTCGGATGTGGTGTCTCGCTGCACGTGGCGCAGGCCTTGCGTCGCGCACATCCCGCACCGCCAACACCATGTGGCGCGGCAACGGAGTGAATGGACACAGCCGAAGTGAATCCGACCAACCAGCAAAAAGGCCCGGCTCCTTGCGGAATCCGGGCCTCTGCGAACAGAGCGTGGAGGTCGCGCTGCCTATGCGCCGGCCTCTCCCGAATGCACCGTGCCCGCCTGGGCGCGCACGCACGTGGCCCGGCCCATCGTGGGCCGGTTCGTCGTCTGTGTGCGCCTGAACATCACGCGGCATCCTTTCAAGAAAATCATGGCTCGGTGGAGCGAAGGGGCGCACTGTAAAGAGTCTTTACCCTTGCAGTCAAGCCCCTGCCACAATCGCGGCCCGAGCCGTTGCTTTGTGTAGACAGCCCCTTGGCCAAACCCACCTTGACGCGCAGGCAGAACGCGCTGGCGCTGTTCCAGGCCTATGCCGAATCGGCGCTGGCCGCCGGGGCCCCGCCCAAGGGCCTGGAGCAGATGTTCGCCGCGATGCTGCAGGTCTCGCCCAGCATGTGGAGCCAGATCAAATCCTCACGCCCCATCGGCGACAAGCTGGCGCGCCAGATCGAGGCGCTTTGCGCCCGGCCTTCGGGCTGGCTCGACGCGCCGCAACGGGCCGCGTCGCCGACAGCGGCAGAGGCCGCGTTCCAGGCGCTGGCCCTGGCGGCTTGGCGCGCCTCCAGCAATGCCGGCCGCAAGGCACTGCGAACGCAATTGAAAGCCCTCGCTGAGCCGGATTCCTGACTACTCGCGCTGTTACCAACCGTGTCCGCAGCTTTACCATGCGCCAACACAAGGGCGTCGGCCAGCGCGTACGATGGGCCTGTGGACCCGACGCGGTTCCCAACCCGTTGAGATTGGATCGCCATGAATACGATGACCGTTGCCAGCACGCTGATCCTGAGCGCAGTGGCGCTGGCCACCCCGGGCCAGGCGCAGACGCCGCAGTCGGGCCGGCCGTACGACCAGGCTGCGGCGTTACCGGCCCCGATGGCCGGCGACCGCGGAACGGTTATTTCCGTCACTCCGATCGTGCAGCAGGTGGTGGTTCCGCGCCGGGCCTGCTACGACGAGCAGGTGTCCGTTCAGCGCCAGCCCTCCGGTGCCGGGGCCCTGCTCGGTGCCATTGCGGGGGGCGCGATGGGTAACGCGGTTGGTTCTGGCGCCGGGCGGGCCGCGGCGACCGCCATCGGCGTGATCGGTGGTGCGGCGGTCGGCAACAATATCGAGTCGGGCGGGCAGGTGGCGCAGGCCCAGACCGTGCGCCGTTGCACGACGCAAAACGCCTACGAGGAACGGATCACGGCGTACAGCGTGGTTTACGAATATGGCGGCCGGCAGTACACGGCCCAGATGCGCCAGGACCCGGGTCCGTATGTGCACGTGCAGGTCCAGGCCGTGCCCGAGGGCGCGCTGGCGCAGCCGCAAACCCCTGCGCCCCTGCCGTCGCGGCCGCCGCCGGTATATATCGAACGGCCGGTCTACCAAGCCTATCCGGACGCGGTTTATCAAACCTACCCGGTGTCCGGCCCCGTGTACTACGAGCCGGGTTATTCGCCGCTCGGCCTGGGTTTGGTGGTCGGCGCCCTGATCGGCTACGGTGCGCACTACGGCCACGGAGGTTACGGCTGGCATGGTGGCCACGGCCGCTGAGCACAGACCCGCATGGCGATGAGTCAGGGTGTCGCTCGCGTCGAGCAACGCCTCGAGGCCATCGAAGCCGCGCTCGAGGAGCGTGGCTACAAGGCCGGTGAGTTCATCGAGCAGGCGACGCAGCTTGCCGACGAGAAGTGGGTGCCGCAGAACGGCGCGCGCGTCGTGGCCAAGGCCTGGAGCGACGCCGCGTTCAGGCAGCGTCTGCTGGACAACGGCATCGCCGCGGTCGCCGAACTCGGCATCGAGATGCCGCGCCACCACCGCCACCTGGTCGTACTCGAAAACACGCCGACGCTGCACAACGTGATCTGCTGCACCCTGTGCTCGTGTACGGCCTTCACCGTCATCGGCCTGCCGCCCGACTGGTATAAGGACCTTGAGTATCGTGCCCGCGTGGTTCGCGAATCGCGTACCGTGCTCAAGGAAATGGGCCTCGATCTCGCGCCCGACATCGAGATCCGGGTCTGGGACACCACAGCCGACACGCGCTACATGGTGCTGCCGCTGCAACCGCCCGACACCGTTGGCTGGCCGGAAGAACGCTTGGCCGAGATCGTGACCAAGGATTCGATGATCGGCGTCGCACGTCTGTAGCTGCGGCAACCATGGACGGCATCCACGATCTCGGCGGCAAGCAGGGCTTCGGCCCGGTGCGCCATACCCCGGCTGCGCCGGTGTTCCACGCGCCATGGGAGAAGCGGGCCAATGCGCTCTACTCGCTGGCCGTCAGGCTCGGTATCTTCAACATGGACGAATACCGCCATGCCATCGAGCGCATGGAGCCGCGCCACTACATGGCGGCCAGCTACTACGAGCGCACGCTGACCAGTCTGGCCACGCTGTGCGTGGAGAAGGGCATCGTCACGCGTGACGAACTCGAACGCCGTGCCGGGGGTGGGTTTCCACTGGCCCTGCCCAGTGCGAACGGCCGGTCCAACGCGGCGCGGCGCGAGCGCTTCGCGGTCGGCGACCGCGTCAAGGTGCGGCTCGACCTTGTGCCCGGCCATGCCCGCATGCCGGCCTATATCCGCGGCAAGCAAGGGGTGGTGGTCAGCGAGTCGCCGGCCTATCCCTTCCCCGACGCCCACGCACACGGCGTCCGGGCCGACGACGAGCCGACCTTCGACGTGCGCTTTTGCAGCACCGAGCTCTGGCCCGACGCGGCCGATCGGGCCTGGGTGCATGTCGGCGTCTTCCAGAGCTACTTGGAGCGCGCGTGCTAGCAATCCTTAAGTCGGGTTAATGATCGGTCGTGCCCGGCCGAGACCCGCTGTTGCCGCCGGGCCTCACAGCGCATGGACTGCGGGCTTTTACTCTCTTGCATCGTCCGTAAGCCAGTAACAACATCCGTTTCCCGCGCGTCGGCGCATGCGGGTGCAATTTTCGGTCGCGCTGCCGGCGCGCCGTGGAGTAGGGATATGAACTGGACACTGAAGGCCAAGGCTGCACCACTGCGCACATGCTGGCAGGCCGACGAAATCGCGGTGACGCGCGGCGGCGAGTCGATCGATCGCCTGCGTGCGGACGATATCGAACGCGTCACGCTGGTCCACATCGGTGCCGGTGAGTCGCCGATCGAGGTCCACGCGGCCATCTTCGAATTACCGGACCGCGTCGTCGTGCTCGGCGCGCAATGCGGGATTGCCGGGCGTGTCTTGTTCGAGCGTCAGGCCTATTGGGCGCAACGCCATTGCATCTACTGGGTCAGTCACCGCCGCGTGGCGTGGCCCGAGACCGAAGCCGACTCGCGGTGGCTGTTCGCGCGCCAGGCACCGGCGCACCTGCAGCTCACGCCCGCGGCGGCGAAGACGCTGTTCCAGCGCTCGGACGCCACCGGCCCGCATACCTGGGATCAGCGCAAGCAGTATCGATTCGAGCGCCAGCGTCCGTTTGGCGGCCGCCAGGTCGGTGCCACCCAGGTGCAAGGCAGTTTGATGACCTGATACCTGGCGGACGCGACGCCGCGCCGCTCACGCGACCTGGGCCGTGTCACTCGATCGGCGCGCCCTCAGGCCCCGGCTCGCAATTCCAGTCGCATGCTGCGCGCGGCGATCAGGCCGTCGTAGTAGGCGGGCAGCAGCCGCGATTGCGTGAAGCCGAGTTGCCGATAAAAGGCCCATGCGATGGCGTTGTCGGCCCGCAGTTCGAGCCGAACCGAAGCCATGCCGGCCACGCGGGCCGATGCCAGCAGCCAATCCGTCAGGCGCCGGCCGACGCCGCGCCTGCGTACCAGCGGCTGCACGCACAGCAACACCAGGTGTGCGTGCTCGTCGCCGAAGCTCATGACTGCAAAACCCTGGATACGCGAGCCGTCGTGGGCCACCACGGCCAATGTGTTGGCGTCGCTCATCAGGGCCGCCATACGCGCTGGCGTGTAGCGCCAGCCCAGGCCCACCTCGATCAGGGTGCGCGACATCTCGGCCATGGCCCGAACCTCGTCGGCGCGGGCCGGGCGCAGCGACACGGCACAGGGTTGATTCATGGTTCAGCCTGAAGGCAAGATCGTGCGCCGATTCTGGCACTGCGGCATGCGCTCGCGGCCTGCAGTGCAGCGGCGTATTCTGTGGCCTGCCACCCCCGCAGCTCGCCGTGAGACCCAGCCTGTCCGACCGCCGCGCCCTGTTGCGCCTGGCCGCTGCTGCGGCCGGTACCTTATGGCTGCCGCGCAGCGCCTGGAGCCAGCCGCGCCTGTCTGACGACCCCTTCACGCTGGGCGTGGCCAGCGGCTCGCCGCAGCCGGGCAGTGTGGTGCTGTGGACGCGGCTGCTCAGCGCGGGTCCGTTCGGCGGCTCGAAGCTGCCCGATGCCGCGATCACCGTGCGTTGGGAACTGGCGTACGACGAGGCGTTCGCCCGCATCGTGCAGCGCGGCCAGGCCCAGGCATTGCCCGAGTTCGGGCACAGCGTGCATGTCGAAGTGGCGGGCCTGGACAGCGACCAGCGCTACTTCTACCGCTTCATGACCGGTGGCGACGCCAACCAATGGGTCAGCGCGACCGGCCGCACGCGCACCCTGCCTGCGCCCGAGGCCCGACCGGCCCGCTGGCGCCTGGCCTATGCCTCCTGCCAGCGCTGGGAACATGGCTACTTCAGCGCCTGGCGCCACGTGGTCGCCGATCAACCCGATGCGGTGGTTTTCCTCGGTGACTACATCTATGAATACCCCGGCGCGCTCAATCCCGTGCGCGCGGGCACCGGCACCTGGGCCTTGACCCTAGACGACTACCGCAAGCGCTACGCGCTGTACAAGGGCGAGGCCGAGTTGCAGGCCGCTCACGCAGCCTGCCCCTGGTTCGTGGTCTGGGACGACCACGAGGTGCAAAACGACTACGCCGGCCTCGCGCCCGGTGACAGCGGTCCTGGCGTGGCCGATTTCGCGGCCCGGCGGGCCGCGGCCTATCAGGCCTACTACGAGCACATGCCGCTGCGCGCGAGCGTGCTGACGCGCGGATTGACCGGGCTCGGCAACGGCGCCGAGATGCGCATCTACGGCCAGGCGCGCTTCGGTCAACTGGCCGCTCTGCACATGCTCGACGCGCGGCAGTACCGCAGCCCGCAGGCCTGCACCCGTGGCGGCAAGCCCGGCTCGAGCACCGTCGACCCCGCCACCTGTGCCGGTTGGACCGATCCGGCGCGCACGATGCTCGGCCTCGAGCAGGAGCGCTGGCTGGACGATCAGTTCCGGCGCCATGCCGGCACGGCGGGCTGGAATCTGCTCGGCCAGAGCACCCTGTTCGGGCCGCGCGACTTCAAGCCCGGCGCAGGCGCCCTGTTATGGAACGACGGCTGGGACGGCTACGCGCCCGCCCGCCGGCGCCTGGTCGATGCACTGCGAAGGTACCGCGTGTCCAACCCGGTCTTCCTGGGTGGCGACGTGCACGAGAACTGGGTCGGCCATGTCCTGGCCGACTATGCCGACCCGGCGAGCCCGAGTGTCGGCGTGGAGTTTTGCGGCACAGCCATCACTTCGCGTTCGGGCGGCAACGCCAAGACGGCTGAACTGCTGGCCGAGAACCCGCACTTCGTCTACGCCGACGCCGAGCGCAAGGGTTACGGCATCGCCGACATCACCCCGCAGCAGCTGAGTGTGTCGTTGCGCGTGGTCAGCGACGTGAGCCTCAGACAAACCACGATCGAGACCTTGGCCCAGTTCGCCGTGCAGGCGGGGCGGTCGCGGGTCGAGCGCGTCTGAGCGGCGGGCGCGGGGCGGCTCGGTGAAACCCCGGGGGAGCGAATTCGCGCCGCCGTGTATCGTTCTACTAAATCGTTCTACAACCCCCGTGGCGGAGACAAACATGCATCGATTCCTGCGCATCCTGGTGGCAGCCTGTCTGGCCCTGACGGGCGCGCTGCCGGCCGCCGCCCAGGCTCCGGCGAAGAAGTTGATCCGCATCCACACCGCCGGCCCGGCCGACCTGGGTGTCGACAACACCATGCTCGCGCACCAGTTCATGACCTACGTGAATGCCAACTCAGAGAGCATGGAAGTCAAGGTCTTCCCGGCCAGCCAGCTCGGCCAGTCGCGCGAGGTCATCGAGGCCATGCGCCTGGGCTCGGGCGCATCGGGCACCACCGGCGGGCCGGCCGAATACGCTTCCTTCGTCAAGCGTATCGGCGTGCTCGGCCTGCCCTTCATGTGGAAGAGCTACGCCCATGCCGAGGCGGTGCTCGACGGACCGGTCGGCAAGGAGCTCGAAGCCGACATGGAAAAGGCCGGCTTCAAGGTCTTGTCGTGGGCCGTGAGCTGGGGCTACCGCAACGTGGTCACGGCGAAGAAGGAGGTCAAGACCGCGGCCGACCTGAAGGGCCTGAAGATCCGCACCATCCCGACCAAGGTCTTCGTCTCGGCCATCAACGCGATGGGCGCCAATGCCACGCCGATGAACTTCGGCGAGATCTACACCTCGCTGCAGAGCGGCGTGCTCGACGGCTACGAACACACCGCGGCGACGACGGTGTCGTTCAAGCTGAACGAAGTCGCCTGCTGCATCGCGATGACGCGCCACCTGATGGATCCGACGGTGCTGGTCTTCTCGCTGGCCGAATGGAAGAAGTTCAGCCCGGCCGAGCAGGCGGTGATGCAAAAGGGCGCCCAGGTCGCTGCCGACATCGTGCGCAAGCTGGCGCCCGAGAAAGAAGCCGAATCGCTGGCCGCCGTGAAGAAGCTCGGCATGAAGGTGGTCGACATCGACGTCGGTCCGCTGCAAAAGGCCGCACTCACCGCGCAGGACGACCTGGCCAAGGACTTCGGCGCCGAATCGCTGCTGGCACAGATTCGCAAGCAGTAGATGCATAGAGCCCTCGACCGCCTGGATCGCGGCGCCGAGTGGCTGGTGGCGGCGGTCTTCGCCGTCATCGTCTGCATCGCTTTGCTGCAGGTCTTCAACCGCTTTGCGCTCAATGCCTCGCTGAGCTGGAGCGAAGAGGCGCAGATCTTCGGCCACATCTGGATCGTCTTTCTCGGCATCCCTATCGCCTACCGGCGCGGCGCGCACCTGTACATCGAGACCTTCTGCAACATGCTGCCGCGCCGGCCCCGCGCGGCGTTCAACCTGGTGGTCGAGCTGACCTGGCTGGCCTTCGCGATTTCGCTGATGGTGCTGGGCTTCATGGTGGCGCGAGTGGCGCATTTGCAGTCGTCGCCCGGCCTCGAAGTGCCGATGAGCTACCCCTACGCCGGCATGGTGGTCGGCGGTGCCTACCTGCTCCTGGTGGCCATGCGGCGTATCGGTAGCGGCGCCTGGCACGGGCAGGTCGCAGCAGCCCTGCCACCATGATCTGGTTCCTGCTCGCGCTGATGCTCGGCACCATGATGCTGGGCCTGCCCATTCTGCTGGCCATCGCGCTGGCCGGTTATGTCGGCGTGGCCGCGGTGCCCGACGTGGTGCTGCCGATGTTCGCGCAGAAAATGTTCGCGCAGCTCGACTCGTTCACCCTGCTCGCGCTGCCGTATTTCATCCTCGCCGGCGGCCTGATGTCGGCCAGCGGCATGAGCCAGCAGCTGGTCGATTTCTCGCGCGTGCTGGTCGGCCACCTGCGCGCCGGCCTGGCCCATGCCGCGGTGGTGGCGAGCATGATCTTCGCCGGCATCTCGGGCTCGAGCACGGCCGACGCCTCGGCCATCGCGGCGATCGTGATCCCGACCATGAAGAAGTCGGGCTACCAGGCCGGCTTTGCCGCCGCGCTGATCGCCACCGCCGGCACCATCGGCGCGATCATCCCGCCGAGCATGGTGATGGTGGTCTACGGCTCGATCGCTCAGGTCTCGATCGGTGGGCTGTTCCTGGGCGGCATCGTGCCCGGCCTCCTGGTCGGCCTGTTCCTGATGGCCACCATCAAGATCTACACCTACCACCCCAACTACCCTGAGCTGCGCGTCACCCATGGCCGCTTCGAGTGGCGCGCGCTGGCGCGCTCGTTCGTCGAGGTCTGGCCGGCGCTGCTCGGCCCGGTGATCATCGTCGGCGGCATCCTGTCGGGCATCTTCACCGCCACCGAGGCCGGCGCCATCGCCTGCTTGTACGCGTTGCTGCTCGGCACGCTGTACTACCGCAAGATCCAATGGCGCGACCTGCCCGCCATCCTGATCGAGGCCGCGGTGATGACCACCATGGTCTCGGGCGTGATCGCCGTGGCCGGGGCTTCGGGCTGGCTGCTGGCCTACCTCGAGTTCAACGTCGACGCGGTCAAATTCGTGACCTCGTTTTCGCAGAACCCGACCATGGTGCTGCTGATCGTGGCCGCGGTGATGGTCGTGCTCGGCACCTTCGTCGACTCCTTGGCCGTGCTGCTGATCTTTGCGCCGGTGGCGATCCAGATCAGCAAGGCCTACGGCATCGATCCGTTCCAGATGGGCCTGGTGATGGTCATGTGCAACCAGATCGGCGCCGTCTCGCCGCCGACGGCGCCGCTGCTCTTCGTCACCACCGGCATCGCGCAATGCACTTACGCCGAGGTGAATCGCCATGTCTGGTGGTTCATGCTCGCCGAGACCCTGGTACTGCTGCTGGTGATCTTCGTTCCCGGCCTGGCCTCGTGGATACCGCATTACTTCCTGGGATGAGACCGTGAGCACGATCCTGGACGTCGCACGCGAGGCCGGTGTGTCGGTGAGCACGATCTCCAATGTGCTCAACGGCCGCGTCGACCGCATGCGCGGCGACACCTTGCAGCGCGTGCAGGCGGCGATCGCGGCGCTCGACTTTCGCCCCAGCCGCGCGGCGCGGCAGCTGAAGACCGGCCACACGCCGATGCTCGGCCTGTTGGTGCCCAGCATCGCCAACCCGATGTACGGCTACATCGCGCGCGAGATCGAAACCGCGGCCCAGGAGCGCCATGGCCACCGCGTCGTGCTCGGCAACACCTACCGCAACCGCGACAAGGAAACCGGCTTCTTCGACGACCTGCTGGCGCATGGCGTGCGCGGCGTGGTCGTGATCTCGTCGCTGGTCGACGAGCGGCATTTCGAGTCCGCGGTGCAGCGCGGGCTGGTGATGGTCAGCTACGACCGGCGGGCCACGCCGGGGGCCTCGCCGGCGATCGACCATGTCTCGGTCGACAACTTCGAGGCCGCGCGCCTGGCCACCGCACACCTGATAAGCAAGGACCACAAGCGCCTGGCCTTCGTCACCGCGTCGGGCCAGACCATGAGCCGCAGCGAGAAGATCAAGGGCTTCTACGCTGCCGCCGAGCGCGCGGGTCTGAAGCAGAGCGCGCGCGTCATCGACGGCAGCACGACCTCCGAGTACGGCGACTCGGAGATGGCCGACGTCGGCCGCCTGCTGGCCGCGCGCATCGCGGCCGAGCGCGGCCGGCCCACCGGCATCGTCGCCGTCAACGACTTGCTGGCGTTCGGCCTGCTGGCGGGTTTTCGCGATGCCGGCCTGGCCGTGCCGAGCGACATCTCGGTGATCGGCATGGACGGCCTGTTCCTGTCGGCGCTGACCAGCCCGGGCCTGACCACCGTGCGCCTGCCGGTGCCCGAGATGGCGCGCACCATCGTCGAGCGCGTGATTGGCCGCCTGGCCGATGCCGGCATCGCACCGGCCGAGTTCCTGTTCAAACCCACGCTGGTCGAACGTGAGTCGGTGGCCCGTCCGCCCAGAGCGACAAGGCCGCGATCATGAAACCCGCCACGGTCCTGCTCACCCACAGCCCGAGCGCGCTGGCCAACTACTACGGCGCACGCGCGCTGGCTGCGCTAGAGGCCGTGGCCCATGTGCGGCGCAATGCCAGCGAAGAGCCGTGGACCATCGATGCCTTGGTCGCTGCGGCCGCCGATTGCGACATCCTCGTCAGCGACCGCCGCGCCGAAGCCGGGCCTGAGTTGCTGACTCGACTGCCCAGGCTGGTGGCCTTCTGCCGTTGCGCGGTCGACATCCGCAATGTCGATGTAGCTGCCGCCAGTGCGCAGGGCATCCTGGTGACGCGGGCCAGCGCCGGCTTCATGAGCTCGGTGGCCGAGTGGGTGCTCGGCGTGATGATCGACCTCAGCCGGCATGTCAGTGCCGCGGTGCTGCAATACCGCGCCGGCGTGCAGCCGCCTGCGCTGATGGGCCGCGAGTTGCGCGGCGCCACGCTCGGCCTGATCGGCTACGGCCAGATCGGCCGCACCCTGGCCGAGGTGGCGCTGGCGCTGGGCATGCGTGTGCTCGTCAGCGACCCGCATACCCGCGTTGCGAACCCGGCCCTGCGCCAGGTGGATCTGGCCACGTTACTGGCCCAGGCCGACCATGTCGTCTGCCTGGCCGCCGCCACCGAGGAGACAGAGAACTTGATGAACGCCGCGGCATTCGCGGCGATGAAGCCGACGGCATTCTTCATCAACGCCTCGCGCGGGAATTTGGTCGACGAGGCCTCATTGCTGCATGCGCTGGATGCCGGCGTCATCGCCGGCTGCGCGCTCGACGTCGGCCGCGCACCCGACCAGATGCCCAGCCCGCAACTCGCGCGCCACCCGCGGGTGATCGCCACGCCGCACATCGGCGGCCTGACGCCAGCAGCGATCGAACACCAGGCCATGGAAACCGTGCACCAGGTGAGCGACATCGTGCACGGCCGCCTGCCGCAGGGGGCCGTGAACGCGGCTCACGCGAGCCGGCTGCAGGCCTTCTTCAAGCGTGCGTAGACCACGAGGCCGCCATGATGACCTCCAGCCCCCGCGGCGTTTGCGACTGCCATGTGCACATCTACGAGGATCGCTTTGCGCTGGCGGCCAGCGCCACCTTCAGGCCGCCGCATGCACCGGTGTCGGCCTATCGGCAGGTGCAGCGCGCGCTCGGCCTGGACCGCGTGGTGCTGGTGCAGCCCACCGGTTACGGCTTCGACAACAACTGCCTGCTCGATGCGCTGACGCAACTCGGCGACAACGCCATCGGCGTGGCGGTGGTGCCGGCCGACATCGGCGACGCCGAGTTGCAGCGCCTGCATGCCGGCGGCGTGCGCGGCGTGCGCTACATGATGCTCGGCGGATCGGGTGGCCTTTTGCCCTGGAACACGCTGGAAGCGATGGCCGCACGCATCGCGCCGCTGGGCTGGCATATCAACCTGCAGTTCGACGGCCGCGAGATGCCGCAGCGCAAGGCGCTGATCGACCGCCTGCCCGGTACGGTGGTGATCGACCATATCGGCCGCTTCGTCGAGCCGGTTCCCGTGCATGACCCTGCGTTCAAGGCCCTGCAGTCGGTGCTCGACCGTGATCGGCGCTGGGTCAAGCTCTCGGCGCCGTATGAAACCTCAAAGCGCGGGCCGCCGCACTACGACGACGTATCGCCGCTGGCACAGGCCCTGGTGCGCTCGCACCCGCAGTCTTGCCTGTGGGCCAGCAACTGGCCGCACCCGAACCGCGTGCCGCTGCCGGCCGATGCCGACCTGCTGGCCTTGTTGTCGGATTGGGCCCCCGACGCGGCCGTGCGCAAACGCATCCTGGTCGACAACGCGGCGCGGGCCTACGGCTTCTAGCGCGCCGCGACGGCGCATCGGCGCTATAGCAGCGGCTGCAGCGTCTGCGCCGCCTCGCGCAGCAGCGGCAGCAGCTTGTCGACCATCTGTTTTTCGGAGGTGCTGGCCGACGGCGCGGTGACGCTCATCGCGCCCTTGCACAGGCCCTTGCGGTCGATCAGCGCCACGGCGATGCCGCTCAGACCAGGGTCGAGTTGCTGTCGCGTCGCCCAGTAGCCCTGTTCGCGGGCCTGGCGCAGCTCGGCGCGAAAGCGCAGCTTGCTGGTCACGGTGTGAGCGGTGAAGGCGACGAAGTCATGGGCCTTGATCCAGGCACTGATCTCGTCGTCGCTGCGGGTGGCCAGCGTGACCATGCCGGGGGTGACGACATGGGCCGGCACGCGCACACCGACCTGGTAGCCGATCGAGACCCAGCGCGGCGGGCTGCTGCGCGCCAGGTACACCACCTCGTGGCCGTCGAGCACGCTGACATTGACGGTTTCGCCGCATTGCATGGACACGCGCTGGATGAAGGGCTGCACCAGCCGCGGCAGGCGCGCCGCGCCGAGGTAGCTCTGGCCCAGCCGCAGCACGCGCGGCGAGAGCCAGAACTGTTTGCCGTCGCTGGCGGCGTAGCCGAAGTGCAGCAGGCTGAGCAGGTGCCGGCGCGCGGCGCTGCGCGTGATGCCGGCCAGCGCCGCGGCTTCGCTGGCGGTCAGACGCGGGTGGTCGTCGTCGAAGGCCTCGATCACGCGCAGGCCCTTGCCCAGGCCTTCGATCAGGTCCTTGGGGTTGATCGCAATGGCAGCGGCAACACTCATAGGGCTAACCCTCGAAGCAGACGATGATCGCGCAGTATGCGCGATCATCGCGCAATGCACGGGGAAATGCCTTGCCGCTGCACTCGCCGCTTCCTATCCTCCCGGCCATGCACATCAGCGGCACGACACGCGTCTTCTTGATCCTCGGCGACCCCGTCGCCCAGGTGCGGGCGCCCGAGACTTTCAACCACCTGTTCGCGCGCCACGGCGTCGACGCGGTGCTGGTGCCGGCCCAGGTCGCGCCGCGCGACTTCGCCGCCTTCGTGCGCCATGCCTTCACCGCCCGCAACATCGACGGCCTGATGCTGACGATCCCGCACAAGACCGCGATGCTGGCCCTGCTCGATCGCTGCGACCGCCTGGGCATGGTTGCGCAGGCGGTCAACGCCGCGCGGCGCAATGCCGACGGCACGATAGACGGCGCGCTGTTCGACGGCATCGGCTTCGTCAAGGGGCTCGACCAGCTGGGCCTCCGGCCCAGCGGCGCCCGCGTGCTGGTGGTCGGTGCCGGTGGCGGCGGCGTGGCCATTGCCGCCTCGCTGGCCGAACGCGCCGTCGCCAAGCTCGCGCTGTACGACGTCGATGCCGAGCGCAGTGCCAGCGTGGCCGCGCGCCTGCGCAGCACCTGGCCGGCGATCTACATCGTCGCTGCCGCAACGCCCGACCCGGCCGGCTTCGACCTCGTCGTCAACGCCACTCCGCTGGGCCTGAGCGCCGGCGACCCGCTGCCCTTCGAGCCCGCGCGCCTGGATGCCGGCGCGGCGGTGGTCGACATCCTGATGAAGAACCAGCCCACGCCGCTGCTGCGTGCCTGTGAGGCCCGCGGCATCACGGCGCACCCGGGCTTCGAAATGATGATCCAGCAGGCGCCCGAGTACCTGGCCTTCCTCGGCCTGCACGATCTGGCGCGCACGGTGGCCGAGGATTCGTCCGAATTGCGTCGCCTGATGCAAGCCCTGTAGAGTCATCCGCGCCCGATCCATACCGTCCATCCCAGCCATCCCGAAAGAGGAAACCCCATGAACCTGCTTCGTCGTACTCTCGTTACCAGCGCCTGCGCGCTGGCCCTCGGCGCGCCCGCGCTGGCCCAGGCGCAGTCGATCAAGATCGCCGGCCTGTACGAACTGTCGGGGGCCGGCGCCACCTCGGGCACCAACTTCCGCGACGGCGTCGCGCTGGCGGTCAAGGAGATCAACGCCGCCGGCGGCATCATGGGCCACAAGATCGAGAGTTCGATCGCCGACACGCAATCCAATCCCGGCGTGTCCAAGGGCCTGGCCACCAAGGCGGTCGACGACAACGTGTTCGCCGTCTTCGGGCCGGTGTTCTCGGGCTCGATCATGGTCAGCATGGCCGAGACGCGGCGCGCGGAGATCCCCAATTTCACCGGCGGCGAGGCCGCGGCGATCACCAAGCAAGGCAACCCGTACATCTTCCGCACCAGCTTCACGCAGGAAACGGCGATGCCCAAGGTGGCACGCTACCTCGCCAACGGGCTGAAGGCCAAGAACGTGGCGGTGCTGTTCGTCAACAACGACTTCGGCAAGGGCGGCCGCGATGCGATCACCAAGGCACTGACCGATGTCGGCGTCAAGGTGGTGGGCGACATCTCCACCGATTCGGGCCAGATCGACTTCTCCGCCCCGGTGCTCAAGGCCAAGTCGCTCAACGCCGATGCGCTGTTCGCCTATACCAATGAAGAAGAGTCGGCACGCCTGCTGCGCGAATTGCGCAAGCAGGGCTACAACAAGCCGGTGGTCGGCGAGACCACGCTGACCGGCCAGAAGGTGATCGAGCTGGCGGGCGAATCAGCCAACGGCGCGGTGGCGCATGTGGGCCTGACCATCGATGCACCCAACCCGCTGATGCTCAAGTTCAAGGCCAAGTTCTACCAGGAGTACAAGTACTTCTGCGACCACAACGGCATCAAGGGCTACACCGGCGTGTACATGCTCAAGGCGGCGATCGAGAAGGTCGGCAAGCTCGACCGCAAGGCCGTCGCCGCCGCGCTGCATGGCCTGAGCCTGAAGGCCGCAACCTATCCCGGCGTGATCCTCGACGTGGCGATCGACGCCAATGGCGACCTCGACCGCGAGAGCTACCTGGTCGAGGTCAAGGACGGCAAGCAGGTCGTCAAGGAAGTGCTGCCGGCGCTGGGCAAGAAGTAAACCCAACGGTGGTCTGAGGCCCGAGGCCATGACGGACTTTTTCCAGCTCGTCTTCTCGGGCTTCGCCACCGGCAGCATCTACGCGCTGGCGGCCCTGGGCTTCACGCTGCTGTGGCAGGCCTCGGGCACGATCAACTTCGCCCAGGGCGAGTTCGTGATGCTGCCGGCGTTCCTGATGCTGGGGCTGATGGCAGTCGGCCTGTCGCTGCCGCTGGCCTTCGTGCTGACCTGCGTGGTGGCCGTCGTCTTGCTCGGCTGGGCCTTCAAGCGCGGCATCGCCGATCCGCTGCTGCGCTTCGGCCTGATGCCTATCGTCGTGGCCACCATCGGCCTGGCCATCGCCGCACGCAACGGCATGCGCGCCGGCTACAGCGCGCTGGCCCATCCGTTCCCCAGCCTGTTCCCCGACAAGATCATCGACATCGCCGGCGTGACCATCACCGCGGCCGATGTCTATACCCTGGTGCTGGCACTGGCCCTGGTGCTGGCCACCCAGGCCTTTCTGGCCCGGACGGTGACCGGCCGTGCGATGCAGGCGGTGGCGCAGAACGCCGAGAGCGCCACCGTGCTGGGCATCAACGTGCCGCGCATGATCTTCTACACCTTCGCCATCAATGCCGTGCTGGCCTGTGCGACGGCCCTGCTGGTCACGCCGACCTACCTGGCCAAGTTCGACATGGGCGAGTCGCTCGGCACCAAGGCCTTCTTCGCCGCCATCATCGGCGGCTTCAACAACAGCCGCGGTGCGCTGCTGGGCGGCGTCATCGTCGGCGTGGCCGAGAACCTGGCTGCGGCCTACATCTCGCCGGCCTACAAGGACGCGGTGGCGCTGGTGATCTTCATGGCCGTGATCCTGTTCAAGCCGCAGGGGCTGCTGGGTACCAAGGTCGAGCGCAAGGTCTGAGCGATGAAAAAGACCAGCCTCGTTGCCGCGGCCATCCTGCTGGCCCTGTTGATCGCCGTGCCGCCGCTGCTCAAGGGCTACGGCATCTACCTGATCGCGCGCTGCCTGGTCTTCGTGATCGCCATCATGGGGCTGAATCTGACCATCGGCTACGCCGGTCAGAAGTCGCTCGGCCACGCCGCGTTCTTCGGCATCGGCGCCTACACCGTGGCCATCCTGCTCAAGGCGGGGCTGAGCTTCTGGCTCGGCCTGCCGGTGGCCATGCTGGCCTGTTTTGCGGTCGGCCTGGTGCTGGGCTTTCCGGCGCTGCGCGTGCAGACCATCTACCTGGCCTTTGCCACGCTCGGCTTCAACACCGCGATCTGGCTGGTGATGCGCAACGAAGAGTGGTTGACCGGTGGCACCTTCGGCATCAACAACATCGCCCGTCCGGGCCTGCTCGGTTTCGATCTGAACGGCAACCTGGCCTACTACTACTTCGTGCTGGCCATGACGATCCTCATGGGCCTGCTGCTGTGGCAGTTGCTGTCGTCGCCCTGGGGCAAGGCCTTCACGGCGCTGCGCGACAACCCGATCCGTGCCGAAAGCCTGGGTGTCGACATCCAGGCCTACACGCTGTTGTCGTTCGCCATCGGCGCGGTCTATGCGGGTGTGGCCGGCGCACTGTACGGGCCGCTGGTCGAGTTCATCGAGCCTTCGATGTTCTCGGTCGGCGAGTCGATCATGATGTACCTGATGGTCGTCGTCGGCGGCGCGGGCTACCTCTTCGGGCCCTTGCTCGGTGCTGTCGTCGGCGTGCTGGTGCCGGAGTGGTTGCGCGACGTGCCCTATGCGCGGGATTGGTACCTGCCCCTGTTCGGCGTGGTGGTCGTGATGCTGATGCTCTGGCTGCCCGATGGACTGCTGTCGATCCCCGATCGGATCAAGGCCCGCCGCCTGGCGCGGCTGGCCGCGGCCGAGCGCATGGCCGCGGCGGCCAAGATCGGAGCGCCCTCGTGAGCGCGCCGTTGCTCAAGGTCAGTGACCTGAAAAAGGCCTACGGCGCGATCCAGGCCGTCGACGGCGTGTCGTTCGAGGTCCTGCCCGGCGAGATCTTCGGCGTCATCGGCCCCAACGGCTCGGGCAAGACGACGATGTTCAACAGCGTGCTCGGCCAGATCGAACCCGACGCCGGCAAGATCGAGTTGAACGGCCACGACATCACCGGCAAGAGCCCGATGCAGCTCAACCAGCTGGGCGTGGGTCGCACCTTCCAGACGCTGCAGGTGTTCGGCAAGATGAGCGTGCGCGACAACCTGCTGGTGGCCGCGCAGGAGCATGCCGGCTCGATGTGGAGCCGCATGTTCGCGCCCGGCGACTCCGGCCTCGGCGCCAAGGCCGACGCGCTGATCGACCAGTTCCGCATCCGCCATGTGGCCGAGAAGAAGGCTGGCGAGCTGAGCTACGGCCAGCAAAAGCTGGTCGACATCGCCATGGCCTTCATGAGCGAGCCCGACCTGGTGCTGCTCGACGAACCCTGTGCGGGCGTCAACCCGAGCCTGGTCGGCGGCATCAGCAGCCTGCTCAAGGCATTGAACAAGACCCGACGGTCGGACGGCAAACACAGCTCCTTCGTGGTCATCGAACACAACATGGATTTCGTGATGGACCTGTGCCACCGCATCCTGGTCATGGTCGAGGGCCGGGTGATGGCTGTCGGCACGCCGGCTGAGATCCGCGCCAACAAGCAGGTGCTCGATGCCTACCTGGGGAACTGACGCCATGAACGGCACGGTGGCGATCGAGTTCGACGACGTGGTCGCCGGCTACGGCGACTTCATGATCCTGAACAATCTGAGCTTCAAGGCCCAGCACGGCAAGATCACGCTGCTGCTGGGGCCCAACGGCGCGGGCAAGAGCACGGTGCTGAAGACCCTGTTCGGCCTGCTCAAGGTGCGCAACGGCCGCATCCGGCTCGAAGGCCGCGACATCACCGGCGCGACGGCCAAGGAGCTGCTCACCGAGCACGGCATCGCCTTCGTGCCGCAGGGCCGCAACCTGTTCGGCCAGCTGAGCGTAATAGAAAACCTCGAGCTCGGCGGCATCACGCTGGGCATGAAGGTCACGCATGAGCGCATCCCGGAAATCCTCGAACTCTTCCCGCGCCTGAAGGAGCGGCTGCACAGCGCGGCGTCGTCGCTGTCGGGCGGCGAGCAAAAGCAGCTCGAAGTCGGCCGGGCGCTGCTGTTGCGGCCCAAGGTGCTGCTGATCGACGAGCCCTCGATCGGCCTGTCGCCGCTGGTGGTGCAGGATGTATTCCGCCTGCTGCGCAGCCTGGCCGATGCCGGCACCACCATCCTGATGGTCGAGCAGAACGTGAAGAGCGCGTTGAAGATGGCCGACGATGCGATCGCACTCGAGTCGGGGCGCCTGGTGCTGCACCGGCCCGCCGACGAACTGCTCGCCGACCCGAACATCGAGCGCCTGTTCCTCGGTGGTGCACACGCGGCGGCCAGCGTGCCCTGAGCGCGGGATGGATTTTTCGCTCAGCGACGAGCAGCGCCTGCTGATCGACACCGTGCGCCGCTTCGTGCAGCGCGAACTCGCGCCGCTCGAAGATCGAAGTCGAAGCCAGCGGCGCGCTGGCGCCCGAGGTGGCGCGTGCGATCCACGCCAAGGCCAAGGCGCTGGGCCTGTACGCGATGAACATCCCCGCGGAGCATGGCGGCGGCGGCCTGTCGGCCCTGGACACCATGCTCTGCGAGGAGCAGTTCGGCCACACCACCGACATCCTGATCCGGCGCGCCTTCGGCAACGTCTACGAAGCGCTGCTCGCCTGCCGCGGCGAGCAGGTCGAGCGCTGGCTGCGGCCCACGGTGCGCGGCGAGCGGGTCTGCTCGATCGCGATCACCGAGGCCGGTGCGGGCTCGGACGCGGCCGGCATCGCGAGCCGCGCCACGCTGCAGGGCGACGGCTCGTGGCGCCTCTCGGGCAGCAAGCATTTCATCAGCGACGGCCTGGTGTCGGATTTCTTCCTCGTCTCGGCCGTCACCGGCGAGGCCGGCGGGCGCAAGGAGATCTCGCTGTTCCTGCTCGACAAGGGCCTGCCGGGCTTCGAGATCGGCCGCGACCAACCGATGATGGGCCTGCGCGGCACCAGCCATGTCGAACTGTGGTTCAACGACGTGGCGCTGACGCCCGAATGCCTGCTCGGCGAGCGCGGCACGGGCTTTCGCATGGCCATGGAGGTGCTGGGGCGTGTGCGCCTGGCGCAGGTGGCGGCGCGCGCGGTCGGCAAGGCCAGCCATGTGCTGGAACGCACGCTGGCCTACGCCCAGCAGCGCAAGCAGTTCGGCCGCGCCATCGGCGAGTTCCAGCTGGTGCAGCAGATGCTGGCCGACAGCGCGATCGAGATCAACGCCGCGCGCTGGATGGTGCTGCACGCGGCCTGGCTGCTCGACCAGGGCGAGAGCCATGCCGCGGCGGCGCGCGACGCGATCGCGATGGTCAAGGTCCAGGCCGCCGAGACCCTGGGCCGCGTCGTCGACCGCGCGGTGCAGGTCTACGGCGGCATGGGCTTTTGCAAGGACTTGCCGGTCGAGCGCTGGTACCGCGACGCGCGCATCTACCGCATCTTCGACGGCACCTCGGAAATCCACCGCGGCGTGATCGCACGCGGGCTGGTGCGGCGCGGGGCGGTTTTGTTCGATCTGGAGCGCTGAGCGCACTTGCGAGCGCGTCACCGTCGGGGCCAGGCAGGGGGCGCGCTGCCGCGCCACCTATCATGTGCGCATGCCCGAGCCGATCCTGCGCCATGCCATGCCCGCCGAACTGGCCGGCGCCGCGCGCCATCTCGTCGCCGGCTGGTGGGGCATCGTCCGCCTGGGCGCGCTGCTGCTCGACATGGCGCTGTCGCGCTCGACCTATACGCGCGAGAGCTGGCGCCTGCTGGCGCTGCACATCGTGCAGGATGCGGCGCCGATGCTGGCCGGCTTCACGGTGCTGACGACGCTGATCAGCCTGATCCTGATCCGCATCGTGCTGGTCACCGCGCTCAGCTACGGCCTGACGCAGTACGCGCTCGAGATGGTCGTGCGCGTGCTGGTGCTCGAGCTGATCCCGCTGACGGCGACCTTGTTCGCCGCGCTGCGCTGCACGATCCCCAATGCGGTCGAGGTCACGGCGCTGCGTGCGCAGGGCCGTTGGGACGGCTCGGCCGATGCCATGGCCGACACCTTGCGCCGCGAGGTTCTGCCGCGCATGGTGTCGGGCGTGTTCAGCGCGCTGTTGCTGGCCGTGGTCAGCTGTGCGGTGACGCTGGTGGTGGCCTATCTGTCGGTCTACGGGCCGGACAGCGCGGGTCTGGCGGCCTACACGCGCACGGTGGGCCATGTCTTCAACCCGGCGGTGTCGCTGATCCTGGGCCTGAAGGTGATGTTCTTCGGCATCGCGGTGGCGCTGGTGCCGATGGCCGCGGCGCTAGACGCCGCGCCCGCGCGGCGCCGCGCGGCCAGCGCCGAGCTGCGCGGCCTGGTGCGCATGTCGGTCGTCATCCTGGTCATCGAGGCGGCCTCGCTGGTGGGCAACTACTACTGAAGGCGCGGTGGTGAACGACGCTCCATCCCCCGCGGCGCCGCTCGCGCACCTGCAATTCAAGGCCGCGCTGCTGCTGGCGCTGTTCGTGCTGCTGGTCGCCGGCACCGTGCTGTACCTGATGTACGCGCGCGGCGCCTTCGAGAGCACCCAGCGCCTGGTGCTGGTGGCCGACGATTCCGAAGGCATCAGCGTCGGCATGGACATGACCTTCTCGGGCTTTCCGATCGGCCGCGTGCGCCGCGTCGAGCTGGCCGAAGACGGCAGCGCGCGCATCCTGATCGACGTGCCGCGCCAGGACGCGCATTGGCTGCGCAGCTCGAGCGTGTTCACCCTGGTGCGCAGCCTGGTCGGCAGCGCCAACCTGCGCGCCTACACCGGCGTGCCGAGCGACCCGCCGCTGCCCGACGGCGCCGAGCGCAAGGTGCTGATCGGCGACACCGCGGCCGAGCTGCCGCGCCTGGTGGCCTCGGCGCGCGAGCTGCTGCAAAACCTGGCCCAGCTCACCGCGCCCGATGCGGCGCTGGCGGCCAGCCTGGCCAATCTGCAGGCACTGACCGAGCGCGCCAAGGGCCCGCGCGGCGCGATGGGCGCGCTGCTGAGCGAGGCCGATGCGCAGAAGATCAGTGCATCGCTGAAGAACGCCGCCGCGCTGCTGGCGCGGCTGGACGGCATGGCGGCCAAGGCCGACACGCAATTGCTCGGCAGCGACGGCCTGCTGCCGCAGGGCAAGGCGACGCTGGCCGAGCTCGGTGCCCTGCTGGCCGACGCGCGGGCCGCGCTCAAGCGCGTCGACGCCGTGCTGGCCGAGGCCCAGGCCGTGGCCGGCAACGTGCGCAGCGCCACCACCGACCTCGGCGCGCTGCGCGGCGAGGTCGATGCCACGGTGCGCAAGGTCGAGCAGCTGGTCGACGAGGTGAACCGCAAGTGGCCGTTCGCCCGCGACACGGAGCTGAAGCTGAAATGAGCGCGAACCACCCAAAGACGAGTGGCTGGCTCGTCAGCCTGGCGGCCGCCGCGGCGCTCGTGGCCTGCGCCGGCGGCCCGCCGCCGCCCGACTGGCAGGCCAACGCCAAGGCGGCCATCGACCAGGCCGTTGCCGCTTACCTGGCCGGCGATGCGAGAGGAGAGGCCCAGGCCTTCGAGCGTGCGCGCGAACAGATAGCACGCACCGGCCGGCCGGATTGGCTCGCGCGCGCCGAGCTGATGCGCTGCGCGGCGCATGTGGCGAGCCTGGCCTTCGAGCCGTGCACCGGCTTCGAGCGCCTGCGCGGCGACGCGGATGCGCCAGAGCGGGCCTATGCCGATCACCTCGCCGCGCGGCGCCTCGCCAAGGAGGACATCGAGCGCCTGCCCGCCGCGCAGCGCGGCGTGGCGTTGGCCGTTGCCGGCGGCGACGCGGCCGGCGTCGACGTGCAGGGCATCGACGATCCGCTGTCGCGGCTGATCGCGGTGGCGGTGCTGTTCCAGGCCGGCAAGGCCAGCCCGGCGGCCATCACCGTGGCGGCAGACACCGCGTCGGCGCAGGGCTGGCGGCGGCCCTTGCTGGCCTGGCTCGAGGTGCTGGCCTTGCGTGCCGAGAAGGCTGGCGCGGTCGGGGAGGGCGAGCGCTTGCGCCGGCGGATGGAACTGGTGCAGGGCGCGAAATAGGAGGCGGGTCCTCGGCCGAGGAGTTCGCGGCTTTGAGGTCACAGTTTGTGACCTCAAACACCGAACGACGCGGCGGTCGGCGCACAGCGCCCTATGCATTCACCGAGCAGGGCGTGGCCATGCTCTCCACGGTGCTGGGTAGTCCGCGCGCCATCGCGGTGAACATCGAGATCATGTGCACTTTCGTCCGCGTTCGAGCGCTGGCGACCACGCACGGCGACCTCGCCAAGCGGCTGAGTGAACTCGAACAGGCCACCGATGCGTTGGCGATGCCGCACGACACCTCGAACCGCAACACGCGGGCTCAGTTCAAGCAGGTTTTCGAAACGCTTCGCGCACTGATGACTCCACCCGAGCGGCCGATCGGGTTCGTCACGCCGGAGGACAGGAGCAAGCAGACGACCGGGACCATAGGCACCACTTGACCGACGCACCCCCAAGAGGCAAGACTTGACCTCAGCGCCGCCTGACCCCAGCATCGGGCACCACCACCGCCAGATCGTCGCTTCATGAGACGTTGCCATTGGTCGTACCCATCGACGCTCGTCGTTGTATTCCTCGTAGCAGCCGTACTCGGTGCGTGCGGCGGCACGTCGAATTCACCAGCACCGCCGGACTACCTAGTCAGCATCGCATCGGTGCCGCAAGTCGAATCGCAGCGAATCGTGGCCTCTCCAGACGGCAACGCCTGGTTGGTCTGGACGGAGGACGATACAGCGACTGAATCCGTCGTCGCCGCGCGCGTTGATAGCGCGGGAAATGTAGCGCGTAGCCTAGTTTCGCAAGCGATTCAAGGCGCTCAACGGGATGTTCAGATTGTGATGTCCGGTGCGTCACCGATTGTCGCTTGGCGTGAGTACTCGTCCGCAGGGGTCCGTGTGCGCGTGTCGGCCGAAATGGCGGGACATTGGGTCGGTGAATTCGAAGCCGACGCCTCGAACGACGGTGGAATTCACCTTATTGTGCAATCAAGGGGCACCGTGTCGCTCGTTTGGCAGAGAGCTGATGTTGCGGGTGGGGCAGAACTCATGGCTTCGCAACGGACGATTGGTGGCGCCTGGGCATCGCCGGTCGTTGTCGCCCGTGCGCCCTCGGGAGTGACGATGGGCCTGCCTCGACATACAGCGGGGCTGGACGACGCAATGTTGGTGATTTGGACCGAGGAGCCCGCCGCCGTAAATGGCGTACTTCAGCCGCAGATTCTTTGGTCGTCGAGATTTGATCCGACGGCGGGTGCTTGGGACATCGCAACGACCGTTGACGACGGAAACGGGCGCTATTACTCGTACGCGATTGCGCCCAGCGCACGCAGCGAGTGGGTGGTCGCTTGGGCCGCGGGGTCACCAATTCGCCAATCGACCCTGCTGGCCAAGCGTGGATCCGGAACCACCTGGGATCCAACACCGACACGAATCGACGTCGGTGACGACTACACGATCCGCGAAGTTGCTTTGGCTGCGGCAGACTCGGCCATCGTTGTTGCCTGGACCGGTCTTAGCGAATTCATCTCGCCGGGGAGCGTAAGGTCGGCAAGATTCGACGTTCCTGGCCACGCTTGGACGGTCCCCACACTCATCGGCGGCGCTGTGCAAGGCTACCCGGTGTGGCTGCGACTGGTAGGTATACCAGGCGGGTCGGCACTCGCCACGTGGAATATTTCACAGGGCGCTGTTGGCGGGCCTTTGTTGGCTTTGCTTGGCGCCGCGGGGCAATGGCAGGCGCCGCTCGTCATTGATCCGGACGGCACAGGACTCGCGGCAGACCTGTCACCCTTCTCAGCGTATGACGTGGTCGCCGCGTGGTACCGGCTCGCGCCGCAGAACCGCACTGATATCGTCGTGCGTCGATTTCCGCTACGCAAGTAGATTGCACCCTGCATTCCCGCTCGGGTGGATCGCGTGAGGACAGGGCGCGGTTGACTACGGAGCGTATCGCCGAGCCTTGCGCGGACGGCCACATGCATTTGTGTAGGTCACGCAAGGCAGCGTCGCTAGATACGCCGAACGCGACGTTCAGAAGTTCTTCGCCGTGATCACCAGCCCCATCGCGCTGAGAGCAAAGCGCGCCCGGGTGCCCAGACTGCCATCGGCAGCGATTTCGACGCAGCTCGACTGCGTGGCGTCTGCCGCGCCGCTGACGTCCCTGGCCGCCAGGTTCCAGCACAGCAGGACGACGCCGTGGTCGGCTTCGAGCGACCAGGCGGCGGTCGTCGTGCTGACCAGGGTCGAGGTGCCGGCGCAGCCGTCGAGGTCGCGGCTGCTGAACATGGCGCCGCCGGCGCCGACCGTCGCGCTGGTCGGCAGGGCCGCATTGGCGGTGGCGACGCTGCAGGCACCGCCGCTCTCGCTGCCTCTGATCGACAGGTCCGCCGCGTCGAAGTAGATCGTCTGCGCCACGGTGTCGGACTGGCCCGCGGCCTGGATGGTCAGGGTCTCGATGCTGCGCGCGGCGACCACGCCGTCGAAGGGGAACGGCGCGGCCGTTGCCGGCGCGAAGCTCATCGCGATGGTGAAGGCCACGCCGTTCGGCCCGGTGCCGTTCATGGACCACGAGCCACCGTCGGCCAGCAGGTGGTGTTGCGCGGCGTTGACCGCATAGGGCGTCGTGGGCGGCGCATCGCCGCCGCCACCGCAGGCCGCCAACAGCAAGGCAGCCGTGGCAGCCAGGAACCAGTGGCGCCGGGATTTCGAATTGACGCTTGCCGCGCAGGGCGAAGCGATGCCGGTGGCTTGCAAACAGGGTTTCATGGCGATCTCCTTGTGGTCAGTGCTCACCGCCCGGCCGCGTGCAGCCTTCGGCCTCGCCAGGCAGCAGATCGCAGCCTTGGCCAGGCGCCAGCCACTTGGCGCGGCGCATGCCTGCGGCCACGTTGCGCGCCAGCAGGCGGTAGCCGTAGGGCGTGGGGTGGACGGTGTCGGCGAACAGGTAGCGCGACACGTCGGGCGCCACCACCGTCGCGTTCGAGCAGACCAGCGACGAGGCGAACACCATGCGGCTGAAGTCGCAGGCCGGTGTGTCCACGTTGCGCAACCCGTAGCGCGCCGGGTGCGCGGCCTGGTCCTGGCTGGCGGCGAAGGCGTCGATCTGCAATACGCCGGCCGTGCCGGTCAGGCCGGCGGCGAGCTGGGTATTGAAGGTCGTGACCATCGCGGTGATCAGGTCCTTCGTGCCCGCGGTGGCGGTGGGCGAGGTGCCGACGTCGGGCAGGTTGACGACGACGACGCGGCGCGCGCCGTTGCCGACGATCATGGTCTTGACGTAGAACGCCAGTTCGCCGCCGGCCTGGCCCATGGCGGTGAATGCCAGCGTGGCGGCGGCATTGAAATCGCCGCCGGCGGCCAGCGTCGCTTGCATGGCTTCGAGCGCGATGAAGAGGTCGTTGCCGCCGCCCAGCACGGTCACCAGTTCGTTGGCCGTCGAAGCGGCCGCCGCTGGCGGCCAGATGGCGCGCGATCTGGTGCACGATCGGATCGGTGAGCTGGCCCACCAGCCCGGTCGGGTTGTTCGCCAGCAGCATGCCCTTGTTGGCATAGCCGATCGGGTCGGTGACGCGTGAGCCGCCCTGGCCATAGGCAAAGCAGCCGGCGTGGTCCTCGATCGGCGCGGCCAGCGCTGCGAGGGGGCCGCTGGCTTCGAGGCCGGTCTGCGCGGCGCAGGGTGCCGGCTGCGACAGGCTCGCCGCCAGCAACTCGGTCCAGTTGCTGCCCGGCGTGCCGTTGACCGTGTACTGCCCGCCGCCGAGGTAGGCCACGCCGGGTGTCTTGTAGCTGCCGACATCGCTCAGGCTGTCGCCGAAGCTGACCAGCCGCGAATAGTTGGTCCGTGACGCGCCGCGCGATGCGGTCGACGCCAGGGCCGACGCCGATTCGCCGACGCCGACGCCGATGCCGATGCCGTTGTCGCAGTCGTCTCGTCGCCGCCGCCGCCGCATGCCGCCAGCGTTGCGATGGCGACGGCACAGAGCGTTAGGTTTCGAAATTGCTTCATGGTCGTTGATTCCTGGGTTGGTTGCGGCGCTCGCCGCGCCGTGGGATGGCTGCGTTTGCAGCGAGCGCATGGTCGGGCGCCAGGCCCCTGGGCCGACTCAACAATCGATGACAGATGACCTACAGCGGGCGGCCCGGGGCTGCGGTAGGTCATCTGTCAGGCATCGGTGGGCGGCGCGCGGGCCGCACGCAGGCATCGTGGCCGCACACCCCCAGTGCGTGATGACCCCGATGAACCAACCCGCAACACCCGCCCACCAGGGACACCCCTTTGCGTCCGTCGACAGGGTTGCGGCCCTGGGCTCGTGGTTCGTGCGCTGGCGCTGGCTGATCGTGGGCACCTGGCTGGCCGCGGCCTTGCTCGGCGGCTGGGTCGCGCGTGCATTGCCGCAGCGCCTGGTCGAAGGTTCGGGCCCGCTGGCCGGCAGCGCCTCGCAGCGCGTCGAGCAGGCCTTGCGTGATGAATTCGAGCGGCCGTTCACCGAGCCGCTGGTGTGGGCGCTGGCCAGCGAGCGCCTGAGCGTCGACGATCCAGCGTTTCGCCGCTGGGTCGATGCCGCGGTCGCGCGGCTGGGTGAGCTGGCCGAGGTGCGCCAGGTGCTCGCGCCGCCCAGCGACGGCCAGACCAGCCTGCTGCGCTCGCCCGGTGGCCATAGAGCGGTGTTGTTGATCGAACTGCAGGCCACCGAGCTGGCCGCTCGCGAACGCGTCGTGCCGATGATTCGTGCCGCATTGGCCGAGCTCGAGGCCCGGATTCGGCGTGAGGACCCGACCGCACGCGTGGCGCTCACCGGCCGCGCTGCGGCCACGGTCGACAACTCCGAACTCAATCGCAAGCAAGGCGAGCGTGCAGAACGCCTGGCCCTGCCGTTCACGCTGGTCGTGTTGCTGCTGTGCTTCGGTAGTGTGGGCGCCGCAGCGCTGCCGCTGGCGGCGGGCCTGTGCGCGATGTCGGTGGCCTTCGGCCTGGCCTGCCTGCTGGCCGCCGTGATGCCGGTGTCGGGCCTGCTGGTCAATGTGGTGAAGATGCTCGGCCTGGCGCTGGGCATCGATTACGCGCTGCTGATGCTCAGCCATTGGCGCGCGCGTGCGCCGCAATCGAGCCTCGCCGCGGCGCTGGGCAAGGTGGTGATCGAGGCCGGCGGCACGATCGCCTGGTCGGGCCTGGCGGTCCTGGTCGGCCTCGGTGGTCTGCTGTTCAGCCCGCTGCTGGAAACGCGCAGCATCGGTTTGGCCGGCATGCTGGTGGTCTGCGTGGCGGTGCTGGCCGCGCTGACCCTGCTGCCGGCACTGCTGGTCTTGCTGGGCCCGCGGCTGGAGTGGCCTGCCGCGCTCGCGCAGGGGCTGGCCCGCACACGAATCCCGGGCGGGTGGGCCGGGCTGGCCCGCGTCGTCACCCAGCGCCCGTTGACCGTGCTGGCGCTGGCCGGGAGTGCCAGCCTGGCCATCGCCTTGCCGGGGCTGGCGGCGCGCAGCGGTTTCGACGCCGGCCCCGGTTCGTTCCCGGCCGGCATGGAGTCACGCATCGGCGAGGCGATCGTCGCCGAGATGGGCCGCGTGCAGTACACGCTGCCCATCCAGGTCATCGTGCGCGCCAGCCCTGCCGGCCCGGTGCTGGCCCAGCGCCAGGCGCTCGAGGCCCTGGTCGAGCGCCTGGCGCACGACCCGCGCGTGGCCCTGGTGACACCGCCGCTGCTGGCGATCGACGCCGGCCTGGCCGACGCCGCACTCAGCCGCGACGGCCACGCGCTGCTGCTGCAGGTCTTCGCCCATGCCGGCGCCGATCTGGCGCAAGTGCAGGCGCTGGCGCGCGACATCGCCTGGACACCACCCGGCCCCGCGCTGCGCATCGATGTCGGCGGGCCGCCGGTGTACTACGCCGACCATGTCGCGCAGGTCGAGGCCAGCTTCGCCCCGGTGCTGGCCTTTGTCGTCGGTGCCAGCCTGCTGCTGCTGTTCGTCGCCTTTCGCTCCTGGCTGCTGCCGGTCAAGGCGGTGTGCGCCAACTTGCTGGCGGTCGCGGCGGGGTACGGCGCAGTGGTCGCGGTATTCCAGTTCGGCTGGGGTGCAGGCCTGGCTGGGCGTCGCACAGCCGCTGGCCATGATCCCGCCGGTCGTGCCGCTGCTGGTGTTCTGCCTCAGTTTCGGCCTGTCCATGGATTACGAGGTCTTCCTGTTGCGCGCCATCCAGCGCGCCTGGCGGCGCAGTGCCGACAACCGCGGCGCCACGGCCGAGGGCCTGGTGGCCACGGCGCCGGTGATCACCGGCGCGGCGGCGGTGATGGCGGTGGTCTTCGCTTCCTTCGTCGCCACCGACGTGGTGCTGCTGAAGATGCTCGGTCTCGGCCTGGTCGTCACCGTGCTGGTCGATGCCACGCTGATCCGTTGTCTGATCGTGCCGGCGCTGGTCTGCGTGGCCGGGCGCTGGAACTGGCTGCCCGGCGCGAGGGTCGTCCAGTGAGCCCGTCGCTCGCCAGCCTGGCCCTGCTGAACCACCAGGCGCGGCAGCGAGCCTTCTCGCTGGCCGCGCAGGGTGGCCTGCCCGAGGTCGACCATGGCCGGCCCTGGATGCCCGACGCGCTCGCGCCACTGTCCTTCACCCACTCGTTCGCGGCCCTCGATGCGCGCCAGCGCCTGCGTGCCAACCAGTTGCAGGCCCTGGCGGTGACCGAGAAGTTCATCTGGTTCGAGCGCCAGTTGATTCGCATCGTCAACGCCGTGCGCCGCCGCGCCGACCTGGCGCCGCCCTTGGCCCAGGCGCTGGAGCACTTCGTGGCCGAGGAGAGCAAGCACATCGCGATGTTCGAGCGCCTGCTGCAATCGGCCGAGCCGGCGTGGTACGCCAGGCCGTCGCTGCGGCTTTTTCGTGTCTCGATCGCACTGCGTGGCGTGGCGATGCTGGCGAGCTGGTTTCCGCGCCTGCTGCTGGTCTGGGTCTGGCTGGCGGCGATGGCCGAGGAGCGCACCGTGATGCTGGCGCGCGCCTACCTGCGCAGCGCGGCCGGCACACTCGATCGCGCGGCACAGGCAAGTGCACGCGCTGCACCTGCGCGACGAGTGGCGCCACTGCCAGCTCGACGAGCACCTGCTCGCGGCCTGCTATCACGGCGAGCCGGCGTGGAAGAAGCACCTCGCGGCCGCGATGCTGCGCATGGGCCTGGCCGCCAGCCTGCGCGCCGACGCCGCCGCGCCGCGGGTGGTGCGCCAACTCGGGCGCGAGTTTCCACGCCTGCAATACAAGCTGGTGCCGCGCCTGCTGTGCCAGTTGCGCGATCTGGATCGCCACCCGGACTACCGGCGCGCGCTGTTCGGTCGCGCTGCGATGCCGCGTTTTCATGCCCTGCTGGCGGCCCACCCCGAGCATGCGGGCGCGCTGGCGCTGCTGAGCATGGAGCGGCCGCATGAACCGCCGGGCCGTTCCCAAGGTGAATACCGAAGCGCGCAGCGCGCAGGTGCCTGATGAACCGCTGGTGGATCTACCAGCGTGAGCGCTTCCCGCTCGCCGCCTACGGCCTGCTCGCAGTCACCGTCGGTGTCGCGGCCACGACCCACTCTTCGTTGCTGCGCGGCCAAGTCGCCTGGCCGGGCGTCGGCACGCTGCTGGCCGCGAGCACCAGCGCGCTGGCGTTCTTCGCGCAAATGCGCGTCGCCGACGAATTCAAGGACCGCGAAGACGATGCGACGTGGCGCCCCGAGCGGCCCGTGCCGCGCGGCCTGGTGCGCCTGCACGAGCTCGCGGCGATCGCGCTGGCCGCGGCCGTGCTGCAGGTCGCCCTGGCCTGCGCCTTCGGCGCGCCGATGCTGTGGCCTTTGGCGGCGACCTGGGCCTACTTCGCCTTGACCGTCGTCGAATTCGGCGCTGCCCATTGGCTCAAGGCCCGGCCTTGGGCCTACCTGCTGAGCCACTTGCCGCTGCCCGGTCTGATCCTGTTCCAGCTGTCGTCGTTCGACTGGCTGCCCGCTCACGCTCCCATGCCCTCGGGCCTGGGGGCCTTGCTGGCCACGGCGGTTGCGGCGGCGCTGCTGCTCGAGCTCGGTCGCAAGCTGCGCGCGCCCGGCGACGAGCAGGCCGGCGTCGTGACCTACACCGCGGCCTGGGGCCTGCGCCGCTCAGTGGCCGTCTGGGCCGCGGCGCTGGCGGCCACGCTGGCCGCAGCGGGTGGCGCAGCGGCCCGGGTCGGCGCCGGGCAAGCATTCGCGGCCGCCGCGCTGGTGCTGTTCGCCCTCGGCCTGGCCGCGGCGCTGCGGTTCGTTGCCGCGCCCGACCAACGGCGCGCCGCCCGGCTGGATACGTTGGCGCGCGTGGCCACCTTGCTGGCCTATCTGGGCCTCGGGCCCGCCGCGCTGGCCTGGGCCTCGTATGGGCAGTGAGCCAGCTATGCCCTACCTGCTGCCACTGAACGAGGCGCGCGACCGCGAGCAGGTGGGCGGCAAGGCGGCGTCGCTGTGTCTGCTGCGTGCGGCGGGCTTGCCGGTGCCGGACGGCTTCGTGATCACCCGTGAGGCCTTCGAGTCCAGCCGTCATGGCTCGCCGGCACAGTTGCCGTTGCGGCCCTCGGCCGCGGTCAAGCGCGACATCGCCGCCGCATTGGCCGTGCTCTGCCCGGGGGGCGAGCCGGTGGCCGTGCGTTCTTCGGCGCTCGACGAAGACGGCCCGCGCTCTTCGTTCGCCGGCCAGTTCGACAGCTTCCTGTGCGTGCCCACGCAAGACGTGGCGCGTCGGGTGGCCGAGGTCTGGCGCTCGGGCTTCGGCGATCGGGTGCTCGCTTATCGCGCCGGCCTGGGGCTGACCGAGCCGGCGTGCGCGCCCGCGGTGCTGGTGCAGCGCATGGTCAACGCCGACGCCGCAGGCGTGGCCTTCAGCGCCGACCCGGTGGCGGGCTCGCCGGACATCGCGCTGGTGCAGGCGGTGCCCGGCCTGGCCCTGGGGCTGGTCAACGGCGACTGCGACGGCGACAGCCTGCGCATCGACCGCCGCGGCCGTGTGCTGGCCGAGACCGTGGCCGACAAGGCCTGGGCCTGGCGCGCCGGTGCCGACGGCGCGCAGCGCTCGGCCCTGACTGCCGGCGACGCGCGCGCGGCCGTCCTGCGGCGGCATCAGGCGCGCGCGGTGGCGGCATTGGCACGTCGCTGCGAGCAGATCAACGGCCGGCCGCAGGACATCGAATGGGCGCTCGAGCGCGGCCGGCTCTGGCTGCTGCAGTCGCGAGCTATCACCGCGGCCGTGCCTATCGTCGATCGCGTGATCTGGGACAACAGCAATATCGCCGAGAGCTACGGCGGTGTGACCACGCCGCTGACCTTCAGCTACATCCGGCGCAACTATGCCCACGCTTACCGCGCGCTGTGCCGACTGGCCGGCGTGGGCGAGGCGCAGATCGCCGCGCACGACGACCTGTTCGCTCGCATGCTGGGCCTGCTGCGCGGCCGCGTGTACTACAACCTCACGAGCTGGTACCGGCTGCTGGCGCTGATTCCTGGTTTCCGCTTCAACCGTCGCCTGCTCGACCAGATGCTGGGTGTGCGCGCGCAAGCCGGCCCGGCCGTGCTGGCGCAGGATCAAGCCGTGCCGCGAAGGCTGGTCGACTCGCTGCGCATCGTCTGCACCATCGCCGGCCATCACCTGACGCTGGCCTGGCGCGTGCGCCGCTTCGAGCGGCGTTTGAACGACGCGCTGGCGCCGCCGCGGCCGCCGCTGGCCCAGCGTGATGCGGCGCAGCTGGTGGCCTACCAGCACGAGCTCGACCGCCGCCTGCTGACGCGCTGGGACGCGCCGCTGGTCAACGACTTCTTCCTGATGCTCTTCCACGGCGCCTTGCGCCGGATGGTGCAGGCCTGGCTGGGCGCAGCACCGGCCGGGCTGGACAACCGGCTGCTGTGCGGCGAGGCCGGCATCGTCAGCGTCGAGCCGGCGCAGCGCATCGCCGACATGGCCGGCCTGGTGCGCGCCGACCTGGGCTTGGTCGATCAGCTGTGCAGGGCCGAAGCTTCGACCGCGCTGGCAAGCCTGCCGCAGCCCTTCGTCGCGCGGCTGCACGACTACCTGGCCAAGTTCGGCGACCGCTGCTACCACGAGCTCAAACTGGAAAGCCGCACCTTGCACGACGATTGCTCACCCTTGCTGCGTGCGATCGGTGCGGCGGCGCGCCGGCCAGGCAAGGACCTGGCCCCCGGCGCAGCGCTGCGGGCCGTGGCCGAGCAAGAGGCGGCTGCGGCACTGGCCGGCCGGCCACTGCGTCGAATGCTGTTCGGCTGGGTGGTGGCCCATACCCGCCGACTCTTGCGCGGGCGCGAGCAACTGCGGCTGGCGCGCACCCTGGCCTATGCACGAGCGCGCGCTGTCTTCGTCGAGCTCGGGCGACGCCTCTACGCGGATGGGGTGCTGGCCGCAGCCGACGATGTGTTCTGGCTCGAAATCGACGAGTTGTTCGGTTTTGTCGAGGGCACCGCGACATCGATCGATCTGCACCGCCTCGCCGCCCTGCGCCGCGCGGAATTCGAGCGCTACCGCGGCGAGCCGGCGCCGCCCGACCGCTTCGAGACCTGCGGCGCCGTGCATCTGGCGCCGTTCGTGGCCGAGCCCGCCGTGCAGGCCGCCGACGGCCAAACCGAGCTGCGCTGCGGGCAGGGTTGCGGCCCGGGGCGGGCGCGCGGCCGCGTGCGCCTGGTGCGCGACCCGAATACGGCCCGGGTCGTGGCCGGCGAGATCCTGGTCGCCGAGCGCACCGACCCGGGCTGGGTCATGTTGTTCCCGCTGGCCGCCGGACTGGTGGTCGAGCGCGGCAGCCTGCTCTCGCATGCGGCGATCGTCGCGCGCGAGATGGGCCTGCCGGCGGTGGTCGGCCTGGCCGGCGCCTGTACCTGGCTCGCGGACGGCGACGAGGTCGAGGTCGATGGCGTGCAGGGCACGGTGCGCCGTTGCTCGCCGTTGGCGGAGCCCCTGCCATGCTGATGCGCGACGCCACCATCCATTACGGCCAATGCTGGGAAGACGCCGACGTGATGCACGCGGCACTCGACGTGCGTGCGGGCGACACCTGTTTGTCGATCGCCTCGGCCGGCGACAACACGCTCGCATTGCTGGCGCGCGATCCGGCGCGCGTCATCGCCGTCGATTCCAACCCGGCGCAGCTGGCCTGCCTGGCGCTGCGCATCGCCGCCTACCGCAGGCTGGCGCATGGCCCACTGCTGGAGCTGATCGGCTCGGCGCCGAGCGCACGCCGGCCCGAGCTGTACGCCCGCTGTCGCCCGGCGCTCGACGCAGCGGCACGCGAGTTCTGGGACGCCCGGCCGGCGCTGGTGGCGGCCGGCATCGGCGCGGCCGGCCGCTTCGAGCGCTACGTGGCGCTGTTTCGCCGCCGCGCATTGCCCCTGGTACACGGCGCGACGACGGTGGCCGCGCTGCTGCGTGCGAACCTGCCGGCGGCGCGTGAGCGCTTCTTCGACCAGGAGTGGGACCATTGGCGCTGGCGCCTGCTGTTCAGGGCCTTCTTTTCGCGCCGGCTGCTGGCCCGGTTCGCGCGCCATCCCGGAGCTTTCAACCATGCCGAAGGCGACATGGCGGCCCATTTGTTGTCGCGCATGCAGCATGCGATGACCCACCTCGACCCCAGCGCCAACCCCTACTTGCAATGGCTGCTCGTTGGACGCCACCTGGGTGCATTGCCCTTCGCATTGCGCGCCGAGAATTTCGAGGCGATCCGCGCCCGCCTGGAGCGCGTGGAAATGCACTGCGAGCCGCTGGCCGCCACGCTGCGGCGACTGGCGCCTGGCGAAATCGCCTGCGCCAACCTGAGCAACGTATTCGAGTACATGTCGCTGGCCGATTGTGCGCGGCACCTGGCCCGCCTGGCCGAGGTCGGCCGGCGCGGGGCCAGGCTGGTGTACTGGAACTTGCTGGCACCGCGTTCGCGTCCGGATTCGTTGGCGAGCGCGCTCGAACCCGAGCTTGCGCTGGCGGCGTCGCTGCATGCCTCCGACAAGGCCTTCTTCTATCGGCGCCTGGTGATCGAGACCGTGCAGTGAACAGGCTGGTCGAGACATCGTCGCCGCATGAACCGCCATTCGACATTCCGGATGACTGGCCACGCTTGACACCGCTCGACTGGGAGCGCACGCGCCCCGAGGCCCATTGCCTGCTGGTCGATCCGCAGGGCAGGGCGCTGGCTCGTGCGTCGATGTGGTGGTCGCAGCGTGCCGCCACTGTCCGCTGAGCGGCCCGGGTTGATCGGTCACTTCGCCGCCGTCGACGGGCCCGCCGGTGCACGCGTGCTCGCGCACGCGACGCAGCGCTTGGCGCAGGCCGGCGCGAGCCTGGTGATCGGGCCGATCGACGGCAGCACCTGGGAGCCCTACCGCTGCGTGGTCGAGTCCGACGGCTCGCCGCCGTTCGTGCTCGAACCGGCGCATCCCGGCCATTGGCTGGCGGCCTTCGCGCAGGCCGGCTTCGTGCCCTGGGCCCATTACCGGTCGGCGCGGTGCGACGACATGGCGCGCACGATGCGCCGCTTCGACGGCCTTGCGGCACGGGTCGCCGAGCGTTCGCGTGTCCGCCTGCGCGCCATCGAGCCGGCGCGTTGGCCGCAGGAGTTGCCGGGCCTGCACCGACTGGCCACGCGGGCCTTTGCACGCAGCCGCCTGATCTCGGCGCTCGACGCAGACCGCTTCGCGCAACGCTACGGCGCCCTGTCCGGCCTGGTGGCGCCTGGGCTGAGCTGGGTGGCCGAGGTCGATGGCGAGGCGGCGGGCTTCGTCATCGCGCTACCCGGCACGGGGCCGGTGTGGGGCGACAGCCTGATCGTGAAGACGCTGTGCGCGCTGCGGCGCGGCCCGTCGACGGCGGTGGCGCTGCTGCTGATGCGCCGGGTCTTCGAGTCGGCACTGTCGCGCGGTTTGCGCCGCGCGGTCTTCGCGCTGATGGACGAGGCCAACCTGTCGAGCCGGATGGTGGCTGAGCGGGTCGACTCACGCAGCTTTCGACGCTATGCCTTGTTGGCGACTCGCCCGCTGCGCAGCGCTGCGTCGAGCAAGGGGTGAGCGAGGTAACACTCGACGAAATCGCGCTCGCTGCGCCCGCCCTTGGCGCGGATCAGGTCGACCAGGGCACGGCGCTCGTCGCGGCCCCAGGTGGTGATGCCCAGCAGCGCGAGCAGGGGCGCCAGGCGCCGCCAGGCCTCGCGCTGGTCGGCCGAGAAGCCGCGCAGCGAGGCCAGGCCGCAGTGGCTGCATCAGCTCGGCGCTGGCCTCATCGACGGCGCGTTCACGGTCCGAGCCGGCGCGCACCGACAACGCGGCGCCGGCGCGCAAACCCCATGCGCCCAGCGCCACCAGGGGCAGCGGATGCGCCGCATCGAGGTCGAAGAACAGGTGTCGCTCGGCCAGGCGGCGCAGCGTGGCGGGCGGCGTGCGCTGGCCGGGCCTGCGCTGCATGCGCAATCGCTCGGCACGCGCGAGCGCCTCGGTGGCCGCATCGCGCGGGGTGAAGCCCTGCTTGGCGTAGAACCACCAGGCCCCGGACTCGATGGCTTCGTCGTTGTCCTGGCCGAGCTGGTAGGGCTCGATGCTGAACGAGGTGCTGCCGAACAGCTGGCGCAGTGCCGCCAGCCAGCGGGCGAAGGTGAAGGCCGCTTCGGCGCCGCGAAAGGTGTCGAAGGTGTTGAACGACAGGGCCGCGCTGCGGCCCACGATGTCGGCCTGCGCGTAGCCGATCGGCACGCCGTTGCGCAGCGTCAGGCTGCCGTAGAACGAGGCCACGGCGTGGCGCCGCGGCGGGGTCACGCCGGCGAAGGCGAAGGCCAGGCCATCGCCGTCGTCGACCCACCACGCGTCGCGGGCATCGGCAAACGAGAAGGCCTCGAGCGAACGCTCGCGCGTGACCATCGCGCTGCGGGCCAGGTCGATGAGAGCCCTGCCCTTGCGCAGCGACAGGCGGCGCAGGGCCTGCGGCGCACGAGCCAACTCGGCGCGCAGATCGGGGCGCTCACGCGGTGGCGCCCGGTGCCTGAAGGCCACCGCGGCGCCGGCGAAATGCGCGGCGGTGCGCGACGGGGTATCGGGCCCGGGCGCGAGCATGTAGCTGGCGTCGACGGTGTCCGAATAGGCCTCGCGGGTGAAGCTGTTGCCCGGCAGCGCGGCGATGCGCCGCAGCAGGAACACCGCATCGGTTTGCTTCGCGCCACGCAGTCGATCGAGCGCGGCGTAGCCGGGCAGCTTGAGTTCGGCCAGGGCCTGCGCCTCCGTCGGCGTGAGCAGCGGCGGCAGCGCGCGCGCGATGCGCGCCTCGGCCTCGGTGTCGTCGCGGTCGAGCCGCAAGTGCCCGGGCCAATGCTCGGCCAGCCACAGGGCCTGGCCGGCGAAGAAGCGAAAGTGGATCGCCGTGCCGGCGATGCCGCTGTCGGCCAGCGCGGTGCGGTGCGCGCGCAGGTCGGCGCGGCGGGCAAAGCGTGCCAGCATGCCCTCGACCTGCGCCAGCACGGCCGCGTTGTCGGGGTAGGCGCGCATGAAGCACAGCGCTTCGTGCAGGCGCCGCACGGCACCTGCGCTGGCCAGGCGCGTGCGTGCGAGTTGCTTCAGCAGTGCCAGCTTGGTGGCCGCCGCCTGGGCGCCGAATTCGAGACGGCAGCGTTCCAGTGCGGCGAGCGGTGTCGATGACATGGCGCCGCGATGGTAGCGGGCCGCGGTCGCTTGCCGGCCGCAGCGTTTAGGGCAAGTTCAGCGCGAGGGCGGATCGGCAACGAAACCGGTCTGATTCGACGGAAACGGGCGTGGCCTGGCGACGACGAAAGGCTCGCCGATCACACCGGCGGCGACCAAGCGTTCGTGGCTGTCGTATTCGAGCTCGGTCACCTGCTCGGGCGAATCGCTGGCGCGTTCGAAAGCCGTGCGCCGCGAGACCGACCATTCGCGCTGGCCATGGCCGGTGCCCAGGCGCGTGCCGGCGGCATCGGCGGCGGCGCTCTTTTCGCGCGCTGGCGATGGCGTGGCCGCCTGGCCACTTGTGGGCGTGTCGGCGCGGCTCTCGGCCCGGCCTTCGGCGCGAGCCGCGATCGGCGGCGCCGGCACGACATAGGAGAGGGGCGGCGGTGCCGCACGCTCGCGGAACACCGCCATGCCGATGACGCCGACGTTATTCGGCCGGCCCGTCAGCGCCGCGTAGGAGCGCGCGATCGGTGCGAACTCGAAGGCGGCGACCTCACTGCCCGACTTGCGCCAGCCGTTGATGTCGTAGCTGCGACCGGGGTCGAGCACATAACCGACCTGATGCCAGCCGGCGGTCTCGCCCGAGATGATGTTCACACCGTCGACGGCCAGCACCACCAGCACGCGGCCGGCGGTGAGGTTGCGCAGGCGCAGCGCGTAGCGCGCACCGGGACGACCGGGAATGAACCGGCGGCCGTCCTTGGTGTAGACCGGGACCGGCCGGCCGGCGTCGCGGTCGAAGACCTCGAGCGCGGCCAGGTCCGGCTGGGCCCATGCCGGTGCGGCGCAGCCGCCGAGCATGAAGATCGCAGCAGCGCTGGCGGCGGCGAGCAGGCGACGCCGACTGACGGCGGCAGGGTGATGGCAGTGGCTCATGGTGCGGGGCTCCGTGGTACATGAGCAGGCTCTTACGCAGGACGGGTCAGGGCGGGGTTAAATCTGTGCTTGTCGATCGTCATGACCTTCGCCCTGCGCAACGGTGCGTGCGTCAACTCGAACCTGTTGCACGCGCGCAGTTCGGCGGCCGCCCTGACTGGCGGCGCTGGCCGGCACATGAGTTCGTTTCTGGCGCCATCGACGTGGCCGACGCGTCGGCCGGCGCGTTGTCCGCTTTGCGCCCCGCAGTAAATATCGGGTACAAGTACGGTGTCAAAACCACCTATGGGGATCACGATGACCGATAACATGGAATCCAGCTTGCATAGACCTCTCGGCGAAGTCTTGCCAATAATCCAGGCCGGCATAATGAATGGCACGACCTACTTTGGTGTCAGGACACTCAAGAGCCCCGTCGACGCCTGGATCTATCAGGAAATTATTTTCGAAACCAAACCCGATGTCATAATTGAAATCGGCAATTTCAATGGAGGAAGCGCTCTCTTCCTAGCTCATCTTTGCGATGCAATCGGCAAAGGCAGAGTCATTGGAATCGATATTTCGCACAAGGCAGTGCCCCAGCAGGTATTCGATCACAGGAGAATTACCCTCATTGAGGGAGACGCCTGCAAGAATTTCGAGCGAGTCAAGGGGCTGGTATCGAGCAGCGAAAGGGTCTTGATAATAGAAGATAGCTCACATACTTTCGATAACACACTGAATGTACTGAGACTATACTCACCGCTCTTGAATGCCGGAGACTATTTCATAGTCGAAGATAGTATCTGTCATCACGGACTGGATGTGGGTCCAAATCCGGGGCCTTATGAGGCAATCGAGGCCTTTCTAATGGAGAGCCCAGATTTCGAGAGCGACAGGAGCCGCGAGCGTTTCCTCATTACTTGGAATCCGAAGGGGTACTTAAGACGAACCAAGTCCGCACGGAGAGCGTAGACGGGCGCAGCGATGTGCCTTGCTCGTGTCGACCTTGTCGCCCAAGCGCGATTGATCCGATAGCCTGCCGCCGCACGCGACGCGGTCGGTTCGACGCGCGCGTCGCGCGGTCGACCGTCAACGGCTGCGGTGGCTGAACAGCCACTGCAGCGCGCCGGAACGCGCCGCATGGTGGCTGCGGCTGACGATCAGGTTCGAGGTCAGGTACAGGCCGTTGAGCAGACGGCTTGCGCGCTCGATGCTCATGCCGGGCAGGCTCGCAATGCGGTGCAGCGACATCGGCTGCCTGTGCAACTGCTCGACCGCGGGCCCCAGGGCGCCGGGTGTCGGCAGTTCCCGGCCTGCGGCGCTGCGCAATGCGCGATAAGCGGCCGTGCCGCCAATCTCGTGCAGCAAGGTGCTGCGCGGGCCGTCCAGCGCAAGGCGCCACAGCATCGGCAGCAGCGGGTAATAGAACTCGGCATCGGCAATGCGTTCATGCATCCAATGCTGCGGCGGGCGCACGACGGGCGGCTCGATGTCGATGGCCTTGAGGGCCGCGATGCGGTGCCGCGCGTCACGCAGCAGGCTGCGCGGCGAGTGGTACAGCATGTCGGTGGGAAATACGGTCACCGGCCAGACCACGTCTTCGCAGCGCAGATAGATCAGCGCCGGCTGGTGAACGCGCACACAGGCCGCCACCACCTCCAGGGCATCGGCGCCGTCGCGGCGCCGATCGAGCAAGCGCATCTCGGCTTGCAGGGTGGTCGAGATCAGGGTCTGGCGCTGCGGATCGGCGTACGACTGCGCCGCAGACGTGCTGCGCAGTCGGTCGAAATCGCTGACGCGCCACAGCGCGGGGCCGTCGGGTTCGGGCATCGTGGTCGTGAGTCCGGAAAACCAGGCCAGTGTACGAAGGCTCGCCGACGCCATGGCCGCGCGCAGCGCAACCAACTGCAACAATCAAGTCACTGGCCCACCCGCTGCTTCTACTCGACGAACAGGGTCGCCGGGTGTTCGAGCAGCTCGCGCAGGCTTTGCACGAATGCCGCACCGATCGCGCCGTCGACGACGCGATGGTCGAACGACGACGACAAATTCATCATCGGCCGCGCGAGCACGGCGCCGTCACGGATGACCGGCCGCTGCACGATGCGGTTGACGCCGACGATGGCCACCTCGGGGTGGTTGATGACCGGCGTCGACGCGATGCCACCGAGCTTGCCCAGGCTGGTCAGCGTGATCGTCGAACCCGCGAGTTCGTCGCGCACCAGCTTGCCCGCGCGCGCGCCGTCGGCCAGCCGCGCCACTTCGGCGGCGCTGGCCCACAGGTCGCGCGAGCGCGCGTCGCGCAGCACCGGCACCATCAGGCCGGCCTCGGTTTGTGTGGCGATGCCCAGGTGGACGTCGTCGAAGCGCGTCAGCACGCCGGCCTCGTCGTCGAAGCGCGCGTTGACCTGCGGATGCTCGCGCGCGGCGAGCACCATGGCGCGGATCAGGAACGGCAACAGCGTCAGGTGGGCACGCTGTGCGCCCCACTTGGCGTTGAGCTGTGTGCGCAGGGCCTCGAGCTCAGCCGACATCGACTTCCTCGACATAGCTGTAATGCGGGATGCGGCGCTTGGATTCCTGCATCTTCTGCGCGATCTTGCGGCGCAGGCCGACGATCTTTATCTCCTGCGTCGCGCCCGGCGTGGGAGCGGCCTGTGGCGTTGCTTGTGCCCTGGGCAACGCGCGCGGTGCGCCACGTGCGACATGGGCGTCGAGGTCGGCCTGCGTGATGCGGCCGGCCGTGCCGCTGGCCGCGACGCTCGCCAGGTCGATGCCGAGTTCCCAGGCCCGTGCCCGCACCGCGGGCGCGGCGATCGGCCGCTGCGCAGTCGCCGGCGGCATCGGCCGGCGCGGGGCTGCGGCTGTCACGCTGGGTGGTGCGGCTGCTGGTGCGGCGGTCGCCGCTGGCGCGGGCCGTGCGGGCGCAGACGAGGCCTGAACCGTGCCTGCCGGCGTGATGCGGATCAGTTCCGCACCGACGGCGAGCAACTGCCCGACCTCGCCGCCCAACGCCTGCACGGTGCCGGCGATGGGCGACGGAATCTCTACCGAGGCCTTGTCGGTCATCACATCGGCCAGCGCCTGATCCTCGGCGACGACATCACCCGGTGCGACATGCCAGGCCACCAATTCGACTTCGGCGATGCCCTCGCCGATGTCGGGTACCTTGACCACGTGGACACTCATGTCAGTTGCTCCACTGTGCCGCGCCAGACGCGCGATAGAGGCGAACTTCCGTTGCGTAGGCTGCGTCTTTGAGGCTTGTTGGCACACGTCGACAGCGTCTTTGGCAACAGTAGCGCGGCAAAGTCGCGCCCGGGCAGGCGGCAGCGCTTCGGCGTGGCGGTCGGTGCTGCGCACCGACTGCCCTGCGGTGCTCGGCCTTGTGGCCCGTCGCACAACTCGCTGCGCTCACTGCGTTCGCTACGCTCAGACAGGGTGCGACGAGTCAGATGACGAAGCGCGCTGCGCGCGCGGCCACAAGGCCTGTGCTCCTCGGCGCCCCGCAGGCGCGCTGCCGCCTGCCCGGGCGCGCCTTTGCGGGAACAGTGATGGTCTTCGCTTCGAACACCAACCCCGGTGGCCTTCGCGGCAGGCGGTACCCGGCAGGGGCGATTTGTGGGGTGGCGAGGAGCGCAGGTCTGGGGTCGGCGCGCGCAGCGCGCCTCGTAATCTGACTCGCCGCACCTGTCTGAGCGCAGTGAGCGCAGCGAACGAAGCGAGTTGTGCGGCGCGACCCCAGGCCGAGCACCGCAGCGCAGTCGGCGCGCAGCGCCGACCACCCCACCATGAGCCCCTGCCGGGTGCCGCCTGCCGCGACGCGCTGAACTTGCGGCTGAAGCGGGCAATCCCCGATTGCTGCAACCGATCCGGAGGCCCGGACGCCAGGCATTACCGCCCGATCCGGGGCGCAGCGCAGCAATCGAGTTTGGGGATCTGCATCTCAGGTCTCCATGGCGCGTTGCATGGCGGCCATCACGCGCTGCGGCCCGGGGAAGTAGGCCCATTCCTGCGCGTGCGGGTAGGGCGTGTCCCAGCCCGTCACGCGTTCGATCGGCGCTTGCAGGTGATAGAAGCAATGCTCCTGTACCAGGGCGGCCAACTCGGCACCGAAGCCGCTGGTGCGCGTGGCCTCGTGCACGATCACGCAGCGGCCGGTCTTCTTCACCGAGGCCACGATGGTTGCCAGGTCTAGCGGCCACAGGCTGCGCAGGTCGACGATTTCGGCGTCGATGCCGCTCTCGGACGCCGCCGCCTCGCAAACGTAGACCATGGTGCCGTAGGCCAGCAGCGTGACGTCGGTGCCGGCGCGATGGATGGCAGCCGAGGTCAAGGGCACGGTGTAGTGGCCCTCGGGCACTTCGCTCGAAGGCCGTGCCGACCAGGGCACCAGCGGCCGGTCGTGGTGGCCGTCGAAGGGGCCGTTGTACAGCCGCTTGGGTTCGAGAAAGATGACCGGGTCGTCGCATTCGATGGCCGCGATCAGCAGGCCCTTGGCGTCGTAGGGGTTGCTCGGCATCACGGTGCGCAGGCCGCAGACATGGGTGAACAGCACCTCCGGGCTCTGGCTGTGCGTCTGCCCGCCGTAGATGCCGCCACCGCAGGGCATGCGTATCGTCAGCGGCGCAGTGAAGTCGCCGGCCGAGCGGTAGCGCAGGCGTGCGGCCTCGGAGACGATCTGGTCGTAGGCCGGGTAGAAGTAGTCGGCGAACTGGACTTCGACCACCGGGCGCAGGCCGTACGCCGCCATGCCGATCGCCGTGCCGACGATGCCGCCTTCGGAGATCGGTGCGTCGAATACGCGCGAGGTGCCGTACTTGGCCTGCAGGCCCTCGGTGCAGCGGAATACGCCGCCGAAGTAGCCGACGTCCTGGCCGTAGATGACGACGTTGTCGTCGCGGCCCAGCATCACGTCCATCGCCGAACGCAGGGCCTGGATCATGGTCATGGTCGGCCATGGTCAGCCACCCGCCTGACGCAACTGTTCGCGCAGATGCTCGGGCATTTCCTGGTAGACGTCTTCGAACATCGAGGCCAGCGGCGGCAGGTAGCCGCTGGTCAGCGTGCCATGTCGTTCAGCCTCCTTCAGCGCCGCGCCGACCTGCGCGTCGAGTTGTTTTTGCGTCTGCTTCTGCTCCGCTTCCGACCATGAACCCAGGCTCGTCAGGTGCGCGGCCAAGCGCGCGATCGGGTCGCCGAGCGGGAAATGCGTCCAGTCGTCGGCCGGGCGGTAGCGCGACGGGTCGTCCGAGGTCGAATGCGCGCCGGCGCGGTAGGTGACCCATTCGAGCAGCGTCGGCCCGAGGTTGGAACGCGCACGCTCGGCTGCCCATGCCGAGGCCGCGTAGACGGCCAGGAAGTCGTTGCCGTCGACGCGCAGCGAGGCGATGCCGCAGCCGACACCGCGCGCGGCGAAGGTGGTGGCCTCGCCCCCGGCGATGGCCTGGAAGGTCGAGATCGCCCATTGGTTGTTGACCACGTTCAGGATCACCGGCGCGCGGTAGACATGGGCGAAGGTCAGCGCGGTGTGGAAGTCGGACTCGGCGGTGGCGCCGTCGCCGATCCAGGCCGAGGCGATGCGGCTGTCGCCCTTGATCGCCGAGGCCATGCCCCAGCCCACGGCCTGCACGAACTGCGTGGCCAGGTTGCCCGAGACGGTGAAGAACCCCGCCCGCTTGTACGAATGCAGCACCGGCAACTGGCGGCCCTTGAGCGGGTCGCGCTGGTTCGACATCGCCTGGCACATCATCTCGACCATGTCGATATCGTCGCGCACCAGCAGCAGGCCCGGCTGGCGGTAGGTCGGGAAGCACATGTCGCCCGGCGCCAGCGCCATCGCATGCGCGGTGGCGATGGCTTCCTCGCCCAGGCACTGCATGTAGAACGAGATCTTCTTCTGCCGTTGCGCGATCAGCATGCGCGCGTCGTAGGCCCGTGTCTTCATCATCGCGACCAGGCCGTGGCGCAGGCGCTCGACGCCGATCTGCGGCGCCCAGGGGCCGACGGCGCGGCCCTCGTCGTCGAGCACACGCACCAGGGTGTAGGCCAGGTCGGCCGTGTCGGTGGGCGCGCCGTCCACCGGCGGCCGGCGCACCTCGCCGGCCCGTGACAGGTGCAGGTAGGAAAAGTCGGTTTCGTGCCCGGGCCGGCCGCTCGGCTCGGGCACGTGCAATCGAAGCGTCCCTGGGGTCATGCGCGATCCTCCTGCGGCGGCCATTGTGCGCCTGGGCTGCAGGCGCTGTAAGTGGCCGCCAGCAGGTACGACCATGCTGCGAGACGGCCCCCGGTGACCATGCCATGATGCGCCAGCGGCTGACAGCCGGCGCAAGGGCTTGAATGATGGAAGGACGTACCGAGCAGCGTATCTACCGTCACCGTCTGCCGGTGCGCGTGATGCATTGGATCAACGTCGTCTGTGTCACGCTGCTGTTGATGAGCGGGCTCAACATCTTCAATGCCCACCCCGCTCTGTACTGGGGCCAGGACTCGCACTTCAGTGCACCCTGGTTGGCGATCAGCGCCAGGGACGATGCGGCCGGCCCGGTCGGCGTGACGCGCATTGGCGGCCGTGAGTGGGAAACGACCGGGGTGCTCGGCCTGTCGAGCGCCGATGGCCGTCTCTACGCGCGGGCGTTTCCGAGCTGGGCCACGGTTCCCGGGCCGCAGTGGCTGGCGATGGCGCGCCGCTGGCATCTCTTCTGCGCATGGGTCTTCGTGGTCAATGGTCTGCTGTACCTGGCTTACACCGCATTCAGCCGCCATCTGACGCGCGACCTGCTGCCCACGGCGACCGAGCTGCGTGGCATAGGCCGCTCGATCACGCAGCACCTGCGGCTGCGGCACCCAACGGGCGACGCGGCCAGGCGCTACAACGTGCTGCAAAACCTGGCCTACCTGGTGGTGATCTTCGGCCTGCTGCCCTTGCTGGTGGTGGCGGGCCTGGCCATGTCGCCGCGGCTGGATGCCGCCTATGCCGGCTGGGTCGACTTGCTCGGCGGCCGTCAGTCGGCGCGCTCGTTGCACTTCATTGCCGCCGGCGGGTTGCTGCTGTTCACGGCGGTTCACTTGTTCGAGGTCGTGGTCGCCGGGGCCTGGAATGAAATCCGATCGATGATCACGGGCTGGTACCGCTTGCCGGCCGACAAGCCCGGGAAGGGGATGTGATGCAGACCAAACTGCCGCTGCGCCTGATGCGCAGGAACCAGCGCGAGCGCCGCCACCTGTTGCGAGGCACGGTGGCTGCGGCGGGCGCCGCGCTGCTGGCCGGTTGCGACCGGCTGTCGCGCAACGAGACCTTCGTCGAGGTGCTGCGCAGTGCCGAGCAACTCGGCAGCGCGGCGCACAGGCTGGTGGCGCCGCGCGCCGCGATGGCGCAGGAGTTCGAGCGCAAGGACATCGCGCAGAGCTTTCGCGGCAATGGCACGCTGTCGCCCGTCGACACCGACTACCAGGCCCTGCGCCAGGCGGGCTTTGCCGACTACCGGCTGGCCGTCGGCGGCCTGGTCGAGCGGCCGGCGCAGTACAGCCTGGCGCAATTGCGCGATCTGCCGTCGCGCACGCAGATCACGCGTCACGATTGCGTCGAAGGTTGGAGCTGCATCGGCCAGTGGAAGGGGGTGCCGCTGGGCCTGCTGCTGACTGCTGCCAGGCCGCTGCCTGCAGCGCGCTTTGTCGTTTTTCGATGCTTCGATTCGATGAACCAGGCCAACCCCGAGGCTGCCGATTCACGTTATTACGAGAGCATCGACTTCGACGACGCCTACCACCCGCAGACGATCCTGGCCTACGAGCTGAACGACCAGTTGCTGCCGGTGGCCAACGGCGCACCGCTGCGCTGCCGCGTCGAGCGCCAGCTCGGCTACAAGCAGGCCAAGTACGTGCGCGCCATCGAGCTGGTGGCGTCGTTTGCCGACATCCGCGGCGGCAGGGGTGGTTATTGGGAGGACGAAGGCTACGAGTGGTATGCCGGGGTCTGAGCCCGCGCAGGGCCGACAATCGGCCCGATGCAGAACTTGCTGGCATGGATCGACGACGGCCCCGCGTCCTGGCTGCTGCTGGCGGCGATGATCGGCGCCAGCCTGCTCGGCCTGTACCGCTGGCCGGCGGCGCTCGACCGCCACCTGTTCCGCCCCTATTGGTTCTGGCCGCGGCGGCAGTTCGCGACCCCGGTGACGAGTGCCTTCCTGCACGCCGACTTGCCGCACCTGCTGTTCAACGCCTTCACGTTCTGGGCCTTTGCCTTTGCGCTCGAGGAGCAGATGGGCAGTGCGCGCTTCGTCGCGCTCTACGCCTTCGGCCTGCTGGTCAGCAGTTGCGGCACCTGGCTCATGCACCGCCGCGACCCGAGCTACCAGACGCTGGGCGCCTCGGGCCCGATCCTGGCGCTGCTGTTCGCGGCCATCGTCTATACGCCTTCGCAGGCGATCTACATCCTGCCGATTCCGCTGCCGATTCCTGCGCCCTTGTTCGCGGTCGCGTATCTGGCCTACAGCATCTGGGCCTCGCACCGGCTTCGCGGCCGCATCAACCACGGCGCACACCTGGGCGGCGCGCTGGCCGGTGTGCTGTTCGTGCTGCTCACCGATGCGCCGGCCGTCACGCGCACCTGGCAGCAGCAACTCGGCTGAGCATGCTGCGCAAACCCGGCAATGGCGGACTGGTCTACTCGACCGACACGGGCCGCATGTGCCCGGGCTGCCGCCAGCCCGTGGCGGCCTGCCGCTGCGGCGCAGCGCCCGCATCCGCCAGCCGCGGCGACGGTATGGTTCGCGTCAGCCGCGAAAGCAAGGGCCGCGGCGGCAAGACGGTGACCCTGGTGCGCGGCCTGGCGCTCGACGTCGCCGCGCTCGCCGCGCTGGGCAAGCGCCTGCGCACCGCCTGCGGCGCCGGCGGAACGCTGAAGGACGGCGTGCTCGAGCTGCAGGGCGACCACGCCGAGCGTGTCGCCGTCTGGCTGGCCAAGGAAGGCTGGGCCGTCAAGCGTGCCGGCGGTTGACCCGAACCGGGCGCGCAGGCTCAGGGCTTGACGAACTTGAGCACGAACTCGTCCTTGGGCATCGGCGGCTCGGGGGTGTTCTTGTCGCGCGGGTCGTTCGGGTTGCGCAGGAAGTGACCCTCTTCGACGATCTTGAAACCGGCCTGCTCGACCTCGGCGCGCAGGAAGGTCTTCTCGATGCGGTGCAGGGTGCCCGACTCCGAGATGCCGGTGCCCGGCCGCCCCGAATGGTCGGCGATGACGTACATGCCACCCGGCTTGAGCGCGGCGAAGACGGCGCGGTTCATCTGCGCACGGTCCACGCCCATGTGGCCGAGGTCGTGGTAGTTGAACATCAGGGTCACCAGGTCGAGGCCGTTGCTCGCCGCTTCGGCCGGCACCGGGTTCTCGAACGGCTGCACCACCGGCACGATGTTGCCGGCGGTCAGCGCCTGGGCGCGGCCGGCCACGCCGAGCGGCGCCGGGCGTGACGCGGCATTGGCGGCCGCTGCGGCCGCCGCCGGCCGTGGCGCTGCGGCGCCTTCGGGCTGCGCCGGTGCGGGCCGCGCCGTGCGCGGTGCGTTCTGGCCGTACACCTTGCCGGTCGGGCCGATGCTGCGCGCCACCAGCTCGGTGGTGTAGCCGCCGCCGGCGCTCAGGTCCAGCGCCACCATGCCGGGCCGGATGCCGATGAAGGCCAGCATGTCGCGCGGCTTGCGCCGCTGGTCGTTGATGCGGTCGGCGTCGCTGCGCTCGGGGCTGGCCACGATCTCGGCGATGCGGGCCGCCGAGATCGGCAGCGCGCTCGATGGCGCGCTCGATGGTGTGCCGCCGCCCAACTGGCTGCAGGCGGCCATGAGCAGCGCCGCGGCGGCCATCGATACACGCCTGCCCGGGTGAGCGACGCAAATATTCGGGTTCCACATGGTCATCGTTCCTTCACGGTGATTCGTCGCCGGGGCACGCCGGGTGATGGCAAACACCAGTCCCCAATGGCCTGCGGCAGCAGCGATACTTTGCCCGAAGTGTCCACTACAAGGCGGCAGCGATGAGCGGTATCAACAAACGGCAATTCATGGCAGGTGCGGTGGCGGCGGGCTTGGCGGCGCCCACGCTCTTGCGCGCGCAAACGACGACGATACGCTGGGGCGAGTCGCTGGCCGCGTCGCACCCGCAGGTGCAGATGGCCGAGCGCGTCGCCAAGGACGTACGCGAGAAGACCTCCGGCCGCATCGACATCCAGATCTTCCCGGCCAGCCAGCTCGGCTCGGGCAAGGACATGATCGAGTCGGTCTCGGCCGGCGCCCTGCAGCTGACGACCGACGGCGCGGGTGCCCTGGGCGCCTTCCTGCCGGCGCTGTCGGTGATCGAAGCGCCTTACCTCTGGCGCGACGCGGCGCACATGGCCAAGGCCGCGGGCACGCCGCTGTTCGCCAAGCTCAACGACGACCTGGTGGCCAAGCGCAACATGCGCATGCTCAACATCACCTATTACGGCAAGCGCCACCTGACCACCGGCAGCAAGGCCGTGCGCACGCCTGCCGACATGGCCGGCTTCAAGCTGCGCGTGCCGCCGGTCGACACCTTCCGCGCGATGGCCGAGGCCTGGGGCGCGCGCGCCACGCCGATCGCCTTCGGCGAGCTCTACCTGGCCTTGAGCCAGGGCGCGGTCGACGGCCAGGAGAACCCGCTGCCGACGATCCAGAGCGGCAAGTTCTTCGAGGTGCAGAAATTCCTGGTCCTGACCGAGCACATCATCACGCCGCGCATGGTGATCGTGAACGAGGGCTTCTGGAAGGGCCTGCGCCCGGCCGACCGCGACGTGCTGCAGGCGGCGCTGGCGGCCGGCGCGGCCTGGCAGGACAAGGAACTGCTAGGCCAGGAAGCCACGCTGGTGGGCACCTTCAAGGCCGCCGGCATGACGGTGATCGAGCCCGACCTGGCGCTGTGGCGCAAGCCGGTGCTCGACAAGGTGCCGGCGCAGTTCGCCGACAAGTGGGGCAAGGGCACCTTCGAATCACTATTGGCGCTTTGAATCTCCCCCGAAGCGCCTTCGGCGTCCCCCCGGGGGGCGCCGCTGGCGGACCGGCGGAGCCGGATCCGCGGCGTCCGCTGGGCTTGCGCCTGCGGCCTGCTCCGACCGCGCGCTGCACGTCGCGGCGGCCGCCTTGCTGGTGGTGCTGCTGGCCACGGTCACGGCGGGCATCGTCTCGCGCGGTCTGGGCCACCCCTTGAGCTGGACCGACGAAGGCGCCGGCTACCTGATGGTCTGGCTGGCCTGCTTCGGCTGGATGATCGCGACGCGGCGCGGCGCGCATATCCGCATCCGCTTCTTCCAGGACCAGTTGCCCGACGCTGCGTGGCGCTGGACCGAGGCCGTGATCCAGCTCGCGCTGGCCGTCTTCGGTGCCGTGATCGCCTGGAACAGCGTGCACCTGATGCGCACCAATGCCGACATCGAGGCCATGGCCTTGCCGCTGTCGGTGGCCTGGATGTATGTGCCGCTGCTGCCGGCGGGCCTGGTGACGCTGGCGCAGGCGCTGGCGCACTTGTGGCAGCAAGCGCGGGGCCACGCCTCGCGAGCCAAGGCAGTGCCGCCGTGATCGGGCTGATGTTCAAGGTCTCGGCGGCGTGGCTGTTCACGATCCTGGCCGGCCTGCCGCTCTTTGCCTCGATGGGCCTGGCCGCGCTGGCCTTCCTCTGGCTGGGTGGCATGCCCATCACCGTGCTGCCGCAGAAGATGGCCGGCTCGATGAACTCGTTTCCTATCGTCGCCGCGCCGCTGTTCATCCTGATGGGCAACATCCTCGGCGCGGCGCGCATCACCGACCGCATCGTCGCCTTCGCCAGCGCACTGATCGGCTGGGTGCGCGGCGGCTACGCGCATGCCAGCATCCTGACCAGCATGATCTTCGCCGGCATGGTCGGCTCGGCCGTGGCCGACGCCGCGGGCTCGGGTGCGATCGAGATCCGCGCCATGCGCAAGGCCGGCTACAAGGCCGAAACGGCGGCCGCGATCACCGCTGCCGCCGCCACCATCGGCCCCATCATCCCGCCGTCGCTGCCGATGGTCATCTACGGCGTGACGGCCGACGTGTCGATCGGCAAGCTGTTCATGGCCGGCGTCGTGCCCGGCGCCTTGATGGGCACGGCCTTGATGGCCATGGTCGCCTTCATCGCGGTGCGCGAAGGCATGGGCGGCAAGCCCTTCGGCGGCTTTCGCGAGATCGCGCGCACCTTCGGCAACGGCTTCTTCGCGCTGATGACGCCGGTGGTGATTCTGGGCGGCATGTTCAGCGGCATCTTCACGCCGACCGAGGCCGCCGCGGTGGCCTGCCTGTACGCGTTGTTCCTCGGCCTGGTGGTCTACCGCACGCTCGAATGGAAGCAACTGGGGCCGATCCTGGTCGAGACGGCCGAAACCACCGGCCTGGTGCTGGTGCTGGTGATGGCCGCGGGCGCGCTCGGCTGGTGCATGTCGATCTCGCGCGTGCCGCAGACGCTGTCGCCGATGATCGTGGCGACGATCTCGAGCCCGATCGCCTTCCTGCTGATGGCCAACGCGCTGATGCTGCTGGTGGGCTGCTTCATGGAGGCGCTGGCGGCGATGCTGATCCTGATCCCGATCCTGGTGCCGGCGGCGGTGGCCTACGGCATCGACCCGGTGCAGTTCGGCGTGATCATGGTCCTGAACCTGATCCTCGGCACCATCCACCCCCCCATCGGCGTGGTGCTGTTCGTCGTCACGCGCATCGCCAACGTCTCGTTCGAGACCATGTCGCGCGCCATCCTGCCCTGGCTGGTGCCGCTGCTGGTGGTGTTGCTGGCGATCTCGCTCTGGCCGCCGCTGACACTCTGGCTGCCGGGCATGATCATGCGCACCTGACACTGCCGAGCCTGCCTGCCATGAATCCTAAGCCACACCCGACCCATGCCCTCGGCGGCGTCTTCTCGGCGCTGATCACGCCGTTCAAGCCCGACGGCTCGCTCGACCTGGGCCTGCTGGGCCCACTGGCCGAATTCGAGCTGGCGCAGGGCCTGCACGGCTTTTACGTCGGCGGCAGCACCGGCGAGGCCTTCCTGCAGACCGCGGTCGAGCGCAAGGCCGTGCTGGCCGCGTTCGCGAAAGCGGTGAACGGCCGCGCCAGGCTGATCGCCCATGTAGGTGCTATCTCGACCGACGAGGCGATCGACATCGGCCGTGCGGCGGCCGATGCCGGCTACGACGCGGTGTCGGCGATCCCGCCCTTCTATTACGACTTCTCGGCCGCCGAGGTGCTGGCGCACTACGTTGCTCTGGCCGAGGCCACGCCGCTGCCGCTGATCGTCTACAACTTCCCGGCCAAATCGGCGCGGCCGCTGAGCACGGCCGACCTGCTGACGCTGCTGCAGCACCCTAAGATCATCGGCGTCAAGCACACCTCGCAAAACCTCTACCAGCTCGAGCGGCTGAAGAGTGCGGCGCCGCAGGCGGTGATCTACAACGGCTACGACGAGATGTTCGTCGGCGGCATGGCGATGGGCGCGGACGGCGCGATCGGCACCACCTTCAACGTCATGGGCCGCCTGTTCGTGCGCATCTTCGACGCGCTGAAGGCAGGGGACATGGCGCGCGCGCTGGCCCTGCAGACGCGCGCCAACGCGGTCATCGACGTATTGGTCGAGGTGGGCGTGTTTCCCGGCACCAAGGCGATGCTGAAGATCATCGGTCTCGACTGCGGCCCTTGCCGGCGGCCCTTCGCACCATTGACTGCCGCGCAGCAGGCACGCGTCGAGGCCATCGTCGCGAGCCACCTCGCCGATCGGTGATCGCAGCGACGATCGCCGCGACGATCGCCGCGTCAGGTAGCGATTCGCTGCTTGCGTGCAGTCAACGCCTGCTGGCGCCGTTCGATTAGGCTCGGTGCTGCCGCGCCGCCCGGCGCAACGTCCCGCTCGCCCATGCCCATCGCCTTGAACCGTCCCTGGCTGCGTCGTAGTCTGCTTGTCGTCATAGCTGCCGCCCTGCTCGCTGCAGTGGTCTGGTGGCTCGGTCGCCCGAATCCGATCGCGGTCGTGGTCGCCGAAGTGGCGCGCGGGCGCGTCGAGGCGACGATCGTCAATACGCGTGCCGGCACGGTCGAGGCCTGCCAGCGCACGAAGCTCTCGACCATCCTGGGCGGCCGGATCGAAATCCTGAAGGTCAAGGAGGGCGACAAGGTCAAGAAGGGCCAGCTGCTGATGCGACTCTGGAACGACGACATCGGGGCGCAGGAGAGCGTCGCCCAGGCCCAGGTGGCCACGGCGCGCAAGCGCGTGGTCGAGGCCTGCACGCTGGCCGAAAGCGCCGAGCGTGATGTCGCCCGCCAGACGGAGCTGCACCAGCGCGGCTTCGTTTCGGCCAACGCGATCGACATCGCGCGCGCCGCCGCCGAGGCGAAGACGGCGGCCTGCGCCACCGCCCGCGCCGACGTCGAACAAACGCAGGCCAGCGTACACATGGTGCGCGTGCAGCGCGGGCGCACCGAGCTCGTGGCCCCCTTCGACGGCACGGTGGCGAAGATCGTCGGCGAGGTCGGCGAGTACTCGACGCCGTCGCCGCCCGGCGTGCCGACGCCGCCGGCGATCGACCTGATCGACGAATCCTGCCTGTACGTGAAGGCGCCGATGGACGAGATCGACGCGCCCAAGCTGCGCGCGGGCCAGCCGGTGCGCATCTCGCTCGACGCGCTGCCCAAACAGTCGTTCGCCGGCAAGGTGCGGCGCGTGGCGCCCTACGTGACCGCGGTCGAGAAGCAATCACGCACGGTCGACATCGAAGCCACGTTCGACGACCCGACCCGCGCCGGCCGCCTGCTCGTCGGCTACAGCGCCGACGTGGAGGTCGTGCTCGATGCGCGCGCCGACGTGCTGCGCGTGCCGACCGCCGCGCTGCTCGAAGGGGGCAGGGCGCTGGTGCTCGGCGCCGACGGCAGGCTCGAGGAGCGCAAGATCAAGACCGGTCTCGCGAACTGGGAATACACCGAAGTGCTCGCCGGCATCAGCGCGGGCGAGCGCATCGTGACCTCGCTCGAGCGCCCGGGCGTCAAGGCCGGCGCCGCGGCGGTGATCGAGCCGGCCCCGGCGACGAAGTGAAGGCCATGGCGGGCGCGCAGCAGATCGAGCTGACGGCAGTCGAGCGCGTATTCCAGCTCGGCGACAGCCAGGTGCATGCCCTGCGTGCGGTCGATCTGTCCATCGCCGCCGGCGAGTACGTCGCGGTCATGGGCCCGTCGGGTTCGGGCAAGTCGACCCTGCTCAACATCCTGGGCTTGCTCGACCGGCCCAACGCCGGCAGCTACCGGCTCGAGGGGCGCGACGTGACCACGCTGGCGCCGCAGGAGCAGGCGCGCGTGCGCAGCCAGCGCATCGGCTTCGTGTTCCAGAGCTTCCACCTCGTGCCGCGGCTGACCGCGGCCGAGAACGTCGCCCTGCCCTTGATGCTGGCCGGCATCGCGGCCAAGGAGCGCAGCGCACGCGTCCTGCGGGCGCTGCAGGAATACGGCATCGCCGACCGCGCCGAGCACCGGCCCGACCAGCTCTCGGGCGGCCAGCGCCAGCGCGTGGCGATCGCGCGCTCGACCATCATGCAGCCGGCGGTGATCCTGGCCGACGAGCCGACGGGCAACCTCGATCGCGCCACCGGCGACGATGTCGTGCACCTGCTCGAGGCCCTGAACGCAGGCGGCGTGACACTCGTCGTCGTCACGCACGACCCGGCGATCGGCGCGCGCGCGCGGCGGCGTGTGGCGATGGAAGACGGCGTGATCGTGAGCGATACGCGTGCCGCCGAGTCGGCGATGGGCCAGGCATGCGCGCGCTAGACGTGCTTCGTTTCGCCGTCGCGGCGGCCTTGGGCAACCGCCTGCGCACGCTGTTGTCGATGCTGGCCATGGGCATCGGCGTGGCGGCGGTGATCGTGCTCACCGCGCTCGGCGACGGCGCACGGCATTTCGTGATCGACCAGTTCTCCTCGCTCGGCACCAACCTGGTGATCGTGCTGCCCGGACGCACGCAGACCGGCGGCTTCTCGCCGGCCAACGCGGTGACCAGCACCCCGCGCGACCTGACGCTGGACGACGCGCGCGCGATCGGGCGCGCGCAGGCCGTGCTGCGCGTGGCGCCGGTGTCGGTCGGCTCGGCCGAGATCACGGCCGGCGGCAGGCTGCGCGAGACGGTCGTCGTCGGCACCACCGCCGAATACCTGGTCGTGCGCCACTTCGAGCTGGCGCAGGGCCGCTTCCTGCCCGACGAGGATTGGGCGCACGGCTCGCCGGTGATGGTCATCGGCGGCAAGGTCCGGCGCGAGCTGTTCGGCGCCGAGCCCGCGGTCGGCCGGCTGGTGCGCGTGGGCGACCGGCGCTTTCGCATCATCGGCGTGCTGTCCACCTCGGGCATCGGCCTGGGCATGAATACCGACGAACTGGCGTTCGTGCCGGTGTCGACGGCGCAGCAGTTGTTCAACACCAACTCGCTGTTCCGCATCCTGGTCGAGGCGCGTCACCGCGACTCGATCGACCTGGCCAAGGCGCAGGTGCGCGACACGCATCAAGGCGCGCCACGAAGGCGAGGAGGACGTCACGGTCATCACCCAGGACGCGGTGCTGGCCACCTTCGACCGCGTGCTGGGCACGCTCACGCTGGGCGTGGCCGGCATCGCCGCGATCAGCCTGGCGGTGGCCGGCATCCTGGTGATGAACGTGATGCTGGTCTCGGTCACGCAGCGCACGGCCGAGATCGGCCTGCTCAAGGCGCTCGGTGCCAGCGAGGGCGCGATCCGCCGGGCCTTCCTCACCGAGGCCGCGCTGCTGTCGGCCGCCGGCGGCGTGCTCGGCTTCGTCATCGGCCAGGCCGGCGCTGCGACGATCCGCACCCTGTACCCGAGCTATCCGGCCTTTGCGCCCGGCTGGGCCGTGCTGGCGGGGCTGGGCACCTCGATCGTGACCGGGCTGGTGTTCGGCGTGCTGCCCGCGCGGCGCGCGGCGCGCATGGATCCGGTGCTCGCACTGGCCAAACGATGATCCTGCGCGACGGCATCAGGCTCGCCCTGCGCGCGATCACCGCGCACCGGCTGCGCAGCTTTCTCACGCTGCTCGGCATCGCGGTGGGCATCGCGGCCGTGATCCTGCTCACCTCGATCGGCGCGGGCGTGCACCGCTTCGTGCTCGCCGAGTTCTCGCAGTTCGGCACCAACGTCATCGGCATCGCACCGGGGCGCCTGGAGGCGCAGGGGCGGTCCGCCCGGGCTGCCGACGTCGGCGCGGCCGCTGACCTTCGAGGACGCGCAGGCCCTGGCCCATGTGCCGAACGTGGTCGGCGTGGTCCCGACCGTGACGGGCAATGCGGAGGTGGCCGGCAACGGGCGCGTGCGAAGAACATCTATCTTCGGCGGCAGCGCGGCGATGCTGCGCGTGTTCAACGTGCGCGTGCACGTCGGCCAGTTCCTGCCCGAGGAGCAGGGCGGCGAGGCGCGCAACCTGGTGGTGCTCGGGCCGACGCTGAAGACGGAGCTGTTCGGCACCGCCAGCGCGCTCGGTACGCGCCTGCGCATCGGCGGCCTGCAGTTCCGCGTGGTGGGCGTGCTCGAGCCCAAGGGGCAGTTTCTGGGCATCGACCTCGACGATACGGCGTATATCCCGGCGGCGCGCGCCATGGAGCTCTTCAACCGCGAGGGCTTGACCGAGATCCACCTGTCCTATGCCGAAGGGGCAGCGTCGGCGCGGGTCGCTTCCGACGCGAAGAAGCTGCTCGTCGCGCGCCACGGCCGCGAGGATTTCACCGTCACCACGCAGGAAGAGATGCTGCGCACGCTGGGCAACATTCTCGACATGCTGACGATGGCCATCGGCGGCCTGGGCAGCATCTCGCTGCTGGTCGGTGCGGTGGGCATCGTCACCATCATGACCATCGCCGTGGCCGAGCGCACGAGCGAAGTCGGCCTGATGCTGGCGCTGGGCGCGCAGCGGCGCACGATCCTCGGCCTGTTCCTCGGCGAGGCCGTCGTGCTGGCCACCATCGGCGGGGCCATGGGGCTGGCGCTCGGCATCGGCCTGGCGCAATTGATCCGTGCCACGGTGCCCGCGCTGCCGGTGCATACGCCCGTCGGCTACGCCGTGCTCGCCGTCGCGCTGGCCGCCCTGATCGGCCTTGGCTGCCGGTGTGCTGCCGGCGCGGCGCGCATCGAAGCTCGATCCGGTCGAATCGCTGCGCGCGGAGTAGCCGCCTCGATAGTGCGAAAGCGTGTACCGGTGCGCAGAGCGCTTCGGGCGGTGATCGATGAGGTAGTCGACATCGACGGCGAGCGCCACTCAGGTAGCCGGGAAGCTGCGGCTTGTGGATACCGGGAATCGGCCAGGAGCGGTTGCTGGTGAATGGCCGGTTGGGAGCATGTCAGCTGATCAATTGGGCGCGACTCTTCAGCCGCGTCTTCGAGCGCGACCTGGAAGACTGCCTGACTTTAGGTGGCGAGCTGAAGATCATCGCCGCTATCCTGGACCAGCCCTTCACCGAGAACATGCTGACTCACCTGGGTCTGCAGGCCTGTGCGCAACCGCGGACTCTAGCGCGTGGGCACGCTCTGCTGCACGCCGCCCGAGCGCACCAAACCCATGACAGCTCACTCGGCCCAGCGCCGTAGGCAGCGGGGGATCAGCTACGCCGGGGCGTTTCAAGACCGAGGCAAAGTGCCCAACTCGTCCGGGTAGACACGTGAACGAACCCTTTGATATGCATGTGCGACCGGTTCCATTGGCGCTCGGCCGGCAACCGTCAACCACAAAACAGCAATCTGCACCCCGACTGATGCGGCTTGGCCGGGCTTGACCGCCGATCGCCACGGAAAATGAGACTTTGAACGACCAATCCTCCATCTGCCCTTCGTGGAAGGCACACAGCGCCTTCTTGCAGACGCATATGCTGTCACTGATCTCGCCACCAGGCCCAAGGGCGGGGCGGCGAAGACATCACAGGGCTACCGCCGCGATGCGTGTCGCCCTATGCTGCGCCTCGAGCGCCAGCCTCGAGACCTCGAACACGTGCCGCTGCGGCATCGCCGTGTGGCTGCGCTGGCGCACGTCGCGCAGAAAGCGGCTGAAGTAGCTCAAGGGCGTACAGCTGGCGTCGATGTGGCGCACCCCGCTGTGGTTGCTGAGAAAGACATGATCGGTGCCGGCGCGGCCGGCGATGTCGATGTACTTGCGCAGCTCCAGCGTGCCCTCGGTGCCGAGGATCACCAGCCGCCCGTCGCCCCAGGTGGGCAGGCCGTCAGGTGTATACCAGTCGACGCGCACATAGCCGGACGCGGTGTCGCTGCGCAGCAGAATCTCGCCGAAGTCTTCGAACATCGGTAGATCGGGCGACGCCTGATTGGCGACTGTGCTGGCGACGACTTCGGCGCTGGCCGAGCCGGTGAAGAACAGGAACTGGTCGATCTGATGCGAGGCGATGTCGACCAGGATGCCGCCATAGGCGCTCGGGTCGAAGAACCAGGCCGGGCGAATGGTGCGATTCAGCCGGTGCGGCCCGAGACCCACGGTCTGCACCACGCGCCCGATCTCTCCCGCGGCGACGAGCTGCGCTGCCATTTCGGCGGCGGGCACAATGAAGCGCTCCGAGAAGCAGATCGAGAAAATGCGCCCGGTGCGGGCCACGCAGGCCCGCACCGCCTGCAGGTCGGCCGCCGAGACGATGCCGGGCTTGTCGACCATCACGTCCTTGCCATGCTGCATCGCGGCAATGGCGATGCCGGCCCGGTCGCGAGGAATGGCCGCACAGCAGATGATGTCGATCGAGCGGTCGTCGAGCAGGCGCGAACGTTCGACTGCCAGCAACTGCGGGAAACGCTCGCGAAAACCCTGCAGTACCCGTGGATCGGAAGTTTCTGGGCAATATCCCCCGCAATGCGCGCCGGCCGCGATCAGCTCGCCGACCAGGTGGTAAACGTGCCGGTGGTCCAGGCCGATGGCGCCGAAGCGCAGCGGTGCGTCGCTCATCCGTGTGCAACCAGCACCGGTCCACCGCGCGCGCCGGTAGCGATCAGCGCATCGATTAGGCAGTGCACCCGCAGGGCTTCCTCACCGGTGACGCGTGGTGCGTGGCCCTTGGTGATGGCAGCAATGAAATCGGCCATTACGGCACGGTGGTAATCATGCGGAAAAGCCATCGGGTCGGCACCGGTGCCGCCGGCGCTGCGGTCGGGCTCAATCTCGATCCGGCGGCCGTCGTGGTGGTGCAACTGCAGCGCGGTGCCGGCGAGCGTGGCCGTGGCCTTGACGAATCCCATCGCTATGCGTTCGGCGGTGCCCGGATAGGCGGCGGTGGTGGCTTCGATGATGCCAATCGCGCCGCCAGCGAATCGAACCGCCGCGCAGACGAGGTCCTCGGTCTCCATGCGGTGCACGGCCGTGGTCGTCGCGTAGCCCGTAACCTCGCTGATCGGTCCGGCCAGGCTCAGCATCAGGTCCAGCGTATGGATGCCCTGCGAGAGCAACACCCCGCCGCCGTCACGTGCAAAGCTGCCGCGCCCCGGCTCGTCGTAATACGTCTGCGGTCGCCACAGGCGGATCACGGTCGAACAGTTGACCAGTGCCCCCAACTCGCCGCTGGCGATCGACGCGGCCAGCGCCAGGCCCGCCGGACGGAATCGGTGCTGCAGCACGATGCCCAGGGTGATGCCGGCATTTCGACACAGCGCGACAAGTTCACGCGCGCGAGCGGTCGTGGTCTCGACCGGCTTTTCCAGCAGCACATGCTTGCCCGCCGCGGCGCATCGGTGCACGATGTCCAGGTGCGTATTTGCCGGCGTGAACACGGCCACCGCCTGCACCGATCGATCCTCGAGGATCGTCTCCAGCCGATCGCACAAGGGGAAATCAAAGCGCTGTGCAAAGGCAGCGCGGCGGGCCTCACTCGGGCTGAAGGCATGGGCTACCTCGACCTGATCGGCCAGGTCCAGCAGACCCTTGGCATGCGGGGTCACCGCCATGCCGAGGCCGACCAGCGCAATCCGCGGTCGCGGGGTCATTGCCTTGCCGTGGATTGAAGGATTGTCATGGGCCCAGCCACTCCACCGGCCCCAGGGTCAGCCAGGGCACGTAGGTCACAAGCACCAGCACGCCGATCAGCGCCACGAGAAAGGGCATGATTGCTCGGAATACGTCCAGCACCGGCGCACCGCCGGCACGCGCCGTAGTGAAGACCAGCATGCCCATCGGCGGCGTCAGCGCGCCAATGACCAGGTTCATCACTAGCACCACGCCAAATTGCACCGGGCTTACGCCGGCAGCAACCACGATCGGAACCAGGATCGGCACCAGTATCACCATTGCGGCAATCATCTCCATGAACAGGCCCACGCCGAGCAGGAACACATTGACCAGCAAAAGCAAGAGAGCGGCGCTGGTGGCAAAGCCGGACATCGCGGCGGCCAACTTCTGCGGCACCTGTTCGGCCGCCAGTACCCACGCGAACGGCGCCGCCGCGGCGATGATGATCACGATCGTAACGGTGTCGTAGGTCGATTCGCGCGCCGCTTCGAGGAAGTTGCGGGCAGTGAGGCAGCGATAGAAGAACAGGCCACAGAGCACCGCGAAGATCAGTGCCATTGCGCCAGCCTCGGTGGCGGTGAATGCGCCGATGCGCACGCCGCCGACGATGAGCAAGGGCAGCAACAAGGCCGGCACCGCCACTTTCAGCGCCTGCAAGCGCTCGCGGCCGGTGGCCACCTCACGATCGCCGCCGTAACCGCGCCGCCGGGCGACGAAGTACACCGTCAGCACCAGCGCGCCAGCGGCCAGCAGGCCCGGCACGATGGTGGCGATGAACACCGCGCCAACCGATACCGAGGCCAATGCAGCATAGATGATGAGGCCGAGGCTGGGTGGAATCAAGTTGGCGAGCGTCGACGAGGCACTCGTCAGCGCGCAGCTGAACCCTCGGTCGTAGCCGCGGCGCTCCATCTCGGGAACCATCAGCTTGGCGATCGCCGAAGCGTCGGCCGTGGACGAACCCGACACGCCGGCCAGCAGCGTGTTGGTGACCACGTTGGCCTGGCCGAGGCCGCCGCGGAAATGGCCGACCAGGCGGGTGGCCAGGTCGAGCAGCCGCACCGTAATGCCGCCGACGTTCATCACCGCCGCGGCCATGATGAAGAACGGGATCGCCAGCAGTGTGAACGAGTTTAGCGATCCGGCGACATGTTGCGGCACGATCACGAGCATCACGTCGCCGAGCGGCGCAAAGGCCGCGAAGGCGCCAAACATCAATGCGAAGGCGACCGGCACCTCGAACAGGATCAGCGCAAAGGCGATCACCATCAGCGCGGTAGCGCTGCCGGCCTCCTGGTACAGCGCGCCGGCGCCGTGGCGCACCGCCAGGTAGATTGCCAGCCCCGCCAGCACCGCGCCGACGCCGGTCCACGATGGCACTGACGCAAACGGCCGCACCAGATAGAACAAGTTGAGCAGCGCGGCGGCCGGCACCACCATCAGCAGATAGCTCAGTGGCCATTCGAGCGCCGGCGATACCTGGATCGCACGGCCAGCGAAGTCCCAGCCGTGCACCAGCAGCATAAAGCTCGCGCCGGCGACGAAGGCGTCGACCAACCACCCGTGCACCTGTCGGCCGCGCGGTTGCAAGAAGCGGTTGAGCAGGTCAATCGAGATATGCGATCGGCGGCCGACCACCAGCGCCATGCCGAGGAACACTGCGGCACTGAACATCCAGATGCACAGTTCCTCTGGCCAGGACAGCGCCGCATTCAGCACATAGCGGCAAAAAACCTGCAGCGAGGCGACGCCGACCGCGCCGAGCACGAGCGCGATGCACAGCGCTTCGAGCGTGCGGTCGAAGCCGTTCAGCACGCGCGACCACAGCGGTGTCGCGTCAATGGGCACCGCACCTACGGGAACGGCGGCGGGTTCGATCATCGGCGGCGAACCTTGATCGATGTCAGCCTAGCTTGACGTCAACCGAGCTGCCGAATCTTGCCGATCATGACTTTGGTTTCGGGACTCTTGCTACCGAACTCGTCAAACAGCGGCGCCGTCATTTCGGCCCACTTGGCACGTTCGGCATCGGCGAGACGGTTGACCTTGACGCCGAGTTTTTCCAGATCGGCCAGGGCCTTGGCCGCATTGGCGCGGTTCGTGCTGCGCTGTTGCGCGAAGACCTCCTTGGCCGAGCTGCGAACCATGTCCCGCAGATCGGCCGGTAGGCTGTCGAGCCAGCGTGCATTGACGCGCACGGCCTTGGGCAGGAACCAATGGGCGGTGAGGGTCAGGTCCTTGGCGTGCTCGTGCCACTTGAATCCGAGCACCGAGAAGAAATCGGAGTCCAGGCCGTCGATCACCCCGGTGGAGAGCGCTGAGTACTGTTCCGCATACGGCAACGGGGTCGGGTTGGCGCCGAGCTTGCGCCAGAACTCAACCCAGATGCGCAATTCGGGTACGCGAATCTTGAGGCCCTTGAGTGTGTCGAGCGAAGTCACCGGCCGCTTGGACAGGATGTGGCGAAAACCGGTTTCACCGTAGGCCACAAATTCGACACCGGTCTTCTTGCGCGCGATCTCCGACACCTCGGCACCCAGCGGCCCCTGCAACACGCGGTCGACATGCGCCTCGTCCTTGTAGATGAAGCCCGGCGCGCCGCCGAAGGCTGCGATCTCTGGCGCGATGGCTTCCTCGCTGTCGGGACCGGCTGTGGTGACCTGGATCGTGCCGATTCGGCTGCCCTCCAGCGCCTGCGCCAGGCCGCCGAGTTGCGCGGCCGGGAAATGCTGCGCATCGATGCGCCCACCACTGCGCTCTCGCAGGATGCCGGCCCATTGTTCAAATGCCAGCGTGATCGGCGTACCGACGCCTTCAGCGTGGGCAATGCGGCAGGTGAATTTCTGCTGCGCCCGAGCGATGCCCGCGACGCCGAGACTAACCGGCGCGGCAAGCGCGGCACTGCCGCAAACAACGATCTGGCGCCGCGTGAACGAGGCAGATTTGCGAAGTGGCATCGCGTCTTCCTTTGGCAATCGGGGGTACGCCGAATGCTAGCCAGCGCCTGCCTCACCCGCAATCCATCCAAAACCCGCACGCTGTAGAAGGCCACGCCTGCTGCAGGGAGCTTCCCGAGCGGCGAGCGGCGACAGTCGTGCTACCACGATGTGCTGCCTACGCGTAGCACTGGCAGCACACCACGGCGTGCGCAATCAGCCAGCCGCTGCCGTTGGTGCCGGACAGTGGCGCGCTGAAGGTGTGGCAGGCGGCCTTCGGGTCGAAGGTCGCGAGATTGCCGTACTGGCCTCGCGCAACGTGCTTGGCTCGGTGTCGCCAGCGTAGAGGTGTGCTTCCGTGATCGTGCAAGTGTCCGCCATGTCGTAGGTTGTCGAGCAGGTCGCGGTCAATTTGAGGCTCAGCCCCATTGGTTGCGCGAGAGGCCTAGCGACGGCAGGCGCTCGGGTTTGCTCGCATCGTCGGTCGTGAATACGTCAGCGCCCTTGGCGAATGCTGTCTCACACGACTCGACCGCTGTCGTGCCGAATTCGCAGCGCAGCGCGTGCGAATCGCAGAACAGATCGATACGGAGCACTGCCCAAACTTCGGCGGCGAGGTGAAGATCATCGTGGCCATCCTGGAGCAGCCGGTGATCGAGTAGATCCTTCCTGACGCACCTGCATACGCAGGTGTGCGCAGCGCCACAGGCGCCAGCCTGTGGGCAGGCCCTGTTGCACGCTGTCTGAGCGCACAAAATCATGCTCGATGCATTGGCGAAAGCGGGTGGCTCAGACCCGCCCCGATAGGCCTGCGTTGTCGGTAGTCCTTGCCGGCATACTGCAGAATGCATGCAGCGTTGCGCCGGTAGGGGCGCACGGACCAGCGCGTCGAGACGATCACCAGGAGCCCGAGATGTTTACGCACCGGAACACCCTCTGCGGAGCGCTGGAGTCGACAATATTTGTCTACAAGGCCATGTGCGATCGCACGGAGAAAAAGTGCTGAAGCGCAGCGGCGATCGGGCGGATCCGTTCGGTCCCTGACGCGGCATGAACTTCACCTTCGACACTGGCGACATCGCGCTGCCCCAGGGCGCGTGGGCGCGCACCAAGCGCCGCTACCTGCGCAACGACGGACGTCTGGTCCTGGGCCTGACCCAGGGTGACTTTCGAAGCTACGTCTTTCCGCTGTTCACGCCAGGCGGGCATCTGGTGACGTCGGAGGCGCCGGCCGATCATCCGCATCATCAATCGCTGTGGCTGGGCGCCGACCACGTGCATGCGCTGGTGCCGGCTAGCGAAGGGCAGACCGAGGAGTACACCTACAACTTCTACCTGAACGACGTGTTTCAGGGCAGGGCGCCCGGACGGATCGTCGAGCGCAGCTGTACGTTCTCCGTCGACCCCTACGGGTCGGCCGTCATTCGCCAGGAACTCGATTGGCAGGGCCCGGCGGAGTGGGCGGCCCAGGCAGGGCGGCAGATCCTTCGCGAGGAGCGGGTCTACGTCATCGATCAGGATGCCGACGCGACGGCCTTGCGACTGCGCTCAACGCTTCGGCAAGGCGTGTGGCCGGTGCGCCTGGGTCCAACGCGTCATGCGTACTTCAATGTCCGCGTCGGCGAGTCGATGCAGATGCTTGCCGGTGGCCGCGCGTTGAACGAGCACGGCGAAACGATTGGGGCCACCCAGACGCCAGCCGCGGAGTGGATAGACTATGTCGGCCCGATCGGGCCGGGGCGCGAAGCCGGCGTAGCGTTGATGCCACTCACCAATCGCGAAGAGGGCTGGTGGTTCGTTGCCGACTGGGGCGTGATCACCTGGGGATCCTTCCGCCACCGCCCGCGCGCGTTGGATGCCGAACACGCGTTGGCGCAGGAGGCCTGCTTCATCGCCCACGACGGCGACATCGGGCCGGCGCGACTGCGCGCATTGCGGAAGCGCTTGGCGCAACGGGATTTGACCTGATGGCTGTATTGAACAAAGCGAGAAGCATGTCGTGATGTGGTTGCGTTTCGAAGGCGATAGCGGCGCCCAGTACGGGCGCCTGGTTAGTGCCACCGACATCGAACCGGTCAGCGGTACGCCTTTCGGCGATGCGGGTGCGGTGGGTCGGCGCATACCGCTCGCCGGTGTGCGCCTGCTGGCCCCGGTCGAGGTGCGCCGTGTCTTCGGCGTCGGTCTCAATTACGTCAATCACATCAAGGAAACCGGCGCCAAGACGCCGCGGATTCCGATGCTGTTTATGAAACCCGAGAGCGCGATCGTCGGCCCCGATGCGCCGGTAGTCTATCCGCGCGAGGGCCGCAACGTGCACTATGAAGCCGAGCTGGCGGTCGTAATTGGGCGCCGGGCGCGGCGCATCGCAGCGGCCGATGCCGCGTCGGTGATCCTCGGCTATACCTGTGCCAACGACATCTCGGAACGCGTGATTCAGCGCGAGGAGATGGACATGGGCTGCCTGTTGGTAGGCAAGGCATACGACAGCTTCTGCCCGCTGGGCCCGGTGATCGTCACTGACCTCGACCCATCGAGCTTGCGCATCAGGGCGCGGATCAACGGCGAAACGCGGCAGGACTCGAACACCTCCGACCTGCTCTTCGACGTGCCGGCGCTGGTGTCCTACCTGAGCCAGTCGATCACGCTCGAACCCGGCGACGTGATCATTACCGGCACGCCCGCGGGCATCGGCCCAGTGCTGCCGGGCGACGTGATGGAAATCGAAGTCGAGGGCATCGGCGTGCTGCGCAATCCGGTGGTGGCGGAGCAGGCCTGACACGGATGAGGGCAATCGCAAGCATACCCGGGTCACGCGGAGGGGGCGACGCCACTGTGGTCGTGGCGCTCGCCGCACGGCTTGCCCCGGCTCTGCCGGCAATGCTTTTCGGCTCGCACCTGAACGCACGCCGGAAAGCATCCAGTCCGAGACCCAGATCCTGAGTCCGACCAGAGTATCCCGGCGCGCTGCATGAGCGGTCGACCTGCAACTGGCTTTCGCCGGCCTGAAGCTCGATCAGTCGCCCGCCGACGGGTGTGCCGTGCTGGCCATCACCGAACACGAGTTCAACTTCAGCGCCGACACCGCGATGTCGAAACTGCCGAAGATCGCGCATGCGGAGATCCTGAGGCGTGCGGGAAGCATGGGCGTCCAGGCACTGGCGTTGAATCTGGACTTGCAATGGCGCTCGCCCGATGCCTGGCTTACAACGACAGGCTGGGCGACGTGAAGACGGAGCGCGATTTCAGCCTGATCTACGAGTAGCTCATCGATGAATTGCCCTTGGGCCGGCGCTTGATCGCCAACTGAAACCGTCGCGAACTGGCGGGCCGATGCAGATGTGCATCACGTTTGCCGAGGCGCTTGTGCGTTCGCGGCCGCATCTGTTTCCGACGCAGGATTCGATCGGCCACGCGGTCTTCACGCGCCACGGCGGCCCGTACTTCGGTACTGCCCATCTGCTCGAATGACCCAATTCAGGCTACAGCGAGGGGGCGGTCCATCGCTTTACCGACTTCAATGCCGGACGTTTCGCCAGCTGCAACATGGCCTTTCAGCAGGTCTTGAGAGTGATGGCCAGTGATCGCAAGCTCGATCTCGACGGTGATCTGCTCAATGCCGAAGCGGTAGGTGCTGCCAACCTTGGTCAGACCGAATCCGTGGCGCGCAGCCTGAGCTGAGTGCTCACGATGGACGTTCACGAGGTCGGGTGCGAACTCAAGCGCGGCGACTGCGCCGACTTCGACCGCAACCGCAAGACACCGTGGCGCGACGACCCCACGCACCACGTGTTGTCGCCGCTGGAGTTCATTCAGTTGCTGGCCGCGCAGGCGCCACGGTCAGCGTCGCGGCGGCGATTTCGTCCCTGTGAATGTCGCCGATGGGTCGACGCCGGTTCCTCACTGATCGGATCTCGTCGCCCTGAACCCGCCGGTCACGACGGTCAGCTGTCGCGCTCGTCAATGACGGTCGGACTCGCTTCACCCTTCGCCGCTGTCAGCCGCTTCCACCGCTTCACGCAGCAGCCTTCCGGCTCTGGCGACCGCTTGCCTGCCTTGCGCCAACACCTGATGGTAGGTGGGCCAGACGTGGAACATCTTCGGCCAAATCTCCAGTCGCACGCTCACATCGGCGAGGCCCGCCGCGCGGGTCAGTGCGACCGCGTCGTCCAGCAAGGCCTCCGTGGATCCTACGAAGATCGTGAGAGGCGCGATGCCGCTCAGATCAGCGAAAACCGGTGAGGCAAGAGGCGTCTCTCGTGACCGCTGTCCAAGGTACTGCTCGGCCAAGAATTGCATGGTCTCGCGGTCGAGGATCGGATCTCGGTGCGCGTTGCGGCTGTAGCTGTCCGCGGTGGCTGTCATGTCGGCCCACGGCGAGAAAAGCAATGCGCAGGCCGGCTGCGGCAGGCCCAGCTCTTTCAGTCGGACCAGCAGGGCCACCGCCAGGCCCGCTCCAGCGCTAGCGCCGGCGACCGCGATCTGACGAGGATTGAAGCCGGAATCCAGGAGGAATCTGTATCCGCTGACCGCATCTTCCAGGGCATGCGGAAACGGGAATTCAGGGGCACGCCTGTAGTCGAGGGCGAGCGTCCTCATCGTCGCTGCGCGGCCCAACTCGCTCACGAGGTGCCGGTGGCTCTTCAGCGAGCCCCACACATATCCCCCCCAGTGCAGATAGAGGACGACTTCGCTGGTGTTCGCGCCGGGCGTGGAGGTCCATTCAGCAGGAACGCCGTGCGCCATCACGGGTTCCACACGCACATCGGCTGCCAGCGGGAAGAGGTCTCCCAGCGCGTCGGACGCTGCCCGGCGTTGCTCGATGGACAGCGATGCCGGCCGTGCACGAAGCATGGCCTCCAGTCGCTCGAGCTCATTCATCGGCGGCCCCTCTGCACACTCGCCCAGAAGATCAGCAGCACCGCGGCGATGCAAACCACGATGGCCGCGATGATGGGCGGACCTGGCGTGGGTGCTTTGATCAGCCCGAGGGCGTCACCCACCGCCTGAAACAACCAGGCCGTTGCCGGCGAGAAGGCCATCATCGCGGTCAGGTTCTCGGTCGAGATCTTCACCACCGACGCGAAGTTCAGATACATCATCAAGGTGAAGACCGCGCCGCCGGCCAGGCCCCCGATGAGAAAGGTCGGCGCGTGCAGCATCTGCGCGGCCGTGGGCACCAGGCGGGTACTCGGCAGGATCTGCGCGACCACGGCCGTCGCGGCGATGGCGGCCGCCGCCAGACTCAGGATCGACGTGACGAGGATGATCAAGCCCGTGACGCGAAGCTTTTCGCGAACCGTCTTCGCGGCGCGATTCGACGGGTGGAATTCCGCAGCAAAGCCACGCACGACCATGAATACGGCGGCCAAGGTACCGGCGATTGCCATCGGCCAGCGCACGTCGGGCGCCGTGACGCCCATGACGAACAAGGTGGCGAGCACGATCGCAGCGGCGCCGGCGATGGCCAGGGGCGGCGTGCGGCGACGGAGCAACAACCAGCCCGTTGCCATCGCCATCGGGATACCGATGCGCAGCATCACGTTGCCGTGCGCCGGTGGCACATAGGCGAGGGTCTGGTAGTAGAAGACCTCGAGCAGAATGATGGCCAGGCCGACAGCCCAGCTCAGCGGATGCAACATGACGGCCATCGCTTGCGAGCCGATGCCGACCACTGCCAGCGTCGCGATGGCCGATACCAGCACCGCGTAGAGGATGAAGGCGATCGGATGCGCGCCCAGCGTATTGCCGATGGCATAAAGCAGGCTGAGCACGCCGATGCAGGTTACGCAGCCTGCCGCTTCGAGCCAGCCCCTCACTGTCGGATCTGACGGCGCAGCGGTGGCGGCGTTGGCGTGGTTCATCAGGGCAGGCAGCTGAGGCGGCAGATTCTGCACCAGCCAATGATTCCTCGACCGTGTAACCTGCGCGCTCTTGCGAATGCGACCACGAGCCAAGGCAGTGGGTCGCGAGCAGGTAGTCGCATTTCCGATCAGCCCGCCGTTGACCTGTCGGTCGCCTCGGGCTGCCGGATAAGCGCCTGTCGTCTACACCGGCACCCGGCCATAGGCAGACACACGCTATATCAGCCGAAACGCGTCATTCAGATCCGCGTTGCACAACTCATGCGCTCGATATGAGCTATTCCGCACCTCGTATTGCCGGCCGCCGCTGAAGACCGCTCCGTACCTTGACCAATATAAATGTGGCTCTGAAGCGCGGCGCAGTTCGGCGGGGAACTGCCGCAGAATCAGCGCATGAAGACCATTCGCGAGCTCAACAAGCCGCCTCAGATCGAGGGTCGGGTCGAAGCCATCGTCGTTCGAGGCTCGCCGCGCGAAGTCGCGCGTACTGTCGAGAGCACCATGGCCCTTGCCGGCATCGGGCTTGCCGACGACCGACCGGGCCAGCGTGGCGAGGTGGAGCTGTCCACGCGGCAGGTCACGCTTATCCAGGCCGAGCATCTGGACGTGATCGCGCGGCTGGCGCGTGTCGACCGGGTCGATCCAGTCGGCTTGCGGCGCAACCTGGTGGTCTCTGGTATTAACCTCCTGGCATTGAAGAATGCCAGGCTGCAGGTGGGTGATGCGCGGCTGGAGATCGTCGGTCCCTGCCAGCCCTGTTCACGTATGGAAGAGACCATCGGGTCGGGCGGCTATGCCGCGATGCGCGGCCATGGCGGCATGACGGCCCGGGTGATCACCACGGGGTCGATCCGCGTGGGTGACGTCGTGAGAGCGCAACCGTAGGGATCGCGGCCACCGGCATCGCGTCGGCCGATCCCATTGCTTGCGCTGGCGACAGGTTGGCGGTCCGCCACACCCCACCTTCGTTCTGGCCTCGCTGGGTGGCAGCTCGATCTTCCTGTTCGCGCTCCGCCGTGGCGAGGGTCTGGAGCCGCATCGATCCCGGCCTCATGCACTATCCCTTGTCACCGCTGGAGCCTTCGCCGCCGTCGTTGAACTGGGGTGGGTGGCAGTGGCAGAACGCCCGCACCCCTGGCGTCGAGCGCCGACAGACGATCACGCAAGCGCCCCACGGCAAAGTCGATGAAGGCGCGGATCTTCATCGGTAGCCGCCCCTGGCCGGGGTAGATCAGGCTGGCCGGCACTGCAGGCGACTCGTCGTTGACCAGCACGCGAACGAGGCGGGAGTCCCGCAGGGCGTCGGCCACCTGGTAAGACAGCAACCGGGTCAGGCCGAGCCCGAGGACCGCGGCCTCGATGGCCGCATCGGCCGTGGAGACGATCATGCGCGAGCGCACACGCGCCTGCCGCTTCTTGCCGTCGGTGCCGGCAAAGGTCCATGCGTTTGCGGCCTCCAGGCCGTCGAACGTGATGCAACGGTGCGCCGCGAGATCGTCCAGGGATTGAGGAGTGCCGAACCGATTCAGGTAGTTCGGGCTCGCACACACCACGCGGCGGATCGTTCCGACCTGCGTCGCGATGAGGTTGCTGTCCGGCAATGCGCCGATGCGCAGGGCCACGTCGACATGCTCCTCGATGAGGTTGACGTTGCGGTCGCCCAGGCGGAGCTGGATGTCGACCTCGGGGTGTGCTTCCAGGAACTCCGCTGCCACCGGCACCACGTGCAGGCGACCGAAGACGATCGGCGCGGCCACTACCAACTGGCCCTTGACTTTGGCGTAGGCGCCCGCGGCGGCGCGCTCAGCCTCGTCGACCTGCTCGAGGATATGACGGCACGCGTCGAGGTAGTCGCGACCCGCATCGGTCAGCACGAGCTTGCGCGTCGAGCGTGTGATGAGGCGCGTCTTGAGGTGCGCCTCCAGGTCCGCGAGCTTGCGGCTGACGGTGGCCAGCGGCACCTTCAGGCGCCGCCCTGCCGCCGACAGGCTTCCCCCATCGACGATGGCGGCAAACACGGACATGGCTTCGAGGCGATCCATTGTTCCGAATATTGAGAGGAATATTCGCAGATTGGCAGTCTAGTCTGCCCAGTCGGGAATATCTACAGTCTCTTCACCGGCACTTACCGGCCCCACCAAACTCTGGAGTCCACACTATGTCCCGCCTTGTCACCCCCGCCAGCATCGACGCCGCCCCTGCATCGGCCCGACCGCTTCTCGAAGCCGTGAACAAGCAGATCGGCAGCGTGCCGAACCTGTTCCGCCTGGTCGCCAACAGCCCAGCCGCGCTGGAGGGCTACCTGGGCATGTCGGGCGCCCTGGCCAAGGGCAGTTTGCCGGCCCAGACCCGCGAGCGCATCGCGCTGGCCGTCGCGCAGATCAATGAGTGCGGCTACTGCCTGTCGGCGCACAGCTTCATGGGCAAGAACCTGGCGAAGCTGAGCGAAGCCGAGATCGCGGCCAACCGCCACGGCGGCTCGCTCGACCCGAAGGCCGACGCGGCGGTGCGTTTCGCGGCCAAGGTGGTTCGTGAACGCGGGCATGTGTCCGACGCTGACGTGCAGGCCGTGCGGATGGCCGGCTACGACGACGCGCAGATCGTCGAGATCGTCCAGCACGTGGCGCTGAACACCTGGACCAACTACGTCAACTCGGTGGCTCAGACCGAGATCGACTTCCCCGTCGCGCAGGCCCTCGCCGCCTGATTCATCAGCCCATCCCACGAGGCGGCGCTGCGTTGCGCGCCGACTTCTTGGGCCGTCGCCATCCGCCTGGAGACCCTTCTATGTCCCGTCCTCCGCTGCCTCCGTTCACGCTTGAGACCGCCATCCAGAAGGTGCGTATGGCCGAGGACGCCTGGAACGGTCGCGATCCGGCGCGAGTAGCGCTGGCATATTCGCCCGACAGCCGCTGGCGCAATCGCTCCACGTTCCTGCAAGGGCGCGCGGAGATCGAGGCGTTCCTCACACAGAAGTGGCAGCGCGAACTCGACTACCGGCTCATCAAGGAACTGTGGGCGTTTCGCGAGGACCGCATCGCGGTGCGCTTTGCCTACGAGTGGCACGACGCCACCGGCCAGTGGTTCCGCAGCTATGGCAACGAGAACTGGGCCTTCGATGGCGAAGGCCTGATGCACACCCGCATCGCAAGCATCAACGACGTGCCGATCACGGAGGCCGAACGCCTGTACGACTGGCCCGCAGGCCGGCGCCCCGGCGACCATGCCGGTCTCACCGAACACGGGCTGTGACCGTGGCCCGCACCAAGAACTACGCCAGCGACGTGGCGTTCAGCGACACGGTGAAGGCGATCCAGTCCCGCAAGGGTTCGCGCCCGGCCTATGCGCGCATGGAAGCGGGTGGCTCCTGGGAGCAAGCCATCACCGCTGACCTGAAGGCCGAGATCGAAGCCCAGACCAGCGTGTTCCTGGCGACCGCCAATGCGGACGGGCAACCCTACATCCAGCACCGCGGCGGCCCGGCGGGGTTCCTGAGGGTGCTGGACGAGCACACGATCGCCTTCGTGGACTTCGCAGGCAACCGCCAGTACATCACCCAGGGTAACCTCGAGGAGAACCCGAAGGCGCAGCTGTTCCTGATCGACTACGCGCACCGGCGCCGCATCAAGGTGTGGGGCTCGGCACGCGTGGTGGAAGGCGACGAGGCGCTGCGTCGCAGCCTGATGCCGCAGGGCTATCGCGCGAGGCCGGAGCAGGTCGTGCTCTTCACCGTCACCGCATGGGACGTGAACTGCCCGCAGCACATTCCGCAGCGCTTCGAGGCCGCGGATGTGCAGGCCGCGGTCAAGTCTCGCGATGCGCGCATTGCCGCGCTGGAGGCCGAAGTCGAGCGCTTGCGGAGGGCTAGAACCGCCTTGGCGTCGTGAGTGAGTGACTGGCCCTCGCTGGGGTGATCGACTGCTGAGGTTCGATGACTGAAGTCGACGCGCTGAACGACCACGCCGAGATGCTGACAGGGTGCAGACCGTGCTCGCCGAGCGTGGCCCGCTGATCCGCTTGCGTGTTCCGAGCCGTCTGAAGCGCTAGTCTCGGCATCGTCCAGCAGTGGTGCCACAGCTCAGCCTAGACTCGACAACACCGTTGCGGATCCATACCTGATGAACGAACTCGCCGCGCTGCAATCACTCGGGCTGGAACTGCCCAGTCCCGCCTATCTCGTCGGCGCGATCGTCTTCGGGCTGGTCGGGCTGTTCGCGTGGCGGCGCGGGCGCAGGCTCAAGCGGCCTTGGACCCTGTGGCTGGGCGTCGCCCTGATGCTCTACCCGTACGCGATATCGAGCACTTGGCTGCTTTATGTCGTTGGCACGGCGCTGTGTGCGGGCCTGGTGTTCGACCAGCGCCGCGGCGCATAACACGCCGGCGCTCGCGGCGCCGGCCGAACCCTGCGCCCTGGTCTGCGCCCGGACGACCGACTACTGCACGGGCTGTATGCCGGCGATGGACCAGTTGCGGCTGTCGTCCTTGGGCTTGACCAGGTGCCAGATCTCGCTGAACGGCGAGGGCTCGGTGCCGGGCACCTCGCGAATCAGGCCGTCGAAGCGCACGCTGACGATCTGGCGTTCGGCCTCTTCGGCGAAGTCGATCAATTGCGCGTCGACCTTGACCACATCGGTCTGCTGCCTGGCGTCCTTGCGGTCCTGCAGGTCGAGCCGCAGCGAGGCAAACAGCTCGGGCGTCGTGAAGTTGCGCAGATCGTTCAAGTCGGCGCTGTCGTTGGCTGCCTGCATGCGGATGAAGATCATCTTGGCCAGACGCTCGAACGCGCTGCGGTCGAAGCCGGCCGGCAGTGCAGGAGCCACCACTTCAGCAGCACTCGCCGCGCCGGGCAGCACCAGCGGAGGTTTCAGGTCGGAGCCGATCGCAGGCGTCAAGGCCTCGCGCTGCATGCCTGGGCGCTCGTCGACGAAGCGCGGTGCGCTGGCGGCAATCGGCCCTTGAGCCCCAACTCCGGCCAGGGCCATCGGCGGGCGCTGCGCACCGGCGCCGGCAAAGCGCTGCATCAGCAGGCGGATGACGACGAAGGCCGCCACGGCCAGCAGCGCGATCATCACGAAGTTGGACAGGCCTTCGCCCATGCCGAAGTGGCTGAACAGCGCGGCAATGCCCAAGCCGGCAGCCAGGCCGGCGAGCGGGCCCATCCACGAGCGCGCCGGTGCGGCGGCCGGCGTTGCGGCGGGTGTGGCGGGCGCAGCCGCGGGCGTGGTGGGCGCCGCATTCGATGGTGGCGTGGTCGGTGCCGGCTTGGCCGGCGCAGCGCGCTGCATGCCGGCCGGCTTGCCACCGCCCAGGCGTGCGGCCTCGGACACGGTGGGGCTCAGAGCCAAGCCCATTACGGCGATCATTGCGGCCATCAACCAGGGTTTCATCGTCATCGTCGTTTCCTTCAGGGAGCAAGGCGGCGTCGCGGGCGCCGCGCGCTCCAGGACATGGGTGCAGTGTGCTCGATTTCAAGACGCGACGGGAGTTGCCGCGCATGGATTACCCTTGCGGCGCTGTTCCACCGGAGCCAACCCATGAAGACGCGTGCCGCAGTGGCCTGGAAGGCCGGTGCCCCGCTGACGATAGAAAGCGTCGATCTCGAAGGGCCGAAGGCCGGCGAAGTGCTGGTCGAGGTCCGGGCCACCGGCATCTGCCATACCGACCAGTTCACGCTCTCGGGGGCCGACCCCGAGGGCCTGTTCCCGGCCATCCTCGGCCACGAGGGTGCGGGCGTGGTGCTCGAGGTCGGGCCCGGCGTCACGAGCCTGAAGCGCGACGACCACGTGATCCCGCTCTACACGCCCGAATGCCGGCAGTGCAAGTTCTGCCTGTCGCGCAAGACCAACCTGTGCCAGCAGATCCGCGCCACGCAGGGCAGGGGCCTGATGCCCGACGGCACGTCACGCTTCTCCATCGCCGGCCAGCCGATCCTGCACTACATGGGCACCAGCACCTTCGCCAACCACATCGTGGTGCCCGAAATCGCGCTGGCCAAGATCCGCAGCGATGCGCCGTTCGACAAGGTCTGTTATATCGGCTGCGGCGTGACCACCGGCATCGGTGCGGTGCTGTTCACGGCCAAGGTCGAGGCCGGCGCCAACGTGGCGGTGTTCGGGCTGGGCGGCATCGGCCTGAACGTGATCCAGGGCGCGAGGATGGCCGGCGCCGACAAGATCATCGGCATCGACCTGAACCCGGCGCGCGAGGCGATGGCGCGGCGCTTCGGCATGACGCACTTCATCAACCCCAAGCAGGTGCAAAACGTCGTCGACAGCATCGTGCAGCTCAGCGACGGCGGCGTCGACTACAGCTTCGAGTGCATAGGCAACACCGGCACCATGCGCCAGGCGCTCGAGTGCTGCCACAAGGGCTGGGGCCAGAGCGTGATCATCGGCGTGGCCGGCGCAGGGCAGGAGATCGCGACGCGGCCGTTCCAGTTGGTGACCGGGCGGGTCTGGAAGGGCTCGGCCTTCGGCGGCGCACGCGGCCGCAGCGATGTGCCGAGAATCGTCGACTGGTACATGGACGGCAAGATCGCCATCGACCCGCTGATCACGCATACCTTGAAGCTGGAAGACATCAACCGCGGCTTCGACTTGATGGAGCGCGGCGAGTCGATCCGCTCGGTGGTGGTCTACTGAATGGCCGCCATCGATTTCGAGTTGCGCGGCGAGTACATCACGCTCGACGCCCTGCTCAAGGCCAATGGCCTGGCCAGCAGCGGCGGCGGCGCCAAGTCATTGATCGCCGACGGCGGCGTGCGTGTCAACGGCGACGTGGAGACGCGCCGCGGGCGCAAGCTGCGGGCCGGTGACGAGGTGGTGGTCGGCGCGAGCCGGGTCAACGTGCGGGCCGGTTCGCAGCAAGGGGAGTGAAAGCATGTCGTTCCAAAGCCAGTACCTGGAAAAACGAGTCTCTGCCGCCGACGCCATGCGGCTGGTGCGTAATGGCGACTTCATCATCGTGCCGACCGGCGTCGGCGAGCCGCCGGCCTTGCTGACGGCGCTGTCGGAGCAGCGGCTGAACTGGCGCGACGTCAAGGTGGCGCAGATCCTGGCCATGCGCAAGTACGGCTACATCGACCCGGCGACCACGGAACATGTGCGCCATGTCGCCTTCTTCTACGGCGGCGCCACGCGTGCAGGCGGGCGCGAAGGCTGGGTCGACTTCATCCCCAACTATTTCTCCGAGATCCCGCTGCAGATCGAGCGCGGCCAGATCCCGGCCGACGTGGTCTTCTCGATGGCCTCGCCTATGGACGCCGAAGGCCGCTTCGCGATCAGCCTGGGCGCCGACTACACGATGGCGGCGATCGCCAAGGCCCGCGCCGTGGTGCTCGAGGTCAACCCCAACGTGCCCTATGCCTTCGGCAACTGCCATGTGCATGTCTCGCAGGTGGCGGCGCTGGTGGAGAGCAGCGAGCCGGTGCTCGAGGTCGGGCTGCCCAAGATCGGCCCGGTGCAGCAGGCCATCGCCGAGCATGTGGCGCACCTGATCGAGGACGGCTCGACGCTGCAGATCGGCTACGGCGGCATCCCCGACGCGGTGGTGATGCAGCTGACGCACAAGCACGACCTGGGCATCCACACCGAGATGATCGGCGACGGCATCCTGACGCTGGTGGAGAGTGGTGCCGTCACGAATCGGCGCAAGAACTACCTGCCGGGCAAGATGGTGGCCACCTTCGCGCTCGGCTCGAACAAGCTGTACCGCTTCATGGAGCGCAACCCGTTGCTGGAGATGCATCCGGTGGACTTCACCAACGATCCGGCGCTGGCCGGCCGCAACGACAAGCTGGTGGCCATCAACGCCACCCTGCAGATCGACCTGCTCGGCCAATGCGGCTCGGAGAGCCTGGCGCACCAGCCCTATTCGGGCACCGGCGGGCAGGCCGACTTCGTGCGCGCGGCCAACCGCTCGCGCGACGGCAAGGCCTTCATCGTCCTGCCGTCGACGGCCAAGGACGACCGCATTTCGCGCATCGTGCCCGTGCTCGCGCCCGGCACCCATGTCAGCACCAGCAAGAACGACATCAACTACGTGGTCACCGAGTACGGCGTGGCCCAGTTGCGCGGCAAGTCGGCCAAGCAGCGGGCGCGCGAGCTGATAGCCATCGCCCATCCGGCTTTCCGCGCCGAGCTGAGCGAACAGGCGCGGCGCCTGAACCTGGGCTGAATGAGGCGCGCCGGACAAGCCCGAACCACGACCATGGCCTCAAGAAACTACGTGAGCGACAAGTACGCCGGCAAGCCTTTCGCCGCGCTCGAAGCCAAGCTCAGCAAGTCGCGCCAGATCAAGCGGGCCACGATGCAGGCGTCGCTGACCGGGCAGATTCGGCTGGTATGAAGCCGCTGCGCGTGTTGCCGCTGCCGGTACGCCACTGGCGCCAATATTTATTCGTAGCTACAATCAAACATGCCCACCTGGGACGAGTCAAAGCGCCGACGAAACATCAAGGACCACGGATTCGACTTCGTGGGCTGCGAGGCGGTCTTCGACGGGCCTGTCCTGGCCTGGGACGATGACCGTGAAGCGTATGGCGAGTTGCGCATCAACCTGCTCGGCTGGCTGCATGGCACCGTCGTGCACATGACCTACACAGAACGGGGCGATGAGCCGCACATCATCAGCCTGCGAAAGGCAGAGAAGCATGAAGTCAAGCGCTACGTCAAAGAAGTTTCCCGCTAACGCCAAGGAGTGGGCTGCCGTTGTCGCCTCGGCGCCGGGCAAGGACCGCGCAGCAACGCCGAGAGAAGAGGCGGCGTGGAAAAGCGCCGTGGTCGTCAAGGAGGGTGGGCTCCCCGCGGTACGGGCAGCACTCGCCGCCAAGCGCAAGCAGGGGCAGCGTGGCCCGCAGCGCAGCCCGACGAAGCTGTCGGTGAGCGTCCGCTACAGCCCGGAGGTGCTCGCGTTCTTCAAGGCCACAGGCGCTGGCTGGCAGACCCGCATGAACGAGGCGTTGCGCGAGTGGGTCGCCAAGCGTTCGTCTCGCTAGCGCGCGGGTCCCGGGAGCAACGGTCGGGCGCCATGGTGCACACCTTCAACTCGATCCATTCAGCGCGTGATTCATGAGCGCGGTTGGCCAGCCTGAGCGCACCACGCAGAACCGCGTGATCGCGCTGTGCCGCGATGAGCTGGGCTACCGCACTCTCGGCGACTGGACCGACCGCGACGGCAGCATTGCGGCTGTGCGGTCGAGCCGCTGCGACCCGGATTCGCACCCGAGGCGCTGTGGGAATACGAGCAGGGAGTGCGGGACGTGTTGAGCGTGCGCCTCGCAGCCTGAGCCCTGTCAGCGATGCGCATCGAACAGATTCGTCAGCGCCTGAACGAACTGGGTGCCGACAGCGGCCACCAGGCCCATGTGCTGTGCCGCTGGGCGCAGGCGCGGCCGCAGGACAGCGGCCGCCGGCGTATCGAGCATTACCTGCCGCTGGCGCTGCGTTATGCATTGCCGGCGCTCGTCGATGAACTGGCCGGGCTGGCGACGCTGCGCTCGACACACCCGGCCGCAGACGGCTCGGCGCGGCTGCTGGTCGAGCTGGCCGATGGCCGGACGGTCGAGAGCGTGCTGCTGCCCCGGGGTGGCCTGTGTGTGTCGACGCAGGTCGGTTGTGCCGTCGGTTGCGTCTTTTGCATGACCGGCCGCGACGGTCTGCAACGCCAGCTCGGCAGCGCCGAGATCGTGGCCCAGGTGGTATTGGGACGCACGCTGCGCGAGGTGAAAAAGGTGGTGTTCATGGGCATGGGCGAGCCGGCGCACAACCTGGACAACGCCATGGAGGCGATCGAATTTCTCGGCATCGAGGGCGCGATCGGCCACAAGAACATCGTGTTTTCGACCGTCGGTGACGCACGTGTCTTCGAGCGCCTGCCCGCGGGTCGGGTCAAGCCGGCCCTGGCCCTGTCGTTGCACACCACCAAGGCCGCGTTGCGCGCCGAACTGCTGCCGCGCGCACCGCGCATCGAGCCCGCGGAGTTGGTCGAGCGCGGCGAGCGCTACGCGCGCGCGACCGGTTACCCGATCCAGTACCAGTGGACGCTGATCGAAGGCATCAACGACGGCGACGACGAGGTGAATGCCCTGGTGGCACTGCTGGCGGGCAAGTACGCGATCATGAACATGATCCCGTACAACCGTGTCGATGGGCTGGCCTTTCGGCGCCCGAGCAGCGAACGCGCCGCGGCCATTGCAAGTGCGCTCAATCAACGCGGCGTGCTGACCAAGCTGCGTCAGTCGGCCGGGCAGGATGTCGACGCCGGCTGCGGCCAGCTGCGTGCCCGCAGCGTCGAAGGCCAAGGTTTCAAACCAGCGAGCGTAGTTCGCGCACCAGCACCGACAGCATCGGCATGTCGACCAAGGCCGCGGGCTTGATGTCGGCCAGCACCTGCTGGCAGCGTGCGATCTGGGTCGCACGCCCGGCCTCCCAGCGGCCGATCAAGGCCACCGGGTCGGTGGCGGCGGCGCCGGATTTGAGGACCGAGCGCGTCAAGTCGCAGGCCAGCGACGACAAATCCTTGCGCATCGCCACCCGTGCCAGGGCCTGCCAGTGGCGACGCCGCCGGCAGCGCGGCGATCTGCTGCGAGACCCAGCCCAGGTCGAGCCGCCCGCCGACGCCGAAGTAGACGCCGGCCACGGTCTCGACCTCGGCACCGATCTCGGCGCCGACCTCGACGATGTCCAGCCCGGCCACCTGCGCATCCAGCCGGGCCACGCGTTGGGCCAGCGCCAGCGGCACACCCTGTGCCACGCGCTGGGCCGTGGCGGCCTCGAGCGCGGCGCGCTCGGCGGGGGCCAGCCAGCGTTCGAGTCCGGCACCGACGGTGGCCACGCCGGGCGCAAAGCGCGCGATGGTCGCGGCCAGATCGCGCAGCGTGCCCGGCTGCTGCAGCAGCCACACCGTGCTGCGTTCGAGCAGGCGCACGCTGGCCAGCACGATCGCGTTCTGCGTCGCCTCGGCAACGACGTTGTCCAGCGCTTCGTTGGCCTGCCACAGCGTGATCAGATCGAAGATCTGCCGGGTGGCCATGTAGGCGCGCACGATGTCGGGCTCGCTGGCACCGGTCTCTTCGTGCAGGTGATGCACGAAGGTCGGGCCGACGCGGTTGACCAGGCTGTTGACGACATGGGTCGAGATGATCTCGCGCGCCAGCGCATGCCGCTGCAGCGTGGTGGAGAACTGTGCATTGAGCCGCGGCGGGAAGTAACGCTGCAGCGCGGTCGCGATGTAGCTGTCCTCGGGCACGTCGGAAGCCAGCACCTGGTCGTACAGCTCCATCTTGTGGTACGCCAGCAGCACGGCCAGTTCGGGCGCGGTCAGGCCCATGCCGGCCTGCTGGCGAGCCGCCAGCGCCTCGTCGTCGGGCAGGAATTCGAGCGCACGGTTGAGGCGGCCGCGTGCGGCCAGGTGGCGCATGTAGCGGCCCTGTTCGTCGAGCAGGGCCACGCCGCGTGAGCGCGTCACCGCCAGCACCTGGTTCTGGAAGGTGTTGTCGCGCAGCACCAGCGCGGCCACGTCGTCGGTCATCTCGGCCAGCAGCTTGTCGCGCTGCTTGACGGTCATCTCGCCGTCGGCCACCACGGCGTTGAGCGCGATCTTGATGTTGACCTCGTGGTCCGAACAGTCGACACCGGCCGAGTTGTCGATGGCGTCGGTGTTGATCAGGCCGCCGCGCTGGGCGAATTCGATGCGCCCGCGCTGCGTGCAGCCGAGGTTGCCGCCCTCGGCCACCACCTTGCAGCGCAGCTCGGCGCCGTCGACCCGGATGGTGTCGTTGGCGCGGTCGCCGCAGTCGCCATGGTTTTCGCTGCTGGCCTTGACATAGGTGCCTATGCCGCCGTTGTAGAACAGGTCGACCGGCGCCAGCAGGATCGCGCGCATCAATTCGGCCGGCGTCATCGCCTGCACCTCGGCGGCGATGCCCAGGGCTTCGCGGGCCTGCGGGCGAGAGCGGAATCGACTTGGCACTGCGCGGCCAGACACCGCCGCCGGCCGACACCTTGCCCAGGTCGTAGTCGGCCCATGAGGAGCGCGGCAGGGCGAACAGGCGCTCGCGCTCGGCCAGGCTGCTCGCCGGTTCAGGCGCCGGGTCGAGGAAGATGTGGCGGTGGTCGAAGGCGGCCAGCAGCCGGATGTGGGGCGACAGCAGCATGCCGTTGCCGAACACGTCGCCGCTCATGTCGCCGACACCGACGACGCTGAAGTCCTGGGTCTGCGTGTCGTGGCCGAAGCTGCGGAAGTGGCGCTTCACGCTCTCCCAGGCGCCGCGCGCGGTGATGGCCATCTTCTTGTGGTCGTAGCCGACCGAGCCGCCCGAGGCGAAGGCGTCGCCGAGCCAGAAGCCGTATTCGGCGGCGATGGCGTTGGCGTAGTCGGAGAAGGTGGCGGTGCCCTTGTCGGCGGCCACCACCAGGTAGGGGTCGTCGCCGTCGTGACGCACCACATCCACCGGCGGGGCGATCTTGCCGCCGACCAGGTTGTCGGTCACGTCGAGCAGGCCGCGCAGGTAGGCCTGGTAGCAGGCCACGCCCTCCTTCATCAACGCCTCACGGTCGCCGGCCGGCGGTGGGCGCTTCAAGACGAAGCCGCCCTTGGAGCCGACCGGCACGATGACCACGTTCTTCACCTGCTGGGCCTTGACCAGGCCCAGCACCTCGGTGCGAAAGTCTTCCATCCGGTCCGACCAGCGCAGGCCGCCGCGCGCCACACGGCCAAAGCGCAGGTGCACACCTTCGACCCGCGGCGAAGAGATGAAGATCTCGAACATCGGCCGCGGCTCGGGCAGGCCCGGCACCTTGGCCGGGTCGAACTTGAGCGCCAGCACCGGCTTGGCCCCGCCGTCCGGGAGGCGCTGGAAGAAGTTGGTGCGCAGCGTGGCTTCGATCAGCGCCAGGTAGTGGCGCAGGATGCGGTCTTCGTCGAGGTTGGCCACGCGGTCGAGCGCGGCCCTGATGCGCACCACGATGCGCGACTGCAGCGTATCGCGGTATTCCTCGAGCGCGGGGTCGAAGCGCGCCTTGAACAGCGCCACCAGGTCGGCAGCGATCGCGGCGTGCGTGGCCAGCGCCTGTTCGATGTAGGCCTGGCTGAAGGTGAATGCACCCTGCTTCATGTAGCGGGCATAGGCCCGCAGCACGGTCACGCCGCGCCAGTCCAGGCCGGCCAGCAGCACCAGCCGGTTGAAGTCGTCGTTGTCGTTGTCGCCGCGCCAGGTGCGTGACACGGCTTCCTGAAAGCGCGAACGCAGGCGGTCGACATCGATTTCTTCGCTGCCGGGCACGCGCATGCCGAAGTCGTCGATCCACAACTCGTCCGCCGCGCTGGCCTCGGCGCCACCCGCCGCGCCGCGCTTGACTTCGTAGGGCCGCTCCTCGAGCACCTGCACGCCCATGTGTTCGAGCATCGGCAGGCTTTGCGACAGCGGCGCCAGTTGACCCGCACGCACGAGCTTGAAACGCAGGCGCCCGGGCTGCGCCTCGAGGGGCACGTACAGGCTCATGGCCAGCGCGTCGGGGCCGGCGAGCGACTCCATCAGTTCGATGTCGCGCACCGCGACGCGCGGCGCGTGGTCGGCGCGGTAGCCGGCCGCAAAACCGCCGGCATAACGCTCGCAGAGCAGGTTGCCGCGCTCCTCGCCGCAGGCTTCGACCAGGGCTTTGCGCAACTCGTCGTCCCAGCTGCGCGCGATGCGTGCCAGGCGGGCCTCGAGCTCGCGCACGTCGACCTTGGCGGCAGCGGCGCCACGGGTGCGCACGACGATCATGACGCGGGCCACCGGCGAATCCGACAGCTGCACCGAGTACTCCGACGACACGCCTTGCAGCGCCTCGGTGAGCAGGGCCTGCATGCGCGTGCGCAGGCCGGTGTTGAAGCTTTCGCGCGGCACATAGACCAGGCAGGTGACGAAGCGGGCGAAGGCATCGCGGCGCAGGAACAGGCGTGTGCGCTGGCGCTCGCCCAGGCGCAGGATGCCCATCGCCGTGGTGTAGAGCTCGCCGGCCTCGATCTGGAACAGCTCGTCGCGCGGGTATTGATTCAGGATCGTGACCAGCGCCTTGGCCGCATGGCTGTTGGGCAGGAAGCCGGCGCGTGCGGTGACCGCGGCCAGCTTGCGCCGCAGCAGCGGGATCTGCGCCGGATCGGCGTTGTAGGCCGTCGAGGTGAAGAGGCCGACGAAGCGCCGTTCGCCCAGCACCTGGCCCTTGGTATTGAAGCGTTTGACGCCGATGTAGTCGAGGTAGCCCGGCCGGTGCACCGTGGCTCGGGCGTTGGACTTGGTCAGCAGCAGCACACGCGGGTCGCGCGCCAGCGCGCGCACCTCGGCCGGCAAGGCGGCGAACGAGGTCGACGCCGCGGCCGCATCGCCGGCCACGCGCAGGATGCCCAGGCCCGAGCCGGCCACGCGCAGCGTGTCCTCGCCCTTGACCGCGACCAGGTCGTAGTCGCGCTGGCCGAGCAGGGTGAAGTTGCCTTCGGCCAGCCACTGCAGGAAGGCCAGGTCTTCGGCCAGATCGTCGGCGGGCACGGCCGGTGCGTTCTTGCCCAGGGCGCCGGCCGCGTCGATGACGGCCTGACGCATGGGCTTCCAGTCTTCGACCGCCGCGCGCACGTCACCCAGGATGCGCAACAGGCCGTCTTGCAACTCGCCGATGCGCTTGGCATCGGTGCGCCGATCGACCTCGACATGGATCAGCGATTCGAAGCGGCCTTCGGGTTCGTCGCGATGGCGGGCCAGGCTGACCATGCGGTGCTCGGCGTCGCGGCGCACCTTCATCACCGGATGCACGATCAGGTGCATGGTCAAACCCTGGCGGTTGACTTCCATGGTGATCGAATCGACCAGGAAGGGCATGTCGTCGTTGACGATCTCGATCACGGTATGGGTCGACTGCCAGCCGTGTTCGTCCAGGCGCGGGTTGTAGACACGCAGTTTGGCCGCGCCACCGGCAAAGGTGCGGGCGAAATGCCAGTGCGACAGCGCGGCGCCGTACAGGTCGGGCAGCGTGCGTTCGGTCAGGTCGTCGGGCGCCACCTGGCCGTAGTACTGGCGTGCGAATTCGGCGGCCTCGGCGGCCTGCTCGGCGGGCAGCTTGGCGCGCACGCGTTCGGTGATCTGGTCGATCAGGCCATCAGGGCTCAGTGCCGCGGGCTCGGTATAACGCGGTGGCGCAGGCGTGGTCATGAATGGTCTCCGTTCAGAACGCGGCGATGCCGGTGATCGCACGGCCCAGGATCAAGGCATGCACATCGTGAGTGCCTTCGTAGGTGTTCACGACTTCGAGGTTGACCATGTGGCGGGCGACGCCGAACTCGTCGCTGATGCCGTTGCCGCCGAGCATGTCGCGCGCGCTGCGGGCGATATCGAGCGCCTTGCCGCAGTTGTTGCGCTTCAAGATGCTGGTGGCCTCGACCGATGCGCTGCCATCGTCCTTCATGCGGCCCAGGCGCAGGCAACCCTGCAGGCCGAGCGCGATGTCGGTCAGCATGTCGGCGAGTTTTTTCTGCACCAGCTGGTTGGCGGCCAGCGGTTTGCCGAACTGCTGGCGGTCGAGCACATATTGGCGCGCACGGTGAAAACAGTCTTCGGCCGCGCCGAGCACACCCCAGGCGATGCCATAGCGTGCGCTGTTCAGGCAGGTGAACGGGCCTTTCAAGCCGCGCACCTCGGGGAAGGCGTTTTCCTCGGGGCAGAACACCTTGTCCATGACGATCTCGCCGGTGATCGATGCGCGCAGCCCGACCTTGCCGTGGATCGCCGGCGCCGACAGGCCCTTCATGCCCTTGTCGAGGATGAAGCCGCGGATCTGGCCTTCGTCGTCCTTGGCCCAGACCACGAACACATCGGCGATCGGCGAGTTCGAGATCCACATCTTCGAGCCGCTGAGCGCATAACCGCCGGCGACCTTGCGCGCCCGGGTGACCATGCTGCCGGGGTCGGAGCCATGGTTGGGTTCGGTCAGGCCGAAGCAGCCTATCGTCTCGCCGCTGGCCAGCCTGGGCAGGTACTTCTTCCTCTGCGCCTCGGTGCCGAACTCGTTGATCGGCACCATCACCAGCGAGGACTGCACGCTCATCATCGAGCGGTAACCGGAGTCGATGCGCTCGACTTCGCGCGCCACCAGGCCGTAGCAGACGTAATTCAGCCCCGCGCCGCCGTAGGCCTCGGGGATGGTCGGCCCGAGCAGGCCCAACTCGCCCATCTCGCGAAAGATGGCCGGATCGGTGCTCTCGTGGCGGAAGGCTTCGAGCACGCGCGGCGCCAGTCGCTCCTGGCAGTAAGCCTGTGCGGCGTCGCGCACCTGGCGCTCGTCGGCACTGAGTTGCGCGTCGAGCAGGAAGGGGTCGTCCCAATGAAAGCTTGCTTTGCTGGCCATGGTCGGTTTCTCTCTATTCAGTGAGTCAGTCAGGGATCACGGCGGTGACTTCGATCTCGACCTGCGCGCGGTCCTCGATCAGTGCCACGACCTGCACCGCCGTCATCGCGGCGTTGAAGCTGGTGATCAGCTCGCGGAACACGGCGCCGATCTCCTTGCCGCGGCGCAGGTATTCGCGCTTGTCGGTCAGGTACCAGGTCATGCGCACGATGTGCTCCGGCCGGGCACCGGCCTCGGCCAGGATCTCGATGGCGTTGTGCAGCGCCTGCCGCACCTGCGCCACCAGGTCGTCGGATTGGAATTGCCCCTGCGCGTCCCAGCCGATCATGCCGGCCACGAAGACCTGGCGGCCGCGGGCCAGGGACACGGCGACGCCGTTGGCATAACCTTTGGGCCGGGCCCAATGCGCGGGCTGCAGGATGCGGTGGGTCATGAATGGGCACCCTTGAGCAGTTCACGGCCGATGATCAATTGCTGGACCTCGGTGGCGCCTTCGTAGATGCGCAGCGAGCGGATCTCGCGGTACAGGCGCTCGACCGGATGGCCGCTGACGACGCCCAGGCCGCCGAAGAGTTGCACCGCGGCGTCGATGACCTGCTGTGCGCCTTCGGTGGCCGCCAGTTTGGCCATCGCGGCGTGCGCCGTCAGGCTCTTGCCCTGGTCGCCCATGTCACGTGCCCAGGCGGCGCGATAAGTCAGCAACGCGGCGCTGTCGATGGTGGTGGCCATTTGCGCGAGTTTGGCCTGGGTGAGCTGGAAGTCGGCCAGGGTCTGTCCGAACATCTTGCGCGTGGTGGCACGCTGCAGGCCTTCTTCGAGCGCGCGCCGCGCGAAGCCCAGCGCGGCCGCGGCCACGCTGGTGCGGAACACGTCGAGCGTGCGCATCGCGATCTTGAAGCCTTCGGCGCCGGCGCCGACGCGGTTGGCGAGCGGCACGCGGCAGTTGGTGAAACGCAATTGCGCGAGCGGATGCGGTGCGATGACGTCGATGCGCTCGGCAATTTCGAAACCGGGTGTGCCGGCTTCGACGATGAAGGCTGAGATCCCGCGCGACCCAGGGCTCTCGCCGCTGCGCGCGAAGACAACATAGAAGTCGGCGATGCCGCCGTTGGAGATCCAGGTCTTCTCGCCATCGAGCACGGCGTGGTCGCCGTCGATGCGCGCGGCGCATTGCAGCGCGGCCACGTCGGAGCCGGCGTCGGGCTCCGACAGCGCGAAAGCGGCGATGGCCTCGCCGCGCGCCACGCGCGGCAGCCAATGCGCTTTTTGTGCCGGCGAGCCGGCCAGCGAGATCGCTCCCGATCCCAGGCCTTGCATGCCGAACGCGAAATCGGCCAGGCCGGCGTGGCGGGCCAGGGTTTCGCGCGCCAGGCACAGCATGCGGGTGTCGATCACTTCGGCCATGCCGCCGTAGGCCGTGCCGGCCACGGTCGGTCGCAACCACCCCCCATCACCCAGTTGACGCACCAGGCCGCGGCACAGCGCGTCGACATCGGGGCCATGCGCGTCGCGCACCTGCTTGGCGGCCCAGGCATCCAGGGCCGTGGCGAAGGCGCGGTGCCGGTCTTCGAAGAACGGCCAGCGCAGGTGTTCCAGGGCGTTCATCGTTTGCTCGCGGCCAGGGTGGGATCGACGCGATCATGCATGGAGGGTCTTCCGCAGTCAGTTGCAGCCCGATTGTCTAGCTCTTGCCCGGCGACGCGATGCGCTGGCGCAAATACAGGGTTTCCATCTGCGCCTTGCCGCTCAGGGTTTGCCTGGGCCAATCGATGGCCGAAAAGCCGATCTTCGCCGCTTCGCTCAATGTCCAGGCCGGATTGGCCAGGTGCGGGCGCGCCACGGCACACAGGTCGGCGCGCCCGGCCGAGATGATGCTGTTGACATGGTCGGCCTCGGAGATCGCGCCCACGGCGATGGTCGCGATCCCGGCTTCGTTGCGGATGCGGTCGGCAAACGGCGTCTGGTACATGCGGCCGTAGGTCGGCTTTTGCGCGGCGCTGACCTGGCCCGACGAACAGTCGATCATGTCGGCGCCGGCGGCCTTGAAGGCCCTGGCGATCTCGACCGCGTCGTCGGGCGTGATGCCGCCTTCGACCCAGTCGTGGGCCGAGATGCGCACCGAGATGGGTTTGTCCTGCGGCCAGGCCTGGCGCACGGCGCTGAACACTTCGAGCGGGTAGCGCAGGCGGTTGTCGAGCGCGCCGCCGAACTCGTCGCGGCGCTGGTTGGTCAGCGGCGAGATGAAGGCCGACAGCAGGTAACCATGCGCACAGTGCAGTTCGAGCCAGTCGAAGCCGGCCTGGGCCGCGAAATGCGTGGAGCGCACGAAGTCGTCGAGCACGCGGCGCATGTCGGCGCGCGTCATCTCGCGCGGCACGGCGCCGTCGGCCAGGTAGGGCAGCGGCGACGGCGCGAGCAGCGGCCAGTTGCCCGTGGCCAGCGGCTGGTCGGCGCCGGCCCCTTGCCAGGGTGCGTTGGTCGAGCCCTTGGCGCCGGCGTGGCCGAGCTGGATCGCGATCTTGGCGTCGGTCTCGCGGTGCACGAAGTCGACGATGCGGCGCCAGGCCTCGCACTGGGCCTGGTTCCACAGCCCCGGGCAGCCGGGCGTGATGCGCGCATCGGCACTCGGACAGGTCATCTCGGCCACCACCATGCCCGCGCCGCCCAGCGCGCGCGCCCCCAGGTGCACCAGGTGGTAGTCGCCGGGCACGCCGTCGACGCAGGAGTACTGCGCCATCGGCGAGACGACGACGCGGTTCTTCAGCGTCACGCCGCGCACGCGTGTACGGCGTGAACATCGGCGGCACGGCGGACCCCAGGCTGCGGTCGCGCAGCGCCGCGATCTCGACCGACTGCGCGCCTTGGCGGCGGCGCGCGTCGAACCAGCGCTCGAAGCCGTCGAGCCAGGCCTTGTCGCGCAGGCGCAGGTTTTCGTGGCTGATGCGCTGGCTGCGGGTGAGCATCGAGTACATGAACTGCTCGGGCGCGAGCTGATCGCAGTAGCGCTCGCCGCAGACTTCGAACCATTCCATGGCGTTCCAGGCTGCGTTCTGCAATCGGATCACGTCGACCGCACGCAATGCCTGATAACGCGCCAGCACCTCGGGAATGTGCTCGGCGGTATCGCCGTATTCCTTGAATTGCCGCGTCAACTCGATGGCGTCTTCGAGCGCCAGCTTGGTGCCCGAGCCGATCGCGAAATGCGCGGTGTGCACCGCGTCGCCCATCAGCACCACATGGTTGTGGCCGTTGAAGTGCGACCACTGTTCGCACTTGACGCGCTGGAAGTTGATCCACGCCGAGCCGCGCAGGTGGCGCGCGTTGGTCAGCAGCCTGGCGCCCTGCAGGTTGGCGGCGAAGAGCTGTTCGCAGAAGGCGACCGACTGGTCCGGGTCGGCGCGGTCCAGGCCATGCGCCAGCCAGACGGGCTCCGGGCATTCGACGATGAAGGTGCTCGTCGTCTTGTCGAACTGGTAGATGTGGGCCTGGAACCAGCCATGCTCGGTCTTCTCGAACAGGAAGGTGAAGGGTTCGTAGACCTTGTTCGTGCCCAGCCAGATGAAGCGGTTCGGACGGACCACGATGTCGGGCTTGAAGACCGCCGCGTACTTGCTGCGGATGCGCGAGTTGATGCCGTCGCTGGCGATCACCAGGTCGGCGTCGGGGTAGTCGGCGTCGGAGTCGGCCTCGGTCTCGAAGACCAGCTTGACGCCCAGCGCCTCGCAGCGTGCCTGCAGGATGTTGAGCAGCTTCTTGCGCCCGATGCCGACGAAGCCGTGGCCGCCGGAGCGGATGACCCGGCCCTTGAAGTGCAGCTCGATGTCGTCCCAATGCGCGAACGAGGCCTCGATGGCGTCGGCGGTGTCGCGATCCCACTCGCGCATGTTGTCCATCGTGGCGTCGGAAAACACCACGCCCCAGCCGAAGGTGTCGTAGGGCTTGTTGCGCTCGACGACGGCGATGTCGTGGTGCGCACCGAGTTGCTTCATCAGCAGGGCGAAATACAGGCCGGCGGGGCCGCCGCCGATGCAGACGATCTTCATGAACTCTCCGGCTGCTGCGCTTGATCAGCGATCATGCGGTCACACACCGATTCTGTCAGGAGCCCCGGCTCGGGCGGATGGAGCCTGTCGCGGGTGAACGGCGTTGCCGGCGACACCGGGGCGTGACAGACTGGCTGCCGCGAATGTATCGAACATGCTGAACTTCGAAGATCACGATTGGGAGGAGCTGGGCGCGCCCCCGGGCACGCGCGACACCGCTGCCGCATGGAAGCTTGCCGCCGGCGTGGCGATCGGCATGCTGATGGGCGGCTTGCTGGTGTACGTGGTCGACCATGGCATGGCGCAACGCAGCCTGTCGGAGGCGGCGCAGGCGCTCGAGCAGATCGTTCACGCAGCCGATACGCCGGCTACAGGCCGGCCGCGGCCGGTGCCGCCTGCAGCCCAGCCCCCTTTGGCGCGGCTGGACCAGCGTGACCTGTCGGCGCCCACGATGGTGGAGCGGGCCCAGCCAACGAGTGCCGGGGCAGCGGCGCCCGAACTCGGTAGGCGCGCACTCGAACCCGCGCCACCGGGGCTGCAGCAGGCCGACGAGCAACGCGAGTTGGCCTGGGCCCGGTATTACGTCAAGCCCGCGTATTGCGATGTCAACCCGGGCAGGGATACGCTGGTCGAGTGTGCCAACCACTTCATTCGCGCCCGGCGCGAGTTCGAGGCGGCGTACACGGCGGGCAGGCGCTGAGGCCCGGCGCGTCAAAGCTCGTGCGTCGACGCCAGCCCGCGCAATGCGGCCAGCGCGAATAGCCATGCCGCAGGCGATGCCCAGCGCATCACCCAATAGGTCGCCCCACTCGCAGGAGCGGCCGGGTACGAAGAGTTGCAGGATTTCGATCAAGCCGCCGAAGGTCAGCAGCGCGGCAGACCAACGCAGGCAGGAACGGCGCTCGCCCGCGCAGCCCAGGCAGGCCGAAAACCCGAGCGCCGCAAAGGCCAGCAGGTGGTTCAACTTGTCCCAGCCGAAGTCGAACTCCGGCGGCGGCCTGGGCGTCAGCGCCAGCCAGCTCACGAAGATGACCAGCAAGCCCAGCAGCACGCGCCAGGTGCGCGTGGCGCCGACACAAGTGGCCAGGGCGGAGGCAAGTCGCTGTGGGTGGGATGACATGGGGGCTTGAAGTGCCGGATTCTCGCAAACCGCGCGCCAGCGGCTCGGTGCAGGTACATCCTGCACCTGCGGGCAGGGGTGGCCGCGCCCTGCATGACGCCCGCAAGCAGAGTCGAAGGCCCGACTCAAGATGTGGACGAGGTATCCTTCAGCGAGGTCAAGCCGGGCATGGCCGCGTGATGTCCTGGCGCCAGCAGGCGGCGGCAATCGTCATTGCGCGACAGGAAACTCTCGCGATACTGGGGCGGCAAGGTCGCTGCGGCGCGCATGACCGCGGCAGCGCCGCGGGCCCTGACTTCCGTGGCCAGAATCTCGTCATGATCGCGCAAGGCCAGATACAAGTCCGCGGCGATTTCGAAGAACGGCGTGATGCCGGAAATGCCTAGCTCGATCTGCGCCCAGGCTTCGCGCGCATGAATCTGCGCCTCCTGGGCATCACTGGCATGGGCCAGCGTTGCGGCCAGTCGCGCCGTCAGAGACAGGTCCACGCCATGCAATCCGTTATCCCGTGCATTACGCGCCGCCAGCCTCAGCAGTGGAATCGCCTGCCTGGGGTTTCCCGCCCGAGAAAGCGCGATCAGCATCTCACAGCGGGGAAGGATTTCTTCCCACCCCGCAACATCGTCCCAGTCCGCCTCCAACGCGGGCTGATTCGAAATGACGCGTTCGACCAGGCGCACCAGGGGGTGGTCCTCGGGCAATACGGCTTCGTTGTTTACCAGGCGTTTGATCCCGGCGCCGGCGAGGTCGCGACGTCCGACGAGCGAAAGCAGCAGCAGGTGCCTGCACAACAGACGCATGGCACCGGCTGCCGGCTGTTTCGTCAGCAATTCGTCGATGCGTGAGCCATATGCCAGCGCGCCGCCCAGGTCGCCGGTGGCAACCCGCGAGCGCGCGGCGTTGGCCCAAAAGCCAGCGCGCAAATTGGGGGTGATGTCGATGTCGATGGCCATTTCTTCACCGCACCGTGCCGCCCTGTGCGCTGCCTCACCCTGACCTAGCAACAAGAGCGCGAAGCTCTCGGTGTTTGCCGCCGAAGCCATGCCATCACGATCTCCCAACTCGCGATACATCTGCGTCGCGACACGCGACTGCTCCAGGGCGTCAGCGCCATGTCCAAGCGCAGCACTCGCAACCGACAGCGCGACCTGGCCTCGCGCGCCCTTCTCGGCGTCGCCCAAATCCTGAAAGAGCACATTCGAGCGATCGAAGAACTCGCGGGCCAACTGGTAGCGCCGCCGATGGTGCCAGTGCACGCCGATGCCATAGGTCAGGTCGGCCTCGATCCACTTGTCGCCGGCGCGTTGTGCACATTCGATGCCCTTGCGCGCAACGTCTTCCCACGCCTCCAGCGGGCCGTATTCCAGAATCAGCACGCCCTGCGTGAGCCACACCTTGGCCCAGTCCGCGTCGCTTTGCGCCAGCTCGCGCAGCCGTGCGGCGACCCGGCTGAACCGCGCCGCCAGCTCGTTGCTGAGCGCCCATGCAGCTCGGAAGGTCGCATCGAATGCGCCCTGCCGGTCGCCAGCACTTTCGCAGATTGCCGAGGCCTCTTCAAAGTAGTCGGCAGCCTCCTTGCTGCGATACACGGCCAGGGCACGCTCCCCCGCGGCCCGCAGGTGCGGCGTTGCTCGCGGCGCCATGCCTGCGTCGATCCAGTGCTGTGCGATTCGCGCCGGGTCGCCGCCGTTCGTCTCCAGGTAGCCGGCCACTTCGCCATGCAGATGCGATGCGATGGCGTGTGGCAAGGTTCGCCGCGCGGCCTCGGCGACCAGGTCGTGCACAAAGCTCCCGGCGTACAGCAATTGCGCCGCTTCCAGCTCCTGCCATGCCTCCGCCAAGTCGAGCGTCGGTACGCCCAGAACATGCGCCGCCAGCGCCGCGTCCAGATCGGTGCCGGCCACGCTGGCGCACCAGGTCAGGCGCTTTGCCCGCTCACCCAAGCGGCGCAGCCTTCGTTCGAGCAGATCGCCTACCGATGGTGGCAGCGGCATGCGCTGCGAGCCTGCTTCGGCCGGCTCCTGTAGCAGGATCTTTACCGTCTCCAGAATGAAGAAGGGATTGCCACCGGTGTGGCGCGCGATGCGTTGGGCAAATGCCGGCCCGCTTTGCGCGTCCAGCCCCAGCGCCGCGAGCAACTGCGACACGTCGGACACCTGCAGCGGCTGCAGTGAAATGGGTGTGGCAGCGCGGCAATCACGCAAGGTGTCGAGCACGCTGCGAATATCCACCGGCAGTTCCGATGGCCGATAGGCGAGCAACCAGCCGAAGCTCGAGGCGCGATCGTCGGCCTTCGCGTCTGCGGCAAGTGTCTGAATCGCTTCGACGCTGGCCACGTCGGCAAACTGAAGATCGTCGACCACGAGGATCGCCGGGCCTATGGCCACGACAAGGGCATGCACTTCGCGCAGGAGCTGCGCCAGATCCCGCTTGTTGCGTATCGATTGAGCCATTCCGAGTTCGGGCAGCAGAGCCCCGAGCACCGTCGGCGTGGTTGACTGAACGGCAGCAGGGACGCGTTGCCGGGCCGCGCGAATCAGGCGCGCGAGCACCGAAAACGGCACGCGTGCATCACCGGGCCGAGCCAAGGCCTTCACCGTCGCCCGCGAATCGCTGCGCGCGAGTTCGTCGATCACGCGCGTCTTGCCCAGGCCGGCTTCACCTTCGATCAACGCGATATTCCCGCTTCGCAGGCAGGTCTCGATGTCTCGAATGGCCGGATCGCGTCCGACCAGTTGCGGAGGCCGCAAGACATCGATCGGCAGTGTCGAGCGCGAGGCCGTCGGCGCCTGTGCCTTGCGCAGGGTTTCGGCGAGTTGCTCGGTCGCCGCCGATGGCACGGCCTGAAACTCCAGTTGCAGCATCTGCCGCAACTGTTCGTACTGCTGCCGTGCCGCCGCCACATCGCCGCGCAGGTAATGCAGCCGCATCAGCTGTCGGTGATGCTCTTCGCTCTCCGGCTCCTCGTCCAAGAGGCGGCGCGCGGCCTGCAGCGCCCGCTCGTGGTCGTTTTCGCGCTCGGCCTGTTCACATTGCCCACGCCAGCGCTGCAGCCGATCACGTCGCTGTCGCTGCCGTTGCTCGCCCACCCATAGCGCCAGCGCCTCGCTGTCCTCGTACTCGTGCCCGTCGAGGAGCGGCTCGCGCTGGCCCTCGCTCTCGGGCAGCAACTGCACTGCGGCTGCGAGGCGCAGCACCTGGCCCCCTTCGACCAGATCGCCTCCGGTGAGTTTGCGCAAGCGCAGCAGTTGCTGGCGCAACGCGTGCCGCCCCTGCGCCGGTTCAGCGTCTGGCCACAGCAGCGTCACAGCGCGGGCCCGCGTGACTTCGCGCTCATGCGCCAACACGGCCAACAGGGCCGCCACCCGCCGTTCGAGCACATGAACCCCACCGCCGGGATCGATCAGCGCTGCAACCCCGCGCAGCCGGAGTGACCAACCGACGTGTCCGTCCTGGTCAGCACGATGATGATTCGAACCCATGAGCGGACGCAAGCAGGTGGTAGCCGATACTTTCAATTCTGATCCTGAAACTGCGCTCGCGCTGTTTCGGCCATCACTGCGCAAGAGTGCAGTGTCTGGGCCTTTGCACCGCATGCACTCAACGCGTCAGCAAACCCGCCAGTCGTTGCCAGTCGACCTGGCGCAACAAATGTGCCATCGCCACGCAGTCGCCCGGGTTGTTGCGAAGCTGCTTGCTGGATTCGAGGAACCTGTTGCACTCGGTGATGTTGCGCGCGTACATGACCTGCAGGGCGCTGCGCGGCAGCTTGTTGTTGAGCAGGCTCGGGTTGGTTCGAACCACCGGCCGGCAGCCTGGTGTTCCCATGGGCACGAGTTTCCAGCCTGACTTGTCGCTGTGGGTCGAGTCGCGCATGACGCAGGCCGGCCCGGCACGAGCCTTCGCGTCGAGCGTGGACAGCATGGAACGTGCGGCCTCGTAGGCTTCGCCCGGCGCCCGCCACTTGGGATCCTTGGCCACCGTCTCGGCTTCCTTGCGCGCGTCTTCCTCCCATCGACGCTGTTTGACTTCCAGTCGCCGCGCATTGTCTTCCGCGCTGGCGCCGCCGGCGGTGCGCAAAGCCTGTGCCTCACGCCGTCGCCTGTCCTGCGACTCGGCACTCATGAATTCGTCGTAGGCCCGTTGTTTTGACTTGACGTAGGCCACGGCCTGTTCGGCAGCGTGCTGGTAGTCCGGCATCAGGAATTTCAGGACGCGTTCGGTACTCACCGCTGTCCAGAGCGTGTCCCCAGGTCGGGTGATGACCAGTACGTCGTCATAGACCGAAAAGCCGCCCAGTTCTCCCGTCTTGTTGGGCTCGAGGAAGAAACCACCCTCCGCGTCGCTCAACTCGGCGCCGATCACGGGTATGCGGTTGACATAGATGCGCAGGGCGCAAGACACGTCGGTCATGGTGTCAATGCGAGTCGTGATCACTCCCGTCGACTTCGAGCGCAGCCGTGTTTCGTAGTAAGCCGGCGCGCTGAAAACGATGTTGGCGGGCAGGGGCAGGCCCTGGGCGAGGTGGCGTTTGCGCTCCTCGACGGCCTCGATCTCACCCAGCGAGCCATGGATGTAGAGCTCGAATCCGAGCACTGGATTCAATGCGGGCGCCTGACCGATCACTGACTCGATCCGTCGCAGATTGGCGTCGAGCTCCCGGAACTCCGTTTCCGTGATGCGGTTCTCGCCCATGACGAAGGTCTTTTCCAGCGACCAGGGCCGCAGCTTGCCGGGCTGCTGCGGCAGGAATCGGAGGCCGGGCTCGGTGCCGGGCTCGTGCGGCATGGGCGGCGGCGGGGGAGGAATGAGTTCCGTCGCGATCCGCGGCGGCTGCTTGGACGCCTGGGACGCGCTGGTGATCTTCGAATCGAGCGCCGCGCGATCGTAGGCCAGCTTGCCATTCACCGCCATGCGGCGGGCTCTTTCGTAAGCCCGCACCGCGTCGACATATTCGCCGACGGCCGCCAGGCTGTCGCCATAGCGAATGATTTCGTCGAACTGCGCGACACCTGCCCCCGCGGCAGCGGCCGGGCTCGATGTGTCGGCAGGCGCTGCAAGGTTGGGCGGCGCAGCGGTGGTCGCGCTCGGTAGCGACGATCTCGTGTCACGCGCGCTGCGCGCGGCCGCGAGTTTCTGATTCAGAGCGGAAGAGTCCACCGCGAGCTTGCTGTTGTAGGCGATGCGTCCGGCACGCTCGTACAGGCGTATCGCCTCGAATGCGTTGCCGGCGGCCATCTGGCTGTCGGCCTGGCGCAGCGTCTCCTGATAGTCCTGCAATGCCTGCGCGACGGTGCCGGTCTGAGCCTGCGCAGTCCCGAGCGGCATGGCACAGCCGAGGGCCAACGCGGCCATGCAATGAAGTGCCAGTCTTGGGGGTCGCATCGTGGCCTACTGGACAGCCAGCCGCGCCGCATCCGCCGTCAGGCCGAGTCCGTTGAACAGATCTGCAGCGCGGGCGGAGAGTCGATTGAAGCCGTCACTGCTGCTGGCAACGAAGACGACCATGCCGAACGCGCCGCGGCCGCCCAGGGCCATGAACGCGATGTAGCGATAACCCTCGCTGCTGACGTAGCTGGCGAAGTGCGCCGCGTAGTCACCGGCACCCGAGCGCGAGCGCAGTGGCGGTGCCGCCTGCATGTCGCGCAGGCCCCAGAACGACTCGAGTGCCGAGCGCTCGGCGGTGAACTGCGCGGCGAAGTCGGGCTGCAGGCGTTTGACCGGCAGGATCATCAGTTGCGTGGCGCCCGCAGGTTCCGCCTGCGGTGTCAATGTCAGGACATCGCCCTCGTTGGCCACGGTCCAGCCCGGTGGTGCGTTGAACTGGTAGGCGGCAGCCTGGGCAGTGGCGTTCGTGCTCGCGCTCGCGAAGGCCAGCAGCAGGGCGCCGATCGACCACAGGCGCTGCGCGCGCCGCTCAGGGCGCGTCATGGCGTGCCCGCCGGCAACGGCAGCCGCTGCACCGGGCCATCGAAATTGAGCACGGCTTCGGCGCCTTCGAATTGCGCGGCCGAAGCCACTGCGGGCACGTCGATCGGCTCGCCGGCTTCGCAACGTACCAGATTGATCCCGATGGCGGCGTACTGCGCGACACCCCGCACCTTGAAGATCGCCAGGGCCCAGGCGCCATCTTGTGAATTGAACACCTTTTGCACGCGGTTCTCGCCCAGCGGCACATGCTGGCGCACTGCACGGGTGCCTGCGTCGGCCAGCTGCAGGGTCGAGCGGTCGGGCGACACGACCAGCCGGCACGGCCCGCCGCTTGGGGCCGTCGCCGGTGCGGGACCGGTTGGCGGCGTCCACTGCGGCGTGTAGGCATTGCTGCCGTAGCCGGCCGCACTGCGCTGGGCGCCGAGCGAGCCCGCTTGCGTCTGAGCGCCCGTCTGCACAGGGTTGCTGCCATAAGGCGCACCGGTGTTCCCGACTGCGGGTGGTGGGCCATAGGGCGAGGACCCTGTGTTGGCGACCGACCCTTGCGGGTTGCCGTATACGGCCGGTGGATTGGCCGTCGCCAGGCCCGGCTGCCCTGCGACCGTGGCGGTCGGGTAGGGGGAGCCGGCGGCCGGGCTCGGAGAAGCGCTGGCCTCGCGCGGCGGCAAGGGCGGGATCACCACGCGGGTCGGGCCGGCCGAGGATTGTGCCCACGCATACGGCGCCAGCGTGCACACGACGAGTGCGCAGGCGAGGCGGGCGCTCAATGCAGCCATTGTGTTCTCGCGCGCGACGGTGGCAGCGGGGCGGGCAGTCCCTGAGCGATGCGCGACTGCGCCTGCAGCGGGCTCTCCGGCACGTCGCCGGCGCGCACCTGGTTTTGCGGCTCCGGCCATTCCGCCCCATCGGGGTCGTTCATGACCTGGATCCACAGCGCTCGATCAGCCACCTCGCGCGCCGCAGACCCCGTGCACTCGACCAGCAGATAGACCCCGGCCATCGGCGACTCAGGCGCCAGGCCGATCACGGCCTCGTGGCCGGTGTAGCGGCCTCCGCGCATCACGACCCTCGCCAGCTGCAACTCTTGCCGCATCGTCGCCTCGGCCCCCGGCAGGGCGTCGAGCGCGATGACGCGCAGGCGCGCCGGCAGGTTGACATGCCACAAACGCAGCACCTGCGACACGCCCGGCCTCAGCGCCACGAACACCACCGCAAGCTGCGAGCCGGGCGGGGACGGGAAGCGCCGCAGCGCGACCTCTGCCGCAGCCATCAATGGCACTTCCTGTGGAAAGTCGTTGGGCAGCACGTTGGCGACCATCAACGTTGCGGGCGATGCGACGCTGGCAGCGACTATGGCCGCCGCTGCCAGCGCAGCGTGCAGACCGAGAACCCCTCTGCGCCCGATGCCCACGGCCTTCAATCCGCGCCGAAGCGCCTCGCCAACTCGGCCACCGCCACCTCGATGCAGGAGCGCACGGCCCGATCCACGCTTTCCTTGCGGCTCGAATGCACGTCGGCGTCGACAGGCAAGGGCACGGATTTGCCGCGCAGGCCGGCCAGTGACTGGGCCAGGCGCCCGACGCCGCTGACGTTCGTGGAGCTGGACTCGAGTTTCTTCACCACGTTGATCGCATCGATGACGATGCCCGAGCTGGCATCGACGATGCGCACGTCCATGCCTATGCTGTCCGATGCGGCGCCGCTGGCGACAGTCATTCCACCGATGTTGAAGTTGCTGGACGACTCCTTCTCGGCCGGATTGGCCTCGCTGACCACGACTTCCAGGATATAGCGCGCGCCGGCCAAGGTGGCGCCGGCTGCGTCGCCGGTGGTATGCCCGGCGGCGTTCAACTGGCGCTCGCGCATGATGCCTTCGTTCAGCCGCTGGCGCTCCGCCACCGCAAAGGTGCCGGAACGCACCAGCGCCGTGGTGAACATCTCCTGCGCCGCACGCACCTGCACCTCCGGCACCACCGACCGAAATTCATAGATGGCCACCACAGGCTTGATCTTCGCGCTGCGTTTGACCTGCTGCAGCTGTCGCGCGGAGGGCGAGTCGTCGACCTGCGCCGGCGTTTGGGCAAGGGCGAGCGGCGCCGAGGACAGCAGGCCCCACCACAGCAGGCCCGATCCCAGGCTTCGAACCCATCTCGACATGAGCTGCATGAACTCTCTCCTCTTGCGTTATCGCAGTTCGAATATCACTTACCCGTCGACGAGCCACCCGAGTTGCCCCCGGAGCCACTGCTGTTGCCCCCGGAGTTGCCGCCGCTCGTCGACCCCCCTCCGCTCGAGGTGTCCGTTGAATTGCCCGCCTTGCCGCCGCGCCTGGGCGAACCGGAGATGACCACGTCCTTGAGGACGGTGGCCGCAGTGCCGAGAGACATGGCCTGGCTGGGTTGACTGCCCGCAGGCAACTGAGCCGAAGATCCGGCCGGCAGCGTCGTGTTCGGCTGCGTTGTGCCCGTGCCGACCGCGCCTTGGGGCGGCGCGATGGCCCTCGAGGGTGTGGGCCGTGCGAGGGCTTGTTGACCCATGGGCGATGGCGGTTTGCTCGCCGCGGCGCTCGCCGGGGGCTTCTTGACGGCCTCCTTGCTTGCGGGTTCAGTGACCGTGTTCGTCGTTTGCGCCAATGCCGCGGCGGTGGCGAGCGACATCGTCGCCACGGCGAAGCTGAGTATCGATTTCATGGTCGTCTCCTCTGCCCTCGGCGGGCCAAGTCAGCAATCTCATCCGGCTGCCAGTGCCGTTGTAGCGTTGAGCCCGTCACGTCAGCGTCACGCGAACCCCTGGTCTCACCCAGGGCGCTTCTTTAGTGCCCACTTGCGCAGGTAGATCAAATCGTTGGCCGTGGCCGGATCGGCACCGAGCGACCCGGTGAATGCCTCGTGCCGCACCCGGCCATCGGCGAAGCGCAGGATCAATGTGTAGTCGCGGAACTCGTAGCCGCCGCTACCCGGGTTGTCGACCCCGCCCGAGCGCCCCGTGCCGAAGGCGCTGAACAGTCCGTCGTCGACGAAACGGCCGTCGCGCCTGAAGTGGATGATGGGTCGCTGCCCTGCCGGCATGCGGTCGAGTTGCGCATCCTTGGGATCGACCCAGGTGGTCCAGCTACCTTCGAGCCGCAGGCCGTCGACACTCGGGCAACGATAGAAGATGGCGTTCTCGTAGGTCCAGGACATCTGGTTCGAGAAGGCACCGGGCAAGAGGACCGGGCCGCCGGCGTTCATCCGCAACTCATTGGGCTTGAGCAGTTCGAGCTTCCAGCTCAGCGTGGTGCCAGGCTTGTGCGTCACGCCGCTCGAGCCCGAGAAGCTGTATTCGTGCCAATAGGGATCCTGATTGCGGCCGGCCGCGCGGGCGACGAGATCCAGGCCCGCCAAGCCCTCGTTGGGCATCTGCGTCAACAGTACGCCGTTGTCCAGGAAGGTGCGCCAACGCGGCTGCAGCTTGCCGCTGCCGATGGGTTTGTCCAAGCCCATCACCGTGGTGACGAAGCCCATCCAGACGCCGGCGACGGCGGGGCGCGGCGCCGTCTGCGCCGACGCCGTGTCGACCGCGCCCACGAGAGCGCCTGTGAGCATCCAGAATGTCCACTGCATCTTGAGTACCCTCGTCATTGCCGTCGCGCGCAGAGGGCGCCCATGCGAGAGACGAGGCTGCCTGCCTCCGCCGATGACGTTGCGGTTCAGGAGTTGTGCGTTGGCATCGCTGCCGCCGATTTGCAGCACCGGCGAGATGAAATTGTCGGCATTGGAGCTCGAGCCAAAGCCGGCGGCGAGCATGCTCGTTGCCCGGCGAACATCGGATCGGCACGCTGGTGCGGCTGTGGCCACCCAGCGACGCATCGGGGGCCGCCACATACTCCCAGCCGTCTACGGCCTGTTCCAGCGCGCACAGCGCCGTTGCATAGACTTCCTGGTCCATGGCGAGGCTTGAAGCAATTCCGCCACTCGCATGCCAAGCCGACCACGACGGGACCAGTCCCCGTCAATTGACCCGACGAAAACTGGCCCCGCGCAGGACCGTTGCCGTCGACGACCACGTCGATACTGCCCATCACGCCGCCGCCTATCAGGCGTTCATTGGGCCCGCATGCCGTGTACTGACTAAGACCAGAAGTATTTTGATCCATGTGTCGCTTCGACACATCGATGGTCCGAAAGCCGGCGGGCGGGCTCACACACACCGCCGTGGCGCGCAACTGCGCCGTCCACGAACACGTTGGCATTGCGACCGAACACGCGGGCGAGCGCTCCATCAGGAATGGCACCGCGGATCTCCAGACCGAAGGTCGCATCGGCGTTACCGGCCCCGAGCGGCGTGAATTCGTATGCAGCGTTGAGGGCAACTTTGCCGCTCGGGCATTGCGCGACCGCGGTGCCGCTGGACAACGGCGCAATCTGCACGAACGAACCGGTCACCAGTTCCCACCCGGGAACGCCGGTACGCGCCACCGGTGCAGGCTTCAGAACTTGCCTCGTCGGCAGTGCCGGTAGGGTCGCGGGCAGCTGTGGTGGTGACGAAGCCGCCGCGCCCGACTGCAGTTGGTTGACGACAGGCGTATTCGCCGCCACTGGGGCACGCAGGATCGCGGCCGGCGGGACAAGTGGAGCCAGCTTTGCAGCCGCTGCTTTCGGGGTCGCCGTACAGGGCATTCGGCACGACACCGCGCCCCTGACGGCGACATCGACCAACGTGCCGCTCAGCAGCGTGCAGGCGGCTTTCGCATTCTTGTCGAAGTTGTAGCCGGCGCAACCTGTCGTACTCGCGCACACCGCTTGGCAGGCCAGATGGTCGCGCGCGCCGGGCCAGGCGAACGCATGGCCTTGCAGCGCCACATCGGAGCGCGCCGGCGGGCTCACCGCGACGGCAGCAGACGGCTGGGCCCGCGCCGGATTCACAAAGCCGCTGCAAGCTGCGGCCACGAGCACCAGGCCACGTATGAAGAATCTGACTGTCATCGCTCCTCCTCGGGGAAACTCTGGTTGGTCGAGCGCAAGGCTTCACGCCACTGCGACTCACGGCCGGCGATTGAACTCGACGCGCCCAAGGAAGATCTTGTCGGCGTCCTTGCGCGGATCCAATCCCAGGAAGCCCGTCAAGCCAAATTGCCTCACACGTCCATCGCGGTAACGAAGGACCATGGAAAAGTCCTGGACGGTGTACGTTCCGTCCCCCGGCGCGGTGCTGATCGAAGTACCGTCGTACTTCATGATCGTGGCTGCAAAGACACCCTCGTCGCGGAAACTCCCATCGCGCAGGAATCGGAACACCGGCCGCTGGCCATAGGGAATTGCATCCAGCTGCGGATCCGAGGGGTTGGCGTAAGTGGTCCACGCGCCGTCGAGTACGAGCCCATCGACCGCTGCGCAGCGGTAGTACACGGCATCGTCGACCAGGAGTTCTCCGGCCTTCTGGCCCTTTGCCAATCGGGTGGCGACGTTGACGCCCGGTCTGGTCATTGCGCCGCGCTGGCCGTCCCAGGTATAGGTACCCCAGGCTCTCGACAGCTGCTTCTCTGCAGTGCGATTGAGCCCCTGCAGGCCCTTCAAGGGCAGGTTCATCACGGACTCGCCATCGTCGAACAGGACGAGCCAGTTCCAGGTATAGGGGTCTCTGATGCCGAGCTTGCGATAGGAGGCCCAGACCCCCGCGACGCCGCCACTGCGCGTACCGGCAGTCGTCGTGCCGTCACGCGTCGCACTTGGTGTCTGCGCAACCGCAGCTTCGCGCAGGCTCGCAGCGGTGGCATCCGTTGCCACCAGACGCACGCTGGTGAAGACATCGATGGCCGGTTGCAGCAGCCGTTCGTAGGCCTCGCGGCTGGACGCAAGTAACGCCACTGTGGCAACCAATGCACCTTCGGCGCGCGCCATGACGGCCAGGTAGCGATCGCCCGCGGCAGCGGTATAGGTCGCGAAATGGGCGCGCTGCTCGGTTCCGGCATTGGCCGCACGCTGCTGTTGCGCATCACGCATGTTGCCCAGGCCCATACCGGAAGCAAAGCCGGTGCGTAGCGCGGCGAATTGGCCGTCGAAGTCCGGCTGACGCGGCGCCGGAGGCAGGAGCATGAGGGCTACGCTGTTGGGTTCATCCGGCGGGCGCAGGATGATCGTGCCGCCGACGTCGGATCGCAGCCAACCCGGCGGCGCGGTGTATTGGTACGGCGAAGGCTGGGCGTGCGCAAGGGAAAACGCCATCGCAACGAGTGCGAGAACGCAGCCAACCTGCAGCCCAAGAAATCGCAGCGCGCTGGGCAGACTTTGGCGTATGACTTGTACCGAGCGCATCACTTTTACCTCGTTCGTTGCACAAGGCCGCTGCAAGCGACGCTCACGAGCACGAGGCCGTGCATGAAGGACCTGACAGTCATCGTTCCTCCATGGGGCACGACGCGTTGCTGGGTTTGTATCCGGCACAGCGTCACGCCGGCGTCACGGCTGGGCGTGCGTCGAGCAGGCGCTAACGCTTCAACAGGGTCGCACCACGGATCACGATCCGATCGTCGACGCCGATACCGAATGCGAGCGCCGGGGCACGTCCTGGAAATGCCTCCTGGCGCAGGCGACCATCGTCGTAGCGCAGGAAGATCGAGTAATCGCGGATCTCGTAGCTGCCGGCGCCCGGGCGATCATCGCCACCGCTCCTGGACGCCAGGGCCACGGCAAACAGCCCTTCGTCGTCGAAGCGGCCGTCGCTGGTGAAACGGATCAAGGGGCGCTTGCCGCGCGGCCGCCGCACGAAATCCGGATCGTCGGCATCCTCCGCCGTGCGCTGGAACCAGGTGCCCTGCAAGCGTTTGCCGTTGACATCAGGGCAGCGCTGGAAACTCGAGCCATTGATCTTCAACTCGTCGCCTCCGACCAGTTGCAGGGTCCAGGGTGCTGCGCCGTCCTGGCGCTGCGTCGAGCCCGCGGCGCCATTCAGACGGTAGGTCTGCCACTCGCGCGGAAAGCGTGATCGAAACGCCTCACGGTCGAATCCTGCCAACCCGGCATCTGGAAACGTCTGCAGCAGCAGGCCGTCGTCGAAGAACACATACCAGGCTTGCACGCCGATGGTGCCGTAGATCGGAGCGCTGCTGTTGCGCAGCGTCGCCGTACCCGTCCAGACACCCACGATGCCCGAGCCGCGATAGCTTGCGGAGCCTGGAGCGCTGCGCGTGGCCGCCGGCACGGCAGTGGCGCCTGTCCCTGTGGGCTGGGATGGGGCGCCGATTTGCGACCTCGGCGTCGGTGCGCTATCCACCCGAGCGGCGTCGCTCGCGGCGATGCGCAGCCCGTTGAACAGGTCCGCAGCCGGTTGCCGCAGCCGGTTGTAGGCCTCGCCGCTGGTTGTTATGAATACAACGGTTGCAAGCAGTGCACCTTCCGCGCGCGCCATGAGGGCCAGATATCGATCGCCGCCGGCGCTGGCGTAACTGGCGAAGTGCGCGCGCTGCTCGGTGCCGGCGTCGACGAAGCGCTGCTGCTGCGCATCGCGCATGCTGCCAAGACCCAAGCCCGATTCGAAGCCGGTGCGCAGCGCGGTGAATTGACTGTCCAGGTCCGGCAGGCGCGACACCGGGGGCAGCAGCATGAGGATCACGCTGTTGGCCGCTTCACCCGGCGGGCGCAACAGGATGCTGCCGTCTTCATCGGCACGCGCCCAGCCCGGCGGTACGGAAAACTGGTATGGCGAACTCTGAGCGTGCGCCAGAGACATCGTCATCGCGAGCACTGCGAGAACGCGTCCAACGCACAGCCCAAGCACTCGCCGGGTGCCGGAATGCCATGGGCGCATGTCTTGCATCTTCAGCATCATCTGGCGAACCGCACTGGCATCAGGCCATGCTCATGCGTTCGCAATAGAGTTCGACCCGTACGCGTTTGATGTTCTCGCTACCAGCCGACGCGCGGACTGGCGAATAGTCGAGAATGCCCAGGTTCTGAAAATTCACCCGCTGAAGCGTGTCCTTCAGGCTGGGGTCGAGCAGTTCCAGGCTGCCCTGGCGCTCTGCAGCGTCGGTCGAATTGCCCTTGATCACCATTTCCTGATACCAGCCATAGAACCCCGCGGCGTGCGACTCCTCGACGTACATGGTGAGGTTCGAAAACTCGACCGGGCCGGACGCTTTGGCAGTGGTGTCCTTGGCGTTCATGCCAGGACCCTGCTGCTGCGCCGCGAGCTTGACGCCGAATGCCTCGACCTTGCTGACGCGGCTGCAGTCGATGCCGGCGATCGATAGCCGGAAATTCCCTGGCATCCATGCCTTGGGGGTCGCTGACTTCGCTGTCGGTGCGGCACCACTGCCCGCAAACGGCGCTGTCGATTCGCATGCAAGTCTCAGAGTCAGGTACTCGGCGGCTTTCGACGAACCATCACAGCTTGGAAAGCTGATCTCGGAAACCATGGCGTTGGCAAATTGCAGCCGCTGCTGTTCTTGGCCGCCGGGGCCGTAGGTCAGAATTGCGCCGCTGCGGCGCTGCGGCGCGAAGCTCATGGTGCTGGCTATCCAGTCGCGCACCGCAATGGGTACCGGCAGCGGGAGCTGGATGACGATGTCCCGGTAGCGTGGCGGGCCAAGCCGCTTTTTCACCAGCCCTCCCGGACCGGCTTCGTTGATCACCTCGGCACGCGCGAACCCACCATCGGCAGACTGCAGGGTAGCCACGACGGCCCGGTCGAGTTCGAGTGCAAGGTCCGACGCACTGTGGCGAGCATCCGGATTGGCAGCGAATGCGCTTCGAGGCAGGCCCGGTATTACCACCACTGATGCGTTGCCGGCGAGCAGCGCCGCCTTTCGTAGCAGCTCACGGCGCGATGGCGATGTAGGCGCCATCGCCACGGATCGGAAATGCTGATGCTTCATTGCTTGCCTCGCTTCAAGAATTTCGTTGCTGAAAATGTGCCGCCCACCGAAGGACGCCAGTCAGGTCACGACATATGGGTTACTCGGGTGGCAGGCCCTTGGGGCCGCTGACGACGAACGATGCACGGTAGGTGATGAATTCACCCCAGCCAAACCACCAATGAAATCGAACGTACTTCGACGAAGTACCGGGGCGAAAGTCAACGACCGACACGCGCTCCGCTCCTGTGTCGGTGGCAAGCGAGGTCAGGTCGTTCCGCACATCGACGCCATCGATCTGCCAGTTATTCTTCAGTGACTCGCCATGAAGGTAGACTTCATCGTCGCCCTTCCCACCGCAGAAGCAAAGTATCGACAAGGCCGGTTCCACGTGGTGCGTGACCATCGTGGTACCGCCATCCGGAAAATATGGACTGCCGAATCGACTGGACTGCGCGTTGAACGCGATCGGGACGGACTGCACGTCGATGGCTGGTCGAAACCCGAACGCAGTTCCTGCACTCTTCTTGCCGCCGGTTGCGACGATGTACACGAGACCATTGAACGCGAGCACGCCCGATTTCTCGGGCACGGTCACGAACGCCTGGGTTCCGGTCCAGTGCATCACTGGAGCGACCAAATCGCTGCCGTTGCCAACGATGAAATGCACCTCGCCGGCCTGGTCGCCCAGGCTGGTCCCGGTGATCAGGACCGGATCACCCGGCTGGCCTTCGTTCACGCTGAGCGACGTGATCGCCGGCGCAGCATCGGCGGAAAGCGGAACCAGCGCTCCCGCACTCTGGGCGGGAGCGCCTCCCGGTGGTGCCTGAGTCGCGAGAAATTGGGCTGCCTGCTGCCGAACTTGCGGCCCGATCGCCGCCGTGTCTGTGGTTCGTCGCGCCGCGATGCGTGCGCTTGCTCGCTGGTAGGCCGCGGCAGGAATGCTGGCACGCAATCGCTCCAGCATTTGTGCCTGGCGCGCCGCGGTCTGCTGATCGATTTCCGCCCGGCGCTTGGCAACGAGGGCGGCAGTGGACGACTGATTGGTTTGGGGGCGCGCCTGCCCGACCCGCACCTGCTGTGCAAGCGCCTTGAGCTCGGTCTCGGCGCGGCGCGCATCGCCCTGCGGATGTGCCACATTGACAGTGCCTCTCGCCACCGGGCGTAACTCGCGCTTGCCGCCCGTCGCGGGTGGTAACGCAGCGTTGGCGCCGCGCACGCTGATGCTCCACAGCACGCTGCGCGCCACATCGGCCGCAGTGGCCTGCAGCTTGATGGCGATGTCGCCGCTGCCGGTTTGCTCGACGACATTGCCATCGGCCTTGCGTAAGCTCACGACGATGGGAGCGCCTTGCGACTGCACACGCACATCGATGGCGCCCGGCGCGCCGACGACGAAGCCCCAGTCTTCGCGTTCGCCTTCCAGCAGGTTGAAGCTTACGGGCCACTTCGGCCCCATGGTGGCAGCGGCGATCGTGGCGGCTGGTTGTGTGGCCGCAGTTGGCTGTTTGACCGCGGGCAGTGGAATGGCCTGTGCGGCAGGCGCAGGTGGAACCGGCGCAACCTTGCCCGACGGCGGCACGGGCAGCGGTCGCACCAGCGGCGCATCGGCGGCATGGGCCAAGCCCTGAGTCAGCGCAAGCAGCAGCGCAGCAGCGGCAGTCCATCTTGCAGTCATCTTCGCTCTGCGAGCATCAGGCAGTCACTTGCGCAGCTTGACCAGCAGGCGCAGGATTTCCAGGTAAAGCCAGATCAGCGTGACCAGCAGTCCGAACGCGCCGTACCACTCCATGTACTTCGGGCAACCGCGCGCAACACCCGACTCGATGAAGTCGAAGTCCAGCACCAGGTTGAGCGCCGCGATCGACACCACGAAGGCGCTGAACAGGATGCCGACGATGCCGCCCTCGTGGATGAAGCCGATAGGATGGCCGAACAGCAGAAACGCCAGATCGACGAGGTACAGCAGAGCGATGGCGCCGGTCGCGGCGACGACACCGAGCTTGAAGTTCTCGCTCGCCCTGATCCAACCGCTCTTGTAGGCCAGCAGCAGGCAGATGAAGGTGCCGAAGGTCAGCGCGACCGCCTGCAGCACGACGCCGGCGAACTCCCTTTCGCAAAAGGCCGAGACCCCGCCGATGGCCAGCCCTTCGAGGAGCGCATAGACCGGCGCGGTGTAAGGTGAGAAGCGCTTGAAGAAGATCGTGACCATCGCCACCGCGAGCCCACCGCCGAGGCCGACCCACATCAGCGGTATCACCTCGGCGGGATCGCCCGATGCGAAGCTCCGGTGCCAGATCCATGCGGCACTGATCAGGACCAGCACCAGCAACAGCGCGGTCTTGTCGACCGTGCCGCTCAATGTCATCTTCTCGCCGCCGCGGCCAGCGACATCGAACGACTTCAGGCTCAGGGCTGGATTGCCGGTTCTCATGGTCTTTCCTGGTGGAATTGCGTCGCGCGATGTACGTTCAAACTCATTTGCGCGGAGGGCGCGGCAGCGGTAGCGGCTTGACGGCTTGCCTGCCGAGTGCACCACCAAACACGCCCTTTCCCTGCGTTGACGAATGGGTTCCAAGGCCGAGAGAAGTCGCCCTATGCACGATGACGCTCGAACTGGATCTCACCGCTTGGGCAACGGAGCCGGCAACGATGGAAAGGCGGCGGCCGATGCCGGGTTCGGTGAAACCGGCGAAGGCTGCGCGGCTACCGGTGCCGGTTTCGGCGGCACCGGCAGAGGTTGCGCGGCTACCAGTGCCGGTTTCGGCGGCACCGGCAGAGGCTGCGCGGCTACCGGTGCCGGTTTCGGCGGCACCGGCAGAGGCTGCGCGGTTGCCGGAGCCTTACCGCCCTGTTTGGCACCGAGCGCCGCGAGGCGCGTGCTCAAGACCTGAATCACGCTCGCGGGCATCACCGCCATGGCTCTGCGATCTGCTTGGCGCAGGTTCGCCGCCTTGGCACGCTGATCCAGGACGAGAGCCGCGCTCCTTGCCTGAAGCTCCTTGCCGGACGGGGGCGCAGCGGCCATGCGCTTGCCGGAGGTGGGCGCGACCGCCTGCGCGCGGAGGGTCCTGGTGCGGTCGGCAAAGGCTGCGAAGGTCGCGATGATCGCCCCACGGTTCAACGTCGGTACCCACGTCTCCGCCTCCTTGTCGGAGCGGTTCACCAGCTTCAGCTGGGTGTCCCGGACCTCCGGAGCCTGGCATTGCAGGCCGCCATCCGTTCCGTCCCTGTCGAGCTCGCAGTTCAAAGCGGAGAGAAGTCCAATTCCCCCGGCGATCTTCTGGAAACCTCTGGGAGTCGGACCGGACTTCCCGGAGACATAGCCATGGGTGTTGAGCAGGGGCATCGGGACGGGTCCCGGCAACTGGAGCATGTCCTGAGCCGAGATCCCCGTGCCGTCGAAGTCGCACTCGGAGAGGGATCCAGAGGCCTGACCAGCCGACGCATCCAGGTTGAAGACTGGCTTCTCGAGCGTGTAGTCGAAGGTCGAATGGTCTCCCTTATCCTCCTCGAGCACGGTCCTCAGCCGGACCCGCAGCTCACGACCCGCGGGGAAGTAAGTCATCCGCCCCTCGGCCACGACCGGGCCCCCGAACATCTCCGTGTCTCCCCGGACCGTGCTGTCCGGCATCTTGTACAGCCCGATGCTGCTCGAGACCATGTTTGCGGGAAGATCGACCCGCTGGCCGCAGTTGCTCGTGTATCTCGACGGGAGCAGGCCGCGGTCGAAGGGGAGATTACGGTTGGCGTACTGGCCGGCCAGCGCACTGCAGCTGGCAGTGAAATCCGACATGCAGGCCTGCACCCTGGGGCCCAGATTGGCAAATTCCCCTTTCCATGCCCCCTGCAACTGCTGCACGTCGTTCAGCCGTTGCTGACGCTTACCCGGGGAAATCCCCAACGCGTGTTGGTCCGGATGCTTGACGATGAAATCGGAATCGTCGATCAGGGCGCGGAGGTCCCAGAGGGCACTACCGAGCGTCTCGAGCATCTCCTCGTTGGGGAGCGGGCCAAACGGATTGGCGGGCGGATATCCCGCAGCGTAGGAATAAGGAGCAATGATGAGCTTCACGTCGGCATGCGCTCCCGTGAGGGTTCCGTACTGCTGATAGGCCGAAACGAGGGAGGCCGCGTCCGATGGATTGATCCCCGTGGTGTCGGTCTTTTTCGCGTTGACCTTCACGCTGGCAACGCCGAAGACCGAATTCATGGACTGTGCGATCGCAGCCTGGCCGCCCGCAGAGTTCAAGTCCGATCCGGCCGAGGCGGCCACCATCCCCTGGTACTGCGTCCACGACGTCAGGGACTGCTGATCGACCCAGGCGGCCCCATAGAATTCACTGCCCCGTCGAATGCCCCAGACGAATCCATTGCCGCAGTTGGCGATGAACTCGGCGCGCCTGGCCGGATCCGCCAGCATGGCCACGTACTCGGGCTTGAGTTGGATGTAAGTCGGGTCGACGAATTTCGGCTTGTCGTAGGCGACTGACTTCGCAAAGACCGATTGCTTGAACTGGCTCGACGTCACGTTCTGCAGGAAGTCCGACTTGAGCGAGACCCCGGCGGCACCCCCACCCAGGGCCATCATCACCTTGAGGCTCGCCGCGAGGTGCATGCCTTCGGCCATCTGGGAAACCGTGGTCAGCGAGTCGAAGGAAGCGTCCGACGAAGGGCTGCCGGATTCGACGATCTGCGCCGTGTTGACGGACACGCACCCGCCGCCCTGGGGGAAGATCCGCTGGCGGGAGATGTCGTAGCCGACCCCGAAGGTGGCGCCGGCGACGGGCTCGACGTCGACCGTGCCGGCAATCGGGTCGAATTGAGCGAAGGCCTGCGGCGCCGGCAGAATGCCCAGGCCAAACACGATCACCATCCAGGTCGCGCAATGAAGCGTCGTCGTCGTCCCCATGATTCCCTCCGTTCCGATCATTGATGCGATGAGCGCAGGCACTTGCTATTTACTACTGCACTACTGCGCACAACTACCCACCCGGCGGCCCGTCAGTCGCGTCACCACCTCACCGTCGGCCGACTTCAGGCGGTAGATGCTCTGGATCGTGTCGCCGCTGCGCGTCGACTCGCCCGACCCCTGCATGGGATCGGGCTTGCCGCAGACGATGCGAAAGCTGGTCTTGTCGCCGACCGTCTTGACATCACTGGCCTTGCAGCGTTTGTCGAGCGGAGGCGTCGTCTCGTCGACAGCGACGCAGACGGTGGTTGACGGAAGCGGCATCTTCATGCCATCGGCTTCGAGCGTGCCGCTGTAGGCCCACGATTGCTTGACCGACGCCGCGTGCAAATCGCTTGCCCCGGTAAGCGCCGCAAGGGCGAGAACGGCTGCACTGAGTGTCGGTCGGGCACGCATGGGACGCTCCTTCACCGGTCAAGTTCGTGGTGTGAATGTCGGTACGGGACTGGGTTGTACGGACCACAGCGTCACGCAACCGTCACGCCGTTTGACGCGCGCATCAGTGCCCAATGAAAAAGGGCCCGCTGAGCTGCGGGCCCTTGGCAAGCGTGGTGCCGGCGAGAAGAGTCGAACTCCCGACCTTCGCATTACGAATGCGCTGCTCTACCAACTGAGCTACGCCGGCGCTTCGATCGCGGCAAATTATAGAGGCTAGGCGTAGCTCACCGAGGCCGGGTCACCGGCGAGGTGGGGCAGGGTGTTGAAGGTGATCAGCGTGATCCGCTTCGGGCTGAGCTTGAGCTCGCTCAGCGCCGTGTTGCGGATGTGCATGTTGAGCTCGATGGTCGCGTCGATGCCCAGGCCGAGCACATGGCCGATGGCGGCAGCGATCGGGCCACCGCTGGAGACGACGAGCACCGTGCCATCGGCATGCTCGCGGCGCACATGGTCGAGCGCGTGCACGACACCGGCCACGAAATCGCCGTGCGCGGGCACGCCCTCGGGCTGCGTGGCCCCGGCCATCCACTGCTGCAGGCCTTGGCGCAGCAGGCGAAAGTGCTGGCGCCTGCGCTCGGGCGTGTCAGGTGCGGCGAGCGGCCCGGGGTGGATGGCGCGCACCATGCGCCTGGCTGTCGTATTCGTCCAGGCCCGGCAGGCTCAACGCAGCCTGGCGCGCCTGCAGGCCCTCCTCGATGCCGGCCCATGTCTGCGCATGCCGGCGCAGGGTGCCGGTGAGCACGGCGTCGAATCGCAGGCCCTGCACGCGCAACCACGCACCCAGTCGCTGGCTCTGCAGGCGCCCGAGTGGGCTCAGTTGGTCATAGTCGGCGGCGCCGAACGAGGCCTGGCCGTGGCGTACGAGGTACAGGGTTCCCATGGTCGGGCATTGTGCCGGCCGTCTGTGCCGGCCTGTACGCCCGGCATCGATGCCCGGCTGAGCCCTGGGTGGGCACAATGACGGGCATTGCATTCGCCCAGGAGCCCCGCCCCATGCCCGCAGCCCGCATCCTCGTCGCCCAAGGCGGCGGCCCGACCGCCGTGATCAACCAGTCTCTCGTGGGCGTGGTGCTCGAGGCGCGGCGCCATGGCCATGTCGAGCGCATTTACGGCGCACGCCATGGTGTGCGCGGCATCGTCAACGAAGACTTCGTCGACCTGGGGCAGGAGACCACGCTGCACCTCGAACGCGTGGCCGCGACGCCGGCCTCGGCCCTGGGCTCGACTCGCGACAAACCCGACCTGGCCTACTGCCAGAAGATGCTGGCGGTGTTGCGCGCGCATGGCATCACGCACTTCTTCTACATCGGCGGCAACGATTCGTCGGACACGGTGCGCATCCTTGCCGACGAGGCGGCCAAGGCCAACTACCCGCTGCGTGCGATCCATGTGCCCAAGACCATAGACAACGACCTGATGGGCAACGACCACACGCCCGGCTTTGCCTCGGCCGCGCGCTTCGTGATGCAGGCCTTTGCCGGCGCCAACCTCGACAACGCCGCCTTGCCTGGGGTCTATGTCGCAGTCGTGATGGGCCGCCACGCCGGTTTCCTGACCGCGGCCTCGGCCGCGGCGCGCACGCAGGCCGACGATGGCCCGCACCTGATCTACCTGCCCGAGCGCGTGTTCGTGACCAAGCAGTTTCTCGCCGACGTCAAAGCCGTGCATGACCGTCTGGGCCGCTGCGTGGTGGCAGTGTCCGAAGGCATTCACGACGCGAGCGGCGAGGCCATCGCGGCCAACCTGGCTGCCACGGTGGAGCGTGACGCACATGGCAATGTGCAGCTCTCGGGCACCGGTGCGTTGGCTGACCTGTTGTGCGACGAGATCAAGGCCAAGCTCGGCATCAAGCGCGTGCGCGGCGACACCTTCGGCTACCTGCAGCGCAGCTTCCTGGGCTGCGTCAGCGACGTCGACGCCCGCGAAGCGCGCGAGGTGGCCGAGCGCGCCGTGCAGTTCGCCCTGCTCGGGGACCGCAACGGCTCGGTCGCCATCCGCCGCAGCGGTGATTACGCCATCGACATCGTGCTGCAACCACTCGAAGTGGTGGCCGCCAAGACCAAGGTGATGGACGATGCCTTCATCGCGGCGGCAGGCAACGACGTGACGCCAGCGTTCCTGTCCTACCTGCGGCCGCTGCTCGGCAGTGGGCTGCCACAGGCGGCGCAGCTGAGAGCCGTGCCGGTGGCAAAGGCCCTGCGGTGACGTGGTGACCGAAGCGAGTGCGGTTACTACTCAGCAACCAGCCGCTTTCTGCACTTCGACCTCCGTTCTCCCGCCGTGGATCGGTGCGGCAAAGTCGCGCCCGGGCAGGCGGCAGCGCTTCGGCGTGGCGGTCGGTGCTGCGCACCGACTGCCCTGCGGTGCTCGGCCTTGTGGCCCGTCGCACAACTCGCTGCGCTCACTGCGTTCGCTACGCTCAGACAGGGTGCGACGAGTCAGATTACGAGGCGCGCTTGCGCGCGCGGGCCACAAGGCCTGCGCTCCTCGGCGCCCCGCAGGCGCGCTGCCGCCTGCCCGGGCGCGCCTTTGCGGGGGCTTTGGTGGTCTTCGCTTCGAACACCAACCCCGGTGGCCTTCGCGGCAGGCGGTACCCGGCAGGGGCGATTTGTGGGGTGGCGAGGAGCACAGGTCTGGGGTCGGCGCGCGCAGCGCGCTTCGTAGACTGACTCGCCGCACCTGTTCGAGCGCAGTGAGCGCAGCGAACGCAGCGAGTTGTGCGGCGCGACCCCAGGCCGAGCACCGCAGCGCAGTCGGCGCGCAGCGCCGACCACCCCACCATGAGCCCCTGCCGGGTGCCGCCTGCCGCGATGCGCAGACTCAACGCGGGCGCACAAGCACATCGCAGCACATCTGCAGCTCACACCCTGGCGCGCGCTACTTCAGCCCCGCAAAGAATCAATCCTGCGCCAACGCCCTCTCGACAATCTCGCGCACGCCGCTCGACAGCTCGGCCTTGGCGGCCACGCGTGCGATGGCCATGCGCGCTGCAGAGCGGTAGGGCTCGGCCAGATGGCTCCAACGGTCCATCACGCGGGCCATGCGTGCCGCCAGTTGCGGATTGAGCGCGTCGATCTGCATCACCTGGTCGGCCCAGAAGACATAGCCTGCCGCGTCGCTGCGATGAAAGCCTGCCGGATTCGAGCCACAGAAGGCCTGGATCAGGCTGCGCGCGCGGTTCGGATTCTTCAGCGTGAAGTCGGGGTGCTGCATCAACTGCTTGACACGGGTGAAGACGCGGCCATCGCTGCGCTCGGGCATCCGCGCCTGCAAGGCGAACCACTTGTCGATGACCAGCGGCTCGTGCCGGAACTGGGCGTGGAAACTCGCCAACGCGCGGTCGGTGAGCTCGGCCTGGGCTTGCGTCAATGCCGCGAGGGCACCGACGCGCTCGGTCATGTTGCCGCCCACCTTGACGCGCAGGTAGGCGCGGCCGGGCCAATAGCTGTCGCCGACTGCGGTCGCGTCGAGGCAGAGCATGGCCAGCGCCAGGTTGGCCAATGCGCGCTTGCCGGCGCTGAGTGCGTCGGGCATGTAGGCGCCCGCGACCTGGTGCGCTTCGAAGGCCCAGGCCCAGTCGTCGCGCAGGGCCTGCGCCATCTGCAGCTGCATGGCCTCGCGCACGGCATGGATGCGCTGCGGCTCGACCGTGGCCAGTTGTTCGGCGAGCAGGTTCTCGTCGGGCAACTCGAGCACCAGGGTCTTGAATGCGGCGTCGAGTTGCGGATGGCGCAGCACGGCGCGCATGGCGTCGAGGAAGGGTGGGTCGAGCACTGGCTCGCTCTGGCCGCGCACCGCCGCGAGCAAGCGGTTGATGGCCAGCCGCTGGCCTGACTCCCAACGGTTGAACGGGTCGCTGTCGTGCTGCAGCAGCACCAGCAGGTCGGCGTCGGATAGCGGCTCGGCCAGGATCACCGGCGCCGAAAAGCCGCGCAGCAGCGAGGGCACCGGTTCGCTGTCGACGTTGATGAAGGTGAAGAAGCTCTTGGCCTCGTCCAGCACCAGCACCCGCTCGGTGGCGGTGGCGGTCGGTTCGTCCTCGAGTTGCAGTGCCATCGCCTGCCCGTCGCGCTGCAACAGGCCCAGCGCCATCGGAATCACGAACGGCAAAGTGCTCGGCTGGCCGGGGCTGGCCATGCCCTGCTGCTCGAAGCCCAGGGTGTAGGTGCGGCTCGGTGCGTCGTAGCGGCCGCGCGCGGTGACCTGCGGCGTGCCGGCCTGCGCGTACCAGCGCTTGAAGGCGTCGAGGCGGGTGGCCAGGGCGCTGCCGGGGTTGGCGTCGACTATGGCCTGTGCAAAGTCGTCGCAGGTCACGGCCTGGCCGTCATGGCGCTCGAAGTACAGCGCCATGCCGCGGGCGAATCCGTCGCGGCCGACCAGGGTGTGCATCATGCGCACCACCTCGGCGCCTTTCTCGTAGATCGTCGGCGTATAGAAGTTGTTGATCTCGACATAGGCGTCGGGCCGCACCGGGTGGGCCATCGCGCCGGCGTCTTCCGGGAACTGGCGCTCGCGCAGGGTCTTGACATCGGCGATGCGCTTGACGGCACGGGCCGAGGCGCTGCCGGCCATGTCCATGCTGAATTCCTGGTCGCGAAAGACCGTCAGCCCTTCCTTCAGCGAGAGCTGGAACCAGTCGCGGCAGGTGACGCGGTTGCCGGTCCAGTTGTGGAAGTACTCGTGGCCGACCACCGACTCGATGCCGGCGTAGTCCTCGTCGGTGGCGGTGGCCGGGCTGGCGAGCACGAACTTGGTATTGAAGATGTTCAAGCCCTTGTTCTCCATCGCGCCCATGTTGAAGTCGCTGACGGCGACGACCATGAAGCGTTCGAGATCCAGGCGCAGATTGAACCGGGCCTCGTCCCAGGCCACCGCGGCCACCAGCGAGGCCATGGCGTGCTCGGTCTTGCCCAGGTCTTCGCGCTTGACGTAGACCTCGAGCAGATGCTCATTGCCGCTGCGGGTGCGGATCGGCTGCCTGCGCACCGACAGCTTGGCGGCCACCAGCGCGAACAGGTAGCTCGGCTTGGGAAACGGGTCGTGCCAGCGGGCAAAGTGCCGGCCATTGTCGAGCTCGCCTTCGGCGACCAGGTTGCCGTTGGCCAGCAGCACCGGGAAGCGTGCCTTGTCGGCGCGCAGCGTGACGGTGTAGACGGCCATCACGTCCGGGCGATCGAGAAAGTAGGTGATGCGGCGAAAGCCTTCGGCCTCGCATTGCGTGAACAGGCCCGAGCCCGAGCTGTACAGGCCCGACAGCTGGGTGTTCTTGTCCGGCGCGCAGGTATTGCGGATTTCGAGGCTGAAGTTGTCACCGTCCGGCGGGTTGTCGATGACCAGCGATCCATCGGCCTCGTGGCGGAACGACACGCTTTGCTCGTTGACCATCACCCGCAGCAGGTTCAGCGCCTCGCCATGCAGGCGCAGCGGCTGCGGCGGCTGCGCGGCATTACGCTCGATGCGCAGCTTGCTGGCCACCAGCGTCTTGGCGCCGTCGAGGTCGAAGCACAGGTCGACCTCGCGAATCCAGTACGCCGGTGCACAGTAATCTTCGCGGCGGATCAGCGGGGCATGGCCTTCACGCGGCATGGTGCGGTGTCTCCGAAGAGGTCAGTCGTTGTAGCAGAGCGCGGGCAGCGGCGCCAGCGTAGTCGTCGATGGCGGTCAGCACATGCGGCCCGGCCAGGTCTTGCGCACCATGGCTGGTGCAAACCGCCACCGCAGCCATGCCGGCTCGCCGCGCCGCTTCGATGCCCAGCGGCGCGTCTTCGAAGACCACGCAGTGCGCCGGTGCCACGCCCAGGCGCCGCGCCACTTCGAGGAAGATCGCCGGCTCGGGTTTGCCGGCCAGGCCCTCGTCGCCGCCGACCACGACGCCCGGCGCCGGGTCCATCGCCAGGTGCCGCATCGCGAAGGCGATGTTGTGGCGATCACCTGCGGTGCCGACGCCGACGGCCAGGCCTTGTCGATGCGCCGCACCGGCGAAGGCGCAAAAGCCCGCCACTTCGCGGAACACCGGCGCGAACGATTCGCGGTAGATGTTCTCCTTCTCGGCAATCAAGGCCCAGGACTCGGCGTGGCTGAATTCGCGCCCGAACAACTCGTTCATGCACTCGGCGCCGGTACGTCCGGTGGTGCGGCGCATCAGGTCGTCGATTTCGATGGCCAGCGCGTGGCGGCGGGCAAATTCGATCCACGACAGCCGGTGATGGCCCATCGAATCGATCATCGTGCCATCCATGTCGAAGATCAGGGCAAGCGGCGCGGCCATCACACGCCTTGTTTCAGGCTGGCGCTGATGAAGGCGTCCAAGTCGCCGTCGAGCACCTTTTGCGTGTTGCTGATCTCGACATTGGTGCGCAGATCCTTGATGCGGCTCTGGTCGAGCACATAGCTGCGGATCTGGTGGCCCCAGCCGACATCGGTCTTGCTGTCTTCGAGCTTTTGCTGCGCGGCTTTTTGAATGCGCATCTCGTGCTCGTACAGCCGCGAGCGCAGCATCTGCCAGGCTTCGTCGCGGTTGCGGTGCTGGCTGCGGTCGTTCTGGCACTGCACGACGATGTTGGTCGGCAGGTGCGTCAAGCGCACAGCCGAGTCGGTCTTGTTGATGTGCTGGCCGCCGGCGCCCGAGGCGCGGAAGGTGTCGACGCGCACGTCGGCCGGGTTGATGTCGATCTCTATCGTGTCGTCGACTTCGGGCGAGACGAAGACGCTGGCAAAACTGGTATGCCGGCCGCCGGCTGAGTCGAAAGGGCTCTTCCTGACCAGGCGGTGCACGCCGGTTTCGGTGCGCAGGTGGCCGAAGGCATAGTCGCCCTCGACCTTGATGGTCGCGCTGCGAATGCCGGCCACGTCGCCTTCGGTCTCCTCCAGCAACTCGGCCTTGAAACCCTTGCGTTCGCAATACTTCAGGTATTGGCGCAGCAGCATGCTGGCCCAGTCGCAGGCCTCGGTGCCGCCGGCGCCGGCCTGGATGTCGAGAAAGCAGTTGCTCGGATCGGCCGGGTTGTTGAACATGCGGCGGAACTCGAGCGCTTCGACGGTCGCCGCGAGTTTGGCGGCATCGGCCTCGATGGCCAGGAGGCCGTCGAAGTCGTCGTCGGCCTTGCTCATCTCGAACAACTCGGTGTTGTCGGCCAGGTTGCTGGTCAGGTGGTCGATGGTCTGGACCACGGTTTCGAGCAGCTTTTTTTCGCGGCCGAGTTCCTGCGCCCGCTTCGGTTCGGACCACACGCTGGGGTTCTCCAGCGCGGCAACGACTTCGTTGAGCCTCAGCGCCTTGTGGTCGTAGTCAAAGATACCCCCGAAGCGCTTCGGTGCGCCGGGTCAGATCGGCCAGGTTGGTGCCGATCAGGTTGATGCGTTCGATATCCATGGCAGAGCCTCTTCTTGGAAGGCGCGAATCTTCGCATGGACCTTCCAATCAGGGTTAATCCGCAGGGGGTTTGCCTGCCTGCAGGTCGAATTGTCAGACAGTCGTAAGCGCCTGGAAACGACATTAGCGCCAGCGCGGGGCGGGTGGTCCGCCTTGCGCTGCCGCAACTGCCCGTTCGACGTGCTGACTTTCCTCAACTTGCTGCAACTGATTCTGTACATCCCGCTGCTGGCGCTGGTCGGGCAGGGGCTGTTGTTTGTGTTGGCCGGTCCCAAGCGCGACAGCAACTTCTTCTACCGCCTGCTGCAGTTGCTGTCCAAGCCCTTCACTTTGATCGTGCGGCGCATTACGCCGACCAAGGTCGCCGACCATCAGGTGCCGTTCGTCACTTTCTTTCTGGTTCTGATCGCTTACTTCGTGGTCACTTTCGAGCGTATCGACCTGTGCGTGAAGCTCGGTATGGAGCAGTGCAAGTGAACGGCGGCGGCCTGGCCTATCTGTGGCTCAAGTGGTCGGCCATCGTCTGGCTGGTGTTCGGGCGCACCGCTCGGGCCTTGGCGCTGTTCGACCAGATGCTGCGCCGCTGGCCCAGTGACGGATACGCCTTGTCGAGTCGCTCGCATGTGCGCGCGCAATGCGGGCAGCGCGACGACGCCATTGCCGACATGCAACGCCTGGTGGCGGCGCAGCCCGAGCGCAGTGCGGCCTACTGGTTCAACCTGGCCTATCTGCTCGAAGATGCCGGCCGCTATGGCGAGGCCGAGCCGAACTTTCGCCGCGCGCTCGAACTCGACCCCAAGCTCGACCGCGCCTGGTATGGCCTGGGCCTGACATTGATCCGGCTGCGCCGCCCCGAAGACGCCGTGGCCGCGCTGAAACGAAACACCGAACTGCAACCGATGAGCCCGTATGGCTGGTACCAATTGGCCCGCGTGCAATTCGATCGACACGAGCGCGAGGAGACAAGAAAAATCATTCGCCACCTGAAAGGCTTCGAGCCCAAGGTGGCGGCGCAACTGGAACGGGAAACCGGGCTGGCGGCGTGAACGGGAAGGTTGGAGCGAGCGAGTCCCGGGCTCATCCCGGGTTTGACAAACGATGGAGGCAACGCGATGCAAGTCTCGGAAAGGCACCGCCAGTACTGGAACAAGAATCTCCGCATCACCGGGATTCTTCTGGTCATCTGGTTCGTGGTGACGTTCGTCGTTGGCTACTGGGCCCACGAATTGAGCTTCACCTTCTTCGGCTGGCCGTTCAGTGTCTGGATGGGTGGGCAGGGCGCGTTGATCGTGTACTGCGTCATCATCTGGTACTACGCCAGGTACATGAACAAGCTCGATATCGAGCACAACGTGCACGAGGAGGACTGACATGGCTGGCATGTTCGAACACGGCGCCAAGACGGATTCGGCGTCGACGGCGACTTTCAAGTCGCAGCTCAACAAGGTTTACGGCTGGTATACCGGCGGCTTCATCACCTTCGTCCTCGTCCTGGCGCTGCTGGAACAGATGGGCCTGCCGAAGAGCTACATCGGCTTCATCTTCCTGATCGCTACCGTGGGTCTGTATGCCGGCATCGGCATCATGAGCCGCACCAGCGACGCGGCCGAGTACTACGTGGCCGGGCGCCGCGTGCCGGCGCTGTACAACGGCATGGCCACCGGCGCCGACTGGATGAGCGCGGCCTCGTTCATCGGCATGGCCGGCACGGTGTACCTCAGCGGCTACGGCGGCCTGGCCTTCATCATGGGCTGGACCGGGGGTTATTGCCTGGTGGCCCTGCTGCTGGCGCCGTACATGCGCAAATTCGGGCAGTTCACGATCCCCGATTTCCTGGGTGCGCGCTTCGAAGGCAACCTGCCGCGCTTCATCGGCATCATCGGCGCGATCCTGTGCTCGTTCACCTATGTCGTGGCGCAGATCTATGGCGTGGGCCTGATCACCACCCGACTGTCCGGGCTGGCGTTCGAGATCGGGATCTTCGTCGGCCTGGGCGGCATCCTGGTCTGCTCCTTCCTCGGCGGCATGCGTGCGGTGACCTGGACGCAGGTGGCGCAATACATCATCCTGATCGTGGCCTACATGGTTCCGGTGGTCTGGCTGGCGGTCAAGCAGACCGGTATCCCGATCCCGCAAGCGGTGTACGGCTATCAGCTGCAGAAGGTTACCGAGCGCGAGAAGCAGTTGAAGGCCGACCCGAAGGAGATCGAGGTCATCAACATCTTCAAGGCGCGCGCGGCCGACGCCGACGCCAAGCTCAAGGACGTCCCGTCGGCGATGGCCGCCGACCAGGCTGCCGCGCAGAAGAAGATCGACGATCTGAAGGCGGCCAATGGGCCGGCCGCCGACATCCAGGCGGCAGAGAAGGCCATGGCCGGCTTGCCGAAGACCGCGGACGAGGCCAAGAAGGCCTACACCGCGGCCAAGGCGGCCAACGCCGCGCGCGCCGTACCGCTGGCCGGCATGCTGCCGCATGCGCAGATCTTCGCCGGTGATCCGAACGGCGATGACAAGGCCAAGGCCGCCTTCGACACTTCGCGACGCAACTTCCTGGCCCTGATCTTCTGCTTGATGGTGGGTACGGCGGCCCTGCCGCACATCCTGATGCGCTACTACACCACGCCCTCGGTGAAGGAGGCGCGGGATTCGGTGACCTGGTCGCTGTTCTTCATCTTCCTGCTCTACTTCACGGCTCCGGCGCTGGCGGTGCTCGTCAAGTATGAGATGTTCAGCGTTGTCGTCGGCACCTCATACAGCAACCTGCCGGACTGGATCACGGCCTGGGGCCGCGTCGATGCGTCATTGTTGTCGGTGGTCGACGTGAACAAGGACGGCATCATCCAGTTGGGCGAGATCAAGATCGGCGGCGACATCATCGTGCTGGCCACGCCGGCCATCGGTGGTCTGCCGTACGTGGTCTCGGGGATGGTCGCTGCAGGTGGCCTGGCGGCCGCCTTGTCGACCGCCGACGGCCTGCTGCTGACGATCGCCAACGCGCTGTCGCACGACCTGTACTACAAGATGATCGATCCGAACGCGCCGACGGCGCGCCGTGTTTCGATCTCGAAGGCCTTGTTGGTGGTGGTCGCCCTGGCCGCAGCCTTCGTGGCGGCGCAGAAGCCGGCCGACATCCTGTTCCTGGTCTCGGCCGCGTTCTCGTTCGCGGCAGCGACGTTCTTCCCGCCGCTGGTGCTGGGCATCTTCTGGAAGCGAGCCAACAAGTGGGGTGCCTCGCTGGGCATGATCGCCGGCTTGGGCACGACGTTCTATTACATGGCTACGACGCAGCCCTGGCTGCGCAGCGTGTTCAACGTCACCTCGCCGGTGGATCTGTGGTGGGGCATCCAGCCGATCTCGGCCGGCGTGTTCGGCGTGCCGGTGGGCATTGCGGTGATCCTCATCGTCAGCCTGTTGACGCCGGCGCCGAGCAAAGAAACGCAGGACCTGGTCGAACATGTGCGCTACCCCGACTTGAAGCTGGGCGCTGCCTGACCCAGCATCAAGCCATTGCCTGAGAAGGGCCCCGCACGGGGCCCTTCTTCTTTTATGCTGCGGCGCATGAGCACGACACCGTCGCCGAGTCTGGTCGCCAACCTGCGCAACGAATTGCTGCACTGGCCGCCGTTTGCACAGATGGCGCCAGAGCATGTCGATCGCTTCGTCGCGGACTCGACGCAGAACTACTACGAACCGAACGAGACCGTGCTGGCCCCGGCCAGCGGCGCCGTCACGCATCTGCTGCTGATCCGGCGCGGCAGCATCAGCGGGCGCCAGGGCGTGGCCGATGCCGGTGGCGGCTTTCAGTACGAAGCCGGTGAGATGTTCCCGGTGGGGGCTGCGATGGGCGCACGCGCCGTGAAGTCGACCTACACCGCGGTCAGCGACACTTTCTGCCTGGAGCTGCCGCTGGCCGCGATGCATCGGTTGGCGCGCGACAGTGCGCCGTTCGCGGATTTCCTCAACCATCGCGTGCAGCAGTTCCTGGCGCTGTCACGGCAGGCATTGCAGGTGGCCTACGCCTCGCAGACCCTGGCCGAGCAATCGCTCGAGTCGCCCTTGCGCGAGCTCGTGCGCCGCGCGGCCGTCGGTGTCGCGCCGGCCACGCCGCTGAGCAGCGCGCTGCAGCTGATGCACGACAAGCGCATCGGCTCGGTGCTGGTGCTGCATGAGCTCAGCGGTGCTGCGCTGGGCATCCTGACGCGCCACGACATCCTCGGCCGTGTCACGCTGCGAGGTTTGTCGCTGGACACGCCGATCAGCGACGTAATGAGCGCGCCGGTGGTCACGCTCGGCGTCGACCAGACAGCGCAGGATGCGGCGCTGGCGATGTCGCGCCACAGCATCCGGCACGTGCCGGTCGCCGATGGCAGCGGACGGATCGTCGGCATCCTGTCCGAGCGCGACCTGTTCGCGCTGCAGCGCCTGTCGTTGAAGCAGGTCAGCACGGCCATTCGCGCCGCTCCCGACGTGGCCACTTTGCGCATGGTGGCGCAGGACATCCGCCGCTTCGCGCGCAACCTGCTCGGCCAAGGCGTCGGGGCACGCCAGCTGACCGAACTAATCAGCCACCTGAACGACGTGCTGACCGATCATTTGGTGACACTGGTGGCTGCCTCGCGCGGCGTCGACCTGCAGCGCGGCTGCTGGTTGGCATTCGGCTCCGAAGGTCGCGGCGAGCAGACCATCGCAACCGACCAGGACAATGGCATCGTCTTCGAAAGCAGCCAATCCGAGCGTGACCGCGCGGGATGGCTGGCCTGTGCACGTGAAGTCAATGACGCGCTGGACGCTTGTGGCTACCCGCTGTGCAAGGGCAACATCATGGCCAGCAACCCCGACTGCTGCCTGACTCAGGGTGAGTGGCTGGCCCGATTTACCGACTGGATCGATCACGGTGCGCCCGAAGACCTGCTCAAGGCCAGCATCTACTTCGACTTTCGCGCCCTGACCGGTGCCACTGCGCTGGCGCTGCCCTTGCGTGAACTGGTCGTGCAGCACACCAGCCGCAACCCGCGCTTCATGAAACAGATGGCCGCAAACGCGCTGCGCAACGGTCCGGCACTGAACTGGCACGGCGGCATCGATGCGCAGTCGCGTGGCGGGCACGAAGTGGTCGACCTGAAACTGCACGGCACAGCCATCTACGTCGACGCGGCCCGGCTGTACGCGCTGGCCCACGGCGTGTCCGGCACATCCACCCGCGCCCGCTTCGCGGCCGTCGCCACGGCGATGGGGGCACCTGCGCAAGAGGCCGAGAGCTGGGTCGACGGCTTCGAGTACCTGCAGATGCTGCGCCTGCAGGTGCAGCTTTTGCGCGAGAGCGGCGCGCCTGATCGTGGCAGCGACGGCAATCCGAATCTCGTCGACGTGGCCAAGCTCAACGACATCGACCACCGTGTCTTGAAGGAGAGTCTGCGCGTTGCGCGGCGTTTGCAGCAACGCATACAGATGGATTACCTGCGGTGAGCCTGCTCGACCGTCTGTTGGGCCGCGCGCCTGCGCCGTGGGACCTGGCCCAGCGTTGGGTCGTCGTCGATGTCGAGACCAGTGGGCTGGACATGCAGCACGACCGCCTGCTGGCGATTGCCGCGATCGCTCTGAATTTCGATGGCCAGGCCATGCCGCGCATCGCGCTGGGCGACAGTTTCGAAGCCGTGCTGCGCCAGGCCGAAGCACCAGCGGACAAGGGCAACGTCCTGCTGCACGGCATCGGCGTTGGCGCGCAACGCGCGGGCGCACCCGCGGCCGAGATGCTCGCGGCATTCGAGCATTGGCTTGCCGACGCGCCGTTGCTGGCTTTTCACGCCGCATTCGACCGGATCATGATCGAGCGTGCGATGACGGCTGCGCTTGGCCGCCCACTGGCCAACCCCTGGCTCGATCTCGAACCGGTCGCCGATGCACTGCACCCGCAAGTGCGCGGTCACGCCCTTGACGATTGGCTGGCGCACTTCGGCATCGACTGTGCCGTTCGGCACCAGGCCGCTGCCGATGCGATGGCGACGGCCGAATTGCTGTTGCGGCTGTGGCCGGCTGCACGCGCGCAGCACAGCACCACGTTTGCCAAGCTGCGCCGACTGGCCGGGCACCGGCGCTGGCTGGTGCCGCGCTGAGCGGCGGCGCGCTCAGCCGAGGAATTGCAATAGCCGTGCCGCCAGCGCCGCCGGCTGGTCGTGGTGCAGCATGTGGCCGCAGTCGGCCAGTGATTCACGCTCCAGGCGCGGCACGACAGCCAGGCGGGACTCGAACTCGCTGCGCGAATAACGGTTGCCCCACCACTTGGTGATGTCGGTCTCGGCGCCCTCGACCCACAGCAATGCTGCGCTGATCCGGCGCCAGGTTTGGATCACTTCGTCGGCCTGATACAGCACCGGGTTGACGCGCTTGTGTGCGGCATCGGCCAGCAACCGCCATTGGCCGCTGGCGTCGGACGCGGCCCATCGTGTGGCCAGCCAGGCGGCTCGGGATGGCGCCAGCCGTGGGTTGGTCTTCATCAGCCGCGCGGCTACGGCGTCGGCGGTCGGGTACGGGCGCAGCGTGGTCGCGGTCTTCAGCTCGTCGAGCCATTGGCGCAGGCGATCGGGTGCATGTTCAGGTTGGCTGTTGGGCAGTCCGAAGCCCTCCAGATTGATCAGGCGCCGCACACGTTCGGGGCGCACGCCGGCATAACTCATGACCACATTGCCACCCATGCTGTGGCCGAGCAGATCGATTGGTTGCGTCGGAGACAGCGTGTCGATCAGCGCATCGAGGTCGCCCAGGTAATCGGGGAACCAGTAGCTGTCGCCGGCGCCATGGCTGGTGCGGCCAAAGCCGCGCCAATCGGGTGCCACGATCCAGCGCCGCTCGCCTTCGAGTCCGGCGAGCGCATCGACCATGAACTGGAACGATGCGCCGACATCCATCCAGCCGTGCAGCAGCAGCAGCAGGGGTCGCTCGGGCGTGGCCAAGTCCGGTCCGCCCCAGGCTTCAAGGTGGTATCGCAGGCCGCGCAGCTGCAATGTGCGTCCCGTCGCGCCTCGGGCCGGGGTATAGGGCGTCGTCATGGCATGGCAATGTAGACGAGGAGGGCGCCCCACCTCGCTGGGCATCGCGCGTGGGCCGTTTGGTCAGCGCGCCTGCGGCCCGGGTGCCTCAGGCAGCCGGTGGCGTGATGAAGCGGCTGGCGAACGCGGCGGCTGCACCGCCGCCTCGTGCGTTGGCGATGTAGGTCACGGCGCGTTCGAGTGCTGCATGCAGTTCATTGGCGTCGGTCGCCCGTTCTAGCCGCATCGCAAGCCCTTCCCCACTGGGCCCGAGCAGGTCATTGACGGCGCGCACGGCAGCGCCGCGCAGCATCGCGAAGTCTTCCGTCGCTGCCTTTCGAGTGGCCTGGAGGCGCCGCCGACGCCGGCTTGGTCGCGGCAGACCGTGTGGGTTCGCTGCTCACGGTCGCGACCAGACCCGCCTCGAGCAGGATCGGCAAGGTTTCGTCAAATTGCGGCACCAGGGCGGCGAGTTCCTCGTCGGCCCGTTTGCCATCGATCAAGATCAGTAGCGACCGCGCGCGCGGGGTCAGTCGCCGGGCACGCGTCGCGATCTCGCGCTGACCGTCGGCGGTCTTGGTATAGAAGGTGACCATGAAGATGGGTAGCGATCGTCCGTTAGCTTACCGCCAACCGACATGGCGGAAAACCTGTCGCGCGCTTCGCCGGCGGCCTGGCTTGTGCCGGCGGTTAGAGATCGATGTGCCACAAGTGCGCGCAACGCCGGCAGCGCACATGCAGCCGGGCCCCTCCTGCGGCTTCATCGAGCAGTTCCCACTTCGCGTAGGTGTCGCAGCTGCGGCACACAGCCTGGTCGGCGACGAACTCGGCGTGATTGAGCAGGCGCAGGTAGCGGCGCAAGGCGAAGTAGCCGATGGCCGCACAGGCCACCGCACCTGCCAGCACCTGCACCTTGTCGATCAGCGGCATCTGGCGGCTGAATACCTCAAGACTGGCCAGCAAACCCAAGGTGGCAAACAGGAGCAGCACGAGGTTGGTGTGTCCGTGCAACAACTCGCGCTCGTACCACTTGCGAAAGCCGAGACGGCGGATCGCCTGTGCTGTGGTCACGGGGCCCTCCGAACTGCGCGCCGACCGAACTCGCCGGTGCAGACTGCATCTTCGCACTTTGCACCCGCCAATGCCGGCCGCGGCGGTCAGCGCAGCTTTGCGACAATTGCTGCATGAGCACCGACTTTTCCCTGCGCCCTGCGCGGCCCGACGATGTACCGGCCATCGTTGCCTTGATCGGCGAATTGGCCGAGTTCGAGCAACTTGCGCATCTGCTGCAAGTCACGCCCGAAAAACTCGCACCGCACTTGTTCGGTGAGCGGCCGGTGGCCGAGTGCGTGGTCGGCGAAGTTGGTGGCGACGTGGTGGCCTTCGCCTTGTTCTTCACCAACTTCTCGACCTTCCTGGCCTGCCCTGGCCTGTACCTCGAAGACCTCTATGTGCGCCCGGCACACCGCGGCAGCGGTCTGGGCAAGGCCTTGATCGAACACCTGGGTCGCCTGGCCGCCGAGCGCGGTTGTGGTCGCTTCGAGTGGAGCGTGCTCGACTGGAACGCCAATGCCATCGCCTTCTACGAGAAACTCGGCGCGACGGTGCTGCCCGACTGGCGCATCTGTCGCATCAGCGGCGCGAACTTGCAGCGCTTCGCTGCCTTGCGATGAGAAGCCTGTTCCTGACCGGCGCGTGCATCGCGCGCGCGGCCTGCGCCTGGGCCGCCGGCCCTGAGCCGTGGCTGGCCCGGTGCGCCGCATGAGGCGCGCGCTTCACCCGCTGCGGCGAGGCCTCGCAGGGCTGTTGCGCGCTGCGGTGGCCCTGATCGTCGTCGTCGGTGGCGCGCTGCTCGTGGCGCAGCAGGCCTGGGTCAACGACAACGCTTGGCTCGAATTGTCGCGCTACCTCCCCTATCCGCTGTTCCTGTTGCCTGCCTTGGCCGCATTGCTGGCGTCGTACTGGCTCGGTCGCTGGTGGATCGCGGCCAGTCTGGTCCACCTGGGGCTATGGCTCACGCTGGGCATGGGCCTGCAATGGAACCAGGGCCAAGACGGCGGCGCGCATGTCCGCCTGATGACCTACAACGTCAAGCTCTTCAACGCGGCCCACCAACGCACGGCCGTGTTGGCGCTGGCGCGGGAGGTGGCCCGGCAGGGCCCCGACATCCTGGTCATGCAGGATGCCGACGGTCTGACCGTCGGGCGCAGCGAAGCAGCCAGCAGTGGCGCTCCAATGTTCGGGCTGCCGCATGTATATGCGTTGGGGCAATACGTCATTGCCAGCCGCTTCGCCTTGCGCGACTGCGGGCCTGGCCCGCTCGGCGCTGCCGGCGAGGGTCATCGTTACCTGCATTGTGTGATCGACGCCGATGGCGTCGAGCTGAACCTGGTCACGGCGCACTTCCAGTCGCCGCGCGCGGGCTTGAATGCGGCGCGGCGCGAAGGCCTGGATGGCGCCGACGACTGGCAGCGCAACCACGCCAACCGGCTGAGTCAGGCCCGGGCCTTGGCGCGGGAACTGGCCACAAGCCGGCGCCCGCTGGTCCTGGCCGGCGACCTGAATGCGCCGCAATCGTCGCCGGTGATCGGCAGCCTGCTGGCGGTTGGGCTGCGCGATGCGTTTACCGCCGCGGGCCGCGGCTACGGCTACAGCCACGGCCACGCGCTGCGCAACGGCTTCGACTTTCTGCGCATCGACCATGTGCTGGTCAGCCCCGATATCGGGGTCGCGTCCTGCTTCACTGGCCGAGTCCGACGCCTCCGAGCATCGGCCGGTGATCGCCGATCTGCGCCTGCGACGCTGAATCGCAAGGCCTTGCCTGCGTTCAGCGCGACTTGGCGCGCGTCCTGCGTCGCCATTCACGTACCCGGTCGTCGACGAACTCGTCGATCGTCGTCAAGCGGCGCGGAAATTCGGCCAGCAGTTCCTGCGCCTGCCAGGTCTCGCGCATCTGGCGCTCCGGTACCGTCGCCAGATCGAGCACGCGCGCCACGCCTTCGTGCAATGGCCGGATGACGGTGGCCATGGCCTTGGCCACGCCGATGGGCAGGTGGTAGACGCGGCCACGCCGCGCGCGCACCACATACATGGCGGCGACATCGCTGTTGCTGATGTTGTCGGGGCCACCGATGTCCAAGGTGCGCCCGTTCAGGCTGTCGTCGGTGAGGGCCTGGAAGGCGAACTGGGCCACGTCGCGCACCGCGACGAAGTTGCGCGGCTTGGAGCCCGGGCCGACGATGACCGTGAATCCGCGTTCGAGCAGCATCTGGCCGTTGAAGCGGTGGACGTGGCTTTCCATGAATGCCGACGGCCGCAAGATGGTGTAGTCCATGCCACTGCCCTTGACCACCGCCTCGATCTCATGCTTGGTGCGGCCGAAGTCGATCGGGTGGTCTTCGCGGGCGCCCATCATCGAGGTATAGACAAATCGCTCGACCTTGGCCTCGCGCGCCGCGACCACCAGCGCACTGTGGCCCACATGGTCGACCTGTGCGCTGGCCGCGTTGCCACGGCCGAGCAGCGAGTGGGCGCAGGCCAAGACGCGTTCGACACCCCTGCAGGCCAATTCGAGCGAACGCGGATCGGTCAGGTCGCCCAGGGCCAGCGCGGCGCCGGCGCGTTGCAGCGCCACGGCCTTGGCGCGGTCACGCACCAAGGCGCGTACCTCATGCCCTTGCTCGAGCAGGGCCAACGCCGTGGCATGGCCGAGCGCACCGGTGGCGCCGACGATCAGAATCATGACTCTCTCCTTGGATCTTCTTGTAGGCCGCAACGATGCCCGTACCGCGCAGCGCAGTCAATGCTACCTGGGCAAGGAGAATGGCCCAGGCAATGCCGATGGCTTGGGCGATTGCCGGCTACGGCCAGGTTCGCGTTCAGGCACACTTTGCGGCCCGGCCACGCCACACCGACTCGCACCGATGGAACACACCGCACTGGGCCGCAGCGGCCTGAACGTCACGCGCATCTGCCTGGGCACCATGACCTTCGGTGAACAGGTCGACCAGGTGACGTCACATGCCATCCTCGACCGCGCGCTCGAGCGCGGCGTGAATTTCATCGACACCGCCGAGATGTATTCGGTGCCGCCCAGGGCCCAGACCTACGGCGCCACCGAGACCATCATCGGCCATTGGTTCGCCGCACGCCCTGGCGTGCGCGCCAGGGTGAGGCTGGCGAGCAAGGTGGCCGGCCCCGCGCGCGGCATGGAGTGGGTGCGCGGCGGCGCGGCCAACCTGTCGCCTGCCGACATCGCGCAGGCCTGCGACGACAGCCTGCGCCGGCTGCAGACCGATGTCATCGACCTGTACCAGATCCACTGGCCGAACCGCAACGCGCCGTCGTTCGGCTCGATCTACTTCGACCCGAGCAAGGACGCGGCATTCACGTCGATCCACGATCAGCTCGAGGCCTTGGCCAAGCTGATCAAGGCCGGCAAGGTGCGCGCCATCGGCCTGTCCAACGAAACCCCATGGGGCGTGACCGAGTTCGTGCGCCTGGCCGAGCAGCATGGCCTGCCGCGTGTAGCCACCGTGCAGAACCCTTACTGCCTGATCAACCGTGTGGTCGACAACGGCCTGGACGAGGTCCTGCATTGCACCGGTGTGAGCCTGCTGGCCTATTCGCCGCTGGGCTTTGGCCTGCTGACCGGCAAGTACGACGAGCGCGGCATCAACGACCCCGGCAGCCGCGGTCGCATGGCGCTGTTCGAACGCATGAAGCAGCAGCGCTGGGGCCGACCCGAGTCGCTGGCCGCGGCCAAGCGCTACAACGCGCTGGCGCGCGCCCATGGCCTGACGCCGACGCGCCTGGCGTTGGCCTATTGCTACACCAATTGGCGCGTGGCCAGCACCATCATCGGCGTGACCAGCGTCGCGCAACTGGACGAATGTCTGGATGCCTGGGGCACGGACGTGAGCTCAGCATTGCGCGCCGAGATCGACAAGATCCGCTGGGAGATCCGGGACCCGGCGCAGTAGGCGGGCGCAGCGCAGCATGGCCAGGAAGGCGCACAGGCATGTCAGCGAAACGCCGGCCACGCTGTGGCTGCGCCAGCAAGGCGTGGCCTTCACCGAGCATGTCTACGACTACGTCGAACATGGCGGCACGGCCGAGTCGGCGCGCCAGCTCGGTGTCGACGAGCACGCGGTGGTGAAGACGCTGGTCATGCAGGACGAATGCGCGCGGCCGCTGTTGGTGCTGATGCACGGCGATCGCCAGGTGAGCACCAAGAACCTGGCGCGCGCCATCGGCTGCAAGAGCGTGGAACCCTGCAGTGCCGAGGTCGCGCAACGCGCGAGTGGTTATCAGATCGGCGGCACCTCGCCCTTCGGCTTCAAGCGCACGGGCGTACCGGTCTACGTGCAGGCCAGCGTGCTGGCGCTGCCGCGCATCTGCATCAACGGCGGGCGGCGCGGCTTTCTGATCGGCATCGAGCCTCGGGTATTGACCGAGCTGCTCGGGGCCAGCGCCGTCGATTGCGCGCTGCTCGCCTGAGTCGCGCGTAAAGTTCGCCTCTCCAATCCAATCGACAGGGGGTGCACATGGCGTGGGCATGGAGCGTGGCGGCGGTGCTGGCGGCTTACTGCATCGGCTCGCTGTCGTTTGCCGTCATCGTCAGCCGCCTGATGGGTCTGGCCGACCCGCGCAGCTACGGTTCGGGCAACCCCGGCGCGACCAACGTGTTGCGCACCGGCAATCGCAGCGCAGCCGTGCTGACCCTGGCACTCGATGCCTTGAAGGGTTACCTGCCGGTGTTCGCCGTGCTGTGGCTGGCGCCGGACCTGGGCTTTGGCGCGGGCACCGTGGCGGCGGTCGGCCTGGCCGCATTTCTGGGCCATGTCTGGCCGGTCTTCTTCCACTTCAAAGGGGGCAAGGGCGTGGCCACCGCAGCCGGTGTGCTGCTGGCCTTCAACCCCTGGTTAGGGGCCGCCACATTGGCCACCTGGGTCATCGTGGCGGCGTTCTCCCGCTACTCGTCACTGGCCTCGCTGGCTGCGGCGACATTCGCGCCGTTCTATCAGTTGCTGATCTGGGATGCAGACGGCTACGCACTGGCCATCATCGTGATGAGCCTGATGTTGGTATGGCGCCACGAGGGCAACATTCGCAAGCTGATTGCCGGCACCGAATCGAAGCTCGGCAAGAAGACCGTGCCGACAGCCCCGGCCCCGGCCCATAAGCACAAAGGACACCATTGATGACCAAGCCCATCCTGCGCGTCGATGTCGGCCCGCGCATGTCGGAGATGGCCGTGCACAACGGCGTGGCCTATCTCGCCGGCCAGGTGGCCGCTGACGCAGCGCAAGATATCGGCGGCCAGACCCGCCAGGTGCTGGCCGCGATCGACGCGCTGCTGGCGCGAGCAGGCAGCGACAAGGGCAGGATCCTCAGAGCGCAGATCTTCCTCGCCGACCTGGCCGACTTTGCGGCGATGAACGCAGTTTGGGAAGCCTGGGTCATACCCGGCCAGACGCCGCCGCGGGCCACCGTGCAGGCCGCGCTGGCCCAGCCGCAATGGAAGATCGAGGTCGTGGTTACCGCTGCGGTGTGATCGGCGCAATCGTCGGGGCCGGGGCTATGCCCGAGCGAACCCCGCGGATCCGGCTCTGCCGGTCCGCTAGGGTTGCCCCCTTGAGGGGGAGCGGCGAAGCCGCTTCGGGGGTGGGCGTCAGGCGTGCGCTTGTAAACCCAATAGCACTGGATCGCCGCGGCCGCGACGCACGAGCAGCGTTTCGTCGCCGGTGAGGTCGATGACGGTGGTGGGCTGCCTCGGGCAGGCGCCGGCATCGACGACGGCCTGCACGGTCTTCTGGAAGCGTTCGCGGATTTGCTGCGGGTCGTTCAAGGGCTCGGTGTCGCCAGGCGCGATCAGCGTGGTTGCCAGCAGCGGCTGGCCGAGCAAGGCCAGTAAAGCCTGCGTCACCCGATGGTCCGGTACGCGCAGGCCGATGGTGCGGCGTGACGGGTGGCTGACACGGCGCGGCACTTCCTTCGTGGCTTCGAGAATGAAGGTGAAGGCGCCCGGCGTGCCGAGCTTCAACAGCCGGTACTGGCGGTTGTCGACGCGGGCGTAGCTGGCCAGCTCGCTCAGGTCGCGACACAGCAGCGTGAGGTGGTGCTTGTCGTCGACCCCGCGCACCCGGCGAAGGTGCTCGGCCGCGGCTTTGTCGTCGAGGTGGCACACCAGGGCATAGCTCGAGTCGGTCGGGATCGCAGCCACGCCGCCGGCGTGCAGGATCTGCACGGCCTGCCTGAGCAGGCGCGGCTGCGGGTTGTCGGGGTGGACCTCGAAATACTGCGACATGGTCTCAGAACCGCCCGGCCGTTCCGAAGGTACTGAGCGCCCCCTCTGGGGGCAGCGAACGAAGTGAGCGTGGGGGAATCATTTCAGCGCAGGGCCGCTCCCAGGCGGCCTGAGCTCCCAAGGGCCACGCAGGGGCCCATCGAGGGCCCTGGGGACGCGAGCCGAGCGAGCCAGGGGCCAACATGCCTAGTCGCCCACGGTGTCGGCGGCCACCGCAGATAGCGGGTGCTGACGCGCCGCGGCGTCGCGCACGTTGAGCCAGGCGCTGGCCGCGCCGCAGGCGGCGATCACGGCCATGCCGGTCCAGCCCCAGGCGTCGGGCACCGCGCCCAGGGCCAACCAGCCGGCCAGCGCAGCGACACCGATCTGGGTGTACAGGAACGGCATCAGCGTGGCCGTGGGCGCTTTGCCCAGGGCCATGATCAGCAGCAGGTGGCCGCCGGTGCCGAGCGCACCGACGGCCAGCAACAGGCCCAGGTGCAGCGGCGGCGCGGCCGCGAGCAAGCTGCCGACCTGCTGCGTGCCGAGCAGCACCAGCGGAATGGTCAGCATCATGCCCGTGAGGCCGGTGTAGAAGTTGGTGGTGTACGGATTTTCGTGCGGCGCGAGCTTGCCGGTGATGATCTGAAACGCCGCGTTCGACAGCGCGGCAGCCAGAGGTAGCCACACCGCCCAACCGAACAGGCCGCTGCCGGGCCGGATCACGATCAGCGCGCCGGCAAAACCTCCCACCACCAGCGCCCAGCGCAATGTCGACACGCGCTCCTTCAGCCAGACGCGGGCCAGCAGCGTCGCCAGCAGCGGCGTCAGCATCACGATGGCGGTGAACTCGGCCACCGGCATGTGGCGCAATGCGCTGAAGGCCATGGCCGACGAGAACAGCAGCAGCGAGCCGCGCAGGACCTGGAAACGCGGGTTGGCGGTACGAAAGGTCTTGTCGCGCGACAGCGCGATCCACGCCGTCATGGTCAGCGTATGCATGGCATAACGAAGCCACAGCATCAAGGCCACGCCGATATAGGCCCCCAGGTAGCGCACCGTGGTATCGAGGCTGGCAAAGCAGGTCGAGGCCGCGATGATCAGTGCGATGCCGGCGGTCGGGCTCTTGGTCGTATTCATGGGCTCCCCCGCGCGCAGCGCAGCTTCGCCGCTGACCGGGCGCCACACCGGCGTGCACGGCCCGGCCGCGGGTTCATGCCGGCCACTGCACGCGTTCTGCCAGCGCCTGCCACACGGGGGTCAGCGTGCCGGGCAGGTCGGGCAGGGTGCCGAGGTCGATGCGGCTCTCGTCGGGCGAATGAAAGTCGCTGCCGCGCGATGCCAGCAGGCCGAACTCGAGCGCCGTCTCGGTGTATTTGACGGCCTCGGCGGCGCTGTGGCTGCCGGTGACGACTTCGACGCCGCGCCCGCCATGGGCTTTGAACTCCGAGAACAATGCGTACTCCTCGGTCGGCGTGAACTTGTAGCGTGCCGGGTGCGCGATCACGGCGATGCCGCGGGCATCCGTGATCCAGCGCACCGCGTCGCCCAGGCCGGCCCAGCGGTGCGGCACGTAGCCGGGCTTGCCCTCGGTGAGGTAGCGGCGAAAGACCTCGCTGGTATCGCTGCAGTGACCGCTATCGACCAAGAAGCGCGCGAAGTGGGTGCGCGAAATCAACTCGGGATTGCCGACAAAGGGCAGTGCACCCTCGAACGCGCCGTGGATGCCGACCTTGGCCAAGCCGGCGGCCATCTCGCGGGCGCGCGCCTCGCGCCCGCCGCGGGTTCGGGCCAGCCCTTCACGCAGCGCGAGGTTTTCGACGTCGATCCCCAGGCCGACGATGTGCACCGTGGTGCCGGCAAAGCTGACCGATATTTCGCAGCCGGTCAGGTAGGCCAGGCCCGCGCGCAGGGCGGCGTCGCGGGCTCGCAACTGGCCGCCGATTTCGTCGTGATCGGTCAAGGCCCACAACTCGACGCCGCCGGCCTTGGCGCGCGCGGCCAGGGCTTCGGGCGCTAGCGTGCCGTCGGATACGCTGGAGTGGCAATGCAGGTCGGCGTTCAAGGTGTGCGGCAAGCGCACCAGGGTCTGGGTGTCGATGTTCACCAGGCGATTGTCTCAGGCCGCGCCGCTGCAGCGTGGGGCCAGAGCGCGGGTCTGCCCTGACTTGCCTAGCGCACGCGCCTGCGCGCCAATGCTGCATCTCAGTGCTTCGGGCGCAGGCCGCTGCGCGACGGTCGTCAGCGATGAATCGCTCCACATACTTTGCCGGCCTGTGTCTGATCGTGGGCCGGTTCGCGCTGGCTCAGGCGCTGCCCGATCAGCAGGTGGTGGTCACCGGCTCGCCGATCGAGCGCGGCGTTGCCGAGGCTCCGTACGCCATCAGCGTGATCGACGCCCAGACCCTGCGCAGTGGAGGGCCGCTCATCAACCTGTCCGAAGCCATGGCCCGTGTTCCAGGTCTGGTGGTGAGCAATCGCAACAACTACGCGCAAGACCTGCAGATCAGCGCGCGTGGCTTCGGCGCACGCTCTGGATTCGGCGTGCGTGGCCTGCGTCTGTACACCGACGGCATCCCGGCCAGCATGCCCGACGGTCAAGGCCAGGTCAGCCACTTCGACCTGGCCAGCGCCGAGCGCATCGAGGTCTTGCGTGGGCCGTTCTCTGTGCTCTACGGCAACAGCTCAGGCGGCGTGATTGCGCTTTTCAGCGCGCCCGTGCGCGAGAGTCGCGCGGAGGCCGCGGCCGATCTCGGCAGCTTCGGCCTGCACCAGTTGCGCGCCAGCGTGGCTGCGCCGATCGGCGGCGGCTTCGATCTGCGGGCCTCGGCCGCGGCGATGGAGTGGGAAGGTTTTCGCCCGCACAGCACGGCGCAGAAACACAGTGGTGGCCTGCGCCTGGGTTACGAGGGGGGTGACGACCGCGTCGTGGTGTCGTTGAACGCGTTCGAACAGCCGGCCGACGACCCGCTCGGCCTGACTCGCGCGCAGTTCGACGCCGACCCGTACCAGACCACGCCCGAGGCCACCCAGTTCGATACCCGCAAGGTGGCGCGCCAGTTGCAGCTCGGTGCGTCGTGGCGGCACCGCTTCGTGGCCGCCGGGCCGTTGAGCGAGAGTGCGGTCACTGCCTACACGGGCCAGCGTTCGGTGGTGCAGTGGCTGGCGATCGCCGCGGCGACGCAAAGCAACCCACGCCATGGCGGCGGCGTGATCGACTTCGACCGTGACTACGACGGTGTCGATGCGCGCTTGACCTGGCGCTGGGACCGCATCGACCTGGTGACGGGTGCGGCGCTCGAACGCCAGCGCGACGATCGGCGGGGTTACCTCAATTACACCGGCACGGTGGCCGCACCGAGCTACGGCGTGACGGGCACGTTGCGCCGCGACGAGGTCAACCGCGCACGTACGGCCGATGCCTACGCGCAACTCGAAGCGCAATTGCTGTCTGGCGTGACCGCCAGCGCCGGCCTGCGCAGCGGCACCGTGCGCCTGACCGCGCAGGATCACTACCTCGGCAACGGGGACGACTCGGGCCAGCGGCAATTCAACTACAGCAACCCGGTACTGGGCTTGCAGTGGGCGGCGCTGCCCGGCCTGCATCTGCACGCCAGCGTGGCGCGGGGCTTCGAGTCACCGACATTGGGCGAGTTGGCCTACCGCGCCGATGGCAGCGGCGGCTTCAACACCACGTTGCTGCCGCAACGCAGCCGCCAGATCGAACTCGGCGCCAAGTGGCGCAGCGGCGCCCTTGCATTCGATGCGGCCTTGTTTCGTATCGATGTCGATGACGAGATCGGGGTGGCGACCAATGCCGGCGGTCGCTCGGCGTTCCAGAACGTCGGCCGCACCGAGCGCAACGGCGGCGAGTTGGCGCTGGCCTGGCGCATCGCCGCGCAGTGGCGTACGCAATTGGCGCTGACCCTGCTCGACGCCACTTACCGCGACGGCTTCCTGGCCTGTGCCGGCATTCCATGCACCGCGCCGACAGTGCCGATTGCGGCCGGCAACCGCATCGTCGGTACGCAACGCGGCAACGCCTTTGCCGAACTGGTCTGGCAGCCGCTGGGCGCCACCGAGTTGGCGCTGGAAGCGCGCGCCGCGTCGGCGACCATGGCCAATGACAGCAACACCCAGGCCGCTCCGCACTATGCGCTGCTGAACCTGCGCGCCAGCCAGCGTTATGCCCTGGCCGACGGCGTGACGCTGGAGTTACTGGTGCGGGTGGACAACGCCACCGACCGTGTTTACGCCGGTAGCCTGATCGTCAACGATGCCAATGGCCGCTACTTCGAGGCCGGTGCCCCGCGCAGTGCGCTTTTTTCGCTGCGCGTGCAGCGCAGTTTCTAGAGCCCGGCGAGGTAATGCGCCAGGTTTTCAATATCCTGGTCGTTCAAGGTATTGGCCACGCTGGTCATGTTGCCGGCATCGTTGGTGCGGCTGCGGGCCTTGAAGGCGAGCAATTGCTTGACGGTGTAGTCGTAGTGCTGCCCGGCCACGCGCGGGATCTCGTTCTGGCCGAGGAAGCCGCCCAGGTGGCACATGGTGCACAGTGTCTCGTCGGCCTTCAACTTGCCCAGGCGGGCCTTCTCTCCATCGACATTGAAGCTCTGCGGCTTTGGTTTTTGCGCCGCGAAGTAGTCGGCCAGTTCGCGCAACTCTTCGCGTGAAAGGCCGGCGACCATCGGCGACATCAGCGGGTCGCTGCGCCGGCCTTCCTGGAAGTCGCGCAGCTGCAGGTACAGGTAGCGCGCGGTCTGCCCGGCGAGGATCGGGTTGGTGGTGATGACCGAGTTGCCACCCTCGCCATGGCAAGCCACACACAGCGCCACTTTGGCCGGTGCGGCGGGCACTTGTGCCGCGGCGCTGGTGGCCTGCAAGGCCACCAGCGCCGCCAGCAAGGCTGCGCGCAGCGCGCTCCTCACTGCAACGCGAACACGAACACCGAGTTGCCGCGTTTGAAGTCGAGTTGCGTATTGCCGCCCGCCGCGACGGCGATGTACTGCTTGCCCTTCACGGTGTAGGACACGGCCGGTGCATTGACCCCTGCGCCGCACTGGAACTCCCACAGTTTCTTGCCGGTGGCGGCGTCGAAGGCACGGAAGTAGCCATTGCCTTCACCGTTGAAGACCAGGCCGCCGGCGGTGGCCAGCACGCCGCCGATCAGCGGCTGCTCGGTATCGACCTTCCACGCGATCTTGCCGGTGTCGATGTTGACCGCGGCCAGCCGACCCCATTGTTTCTCGCTCGGAATGGTCTTGAACGCGCCACCCAGCCACAGCTTGCCGCCCGGGTACTTGGCGGCCTCGACGTGGTAGGTCATCGGCTGGTGCAGGTTGGCGGCATAGGCCAAGCGCGTGATCGGGTTGATGGCCATCGGGCTCCACTCGACGCCGCCATTGGCTCCGGGCAACATGCGCGCACCCGACGCAGTCGGCAGAACCCACATGTTCTCTTGCGGCACCATGGCCTCGGAGTGGCGGATCAACTCGCCGGTGGCGCGGTCATGGACGTAGACATGGCCCGTCTTGCCGCCGTGGATGGCGACCTTGCGCATCTTGCCGTCCTTGCCCTTGGCCTCGGTCAGGATCACCGGTGACACGGCGTCCAGGTCCCATACGTCGTGGGCGACGTACTGGTAATGCCACTTGTAGGCGCCGGTGTTGAGGTCGATGGCAACGATCGAGTCGGTATAGAGGTTGTCGCCCGGCCGCTCGGTACCGTACAGATCGGGGCTGGGGTTGCCGACGACGAAGAAGGCGGTATTGCTGTCCTTGTCGACGGCCGGCGCCATCCATACGCCGCCGCCCAGGGTCTTGTAGAAATCGCCGCCCTTTTCGGCGAGCTGCTTCTTCTCGGCCGCGATGTCGCGCAACATGTTGCGTCCGGTGGCGTCGTTCACCGCCCAAACGCCCTCATGGCCCTTGTCAGGAATGGTCGCAAAGCTCCACAGCTCCTTGCCGGTGGCGGCGTCGTAGGCTTTGACGAAACCACGAATGCCGTACTCGCCGCCATTGGTGCCGATCAGGATCTTGCCGTTGACGGCCACCGGTGCCATCGTCTCGGAGTAGCCTGCCTCGGGGTCGGCGATCTGTGTGCTCCACATCACCTTGCCTGTCTTGGCATCGAGCGAGATCAGTTTGGCATCGAGCGTGCCCATGTACAGGCGATCGCCCAAGATCGCCACGCCGCGATTGTTCGGGCCGCAGCAATAGGTCGTCACCGGCCCTTGCTTGTGCTTGTAGTGCCAGAACTCCTTGCCTGTCACCGCATCGACCGCATAAATATGGTTGTACGAGGTGGTCACGTACATGATGCCGTCGACCACGATCGGCGCCGTTTCCATCGACTCGAGGACTTCGGTCTGGAACACGAACGCCGGCTTCAGGCGCGCGACGTTCTTGGTGTTGATCTGCGACGCCGCGTGATAGCGCGTCTGCGCATAGCTGCCATTGCTGTGCAGGAAGTTCGACGAGTCGCCGGCCGCGGCGTCGAGCTTTCCTTGCGCGACCGAGATAGCTTTGGGAACCGGGGCACCGGTAGCGGCAGCACCGCCCTGAATTTCCTGGGCCTGGATGACGGAAGGTGCGCAGGCCAGCGTGGCCGCGGCGGCCATCAGGGTGCGCCAGGGTAGGCGTTTGCGGGTCGGGACGGTCATGTGGGCTCCTAAATGCTCTTGGAGGAATGTGCTCGGTGGCATGCACGGCGCACGGCAGAGCGTGGAGGTTCTCGTAGCGGCGTAGGTGAACTCACGCAACGGGAACACGCGCGACAAGGAGCTTAGCGGGCGCTAGACTGAATGCAAGCGGGTTCTTACCCGGCGGGCGACTGGCGCACCGCGGGCCCGACGTTGGAGATGCTCATCGTGAGTTGTGTTATCCCTAGATTGATGGCCGTATGGTTGTGCAGCGTGGTCGTGGCTGCTGCGGCGCAGCAGCCGAGCCCCATGACCATGAACGCGCAGTTGCTGGTGGCAGCGCGGCAATCGGATTTGCCCACGCTGTCGCACCTGCTCGACGGCGGTGCAGCACCGAACTCGCGCAATCGACTGGGCAAGACCAGCCTGTTGATCGCGGCCGAGAAGGGCAACCTGGCGATGGTCGAGCGCCTTCTGGTCGCTGGCGCCGACGTGCAGCAGGCCTCGCTCGAGGGCGTGACGCCGCTGATCGGGGCGGCCTACTTCGGTCATGCGGAGGTCGCGCGCCGGTTGCTGGCGGCCGGCGCACGCACCGAGCCGATCGACCGCATGGAGCGCTCGGCGATGGTCTACGCCGCCGCACTCGGTCATACCGAGGTGGTGCAGGTGCTGCTGGCGCATGGCATCGGCGTCGATACGCCTTACGCCAATCGTCTGACCGCATTGATGTGGGCCGCCGGCCAGGGGCAGACCGAAACGGTCAAGCTGTTGCTGGCGCGTGGTGCGCGCACCGACCTGACCGACGACCGCGGCTTCACCGCAGCGCGCGTGGCGCAGGACGCTGGCCACACCGCCGTGGCGGCGCTGCTCAACCCGCGCTGACGCCGGGTTCAGTAGCCGCCGCGCGCCAGCCCGAGCCGCTCGACGTTGCGTCTTTCGGCGGCATAGGCTTCGCGCAGGGCACGCCCGTAGTCGGCGGGGCCTAGGTAGGCGATTTCCTGGTCGTACCTGGCCAACTCGGCGACATGTGCCGGGTCGTACAGCGCGGCCTTGAAGGCATCGTGCAGGACTTGCACGACGAGCGCGCTCAGGCCACGCGGGCCGGCCAGTCCATAGGGCGACATCGCCACGATGGGGTGGCCCAATTCCTTGAGGGTCGGCACCTGCGGCCAGCGCTTGGTGCGCTGCTCGCCGAGTGTGAGCAACAGGCGCAGCCGGCCGCTGTCGACGAACGGCGCGAAGCCGTTGCTGTTGAGTCCGATCAACACCTGGCCCGAGGCCACGGCGACCATTTGCTCGGCCGTGCCCTTGTAGGGCACATGCACGTAGCTCAGGCCCTGGCTGGCCATCAACTCGTCCATCGCCAGGTGCGGCGTGGTGCCGACACCGTTGGTGGCCACGTTCAGCTCGCCCGGGTGGGCGCGCGCGTAGGCCAGCACGTCGTCGAGTGACTTCAGGCCGCTGCCCGGTTGCGTGACCATGCCGAAGGTCACACCCGAGAGCTGGATGATCGGTGTGGTGTCGCGGATCGGGTCCCACATCACCTTTTGCAGGTAGGGCGCACGCAGCACGGTCTGCGGCATTTGCGCGATCAAGTGACCATCGGGTGCCGCCTGTTGCAGGATAGGCATCACCAGGGTGCCTCCGGCACCGCCGCGGTTGTCGACCAGCACCTTTTGGCCGAGGCGCGTGCCGGCTAACTCGGCCAGCACGCGCAGCGTCAGATCGGTGGCACCCCCCGCAGGCCATGGCACCCACAGCATGATCGGGCGTGACGGAAAGGCTTCGCCGGATTGGGCTGGCGCAGGCAGCGCCGGCAGTCCGAGCATGGCGGGCGCAATGGCCCGCAGCCACTGGCGGCGGTTCAGGCCTGCATGTCCCAATGCGGCACGAGTCCGTCGCGTCATGATGCGGCAGACCGTTTGGCAAGTTGGCCGAAGCCGCGCTGCGGGTCGTAACCCCAGCAGGCCAGGCCGAAGCACAGCGCCAGCGTGCCGCACACGACCCATGGCGACGCGCCCGGATCCTGGTCGTAGAGCGCGAAGCGCAGCCATTCGACCGCATGCGTGAATGGATTGCAGCGCGCCAGCTCGAAGACCCAGCGCGCGCCCGACTCCTCCAGCTTCCACAGCGGATACAAGGCGGTGGAGATGAAGTACATCGGAAAGATGACGAAGTTCATCGTGCCGGCAAAATTCTCGAGTTGCTTGATGTGCACCGACAACAACAGGCCGAGCGCGCCGAGCATCAGCGCAGCACTGGTCGCCGCCAGCAGCACCTGCACCACATGGGCCGCCGAGCCCGGCACCGGCAAGGCCGTGCCCAGCAGCGCGGCGACGAGCACGAAGGCGCCGGCCTGCGCCAGCGACAGCACGGCCGTGGCGCACCAGCTTGGCCAGCAGGATCCACCAGCGCGGCAGCGGCGCGGTGAGCAGCAAGCGCATCAAGCCCATTTCGCGGTCGTAGACCATGGCCAGGCTCGATTGCATGCCGTTGAACAGCAACACCATGCCGACCAGCCCGGGCGCAATGTAGACGTCGTATGAGATGTAGGTCTCGTAGGGGGGTGCGATGGCCACGCCGAAGACATTGCGAAACCCGGCCGCGAAGACCGCCAACCACAACAAGGGGCGCACCAGCGCCGACACGAGGCGGCCGTATTGGCGCACGAACTTCGCCAGCTCGCGCGTGACGATGGCCCACATCGCCTGCAGGTAATGCTTCATTGGCGGGCCCGGCACAACTTTTCCGGCGCGTCCGCGCCCAAGGTATCGAGGGTATTGCGCGGGTGCAGGATGCCGTCGATCGGGGCCATGCCGATCACGCCCTGGCCGTCGGTCAACAACATCGGCTGGCGCAACTGGCCGTCCCAGCTGCGAAAACTCAAGCTCACGCCTTTGGAGCCATCGAGTTCGAGACCTGTGACTGCCTTGGCCCACGCCGACGTGGGACCCTTGGGTGCGGCCAGTGCCGCACCCACCAGGGCTCGCCCGGCCATCCAGGCGGCCCAGTCGTGCGCGGTCATCGGCCGTTGCGCTGCCTTGACGAAGCGGCGCACGACCTGCGGTGCGCCGAAGCGTTCGAACTGCGCATGCCAGGCCAGCGCCGTGAGGCCGGCGTCACCGACGACCGGTCGCGGCAACGCTGTGCGATAGGGCAGGGTGCGGGCGAACTCGCCCTCGCTGTCGACCACCCAGACGACGTCATGGCCCAGGCCGCCCGTCAGCAGCAGCGGGTTGGCCAAATCGCGTTCACGGGGGTCGGCCGACAGCTTGAACGGCTTGCTGGCCACGAGACTCAGGCCATAACGCTTGATGGCCGCTGACGCCGCGGCGCTGCGCATGGCGTCGACCGGGCTCGGGCCGGTGAGCAGCAGCACCTGAGTCCACTTGCGCGCGACCAAGGCCTGGGCCAGGGCGTCGGCGCGCATGCGCTCGCTGGGCAGCAGGTGCCACAGGTTGGCGCGGCAATCGGCCTGGCGCAGGGTATCGCCGGCGTTGCCGACGTTGAGCACCGGTAACTTGACGGCGTCGGCCACCGCGCGTGTCCAGTCGGCCGGCAGGTCCGTGAGCAGCACGGCGGCCCCGGATTTCTCGGCCTGCTGCGCGGCGGCACGGGCGGCCTCCAGCGAGGCGGCAACGAGCGGCTCGAGTGCCACGCCGACGCCGCCGGCCTCGAGCTCGAACCGGGCTTCGTCGAGCGCGACCTGCACACCGTCGCGCGCCGAGCCACCCGGGTGCCCGAGGTAGGCGCGTTCGATACGCGTGCGTTCGAGGCGCGCATCGTCGGCCGGCACGATCAGCGCAGCGCGCAGCGTGGCCGCCGACGCCGGCAGCAGCACGGCGCTCAAGAGCAGCGTCGCGAGACTTGCGCGCAAGTTCACTCCACCACCACCGCCTGGTACGGCACACGGCCAACGGGCACGGTCTTCAGGCCTTGGCGCCGGCCACATCGACGACCGTCATGTCGTCGGACAGGCCGTTGACCACGTACAGACGGGCCTCGGCCTTGTCCAGGCTGACATTCCAGGCCCGCTTGCCGGCCAGCACCAGTTGCATCACCTTGCGTGCGCGCACGTCGACGAAGGCCACCTGGTTGGCGCGACCCAGGCCAACGAAGGCGCGTTGGCCGTCACGCGTCATCACGATGCCGACCGGCGTGATGTCGGCCGCGCGTGCGCCCGGCACTTCGAAACGCAGCGTGTGCTGCACGCTGTGGTCCTTGGTCGAGATGATGCTGACACTGGCATCGAGTTCGTTGGTGACCCACAGCTCGGCGCCGTCTGCGGTGAGGGCCATGCGCCGCGGGCGCTTGCCGACCTTGATGTTCTTCACCACCTTGGCGCTTGCGATGTCGATGGCGTGGACCAGGCTCGCCACTTCGGAGGTGACGTATACCGTCTTGCCGTCAGGCGACACCTTGACGCCCTCGGGTTCCTTGCCGACCGGCACCGATGCGCGCTTCTTGCCGCTGGCGATGTCGATGAAACTGAGGGCGCCCTCATCCTCGTTGGAGGCGAACAGGGTCTTGCCGTCGATCGAAATGTCGAAGGCTTCGGGGTCGTCGCCGAGGGCCAGGCGGCCGACCGACTTGCGCGTGGCCAGGTCGATCACGTCGGCGGCATTCGACTCACCGCAGGCTACCAACAGGCGCTTGCCGTCGGGCGTGAGCTGCATGTGGCGCGGGCGTTTGCAGGTGGGGAGCAGGCCCTGCACGGTCAGCGTGGCGGCGTCGACCACGGTCAGGGCGTTGTCCTTCTCGCTCGAGACGTAGATCAGTGGCGCGGCCGCAGCCCGACCAGCGAGCAGGATCAGGGCAAATAACGCAAGGCGCTGGGTCATTGTTTTCCTCTTGTGGTCGGTGATGATGGCTGGGGTTTGTGTGCCGGCGATGAAGCCGGCCTCGAGGCTGTCCTGGCCGAGTTCGGCCGTCACGCAGGCCGGCGTGCCGTCGGCAAGCAGGCGGCCCTGGTGCAGCACCAGCACGCGGTCGGCGTCGCCGGCTTCTTCGACCAGGTGGGTGGCCCACAGCACACAACTGCCGCGCTTGGCGACGTCGGCGCGCAAGGCCAGCAGCAGGTCGCGCCGTGACTTGGGGTCCAGGCCGACGCTGGCCTCGTCCATCAGCAGCACGGCCGGGCGGTGCAGCAGCGCGCGCACCAGCTCGACCTTGCGCCGCGTGCCGCCCGATAGTTCTCGCGCCAGGCGAGCCCGGTCGGCTTCGATGCCCAGCCCGGCGCAGCCGGCAGCGATACGTTCAGCGGCCAGCGCCCGTGGCAGGCCGTGCAGGTCGGCGTGGAACAGCAGGTTGCGATCGACGCTCAAGTCCAGATCGAGTGCGGGTTGCTGGAACACCACACCGATGTGGCGCAGCGCAGCGACGGCGTCGCGGCGAATCGAGTGGCCGGCGATGGTGGCCTCGCCGGCATCGGCCATGAACAGGCCGGTGAGAAGCTGGAACAGGGTGGATTTGCCAGCTCCGTTGGGGCCGAGCAGAACCACGAACGAGCCTGCGCTGAGTGTCAGCGTCAAGCCATCGAGCGCGACACGGCTGCCGTAGCGCTTGGTCAGCGCCTTGAGTACAACCACTTGACTCACGACGCCAGCCACCAGCCTGGGTTGCAGCCGGCGTGGTCGTCACGAACCGAGATCAAGGCCATGGGGTGATCGTAAGGCCGGCGCCACGGCGACGGCCAAAGCGCGGCGCGCCTCCTCTGCGCGTGCCGCACGCGCCCGTCTCGCTTGAGGGTTTGACCTAGGTAGGCGATGATGCCGGTGCTGCTGAAGATAGGTTGTTCTGGACATAAGTGCGCGCCGCGCAAGAAATACCTTCACAAGGGATAGCGACTATGCAAAAAACCCTGCACATCAACCCCGAGAAATGCACCGGCTGCCTGCAATGCGAGATGGCCTGCTCGTTTGAGAACTACGCCACCTACGCCCCGGCGAAATCGCGGATCAAGGTGTTCGACTTCCATCACACCGGGCGCAAGGTCCCTTACACCTGTACGCAATGCGACGAGGCCTGGTGCCTGCATGCCTGCCCGGTCGAAGCCATCACATTGGACAAATTGACCGGTGCCAAGGTGGTGAACGAATCGACCTGCGTCGGCTGCAAGGTCTGCACCATTGCCTGCCCGTTCGGCACCATCAATTACGTGCAGGAGACCGGCAAGGTGCAGAAGTGCGACCTCTGCGGCGGCGACCCGGCCTGTGCCACCGCCTGCCCGACCGGTGCGATCACCTATGTCGATGCCAACTGGACCGGCCTGAACAAGATGGCCGCCTGGGCCGACAAGCTCGGCAACCAACCCTCTGCTTAAGGAGTACGAACATGTCTTGGGCAGGAAAAATCCTTCGCGTGAATCTGACGGCGGGCACGGTCAAGTCCGAACCGCTGAACATGGACTGGGCCCGCGCCTATTTGGGTTCGCGTGGCCTGGCCACCAAGTACATCGTGCAGGAGGTCGACCCCAAGGTCGATCCGCTGTCGCCGGCCAACAAGCTGATCTGGGCCACTGGGCCGCTGACCGGCACCATGGCCTCGACGGGTGGCCGCTACACGGTGGTCACCAAGGGCCCGTTGACCGGTGCCATCGCCTGCTCGAACTCGGGCGGCTACTGGGGCGCCGAGCTGAAGATGGCCGGCTGGGACATGGTCATCTTCGAGGGCAAGTCGGCCAAGCCGGTGTACCTGTCGATCGAGGACGACAAGGCCGAGTTGCGCGACGCCGCGCACCTGTGGGGCCAGAGCGTGTGGAAGACCGAGGAGACGATCAAGAAGCAGCACCAGGATCCGTTGATCCGCGTCTCGTCGATCGGCAAGGCCGGCGAGAACCTGGTGTTGTTCGCGGCGGTGGTGAATGACCTGCACCGTGCCGCGGGCCGTTCGGGCGTCGGTGCCGTGATGGGCAGCAAGAACCTGAAGGCCATCGCCGTGCGTGGCACCAAGGGCGTGGGCAATATCGCCGACCCCAAGGCGTTCATGAAGGTGACGTACGAGAAGAAGAAGATCCTGGCCGACAACGCCGTCACCGGCCAGGGCCTGCCGACCTACGGCACGCAGGTGCTGATGAACGTGATCAACGAGATCGGCGCGCTGCCGACGCGAAACAGCCGCGACGTGCAGTTCGAGGGCGCCAAGGACATCTCGGCCGAGGCCATGGCCACGCCGCGCAAGAGCGACGGCAAGCCGCAACTGGTGACCAACCAGGCCTGCTTCGGCTGCACGATTGCCTGCGGGCGCATCAGCAAGATCGACCAGAGCCATTTCAGCGTGGAGAACAAGCCGCAGTACTGGGGCGCGACCGGCGGCCTCGAATACGAAGCGGCCTGGGCACTCGGCGCCGCCAACGGGGTGAATGACCTGGAGGCGCTGCAATATGCCAATACCATCTGCAACGAGCAGGGCATGGATCCGATCTCGTTCGGCGCGACGATAGGCGCAGTCATGGAGTTGTACGAAATGGGCGTGCTCAAGAAAGAGCAGCTCGGTATCGAGTCGCCCTTCGGTTCGGCCAAGGCGTTGTGCGAGTTGGCCGACATGACGGCCAATGGCGTCGGATTCGGCAAGGAGATCGGCCAGGGCTCGAAGCGGCTGTGCACCAAGTACGGCCACCCCGAGTTGAGCATGAGCGTCAAGGGGCAGGAGTTCCCGGCCTACGACCCGCGCGGCATCCAGGGCATGGGCCTGACCTACGCCACCAGCAATCGCGGTGCCTGTCACCTGCGCAGCTACACGGTGGCCAGTGAGGTGCTCGGAATCCCGATGAAGACCGACCCCCTGGTCGCCGAAGGAAAACCCGAACTGGTGATGGCCTTCCAGGATGCCACCGCCGCCTTCGACTCGGCCGGTATCTGCATCTTCACCAGCTTCGCCTGGGGCCTTGCCGACGTCGCACCCCAGGTGGCAGCCGCGTGCGGCCCCGAGTTCACACTCGAAAACCTGAGTTTGATCGGCGAGCGGGTCTGGAACATGGAACGCGACTTCAACAACCGCGCCGGATTCACAGCCAAGGACGACAACTTGCCGCCGCGATTGCTCAACGAGGCGGCCAAGAGCGGGCCGGCCAAGGGGCTGACCAGCAAGTTGCCTGAAATGCTGCCCAAGTACTACAAGGTGCGCGGCTGGAACGCCGATGGCACCTTGACCGCGGCCACGCGCACCAAGCTCGGTCTGTAGACCGGTAAGGCCGTTGTTGCATGAAGGCGGTTCGTCGTGAACCGCCTTTTTCCTTGACAGCACGAAAGCAGCGCATGAAACACGTCATCCTCGGCGCCGGTCCTGCCGGAGTGATCGCCGCCGAAACGATTCGCAAGCAAGCGCCCGGTCACGATATCGTGATCGTCGGCGACGAGCCCGAAGCGCCCTATTCACGGATGGCGATCCCCTATCTGCTGATGGGCAACGTGGGCGAAGACGGCACGCACCTACGGCGCGGCGTGGATCACTTCGCGAAACAGGGCATCGTCGTCAAGCGTGGCGTCGGCGCGAAGAGCCTCGACGCGACTGCACATACGGTGGCGCTCGACGACGGCAGTACGCTGCGCTTCGACCGTCTGCTGATTGCCACCGGTTCCAGCCCGGCCAGCCCGCCCATCCCCGGCATCCACGCGGCGGGCGTGCACCCGTGCTGGACATTGGACGACGCGCGTGCGATCGCGCGACTCGCGACCAAGGGCGCACATGTGCTGCAGATGGGGGCCGGCTTCATCGGCTGCATCATCATGGAGGCGCTGGCCGCGCGTGGTGTGCGACTGACGGTGGTCGAGATGGGCGACCGCATGGTGCCGCGAATGATGGGCCCGACCGCCGGCGGCATGATCAAGGACTGGTGCGAGAAGCAAGGCGTGCGCGTGTTCACCGGCACACGGGTCGAGGCCATTGAAGCCCGTGCGCCGTTGCGCGTTCGCCTGTCGGACGGCCAGCACCTGGAGTGCGACCTGGTAATCAGTGCGACGGGGGTCAAGCCCAACATCGGTTTTCTCGCCAACAGCGGTGTCAAGTGTCTGCTCGGCGTGCTTACCGACGAGCACCTGCAAACGACCGTGCCCGGGATCTACGCCGCGGGCGATTGTGCCGAGGCCTTCGACAAGGTCAGTGGCAAGACCATCGTCAGCGCGATCCAGCCCAATGCAGCGGAGCAGGCGCGGGTCGCGGCATTGAACATGGTCGGGCGCAAAACCGAGTTGCGTGGAGTGACGCAGATCAACGTGCTCGATACGCTGGGGCTGATCTCGGCCAGCTTCGGCGACTGGCAGGGAGTGCCTGGTGGCCAGCATGTCGAACTCACGGATCGCGGCGCAGGACGGCACCTCAGCCTGCAATTCGATGGCGATCGCCTCGTCGGCTGCAACAGCGTCGGATGGACCGAGCATGTCGGTGTGATGCGTGGCCTGGTCGAGGGCCAGGTCAGCCTCGGTGCCTGGAAGCAGCGTCTGATGGATGATCCGACGCAGCTGATGGCGGCCTACCTCGCCACGGCGCAGGCGCAGGACCACAGGGCTCTGATGAGGGCATGATCCACGGATCATGCGCATTACGTTCAAGCTCTACGCCAGTCTGACTCAACACCTGCCTGCCGACGCACGCCGTAACAACCAGATCCCGCTCGAGGTTCCAGACGGTACGCCGATCGCCAAAATCATCGAGCCCTTCGGCATGCCGGAGAAGTTGGTGCACTTGGTGCTTGTCAATGGTGTGTATGTGCCGCACGACAAACGCCTGAGCCTGGTACCCCAGGATGGAGACGTCTTGGCAATCTGGCCACCCATCGCCGGTGGTTGATTCGGCGGTGCAGGTGCAATACCGTTTCTCGTTCGATCGAGACATGGGCTGTACGGCGGCGCAGTTGCGAGGCTGGTTACCTGGTGCCTGTGGCGAGCGCCGGATCGATTGGTATGACGACCGCGCACACATCGAGCTCGAAGGCGGCATCGTATCGATTCTCTGGCAGGCCTGCGAGCCACGCCGAATCGCACTGATCGTGCTGCCGCGATTGCAAGTGCATTTCGAAGCGACGGGTGTCGACGAGCTCACGTGGCAGCGCTTCATGCGTTACTTCGACCTCTACACGCTGCGCGGCGGCGGCTGAACCGGTGTACGGTGGTCGCTGCGCCACGCCTGAGGGGTCGGTGTCTGAACACGAGGCGCCGCGGCGGGGGGGAACACGAAACCCCTCCACACCGAAGTGGGAGGGGCGGGTGGCTGACGCCACCATTCGGATCTCGGGAGGTATCGAGTCCCGGGATCCTTGGGCGCAGAGACTGCACCGCTGGGATTGCCAGCCTAGGCCGGCGCCGCCACGTTAAGGCGGTCGACGCAGCCAGGCAAGGCAAGAGCCGCAATCGCCGCGGCCGCACCCATTGTCATCGAAGCATTGACATTCGGCGGGCAGGCATCACTGGTGTGGCGACGCCATCACCGAGTCGTACAAGGCCCTGATTCTTTGCGTGACCTCGGCGGGCATGCTGATCGTGCGGCCCCATTCACGTGCAGTTTCACCCGGCCACTTATGGGTTGCATCGAGCCCCATCTTGCCGCCCAAACCGCTGACAGGCGAGGCAAAGTCCAGGTAGTCGATCGGTGTGTTTTCCACGAGCGTCGTGTCGCGGACAGGGTCTACGCGCGTGGCCAGAGCCCACACCACCTCCTTCCAGTCGCGGATGTTCACATCGTCATCGGTCACGATGATGAATTTGGTGTACATGAACTGACGCAAGACGCTCCACAGGCCAAACATCACCCGTTTTGCGTGGCCTGGATAGGCCTTCTTGATCGAGATCACGGCGATGCGATAGCTGCAACCCTCCGGCGGCAGGTAGAAGTCGGTGATTTCGGGAAACTGCTTTTGCAAGATCGGGACGAAGACTTCGTTCAAGGCCAGACCCAGGATCGCCGGCTCATCGGGGGGCTTGCCGGTGTACGTGGAGTGGTAGATGGGTTCGCGACGGTGAGTGATGCGACTTAGGCGTAGCACCGGAAACCAGTCCTGCTCGTTGTAGTAGCCCGTGTGGTCACCGAATGGGCCTTCGAGGGCATGCAGGTAGCCACCGCGCTCCGCAAGCTTGACGCCCAATTCACTGTGCCCTTCATATCCTGGCGGGGCGACTGGAATGTGGCCTTCGAGAACGAACTCGGCGCTGGCGGGCGCCTGCAACATGAGCCTTCCTTCGCCGACGCCTGTGTCGACGACTTCGGTGCGGCGGCCGCGCAGGAGTCCGGCAAACTGGTATTCCGACAATGTGTCGGGAACGGGTGTGACCGCGCCGAGGATCGTTGCCGGGTCGGCACCCAGTGCCACGGCGACCGGGAAGGGCTGTCCCGGATTGGCATGGCCGAAGTCGCGAAAATCGAGCGCGCCGCCACGATGTGCGAGCCAGCGCATGATCACTTCGCGTCGCCCGATGACCTGTTGGCGGTAAATCCCGAGGTTTTGCCGCAATCGCGGCACGGGTTGAGATTGTGGGCCGCGCGTGATCGTCAGACCCCATGTGATCAGCGCGCCGACGTCACCGGGCCAGCAAGTCTGCACCGGCAATCGAGCCAGATCGACGTCGGCGCCTTCGGTCACGACTTCCTGGCAAGGGGCGTGGCGAACCGCGGACGGCTTCATGTCCCAAAGAGCCTTGCCGAGTTCCAATATTCGGCCCAGGTCCTTAAGGCCGCGCGGGGGCTCCGGCTCTTTCAGACTTGCCAGCACCCGACCCACGTCACGTAGGCTGGCCAAGTCTCGGCCACCCATCGCCAGCGCCACCCGTTTCGGGGTCCCGAAAAGGTTAATAAGCACTGGAATTCTGTAACCCACTGGATGTTCAACCAGCATCGCCGGCCCCTCGGCCCGCAGTGCGCAGTCAGCGAGTGCTGTCATGTCGAGCCGCGGCGACACAGGCTCCGCGACTCGCCGCAACTCGCCAATTGCGTCGAGCTGAGTCATGAAGTCGCGAAGATCAAGGTATTTCATATACCAAATACGTACTTACATTGAGACTCTAAATGCTTGACCGGTTATTACGCGGCTTCCTAGAATGCGATCGCTCTAAAGACATGAGGGTTAACCAGTATGTTTTGCGCTGGATTCGACCAGCAGCAATGTACGAGGCGGGCCAGCGTACGGCCGGGCACGGCGACCGGTCGCCGTCAAGCACTCGCAGACGATTATCACTGCCACTTTCGTGGCGCAGGCCCGTCACCAGAGGGGCCGCGCGCGAGGAAGCGGCAACCACAAAGGCACTGACATGACAGCGCATCGATGGCTTGGCTCAACAATCACCGCATGTGCCGTGTTTGTGCGCGACGTCGCCAATGGCCTGCTCGAGGTCAGCCACAACGGGTTGGCGCTCGTCGGCCTGGTCGTGCTCACGGTCACGGTTTTCGTGGCCGGTAAGGCGGGCGTTCGCACCGATGCCGAGACATTCGCGCTGGGCTGGCTGCAGCAGCGGCAGGAGGCCCGGGCTGAAGTCGACGGAAACCCCCTCCCGGCGCTGGCCGAGTTGGATGCGGTGAGCCGCGCAACCGCCGCAGACCCGCGCGAACTCAACCGCCAGCAGGCGGCGGTCGCGCAATGGATTTCGCGGCGCTACAGAGTGGCCCCTGAACCCGTCAGCCGCCTGGTGCAAGAGGCCTGGATCGTGGGTGAGCGTGCCCAGCTGGACCCGAATCTGATACTGGCCATCATTGCGGTGGAGTCGGGCTTTAACCCCTTTGCACAAAGCACGGTCGGCGCCCAGGGCTTGATGCAAGTCATGACCCGCGTGCACGACGACAAGTACGAGCCCTTTGGCGGCAATCACGCGGCGTTCGACCCACTAACCAACTTGCGTGTCGGCGTGCAGGTGCTCAAGGAATGCATCGTGCGGGCCGGTAGCCTGGAAGGCGGCCTGCGCTTTTACGTCGGCGCGGCCAACTTGCCTGACGACGGTGGTTACGCCGGCAAGGTGTTGAGCGAGCAGGCGTACCTGCGGCAAGTGTCAGCCGGCAAGAGCATTGCCGTAACGGTCTCGAACACGGTGCTGCCCGCGCCGGTGCGCGCATCGACTGCCACGCCGGACTTGCCCGTGACACCGGGCGCCGCCGAGCGTCCTGCGCTCCTTGGTACCAGCGAGCAACTGGCGATGTTGCGCCAACGTTCCTGAGCGTCTTCGAGCGCGACGACGGGCAACGCCCAAGGTTGCACTGCGGCTGACCTGATGCGTCACCAGGTGATCGCACGGCAGTCTCGAGCCTGGGCGCCCCAGGCGCTCTTGACCTGCCGCTACACTGCAGATCTGCGCAACTGGCGATAGGGCGGCATTGGCCGGCCGAGGTGGTTTACCACCGTGGAGCGCGGGCGGTTCGTCGAGGCACGTTCAGGTGCGTTGGCAGCCGTGTCAGCCGTTCGCCTGGGCAGCTCTCCGTCCGACCTGCGATGCCGCGTCGACGTGATGGCCCTTCATGCTGAAGAGGACTGCCTCCATGTTCGACTGCAATCAGCACACCCTCGCCCAGGTCGACCCCGAGATCTGGGCCGCCGTCCAGGCCGAGGATCGCCGCCAGGAAGAGCATATCGAGCTGATCGCCAGCGAGAACTACACCTCGCCGGCCGTGATGGCCGCGCAAGGCTCGCAATTGACCAACAAGTACGCCGAAGGCTATCCCGGCAGGCGCTATTACGGCGGTTGCGAAAACGTCGATGTGGTCGAACAACTGGCGATCGAGCGGCTGAAGCAGCTTTTTGGCGCCAACTACGCCAATGTCCAAGCCAACTCGGGGTCACAGGCCAATCAGGCGGTGTTCTTCGGCCTATTGCAGCCTGGCGACACGATCATGGGCATGAGTCTGGCCGAAGGGGGGCACCTGACCCATGGTATGGCGTTGAACATGAGCGGCAAGTGGTTCAAGGTAGTGAGCTACGGCCTGGACGCCGATGAAGCCATCGACTACGAAGCGATGGCGCGCCTGGCCCACGAGGCAAAGCCCAAGCTGATCATCGCCGGCGCCTCCGCGTACAGCCTGCGCATCGACTTCGAGCGCTTCGCCGAGGTGGCCCGCAGCGTCGGTGCGATCTTCATGGTCGACATGGCGCACTACGCTGGCCTGATTGCCGCCGGCGTGTATCCGAACCCGCTACCGCATGCCGACGTGGTGACGTCCACCACGCACAAGAGTCTGCGGGGTCCGCGCGGAGGCATCGTGCTGACGAACGACGAGGCTGTTGCCAAGAAGATCAATGGCGCGATATTCCCGGGCATTCAGGGCGGACCTCTGATGCATGTGATCGCCGGCAAAGCGGTCGCCTTCAAGGAGGCGCTCGAGCCCGCGTTCAAGGCCTACCAGCAACAAGTTGTTGTCAACGCGCGCGTGTTGGCCGAGACGCTGACCGAGCGTGGCCTGCGCATCGTCAGTGGTCGCACCGAGAGCCATGTCATGCTGGTCGACCTGCGACCCAAGGGCCTGACCGGCAAGGAGGCCGAGCTCGTACTCGGCCAGGCGCACATGACGTGCAACAAGAACGGCATTCCCAACGATCCGCAAAAGCCGATGATTACCAGCGGGATCCGCCTGGGCTCGCCCGCGTTCACCACACGCGGCTTCAAGGAGCCGCAGGCCCGGCAGACCGGACAACTCATCGCCGATGTCCTCGACCGACCTCACGATCAGGACAAGCTCGCCGAAGTCCGCGCCAAGGTGGCGCAGCTGACACGCGAATTCCCGGTCTACCGCAGATAAGCCTGTATGCGCTGCCCGTTCTGCAGCCATGAAGAAACCCAGGTTGTCGAGACGCGCGAGTCCGACGAAGGCGACGTCATTCGCCGTCGCCGCCGTTGCCTGAAATGCGACAAGCGTTTCACCACCTACGAGCGGCCCGAGATCGCGTTGCCGACGGTCGTCAAGAAGGATGGCGGCCGCGCCGAATTTGACCGCGCCAAGATCCGGGCATCGATGCTGCTGGCATTGCGCAAACGCCCTGTCAGTGTCGAACAGGTCGATGCCGCTCTCGAGCGGATCGAAGATAAATTGCTGACCAGCGGTGCGCGCGAGGTCGCATCGACGCGGCTGGGTGAACTGGTCATGCGCGAGCTAAAGCGCATCGACAAGGTGGCCTATGTGCGCTTTGCGTCGGTGTACCGCAGCTTCGAGGATGTCGACGAATTTCGTCAGTTGATTCGCGACATCTGAATCGGGTTGCACCAAGGCCGTGCGACTCCCCCCGACGGGGGTGACCCCCTTTGGAGGGAAGTATTTGGGCGGTGCGTTGCCTAGAGTGGTCTTCATCGATTCGAGGAGACCAAATTGCAAAGTGACCACTTCAAAGCCTGTCAGCGCGGCCTGAGTCTGGTGGAGCTGTGTACCGCTGTGGCGGTTGCCAGCATCCTGGCCGGCACTGCGTTGCCCTCGTTCAAGGATTCATTCAGGAAACGCGTGTTTGACGGCACGGCCGCCCAGTTGGCCACCGACCTGCAATTCGCGCGCAGCGAGGCCATCGCGCGCAACCAGGGTGTGCGGGTGAGCTTTCACGCCGTGCCGGGCGCAAGCTGCATGGTGATTCACACCGGTGCGACCAGCGACTGCGGCTGCAGCGACGCCGGTGTGGCGCAATGCAGGGCGGGCGCCGTGCTGATCAAGAGCAGCTATTTTGCGGCGACGAATGGTGTCGGAGTGACGGCCAGCGTGCCTTCGATGCGCTTTGACTCGACGCTTGGAACGGTGGCAGCCGCGGGCACGGTGAAGGTCGCCCGCGCCGATGGGCCGTCGGTTCACCATGTCGTCAACATCATGGGGCGCGTGCGCACCTGTTCACCGGGCGCGTCGGCGCTGGGCTACAAGTCCTGCTGAGGCCCCCACGTGCTAGGGGTGGCCATAGCTGTGGCGGATAAGCGGCTCGATGCGGGTGACGGCCGGTTCACGCCACGGAAGTCGTTGGCTATCAGTCGCACAACAATCGTGCCCATGAGCGAACCGCTAACGACTTCAGTGGGTGTCGCCCCCACCCGCGGCAATCGTGGCGTCACCTTGATCGAGCTGATCATCGTGGTGGTCGTCGTGGGCGTGCTGGCCGCCATCGCGCTGCCAAGCTTCACATCGCAAATCCGCGCCGGCCGCCGTGTCGATGCGATGACCACACTGGCACAAATTCAGCAGGCGCAAGAACGTTGGCGCGCGAACTGTCCCTGCTATGCGGCCAGCTTGACCGCGGTGAATACCGGCTGTCCGAGCGTGGACTGCGCCGGTACCAGCGGCCTCGGGCTGAGCTTGAGCAGCACGCGTTACCGCTTCGAGATGCCGGTGTCACCAACCCTCGCGGCACCCAACAGCTACACCCTTACCGCGACGGGTCAAGGCAGCCAGGCCAGTGACCGTGCCTCAGCGACGAGTTGCGCGACCTTGTCAATTACCGTGACCGACGGGGTTGCGATCCACGCGCCCGGTGCCTGCTGGAAGCAATGATGGACGCACGGTGCTGCGCCAATGGCAGACGGATCGCTGTCCGGCCATGCGCCTTGTGTGCAAAGGCGACCCGGCTCGGGTCGCGCGCAGCTGCCACGTGCTTGCGCCAATCGTTGTGCCACGCCGGCATGATCCGTGGCGCCGCGCAAGCGGGCCTGTCACTGGTCGAATTGATGGTCGGTATCGCCATCAGCCTGGTCATCGTCGCCGGTGGCCTGAGCATGCTGGCGACCTTTACCGGCGAAAATCGCCGCTTGCTGCTCGAAACGCGGCTGAATCAGGACCTGCGCGCGGCAATGGCCGTGGTCACCCAGGATCTGCGCCGTGCAGGGTACTGGGAGGGTTCGACCGCCGGGGTCTGGGCCGAAGGAGGCCCCCGTGTACCGCCGGCCAATGCCTACAGGGCGTTCTACAACTCACCCTGCAACGCGCCGACACTGGGGGCGTCGGCCCCCAGCCCGGCTGCTTCAGCCTCTCATGTGTGCTACGCAATGGCGCACGACGGTGACAACGCGGTGAACGAACTGACCCGGGCCGAACTGTATGGCTTCCACCTGGCCGACGGGGTGCTCTACGCCGTGCTCAATGGAGGTGCGCAGCAGGCGCTGACCGACCCGGGCACGGTGACGGTCACGCGTTTTGTCGTCACGCCGAGCAGTCAAGTCATTTCGATGGCGAGCTACTGCAGGGCTACCTGTGAAATGAACTGTCCGCGCGTGATCGTGCGTGAATTCGAAATTGTCTTGCAAGGCACGGCGCCGAGCGAGCCGTTCGTGAAACGCCAATTGCGCAGCAATGTGCGCGTGCGCAATGACTACTACGACGGCGAGTGCCCGGCATCCTAAGGGGCACACGATGAGCGACATGCGGCATATGGATTCACCACTCGGGCAGCGCGGCGTCGCTGCCTTGCTGGCCGTGGCGCTGCTGTGTGCCGCGATGGCGATCGTCGTGATCTTTACCAACCGCAGCCTCATTTTCGAGCAGAAGACCTCAGCCAATCATTACCGCTCGACCATTGCGATGGACGCCGCCGAGGCTGGTCTCGAGTGGGCCACGGCGATGCTCAACAAATCGGGTCGCATCACGAATACCTGCGTCGACAGCAGCTGGGACCCCGACACCAACTTCAGGCAGAAGTACCTCATGCACGACCCGGCATCCAAGAGCTGGATCCCTACCGCGGGTTCGGGTGCTGTCGTGGCCGCATGCGTAACCTCGCAGCGCGCCGCCACGGCCGACGCCGCGCCCGCTGAAGACCACGATTGGGTCTGCAGTTGCCCAGCGCCAGGTGCGGCGCCCAGTGTCATGCCGCCAAGCGTCGGCGGCTTCAAACCGGGCTTTGCCGTCGCTCTGGTCGGCAATGCCGCGGCCCGCTCGGTCGATGTGGTGTCCTATGGCTGCACAAAGGCCATCACCTCGACCGCCTGTACCGGGGACGCCGCAGCGATGGTCAGGGTGACGATGGCCGATGTGGCTGCCTTGGCCAGCGCGCCAGGTGTGCCTCTGGTCGCGCGTGGTGCAGTCAAGGTGGGCCTTGCCGCACTCGCGGTGCAAAACAGCGACCCGAGTACCGCGGGCGTGACCGTCCATGCCGGCATGGCGATCGATGCAGCGAATCTGCGCATCACCAGCATACCGGGGACGCCACCGACGTCGACCCTGATCGCCAACGACGCAAGCTTGCGCAGTGCCAGCGACGAGCAGATGTTCCAGACCTTTTTCGGCATGCGCAAGGCGACGTGGCGTGACTCGGTGGCCGATGCCGTCCTGACGTGCCCCTGCACGCAGCGTGACGTGGTCGCGGCACTTGCGGCGCACAAACGCAAGCTCTGGTTGCAGGGTGATTTGTCGATGAATGCCCATCTCACGCTGGGCAGCGTCGACGACCCCTTCGTCATGATCGTGGACGGTGACATCGAGATGAGTGGCGATCTTGCTATCTACGGCGCGCTGTATGCCGCGAGCTTCACCTGGGACAACACGGGCACGGCCGACGCGCAACTGGTCGGTGCAGCCATTTCCGAAAACGACTACAGCGGCAATGGCACACCAAGCTATGTTTATGACCCGCGAGTGGTCGCCAGCCTGCGTGCGATTCCCGGCCGCTTTGTGCGCGTACCCGGCAGTTGGCGTGATTTCTGACTCGCACGGTCGATGGCCGCGCAGGAGCAAACGATGAACAGCTACCGCCTCAAACAGCGACAGCTAGGTGTCGGCATCGTCGAGGCCCTGGTCTCTTTGCTGGTGCTGGCCCTGGGCATGATGTCCTTTGTCGCCCTGCAGGCGCGGCTGCGTCAGGACTCCGATGTCGCCAAACAACGTGCCGAGGCCGTGCGTATCGCCGAGGAGGATCTGGAAAACTTCCGGGCCTTCGGCACGCTAACCAGCGACGGCACGGTCAGCAACAACTTCGCCTACGACAATGTTCATGCCGGCGCGCCGCTCCGGACGGTCAGCGCCGACGACGTGACGACGCAGACCAATACGGTCTTCACGGTGGCTCGCGCCTTGATCGACGCACCCATGGTTGCCGGTATCAGCGACGCGCCGGTGAAAAACTTGGCCGTCACTGTCTCGTGGACTGACCGCACTTCGACCACTCAGTCAGTCACCCTACGCACCGTCATCTCCCGGTCCGATCCGGCCGTTGCGGCAGCGTTGGCATTGGCCCCGACGGGCTCGCTGGTCCGCGCTCCCGCGGGCCGTCCTATCCAGGTACCGATTGCGGCCACCAACCTGGGTGACGGTACCAGCGTCGTCAAGCCATTCGCGAGCGCGAGCGCGGCTTATGTCTTCAGCAACGACTCCGGCCTCGTGACCAGGAAATGCACCGGCCTCGCAGGCAACACGGTGAGCGCAAACTTGACTGGCGAATCGCTGTCCGCCGCGGGCGTCTCATGCATCGCCGTCAGTGCCTACCTGCTCAGCGGTTTCGTTCGCACCCTGCTGTCAGACAGCTCCCTGGCGAGCGATCCGAATGATTCGGCGCCGGGCGGGTTGACGATGCGGGTCGACTTCGACAACACGCCCCCGCCAGCCAACGCACAGGGTCGGCTGAGCCAATTGGCGGTAACCCATTGGCCGGCCGTCAACGGCGGTGTCGGCCTCACGATCGGCACAGGGTCGGCGACTCACACACCCGCAGAATGCCACGCGGAGCCCATGCAGATGGTGCGCTACGCCACGCCGGTTAGCGTTACGCAGGTCATTGGCGGCAGCCTGGCGACGGCAACTTCGACGACGGTGACGGCAATGATCCCGCAGAGTGTCACGTCGATCACGCCCGGCAACGTCGCGCCGTGGGTGGGCATCGCCGCCGCGGATGCGGACCTCAAGATCGTCGACCCCCAGGCCACCGGCGAACGATTTGTCGCTTATGCCTGCCTGGTGTACCCGATTGATCTGGATCTCGACGGCAAGTCTGTGCCAGCCTATAGCGCGCGCGTCACGGTCTGGCCGACCGCGGGCTGGGTGCTGGGTACGGCCAATGGCGGCTACAAGGTCTGTCGCTACTCGGCAGACTACAACCACAATGGCGGCGTGCGTGCGGAAAGCGGCGGCACCGTGAGCCGCATCGACAACCAGGAACATCCCTACGCGTACTTGAACGCGAATGGCAACCTGAGCAATCAGAACTTCCTCATCGTCCAGGGGCAACGGGCCTGCCCGAGCACCGGCGGCGTCGAAGTCGATGGCCAGCATGGCGCGAACTACACTGCCGAATCCACGGTAACCCACCAGCCGTGACGCCGATGACCCCGACGTGCCAGGCATTACCGCAGACCATGCGCAGCGCAGCGCCCAGCGGCAGGCAGACCTCGCCGCCGGCCTGAGCGACCCGAATCCGCGTGTCGGTTGCGTGCTGGTGGGGGCCACGCAGGCCGTCATCGGCGCTGGCCATACGCAGGCAGCAGGCCTTGCACACGCCGAGGTGATGGCCCTGCGCGCGGCACGCGAGGGCGGCCACGATGTGCGTGGCGCCGTGGCCTACGTCAGTCTCGAACCCTGCTCGCACCATGGCCGCACGCCGCCCTGCTGCGAGGCCTTGATCGAGGCCGGCGTCGCCAAGGTGGTGGTCGCCGTCGCCGACCCGAATCCACGCGTTGCCGGTCGCGGCATTGCACGTTTGCGTGCCGCCGGCATCGAGGTCGTGGTCGTGGGTGGTCAATGGGCCGAGGCATCGCGCGAGCTGAACATCGGCTTTTTCTCGCGCATGATCCGCGGCCGGCCGTGGTTGCGCATGAAGATCGCGGCCTCGCTCGATGGTCGTACCGCGCTCGACGGCGGCGCCAGTCAGTGGATCACCGGCCATGCAGCCCGTGCCGACGGCCATGCCTGGCGCAAGCGCGCGGGTGGGGTGTTGACCGGAATCGGCACCGTGCGTGATGACGATCCGCGCCTGGACGTGCGCCTGGTGCCGACCGAACGACAGCCCTTGCGGGTGGTGGTGGACTCGCGGCTCGAGATCACCGCGGCCGCGCAATTGCTGCAGCCGCCGGGGCGGGCGCTGATCTACACCGCGAGCGACGACATGGCGCGCATCGCGGCGCTGGCTACAGCGCAGGTCGAGGTGGCGCGCCTACCCGTCAACGCGCAGGGCAAGACCGATCTCGCGGCGATGTTGGTCGACCTGGCGCGGCGCGAGATCAACGAACTGCATGTCGAGGCCGGCGAGAAGCTCAACGGCTCCTTGCTGCGGCAAGGCCTGGTCGACGAATTGTTGATTTATATCGCGCCACGCCTACTTGGGGTCGGGCGCGGCATGGCGGCCATCGGGCCACTGGCGTCGCTGGCCGAGAGCCTGGACTTCGAACTGATGGAGGTCCAGCGCGTGGGTACCGACCTGCGCCTGCGCCTGCGACCGCCCGGGCGCGCGCAGTTCTGACCGCAGCGCTGCGACGCTGCGCCAGCGGGCCGCCACCTACAATCGCGTCATGCCGATTTCCCCCGTTCCAGAGTTGGTGGCCGAACTTGCCGCCGGTCGCATGGTGATCCTCGTGGACGAGGAGGATCGCGAAAACGAAGGCGACCTGGTGCTCGCAGCCGACCATGTCTCCCCCGAAGCCATCAACTTCATGGCCAAGCATGGTCGCGGGCTGATCTGCCTGACGCTTACCCGTGAGCGTTGCGAGCGCCTGCAATTGCCGCCGATGGCGCGCAGCAACGGCACTCGGCATGGCACGGCATTCACCGTATCGATCGAAGCGGCCACCGGGGTGACCACCGGCATTTCGGCCGCTGACCGTGCACGCACGGTGCAAGCTGCGGTCGCCCGTCACGCCGAGGCCAAGGATTTGGTGCAGCCTGGTCACGTCTTTCCGCTGCAAGCGCAGGACGGCGGTGTGCTGATGCGCGCCGGACATACCGAGGCGGGCTGCGACCTGGCGGCGATGGCCGGGCTGACACCGGCGGCAGTGATCTGCGAAATCATGAAGGACGACGGCACGATGGCCCGATTGCCGGATCTGGAAGTGTTTGCTCACGAGCACGGCCTGAAAATCGGCAGCATCGCGTCGCTGATCCACCAACGCAGCCACAACGAGTCGTTGATCGAGCCGCTGGGCACGCGCGAAATTCGAACTGCACAGGGGGCTTTCCAGTGCACCGCGTTTCGCGACCTCAGTTCGGGCGGTCTGCACCTGGCGCTGACGGTCGGTCAATGGTCGGCCGGCGACGAAGTGCCGGTGCGCGTGCACGAACCATTGTCGGTCATGGACTTGCTCGATGCCGGCGCCGCGCCGCACTCCTGGCCACTGCCCGCCGCGCTCGCCGCGTTGCAGCAGGCCGGCCGTGGGGCCGCCGTGCTGCTCAACGCCGGCGCCGGGGATGCGGCCGCACTGTTGGGCCGTGTGTTGCCCCGCGCCGGATCCGACAAGCCCGCGCCGACACAAATGGATTTGCGCACCTATGGTGTCGGTGCGCAAATCCTGCGCCACCTCGGCGTGCGCCGCATGAAACTCCTCGGCAACCCGCGGCGCATGCCGAGCATGACCGGTTATGGCCTGGAAGTCACCGGCTTCGTCGCCGCACCCAACCACGCGTAATCCCGCCATGCAAGGTTCCGACATTGGCGCCGACATTTCGCTGGACGGTGACGGCCTGCGTGTGGCCATCGTGCGCGCGCGCTTCAATGACGCCATCACGAAAAAACTCGAGCAGGCTTGTGTGGCGGAGTTGGCGGCTCTGGGCGTGGCCGATCGACATATCAAACAGGTCAGCGTACCCGGTGCCCTCGAAATTCCGCTGGTGCTCAAGGCCTTGGCTGAAAGCGAAGAGCATGACGCGCTGGTGGCCATTGGCTGCGTGATCCGCGGCGAAACCTATCACTTCGAGCTGGTTGCCAATGAAAGTGGCGCCGGTGTCATGCGCGTCGCACTCGACCATCAGGTACCCGTCGCCAATGCCATTCTCACGGTCGACACCGAAGCCCAGGCCTGGGCGCGGGTGGAGAGCAAGGGTCGCGACGCGGCGCGAGTGGCCGTCGAGATGGCCAATCTGATGGAAGACCTGCCGTGACCGATGCCCCGGCGAGGAAGTCCGTTCGCCGCACGCCGGCCAAGTCGCAACGCCGCCGCTCGCGTGAAATGGCATTGCAGGGCTTGTACGAGTGGTTGCTCTCGGGCAGCGACGTGGCGACGATCGACGCCCACATGCGTGAGCATGACGGCTTCGACAAATGCGACCGCGTGCACTTCGAGGCCCTGCTGCAAGGCTGCATTGGCGAGGCTGTCGACCTCGACGCCTTGCTGGCTCGGCATGTCGACCGCAAAACGACCGAGCTGTCACCCGTCGAGCACGCGGTGTTGCTGATCGGCGTCTACGAGCTCAAGCGCTGCCTCGACATCCCGTACAAGGTGGCGATCAACGAAGCCGTCGAGCTGGCCAAGAGCTTCGGCGGTACCGACGGCCATAAGTACGTGAACGGGGTGCTCGACAAGGCGGCGCACGACCTGCGGCCGACCGAAGTGCAGGCCATGCGCACGGCAAGGGCTTGAGCCATGTCATTGGCGGGCATGAACGCAAACCGATCACGGCACCGGTGTCGTCGGGCCGTATCTGATGCATGTGGCGCAAGACCGGTGTCGATAGGGTCGCTGGGCGGCAGTATTGCCTTGACAGACCGCAGCGTGCGCAGGCTGCAGCGACAGCATGCTGCGGTCCGGGCCTGCGAACCAGCCGACGTTGCCTGTGGCTGCGCGGTACCGGCCGGATGGGCCTTGTCGCGAGGGCCGTGCCGCGGCTTGACAAGGGCCTGTGAGCTATTGCGCCCGGGGATCGCCGATCTGGTGACAAAGCGTTAAGGCCGCGACCGTTGACACGATTTCGAACCACTTGGACCGCCTATAGGGGTCATGCTGCCGATAAGCTCGCAATGTCATGACCGCTACGTTCCCAGAACCCTCTTCGCGACCCGGTGAAGCCAGCGGCGACGCCTTTGCCGTCACCATCGCCGAAGAAATGCGCGACCCGGGCGACCCGGAGGCCCTGCCAGGTGCCATTCCTGTCGACGAACGCTCGCTGCAGTCGTTGCCCACGATCGGGCATGTCGGTCGATACGCGCTGAAATACCAGCTCGGCGCCGGCGGTTTGGGCACGGTCTACGCAGCGCTGGACCCCCTATTGTCGCGGCCGATCGCCGTCAAAACCTTGCATGTGGATGCCATTGCAGCCCAGCGCGAGGCACTGGAAACGCAATTGCTGGCCGAGGCCCGGGCTGCCGCGGGCCTGAACCATCCGCATATCGTGACCGTATTCGACGCCGGGCTGTCGGAGCAGGGCGTGTACATCGCCATGGAGCGTCTGCAGGGCCGTGACTTGCGTCACCTGCTCGCCGATGGCTGGCGGCCCGAGCCGGCCCAGGCCGCGCGCATCGCGATGCGGATTGCCGACGCTCTGGCCTATGCCCATGGCCATGGGGTGATCCATTGCGATATCAAGCCGGCCAACATCTTCATGATCGGCCGCACGCAACCCAAGGTGCTCGATTTCGGCATCGCCCGAGTCGCGCATCAGCAGGGTCAGCCCGAATCGACGGGCGATGCGGCAAGCGTCGATGTCCAGATCGGCATGAGCCTGCCCAATGAACTGGATCGGCGCGCGCACCCCGAGGGCGCGTCGACTGGCCCGCCGGTCGAATTCGGCTCCCCGTATTACGCCGCGCCCGAACAGTTGCGTGGCGAACCGCTCGACCTGCGCTGCGACGTTTACGGTGTCGGCGTCGTGCTCTACGAGTTGTTGACCGGGCAGCGGGCCTTCCAAGGGCGCACGCTGGAGGCCATTCGGCATGCCGTGCTCGAAGGCGATGTGCCGCTGGCGCACAGCGTCAACCGCAACGTCAGCAGCGAGCTCTCGGCGATCGTCGCACGCGCCATGGCGCGCAACCCGGCCCAACGCTACCGCTCGGCCCGCCAGCTTGCACGTGAGTTGCGTGGCTGGTTCGAAGAAGATGCCGGACGCTTGGCGGACGCGCCGCTGGGCAGGTCCAATTGGGCCTGGGCGGCGTTTGCCGGCGTCGGGCTGGCAACGGCCGTGGCGTTCTGGGTGGCCGCGGGCGCCTGGCGCGACGCCGCACCTATCCTGGCCAGCGCCCCGGTGCCCGCGCCGGTGGCGCCACCGGCCGCGCCCGCCGACGAGTCGGCTGCCGTGCCGGCGTCCGCGACGCCGGTTGTCGTGGCCATGGCCGACGACACTGCCAAGCCGAGCAAGAACGAGCGCGCTGCGGCGGTCTTGCGCGAGCGCCGCGGCGCGGCACGCACCGCCACCTCGAATGCGGAGCAGGCGGCGGCGCCGGTGCTGCAGCAGGGCAAGGTGCAATTGGCCATCAGCCCCTGGGGCCAGATCGAAGTCGACGGCGTCGCTGCAGGCACGACGCCGCCGCTGTCGCACCTGACGCTGCCCGCGGGCATGCACCGGATCGTCGTTCGCAATGACGATTTCCCGCCATTCACGACCCAGGTCACCGTCAACGACGACAAGCCGGTCACGCTGCGCTACCGTTTCGGGTCATGAGGGTTCCCGCCCGGCCGCTGCGTGCCTGCGGCCCGATGGTCTTGTCGATGGCCGCGCTGCTGGGCGGCTGCGCAAATGCGCCGGTGGTCGGCTTGTCCGAAGTGCTGCAGCGGCCGGGCGAGCGCGCGCTGCTGGCCGGCCTGCGCGCCTACGAGGACGGCCTGTATGCCGACGCCGAGCGCGAATTGAACAAGGCCTTGGCTTCCGGCCTGGTCAGCCCCAGGGACAAGGCCAGTGCCCACAAGCACCTGGCATTCGTTTACTGCACCAGCCAACGCCTCAAACCCTGCGAAGACGAATTTCGCGCCGCCCGCGCGGCTGACGCCAATTTCGCCCTCACACGTGCCGAAGCTGGCCACCCGTTGTGGGGCTCGATCTACCGGCGTGTCGTCAGCACACCGTAGCCCGCCCCGGGCTGGCGCGGCGACATAATCGTGCGCAGCATGACCTCCGCAGCGCCCTCGTTCTCGCACCCGGTGCGCATCTATTGGGAAGATACCGACGCCGGCGGTTTGGTGTACTACGCCAACTATCTGAAGTTCTTCGAGCGCGCGCGCACTCAATGGCTGCGGGCGTTGGGCGTCGGCCAGCAGCGCCTGCGCGAGGAACAGGGATTGATGTTCGTCGTTACCGACGCCAGCGTGCGCTATCTTGCACCGGCGCGGCTCGACGATGAACTCAACGTCAGCGTGGCACTCGCGGCGGTGGCACGCGCGACGCTGACACTGACCCAGGCTGCGCTGCGCGGCGCCACAATCGTGGCCGACGGCCAAATCACCTTGGCCTGCGTCGCGGCCGGCTCGTTGCGGCCACGACGGCTGCCCAAGGCGATTCTCGACGCGTTGGCGTCATCAACAGGCGGACCATGACCCAGGATCTTTCCATCTTCTCGCTCGTGCTGCATGCGAGCTTCGTCGTCCAACTGGTGATGGCTGGCCTGCTGGTCGTATCGCTGGTCAGCTGGACCGTCATCTTCGGCAAGGTCTTCGGCCTGAAGCAGGTGCGCGTGCGCAACGACGAATTCGAGCGCGGGTTCTGGTCCGGCCGCAACCTGTCGGAGCTGTACCAGGCCATCGGCAACAAGCCGACGACCCAGCGCACGGCGCCGATCGAACGCATCTTTGCCAGCGGGATGCGCGAATTCCTCAAACTTCGGGAGAGAAAGCTCGATGCCGGCGCACAGCTCGACGCCGCACGCCGCGCGATGCGGGCCAGCTTTCAGCGCGAGCTCGACGTGATCGAGAGCCACCTCAGTTTTCTCGGCTCGGTCGGTTCGGTCAGCCCCTATGTCGGCCTCTTCGGCACCGTGTGGGGCATCATGCATGCCTTCGTCGGGCTGGCGAACCTGCAGCAGGTGACCTTGGCTACCGTGGCGCCGGGCATTGCGGAAGCCCTGGTCGCGACCGCGATTGGTTTGTTCGCGGCGATTCCGGCGGTCATCGCCTACAACCGCTTCGCCCGCGACATCGACCGCATCGCCATCCAGCTCGAGACCTTTATCGAGGAGTTTTCCAATATCCTGCAGCGCAGTGCAGGCCAGGCCTAGGACATTGCCATGGCCCAGGTAATGGCCCGCGGCGGCACCCGCCGCCGACGCACGATGAACGAGATCAACATGGTGCCGTTCATCGACGTCATGCTGGTCCTGTTGATCATCTTCATGGTCACGGCACCGCTGATCAGCACCGGCGTGGTCGACTTGCCCAGCGTGGGTGCGTCCAAGGCGCGGCCGCAGAGTCTGGTCGAAGTCATCGTCGGCAGCGATGAGGTGCTGCGTCTGAAGGTCGATGGCAAACCCGACCCGCAGGTGCTGAGCCTGGCACAACTGGCTGCGCGTGTCAGGCAGGCGCAGGGTGGCAACGCGGCCACGCCGGTAGTGATCTCGGCCGACCGCAACGTCAAGTACGAAGCCGTGGTGCGCGTCATGGACAGCTTGCAACGTGCCGGCGTGCAGCGTGTCGGCCTGTCGGTGAAGCAGGTTTCCTAATGCGCCTGGCGACAGCCATTGCCGTCGGCCACGGCCCGGACCCGCTGCGCCCGCAGCGGCCGGCAGGTCTGGGTCGCGGCGCCATGCTCGCGCTGCTGGTGCATGGGGGTCTTCTGGTCGCTCTGGCCCTTGGCGTGAGCTGGCGCGCCAGCGAGCCGTCCGGCGCCACGGCGGAGTTGTGGGCGGCGGTGCCGCAATTCGCCGCGCCAGCGCCTGTCGAGCCGCCGCCCGCACCGGTGCCGCAGCAGGTCGCCAAGCCCGAGCCCGACCCCGTTGCGTTGCGCGAGGCCGAGATCGCCGTCGAGAAGGCCAGGTTGGAGCGGGAACGCGAGCGCGAAGCCAAAGCCGAGGCCGAGAGGAAGCGCAAGCAAGCCGAACAGGAGGCGCAGCGCAAGAAGCTGGCCGAAAAGGCCGAGAAGGCCGAGCAGGAGCGCATCGAAAAGCAGCGCCAGGCCAACTTGAAACGCATCGCCGGTCAGGCCGGTGCAACGGGCGCGCCGACGGCCACTGGCACGGCCGCGCGCGATGCAGGCCCCTCGGCCAGTTATGAAGGCCGCGTTGTCGCCCGCGTCAAGCCGAACATCGTGCTCACCGAAAGCGTGCCGCCGACACTGCGCGCCGAGGTCGAGGTGCGCGTCGCACCGGACGGTAGCATCGTCGGCCGCCGGCTGGTCAAATCCAGCGGCAACAAGGACTGGGACGATGCGGTGCTGCGCGCGCTTGATCGCACGAGACGTACTGCCGCGCGATACCGACGGTCGCGTGTCGTCGCTCGATGGCGATTGGCTTCACACCCTGATCAGCGTCTTGTCCGCGCGGCAAGCGCCCGAGCAAATAGAACTCGTCGTTCGGCCGCAGCGAAATCAGATTCGCCATGCGGTTCGAGAGACCGAACAGCGCCGTGATCGCGCCGATGTCCCAGATATCCTCGTCCGAAAATCCGTGCACGCGCAGCGCGGCGAAGTCGGCCTCGACGATATTCGCCGAGTCATGACTGACCTTGAGTGCGAAGGCCAGCATCGCGCGCTGGCGCTCGCTGATGTCGGCCTTGTGATAGTTGGTGGCGACTTGATCAGCGAGCTGCGGCTGTTTCGAGTAAACACGCAGGATCGCGCCATGCGCCACCACGCAATACAGGCATTGGTTGGCGCCCGAGGTGGTGACGATGATCATCTCGCGCTCGGCCTTGGACAGACCGCTGTCTTCCTTCAACAGCAAGGCGTCGTGCCAGGCGAAGAAGGCACGGGCCTCGTCCGGGCGGTGCGCAAAGCCGAGAAAGACGTTGGGCACGAAGCCGGCCTTGGCCTGCACGTCGAGAATGCGTGTGCGCAAGTCCTCGGGCAAGTCCTTCAGTTCGGGGACGGGCCAGCGCGAGAGCGGCTCGGTCATGGCGTCAACTCCTGAATTGCATGGCATGCAGGCGCGCGTACAGGCCGCCACGCGCCAGCAATTCGGCGTGGCTGCCTTGCTCGACGATGCGGCCCTGGTCCAGGGTCACCACGCGGTCGGCGTGCTCGATCGTCGACAACCGGTGCGCGATCACCAGCGTCGTGCGGCTTTGCATCAGCACGTTCAGCGCGTCCTGCACCGCACGCTCGCTCTCGTTGTCCAGCGCCGAGGTGGCTTCGTCGAGGATCAGCACCGGCGCGTCCTTGTAGATCGCACGCGCAATCGCCAGTCGCTGGCGCTGGCCGCCCGACAGCTCGCTGCCGTTGTGGCCGATCACGGTGTCGATGCCCTGCGGCAGCGCGAGGGCAAAGTCGAGCAGGTGCGCGCTGTGCAAGGCCGCGCGTACGCGCGGCATGTCGCTGGTGTCACCGAGCGCGACGTTGAATGCCAGCGTGTCGTTGAACAGCACCACATCCTGGCTGACGAGGGCGAACTGGCGCCGCAAGGCGTCGATGCGCCAGTCTTGCAGCAGCACGCCGTCCAGGCGCAATTCGCCCGCGGTCGGTTCCAGGAAGCGCGGCAGCAGGTTGACCAACGAGGTCTTGCCCGCACCCGAGGGGCCGACCAGGGCCAGGGTTTCGCCGGCGGCCAGCGTCAGGCTGACGTCGACCAGTGCCGCAGGTGTGTCGGCGCGGTAAACCAGGCCGACACCGCGCAATTCGAGCTCGCCGCGTGCGCGCCCTGCCGGCGCGAATGTGCCGCCGCGCTCGCGCGGGCTGTACTCGACCAGGTCGACGCCGCGCTCGAGTGCGGCCAGGCCACGCGTCAACGGCGCAGCGACATCGGCCAAATGCTTGAGCGGTGCCACCAACTGCATCATCGCGGTGACGAAGGCGACGAACGCACCGACCGTGGCGGCGCTGCCGCCGCTGCCGCTTTGCCACAATGCCAACACCACCACCACCGACAGCGAGACGGCGGCCAGCAGTTGCGTCAACGGTGAGCTGGTGGCGGCCGCCGCGACGGCCTTGATCATCAGCCGGCGCAGCAATTGGCTCGACGCCGTGAAGCGGCCGTGCTGGGCGCGCGCCGCGCCGTGCAGGCGCACGATGCGCCAGGCGAGCACGTTTTCCTCGACCACATAGGCCAGCTCGTCGGTGGCCGCCTGGTAGGCGCGTGTGAGCTGCGTCAGGCGCCGCGACACCAGGCGCATGACCAGGGCCACGGCCGGGGCCAGCAACAGCACCAGCAGCGTCAGCTTCCAGTTCAGCTGCAGCAGATAGAACAGCAGTGCGGCCACGACCAGGGAGTCTCGGACCAGCACCAGCATGGCCTGCACCAATTGCATCGCACCGATCTGCACTTCATAGACCAGGGTGTTGGTCAGTGTGCTGGCGCTCTGCTGCACGAACAGCGGTGGTGCGGCGTCGAGCAGGCGGTCGAACATGGCGGCACGCAGGTTCAACACGCCCAGGTTGCCGGCCCAGGCCAACGCATACTGGGCCACGAAAGTGGCCAGGCCGCGCACGATGTACAGGCCGACGATGACCACCGGCACGATCCAGAGCGGGAAGCTGCGAGACGGGCCAAACCCCTCGTCGAGCAGGCGCTTCAACAGCGCCGGCAGCAACGGCTCGGTCAAGGCGGCAAGTGCCGCGGCCAGCAAGGCCACCGCGAAGCCCGCGCGGCTGGCTCGGAAGTAGGGCGCGATGCGCGCCAGGCGTTGCAGTAGGGTAGCGTTAGGCATGGGCGAGCTGGTGGCCGCTGTGCACAGCGGTCCCGTCACAGCCGGGCACATTATCGGGCCCGGGTCTTGGGCCGTTGCCGGCCCGGGCGTGCCTACAATGCCCAGCCCTTGAGGCCACTCACGCCGCCCGCGCCGACATGACCCTCGATGCCTCCCACAACGCTGACCAGCCATTGCCCTGATGCCCCTGAATCAACCCCTCGCCCGACGTCGCCAACTGTGTGCTGCACTGGCATCGTTGGCTACGGCGCCGGCCTGGGCCCAGTTTCGTGTCGAGATCAGCGGCGTCGGCGCTACCCAGCTGCCGGTGGCCATTGCGCGTTTCCGCGACGAAGACAAGGCCGGGCCCAACGCCGCCATCAGCGCCATCATCCGCGCCGACCTCGAACGCAGCGGCCAGTTCCGCAACCTCGATGTCACTGCCGCGCTGGACGAAACCTCGTCGCCGGCGATGGGCGAGTGGCGCGGCCGCGGTGCCGATGCCCTGCTCGCCGGCTCGGTCAGCCGCCTGGCCGACGGCCGCTGGGATCTGCGCTACAAGCTGTGGGACGTGGTCAAGGGCCTGGGCCTGGACAGCCAGAGCCTGGCCGTATTGACCGCCGACCTGCGCCTGGCCGCGCACCGCATCGCCGACACCGTGTACGAGCGCCTGACCGGCGACAAGGGGGTCTTTGCAACCCGCATCGCCTACGTCACGCGCGCAGCCAACCGCTTCACGCTGCGCATCACCGACGCCGACGGCGAGGGCGGCCAGGTGGCGTTGACGAGCGTCGAGCCGATCATCTCGCCGGCCTGGTCGCCCGACGGCCGCGAACTGGCCTATGTGTCGTTCGAGCTGCAAAAGGCCGTCGTCTGGGTCCAGGACGTGGCCAGCGGCCAGCGCCGCCAGGTCGCCAATTTTCGCGGCAGCAACAGCGCGCCGGCCTGGTCTCCCGACGGCAAGCAACTGGTGGTCTCGCTGTCGCGCGAAGGCGGTACGCAGCTGTACGTGATGGGTCGCGATGGTGGCAACCTCAAGCGCTTGACGCAGAGCGGCGCCATCGATACCGAGGCCACGTTCACGGCCGATGGGCGCACGATTTATTTCGTCAGCGACCGCGGCGGCGGCCCGCAGATCTACCGCATGCCGGCGGCCGGGGGCAGCGCCGAGCGGGTGACCTTTACCGGGGCCTACAACATCAGCCCCGCGGTGTCGCCGGACGGCCGCACGCTGGCCTATGTCTCGCGCCTGAACGGCGGCCCGTTCCGCCTGCACACGCTCGAGCTGGCCAGCGGGAACATTTTGTCCCTGACCGATACCAATGACGACGAGAGCCCCAGCTTCGCGCCCAACGGCAAGCTCATCATTTATGCCTCCCGCGCACAGGGCCGCGACGTGCTGATGACCAGCACGCTCGACGGCCGCATCAAGACCCGACTGCTGTCGTCGGGGCTGGATGTGCGCGAGCCGGTGTGGGGCCCTTTCAACCGCTGACGTCCGACCACTCACCAGGAGAACCCATGAAACGCTTTGCATTGCACTTCAGCGCGCTCGCCATCGCTGCCATCGCTGCGGGTTGCAGCACGCCGGTCAAGCTCGAAGAGAAGACCGAGGTGCCGGTTGAAACCCGCACGCCCACGCCAGTGGGCGCGGCGGGCGCCGGCGCCGCGACGGATGCCGGCGCGCAGTCGCAGGTGACGACCGTCAATATCGACAAGGGCGCCGCCGCGGGCGTGCCGCGCATCGTTTACTTCGATTACGACAGCTTCGTCATCAAGGACGAGTTCCGGCCGCTGGTCGAAGCGCAGGCCAAACGCCTGGCCGCCAATCACAGCCAGCGGGCCACGATCGAGGGCCACACCGACGAGCGCGGCGGTCGCGAGTACAACCTGGCACTCGGCCAGAAGCGTGCCGAAGCCGTGCAGCGTTCGCTGACGCTGTTGGGCGTGACCGACCCTCAACTCGAGGCCGTGAGTTTCGGCAAGGAGCGCCCGGCGGTACAGGGCAGCGACGAGGCAGCCTGGGCCAAGAACCGGCGTGCCGAGCTGAAGGACCGATAAGGTGATGCGCCTGCGGATCGCGACCGCGCTGGTCTTGCTAACGGCGGCCTCGGCGCAGGCCCAGTTGTTCCCCGACAACGAGGCGCGCAAGGCCATCCTGGAATTGCGCGCCAACGACGAGCAGGTCAGCAAGCGGCTGACCGAGTTGGCCGCGGCCAACAAGGCGCTCCTTGAGCAGGTGCAGCAATTGCAGCAGTTGCTGCCGCTGCGCGGCAGCCTGCTCGACCTCAACAATCAGCTCGAGGCGCTGCGCGCCGAATTGGCGCGCCAGCGTGGCGGCAACGAGCAACTGACGCGCGACGTGGCCGAACTGCAGCGGCGGCAGAAGGATCTGGCCCAGGCCCTGGACGAGCGGGTGCGCAAACTCGAGCCGCAGAAGGTGGCTGTCGACGGCAAGGAATTTCTCGCCGACGCTGAAGAGAAGCGCCAGTACGAAGAGGCCTTTGCGCTGATCCGCGGCGGCGATTTTGCCGGCGCGGCCACGTCGTTGGCCAATTTTGCGCGCCGCTACCCGGCCAGTGGTTACATCGATGCGGCGCGCTTCTGGCTCGGCAATGCGCAGTATGGCAAGCGCGAGTACAAGGAGGCGATCGCGAGTTTTCGCGCCTTTGTCGCTGGTGCGCCGGATCACGCGCGGGTGCCCGAAGCCCTGCTCGCGGTGGCCAACTGCCAGGCCGAGATGAAGGACAACAAGGCTGCGCGCGTGACGCTGGCCGAGCTGGTGAAGAAGTTCCCGCAGTCGGAAGCGGCGCTGGCCGGCAAGGAACGCCTGGCCGCGCTCAAGTAGCCCGGCTCCTAAAATCCCCCCATGCCAAGCATCGACATGGGGTCGCTGGCGGTGCAGGTGCTGTGGGCCGCCTTCGCCTTGAGCCTGTTGTTCGGCGCCATTGCGCAGCACACGCATTTCTGCACCATGGGTGCGGTGGCCGACATCGTCAACATCGGCGACTGGTCGCGCATGCGCATGTGGGCCCTGGCCATCGGCGTGGCCATGCTGGGCTTCAATGCCATGGTCGCGGCGGGCTGGGTCGATGCCGCCAAGACCATTTACGCCGCACCGCGCCTGACCTGGCTGTCCGCCGTCGTCGGCGGCCTGATGTTCGGCATCGGCATGGTGCTGGCGTCGGGCTGCGGCAGCAAGACCCTGGTGCGCATCGGCGGCGGCAACCTGAAGTCGGTGGTGGTCTTCGTCGTTCTCGGCCTGGCCGCATTCGCAACCCTCAAGGGCATCACCGGCGTGGCCCGCGTGGCCACGGTCGACAGGGTCGCCATCGAGCTGGCTGGTGGACAGGATCTGCCCACGCTCGCGGCGCGTGCCCTGGGCGTGGGCAAGGCGCAGGCCGCCCTTGCGCTCGGGGCGCTGCTCGGTGCCGGCCTGGTGGCGTGGGCGCTGCGCAAGCGCGAAGCGCGCAACACCGACTTGCTGCTCGGCGGCATCGGCATCGGCGGGGTCGTCGTCGCCATGTGGTGGGTCTCGGGGCGCCTGGGCTACGTGGCCGAAGATCCGAACACCTTGCAAGAGGCCTTCGTGGCCACCAATTCGCAGCGCATGGAGTCGCTCTCGTTCGTGGCGCCGGTGGCCTACACGATCGATTGGCTGCTGTTCTTCAGCGACAAGAGCAAGGTCTTGACGATAGGCATCGTCAGCACCGCCGGCGTGGTGCTCGGATCGGCGTTGTCGGCGCTGATCGGCCACAGCTTTCGCTGGGAGGGGTTTGCCAGTGCCGAAGACACGGCCAACCACCTCGTCGGTGCGACGCTGATGGGCGTGGGCGGAGTCACCGCACTGGGCTGCACGATCGGCCAGGGTTTGTCGGGCGTGTCGACGCTGGCCCTGGGCAGCTTCATCGCATTGGCCTCGATCATCGCCGGCGCAGTGCTTGCGCTGCGCTACCAGGTGTGGCGCGTCGAGTTCGGCGCATGAGCATCGATCCGGCCACCCGACCTCGAACGCCGCTTCGGTGGCCTGCGTCGCCTGTACGGCGATGCGGGTTATGCCCGCCTGCGCGCCGCGCGCGTGGCCGTCGTCGGCCTGGGCGGTGTCGGATCCTGGGCCGTCGAGGCCTTGGCGCGCAGCGGCGTTGCCGAGCTGACGCTGATCGACCTCGACCACCTCGCCGAGTCGAACATCAATCGCCAGGTGCAGGCCCTCGGCGCCACGCTCGGGCGGGCCAAGGCGATTGCGCTGGCCCAACGCGTGGCCGACATCCACCCCGGCTGCGCGGTGCATGTCGTCGAGGAGTTTGCCGGCCCGGAGAATTGGCCGGCACTGCTGCCGCACCCGGTCGATGCGCTGATCGACGCCTGCGACCAGATGCGCGCCAAGCAGGTGCTGGCGGCCTGGGCCTGGCGGCAGCAATTCAGCCGGCCCATCGCCTTTGTTTGCGTCGGAGCGGCCGGGGGCAAACAATTGGCGCAGGCCGTCGAAGTCGACGACCTCGCCGCCGTCAGCCACGATCCCCTGCTGGCTTCGCTGCGCCAACGCCTGCGCCAACAGGAAGGCGCCGCGCGCAAGGGGGTGATGGGCCTGCGCTGCGTGTTCTCGCGCGAGAACGTGCGCATGCCCGATGCCCCCGA
>CAVUGY010000010.1:0-160410 GCA_963741125.1 uncultured beta proteobacterium
CGTCATCTCGAAGCAGACCTTGAGTTGCGGTCGTCACGCGTGTCGATGATGTCTAGGCAATCCGGGCTTGCTTGTTTGGCAATTGGGCGTCCAGCGCGCAAAAAGAGTCGGGCATCGACGTTGTCGCCGTGGCCCGCTCCACACGCTGCGGGCGGGTCAAGTTGGTCAGCAGAGCGTAATGTCCCGTCAAACGCCGGGCGTCAAGCGTGTTGATCTGTTGGTGCAGGCGTTCACGCAAAGTCATGAGACGGGCTCCTCGGCGCAAGGCGCCCCTGGATCTGCGAACTACCTGGGCGGCCGATCTCAATCAGGGTGGCCTGTGTGAGCGTCATGGGCGCACTATGCTGCGCTTGAGACTTGACCATACGCCAGTGCCGACGTCTGGTGCGCTTGCAGTGTCAGCCACTGCATTCTTCCTTCTGCGGCGTTTCCTGCACCAGGCCGTACAGCTCGCTGGTGCTGGCCTGGTAGTAGCGCGTCTTCTTCTCCAGGCCCAGCAGGCGGATGGCTTCCAGCAGGCGCAGCGCGCCGATGCCGTCGGCATTGGCGGTGTACTCGGGCTCCTCGAAGCTCACCGCCACATGGCTTTGCGCGGCCAGGTTGTAGATCTCGTCGGGCTGCACCTGCTGCACGATGCGGATCAGGTTGGAGCTGTCGGTCATGTCGCCGTAGTGCAGGATGAAGTTCCTGCCGTCGACATGCGGGTCCTGGTACAGGTGGTCGATGCGCGTGGTGTTGAAGCTCGAGGCCCGGCGCTTGATGCCGTGCACCTGGTAGCCCTTCTTGAGCAGGAACTCGGCCAGGTAGGCGCCGTCTTGGCCGGTTACGCCGGTGATGAGGGCGGTTTTCTTGGGGGTGGCCATGTCCGTCATGAGCGTGCTGCGCTGGCGTGCGTCAGGCCGCCACGCGGTCGAAGGAGAAGCTGCTGAGCTCCGTGCGCGTCGTGGCATGTTCCAGCGTGATCGCCAGCACTTGCCCCTGCGCATCCAGGTCCAACAGGGTGTTCTCGTCGAGGTCGCGTGTCTCTGCCACGTTGCCGGCCTTCAATTCGATAAGCAAGGTATCGGTGTCTTCGAAGTAGCGAATCTTCATGGTGTGAAACTCCGATCGAAGAATGCGTTGTGAACGGTCTCGCCATCGGCCAGCAGCACGACTCTGAGCCAGCGGCCGCCAGATGCAGCGATCATCGCCAACGTCGTATGCGCCCGTCACCCTGGACGACCTGGGCCTGTGGTTGAGCCACGACAAACTCAATCCAGGCCAGTTCGATCATCGATCGATCCGGGCGCTGCCGGGTGGCATCGAAGTACTTGGTCGTTTTCAACTGGCGAGGGGCGAGTTGTGCGGGCAGGCTGGCTGCACGCGTTTACGCGATCGTGGGCGGGCAGTGGACCAGCGAGCATCGAGAGCCGCCGACGGGCTGCGACGTCAAGCGCGTCGATCGATGCGTGATCAGGGGTTCACGCAAAGATCATGATCAGCTGCAAGTGCTCTGTCACAGCGGCCGCCCGCTCTGTTGGACTGTCGGTCAGATGGGTGCGTGCCCAGAAGCTGTAGTGGCCAGGATCAGATCCGGTCGTAGCCAGCGTCGTCCGTCGTTGGCCCTACGACAGGGGCAGAGCTCGGCTCGACTGGCCTTGGTGGCGGCACGCGTCAGGTGCTGCTCGCCCTCGTCGGGTGCGCCCAGGCATACGAGTCGACAAAGTCCTCCACCTCGGGCCGATGCGATGCGGCGGAAGTTGGCTTGATGTTTTCGATCAACGCTTTCTCGGAAGCTGTCATTGCTGGCACTCCTTGCGTTCGTTAGTTCCACTCATCGCGCGTTTCCGATCTCTTGGTTCAACTCGGTGCGCAGCGAGTCGATCGTGCGGCGCAGGGTATCGAACTCGGTCTCTTTGCGCTTGAGGAAGTTGCGGGTCATGTGCAGCTTTGCGCTCAGGCCCCGTGGGGTCAGCACGTAGGCATACGCAACCTTGTTGTCGCTGCGGCGAAAGTTGCGCACCTTGAGCAGGCCCTTGTCGAGCAGCGCGTGCAGGATGTAGTGCGTCTTGCCCAGGCTCACACCCAAGGCCACCGAAAGCTCACGCTGCGAAAGCTGGGGCTGCTGCGCCAACAGGCGCAAGACGGCAAGGCGGGCCGCATCGGCATCGCTGCTGCTGGGTTCGACGAGCGTGGGCATGCTTACCAGTTCAACCGTTGAACGCGGTACTGTAGCGCAGGTCGATGCGCAGCCTGGGAATGCCGGCTTGCGGTGTCATCTACGGCGTACGTACAGCTCGGGCCGCATGTCCGCCGCTGCGCTTCGAGTCGGCAGATCCACGGAAGGCTGCCGCCAATCGCCGAGAAGCATGGCGTGTCTTTCCGAGGCCACGCAGGTCGGTCTTCACGGATGAGCGCGCACGCCTGGCCATCGACGATCCCGACTGCACTGCGCGATGGATTCGAAGCCGCGGCTTTCTTCAATTGCTTGCCGCCTGAGTCAGCTCGCCGCTGGGCATCTCGTCGTCGACCGCATCTGCTACCAAGGCGCGAGGGCGCGGCGTCATCTCGTATCAGCTCGGCGCGAAGCGGCCACACGCGAGCGAGCCGACCCTGCGTATCGCGGTACGGCGATCAAGTATGCGCTCGAACGAGTAGGGCGACTGATCAGCGTTGGCCAGAGTCGTCGCCGCTTACGCGCGACGCACCGCGTCGACAGATATGTCCGATGCACGATTCGGCTCCGACCAGGCCGGTCAGGTCGCCGCACGTTCAAGTCGCTCGTCCAGGAGCCGCGACGGGGGTCATCTTCCGTACCGCAGCAGTGCTCGTCGAGCTGTACCGCAATTCGAGATGCTGCGCGTTGGCGCCCAGGGCGACAGACCGCAGCGTGGCCAACCTCGCCTTGGAAGCGGTCAAGACGTCCGGAGTAGAATCGATGACGGGACCGCATGCCGTGCACGGTCGTAAGCTGGCCATGCGAACTCGCAGAGACGGCGAAGGCGCCGGCCAGTGCATGGCCGGATTTCAGGAATGGAAGGGCGCTGCCGCATACGCACGCGCAATGCCCTCGCGCAGCGGCGTGCGGGCGCGCCAACCCAGCTTGGCCAGGCGGCTCACGTCGAGCAGCTTGCGTGGCGTGCCGTCGGGCTGGCTGGTATCGAAGCGGATGGTTGCCTTGCAGCCCACCACCTCCATCACCGTTTCGGCCAGTTCGCGGATGCTCACGTCCTGGCCGCAGCCGATGTTCACCAGCGGGCCGTCGTAGCCCTGCTGCATCAGGTGCACGCAGGCGTCGGCCAGGTCGTCGACGTAGAGGAATTCGCGCCGCGGCGTACCGCTGCCCCACACCACCAGCTGGCTTGCTTCCCGCTGATCGCCGCGCTGCTTGGCCTCGTGCGCCTTGCGGATGAGTGCGGGCAGCACATGGCTGCGTGGCCAGGTCGTAGTTGTCGTTCGGGCCGTACAGGTTGGTCGGCATCACGCTGGTGTATTGGCGGCCGTACTGTCGGGCGTAGCTCTCGGCCAGCTTCACGCCGGCGATCTTGGCGATGGCATAGGGCTCGTTGGTTTGCTCCAGCGGGCCGGTCAGCAATGCGTCTTCGCTGATCGGCTGCGCCGCGTCGCGCGGGTAGATGCAGCTCGAGGCCAGAAACATCAGCCGCTGCACGCCGGCCAGGTGCGCACCGTGGATCAGGTTGGCTGCTATCACCAGGTTCTGATACAGGAACTCGGCGCGGTAGGTGTTGTTGGCCTGGATGCCACCCACCTTGGCCGCGGCGATGAAGACGTAGTCGGGCCGCTGTTCGGCCATAAAGGCGTGCACCGCACGCTGGTCGGTCGAGGTCGAGCTCGGCATGGGTGCGTGCCAGCAGGTTCGTGTAGCCGCCGGCCTGCAGCCGGCGCACGAGCGCACTGCCCACCATGCCGCGGTGGCCGGTGACGAAGATCTTGGCGTTCGTGTCCATCGGCTTCTCGCTACTTGCGGCCGTAGGTATCTTCGAAGCGCACGATGTCGTCCTCGCCCAGGTAGGAGCCCGACTGCACCTCGATGATCTCCAGCGGCACGGTGCCTGGGTTGCGCAGGCGATGCTTCTGGCCGAGCGGGATGTAGGTGCTCTGGTTTTCGGTGAGCGTCAGCACCTGCTCGCCATTGGTCACCTCGGCCGTGCCGCTGACCACGATCCAGTGCTCGGCGCGGTGGTGGTGCATTTGCAGGGAAAGGCTGGCGCCGGGCTTGACCTGGATGCGCTTGACCTGAAAGCGCGGCCCGCTGTCGATGCTGTCGTACCAGCCCCAGGGGCGGTGCACCTTGCGGTGCAGCGCCTTCTCGCTGCGGCCCTGGGCTTCGAGCGCGGCGACGATGGCCTTCACGTCCTGGCTGCGCGTGCGGTCGGCCACCAGCACGGCGTCGGGCGTCTCCACCACCATCACGTCGTGCACGCCCACCAGGGCCACCAGGCGGCTGGTGGCGTGGACCAGGGTGTTGCGGCTGCTCTGCACCATCGCGTCGCCGAGCGCGGCGTTGCCGGCGCTGTCTTTGGCGGCCACCTGCCACACCGCGTCCCAGGCGCCCAGGTCGCTCCAGCCGGCGGCCAGCGGCAGCATGCGGATGTCGAAGCGGCTGCCGGGGCAGCGCTCCATCACCGCGTAGTCGACCGACTCGGCCGGCACGGCGTCGAACTCGGCCTTGCCGGGGCGCACGAAGCGCTCGTCGGCGCTGCGCGCGGCCCAGGCCCGGCGCGTGGCGGCGGCGATGTCGGGGCGGAACTGTTCCAGCGCCGCCAGCCACACCGAGGCGCGCAGCACGAACATGCCGCTGTTCCAGGTGTAGTGGCCGTCGGCGAGGTAGCGCTCGGCGGTGGCCAGGTCGGGCTTTTCGACGAACTGCTCGACGCGCGCCGCGCCGCTGGTCGCGGCTGCACTGCGGATATAGCCGTAGCCGGTTTCCGGGCCGGTGGGCGTGATGCCGAGCACCACGATGGCCCCCTGCGCGGCTTCGCGCACGGCCGCGCGCAGCGTGCGCGTGAAGGCCGCGCCGTCGGTCACGACATGGTCGGCCGCGGCCACGATCAGCACCGGGTCGGCGCCGCCGGCGCTGGCCTGCAGGGCGGCCAGCGTCATGGCCGGCGCGGTGTTGCGCGCGCTCGGCTCCAGCACCACCATGCCCGGCGTCGCCGCCGATCTCGCGCAACTGGTCGAGCACCAGGAAGCGGTGCTCCTCGTTGCCGACGGTGCAGCGGCGCCGCGAGCGCGATGTCGTCGCAGGCCAGGTCCTGCAGCCGCTGCACCGCCTGCTGGAACAGGCTGCGCTTGTCGGCCGTGAGCACCAGGAACTGCTTGGGGAAGCCGGCGCGCGAAAGCGGCCACAGCCGCGTGCCGCTGCCGCCGGCCATGATCACGGGTTGGACGGGGATGGGTGGTGTTCATGGAGTAAGCGTCGGCGTTGGTGCCAGCAATGGAGCACGACGATCGATTCTTCGAATTCTTCATAGATCAGCGTGTAGCTGGTGCGGCCGACGACGCACTCGCGCGTGCCGGCGATCAGCCCAGGTCGATAGACGGCGGGCTCACGCGCGATCCGTCGGGCGGCCACGTCGATTCGCCGTTTGACAAGTTTGGCCGCGGCCGGGCTGTCGTCGGCAATGAAGGCCAACCCTGTCTGCGAGCTCGAGCAGTGCTGCTTCGCTCCACTCAAGCCGCTTGGTGCGACGTTGCGGCATGGTGGTTCAGCAGTTCTTCCAATCGTGCCATTGCAGTCGTGTGGTCGATCCCACCCATTGCTGCCACGCTGGCCCGCGCCCGCGTGACAGCGCGCAAGACGCGCTCGGTCTCGTCGAATCCGTCGCGCAATACAAAAGTCAGCGCATGCTCGGCGGAGCAGCCTGCTGCCTTGGCGATCTTTGCGATCCGCTGCTGATCGCTGGGTGTCAATTGCATCGTCATATGGCCACTCCTGGTACACAAGGCGTCGATATTCTCCGCTACGGCAGCTCTGCGGTGGCAATCGGAGGCGCCGCTGCATCCTTAGGCGCGAGTTTTGGTGCGTGCCGCGAGCCACCGGCCATTCGATGCCGATCGCCGGGTCGTTCCAGGCGATCGCGCGTTCGCAATCGCGGGCGTAGTAGTCGGTGGTCTTGTACAGGAAGTGGGTGTCGTCTTCGAGCGCCAGGAAGCCATGCGCGAAGCCCGCCGGGATCCACATCTGGCGGTGGCTCGTCGGCGTCGAGCGTGGCGCCGACCCAGTGGCCGAAGGTGGCCGAGCCGCGCCGGATGTCCACCGCCACGTCGAACGCGCTGCCGCGCACCACGCGCACCAGCTTGCCCTGCGCATGCGGCGGCAGCTGGTAGTGCAGGCCGCGCAGCACGCCGCGCTGCGAGCGCGAGTGGTTGTCCTGCACGAAGCTCACCGCCTGCCCGACGGCGGCGTCGAAGGCGCGCTGGTTGAAGCTCTCGAAGAAGAAGCCGCGCTCGTCGCCGAACACCTTGGGCTCGAGGATCAGCACGCCGGGCAGCGGGGTGGTGATGGCTTGCATCAGTACACGCTGTCGCTGCAGCAGCTTGCAGCAGGTACTGGCCGTAGCCGTTCTTCAGCATCGGCTGGGCCAGCGCCTCGAGTTGCGCGGCGTCGATCCAGCCGCTGCGAAAGGCGATCTCCTCCGGGCAGGCCACCTTCAGGCCCTGGCGCTTTTCGAGCGTGGCGATGAACTGGCCGGCTTCCAGCAGGCTGTCGTGGGTGCCGGTGTCCAGCCAGGCGTAGCCGCGGCCCATGATCTCGACGTTGAGCTGGCCCTGGCGCAGGTAGCGCGGCGTTGACGTCGGTGATCTCGAGCTCGCCGCGCGCGCTGGGCTTGATGGCGGCGGCGATGTCGCACACCTGCTCGTCGTAGAAGTACAGGCCCGTGACGGCGTAGTGGCTCTTCGGCGCCTTGGGCTTTTCTTCGATGCTGAGCGCGCGGCGCTGCGCGTCGAAGGCCACCACGCCGTAGCGCTCGGGGTCGTGCACGTGGTAGGCGAACACGCGTGGCGCCGCTGCTGCGCGCCGCGGCATCGGCCAGCAGGCGCTGGAAGTCGTGGCCGTAGAAGATGTTGTCGCCCAGCACCAGCGCGCTCGGCTGGCCGGCGACGAAATCGCGGCCGAGGATGAAGGCCTGCGCCAGGCCGTCGGGGCTGGGCTGCACGCAGTAGCGGATGTTCATGCCCCACGGCTGCCGTCGCCGAGCAGCGGCCTGCGAAGCGCGGCGTGTCCTGCGGCGTGCTGATCACCAGGACTGTCGCGCATGCCGGCCAGCATCAGCGTGCTGAGCGGGTAATAGACCATCGGCTTGTCGTACACCGGCAGCAGCTGCTTGCTCATGGCCAGCGTGGCCGGGTGCAGCCGCGTGCCGGAGCCGCCGGCCAGGATGATGCCTTTGCGATGGTCATTAGTCGGCTTCAGGTCTCCATCAACATGCGTTCGACGCCGGCCTGCCAGTGCGGCAGTGTCAGGCCGAAGGCGCGCTGCAGCTTGGCCGTGTGCCAGGCGCGAGTTGAGCGGGCGCCGCGCGGCGCTCGGGTAGGCGCTGCTGGGCACCGGCTTGATCGCCTCGGCGGCCACCTTCACCGGCAGGCCGTGCGCGCGCGCCCACTCGATGACGAAGCGCGCGTAGCCGAACCAGCTGGTTTCGCCGGCGGCCACCGCGTGGTAGGTGCCGGCCAGCTGCGGCTCACGCTGCACGGCGCGCATCGCATGGGCCGTGACGTCGGCCAGCAGGTCGGCCCCGGTCGGCGCGCCGATCTGGTCGTCGATGACGTTGCAGCGCTTCACGCTCGGCGGCGAGCTTGCAGCATCGTGCGCGCGAAGTTGCCGCCGCGCGCGGCGTAGACCCAGCTCGTGCGCAGGATCAGGTGCTTGCAGCCGCTGGCGCGAATGGCGTTCTCGCCGTCGAGCTTGGTGCGGCCGTAGACGTTGAGCGGGCCGGTGGCGGCGTCCTCGTCGCGCGGCCGCGTCGCCGCTGCCGTCGAAGACGTAGTCGGTGCTGTAGTGCACCAGCCAGGCGCCGAGCGCGGCGGCCTCGCTGGCCAGCACGCGCGGCGCTTCGGCGTTCAGCGTGCGCGCGCGAGCTCGGGCTCGGCCTCGGCCTTGTCGACGGCGGTGTGCGCCGCGGCGTTGACGATCACGTCGGGCCGCAGCGCGCGCACGGTGTCGGCCAGCGCCGCGGGGCGGGTGAAGTCGGCGTGGAAATCGGTGCTGTCGAAGTCGAGCGCGGTCAGCTCGCCCAGCGGGGCCAGCGCGCGCTGCAGCTCCCAGCCCACCTGGCCGTTCTTGCCGAAGAGCAGGATCTTCATCGCCGCGGCTCAGCGTGCGCTGTAGTTCGCCGCCACCCAGTCGCGGTAGCCGCCGCTCTGCACGTCGGCCACCCAATCGGGGTGCGCCAGGTACCACTGCACCGTCTTGCGGATGCCGGTCTCGAAGGTCTCGGCCGGGCGCCAGCCGAGCTCGCGCTCGATCTTGCGCGCGTCGATGGCGTAGCGCCGGTCATGGCCCGGGCGGTCTTTCACATGCGTGATCAGGCGCTGGTACGGGCCGGCCGGGTCGGGCCGCAGCTCGTCGAGCAGGGCGCAGACGGTGTGCACGATCTCCAGGTTGGTCTTCTCGTTCCAGCCGCCGATGTTGTAGGTCTCGCCGACGCGGCCCGCCGCCAGCACGGCGCGGATCGCGCTGCAGTGGTCGCGCACGTAGAGCCAGTCGCGCACCTGCTGGCCGTCGCCGTACACCGGCAGCGGCTTGCCGGCCAGCGCGTTGACGATCATCAGCGGGATCAGCTTCTCGGGGAAGTGATAGGGCCCGTAGTTGTTCGAGCAATTGGTGGTCAGCACCGGCAGGCCGTAGGTGTGGTGCCAGGCGCGCACCAGGTGGTCGCTGGCCGCCTTGCTCGCCGAGTAGGGGCTGTTCGGCTCGTAGGCGTGGGTCTCGGTGAAGGCCGGCGCGGTCGGGCGCGAGCGAGCCGTAGACCTCGTCGGTGCTGACGTGGTGGAAGCGGAACGCCGCCTTGTCGGCATCGGCCAGGCCGCTCCAGTAGCCGCGCGCGGCTTCGAGCAGCGTGAAGGTGCCCATCACATTGGTGCGCATGAATTCGCCGGGGCCGTGGATGCTGCGGTCGACATGGCTTTCGGCGGCGAAGTGCAGCACGCGCGCGCGGGCGGTGTTCGGCCAGCAGGCGGTCGAGCAAGGCGCGGTCGCCGATGTCGCCCTGCACGAAGACATGCCGCGGATCGCCCTTGAGCGCGTCGAGGTTGTGCAGGTTGCCGGCGTAGGTCAGCGCGTCGAGGTTGACCACCGGCTCGCCGGTCGCGTCCAGCCAGTCGAGCACGAAGTTGCTGCCGATGAAGCCGGCGCCGCCGGTGACGAGGAGCGTCACGCGGCCATCACCCCAGCGCGGCGCGCAACTGGGCCAGCTTGGCCGCCCTCTCGGGCTGTGCCGCGCTCTGGCGCCAGAAGTGGCGCGTGACTACGAACATCGCCAGCAGCAGCAGCGGTGGCCAGCGTGGTGGCCACGGCGATGAGGCCGCGCTTGGGCTTGCTCTTGCGCTCGGCCGGCTTGGCCACGTCGACCACCTGGATCAGCGCGCCCTCGCGGCTCTCGTCCAGCCGCGCCAGCTCGTACTGGCGCGCGAACAGCTCGAACAGCGTTTCCTGGTACTTGAACTCACGGTACTTGCTGACGTAATCGGGGCCGCCCGCGAGGCCGGTCGAGGCTTCGGTCTTGCCCAACTGGGCGCGCAGGGCCAACAACGTGGCCAGCGCCTGCTGGACTTCGGGCGCGGTGTCGGAGAGTGCAGCTGCGCATCGTCTGCAAGCGCACTTCGGCGGCAGTGACCTCGGCCTTCAGGCGTGCATAACCTTCGGCGGCGGCCTTGGGCTCGGCCTTCAGCGCGCCGGGGTTGAAGCCGCTGGCCTGCAGGGCCTGCTGGGCGGCGGTGAGTTCGTCGCGGGTCTTCTTCAACTGGGCCTCGAAGAACACGCGCCGCTGTTGCGCCTCGGTCAGCGCGAGCTGCGCGCTGAGGCGGCGCAACTCGTCGACATGGCGGTTGGCGATGTCGGCCGCGCGTTGCGGGTCGACGTCGTCGACCTCGACCGTGATCAGCCCGTCTTTCTTGCCCAGCGACACGCGCGCGTTTTCTGCCAGCTCCTTGCGGGCCTCGAAGCGGTACTCGCGGTCGTAGACCTGCATCAGCTTGAATTCGTCGATCAGCCGGTCGGCCACGGTGGTGCTCTGCAGCAGCGCCACATACTGGTCGGCCGGGCTCTTGATGCCGGCCGCCGCGCCGGCCAGGCTCGACAGCGCGCCCAGCGAGGCGATCGCCGAAGCGGCCGCGCTCTGCTGCTGCTGCGGCGGCAGGAATACGGTGCGCGAGGTGTAGGTCGGCTTGACCAGGTAGGTGATGCCCAGCGCCAGCGTGCCGGCCAGCAACGGGGCGATGGCCAGCAGCTTCCAATGTTGAAGCAGCGGCAAGGCCAGGTCGAGCAGGTCGATACCGGCGTCTTCGTCGTCGTCGACGGGCTGCGAGGTGGCGCGGTCTTGCATGCTGGCGCTCGATTACCTGAGCGTCCGGATTGCGGCCAGGCCGACGCCGAACTGGTAGAAGATCTGCGTCCAGTCCTTGGCGTCCTGCACGAAGGTGGTCTTGTTCAACTCTTCGGGCACGAACAAGGTATCGCCGGGTTCGGCCATCACGCCGGCCAGGCCCGTGCCGCGGCTGAACCAACCGGTGTTCGCTTGGCGCGCACTGACCACGCTGCCATTGGCGCGGATGACGAAAGTGCTGCCGGTATCGGCACCCTTGGTCGGCCCGCCGGCCAGGCGCAGGAAGTCCTCGACCGCGCGGCCATCGCTGTACAGGTAATTGCCGGCGTTGAAGACGCTGCCGTACACGCCGATCGAGCTCGGCCGCAAGGGGATGCGCAGGTGGTCGCCGTCTTCGAGCGCCAGGGCCGGCAATTCGCGGCTGCCGGGCTGCAACTGCAGCACGATGCGTCCGGTCGGCCGTTGGGCGCGCAGTGCCGTCAGCAAGCGCGCATTGGCACTGTCGCGCGCGGTTGTCGCCGCGGCTTCGTCGGCACTGCTGGTGCGCTGCGTCGAGGTGTTGCGCGCCAGGTCGGTTTCGAGGTCGCGCAGCGCTCGCTCGTAATTTGCCTGCTGGCGCCAACCTCACGCGTTCGCGCGTGAACTCGGTGCCGTACACGTAGGCCCTTGTCGGTCAGGCCGCCGGCAGCGGCCAGGGCGTCGGCAATCGAACTGTCGGGTGGCAGGATGTACTCGCCGGGCCGATTCACTTCGCCCTGAACGTGCACCAGCTTGTTCTGGCGCTGTACCGGCAGCACCGAATCGACCGCGCTGAATGCGCGCAGCACGTCGCCGTTGGCCAGTGCAGCGCTGTTGGAGGCCGGCAAGGCCAGTTGCACGATGCGCACGCTGGCCCGGTCGTCCAGACGCTCGACGGTCAGGCGCGAGCGGTCGGCCACGGCGGAAAAGCCGCCCGCCATGCGCAGCAGGTCGGCCACGGTTTCCGTGGGCTTCAACTCGAAGATCGCCGGCCGGTTGACGCTGCCGATCAGCGCCACCTGCGTGCCGATGGGCCCGACATGGATCACGTCGTCGGCCTGCAGCAGGCGGTCGGCGCGGCGGTCGCCGCCGAGCAGGAAGTCGTAGAGGTCGAAGCTGGCCACGCTCTGGTTGCCGCGCTTGATGTCGATGTTGCGAAAGCTGCCGGCCGCCGACGGCCCGCCGGCCTTGAGCAGCGCCTGCACCACGGTGGCCAGGCTGCTCACGACGTAGCTGCCGGGCCTGGCGACGAAACCGGTGACGTAGACCCGCTGGCCGCGCAACTGCCCCAGCGATACGCTGAGCTGGAAGTTGCGAAAGACCTGCGCCACGCGCTGGCTGATCATGTCCGGCAAGTCGGCGTAACGCACGCCCGACACCTGCACCGGGCCGACGCGCGGAATGCTGATGCGCCCGCTGCGGTCGACCAAGAGGCGCAAGTCGGCATCGACCGAGCCCCAGATCATGAGCAGGATTTCGTCGCCGGGTTTGACCAGGTAATCGGCCGGCACGAGCGGCAAGGTTTCGGTGACCTCGGCGTCGTCCGCCGTGGTCATCAACTCGGCACCGAAGCGGTGAATCTCCAGCGGCTGCGCCAGGCGTTGCACGAAGGCTTCGAATTCGCTCGGCGCGGCCTTTGCCGCGATTGCGGGAGCCGCGGGCATGACTGCGGTTGGCAATGCCGTCGACGACGGCATTGCGGTGCCGGGTTGTCGCAGCCGGATCGGGCCGCCTGCCGGAGCGGCCTGGGAGTCGGCCGCAGCCGCGGCAGACTGGGCGCGCGTGGGGGCAGTGACGGCCAACCCGGCCAGTGCAAGCAGTACGAGCGCGATCGCATGGCGGCGTGACAAACGGCCCTGGCGTCGCGCGAAATCGATGCGGTCGGTGTGGTGAGCGCTCATGGGCATGGAGAAAAGCGACGTGGAGGGCGTTTCCGGGGCGCGCCACGCAAGGGCCAGGCTGCGATCGAGCGCCGCCCCGCTGCAACGGCGCGCGATTCTAGCCCGCACATGGATGGATCAATGTTGTGCCACGGCTGACTAAACTGCAGCCAATGCTGTTGCTCTTTTGCGCCTTCGCCGTCTCGTTCCTGTTCACCCTGTGTGTCGTGCGTGCGACGCAGCGCTTGGGGTCCGTGGTGCGCGACTTCGACCTTTCGGGGCCGCAGAAATTTCACAACCACCCGGTGCCACGCATCGGCGGCGTGGGCATCCTGCTCGGCGTGGCCACCGGCGCGGTCGTGATCGCATGGCACGAAGGTGTGGCGGTGTCGTGGCTGGCCACGTTTCTCGCCTGCGCGTTGCCCGCTTTCGGCGCCGGCATTGCCGAGGACTTGACCAAGTCGCAGAGCCCGCGCCGGCGGCTGGTATTCACGGCGGTATCGGCGGGCCTGGCGGCGTGGCTGGTGGGCGCTGTGATCACCCGTACCGACATCCCTGGCCTCGACTGGGTGGTGGCGGTTCCGTTGGCGGCATTGCTGGTCACCATGTTCGTGGTCGCCGGCGTGGCCAACGCCGTAAACATCATCGACGGCTTCAACGGCCTGGCGTCGATGTGCGTGGTGATCATGCTGATCGGCCTGGCCTATGTGGCCTCTGCGGTCGACGACCGGCTGATCGAACTGCTGGCACTGGCAGGTATCGGTGCGGTGCTCGGCTTTTTCGTCTGGAATTTCCCGGCCGGCTTGGTTTTCCTGGGCGACGGCGGCGCCTACTTCCTCGGCTTTTACGTGGCCGAGTTGGCCATCCTGCTGCTGCATCGCAACCCGGTGGTGTCGCCGATGTTCCCGTTGCTGCTGTGTTTTTACCCGGTCTTCGAGACGCTGTTCTCCATGTATCGCCGCAAGTGGCTACGTGGCGCACCGATGGGCATGCCCGACGGTGCGCACCTGCACAGCCTGATCTACCGGCGCTTCATGCGCTGGGCCGCGGGCGCACGCGGCACGCGCAAATTGACGCGGCGCAATTCGATGACCTCGCCCTACCTCTGGCTGCTGTGCTCGCTGTCGGTGTTGCCGGCCGCGCTTTGGTTCGACAGCACGGCGATCCAGGTCGGATTCATCGTCCTGTTCGGCGCCAGTTATGTGCTGTTGTACTGGCGCATCGTGCGCTTCAAGGCCCCGCGCTGGCTGCTGTTCAGGCACACCAAGTAGCCGCGATTGACGCACCACGCTCGCTGCGCGAGCCGACCGAGGGATAATCCGGGGGTGAATACAGACACCCCAAACGAATCGCCCGACGCCATCGCCCCCACTCCGGCTCGCTTCGACACCCTCCCTCTAGACCCCAAGCTGCTGCGCGCCGTGGCCGATTCAGGCTACCTGGCGATGACGCCGATCCAGGCCAAGGCCATCCCTATCGTGCTCGACGGGCGCGACGTGATGGGTGCGGCACAGACCGGCACCGGCAAGACGGCGGCCTTCACGATCCCGCTGCTGCAGAAGATGCTGCGCCACGAGAACGCCAGCATGTCGCCGGCGCGGCACCCGGTGCGCGCCTTGGTGATCACGCCCACGCGCGAGTTGGCCGACCAGGTGGCCAACAGCGTCAAGACCTACGCCAAGCAGACGCTGCTGCGCTCGACGGTGGTCTTCGGCGGCATCGACATGAAGCCGCAGACGCTGCTGCTCAAGGCCGGCGTCGAGGTGCTGGTGGCCACGCCGGGGCGCCTGCTGGACCATATCGAGGCCAAGAACTGCGTGCTCAACCAGGTCGAGTACGTGGTGCTCGACGAGGCCGACCGCATGCTCGATATCGGCTTCCTGCCCGACCTGCAGCGCATCCTGTCCTACCTGCCCAAGGAGCGCCAGACGCTGCTGTTCTCGGCCACCTTCTCGCCCGAGATCAGGAAGCTGGCCAACAGCTATTTGCAAGACCCGGTGCTGGTCGAGGTGGCGCGGCCCAACGCCACGGCCACCAATGTCGAGCAGCGCTTTTACAGCGTCACCGACGACGACAAGCGCGCCGTGGTGCGCCAGTTGTTGCGGACCCGCGAGCTGGGCCAGGCCTTGATCTTCGTCAATTCCAAGCTCGGTGCGGCGCGTCTGGCGCGCTCGTTCGAGCGCGACGGCCTGAAGACCCAGGCCCTGCATGGCGACAAGAGCCAGGACGAGCGGCTGAAGGCCCTGGCCGCCTTCAAGGCCGGCGAGGTCGATCTGCTGGTGGCCACCGACGTGGCTGCACGCGGGCTGGACATCGTCGACCTGCCGGCGGTGTTCAACTTCGACGTGCCGTTCAATGCCGAGGACTACGTGCACCGCATCGGCCGCACCGGCCGCGCCGGCGCGTCGGGGCTGGCGGTGACGCTGGTGACACGCGACGACACACGCCTGGTGTCGGATATCGAGCACCTGATCAAGAAGAAGATCGAGCTCGAGCCCTTCGAATTCGAAGACGAGCGCCCGCGCCGGCCGCGGCCGCGGGCCGATGACGAGCGTGAGGTTCGTGAGGTCCGGGAGGTTCGCGAAGAGCGCGCGGCGCCGCCGCAGCGCAGCTTCGAGCGCCGCCCGCCGGTGGCGGCGGCAGATCCGTTCTTCGACCAACCCTACGAGTCGACCGCAACGGCGGCAGCGGCATGGGAGACGGCACCGAAGTCTGCCGCGGCTGCAACGGCATCGGCGCGCGCGCTGTCACCCAACATCAAGCCCAAGCGCAAGGTGGCGGCATTGCTGGGCGGCGCCAAGGTCTGAGGACTTGGCTGGCGCGTGCTGCGCGCCTCAGCCGGCCAGCCAGAGGAAGACCGCCGGCAGGTGTTTGTTATCGAAGCTGGGCGGTCGGGCTCGCCATTGCGCCACGCTGCGTGTGGCGCACCAGCCCGCAGGCAGCGTCAAGCCGCAGGCCACCGACAACTGCGTCTCGGGCTGCAAGGCCTCGAGCAGCGCGGTCATCAGCGCGGCATTGCGGTAAGGCGTTTCGATCGCGATCTGGGTTTGACGCTCTCGGCGCGACTGTTGCTGCAGGGTCTGTACACGGGCCGAACGTTGCGCCGCATCGGTGGGCAGATAACCGACGAAGGCAAAGCTCTGGCCGTTGAGGCCGCTGGCGGCCAGCGCCAGCAGCAATGAGCTGGGCCCGGCCAGCGGCAGCACCGTGACGCCGTTGCGGTGGGCGCAGGCCACCAGCGCTGCGCCCGGGTCGGCCACTGCGGGCAGGCCGGCCTCGCTGATCAGGCCCATGTCATTGCCGGCCATCGCCGGGGCCAGCAGCGGCGTCAGATCGACAGCCGCTGTCGGCGCGCGGGCCCCCTTGGCGGGGCGCGGCAGTTCGGTGATTTCGATCGCCTGCAGCGGCTGCGCCAGGGGTACGACCTGATCGACGCGCTTGAGAAAGGCGCGTGTCGTCTTGGCATCTTCGGCCACCCAGTGCAGCAGGCGTGCCGCCTGTTGCAGCACACCCATCGGCAGCACGGCGTCGATCGGCGGTGCGTCGGGCGCGCCGAGGTCCAGCGTGTTGGGCACCAGCAGCAGCCTGCCGCGCGGCGACGTCATCGGTGTCACATCGGTGTCAATTGGCGAGAGGGTCCAGCCCCGCCTCGCGCAGCAGCGCGCAGGTGCGGATCAGCGGCAGGCCGATCAGGGCCGTCGGGTCGTCGGAGTCGATCGCCGCCAGCAGTGTTATGCCCAGGCCCTCGCACTTCGCGCTGCCGGCGCAGTCGTAGGGCTGCTCGGCGCGCAGGTAACGCTCGATCTCGGCTGTGCCGAGGGTGCGAAAGCTCACTGCGACGCTGGCCAACTCGCCGCGCGCGAAGCCGCGCTCACGGCGCACCACGGCCACCGCGGTGTGAAACAGCACGCGCCGCCCGCTCATCGCGCGCAACTGGGCCAGCGCCCGCTCATGGGTATGCGGCTTGCCGACCGGTTGTCCATCGAGCTCGGCGACCTGGTCGGAGCCGATGACCACGGCATCGGCGAAGGATGCGGCGACGGCCTGCGCCTTGGCCATTGCCAGGCGCTCGGCCAGCGCGGCGGGTGCCTCGCCAGGGTGGGGCGACTCGTCGACGTTCGGCGCCACGACCTCGAACGGCAGGCCCAGGCGCTGCAGCAGCTCACGGCGGTAGCGCGAAGTCGAGGCCAGGATCAGCCGGGTGGGGTCGGGCATGGCGCGCATTCTCACATTGCGTCCGGCCGTAAACTGCCTGCATGACATCGCGCAAGCCCGACCCGCGCCGGCTCGACGTCGCCGCCGCGGCCGCCGACGCCATGCGGCTCGAAGGCCAGCTGGCCGCTGGCTGGATTCGAGCGCCTGCTGGACGGCGTGACGCAGGACGGTGACGTGCAATGGTCGGTTCGTGGCGAGCAGCGTGCAATGCCTGGTGCTCGGGCCGAGATCTGGCTGCATCTGACGGCACGGGCCTGTGTGTGGCGCGACTGCCAACGCTGCCTGCAGCCGGTGGCGCTAGCCCTCGACCTGGCGCGCGCGCTGCGCTTCGTCGCCGACGAGGCGACGGCCGAGGCGCTGGACGCCGAAAGCGAAGACGACGTCTTGGCGCTGCCGCGTTACCTCGATCTGCACGAGCTGGTGGAGGACGAACTGCTGCTGGCCCTGCCGTTGGTGCCTATGCACATGCAGTGCCCGCAGGCCTTGCCCACATCGGTCGACTTCGACGCCGGCGACGAGTTGGCCGCGCCGGCGCACCCCTTTGCCGCGCTGGCCGCCCTGCAGGGCCGGCACAAGGCTTGAGCCCGGCCAAAATGCTCGCCCTGATATACTCTGCGGCTTTTCGCGCTGCCCCGGCCATCGCCCGGCCGGCGCCGCCCGGCCCACCTCGCACACCGTGCCTCCCGTGCATTGCGTGCCAGAGTAGCCCCGCCCCAGGAGAATCCCATGGCTGTTCAGCAAAACAAGAAATCGCCTTCCAAGCGCGGCATGCACCGCTCGCACAATGCCTTGACCACGCCGGGCACCGCCATCGAGCCGACCACCGGCGAGAACCACCTGCGCCACCATATCAGCCCGACCGGCTTTTATCGGGGCCGCAAGGTGCTGAAGACCAAGGCCGACGCCTGACCGGCTGCCGCCGATCGCGACCGCGTCCGGGCCGCATCGGCCACTCCACCTCGGCTGACCTGTCTGCGTGATGGGCAGCCCGCACATCTTGCACGCGCCGATGCCGCCGTTGTCGCTCGTTCGCCTGGCCGTGGATTGCATGGGCGGCGACAGTGGCCTGGCCGTCACGCTGCCGGCTTGCAAGGCCTTCATCGACGCCCACCTGCAGGCCGAGTTGGTACTCGTCGGCACGGCCGATGCGCTGGCGCCCGCGGCCGCCTGGCCGCGCACCAGGTGCGTGGTGGCGACCGAGGTGGTGACCATGGACGACGGCATCGAGGTCGCCCTGCGGCGCAAGAAGGATTCGTCGATGCGGGTGGCCATCAAGCAATTGCTGGCTGTCGAGGGCGCTGAACCCGTGGCACATGCCTGTGTCTCGGCCGGCAATACCGGCGCTCTGATGGCGGTGGCTCGCTATTTGTTGAAGACCGTGGCCGGCATCGACCGTCCGGCGATTGCCGCCGTGCTGCCGAACCGTCGCGATGGCTTTACCACTGTGCTCGATCTCGGGGCGAATGTCGATTGCACGCCCGAGCACCTGCTGCAGTTCGCCTTGATGGGCAGTGCGCTGGTGGCCGCGGTCGAAGGCAAGGACGAGCCCAGCGTGGGCCTGCTCAACATCGGCGAAGAGGCCATCAAGGGCAGCGAGACCATCAAGCGCGCCGGCGAGCTGCTGCGTGCCGCCGCCGCCGCCGGGCACCTGAACTTCGTCGGCAACGTCGAAGGCAACGACATCTTCAAGGGCACGACCGACATCGTGGTGTGCGACGGCTTCGTCGGCAACGTCGTACTCAAATCGGCCGAAGGCATGGCCTCGATGCTCAGCGAATTCATTCGCCAGGAATTCAACCGCAGCGTGTTCACTCGGCTGGCGGCGCTGGCGGCGATGCCGGTGCTGAAGCACTTCAAGCAGCGCGTCGACCATCGTCGTTATAACGGCGCGGCGTTGCTCGGCCTGCGCGGCCTGGTCTTCAAGAGCCATGGCTCGGCCGACGCCCTGGCCTTCGAGAATGCGCTGGTGCGTGCTTATGATGCCGCCCGCAACCGCCTGCTCGACCGTGTGCACGATCGCATTCGAGAGACACTGCAGGCCATGCCGACCATCGACCCCGCAAGCCAAGCCGCATGACCAGCCCTCGCGCCAAAGGCCTGCCGCGATTCGCGCGCATCACCGGTACCGGCAGCCATTTGCCGCCGCGCCGCGTCAGCAACGCCGAGTTGGCGCGCGAGCTGGGCGAGCGCGGCATCCAGACTTCCGACGAATGGATCGTCGAGCGCACCGGCATTCGCGCGCGCCACTTCGCGGCCGATGACGTGGTCTGCAGCGATCTCGCGCTGGCTGCGGCGCAATCCGCACTGCAGGCGGCGGGCCGCACCGCTGCCGAGGTCGACCTGATCATCGTGGCCACCTCCACGCCGGACATGGTGTTTCCATCGACGGCCTGCATCCTGCAGCAAAAGCTCGGCGCGCAGGGTTGCCCGGCGCTGGATGTGCAGGCGGTGTGCTCGGGGTTTGTCTATGCGCTGACCGTCGCCGACGCGCTGATCCGTACGGGTACTGCAAGTTGCGCACTGGTGATCGGTTCGGAAATCTTCTCGCGCTTGCTCGACTTCGACGACCGCACCACCTGCGTGCTGTTTGGTGACGGCGCGGGTGCCGTGGTGCTGGAAGCCAGCGACGAGCCCGGCCTGCTGGCGAGCGACTTGCATGCCGACGGCCGGCACGCAGGCATCCTGTGCACGCCGGGGACGGTGGCCGGCGGCAAGGTGTCCGGCGACCCGACGCTGAAGATGGACGGCCCCGCAGTCTTCAAGCTTGCCGTGGGCGTGCTCGACGACGCTGCGCGTGCGGTGCTGGCCAAGGCCGGCAAGAGCGCGGCCGACATCGACTTTCTGATCCCGCACCAGGCCAATATTCGTATCATGCAAAGCACGGCCCGCAAACTCAAACTCGGCCCGGACAAAATGATCGTCACCGTCGACGAGCACGGCAATACATCGGCGGCATCGATCCCGCTGGCGCTCGACGTGGCCGTGCGCGATGGCCGCATCCGCCGTGGCCACAGGCTGTTGCTGGAAGGTGTGGGCGGTGGGTTCACCTGGGGCGCGGTGCTGCTCGAGTACTGAGCCGGAAATTCGTCGATGCCTGCATTTGCCTTTCTCTTTCCCGGCCAGGGCTCCCAGTCCGTGGCCATGCTCGATGCCTGGGGCGACCACTCGGCCGTGCGCGAGACGCTGCTCGAGGCCTCGGCCGCACTGGGTCAGGATGTGGCCCAGCTGATCCACGAGGGGCCGAAAGAGGCCCTCGATCTGACCACCAACACCCAGCCCGTGATGCTGACCGCGGGCATTGCCTGTTACCGCGCCTGGCGCGCCGAGGGCGGAGACGAGCCGGCGGCGGTGGCCGGCCACTCGCTGGGCGAGTACACGGCGCTGGTCGCTGCCGGTGCCTTGACCTTGGCCGACGCGCTGCCGCTGGTGCGCTTTCGCGCCCAGGCCATGCAGGACGCAGTACCTGTGGGCGCGGGGGCCATGGCGGCGATCCTCGGCCTGGATGCGCAGGTGGTGCGCGACGGTTGCGCGCAGGCGGCGGCCAGTGGCGAAGTCGTCGAGGCCGTCAACTTCAACGACCCCAAGCAAACCGTGATTGCCGGCAGCAAGGCCGGCGTCGACAAGGCTTGCGAGGTCTTGAAGGCCCTGGGTGCCAAGCGTGCCTTGTTGTTGGCCGTGTCGGCACCATTCCATTCGAGCCTGATGAAGCCGGCCGCCGAGCGACTGCGGGAACGCTTGGCCGGCGTGACCATCACCAAGCCACGCATGGCGGTGGTCAACAACGTCGACGTCGCGGTCGTCAGCGATGCGGCGGCGATCCGCGATGCGCTTTACCGCCAGGCCTTCGGCGCCGTGCGCTGGGTGGAGACCGTGCAGGCCCTGCGCCGACGCGGCCTGACCCACCTGGTCGAATGCGGCCCGGGCAAGGCATTGGCCGGCATGGTCAAACGCATCGACACCGAGGTGGTGACGATGACATTGTTCGACCCCGACACGTTGGGACAAGCCAAGGGGTTGCTGGCATGAATCAAGATCTGAAGGGGCAGGTGGCCCTGGTCAGCGGCGCGTCGCGCGGCATCGGCCGTGCAATTGCGCTGGCGCTGGCAGGCAAGGGTGTGACGGTGATCGGTACGGCGACCAGCCAGGCGGGCGCGACTGCCATCGACGAGGCCCTGGCGCCGCAGGGCGGCCGTGGCATCGTGCTCGACGTCAACGACGGCGCCGCGCTCGAGGCGGCGGTGGAGGCCATCGTCAAGCAGCATGGCGCATTGCAGATCCTGGTCAACAACGCCGGCATCACGCGCGATACGCTGGCCATGCGCATGAAAGACGCCGATTGGGACGCCGTACTGGACACGAATCTGAAGGCCGTCTTTCGCGCCAGCCGTGCGGTGATGCGCGCGATGATGAAGCAGCGCTACGGCCGTATCGTCAACATCACGTCGGTGGTCGGGGCGTCTGGCAATGCCGGCCAGGCCAATTACGCTGCCGCGAAGGCCGGCGTGGCCGGTATGACGCGAGCACTCGCTCGCGAACTGGGCAGCCGGGGCGTGACGGTCAACTGCATCGCGCCCGGATTCATCGCCACCGATATGACCGACAAGCTGTCCGAAACCCAGAAGAACATGCTATTGGCGCAGATTCCGGTCGGACGCCTGGGCACACCGCAGGAGGTCGCGGATGCGGTACTGTTCCTGGCTTCGCCCACTGCCGGCTACATCACCGGCACTGAACTGCATGTCAATGGCGGCATGTTCATGAGTTAGTTCGGGTCCCGCCGACCCAAGACGGTGGTCAAGAGGCCTGCCTCTTGCGCCGCGTAGAATTCAGCCCATTTTGCGTACCCACTCCTGGAGGAGTCAATGAGCGATATCGAAGCACGTGTCAAGAAAATCATTGCCGAGCAACTCGGCGTACCGGAGGCCGACGTCACCAATGAGAAGGCGTTCGTCGCCGACCTCGGCGCCGACTCGCTCGACACGGTGGAATTGGTCATGGCCCTCGAGGACGAGTTCGGCATCGAAATCCCCGACGAAGAGGCAGAGAAGATCACCACCGTGCAACTGGCGATCGATTACGCGGTCGGCCATCAGAAGGCCTGACAGCGCGATACGTCTCGCATGAGCCGCCGGGCCGCTCCCAAGGCGAATACCGCAGTGCGCAGCACGGAGGTTGCCTGATGACCCGAAGAAGGGTCGTTGTCACGGGCCTCGGGCTGATCAGCCCGGTGGGCAACAGCGTGGCCGAAGGCTGGACCAACTTGGTCGCAGGCCGCTCAGGCATCGCCAACGTCACCAAGTTCGATGCGTCGGCATTCGCGTGCCGATTTGCCGGCGAGGTCAAGGGCTTCAAGGTCGAGGAGTACTTCCCGGCCAAGGATGCCCGCCACATGGACACCTTCATCCATTACGGGATGGCGGCTTCCATTCAGGCGGTGCGTGATGCGGGGCTGGCCACGGGTGACGCGCTGAGCGAAGACCAGGCCGAGCGCATCGGCGTGATGGTCGGCTCGGGCATCGGCGGCCTGCCGCTCATCGAAGCCACGCAGAAGGAATACGGTGAACGCGGCCCGCGCCGCATATCGCCGTTCTTCGTGCCGGCGTCGATCATCAACATGATTTCGGGCCATGTCTCGATCATGTACGGCTTCAAGGGGCCGAACCTGGCGATCGTGACCGCCTGCACCACGGGCCTGCACAACATCGGCGAGGCCGGCCGGATGATCGAATACGGTGATGCCGACGTGATGGTCGCCGGCGGCGCCGAGAGCACCGTGTCGCCGCTGGGCATGGGTGGCTTCGCGGCGGCGCGCGCGCTGTCGACGCGCAACGACGATCCCGCGACGGCCTCGCGGCCGTGGGACAAGGACCGCGACGGTTTCGTGCTCGGCGAGGGTGGCGGTGTGCTGGTGCTCGAGGAGTACGAGCACGCCAAGCGGCGCGGCGCCAAGATCTACGCCGAGCTGGTCGGCTTCGGCATGGGTGCTGACGCGCACCACATGACCGCGCCCAATGTCGATGGCCCCAAGCGCGCGATGAAGGCAGCGCTGCGCAATGCCGGCATCAACGCCGACGCGGTGCAATACCTGAATGCCCATGGCACCTCGACGCCGCTCGGCGACCTGAATGAAACCAACGCCATCAAGCTGGCCTTCGGCGACCACGCCAAGCGCCTGGTGGTCAACAGCACCAAATCGATGACCGGCCACCTGCTCGGCGGTGCCGGCGGCATCGAGTCGGTCTTCACCGTGCTGGCGCTGCACCACCAGATCAGCCCGCCGACGATCAATATCTTCAACCAGGATCCGGAGTGCGACCTGGACTACTGCGCCAATGCGGCGCGCGACATGAAGATCGACTTCGCGGTGAAGAACAACTTCGGCTTCGGCGGCACCAACGGCACGCTGGTGTTCCGGCGCGCCTGAGGCGCGTCGCGGCGGCCCGGCTACGTCATGCATGCGGCGCCGCCCGTGCGCATGGAACTCGGACCCGATCGCCCGTGGTCCAGCGCGGTCGCTCTGTGTGCCGGGGTTGCCGGCGCCAATCTGGCTGCCTGGGCCGGCCTGCACGCCCAATGGGCGCTGCAGACGGTGGCCGCGGCGGCGCTCGCCGCGGCCGGCATCGCATCGTGGCGGCGCTGTGTTGGGCTCGACGCAGCGCGACGACGGGTGTGCTGGTCTGGGACGGCAGCCAATGGCAAGCGTCCAACGCCAGTGCAGCGTGTGCGAGCGTCGAGTTGCAAGTGATGATCGACCTCGGCCCATGGATGTTGCTGCGTACTACACCGACCGAGCGGATCCGACCCGGTGTCTGGTGGGTCGCATCAAAGCGCCGTGCCGGCGCGGCGTGGCCGCATTGGCGTGCTGCGCTGTACGCGGGCCGGCCGCGTCATGACCCGGCGCCGTCGCCGGATGCGAAATGACGCCCGATACCAACGCCGATGCGCTGCTGGTCGAGCGCACCAAGCGAGGTGACACGCGTGCCTTCGAGATGCTGGTGGTCAAATACCAGCGGCGCATCGAGCGCCTGATCGGGCGCATGGTGCGAGATGTGGATCTGGTCCAGGACATCGCCCAGGAGACCTTCATCCGCGCCTACCGCGCGATCCCGCAGTTTCGGGGCGAAAGCGCTTTCTACACCTGGCTCTATCGGATCGCGGTCAACACGGCCAAGAAGGCACTGGTCGAGCTCAAACGCGACCCGTTGATTTCTGAAGGGGCCCTGGTTTCCCATGACGAAGGTGACGAAACTTCGCGCGTCGAGAACGAACTAAGCGACGGCGAAACGCCAGAGTCGCTGATGGCCAGCAAGGAAGTCGGCGCCGCGGTCAACGCTGCGATCGACGCGTTGAGCGAGGATTTGCGACAGGCGATCGTGTTGCGCGAAATCGAGGGCCTGAGCTACGAAGAGATCAGCAGCGTGATGAATTGCCCGATCGGCACGGTGCGGTCGCGGATTTTTCGGGCCCGCGAAGCGATCGCAGAACGATTGCGGCCGCTGCTCGGCACGCGTGACGGCGAGCGTTGGTGAAAGCCGATGTGACAGTGGGGTGTGACGATATGGACCATGACGATTTGACCGATCGAGCGCGGCTGCGGCAAGCACTGTCGGCGTTGGCCGATGGCGAGACGAGCGAAGTGGACCATGCTTGCAGAGCCTGGCGCGACGACCCGCGAGTGCGGGCCGATTGGCATGCCTATCACTTGATCGGCGAGTTGATGCGCAGCGACGATGTGCGTTGTGCGCCGCAGCGTGACGCGCAGTCTTTCTCGGCCGTCTGCGTGCGCGGCTGGTGAATGAGCCGGTGGTGCTGGCACCGCCGTCTGTGTCGCGGTGGGCGGTTTGGCGTCGTGCCTGGGCTGCACCCATCGCTGTGGCCGCAGGCTTCGTGGCCGTGGCCGGAGTGCTGATGGTCACGCGCGTGGCTGCGCCCGACGGCGCGGCACCCGACCGGGTGCCACGCAGCTGGCGAGTTCGGCTGTCTCGCCGCCACCGGCCTGCAACGCGTGGCTACTGCACCGTCTGCACCGTCGATGAGCCGGCAGGGACTACCGACGGCCAGTTGATGCGCAATCCAGAGCTCGATCGATACCTCGCGGCGCACAAGCAATTCAGCAACACGTCGGCACTGGCGACGCCGGGCGCCTTGGTGCGCAACGCGACGGTCACGGTGCCGGATCGCTGAATGCGAGCGCGCGGTCTGTTCGTCGATGTTCGGGTGGCGTCTTGCGGCCACAGTGGTCGTCGCGGCGGCAGTCATTTGGCTGTCGCCCGCGCATGCCGGCGACGTTCAGGCGGCGACCAGTGTCGATGCGCGCGGCTGGTTGCAGCGCATGCATGCGGCCGCCAGCCAACGCAACTACCAGGGCACGCTGGTCGTGACGGCCTCGGGCAGCATGTCGAGTTCACGCTTGGCGCATTATTGCGAAGGCACGCAGTTTTTCGAGCGCATCGACATGCTCGACGGCCAGCCGCGGCGTGTCTTTCGCCACAATGAGCAGGTGCTGACGCTGTGGCCCGCGCTCAAGCTGGCGCGTGTCGAGCAACGCGATGCGGTGGCCGTATTCCCGGCCGTGCTCAGCGGCAGCGTGGAGCAGCTGCTCGAGCGCTACGACATGCAGGCCGAGGGCAGCGACCGTGTGGCCGGGCTCGACACGACCGTGTTCCTGCTGCGCCCGCGCGACGAGCAACGCTTTGCGCAGCGGCTGTGGGCCGAGCGCGGCAGCGGCCTGCTGTTGCGTGCCGACGTGCTGGCGCTCGATGGTCGCGTACTGGAGACTGCCGCGTTCAGCGAAGTCACGATCGACGTCAAGTCGCGGCCCGAGTCGGTGCGCGCTGCGATGAAAAATCTCGACGGCTACCATGTGCTGCGCGGCGCGCCGCAACGCACTGCGCTGGAAGCCGAGGGCTGGCGGCTGAACGCCCCGGTGTCCGGCTTCAAGCAGATCAGTTGTGTCAAGCGCAGTCTGGACGCCATCGGCGACGCCAACTCCGCCGCTGCGCCCGATGTACTGCAAACGATCTTCTCCGACGGCCTGACGCATGTCTCGGTGTTCATCGAGCCGTTGCGCGGCGATCGCCAGCGCGCGGGAGCTGCCGCCGTCGGCGCCACCCACAGCTTGATGCAGCCCTACGGGCCGCACTGGGTCACCGTGATGGGCGATGTGCCGATGTCCACATTGAAACAGTTTGCCGCGGCGCTGGAACGCCTGCGTTGATTTTCGATCCCTGCTCCGTTGAACATTGAGACCATGAATCCACTTAGCCTTGCCATGTCTGAATACAGTCCATTTGCTGCCACCTCACCAACGCGCCGAGCCGCCCGACGGCCCGCAGGTGAACGTGGCGCCGTCGTCCGGCGCCTGTTGGCCCATGGCGCGCTTTTCGCCGTGCTGTTGTGCGCGTTGGTCGCGTTGCCGCGGCCGGTGCAGGCCCAGGCGCGGGAGCTGCCCGACTTCACCGAGCTGGTCGAGCGCGTCGGCCCGGCGGTGGTGAATATCCGCACCGCCGAGCGGGGCCGCGCCACGGCCCAGGCCGGCGGGGCGGAGATCGATGACCAGATGCGTGAGTTCTTCCGCCGCTTCGGCATCCCGATGCCCAACAATGCAGCCGCAGCCGCCGCGCCGCGGCGGGCCGCGTGACGACGACAGTGAACCGCAGCAGCGCGGTGTCGGCTCGGGTTTCGTGCTCACAGCCGACGGCTACGTGATGACCAATGCGCATGTCGTCGACGGCGCCGACGAAGTCATCGTGACGCTGACCGACAAGCGCGAATTCAAGGCTCGCATCATCGGCGCCGATCGGCGCACCGATGTGGCGGTGGTCAAGATCGACGCCGCCGGCCTGCCGACCGTGAAGATCGGCGACGTGAGCCAGGTCAAGGTCGGAGCCTGGGTCATCGCCATCGGCTCGCCGTTCAACCTCGAGAGTACGGTCACTGCGGGCATCATCAGCGCCAAGCAGCGCGACACCGGCGAGTTTCTGCCGCTGCTGCAGACCGACGTGGCCATCAACCCGGGCAATTCGGGCGGGCCGCTGATCAATATGCGCGGTGAAGTCGTCGGCATCAACTCGCAGATCTACAGCCGCTCTGGCGGTTACATGGGCATCTCGTTCGCGATCCCGATCGACGAGGCGATCCGGGTTTCGGACCAATTGCGTGCCAACGGCCGGGTCATTCGCGGGCGCATCGGGGTGACGATCGCGCCGGTGACCAAGGAGGTGGCCGAGTCGATCGGGTTGGGCAAACCCGTCGGCGCGCTGGTGCAGGGTGTCGAGTCCGGGGGGCCGGCCGACAAGGCCGGCATCGAGGCCGGCGACATCATCACCAAGGTCGATGGCAAGTCCGTCGAGAAATCGGGCGACCTGCCGCGCATCGTCGGTGCCACCAGGCCGGGGGCCAAGACCGTCTTGCAGGTATTCAGGCGGGGTAGCAACCGTGACATCGCCGTCACCGTGGTCGAGTTCGAGCCGGAGAAGCCGCATCGCGTGGCGCAGGCTGGCGATGCGCAGCCGGCCCAGCCCAAGACCGCGATCGGGTTGGCGGTATCGGATCTGGGAGATGCGCAAAAGCGCGAGTTGAAATTGCGTGGCGGGGTACGTGTCGAGACCGCAGAAGGCGCTGCCGCACGGGCCGGCCTGCGTGAAGGCGACGTGATCGTCACACTCGACAACACCGAGGTCAGCGACGCCAAGCAGTTCAACACGCTGGTGGCCAAGGCCGACAAGACGCGCCCGATCAGCGTGATGGTGCGGCGCGGGGACTGGACCAACTACTTGGTGATCCGGCCCGCGGCGCGCTGAGCTGTCGCGGCAGGCCAGGTAGGCGTCGATGGGTTGGGGGTATTCCATCTGATGGAATTTCCCCTGGACATCGTGTAATGAGAATAAGTGAGCGTATGTTCACTTCTATTGCAGACTGACGGCCATTGATCGTTGTGGCGCATATAATTGCGGCCAGAATTGCTCCCTTTCCAAGCGTCCGGAACGAGGAGTGATGGCACTTGAAACTGTCCCCAGCCGGTCCACAAGCATTTGTGGATAAACTGTTGATAGATTTTCTTGTTGGTAGCCTGCAACGACGAAATATCAAGAGTTGGCGCGGGTTCCAGCCGGGTCGCTATGGCTACAATGAAATCCCAACAAGCAGTTGCCATACGTTTTGTTGGAAGGCGCGTCACTCATTCGACGCGCCTTTTTTTATGCACTTTGCACAACCGCCGGCCACGCTCGCCGGGTGTCCGCGCGCTCGATGAACCACATCCGCAACTTCTCCATCATCGCCCACATCGACCATGGCAAGAGCACCCTCGCCGATCGACTGATCCAGCGCTGTGGCGGCCTGTCGGACCGCGAAATGGAAGCCCAAGTGCTCGACTCGATGGACATCGAGCGCGAGCGCGGGATCACCATCAAGGCCCAGACGGCGGCACTCGAGTACACCGCCCGTGACGGCCAGGTCTACCAGCTCAACCTGATCGACACCCCCGGCCACGTCGATTTCAGCTACGAGGTCAGCCGCTCTCTGTCCGCCTGCGAGGGTGCCCTGTTGGTCGTCGACGCCAGCCAGGGCGTCGAGGCTCAGACGGTGGCCAACTGCTACACCGCGCTCGAATTGCACGTCGAGGTGGTACCGGTACTGAACAAGATGGATCTGCCGCAGGCCGATCCCGAAGGCGCCAAGGCCGAGATCGAGGACGTGATCGGTATCGACGCCAGCCATGCCATCCCCTGCTCGGCCAAGACCGGCGAGGGCATCGACGAGATCCTCGAGGCCGTGATCACGCGCATGCCCGCGCCCCGCGGCAACCCCGACGGGCCGCCGCGGGCCATGATCATCGATTCCTGGTTCGACAACTACGTCGGCGTGGTGATGCTGGTGCGGGTGGTCGACGGCAGCCTGAGAAAGGGTGACCGCATCCGCATGATGGCCACCGACGCCGTCTATCCGCTCGAGCAGCTCGGCGTGTTTACGCCCAAGTCGGTGCCGCGCGAGGCCTTGCACGCCGGCGAGGTCGGCTTCCTGATTGCCGGCATCAAGGAGTTGCAGGCAGCCAAGGTCGGCGACACGGTCACGCTGGAGAAGAAGCTGCCCAACAATGCCGGCCCGGCCAGCCAGGCGCTGCCCGGCTTCAAGCAGATCCAGCCGCAGGTCTTTGCCGGCCTGTACCCGACCGAGGCCAGTGAATACGACCAATTGCGCGACGCGCTGGAGAAGTTGAAGCTCAACGACAGCTCGCTGCGCTACGAACCGGAGGTCAGCCAGGCGCTGGGTTTCGGCTTTCGCTGCGGCTTTCTCGGCCTGCTGCACATGGAAATCGTGCAGGAGCGGCTCGAGCGCGAGTTCGACCAGGATCTGATCACCACCGCGCCCAGCGTGGTCTATGAAGTCGTGCTCAACGACGGCACGGTGATGATGGTCGAGAACCCGAGCAAGATCCCCGACCCGGGCCGGATCCGCGAGATTCGCGAGCCGATCGTGACCGTGCAGTTGTACATGCCGCAAGACAGCGTCGGCCCGGTCATGACCTTGGCCAATGTCAAGCGCGGCCAGCAGATCAACATGGCCTACCACGGCCGCCAGGTGCATCTGACCTACGAGATGCCGCTGGCCGAGATCGTGCTCGACTTCTTCGATAAATTGAAGAGCGTGTCTCGCGGTTATGCCTCGATGGACTACGAGTTCAAGGAGTACCGCGCGGCCGATGTGGTCAAGGTCGACCTGCTGATCAACGGCGACCGTGTCGACGCCCTGTCGGTGATCGTGCATCGGGCCCAAAGCCAGTATCGCGGCCGCGCCGTGGCGGCCAAGATGCGCGAGCAAATCCCGCGCCAGATGTACGACGTGGCGATCCAAGCGGCGATCGGCGCCAACATCATCGCCCGTGAGAATATCAAGGCCTTGCGCAAGAACGTGCTGGCAAAATGCTACGGTGGCGATATCACGCGCAAGAAGAAACTGCTCGAGAAGCAGAAAGCCGGCAAGAAACGCATGAAACAGATCGGTACTGTCGAGGTGCCGCAGGAAGCGTTTCTGGCCATCCTCCAGGTTGACGATTGAAACTGATGAGCACACTCACCGGAATTTTGTATGGCGCGCTGGTGGTCTACGGGGGCGGCTGGTTCTTCGGTTATTGGATCGGCAACTTTGCGCTGCTGCTGTTCCTGTTGACGATCGTCACGCTGGGCTACTGGTTGGCCGAGCGCTTCGCCTTCAGGCCGTCGCGCGAGGCCGCGGCTGCAAAGCTCGAGGCGCAACACACGGCACGGCGGGCCGAGCTAGGCAAGCAGGGCATCGCCCAGGTGGACGGCAATATCGCCCAAGCCAAGGAAGTGCTGCTGATGCAGCCCTGGTGGCTGGACTGGACGGCGGGCCTGTTTCCCGTGATCCTGGTCGTCTTCCTGTTGCGCTCGTTCCTGTTCGAGCCGTTCAAGATTCCTTCCGGGTCGATGATTCCGACGCTGATGGTCGGCGACCTGATCCTGGTCAACAAGTTCGACTACGGCATTCGCCTGCCGGTCATCAATCAGAAGATCATCGCCAACAAGGATCCGGCGCGTGGCGACGTGGTCGTGTTTCGCTTCCCGCCTGATCCCCGTGTCGATTACATCAAGCGCGTGGTCGGCCTGCCGGGCGACGAGGTCGCCTACCTGAACAAGGTGCTGACCATCAATGGCCAACGCGTCGAAACGGCGCCGCTGCCCGAGTACTACGACGAAGACAGCCGGCGTTATTCACAACAAAGCAGCGAGAAGCTGGCCGGTGTCGAGCATCGCATTCTGACCAATCCCGACCGGCCGGCCTTCGTCGCCGGCGTGCAAGATTTCCCCAACAGCGACGCCTGCCGCTACAGCGGCGAAGGCGTGACCTGCAAAGTGCCGGCCGGTCATTACTTCATGATGGGCGACAACCGCGACAATTCGGTCGATTCGCGCTACTGGGGCTTCGTGCCGGACCGCAACCTGGTCGGCAGGGCCTTCTTCATTTGGATGAATTTCGGTAATCTCGGCCGCTTCGGCAGCTTCCACTGATCGCACGAGCGTCCGCCCTTCACCGTCGGAGAACCAACCATGCAAGGTGTCTGTCACCCCGCCCGCGCCGAACGTGGCATCACGTTGATCGGCTTGCTGTTTTGGGCGATCCTGGTGGCGTTCGTGGCCTTGATCGTCATTCGCGTGCTGCCCACCGTCAACGAATACTCGACCATCCTGCGCGCGGTGCAGAAGATTGCCAAGGATGCGCCGTCGACGGTGGCCGAAGCGCGCGCCGCCTTCGAGAAACAGAAGGAGATCGAGTATTCGATCTCCAGCATCGGCGGCAAGGACTTGTTGGTGACCAAGGAGCGCGAAAAGGTCGTGATCCGCTTCGCCTACGACAAGGAAGTGGAAATTTTCGAGCCGGTGTTCTTGCTCATCAAGTACCGCGGCGAGGGCCGCTCTCAATAGTGGTGCTCGACAGCCGGCTCGACGCACTGCAGCAGCGGCTGGGTTATCACTTCCTGCAGCCGGCGCTACTGATGCGTGCGCTGACGCACCGCAGCGCCGGCGCCGACCACAACGAGCGCCTCGAGTTTCTCGGCGATGCGGTGCTGCAAACCGCCGTCTCGCACCTGCTGTACGCGCGCTTTGCCGGCTCGGACGAAGGCGACCTGACACGTGTGCGCGCGCACCTGGTGCGCGAAGACAGCTTGCACCGCCTGGCCCTCGCGCTGGGCCTGTCCGAGGTGATTCGATTGTCGGAAGGCGAAGCCCGCGGCGGTGGCGCGCTACGCGCATCGATTCTTGCCGACACGCTCGAGGCCTTGATCGGCGCGGCATTTCTCGATGGCGGCTTTGGCCCCGCGCAGGCCATGGTCCAGCAGCTGTTTGGCGAGACCATCGCCAGCACCGAAGTCGACAGTTGGAGCAAGGACGCCAAGACCGAACTGCAGGAATGGTTGCAGGCGCGCAAGCTGGCCGTGCCTGTGTACCGCATCGTGGCCACCAGCGGCCAGGCCCACGCCCAGATCTTCGACGTCGAGTGCGCGGTGGCTGCGCTCGGCCTGTCCGAGCATGGCCAAGGCAAGTCGCGCCGCATCGCCGAGCAGGCGGCCGCACAGCGCATGCTCGCTGCATTGAAGGCCAGCGACCGCCCGGGCGGGCCGCTGCGGGCGTGAGCAGCACCGCGCAACGCTGCGGCTTGGTGGCCATCGTCGGCCGGCCCAACGTCGGCAAGAGCACCCTGCTCAACGCCCTGCTCGGGCAAAAGATCAGCATCACGTCGGACAAGGCGCAGACCACGCGGCATCGCATCACCGGCATTCGCACTCTGGCCGCGGTGCAATTCGTCTTCGTCGATACGCCGGGTTTCCAGACGCGCCATGGCAATGCGCTCAACCGCAACTTGAACCGTACCGTCAGGAGCGTGCTGTCGGATGTCGACGCGGTGCTGTTCGTCGTCGAGGCCGGGCGATTCGGGGCCGACGACGACAAGGTGCTGGCGCTGCTGCCCGCCGACAAACCCGTGCTGCTGATCGCCAACAAGCAAGATCAAATCAAGCGCCGCGCCGACCTGATGCCGTGGATGGCGGCGATGCGCGAACGGCGCGACTTTGCGCAGTTCGTGCCGATGTCGGCGAAGAAGGCCGCCGACGTCGAACGTCTGCTGGCCATCGTCGCGCCCTACCTGCCCGAGCAGGCCTGGCTCTACGACGAAGACGCGCTCACCGACCGCAGCGACCGCTTCCTGGCCAGTGAACTGATCCGCGAAAAGCTGTTTCGCCTGACCGGTGACGAACTGCCGTACAGCTGCACCGTGGTCATCGACAAGTTCGAGGAGCAGGGTGAATCTGACAGCGGCGCTGCTTCGCAGCACCCGTCCCCCGAGGGGAGCGCGGCCGCTTCGGGCGGCCGGGAGCGGCCGCTGCGCCGGATCGCGGCAACCATCGTTGTCGAGCGAGACGCGCACAAAGGCATGGTCATCGGCGACGGTGGCGCTCGCTTGAAGCGCATCGGCAGCGAGGCGCGCCAGGAACTCGAGCGCCTGTGGGATGGCAAGGTCTTCCTCGAACTCTGGGTCAAGGTGCGCTCCGGCTGGGCCGACAGCGAGGAGCATCTGCGCAGCTACGGATACGAGTGAGGGCCTGGTCATGACATTGCCGTTCGATGCATTCCTGCAGCAGGCCTGGGCCGACCATGCCGATCACAGCGCCGCGGTCGCCGAACGACTGCGCACCGACACGCCCGCGCCGCACACGGCCGAGCAGCTCGCTGCGTTGGCGCGCTTGGTCGTGCACCTGTGTGGCGAGCATCTGGGTGCGTTCGAAGACGGCCGCTGGCGGCTGGCCGCGTTGGCTGGCCACCCGCTGGCAGATGCCACGGTGCAGTCGACGCTGCGCGTCGGTATGGCCAGCCTGACGCTGGCCGAGTCCGGCCACGCGGACCGCGATGGCTTCACGCCCGAGGAGTCGATTCGCAGCGAGGCGGGCGCCGCCGCGATCAGCCTGGGCCGCCATCGCACCGATCGCGCGCTGGCGCTGTTGCGTGACGCCCGTGACCGCGTCGCCGCCTTGCCGAACGCCGCCGCCCGCGTGCACCGGTCATTGGCGGTGGCCTGCAACAACATGGCTTGGGAGCTGCATGACCGCGGCAACGCGCGCAGCGCGGGTGACACCGCTGCGATGCTCGACATCGCGGCAGCCAGCAAGACGCACTGGGCGCAGGCCGGCACCTGGCTCGAAGTCGAGCGTGCCGACTATTGCCTCGCGATGAGCCATCTGTCGGCCGGCCAGCCTGACCAGGGCTCGCATTTCGCCGCGTTGTGCCTCGCCGCGTGTGTGCGCAATGCCGCGCCGCCCTACGAGCACTTCTTTGCCCATGAGGCCTTGGCCAAGCTCAGCCACGCGCGCGGCGAGCCGGCCGAGCGCGAGCGCCACGTGGCCGCTGCCGAAGCGCTGTTCGAGCGCCTGGCCGGCGATGAACAGAGTTCCTGCCGCCCGACCCTGACAGCCTTGTTAGCCCTGGCCCAATGAGCGGCCGCGGCACCGCGCCCGCGCTGGCGGCCTACGTGCTGCACCGCTACGACTGGAGTGAGTCGAGCCTGATCGTCGATCTGTTCACGCGCGAACTCGGCCGCGTGGTCGTGGCCGCCAAGGGGGCCAAGCGGCCCACCTCGCAAATGCGTGCCGTGCTGCGGCCGTTCCAGCGCTTGCATGCCAGCCTGGGGCGCACGGCGCCGGGCGCCGAGGTGCACAACCTGCGTGCGGCGGAATGGGCGGGTGGCGTGCCTATCGCCGGCGGCGACGCCTTGTTCAGCGGCTTTTACCTCAACGAGCTGCTGATGAAACTGCTGGCTCGAGAAGACCCGCACCCGGCGCTGTGGGATGCCTACGCGGCCACCTTGGCCCGGCTCGGCGACGCTGACGAGGCCGCGGCCTTGCGCGCCTTCGAGCTGCGCCTGCTGCGCGAGATCGGCCTGCTGCCCGGCCTGGCACATGTCACGGCCACGCAGGCGCCCATGCTGGCGCAGTCGGTGTACGCATTACGGCCCGAACTCGGCGTGACCGCAGCCGCGGGTGACGCCACGGCCATCGCCGGCAGCGACCTGCTTGCCATCCAGGCCGCACTCGACGCCGGCGACTTGCCTGCACTGCAAAGTGCCTGCAGCGGCCCCGCGCCGGCCCTGCGCCGCCAATTGCGTGAACTGCTTGCCTATCATCTGGGTGCGACCCCGTTGCGCACGCGCCAGGTGATGCTCGACTTGCAACCATTGTGGTGACCATGAACCCGCTGATCGCTCCCGAAGCCCAGGCCCGCGACGCCCGCTGTGCGCTGTCGGTCAACGTCAACAAGGTCGCTCTGGTGCGCAACACGCGCCACCTCGGCATCCCCAGCGTCACCCGCGCCGCCGAGCTGTGCCTGCAGGCCGGCGCGCAGGGCATTACCGTGCACCCGCGGCCCGACGAGCGCCATATCCGGGCCCGGGACGTGGCCGAGCTGGCTGCGTTGCTGCGCGACTGGCCGCACGCCGAGTTCAATATCGAAGGCAACCCGTTCGACAACTTGATGGACTTCGTGCGCGAACACGGGCCGCAGCAATGCACCTTCGTGCCCGATAGCCCCGGCCAGTTCACCAGCGACCACGGTTTTGCGGCCGCCGATCTCGAGCGCGTGGCACCCTGCATCGCGCAAGCCCATGCGCTCGGTGTGCGCGTCAGCCTGTTCATGGACCCCGAACCCGCGCTGATGCCCGCCGTGCGCGCCATCGGTGCCGACCGTGTCGAGCTGTACACCGAACCCTATGCCGCGGCCTACGGCAGCGCCGACCAGGCCACCCAACTGGCGCGCTATCGCACGGCGGCTGCAGCGGCCCAAGCCGTAGGCCTGGGGCTCAACGCCGGCCACGACCTCAACCGCGCCAACCTGACCGACTTTCTGCGCGGCGTGCCCGGCGTGCAAGAGGTCTCGATCGGCCATGCGCTGATCGCCGATGCACTCGAGCTCGGCTACACCCAGACCGTGCGCGAGTACCAGCGCTGCATTCAGCTCGCGTATGCGGCCCCTCGGCCGCCGGTCAGCGGGCCTGCGGCGTGATCTACGGCATCGGCACCGACGTGTGTGACATGCGCCGCATCGCGGCGACGCTGGCACGGCGCGGCGAGCGCTTTGCCGCCAAGGTGCTGGGGCCGCACGAGATCGAGGTCTTTCGCGCCCGGCGTGCCAGGCACGAAGCGCGTGGCGTGGCCTACCTGGCCACCCGCTTCGCGGCCAAGGAAGCCTTCTCCAAGGCGATAGGGCTGGGCATGAGACTGCCGATGACCTGGCGCGACTGCGAGGTGGTGAAGGCCGCCAGCGGCCAGCCGCAGATCCGGCTGCACGGCGCCTTGGCCGACTGGTTCGCCGCACGCGGCCTGACCGCACATGTCAGCGTCAGCGACGAGTCCGATCTCGCCACTGCCTATGTGACCGTCGAGCGAACGACAATGGCGGCATGAATGCAGCCCTGACCCAGGCGCCGGTCGTGCTCGACATCGCCGGGCTGGCGTTGAGCAGCGACGATCGCCGTCGCCTCGTGCACCCGCTGGCCGGTGGCCTGATCCTGTTCACGCGCAACTGGCAGAGCCGATTGCAGCTGACCGAGCTCACCGCCGAGATCAAGTCCCTGCGCCCCGACATGCTGGTCTGCGTCGATCACGAAGGCGGCCGGGTGCAGCGTTTCAGGAGCGACGGCTTCACCCACCTGCCGCCGATGCGCGCCCTGGGCGAGTTGTGGATGCGCGATGCGCTGGCCGCCACCGATGCCGCCAGCGCCGCCGGCTATGTCCTCGGCGCCGAGTTGCGCGCCTGCGGCGTCGACCTGTCGTTCACGCCTGTGCTCGATCTCGACCATGGCCCCAGCAGTGTCATCGGCGACCGCGCCCTGCACCGCGATGCGCGAGTGGCCACGCTGTTGGCCAAGAGCCTGATGCACGGCCTGTTGCGCGCCGGCATGGCCAACTGCGGCAAGCATTTCCCCGGCCATGGCTATGCGTGCGGCGACAGCCACCACGAATTGCCGCTCGACCACCGGACCCTCGAGGCCATCCTGGCCGACGACGCCAAGCCCTATGAGTGGTTGTCGACCACGCTGGCCAGCGTGATGCCCGCGCATGTGGTCTACCCCAGGGTCGATGCGCTGCCGGCCGGCTTCTCGCGCCACTGGCTCGAAGACATCTTGCGCGGCGAACTCGGTTTTGGCGGTGCGATTTTTTCGGACGACCTCAGCATGGAAGGGGCCAAGGTCGCCGGTGGCCATGTCGACGCTGCCTTGGCCGCGCTCAATGCCGGCTGCGACATGGTGTTGCTGTGCAACCAGTCGGCGGGTGACGGCGCGGCGGTGGACGCCTTGCTCGATGGCCTGGCGGCGGCCGAACGCCAGGGGCGCTGGCAGGCGCAAGCCGACAGCGAGCGCCGCCGCCTCGAGTTGTTGCCGCAAAGCGCACCGCTGCCGTGGGACGAACTGATGCACCAGGGTGCCTACCAGCACGCGCTAGAGCGCCTGCCGTAGCGGCCACGCGCTAGAGCGCGTGGCCGGTGCGCGGCATTGTCAGGGCGCCGCAGGCGGCGCGCTGCCGTCGAAGGGCAAGCGGATTTGCGCCAGATCCTTCTTCGTCTCGACCAGCACCAGCGGGCCGTCGTCGAGCACCGCGCGTGGTTTGGGCTGGCGTGGCGCGTGCATCGGCTGGGGTTCGTTGGCCATGGCCTCCTGCACCGCTCGAATCTTCTCGGCGTCGGAGTTGACCCATTGCAGCCCGGCCTGACTGGCGATCGCGGCCAGTGTGTCGGTGGGCAGGTTGTAGGGCTCGGTGATGGTCGCCGGCGCAGCGACGGGCGCGGCCGGTGCGACAGGCGACGCAGCGATGGGCGACGCAGCGACACGTGGCGCGGCGACCACGATCGGTGCCGAAACCACGGCCACCTCTTCGTGAGCACGGGCCTCGCCGGGCAAGAATTCCGCGGCATGAGACACCGGCTCGGTGAGCACCGATTCGGCGGCGACAGGCGCCGAGTCGACGGCCTGTTCGCTGCCTTGCGGCGCATCGATCACTGCGCCCACACCGTCGGCGTTGCCGCCCTCGTCACGACCACGACCGCGCCCGCCGCGGCGACGCCGACGCCGGTTGGCGTCGCGCTCGCCGGCATCGGCCGCCGCGTCTGCGGGCGCATTGGGCAGGGTGTCGGTGAACGCCTGCGCCGCCGGCAAGGCCTCGTCGGCGACCGGCGCGGGGCGCGGTTCGCGCTCGGCGCGCGGGCCACGGCGGCCGTCGTTGCGTTCACCGCGAGCAGCGCGGGCTTCGCTGGCGGGCGCGCCGGCTCGCCGGCAAGGCTTCGCCGGCGGGTGCCGGACGCGGTTCGCGGCGGCTGGCGTCGCGCTCGCGCGGTGCATCGCTGCGACCCTCGGCACGGCCTTCGCTGCGGCGGCCATCGCGGCCGCGGCCGCCTTCGCGTGAACCTTCGCGCGGCCCGTCGCGGCGCCCATCCCGGCGGCCACGGCCTTCGCTGCGCTCACCACGTTCACCGCCGCGGTCCGCACGCTCGCCGCCTCGACCCTCGCGTTTGCCCTGGGCCGCAGTGGTCGCAGCGACGGCGGCCGTGCGCGTCGTGGCTGCTGCCTCGTCGCCGGCGCCGAACAACTTCCTGACCCAGCTGAAGAACCCACCGCCTGGCGCCGCCGCTGCCGCCGCGCCAGCAGGCGCGATGACGGGGGTGGGCACCACCGGCACCGGCTTGGGCACCACGACCGGTGCCGGCGTCTCGGGCAGCAGGCCCTTGATCACCGGCTCCTGCTTGGGCTTGGCCTTCTCGCGACGGGTGATTCCGACCTCGTCTTCGGGCTCTTCGATCATCGTGTAGCTGGCCTGCAGGTTTTCCAGCCGCGGGTCGTCGTGGCGCAGCCGCTCCAACTTGTAGTTCGGCGTCTCCAGGTGCTTGTTCGGTACCAGCAGCACGGTGACGCGCTGCTTCAGCTCGATCTTGGTGATCTCGGTGCGCTTCTCGTTGAGCAGGAAGGAGACCACGTCGACCGGTACCTGGGCATGCACCGCGGCCGTGTTGTCCTTCAGCGCCTCTTCCTGGATGATGCGCAGGATCTGCAGCGCGCTCGACTCGGTGTCGCGGATGTGGCCGGTGCCGTTGCAGCGCGGGCAGGTGATGTGGTTGCCTTCGGAGAGTGCGGGGCGCAGCCGCTGGCGGCTGAGTTCGAGCAGGCCGAACTTGCTGATCGAGCTGAACTGCACCCGCGCGCGGTCGCTGCGCAGGGCATCGCGCAGTCGCTGCTCGACCTCGCGCCGGTTCTTGCTCTCTTCCATGTCGATGAAGTCGACGACGATCAGGCCACCCAGGTCACGCAGCCGCATCTGGCGCGCGATCTCGTCGGCGGCTTCGAGGTTGGTGCGGGTGGCGGTTTCCTCGATGTCACCGCCGCGCGTGGCGCGCGCCGAGTTGACGTCGACCGAGACCAGGGCCTCGGTGTGGTCGATGACGATCGCGCCACCCGCCGGCAGGTTGACGGTGCGCGAGAACGCGGTCTCGATCTGGTGCTCGATCTGGAAGCGGGAAAACAGCGCGGCGTCGTCGCGGTAGCGCTTCACGCGATTGGCCGTTTCCGGCATCACGTGATTCATGAACTGCTGCGCCTGCTCGAAGATGTCGTCGGTGTCGATCAGGATCTCGCCGATGTCGGCCGTGAAATAGTCGCGGATGGCGCGGATGACGAGCGAGCTCTCCTGGTAGATCAGGAAGGCGCCCTTGCCGGCCTGGGCCGCGCCGTCGATGGCCTCCCACAGCTTCAACATGTAGTTCAGGTCCCACTGCAGCTCGGGCGCGGTGCGGCCGATGCCGGCGGTGCGCGCGATCAGGCTCATGCCCTTGGGGTATTCGAGCTGGTCGAGCGCGTCCTTCAGCTCCTCACGCTCCTCGCCCTCGATGCGGCGCGAGACGCCGCCGCCGCGTGGGTTGTTGGGCATCAGCACCAGGTAGCGGCCGGCCAGCGAGACGAAGGTGGTCAAGGCCGCACCCTTGTTGCCGCGCTCTTCCTTTTCGACCTGGACCAGCAGCTCGGTGCCGTTGCCGATCACGTCCTGGATGCGCGCGTCGCGCACGCTGGCGCCTTCGCGGAAGTAGTTCTTCGAGATTTCCTTGAACGGCAGGAAGCCGTGGCGTTCCTCGCCGTAGTCGACGAAGCAGGCTTCGAGCGAGGGCTCGACGCGCGTGACGACGGCCTTGTAGATGTTGCCCTTGCGCTGTTCGCGCCCTTCGATCTCGGTTTCGAAATCGAGCAACTTCTGCCCGTCGACGATCGCCAGGCGACGCTCTTCGGGCTGCGTCGCATTGATCAGCATGCGTTTCATTCTTCGTGCACTCCATCACTGCCGACACTTGAGGTCGGCGACATCACCGATGCACGAGAAACACGAAGCCACCCAAAGGAATCGCCCTGGACCGCGGCGACGCGCGCTGCCCGCTTGGTGAGCGGATCAGCAGCAGCGTCGGGGCAGCGTTGGCGCGTGCGTGGCAGCCGGGGCGGACCGCACTGTGCCGTCAGCGCGGCCCGGCACGGCGAGGCGCATACCGGCATGAAGCCGGGGCGGGGCACCGAGGGAGGGCAGGGCGGAAGACAGTTGCATGGTCCGTTGGCTGGACGCGGGTGTCGGGTTCGTGCGACTCGGTGGTCGCCCTGGGCCCGACACCTGAAACCTTTTTTCTTGTCGCCCGCTGGCTTCATGGGCCATGCGGGAACGGGTTCTGGTTCGGAATCTCTGCCGCTCTTCACCTCTGGGCTGCCGGGTCACTCAGGGACCGGGCCCGCCCCATGGGCGCAAAGCGTTGCATCACCTCCACGGTATCTCGCGCGTGCCCGCTAAACTCCTAGCGAATCAAGCACTTACGGCGACAACGTGGTCCAGGGCATTATAGGGGCGAAAGCGGCCGACGGCGCCACGGCCCCGCAGGTGCGGCGCCTGGTGGTCGACGAAGGCAGCGAAGGCCAGCGCCTGGACAACTTCCTGCTGCGCCTGTTGAAGGGCGTGCCCAAGACCCATGTCTACCGCGTGATCCGCTCGGGCGAGGTGCGCGTCAACAAGGGCCGTGCCGCGGCCGACACCCGGCTGGCGCTGGGCGACGAGGTGCGATTGCCGCCGGTGCGCGTGGCCGAGCCGCCGGCCGCGGGCATTCCGGCGCCGGCGCGTGAATTCACCGTGCTGTACGAGGACGAGCACCTGCTGGCCATCGACAAGCCGGCCGGCGTGGCCGTGCACGGCGGCTCCGGGGTGGCCTTCGGCGTGATCGAACAACTGCGCCGCGCGCGGCCCGAGGCGAAGTTCCTCGAACTCGTGCACCGCCTGGACAAGGAAACCTCGGGCGTGCTGTTGCTGGCCAAGAGGCGCAGCGCACTGACCGCACTGCAGGACCAGTTTCGCAGCCGCACGCCCGAGAGGGGAATCGACAAGCGCTACGCCGCGCTGGTCGTCGGCGCCTGGCCGGCGAACAAGAAGGTCATCGACGTGGCCCTGCACAAGACGCTGGATGCCAGGGGCGAACGCCATGTGCAGCCGGTGACGGCCGACCATACCGACGGCCGGCGCTCGATCACGCTGGTCAAGGTGGCGCGCAAATTCGGCACATTCACATTGCTCGACGTGACGCTGAAGACCGGTCGCACGCACCAGATTCGCGTGCACCTGGCCAACGAGGGTCAGCCGATCGTCGGCGACGCTAAGTACGGCGATTTCGCGCTCAATCGCCAGATTGCGCGCGGCGAACACCGTTTTTCGCGCATGTTCCTGCACGCCAGGCAACTGGCGTTTCGACCACCCGGCCAGCGGCGAGCGCATCGAACTCAGCGCGCCGCTGCCCCCCGAGTGCGAGACCTTGCTGGCGCAACTATGAATCGGCGCTTCGACCTCATCGTCTTCGACTGGGACGGCACGCTGTTCGACTCGACCGCGCTGATCGTGCGCTGCATCCAGGCCGCCTGCCGCGACATCGGCGCGGCCGTGCCCAACGATGCCGACGCGGCCTATGTCATCGGCCTGGGCCTGGCCGATGCGTTGCGCCACGCCGTGCCCGGCCTGCCCACCGAGCGCTACCCCGAGCTCGGCCTGCGCTACCGGCAGCACTATCTCTCACGGCAGCACGAGCTGTCGATGTTTCCTGGCACGCTGGAGATGCTGCAGGCCTTGAAGGCCCGCCACCACTGGTTGGCGGTGGCCACCGGCAAGAGCCGCCGCGGCCTGGACGAGGCGCTGGCGCATGCGCAACTCAAGGGTCTGTTCGACGGCACGCGCACCGCGGACGAAACCGCCTCCAAGCCCGACCCGCGCATGCTCAACGAGCTGATGCGCGAGTTCGGTGCCCCGCCCGAGCGCACCTTGATGATCGGCGACACGACCCATGACCTGCAGTTGGCCGTCAATGCAGGCACGCCACGCGTGGCGGTGAGCTACGGCGCGCACGACCGGCAAGCGTTCGCCGAGTTCGAGCCCTTGGCCATCGCGCACTCGACGCGCGAATTGCACGACTGGCTGCTGCAACATGGTTGATAACGCCGCCGCGCAACCGCTGTGCCGCGCCGATGAACTGGCCGAACGCGGTCGCGCGGTCGGCTTCGATGTGCTGCTGTGGCGCCAACCGGCGCGCGCCTTCGCGCTGCGCTTTGACGGCCGGGTGGTTGCATACATCAACCGCTGCGTCCATGTACCGAGCGAAATGGATTGGCAACCGGGTGAATTTCTCGACGCCGACAAGCGCCACATCGTTTGTGCGACCCACGGCGCGAGCTATGCGCCGGCCAGCGGCCGCTGCCTGGGTGGCCCCTGCGGCGGCGGGCGCCTGATGGCCATCGAGGTGAGTGAATGTGAAGGGCAGGTGTATTGGTATCCTTCCCGCGATATCGCACCGCTGACGTTCGACGACGACGGCGGCGCACATTACGAGTTACCGAGCACGGCACCATGAATCCCAGCGACGAAACCGCGTACCCAGACACCCAGCCGCCGCCACAGGAGCCCTCCGCTGCCGCGGGCGCGCCGCCCGCTGCGCCGATCCCGGCCCGGCCCGCGCCCGGCCTACGAGACCGCGCTCGAACAACTGGCACGCAGCATGCTGCGCGAGCGCCGCAACGAGCATCGCTGGCGGGTCTTCTTTCGCCTGGCCTGGCTGGGCCTGGCATTGGCCGTGATGTGGGGCCTGTTCGTCGCCCGCAGCCATGTCAACACCGCCAGCGGGCCGCATACCGCGCTGATCGAAGTTCGTGGCGAGATTGCCGCCGACAGCGATGCCAGCGCAGAAAACCTGGTCTCCGCGCTGAAGAGCGCATTCGAAGACAACTCGGCGCAGGCCGTGGTGTTGCGCATCAACTCGCCGGGCGGTAGCCCGGTGCAGGCCGGCATCGTCAATGACGAGATCCGGCGCCTGAAGGCCAAGCACCAGAAGAAGGTTTACGCGGTGGTCGAGGAGATGTGTGCCTCGGGCGCCTACTACATCGCGGTGGCCGCCGACGAGATCTACGTCGACAAGGCCAGCCTGGTCGGCTCGATCGGCGTGCTGATGGACGGCTTCGGTTTCACCGGCACCATGGAAAAACTCGGCGTCGAGCGGCGCCTGCTCACCGCCGGCGCCAACAAGGGCATGCTCGACCCGTTCTCGCCGCAAAACGAGAAGCAGACCGCCTACGCCAAGGCCATGATCGACCAGATCCACCAGCAGTTCATCAAGGTCGTCAAGGAAGGTCGCGGCAAGCGGCTGAAAGAAACGCCGGAGACCTTCTCGGGCCTGTTCTGGAATGGCGACGAGGCGGTTCGCCAGGGCCTGGCCGACAAGATCGGCAACCTCGACTACGTGGCGCGCGAGGTGATCAAGGCCGAAGACGTGATCGACTACACGCCGCACGAAAACATGGCCGAGCGCCTGGCCAAACGCTTCGGCGCGTCGATCGGCATGGGCGCGGTGAAGGCGCTGCGCGAGCTTTCACCATTGCGTTGAAAGCCTGATTCACCGATGGCCGACCGCGATCTGGCTCCGCTGAGCGCCGATCGCCTGGCCGTCGCGCTGCAGTACCTTGCCCCCAAGCGGGCGATGACGGCACTGGCTTATGTCGTCGCCAATGGGCACGGCGGCGCGCTCAGCACGGCGATCATCCGCGCCTTCGTCGCCAGGTACGGCGTCGACATGGCCGAGGCGGCCGAGCCCGACATCGCGCGTTACCCGAGCTTCAATGATTTTTTCACCCGCGCGCTCAAACCCGGGGCCAGGCCGCTGGCCGCGAGTGATCTGGTCAGCCCTGTCGATGGCGCGATCAGCCAGTTCGGCGCCATCGAGGGTGATCAGATCTTCCAGGCCAAGGGCCACCACTACAGCACCACGGCGCTGCTCGGCGGCGATGCCGTGCTGGCTGAGCCGTTTGCCGGTGGCCACTTCGCCACGCTCTACCTGAGCCCCAAGGACTACCACCGCATCCACATGCCCTGTGCCGGCAGGCTGATGCGCATGATCCACGTGCCTGGTGAGCTGTTTTCGGTCAACCCGACGACGGCGCGCGGCGTGCCAGGCCTGTTCGCGCGCAACGAGCGCGTGGTCTGCGTGTTCGACGGCGAACAGGGGCCCTGGGTGTTGGTGCTGGTCGGCGCAACTATCGTCGGCAGCATGGCCACGGTCTGGCACGGTATCGTCAACCCGCCACGCCCTGGCCAGCTGCGCGAATGGCGCTACGACGGGCGCGAAGTCCGCCTCGCCCAGGGCGATGAAATGGGCCGCTTCCTGCTCGGCTCGACCGTGGTCCTGCTGTTCCCGCCGGGGCCGCTGAAGTTCAATCCGGCATGGGCCGCGGGCGCATCGATTCGCATGGGCCAGGCCATGGCCTCACGGTCGGACTGAGGGCGCCGATGCCCGCCCACCGGCGGCGGCGTCGGGTCGCGGGTGTGCCCTCATGCTGGCGTCAATGGGCTGTCGCAGAATGTTCGCCATGGGTCGGCGATCGGCCCCGGGAGACCATGACCATGACTCGCGCCAGCGCCAGCTCGGGCTCACAACCGCACCAACTCGTGCGCCGCGCCTCGGCGCTGGTGCTGGCCGGCGGCCGCGGGTCACGCCTCAAGCAGCTGACCGACAAGCGCGCCAAGCCGGCGGTGTACTTCGGCGGCAAGTTCCGCATCATCGACTTCGCGCTGTCGAACTGCGTCAACTCGGGCATCCGCCGCATCGGTGTGGTCACCCAGTACAAGAGCCATTCGCTGCTGCGCCACATCCAGCGCGGCTGGAGCTTCCTGCGCGCGGAGCTCAACGAAACGGTTGACCTGCTGCCGGCGCAGCAGCGCATCGACGAAGAACATTGGTACCGCGGCACGGCCGACGCGGTGTTCCAAAACCTCGACATCATCCAGTCGACCCATCCCGAGTACATCGTGGTGCTGGCGGGCGACCATGTCTACAAGATGGACTACTCGTTGATGCTCGAAGACCATGTGCTGCGCGGCGCCGGCTGCACGGTGGGTTGCATCGAAGTGCCGCGTAGCGAGGCCAGCGCCTTCGGCGTGATGGCGGTGGACGAGCAGCGCAAGATCACCAGCTTCGTCGAAAAGCCCGCCGACCCGCCGGCCATGCCCGGCAACACCGCGGTCTCTCTGGCCAGCATGGGCATCTATGTTTTCGACGCGGCATACCTGTACAAGCTGCTCGATGCCGACCTCGCCGACCCGAGTTCCAGCCACGACTTCGGCAAGGATGTGATCCCGCGCACCGTGGCCGAGGGCCGCGCGCTGGCGCATCCGTTCGGCATGAGCTGCATCGTCAACCCCAACGGTTCGCCGCCGTACTGGCGCGACGTGGGCACCATCGACGCCTTCTGGTCGGCCAACCTGGACCTGGCCTCGATCAACCCCGAGCTCGACATCTACGACACCGAGTGGCCGATCTGGACCTACCAGCGCCAGCTGCCGCCGGCCAAGTTCATCCCTGACCGCAATGGCTCGCACGGCATGACGGTCAACACCATCGTCTCGGGCGGCTGCATCGTCAGCGGCTCGCATGTTGCCAACTCGGTGTTCTTCTCCAACGTGCGTGTCGATTCGTTCTGCAACATCGACCAGGCGGTGGTGCTGCCGGGCGTGACGATGGAACGCAATTGCCGCATCCGCAAGGTGGTGATCGACCGCGGCTGCGTATTGCCCGCGGGCCTGGTGGTCGGCGAAGACGCCGTGGCCGATGCGGCGCGCTTCGAGCGCACCGAGGGCGGCGTGGTCTTGATCACGCGCGACATGCTGTCCAGGTTGTGAAGGCGGCCGGCCTGCCACGCCGCCAAGCGGCCGCCTTGCGCGTGCTGCATGTCGCCGCCGAGATCTTTCCGCTGCTCAAGACCGGTGGCCTGGCCGACGTGCTGGCTGCGTTGCCGGTCGCGCTGCGGGGCGCCGGCGCCGATGCGCGCGTGCTGTTGCCGGCGTTTCCGGCACTCGCCGCCGCCCTGACCGATGCGCAAGAGGTCGGCCTGGTCAAGCCGGCCTGGGGTGGCGCGCCGGCCAAGCTGCTGCGCGGCCGGCTCGACGCACTGCCGTTGCGCGGCCTGCCGGTCTACCTGCTGCAACACGACGCGCTGTACGGCCGCGCTGGCAACCCCTATAGCGACGCGAGTGGCGCAGCCTACGCCGACAATCACCGCCGCTTTGCCTTGCTCGGCTTGGCCGCGACGCGCTTGGCCGAGGGGCTCGACCGCGATTGGCGAGCGCAAGTCGTGCATGGCCATGACTGGCATGCCGGCCTGGCGCCGGCCTACCTCGCGTTTTCGCGCGCGGCGGGCGCCAGCCGGGCGGGCAGCGTGTTCACGGTGCACAACCTGGCTTACCAGGGGCTGTTCCCGGCTTCGGTGTTCGGCGAGCTGGGTTTGCCGGCGGCGGCCTACAAGCTGCACGGCGTCGAATTCCACGGCCAGGTGTCGTTCATGAAGGCGGCCCTGCACTATGCCGACCGCATCACCACCGTGAGCCCGAGCTATGCGCAAGAGATTCAGGGTGCCGAGCTCGGCTGCGGGCTCGACGGACTGCTGCGCGAGCGCAACGCCGTGCTGTCGGGAATCCTGAACGGTGTCGACGAGGCGGTGTGGGATCCGGCCCATGACACGGCCATCGCCGAGACCTACAGCGCAGCGCGCATGGCGGGCAAGGCCGCCTGCAAGGCCGCGCTGCAGGGCGAGTGCGGGCTCGCAGTGCAAACCGATGCGCCGCTGTTCACGGTGGTCAGCCGCCTGACCGAACAAAAGGGTCTGCAACTGGTGGCCGAGGCCTTGCCGACCATTGTCGACCGCGGCGGACAACTGGTGGTGCTCGGCAGCGGCGAGGCCGCGCTCGAGTCGGCGTTTGCAGATGCGGCCCGGGCGCATCCGAGGCAGGTCGCCCTGCGCCAGGGTTATGACGAAGCGCTGTCGCACCGCGTCTTTGCCGGCAGCGACGTGAGCCTGGTGCCGTCGCGCTTCGAGCCCTGTGGCCTGACCCAACTCTACGCATTGAAATACGGCAGCCTGCCGCTGGTGCGCCGCACCGGCGGCCTGGCCGACACGGTGGTCGACTGCACGCTGGAAGACTTGGCCGATGACCGCGCCACCGGTTTGATGTTCGAGCGCTTCGATGCGGCGGATCTTGTGCGCGCATTGCGCCGTGCATTCACGCTCTGGGCCCGGCCACGCGACTGGCAGGGCGTGCGTCGCCGCGCCATGGCGCAGCGTTTTGGCTGGGACAGCGCGGCCGCGAGTTACATCGCGCTGTACCGCAGCCTGCTCAGTGCATGATTTCGAAGCGCAGGCCGCGAAACACGAGCTGTGTCGACTTGAGGCCGATTTGCTCGATCGTCAGGCCTTCGACCGGCTGGTCGCCCTCGCGAAAGACTTGGCCGTTGAGGATCACGAGGCGACCGGCCGCGGCCGCTGAGTAGACCGCGCCGCCGACGGTCAAGGCCGGCAACTGGGCGCGCAGTTCGGCCGGCAACTCGGCCAGCGTGGGCAGCGTCGCAGCGCCGGCCGCCGATGCGTTCAGCCTGGGCTTTGGCGCCGCCAGGCTCGATGGCGTGGGCGGGGCCACAAGCGTGCCGCTACGGCAACGGCCGCCTTTGTCGATGCCGGCGGCGAGGCCGCCATGGGCGCCGCCGCGGGTGTATCCACGACGGCGGCGCGACCGGTGGCGGCGTTTGCACGGCAGGGGGCGAGCGGGGCGAGCGATGGATGTAGTTCGGCCGGGTGCGCCGGCTCGACTCTGGCCGCACCCGACCAGACCCAGGCCAGCCATGCCAAGGCCAGCGCCGTAGAGACCCACAGCAACCACTTCAATCCGGGTGGCGACCTGCGTACCCCTTCAGGCCCGGCGTCCGTCTGGGCATACAGATCGGGCACGGCGGCCGCGTCGCGCGCGCGCTCGGCGTCAGCTTTTCTCAGCGCATCGAGGATGTACGACATCAGTGGCTGCCGGCGAGCCGAGGCTCGGTGACTGCGCCCGGGGTGTCAAAGGCGCGCGCCAGTTGCATGAAGGTGGCAGGACCGGCCAGACCGTCCGCTTGGATGCCATGTGCCAACTGGAAGGCCTGCACGCGCGACTTCATGGCGGCGTCGTAACGCTGCGCGCCGGTCGGCGCGGGCTCGCCGCGCAGGCTTGCCAGTTGCGCGGCAAGTTGATCGACCAGGGCGCCGCTGTCGCCGTCACCGACCACGTGCCGGTAGCCCGGCGGGGGCGCGCCAGTAGGTGGCGAAGTCGCCCGGCCACAGGTTGGCCAGCGACACCAGCGCGACGGCCACGCGGTGTGGGCCCAAGCGCAGCGTCGCGCTGCGCTCGTCGAGCCCGACCAGCAAGGCATACACCGGCTGTCCCATGTCGTCGCGCAGGGTCAGCCAGCCCGGCCGATCGAGCTGGCGAATCAGGGCCAAGCCACCGTTGCTGCTCTTGAAGCATTGCCAGGTCGATGCCGCACCGCTGGCGCAGGGGTCGGTTGCGCTGGCGTCCGGGCCGCCTGCCGGCCACAGCGGCGCCAGCTCGCGCCAAGCGTCGGCCTCGCGGCGCAGTGGGTTCGAGAAGCGGGTCGTCAATTCGGTGGCCGTGATGAACAAGGGTGCGATCGGCGGGGCCGTGTCTGCAGCCGCCGAGGCCTGGGTGGTCGCCGCCGACGCCGCCGCTGCGGCCGAAGCCGATGGGCCCATTGCGGCGGCCAGCGCGGGCGCCGCCGCCGCTGCGGCCGAGGGGTCGCGCTGCAGCCAAAACCCGGCGCCACTGGCCAATACCGCGCCCAGCGCCGCGCCAAGGGCCCACGGCGCCAGGCGACCGAGTCCTCGCAGGCGTTCGTTCGGCCCGAAGACCTCGGTCGCGGCCCGCTCGACGATGCGGTGGTCGACGCGTGCCACCCCGTCGGCATAGGCGCCGAGCAAGGCCCGGTCGGCCAGCAGGTTGATGCGCCGCGGCACACCGCGCGAACGAAGGTGTATGCGCTGCATGGCACGCCGCGTGAACGGATTGGCGGTGGCCAGCCCGGCCACTCCGAGACGGTGTTGCAGGTACTTGGCGGTCTCGCCGTCGCTGAGTGCATCGAGGTGGTAGCGCGCGATCACACGCTGGGCCAGTTGTTCGAGCTCGGGCCGGGCCAGCATCGTGCGCAGTTCGGGCTGGCCGATGAGCACGATCTGCAGCAGCTTGCGCTGGTTGGTCTCCAGATTCGTCAACAGGCGCAACTGCTCGAGCACGTCACTCGACAGGTTCTGCGCCTCGTCGATGATCAGCACGTTGTTCTGGCCGATGGCGTGCGTCTTGAGCAGGAATCCGTTCAAGGGGTCGAGATAGTCCTTGACCGTCGGTTGACCGGGTCCGTCGTGCGCATAGGGCACGTGGAACTCCTCGCACACCGTCTTCAGCAGCTCGAGCACCGTCAGCTTCGGGTTGAAGATGTAGGCCACGTTGCTGCGCTTGGGGATCTGCTCCAGCAGGCAGCGGCAGACCGTGGTCTTGCCGGCGCCGATCTCGCCGGTCAGCAAGACGAAGCCGCCGCCCGCCCCCTGCACGCCGTACAGCAGGTGCGCCAGCGCCTCGCGGTGGCGCTCGCTCATGTAGAGGTAGCGCGGATCCGGCGCGATCGAGAACGGCTCCTGCTTGAGGCCGAAAAATGACGCGTACATGGGCGCGCAGCATAGCGCCCCGGCCCTCAGCCGAGCAGGCCGCGCGTCTCGATGAAATGCACCACCGCGGCCAGGCCGTCGCCACTGCGCAGGTTGCACATGACGTAGGGCCGGCTGCTGGCGTGCAACGGGCGCATGCGCCGGGTGTCGGCTTCCATCACTGCCAGATCGGCGCCGACATGCGGCGCGAGATCGGTCTTGTTGATCACCAGCAGGTCGCTCTTGGTGATGCCGGGGCCGCCCTTGCGCGGGATCTTCTCGCCGCCGGCGACGTCGATGACGTACAGCGTCAGGTCCGACAGCTCGGGGCTGAAGGTGGCGGCCAGGTTGTCGCCGCCGGATTCGATGAAGACGATGTCGGCGTCGGGGAATTGCTCGAGCATTCGATCGACGGCCTCGAGGTTGATGCTGGCGTCTTCGCGGATCGCGGTGTGCGGGCAGCCGCCGGTTTCCACACCCATGATGCGCTCGGGGGCCAGCGCACCGGCCACCGTCAGCAGGCGCTGGTCTTCCTTGGTGTAGATGTCGTTGGTGACGACCACCAGGTCCCAGCGCTCGCGCATCGCCTTGCACAGCTTTTCCACCAGCGTGGTCTTGCCCGAGCCGACCGGGCCGCCGACGCCGACCCGCAGCGGCGGCAGTTTCTTGGTCCGGCCGGCGATATGGTGCAGTGGCGTGGTCATGAGCGGAACAGCCTCGAGTACTGGGTTTCGTGCAGGGACGACAGGATCGCGAGCATCGGTGTGAACGCCTGGCGCTCGTGATCGGGCAGGGCGAGTGCCGCGTCGACCACCGCGGGCAATGCGGCGGCAAGGCTGCCCAGGATGCGCTGGCCGGCGCTCTGGCCCAGCGACATGGATTTCAGGGCTGCCTGCACCATGTTCTCGGCCCAGCCAAAACCAAAGGCCAGCAAGGCGTCGCGCGCGTCGGCACCGCTTTGTGCGGCAGCGAGCGAGAAAGCGATCGGCCATGCGGGCGCTGGCGCCAGTTGCGCCAGCATGGCCAGTCGCGGGTCGGCTGGTGCGCGCTGGCGCAGCCAGTCGTGCATGGATCGGCCCATCTGCTCGACCTGGCGTCGCAGCTCGCTGGTTTCACGAGTGGCCAGGACCCAGGCATTGAGTTCGGCAATGCGCGGCCCATCCTGGGCCACCCAGGCGGTCAGTGCCTGCGCAATCAGCGGCAGCTCGCTGCGACCGAGCGCGAGCTGCAATTGATCGCCCAACCACCGCTGTGCGCTGGCCTCGTCGTGCACGCTGCCGGCCTCGATCGCCGCCTCCAGCCCTTCGGAGTAGCTGAAGCCGCCCACCGGCAGGGCCGGCGAGGCCAGCCACAGCAGTTGCAGCAGCGCGGTCTGTGTCGAGCTCATCGGTCGGTGGGATAGATCGTCGGTGCGAACTGCGACAGTGTGACATTGCCTTGCGCCATGGCCCTCTGCTACGGTGCGCACTCTCGCAACCGACAGGAGGCCAGTCGATGAAACCCATGACAAGGCTGCGGCATGCCGCAGGGATGCTCGCGCTGGCGCTGACCAGCTTCGTCGCTGCCGCCGCCGACTACCCGGCACCCAAGGAAGGCCTGTGGATCGCGCGCGACTTCAAATTCGCCAGTGGCGAGACGATGGCCGAAATGCGTGTGGCCTACACCACGATCGGTGCACCGACCGGCGAGCCGGTGCTGGTGCTGCATGGCACGACCGGCTCGGCGGCCAGCATGCTGACGCCGGCCTTCGCCGGCGAGCTGTTCGGTGCCGGTCAGCCGCTCGACGCCGGCAAGTACTTCATCATCCTGCCCGACTCGGTCGGTCATGGCCGCTCGTCCAAGCCGTCGGACGGCCGGCGCGCGAAGTTCCCGCGCTACACCTATGACGACATGGTGCAGGCGCAATACCGCCTGCTGACCGAACATCTGGGCATCAAGCACCTGCGCCTGGTGATGGGCAATTCGATGGGCGGCATGGAGACCTGGATTTGGGGCGTGACGCACCCGGATTTCATGGACGCGCTGGCGCCCATGGCTTCGCAGCCGACCGAGATGTCGAGCCGCAACTGGATGCTGCGGCGCCTGATCATCGACGCGATCCGCAGTGATCCCGAGTGGAAGGGCGGCGAATACAGCTCGCAGCCACGCTCGGCGCAGTTCGCCAGCGTGTTCTACGGCATCGCCACCAATGGGGGCACCCTGGCCCTCCAGAAGGCCGCGCCGACCCGCGAGGGTGCCGACAAATTGGTCGACGCACGCCTGGCCGCGGCGTTTCGTGCCGATGCCAACGACACTCTGTACCAATGGGATGCCTCGCGCGACTACAACCCGTCGCCCAGGCTCGAGCGCATCCAGGCCGCGCTCTTGGCGATCAACGCCGCCGACGACGAGCGCAACCCGCCCGAGACCGGGCTGATGGTGCGGGCGCTGGAGCGCGTGAAGGGCGGGCGTCTGTTCCTGATCCCGGCCAGTGAAGCCACCGCTGGCCACGGCACGACCGGTCAGGCGCGGTTCTACAGCCAGGCGCTGCGCGAGCTGCTGCAAATGGCGCCGCGGCGGTAACGCCGGTCAGTGACCGTGGTGATGGGCGTGTCCGTCATCATGGTCATGGTCATGGTCCGTGAGCCGGCGCGGCACGCTCGTAGGCGCCGGACTCGGGCTCGAAGGGCGCGCTGACTTCCGTCACGATCAGGTGCATGGCCCTGAGCATCTGCGCCAGCACCGGGTCGGGTTCGAGCTGCAGGAGCAGGGGCTGCACTTCGAGCGCTACATGACGGTTGCCCAGGTGATAAGCCGCGCGCGGCAGATCGTGTGTGCTGCCGTGTTCGGCGCAGGCGCTCACGCGCAACACCGGCTGCGGCGCGGCGAGCACACGCACCAGTGAGCCATCCTCGGCCACCAGAACGTCGCCGCCGCGCAGCACCTGCCCGCGCGGCAGGAATACGCCGAGGTGCCGGCCGGCACTGTCGGTGGTGTCGAAGCGGCTCTTGCTTCGTGTGTCCCAGTCGAGCTCGACCGTCGCTGCGCGGCGCAGCAAGGCCGGGGCCAGGCCGCGGCCCTGGGCCAGGCGCTTGTTCACATGCAGCATGGTGATTGCCGGTGTCGTGGAATAGGGATAGTATAACAATCGTTATAACATGGAGTCGGCGATGACGGCACTCAAATTGACGCAGATCGGCAACTCCGTCGGCGTGATCCTGCCCAAGGAAGTACTGGCCCGGTTGAAGCTCGAGAAGGGCGACACGGTGTTCATCACCGATGCGGCGAATGGGATTATGTTGACGCCCTACGACCCGTCGCTCGCTGAACAGTTGGAAGCAGGGCGCGAATTCATGCGCGAGTATCGAGACACGTTCCACCAGCTCGCCAAATGAACGCCGCGCAGCGGCTCCGACGGCGGTCGCTCCCGTCCTGGTGCGCGGCCCGCACGGCCAAAGGATCCTGGTGAACTGGTGTTGGATCGACCGGCGCGCGCTCGAACTCCTGCACGACGAGAGCCTGGCGGTGCATGGTGGTGCCAGTGGCTTGCGCGACGAAGGACTTCTCGAATCGGCGCTCGCGCGCCCGCTCAACCTCGTCGCCTATGGCGCGCCCGATGTGCACGAACTTGCCGCGGCCTATGGAGTTGGGCTGGCCAAGAATCATCCGTTCGTGGATGGCAACAAGCGCGCCGCGTTTCTTGCCGTCGGCATGTTCCTTGCGCTCAATGGCTGGCGCCTGACGGCACCGCAAGCCGATGCCACGCTGACGATGCTTGCCGTCGCCGCCGGCCAGATGGATGAACCCACCTTCGCACGCTGGCTGCGCCAGCACTGTCAGAAGAGAAAGTAGCGCTGCGCCATCGGCAGCACCTTGGCCGGCTCGCAGGTCAGCAGCTGGCCGTCGGCGCGCACCTCGTAGGTCTGGGCATCGATCTGCATCAGCGGCAGATAGTCGTTGTGCAGCATGTCGCTCTTCTTCACGGTGCGGCAGGCCTTCACCGCGGCCAGGCGCTTGTGCAGGCCGTAGCCCGCGGCCACGCCCGAGTCCAGCGCCGCCTGGCTGACGAAACTGAGCGAGGTGCGTGCCACGGCGCCGCCGAAAGCGCCGAACATCGGCCGGTAATGCACCGGCTGCGGCGTCGGGATGCTGGCATTCGCGTCGCCCATCGCGGCCGCCGCGATGAAGCCGCCCTTCATCACCAGGCTCGGCTTGACGCCGAAGAAGGCCGGGCGCCAGAACACCAGGTCGGCCCACTTGCCGGCCTCGATGCTGCCGACTTCGTGCGCGATGCCCTGCGCGCGCGCCGGGTTGATGGTCAGTTTGGCGACGTAGCGCTTGGCGCGGAAGTTGTCGTTCTTCGCGCCGTCACCGGGCAAGGCGCCGCGCTGGGTCTTCATCTTGTGCGCCGTCTGCCAGCAGCGCAGACGTGACCTCGCCGACGCGGCCCATGGCCTGGCTGTCGGAGCTGAACATGCTGATCGCGCCGAGGTCGTGCAGGATGTCCTCGGCGGCGATGGTCTCGCGGCGGATGCGGCTTTCGGCGAAGGCCAGGTCCTCGGCAATGCCGGCGTCGAGGTGGTGGCAGACCATCAGCATGTCGAGGTGCTCGTCGAGCGTGTTGACGGTGTAGGGCCGGGTCGGGTTGGTCGAGCTGGGCAGCACGTTGGCCTCGCCGACCACCTTCATGATGTCGGGCGCATGGCCGCCGCCGGCACCTTCGGTGTGAAAGCTGTGGATCGTGCGGCCCTTGAAGGCGGCGATGGTGTCTTCGACGAAGCCGCTCTCGTTGAGCGTGTCGGTGTGGATCGCGACCTGGGTGTCGGTTTCTTCGGCCACGCCCAGGCAACAGTCGATCGCTGCCGGCGTCGTGCCCCAGTCCTCGTGCAGCTTCAGGCCGACCGCGCCGGCCTCGACCTGCTGGCGCAGCGCCTCGGGCCGGCTGGCATTGCCCTTGCCCATGAAGCCCAGGTTCATAGGGAAGGCATCGGCCGCGCGCAGCATCTGGGCGATGTTCTCCGGCCCCGGCGTGCAGGTGGTGGCGAAGGTGCCGGTCGCCGGGCCGGTGCCGCCGCCGAGCATGGTCGTCGTGCCGCGCCATCAGCGCTTCCTCGATCTGCTGCGGGCAGATGAAGTGGATGTGCGTGTCGACGGTGCCGGCGGTGACGATCAGGCCTTCGGCCGCGATGATCTCGGTGCCCGGGCCGATGACGATGTCCACGCCCGGCATCACGTCGGGGTTGCCGGCCTTGCCGATGGCCGCGATGCGCGAGCCCTTCAAGCCGATGTCGGCCTTGACGATGCCCCAGTGGTCGAGGATCAGCGCGTTGGTGATCACGCAATCGCAGGCCTCGTGCGGCTGCGGGCCGTTGATGCGCTGCGACTGGCCCATGCCGTCGCGGATGGTCTTGCCGCCGCCGAACTTGACCTCTTCGCCGTAGGTCGGTGAAGTCGCGCTCGACCTCGATGATCAACTCGGTATCGGCCAGCCGCACGCGGTCGCCGGTGGTCGGGCCGAACATCTCGGCGTAGGCGCGGCGGCCAATTTTCGCCATCAGAGTTTTCCTTGCACCAGGCCGCGGAAGCCGAAGACCGCGCGATCGCCCGCGTAGTCGACCAGCTCGATCGTGCGCTGCTGCCCCGGCTCGAAGCGCACGGCGGTGCCCGACGCGATGTTCAGCCGCATGCCGCGCGCGGCGGCGCGGTCGAAGCGCAGCGCGGCGTTGGTTTCGGCAAAGTGGTAGTGCGAGCCGACCTGGATCGGCCGGTCGCCGGTGTTCTCGACCACCAGCGTGATCGCGCGCCGTCCGGCGTTGATCACGATGTCGGCGCCGTCGGTGAGGAGTTCGCCCGGGATCATGCTCATGCCGTCCTCATGCAATGGGTTGGTGCACGGTCACCAGCTTGGTGCCATCGGGGAAGGTGGCTTCGACCTGGATCTCGGCGATCATTTCGGCCACACCGTCCATCACATCGCTGCGCGCGAGCACGGTCTTGCCTTCGCTCATCAATGCGGCCACGCTCTTGCCGTCGCGCGCGCCCTCCATGATCGCGGCGCTGATCAGGGCCACCGCCTCCGGGTAGTTGAGCTTGAGTCCACGCGCGCGGCGACGCTCGGCCACCAAGGCGGCCGTAAAGAGCAGCAGCTTGTCTTTCTCGCGCGGGCTCAGGTCCAACGGGGTCTCCTTTGGCGGTCACTTTCGGTGCGCAGCTTAAGTCAGAACGCGCGACCACAGACACGCTAGCAAGCGCTGTGCCCCGCGCAGGGGCGAAGGCCATGCGACGCATTGGTGCACTGTGCGAACCCGGCGCTGGCACGGTCGTTGCAAACATCACGCTCGGCACTCATGCCCACCACCCCACAGGAGCGAGAAGCAATGAAGTCAATCCACCGCCGCACCGGCCTCAAGCTGCTGGCTGCTGCCCTCATCACCGCCGGTGTTGTCTCACCCGCCCTGGCGCAGAGCACCATCAAGGTCGGCGTGCTGCACTCGCTGTCGGGCACGATGGCGATCTCGGAGACGGTGTTGAAGGACACCGTGCTGATGGCCATCGACGAGATCAACGCCAAGGGCGGTCTGCTCGGCAAGAAGCTCGAGCCGGTGGTCGTCGACCCGGCGTCCAACTGGCCGCTGTTCGCCGAGAAGGCCAAGCAATTGATCGGGCAGGACAAGGTGGTGGCGACCTTCGGCTGCTGGACCAGCGTCAGCCGCAAGTCGGTGCTGCCGGTGTTCGAAGAGATGAACAGCCTGCTGTTCTACCCGGTGCAGTACGAGGGCGAAGAGCTGAGCAAGAACGTGTTCTACACCGGCGCGGCACCCAACCAGCAGGCCATTCCCGCGGTCGAGTACCTGATGAGCAAGGCCGGCGGCGGCGCCAAGCGCTGGGTGCTGCTGGGCACCGACTACGTCTACCCGCGCACCACCAACAAGATCCTGCGCGCCTTCCTGCACAGCAAGGGCGTGAAGGATTCGGACATCGACGAGAAATACACCCCGTTCGGCCACAGCGACTACCAGACCATCGTGGCCGACATCAAGAAGTTCGCGGCCGGCGGCAAGACCGCGGTGGTCTCGACCATCAACGGCGACTCCAATGTGCCCTTCTACAAGGAACTCGGCAACGCCGGCCTGAAGGCCAAGGACGTGCCGGTGGTCGCCTTCTCGGTCGGCGAGGAGGAACTGCGCGGCGTCGACACCAAGCCGCTGGTCGGCCACCTGGCGGCGTGGAACTACTTCCAGTCGATCAAGGCCCCGGCCAACACCGAGTTCATCGCGAAGTGGAGCGCCTACGCCAAGGCCAAGGGCATCGCCGGCCACAAGGACAAGCCGCTGACCAACGACCCGATGGAAGCCACCTACATCGGCATCAACATGTGGGCCGCGGCGGTGAAGAAGGCCGGCAGCACCGACACCGACAAGGTGATCGCGGCCATGGCCGGCCAGACCTTCACGGCGCCCAGCGGCATCACCTCGAAGATGGACGAGAAGAACCACCACCTGCACAAGAGCGTATTCATCGGCGAGATCAAGGCCGACGGCCAGTTCAACGTGGTCTGGAAGACGCCGGGCCCGGTCAAGGCCCAGCCGTGGAGCCCGTTCATTCCCGAGAACAAGGGCAAGAAGGACGAGCCGGTGATCATGGCAGCCAAGTCGTGATCGGTGCCTGAACCTGCCTGCCGCGCACGCGGCAGGCAGGGCCCTGTGCGGCGCGGCCAATGCGCCGCATCCAACCGACCGCTGCCTGCGCAGACCGCGCCTGCATCGCCATGTCCGTTCATCTTCTCATGCGCTGGCTGGTCTGCCTGATGGCGGCACTGTCGTGTGTGTCGCCAGCCTCGGCACTGACGCCGCAGCAGGCGCGCGCGCTCGTCGTCGGCGAGACCGAGACGCGCATCGCAGACCTTGAATGCCCTGTTGGTCGGCGCCGACGAGAGGACCGTCGCCCTGATCCAGGCCCTGTCCGACGACGCGGTCAAGTTCAGCGCGACATGCGGTCTACCTGATGAAGGACGGCAAGGCCTACGATCCGGTCAGCGGCGCCGAACTGGCGCTGCCCGAAGGCGCCGAGGACGTCATCAACAACAACCAGATGCGCGGCGAGCTCGACGCGGCGCTGGCATCGATCAAGCTCTTTTCGCGCCGGACACGGCGGTGCGCGCCGAAGCCGTCAAGACGCTGCAGGTCGAGCCCGACGAAGCCAAGCTGCCGTTGATCGAAAAGGCCTATGCGGCCGAGACGGTGGCGTCGATCAAGCGCTCGCTCGGCCACCTGCGCGCGGCCATGCTGCTGGGCAGTACCGACAAGGCCAAGCGTCTGCAGGCGGCGACGGCACTGGCCGAGAGCGGCACGCCGACGACCAAGACGCTGCTGATCGAGCGACAGAAGGTGGAGACCGAAGCCGACGTGCAGGCCGCCATCAGCCGTGGCCCTGAAGGCCATCGAAGGCCGCCTGGCCTGGGGCGAGCGACTGGGCGTGATCTTCACCGGGGTCAGCCTGGGCTCGATCCTGTTGCTGGTGGCCCTGGGTCTGGCCATCACCTACGGCCTGATGGGCGTGATCAACATGGCGCACGGCGAGCTGATGATGATCGGCGCCTACGCCACCTACCTGATGCAAAACCTGTTCAAGGCCTACCTGCCCGGCGCCTTCGATGCCTACATGCTGGTGGCGGTGCCGATGTCGTTCCTCGCCGCGGCGCTGGTCGGTGCCGCGCTCGAGCGCAGCGTCATCCGCTGGCTCTACGGCCGACCGCTCGAAACCCTGCTCGCCACCTGGGGCATCAGCCTGATGCTGCAGCAGGCGGTGCGCTCGATCTTCGGCGCGCAGAACGTGCCGGTGGAGAACCCGGCCTGGCTGTCGGGCGGCGTCGACGTGATGAGCAACCTCACGCTGCCCTTCAATCGCATCGCGATCATCGCCTTCGCGCTGCTGGTGCTGGTGGGCGTTTGGGCCTTGATCACGCGCACACGGCTGGGCCTGTTCGTGCGCGGCGTGACGCAGAACCGCCGCATGGCCGCCTGCATGGGCGTCGACACCGCGCGCATCGACACCTACGCCTTCGCGCTCGGCTCGGGCATCGCCGGCCTGGCCGGCTGTGCGCTGTCGCAGGTCGGCAATGTCGGGCCCGACCTCGGCCAGGGCTACATCGTCGACTCCTTCATGGTCGTGGTGCTGGGTGGCGTGGGCCAGCTGGCCGGCACGGTCTACGCCGCCCTCGGCCTGGGCGTGTTGAACAAGTTGCTGGAAGGGCTGTCGGGCGCGGTGCTGGCCAAGATCATGGTCCTGGTGCTGATCGTCGTCTTCATCCAGAAGCGGCCGCAAGGCATCTTTGCGCTGAAGGGCCGCGAGCTGCCGAAGCCTGGTCATGAAGCACCGCCAGCTGCCTGCAAAGCCGTCGGCTACTGGGCGCATGGGCTGGAGTGCTGGTCTCGCGTCCATCGCGCGATGGCCGTGTGGTCTGGTGCCCTTGCTCAACCTGGCCGTGCCGGCAGGCAGCGCCCTGCACCTGTCCGACTTCTACGTCAGCCTGCTCGGCAAGATCCTGTGCTACGCGATCTGCGCGCTGGCGATGGACCTGATCTGGGGCTACACCGGCATCCTGTCGCTCGGCCACGGCCTGTTCTTCGCGCTCGGTGGTTATGCCATGGGCATGTACCTGATGCGCCAGATCGGCAGCGACGGCCAGTACCACCTGCCCATGCCCGACTTCATGGTCTTCCTGAACTGGAAGACCTTCCCCTGGCATTGGGCGCTCAGCGACAGCTTTGTCGCCGCAGATGCTGCTGGTGCTGCTGGTGCCGGGCCTGCTGGCCTTCGTCTTCGGCTACTTCGCCTTTCGCTCGCGCATCAAGGGCGTGTACTTCTCGATCATCACGCAGGCGCTGACCTTTGCCGCGATGCTGCTGTTCTTCCGCAACGAAACCGGCTTCGGCGGCAACAACGGCTTCACCGACTTCAAGCGCCTGCTCGGCATTCCGTTCACGGCGCATCTGCGCGTGGCGCTTGTGCGCGCTGACGGGCTTGACGCTGATCGCCTTCTTCGTCATGGCGCGTGCGCATCGTCCACAGCAAGTACGGCCGCGTGCTGCAGGCCATCCGCGATGCCGAGACGCGCGTCATGTTCACCGGCTACGACCCGGTGGCCTACAAGCTGTCGATCTGGACCCTGTCGGCGGTGATGTGCGCGGTGGCCGGGGCGCTGTACGTGCCGCAGGTGGGCATCATCAACCCCGGCGAGATGAGCCCGGCAGCGGGTATCGAGATGGCTATCTGGGCGGCGGTGGGTGGTCGCGCGACGCTGATCGGGCCCATCGTCGGCGCCTTCTTCGTCAACGGCGCCAAGAGCTGGTTCACGGTCGCTTTTCCCGAGTTCTGGCTCTACTTCCTGGGCGCGCTGTTCATCGCGGTGACGCTGTTCCTGCCGCACGGCCTGATCGGCCTGCTCAAGCGCAAGGAGCAAACGTGACGCCCGAGCTGATGGCCGCCGGTGCGGCCATGCGCGCCGCACATGAAGGCAAACCCGGGCAGGGCGCGGCGCGCTTCGTTTCCGCCGAGCCCTACTTTGGTCAAGGCGTGGCGCTGTATGTCGAGGACTTGAGCGTCAGCTTCGACGGCTTCAAGGCGCTCAACCGGCTGAGCCTGACCATCGATGTGGGCGAACTGCGCTGCATCATCGGCCCCAACGGCGCGGGCAAGACGACGCTGATGGATTGCATCACCGGCAAGACCAGACCCGATGCGGGCAAGGTTTTCTTCGGCAGCAACATCGACCTGTTGCGCCTGAAGGAGCAGCAGGTATCGCAGATCGGTGTCGGCCGCAAGTTCCAGAAGCCCACGGTCTACGAACAACTCAGTGTGTTCGAGAACCTCGAACTGGCGCTCAAGGCGGACCGCCGCGTGCGTGCCTCGCTGTTCTCTCGCCTGAGCGACCAGCAGCGTGCACGTATCGACGAGGTACTGACCCTGATCCATCTGGGGGGCGAGGCCCGGCGTACCGCCGGCCTGCTCAGCCACGGCCAGAAGCAATGGCTGGAGATCGGCATGTTGCTGATGCAGGACCCCAAGTTGCTGCTGCTCGACGAGCCGGTGGCCGGCATGACCGATGATGAGACGGAGCGCACGGCCGAGTTGTTTCTCTCGCTCGAGGGCAAACACTCGCTGCTGGTGGTCGAGCACGACATGAAGTTCGTCGAGCAACTCACGCAGGGGCGCAAGAAGGTCACCGTGCTGCACGAAGGCAGCGTGTTGGCCGAGGGCCTGCTGGCCGACATGCAATCCGACCCGAAGGTGGTCGAGGTCTACCTCGGCCGTTGATGATGCTGCACGTCGACCAGCTCAACCAGTATTACGGCGGATCGCACATCCTGCGCAAGCTCGGCTTCGAGGCCCGGCTCGGCGAGGTGACCGTGGTCTTGGGGCGCAACGGCGTCGGCAAGACCACCTTGCTCAAGAGCCTGATGGGCGTGGTGCCGGTGAAGAGCGGGACGGTCACCCTCGATGGCCGCGACATCACCGGCGCGACGGCGTATCAGCGGGTGCGTCAGGGCATTGCTTATGTGCCGCAAGGCCGCGAGATCTTCGGCCGCCTGACGGTGGAAGAAAATCTGCGCATGGGTTTGGCCAGCAAGCCGAGTGGCACGCCGATCCCGGCCGAATTGTTCGAACTCTTCCCCGTGCTGCAGCAGATGCTGCAGCGCCGCGGCGGCGACCTGTCGGGCGGTCAGCAGCAGCAGCTCGCGATTGCGCGGGCGCTGGCGGCCGGGCCAAAGCTGCTGATGCTCGACGAGCCGACCGAAGGCATCCAGCCGAGCATCATCAAGGACATCGGCCGCGTCATCCGCATGCTGGCCGATCGCGGCACGATGGCCATCGTGCTGGTCGAGCAGTACTACGACTTCGCCGCCGCCATCGCCGACCGCTACCTGGTGATGGAGCGCGGCGAGATCATTGCCCGTGGCCGCGGAGCCGACATGCAGGCCGACGGCGTGCGGCAAAAAGTGTCGATCTGAGCTCGGCCTAGGCGGCTTCAGGTCTGCCAGACCCGCGGCGCATGGGCCGCCAAGTCCCAGGCTTGTCGGCGCCAGGCGGCGCGCACCTGCTGCAACAAGGCCATCGCCGGCTCCACGCGCGCGGCCAGCGCGCGCAACACGATCACGCCCTCATGCGGGCTGGTCACGCCACAGCGCGCGGCCAGGGTCGTGCCACCGATGCATGCCCGCGCCGCGTCCAGCAAGGCCTCGCGCCGAGCCGAAGCCAGGCCTGTACCGGCGGCGAACCAGGCCGTGGCCAGCACCCGGTGGCCGGCCAGGCCGAGCGGCGAATTGAGCAGACAGGTATCGCTGGCCGCGATGTGTCCGCGTTCGAGCCAGCGGCCGGGCCATTCGAGGTGCTGACTGAACGAGCCGGCCGCGAACGCCTGACTTGCCGCCGGCAGGCCCAGCGCCAGCAGGTCCCAGGCGATCATCTCGGCACGGTCGGCGAGTTCGAATTGCACGCGGCTTTCGGCAATGCAGCCGCTGTAGGCAATCGTTTCCAGCGGCAGCCACTCGAGTCGCGCGCCGGGGGCCACGCGCAGCACGGCACGCTGCGCTGCGGCGTCGCCGAGGCTGCGGTAAAAGCGCGTTGCGCCCGGTGTGGTGAGCAGTGCGTGCGTGCCGCTGTCCAGCGTGGCCTCGATCTCGAGCACATCGCCGCCGACGATGCCTCCCGGCGGATGCACCAGCACGTGGTGGCAAATGCCTTCGCCCTCGGGGTACAGGCGCTGCAGCACGCGCAATGGCCCATGGTGTCGGTCGTGCGCGATCGTGCGCTCGCCGTCGCGGCTGTAGCGCAGCGCGAGGTGGCCATGCCAGGTCACTGATCGAGATCCTTTCATGCGCGATCGCATGCACAGGCTGGATTGTGCAAGTTCCATGCACATCGAGGCCGTCGCCCATTGACGTGTATGCCAATGTGCATACACTTTGGCGCCCCTTCACCCTGACTGCCGCACCCGATGGGCCACCTCAGCACCCATGTTCTCGACACCGCCAACGGCTGTGCCGCGGCCGGCATGACGGCCACCTTGCAGCGCATCGAGGCCGATGGGCCGGTGACGCTGCGCCGCATCACGCTCAACCACGACGGCCGCAGCGACGGCCCGCTGCTCGATGCCGCGGCCATGGCCGTGGGCCGCTATCGCCTGTTGTTCGAAGTGGCGCCGTATTTCCGCGCCCGCGGCACGGCCTTGCCCGACCCGCCCTTCATCGACCTGGTGACACTGGACTTCGGCATCGCCGACGCGGCAGGGCACTACCATGTGCCGCTGCTGGTCAGCCCCTGGAGCTACAGCACTTATCGCGGCAGCTAGGCACGGCCCTTGCGATTCGTTTTCAACAGTTCCAAGGAGCGCACCATGTGCCTATCTCGTACCGTCATAGCCGCGGCCCTCGCTGCGGCGGCATTGCCCTTTAGCGCGCAGGCGGCCTGGCCCGAGAAGCCGATCCGCATCGTCGTCACCTTTGCCTCTGGTGGCGCCAGCGACATCGTCGCGCGCGTCGTCGCCGAGCCGCTGGGCAAGGCGCTCGGCCAGGCGGTGGTGGTCGACAACAAACCGGGCGCCGGCGGCACGATCGGCGGCGCTGAAGTGGCGCGCGCCGCGCCCGACGGCTACACCTTGATGCTGTCGAACTCGACACCGACCGCTATCGGCCCGTTCACGGTGCCCAAGCTGCCCTACGACCCGGTGGCCCAGTTCACGCATGTGGCCATGCTCGGCGTGGCGCCGGTGCTGCTGATGGCCAACCCGAAATCCGGCCCGACCAGCCTGAAAGACCTGCCCAAGGCCGCGGCTGCGCCTGGCTACACCTTCGGCAGTGGCGGCCCGGGCTCGATCGGCCACATCGTCGGCGAGATGACCAAGTCGGCGCTGAAGATCAACATGGTCCACATCCCCTACCGCGGCGGCGCCCCGATGACGACGGACCTGATCGCCGGCCAGATCCCGCTCGGTATCGACGTCATCACGGCCTTCGTGCCTATGGTCAAGGCCGGCCAGATCAAGGCCCTGGCCGTGACCACGCGTACACGCTCGCCGCTGCTGCCCGAGGTGCCGACGGTGGTCGAACTCGGCTACCCGCAGCTGGTGGCGGAAAACTATTTCGGCGTCTCCGGCCCGGCGGGTCTGCCCAAGGAAGTGACCGACAAGCTCGGCAAGGCACTGGCCGACATCGTTGCCGACCCGGTGATCGTCAAGAAATTCGAGGAACTCGGTATCACCACCGTGAAGATGGGCAGCGCCGACTTCAGCCAGTTCGTGGCCAAGCAGGTCGCCGATTGGGGGCCGGCGATCAAGGCCGCGGATCTCAAGCCCTGAGGGCATGGCCCGATCGCTGATCGACGCCTTCATCGAGCGGCTGGCCAGCGAACCGGCCGTGCTGGTCACGGTCGACTCGCACGCAGGGCTCGGCACCGCGCGCAGCAGGTGCCTGGATGGCGGTGTTTGCGGCTGCGACGCTGGGCAGCATCGGCGGTGGGCACCTCGAGTTCGACGCCATCGCCATCGCCAGGCGTGCGCTGGCCGGCGAAGCCATCGATGCCAGTGCGTCGGTTTGCGCTCGGGCCATCGCTCGGTCAATGCTGCGGCGGCGTGGTGCACTTGCGCTTCGAGTCGCTGCAGGCGGCCGACGCCGCGGCCATGCGTTTGCGTCTGCAGGCCGTGGCCGAGCGCCAGCGTTTGCCCGTCGCGCTGTTCGGCGGTGGCCATGTCGGCCACGCCATCGTGCGGGCTCTCACGCCGCTGCCGGTGCGCGTGCACTGGATCGACAGCCGCGACGAGGTGTTTCCGGCCGACCTGCCGCCCTGGATAGGCACCGAGCATTCGGCGCCGGTGCAGGCCGCGGTGGCCGAGCTCGCCGCGCAGTCGCGCGTGCTGATCATGAGCTTCTCGCACGCCGAAGATCTCGACATCGTCGCCGCCTGCCTGCAACGCCAGCGCGAGCGCGCCGACTTGCCCTATGTCGGCCTCATAGGCAGCCGAGCAAATGGGCCGCCTTTGCGCATCGACTCGAAGCACGCGGCTTTGGCGCTGCCGAGCGGGCGCATGTCACCTGCCCGATCGGCGTGGCCGGTGTCGTCGGCAAGGAGCCCGAGGTGATCGCCGCTGCGGTGGCGGCGCAGTTGATGCAACTGCGCTGAGCGGCCGGGCGCAGGTCGCTCAGGCAAGGACAGCCCGCGCTTGGGCGTCGCAGGCCGGCCGGCTCACTCGGTGCCGTGCTTGGTTTCGAATTCGATGCCGATTTTCTGCAGCAGTGGCGTGGGCAGCAGGCCGCCGGCGCAGACGATGACGGCATCGTTGCGCAGCGACACGGGGCCGCCCTTGGTCTGCAGGTTGACCTTGGTCGCCTCGATGTTCTTCACCGTCGACTCGAGTTCGACGCGCACGCGGCCCTGCTTCTGCGCCTGGTCCAGCAGATCTCGATTCTTTTGCTTGACGCGCCCGAACGCTGCACTGCGATACGACAAGGTGACTTCGGTGCCCGGGCGCTCGCTGAGGGCGATCGCCGCTTCGAGCGCGCTGTCGCCGCCGCCGACGACGAGCACGGCCTGTTTGTCGTATTGGGCCGGATCGATCAGGCGGTAGACCACCTTGGATGATTCCTCGCCCGGTACCTCGAGTTTGCGCGGCGAGCCGCGGCGGCCCATCGCGAGCAACACGCTGCGCGTGCGGTAGGCGTTGCTGTTCGTGCGCACGACGAAGCCGTCGCCGTCGCGGTCGATGCCTTCCATGCATTCTCGAAAACTGATCGCAAGGCCGGTCTTGGCGACCACGCCTTGCCAGAACTCGAGCAGCCTCTCCTTTTGCACCTCGCCGAAACGCATCTTGCCCACCAGCGCCAGCTTCACCGGGGCGGTCATGGCGATCTTGTTGCGCGGGTAGTGGAAGACCGAGCCGCCGAGCGATTCCTCCTGCTCGATGAGCTTGTACTTCAGCTTGTTCTCGATCGCCGACAAACCGGCCGACAAGCCGGCCGGCCCGCAGCCGACGATGACCACATCGAAGTCATGTGCGCCGCGAGCGCGCTTGCGCAAGATCTCGATCGCCTGGCGGCCCTGCTCGGCGGCCTTGCGGATCAGCCCCATGCCGCCGAGTTCGCCGGCGATGAACATGCCGGGCACGTTGGACTCGAATTGCGGCGAGACGTTGGGAATGTCGATGCCGCGCGCTTCGGTGCCGAACACCAGCTTGATCGCGTCGACCGGGCAGGAGGCCAGGCAGGCGCCATGGCCGATGCAATGGGCGGCGTTGATCAGCACGGCCTTGCCGTTGACGATGCCGATGGCATCCTCCGGGCAGGCCGTGACGCAGGACGCCGAGCCCAGGCAGCGCAGGTTGTCGATCACCGGGTGCAGCGAAGGCGGTTCGGCCAGCCCGGCCTCGATCGATTCCTTGAGTTGTCGCGCATGGTCGCCCTGGATGCGCTTTTGCCGGCGCACATAGAGCACGATGACCAGGACGAAGGTGGCGGCGTAGAGGGCAAAGTAGAGCATGGTGGATGCGTGGCCGGGCTCAAGGACCGGCGATGACTTCGGTGATCTGGATTTTCAGCCCGCTGGCGCGGTTCGCCATCGGCGGCGAAAGACCCTGCAAGTCGCCTGCCTGCGGCATGGCGTTGCCGCTGCGGCTGACGCGTGCGCCGACGATCACGCGCTGGGCCGTCGACAGCCGCGCCGCCGGGGTCATGGCCAGGCTGTCGTCGAGCGTGAAGGCCAACGGCAAATCCTTGACCTGCTTTTTCAGGATCGCCAAGGGCATGCGTGAACCTTCGGCCGGGCGCGCAAAGACGAACAAGGTGTCGTCGGGGCGGGTCTTGGCCTGCAGCGCCGGCGCCAGGCTCACCGTGCCGGTGATCGCATTGCCGGCTGCAGCGGCACTCGCGGCGCTCGCGGCGCGCGTCGGGCCTGGTTTGCCCGCTGGGCCAGGCGCCACCGCGCCCGACAGCCGGCGCGCTTCGTCGATGGCGCCCTGCACTCGCCGCAGCGCTTCGCTGGCCGGCGCCAGGCCTGCCAACTTGTCCCAATGACGCAATGCGCCGGCGTAGTCCTTGCGATTGAAGGCGGCTGTGCCGGCCAGCGACAGGGCCTTGAGGTGGTTCGGATCGCTGGCCAGCGCGCGCTCGATCAGCCGGCTCGGCTCGCCCTCGAGACTCTGCCCATTGTTGACGGCCAACGCGTCGGCATAGTCGGCCAGCAGCGTGGCGTCCTTGGGGCGCAACTCCACGGCCTTCTTCAAGGCCGGCAATGCCTGTTCATGGCGACCGAGTACGGCATACGAACGCCCGAGCATGGCCCAGCCGTCGGCGTCGCTGGGGTTGTCCTTCAGCCGGGCTGCCAACTTGCCGAGCATGTCGTCGATTTGCCCCGATGTCAGCGCGTGGCCGTTGTCAGGGGCCGAAGCGCTGGCCGCGACGGTCTCTGGCGCTTCCGGTGCCTCCACCTGCGCATGTTCGAACAAGACATTGGCGATGGCCGCGAGCAGGCCGATGATGCCCAGCCCCAGCAGCAAGCGGCGTGCGAGGCGCGGAGCCTGCCGCGGGCCTGTCGCGGGCCCCGGCGGGTTGACGACGGCGTCGACGATGCGTTGCTCCAGGGCCTGGCGCGCCTGGCCGTACTGCGCGTCGTCGAGTGCACCCGACTGGTTCAGGCCACGCAACTGTTCGAGTTGCCGGCGCAAAGCGGCGACGCTCGTGCCACCCGGGTCAGCGACCGCCGCCTGGTCGCGATCGGGCGGCGGTCGTGTCAGCCAGCCCAGCGCCAGTAGTGCCAACAATGCGGCGATCAGGATCGTGAGCGTCATGGGCCTGGCTTTCAGGGCAGTGCAGTGTGTGGAACGTCGAAACCGTGGCCTGCGCCAGCGATCATCGACGGCTCGGCCTGCGGGCGGGGAGACCGCGCTGTAACCGTTTGCGCAACTCAACCCTCCCGCCCGACGAGGGCGGGAGCAAGCCTGCCGATTCTGGCAGACCCAGGCCTGCCGGTTTGCGGCGCGCTGCGGCCTGGAGGCAGCGCCGGGCCAGAGGGCTGGCCGATTGCATGCCGTAACTGCCAGCCGCATGGCGTAACCCACCGTCAAGGCCCTGTCACCGCGGTGCTGGCCTGCGCTGGATAATGCCCGGCAACGCCATACAGGGCGGTCACACTCCTCCATGCCCCCTGCTGGCAAGTCCAAATCGATCACCAGCCCCCGCAACGGATCGCGCTCCCGTCGGCGCTCGTCGAAGAAGGCGCGGTGGCTGCGACGCCTGCGTCGCGGCCGGATTTCAATCCGAACGGCGTTCATCATTTCCCTGGCCGTACACGCCAGCGTGTTGATGCTTCGCCTCGATGCTCCGGGCACCAGCCAGCCCGGAGCGCGGGCAGCCATGGCCGAACGCAGGCAGCCGGTGCAAGCCATCCACGTCGTACTCGCACCGAGCCTGCCGCCGGCGGCCGCCGTCGCGCCGCCGCCGCCCAATGTGCCGCGTCGCAAGACGCCGCCGCCTGTCCGTGCACCACCCAGACCGCCGAGCGTAGCGCCGCCCGCGGTGCCTGGTGGCCGAGGCCCGTGAAGGCCTGACCGTGTTGCCTGCACCGCGCAAGCCGACTCCGGCGCCCGCGGCGAATGCCCGCCCAGCACAGGCCAAGGCACCGCGCGCGCCGACGCCGCGTGCGCCGAAGGTCAAGGCGCTGCAGGCGCCGCCGAAGCCGACGCAGCCGCGCCCGTCGCCTGCGCTCGCCAAGCCGCTGCCGCAGATTCCGCTGCTGGCTCAGCGGGACACGCAGGTCGCCGCATTTGCAGTGCCTGAACTGGCACCGCGGGTGGTGCCCAATCCCGTCCAGCTGGCCGCACCCGCCAGTGCACCGGAGGCTGATTCGCGTCTGTCGCGCGTGGCCACGCCCCCTGCCGAGCCGGTGCCTAAGGAAGATGATTCGGTGCAGCGCGAGCGCGAGGCCAAGCTACTCGAGGCCGCCGCCCGCGAACAGGCGCAGCGCGCACTCGAGGCGCAGGCGTTGGCGCTGCGGCAGGAAGAACTCAAGCAAGAAGCGGCGCGACAGGAAGAGGCTAAACAGGAGACGGCGCGGCAAGAAGCAGCGCGGCAAGAAGCGGCAAGGCAAGAAGCGGCGCAGCAGGATGCAGCGCGACAAGAGGCAGCGCGACAAGAGGCGGCGCGACAAGAGGCGGCACGGCAAGAGGCGGCACGGCAAGAGGCGGCACGGCAAGAGGCGGCACGGCAAGAAGCGGCACGGCAAGAAGCGGCACGGCAAGAAGCGGCACGGCAAGAAGCGGCACGGCAAGACAGCAGCACGACAGGAAGTAGCGCGGCAAGAGGCAGCACGGCAGGAAGCGGTGCGGCAAGAAGCGGCACGACAGGAAACGGCGCGGCAAGAGGCAGCGCGGCAAGAGCTGGCACGGCAGGAAGCGGCACGGCAGGAGGCGGCACGGCAGGAGGCGGCACGGCAGGAGGCGGCACGGCAGGAGGCGGCACGGCAGGAGGCGGCACGGCAGGAGGCGGCACGGCAGGAAGCGGCACGGCAGGAAGCGGCACGGCAGGAAGCCGCTCGGCAGGAGGCGGCGCGCGTCATCGCGCAACGCCTGGCGGCTGAAGCGAGAGCGGCCGCCGAAGCGAAGGCCGCCGCTGAACGACAGGCTCTCGAACAGGCGGCCCAGCGTGCGCGCGATGCCGAGAGCGCCAAAGCGGCGGCCGCGGCGACCGGGCAGGCGCCGGCCGGGACGCCGCAAGCGGGCACCGACAAGCCGTCGGACAGCGCGGCCCTGACAGCGGCTGGCGCAGCCGCTAGCCAGAAGCCGGCCACCGCATCCGCATTGCCGCTGCGCTCGGCAACAGCGCCCGATCGTGCCCGACGCCGCACGCTCAGCGGGCGTACCGAGTCGCACATCGTGGCCATGATGTACGCCGAAAAATGGCGGCAGAAGGTCGAAGTCAACGCGGCGTTCGAATTGCTCAAGCAGGCCAAGAAGGGGCCTTACGAAAACCCGGTCGTCACCGTCTCGTTGCGCAGCGATGGCAGCGTCGAAAGCGTGACCATCGATCGCTCGAGCGGCTCGCCCGACATCGACAACGCCGTTCGAAGCATCGTGATGCAGCTCTCGCCGTACACGCCGTTCCCGAGCGACTTGGCCATGGACTACGACGTGATCGAAATCCGGCGCGTGTGGAGCTTCGACAAGGCTTTGCGCCTGTTCTCGGGTGGCCGCTGAGCGCGTGCGTTGCGCATTCCTACACCTATTGCAGCAAAACGGGCCGCACGCCGGCATGGGCGTGAGAAGCTTGTGCTAGCGTTGATCTGCGCCCTGTTGGGCCGCGCCGACGATCAAACGCGCGCTGATGCGCGCCATTCGACCTGCCGAGGAGAAGCCATGCGATCGATACTTTTTGCATCCGGCGTTGAGCAAGTGCGACGTCTCTTGCAGGGTTTGCGCGCCGGGTGGGTCGCCGTGGCCTTGCTGGCGGCCGCGTGGTCGCCGACGATGGCGCAATCGGATGGCAGCTGGCGCAGCATCGGCCCGCCGGGCGGCACCGTGCTGGCCTTGGTGAAGAGCCCGCGTGCATCGGCGCTGCTGTATGCCGGCACGGCACAGAACGGCGTGTGGGTGAGTGCCGACGCCGGACAGACCTGGTCGGCCGCCAATACGGGGCTGCCGGTGACGACCGGCACCGCCAGTCGAAGCGTGAGGGCCTTGGTGGCCGACGCCCAGTACCTGTACGCCGCCACCGATGCCGGCCTGTTCTACGCCGCCGCCGGTGCGTGGCCGGTGATGTGCCGAGCTGGAGCCCAATGCCGGCGACCACGGCCACGAGCCCGATCACGCTGCTGACCGTCGACGTGCCGGGCGGCAAACTGTTCGCCGCCACGACGGTGGTGACTCCCGGTGCCGTGCCCGTGGTCTATGGCTTGGCGCTACCGGCGCCCGCCGCGGCGCCTGCGGCGCCATGGGTCGAATCACCCTTGCCGGTCGCGGTTGTCAACAGCGGCATCGGCGCGATGGCCGTCATACCTTCTTCCGGCGGTGTGGTGAGCGATGCCAGCCTGCTGGTCGGTGCGATGGACCATGTCTACTCGGCGCCGATCGCCGGCGCCATGTCGCCATTGAACTGGGTCGATGCCGACCAATCTCCCCAACCCCAACTGCGCGGGCAGGGTGTCATCGAAGCCCTGCACTACAGCGCCGACTTTGTGCAGGCCTATGCCTGCAGCGGCAACCAGCTGTTCGTGGCCACCAGTCCGCGCGATCCGGCGAACAACACCTGGCAGGCCACGCTGCTCGCCAGCACGGGGCCGCTTGCGCTGATGTGCAATGCCATGACATCGGGCGGGCTGGCCGCGGGGGCCTCACCGATGGTCGCGCTGGCCACCAGCGCCGGGGTCTATTTTTCGCTGGACGGCACGACCTTCAGCGCGGCCAAGTCGCTCGCCGTCAGCCCGACGGCCAATGCCGTCATGATCGCCGGCGACTTTGCGCCCGTGCTCTATGTCGGCGCCGGATTCGGCGTGGCCAGCCAGGCGCTGGGAACGATCACCGCGACTTCGAACTGGAGCGCGAGCAACGGGCCCGCGACGCTGCCCAGCGGCGCGAACAATCGCCTTAACAACGCCAACGTGTCCGACATCACGGTGGTCGGCAGCTCGCTGTATGTTGCCGTGGCAGCCGAACAATATGCCGACGTGCTGGTCAGCACCGATGCCGGGGCGACCTGGAGTTCGACCGGCTTGAACCAGGCCGCGTCCGGCTTGGTCGATATACCGGCCCTGGCCTCGGATTCGACCAACCGCGTCGTTTATGCAGGCACCAATGCCGGCCTGTATGCCTTGCCCATCGGCGCGGCGTGGCAAGCGGTCGCCGCGGCCACCATCCCCAGCGTGATCTCGCTGGCCCGCGACGGCAGCTTGTTGTACATCGGCACCGACGCCGGCGTCTTTTCCCTCACGCTCGGTACTGCGCCTGCCACCGCGGTGGCGGCACTCGCCGGCCTCGGCAGCTTGCGCGTCTCGGCGCTGCTGGTGGCCGGCGGCAAGCTCTATGCAGGCACACAAGACATCATCAATGCCGGCACGGCCTCGGTGTCGGTGGCGCCGTCGGTGGCCGCTGGCATTCCGAACTGGAGCGCATTTGCCAACGGCGATGTCGGACTGCACCGCATCAACAGCCTGGCCCTGGCAGGCAACACCCTGCTCGTCGGCACGCGGGCCGAGCTGGTCAGCGCGGCCACGCCGGGCGGCACCTGGAGCGATGCCAGCAACGGCATTCGCGACCCTGCGAATCCGACCGATCTCAACCGCATCGTGACGGCGCTGTACAGCGACGGCACGACGGTGTTCGCGGCGACCGGCAGCCAGGGCCTGTTCAGCGCGCCGGTTTCGTCGGTCGGCTCCGGCTTCGTCTGGACTGCCGTTCAACGGCAGCGGCGACCAGGCGCTGCCTTCGCTCGAGCTGCGCCAGTTGCGCGGCGAGGGCACGCTGCTCTATGCGGCAACGGCCGGCGGATTGGCGAGCTTCGACGGCGTGGTGCCGGTCGTGATGCCGCCGCCCGCGGCAGGCACGCCGCCACCGGTGGCCAACCCAGGCGGTGGCGGTGGCGGCGCGTTCGACTTCTGGTCGCTGCTCGGGCTGGCGTTGCTGGTCTGTCTGTTGGCCGCCATCGGAAAATCGAACCACGAGGCGGACTGACGAACCGACCGCCCCGGCGTTCGGCGCGCGCGGCGCTTCAGTACGCGTACCAGGGGCCGTTGGGCGATAGGAACTTGCCCCAGATCGACGTGAAGACCTGGCGGCCATAGAAGAACGGCATGCCCAGCGCAAAGGTCTCGGCGGCTTGGCCTGCGGTGCCGGCCAGATTGGCGAACGCAGTGGCGCAGGTGCCGTTGGTGCAGACGCTGAACAGCGCATCGGCACTGTCGACGGCGAAGGTGAATGGAATCGGTGCACCCAGCGCGTCGATCACGGTCGCGGACTGCTGCCATGTGCCGACCGGGCAATACCAACGATTGCTCGTGCTCGATGAACCAGTGGTGACGCCGCACGCCGGCGACAGCGCTGCATCGGTCGGAGTCGAAGAACATGGCGTTGGAGCCGGTATCGATGTAGCTCTGTGGATAGCTTCGCGCGCCGACTTGCACCCCAACGTACAGGTAGTTGGGCTGGTCGGATTCGATCACCACCGGGTACATGCTCGCTGCCCGTCGAGGGAGCTGGTTGTTGGCCTGTGTTTCGATGCCGAACACGAGACGGCCCTTGGCCACGTTGGCGCCCAATTTGGGCAGGGCCGGCATGGCGATCATCGTGCCGTTGTTGTTGAACTTCCGTTGCCGTCGGCCACGAAGTTGGCCACCGGGTTTTGTACCTGCGCGGCCATGGCCATACCTGCCGGCACGCACGGGTCGCCGTTCGTCGGGCACGAGTAGTACACGGCGTGCAGCATGTTGAAGTACATGTTCGGTTCGCAGCCGATGCCGCAGTCCACATTCACCGAGCCGATGCCGAGAATGCCGTTGGCCTGCAGCTCAGAGACGGAGCTGAGCAATGCGCCTTGCTGCCGCCAGGTCAAGTGCAGTCCTGCGGGCGGCAGACTGCGAGGCGACTGGCTGTCGTCGATCAGCTGAATCGTCTGCGCGGGCGCGAGTTCGTCGGCGATGCGAACATCGGCCTTGGCCAGCGGCCCCCACACCGCACCGAGCACGAACGGATAACACTCGGCCGCATCGCCGGCGGGCGTGCCGTTGCTCGCGTCGGCGGCAACGGGCACTGCCGGCAGCCCCTGGCCAGGTGAGCCATCGACCTTGCTCTTCAGCACCCGCAGGCCATAGGAGCCGGTGTCGAGCAGCACATGGTCGATGGTCACGCAATCGACGGTCGACCCGTTGGTCGCTCCCGGGCGGCAGACTGTGACGGTGACATAGGGAACATTGGTCACACCGAGCCCGAACCGGACTGGGCCGCGGTCGACGACGATCTCGGTGGTGTTGGGTCCTGTGGGCGTGAGCTGATGCTGCCAGCGGCGTATGCAGACGCTGGGGTCCCTGCAGATGACGTTGACGAGCTCGTCGTGCCGCCGCCGCAGGCCGGTCAGCGCGGCCACGCGACGCCAGCAGCAGGGTGCGATCGGCGAGAAACGGCTCAGCGGATTGCATCGGCGCGAGCTGCCAGCCGGCACTTGAGACTTGAGCCAGGCCTTGCCGACGAACGCACCTCTGCCGGCCGGCCGAGTGCACAACAAGGTCGCCATGGTCGACGAAGACTTTCGCTTGATGCCCGGCGTGCGCAGCGCATCGGCCGCGCCGGCATTGAAGTCGGCGGCGTAGCGGCCGAACAGTTGAGCGAAGTTCGGCTTCACGCGGGTGCTCCAGGCGACGGCATAGACGACGCCCTGGGCGTTGATGTACTGCCGGATCGACGAGCCGTCAGCCAGGCGCAATTCATGCACCGAGCCGCCTTGGAAATTGGTGGCAACGGCTCGCGTGGCGTGCATGCGCAACTGTTCGCCCTGGACGTCGGCCACGCCACCACCCAGGACGGCCCAGGCCGGCGAGGCGGCCAGGAGCAGGATCAGCAGCGCCTGCGCGCAAGCGTTGCTGGCCTGACCATGGCGCAGGATGTCATGGCGAGCGCAATTCACTGCACCACCTCGGCGATCTCGACTTTCAAGCCCACGGTGCCGACATTCACCGGTGCGCTGAAACCCTGCAGGTCGCCGCTGGCGGGCGTTGCGTCGCCGCGCTTGGAGATGCGTCGCGCCGATGACCACGCGGGACTGCAGCGACAAGCGGTTTTGCGGCACCATGGCCATCGAGTCATCGAGCTTGAATTCGAGCGGCAACTCGCTTGCCCGCTTGCGCATCAAGGCCACCGGCATGCGCGAACCCTCGACCGGGCGCGCAAAGACGAACAGGGTGTCGCCGGCCGCGACGCGGTCTTTGAGTTTGTCGGACAGCACGATGCGACCGCCGACGACATCGCCCACGCCCGAGGCGGCTCGTGCCTGTTGAGCCCGGGCCAGCGCGATATTGGCGTCGAGTTCCTGGCCCAGCGTCGCGTCGGTGATCTGGGCCCGCGCACGTTGCCAATAAGCGATGGCCGCCGCCGGGTCCTTGCGCTCGAAGGCCTCCGTGGCGGCCAGCGACAAGGCCTTGAGGTTGTTCGGGTCCAGGGCCAACGCGCGCGTGATCAATTGCATCGGCGCACCCGCCAATTTGCGGCCATTGGCCAGGGCCAGGGAGTCGGCTGCGTCGGCAAGCACCTGCGGGTCCTTGGGTCGCAACTCGACCAGGCGGGCATAGCTGGTGCTCGCATCGGCGTAGTTGCCGAGCATCTCCTGCGAGTGCGCCAACATGGCCCAGGCCGTGGCGTCGCTCGGGAGTCGCCTGACACGCTCTCGCATCGTCGTGATGGCCTGTTCGAGCTGCTCGGTGCTGAGCGGGTGGGCGGCCGAGGCGGCCGACGACACCGCCGGTGCTACGGCCGCGGCCGGCGCAGGAGCCTGCGCAAAGACGGATGTACAGGGCTATGCCCAGCACCAGGGCCGCCGTGGCGAGCGCCGCGACCAACCGCAGGCGACGAGGAGGCATCTGCTTGAACATCCTTGCTTACGCCGCAACGACCTGACGCTCCGCGCCAGATCAGTTGAACTCGTAGCGATAGCCGACGGTGAAGAAGACCGAGCGCGTGGTGTCATTGCCGCTCGGCCCGTCGGTGGTCGAAAACTCGACGATCGATTCACCGATCACACTGGCACGCCGCGAGAGGCGATACGACAGCCGCATGCCGGGCGTGACGCGGCTCAACTTCAAGCCGTCATTGCTCGTTTGTCGGTAATAACGGATCGAGGGCTCGACGGTCAGGTCGTTGTCGCGCAGGCCGGTCAGGTTGTTGTACGAGAACTGCGACCCGTTGAACTGCGGCGTGTGCATCACGTAGACGCCGAATGAGCTGAGGTCGCGCGACGAATAGATGTTCGAGCCGGTGAGTTGGGCCGATACCGCGACCTGTGCGCCCGTGGCTTCCGTGGCTTCGAAGTTACCCACGGCGGGCAGGGCGCCGATCTGGCTGTAGCGCAGGTCGACCCCCATCTGCCAGCGCTCATTGAGCGGCCGCGACACGCTGATCATGCCCTGCTGCGCCTTGGCCGTGATGCCCTTGGCGGCGGCCTCGGCCTCGGCCAGGGAGTGGCCGGCCAGGTAGTCCTTGAGCGAGGTCTGACCGGTGGTGATGAGGGCGTTGGTCAACTGCAGAGACGGTGCCTTGCGATCGTCGACGAACAAGGTGATCGTCGTTTGCCCAGGGGCCTGGATCGATCCCTGCAAGGTGACCGCGTTCAAACTCTTGAAGTAGATGTCGTAATCGACCAGCGAGTAGACGGAATAGTTGTCCGACGAATAACGCACTTCGGTGCCGAGTGCACGCCGGTTGGTGAAGCCATCGACGGTTTGATCGAGGATGTAGACATTGCCGCCCAGCCCGTCGGCGATGCCGTCGACCTCGGCCATGGCGGCAAACAGGCGCTGCGACGGTGCATTGACCAGGGTGTTGGCCGGTACCCCGCCCATCACGTCGATCTTCAGGCCGTTGCGCACGGGATAGACGAGCGAGACGCCGTCGAACAGGCCGATCAGGCCGCCACTGATGGCCGACTGGCGGCCGGCGCGAATGCCCAGCCCCGATTCGGTCTTTCGGTAGTCGACATAGGCACTGTTGATCAGGCTGGTGTTTTTCGACTCGCTGGACAGGTTGGCGGCGCTCGTGCCGCGTACCACGACCCTGGTTTCGGCATCCGGTTGAACGAACCGCGCGTTCAAGTCGGCGCTGGTGATGAGTGCCGATTGCGTGGTGCGGGTCAGCGTTTGCGTGTCGACACCCGCCGTCACGGTGACCAGCGACTCGCTGCGCGCCACACCGCCGTAGTAGTACTGCGCGATGCTGCCGGTGAAGGTGTTTTCTTTGGGCGCGCTAGTCGCCACTGCGGTCGAGCCGCTGGGCGCAATCAGAGCCGGCGGTGGCCGGGCAGCGTCCGTGTCGAGCGCGGCCAGGCGCTGCCCGACGCGGTCGGCACCTTCGCCTTGCGGAAACAGCCGCAGGTACAACTCGTACTCGATACGCGCTCTGGCGACGTTGCCGGCGCGCTCCCAGGCCAGGCCGATCAATTCCTGCGCGTCCTTCGAGGCTGAATTGGGTGGCAACAGCAGCAATTGGTTGAGCAGGTCGATCGCCGGTTCGTACTGCTTGGCGAGCAAGGCCTGGCGCCCCTTCTCCAGCAACTCGACACCCCGCCGCTCGACTTCGCTCAGCGGGCCGGCGGCTGCGGGTTCGGGGGGCGGGGAGGCCGTGGCCACGACGGGTGCCGGCGCGGCGGTTCAGGCGCGGGTGGTGGCGGTGGCGGCGGCGGTGCGGGCACCACCACCGGTGCGGGTTCGGGCGCTGGCACCGGCGCAGGGGCCAGCGTCGGGGTCGGAGGCGCAGTGGGCGTCGGGGGAGGCGCTGGGGGTTTCGCAGGCGCCGCAGGTTGAGCCGCGGCCGCCGCCTGCAGCACCTCCTGGCGGCGCGCCAGCAGGTCGAGCACCGTGGCATCGGGGAACCGCGCCAGGGCCAGCGCACGTACCCGCTGTGCCTGCTCCACGGTTTCGTAATAGCCGATGTTGACCTGCACGCTGGGCACGCCGTCGACCACGACGGCGACGCTGAACGCGTCATGCGACTGGAACTGCACCGGCACCGGCAGCAGTCTTTCCGGCGCGCTGAGCGGCACGGTTTGCAATGTCACTGCATAACGGCGTTCGGTGGCCGGCGCGATCGATGGCGACGCTCCGCCACGCCGGAGATCACCAGTTCGATGGTGCGGGCATTGCCGCCCTGGCGGGCGCGGACGACGGCGGCGCGGCTCAAGTATCAGCGTCAGCTGCTTGATGCGCGCCCGCGGCACGGCTACATACGACAGACGCAGATCGGGTGACCCGCCGACGCCGGGAGCCATCGCGGTTCTCTTCGACGGTCTGGGCCATGATGCGTTCGTCGGCGCCGACCAGTTCGAATTCGATGCGCAGCAACTGGGTGGCCGTCAGCGGCGTTTGCCGCACCAGCCGCACATTGCTGTTGAAACTGATGCGGGCCAGATAACCCGTGCCCTGCGCGCCGAGCCGTCGAACTCGTCCAGGGTCTGGGCGGCCGCACCGAGGGCCGCTGACCCCAGGGCCAGGCTGGCGAGGAAGGGCAGGGCGCGCCGCACGAGGCGTGCGAGCGCAATTGTTCGGTCGGTCATGGCTGACCCGCCATTCCTGAAGTCGGGTCAGCCGCGTAGTCGAGGTGCATCAGGGACCGGCCGGTACGGGGATGGGTCGCAAGCGGGGGTTGCTATGCATGACACGTGGAATCATCTCACCGTTGGTGATGTGGCAGCTTACACAAAGCGGCAGATCGGCTGTAGGACGGTAGGCCGGCGAGAGGTGGGTATAGCTCACCGGAATCCAGGCCGCCGTGCGGTGGCAGGCGTCACAGGAGCGTGCCGTCAGGAAGTGCGAGCCGGATTTGCCCGTGGCCTTGACCGCGTTGTGGCAGCTCGCGCATTGGCCCGCCGTCAGGCCCTTGGTGCGTGAACTTCGCGGGCAGCCAGGCCGTGGTGCGGTGACAGCTGTCGCAGGACATCTTGGTCGCCAGGTGCTTGTTCGGCAGGCCGCGCGCAGCCGCGCCGTTGTGGCAGCTGACGCATTGACCCGGCAGCACGCCCTGGTGGTCGAACGCCGTCATCGGGCCGGCGCCCGCCTCAGGAATCAAGCTGCTCCGGGGCAGCAGCGGGTTGGACCCGATGCGCGCCGAGCGGATGATGGGCCGCAGGGTGGCGAAGAAATTGTTGTAGGCACTTCTTGTGGCAACGGAGGATGCAATCCTGGCCCGCCTTGCGGCCCTCGTGGCCGACATTGCGGGTCACGATCGTCACGCCGAACCAGGTGTAGCCGCCTTCGTGGCAGGTGATGCAGGTGTAGGTGCCCACCGCGGTGTGTGCCGGCGTGTTGTTCTTCATCTGCATGCCGGCGAACGAGGTGAACACCGTGGCCGAGTGGCATTTCTCGCAGGCGATGCCCGGCGCCGGCACGTGCGTCTGCGACGACGGCGCCATCGGCGAGGCCCCCGCGGCCAGCGGCATCGTCTTGGGCTGGTAGGTCAGCGGCGGCGTGCCCGTGCAGGGCGTCGCGCAGCCGGCAAACGGCCCGGCACCGGCACCGGCCGTGTGGCAGGTGATGCAGCCGGTGGTGATGCCGGTGTGCATGGTGGCCATATTGGTCGTCAGCCCGGTGACCGAGAAATTACCAGACACCACGTGGCAGGTCGCGCAGGTCTGCTGGGTCGGGATGTGGCCGGCGGGCTTGGCCTGGCCGGTGAAGGCGGTGGTCCCGGTGTGGCAGTCGCCGCAGTCACCGGTGGTCGGGTGCGCCGCATCGGCCACGCTGAACGTGCTCGCCGCCGCGCGCGGCCTGGTGTGGAAGCCGGTGTACTGGGTGCTGGCGGTGCCGAGCGTCGTCGGCGCGATCGGGTAGACTCGTCATGCCCATCCACACGTTTCCACCCTCGTGGCAGGCATTGCAGCCGCTGGTGATGCCGGTGTGGATCTGCGCGGTGGTCGGGAGCCGGCGTCGCGAACAGCGAGCCCGGGACGGCGCGGGTGGCGTTGGCCGGGATCAGGCCGGTGACGTTGGCCAGGGTGCCCAGGTGGCAGGTTTCGCAGGTCGTGCTCGACGGGATGTGCGAGGTCGCGCCCATCGGCGTGGTCCGCGGCATGCCGATGATGTTGGTGATGCCGGCGAAGGTGCGCCGTGGTGCCCGACGGCCCGTGGCAGGCCACGCAGTTGTTGGTGATGCCGGTGTGGCTCATGCGCGAGCCGCTGAACTTGGCGCCGTTGGGCACCGGCAGCGTGGGCACGCTCGAGCCCGTGCCGACGTGGCACAGCTCGCACGCGGCGCTGGTCGGGATGTGGTTGCTCGGCAGGCCGACGATGCTGAAGTTGGCCGCCGGAATGGCAAAGCTGGCCGCCGCGGCGCCATGGCATTGCGCGCAGTTGGTGGTCGTGCTCGGCGCGTTGGCGTGGATGTTGGCCAGCGTCGGCATCGGCGACGAGTAGTTGCCCGCCGTGGTGTGGCAGGCCGTGCACTGCGCCGTCGCCGCATAGGGGATATGGTTGGCCGGCTTGTCCTGCCCGCTGAAGAAGGTGGTGCCGCTGTGGCACTGGCAGCAGTCGCCCGTGGCCGGGTGCGCGGCGTCGGCCACGTTGAAGGTGCCCGCCGCGGCGCGCGGCCGGGTCTGGAAGCCCGTGTACAGCGTGCCGGCGGTAGTGCTCTTGGTCGTCGGCGCGATCGGGTAGGCGCTCATGCCCATCCAGACGAAGCTGGCTTCGTGGCAGGCATTGCAGCCGCTGGTGACGCCGGAGTGGATCTGCGCCGTGGTCGGCGCCGGGGTGGCGAACAGCGAGCCCGGAACCGTGCGCGTCGCGTTGGCCGGGATCAGGCCGGTGACATTGGCCAGCGTGCCCAGGTGGCAGGTCTCGCAGGTGGTGCTCGACGGGATGTGCGAGCTCGCGCCCATCGGCGTGGTCGGCGGCATGCCGATGATGTTGGTGATGCCGGCGAAGGTGGTCGTCGTGCCCGACGGCACGTGGCAGGCCACGCAGTTGTTGGTGATGCCGGTGTGGCTCATGCGCGAGCCGCTGAACTTGGCGCCGTTGGGCACCGGCAGCGTGGGCACGCTCGAGCCCGCGCCGACGTGGCACAGCTCGCAGGCGGCGCTGGTCGGGATGTGGTTGGTCGGCAGGCCGACGATGCTGAAGTTGGCCGCCGGAATCGCAAAGCTGGCCGCCGCTGCGCCGTGGCATTGCGCGCAGTTGGTGGTCGTGCTCGGCGCGTTGGCGTGGATGTTGGCCAGCGTCGGCATCACCGCGAAGTCGGCGTTGGTGTGGCAGGCCGTGCACTGCGCGGTCGCCGCATAGGGGATGTGGTTGGCCGGCTTGTCCTGGGCCGTGAAGAAATTGGTGCCGCTGTGGCACTGGCAGCAGTCGCCCGTGGCCGGGTGCGAGGCGTCGGCCACGTTGAAGGTGCCTGCTGCGGCACGCGGGCGAGTCTGGAAGCCCGTGTACTGCGTGCCGGCGGTGGTGCTCTTGGTCGTCGGCGCGATCGGGTAGGCGCTCATGCCCATCCAGACGAAGCTGGCTTCGTGGCAGGCCGTGCAGCCGCTGGTCACGCCGGAGTGGATCTGCGCCGTGGTCGGCGCCGGGGTCGCGAACAGCGAGCCGGGAGCCGTGCGCGTGGCGTTGGCCGGGATCAGGCCCGTCACGTTGGCCAGGGTGCCCAGGTGGCAGGTCTCGCAGGTGGTGCTCGACGGGATGTGCGACGAGGCGCCCATCGGCGAGGTCGGCGGCATGCCGACGATGGTGGTGATACCGGCGAAGTTGGCCGTGGTGCCCGCAGGCACGTGGCAGGCCACGCAGTTGCTGGTGATGCCGGTGTGGCTCATGCGCGAGCCGCTGAACTTGGCGCCGTTGCCCACCGGCAGCGTGGGCACGCTCGAGCCGGTACCGACGTGGCAGGTCTCGCAGGGTTCGCCGCTGGGGATGTGGTTGGTCGGCTGGCCGACGATCGTGAAGTTGGCGGCCGGGATGGCAAAACTGTCTGCCGCCGCGCCGTGGCACTGCGCGCAATTGCCGGTCGTGCTTTCGCGCGTTGGCGTGGATGTTGGCCAGCGTCGGCATCACCGCGTAGTCGGTGTTGGTGTGGCAGGCCGAGCACTGCGCAGCGGCGGCGTAGGGGATGTGGTTGGCCGGCTTGTCCCCGCTGCTGAAGAACATGGTGCTGCTGTGGCACTGGCTGCAGTCACCGGTGGCTCGGGTGGGCCGCGTCGGCCACGTTGAAGGTGCCCGCCGCTGCGCGTGGCCGGGTCTGGAAGCCCGTGTACTGGGCGTTCGCGGTCATGACCGTCGGGACGATCGGATAGGCGCGTCACACCCATCCACACCGAGTTGGCTTCGTGGCAGGCGCTGCAGCCGCTGGTCACGCCGGCGTGGATTTGCGCGCCGGTCGGGGCCGGGGTCTGCGAACAGCGTGCCCGGGGCGGTGCGGGTGGCGTTGGCCGGAATCTGCCCGCCGACGTTGGCCAGGCGTGCCCAGGTGGCAGGTCTCGCAGGTGGTACCCGACGGGAATGTGCGAGCCGGCGCCCACGGGCGAGGTGGGTGGCTGACCGACGATGGCCGTGATGCCGATGAAGTTGGCCGCGGTACCCGCGGGCACGTGGCAGGCCACGCAGTTGTTGGTGATCCCGGCGTGGTTCATGCGCGAGCCGCTGAACTTGGCGCCGTTGGGCACCGGCAGCGTGGCCACGCTCGAGCCAGCGCCGACGTGGCAGGAGTCGCATGCCGTCGCTGGACGGAATGTGGTTGGGCGGCACGCCGACGATGCGTGAAGTTGGCTGCCGGAATCGCAAAGCTGGCCGCCGCTGCGCCATGGCACTGCTCGCAGTTGGTGGTCGTGCTCGGTGCGTTGGCGTGGATGTTGGCCAGCGTGGGCATCACCGCGTAGTCGGTGCTGGTGTGGCAGGCCGTGCACTGCGCCGTGGCCGCAAAGGGGATGTGGTTGGCCGGCTTGTCCTGGCCGTCGAAGAAGGTGGTGCCGCTGTGGCACTCGCTGCAGTCGCCGGTGCTCGGGTGGGCTCGCATCGGCCACGTTGAAGGTGCCCGCGGCTAGCGCGCGGCCGGGTCTGGAAGCCGGTGTACTGCGTCGCATCGTTGGTCAGGACCGACGGATTGATGGGATAGGCGCTCACACCCATCCACACCGAGTTGGCCTCGTGGCAGGCATTGCAGCCGCTGGTCACGCCGGCGTGGATCTGCACGCCGGTGGGTGCCGGGGTCTGCGAACAGCGTGCCCGGCGCGGTGCGCGAGGCATTGGCCGGGATCAGACCGGCGACGTTGGCCAGGCTGCCCAGGTGGCAGCTCTCGCAGGCGCTGCTCGACGGAATATGCGAGCCCGCGCCCATCGGCGAGGTGGGCGGCTGGCCGACGATGGCCGTGATGCCGGCGAAATTGGGTGCCGTGCCCGCGGGCATGTGGCAGGTTTCGCAGTTGTTGCTGATGCCGGCGTGGTTCATGCGCGAGCCGCTGAACTGGGCGCCGTTGGTCACCGGCAGGACGGGCACGCTCGAGCCGGCGCCGACGTGGCAAGACTCGCAGGCCGCGCCGGTGGGCAGGTGGTTGGTTGGTTGCGCGACGATGGAGAAGTTGTTCGCCGGTATGGCAAAGCTGGCCGCCGCGGCGCCGTGGCACTGCGCGCAGTTGCTGGTGGTGCTCGGCGCGTTGGCGTGGATGTTGGCCAGCGTCGGCATGACGGTGTAGTCGGCGTTGGTATGACAGGCCGTGCACGCCGCGCCCGAGGCGTAGGGGATGTGGTTGAGCGGCACCGCCGCGGAGGCGAACGAAACCGTCGTGTGGCAGGTGTCGCACGAGGCCAGCGTGGTCGGGTGGGTGGCGGTCTTGCCGGTGGCCACCACGCCGTTGTGGCAGGTGGCGCAGCCGCGCGGCATGGCCATGGCATGGTCGAAGCGGGCGCCACCGAAGGTCAAGGTCGAGTGGCAGCTATCGCAGCTCAGCTGTGTCGGCAGGTGATTGACCGGCGCGGACACTGCGCTGCGGGCATTGTTCTGTGCATGGCAGCCCGCGCAGTCACGCGGCGTGGACTTGAAGATGCCCTTGATGTGGCAGGTTTCGCAGCGCACGTCTTCGTGCATGCCGGTCAGGGCGAACCCCGTGAGCAGGTGGTCGAAGCCCGTTTGTCCGGCCTGCGGCGACGCTGCGCCGGGTGCCAGTGTCAAGGCCACGCCGGCCGCCATGGCCCACAGGGCCCGCAGCAGCGGGAACCACAAGGGCATTGCCCAGCGCGATTTCATTGATCGAGTCATGTCTGGCCTCCCGCCTTCCATTGCCCCGCAGCATCGCTGCGCAGCGCCCGCGGCACATATGCCGCTGCCGGCCACTCAGTAAATGCGCGAGGTAAGACATCCTGCGCGTTCGACAGTTTACCGGCGCGTGAGCGTATCGTCTTGAAAGAACTTGTCACGTGGCATTGCTCGCATTGACGGCCGTAGGCGCCATCGTGCACATCGTTCTTGGCGTGACAACTGACGCAGCGCATCGATGCGATGACCTTGCCTTCCATCGGCAGGGTATGGCAGGCCTTGCAGGCCAGGCCCTTGTGCTTGCCGTCGAGTACGTACTTGGTGCGCTTGTCATGATCGAAGTCCCAAGTCTTCCAGTTGCGTGCGTTATGGCATGCCTCGCAGGCCGGGCCGAGGGTCTTCTTGTGCACATCGTCCTTCACGTGGCACGACACGCAGGCGATCTTGGCGTCCTTGAAGCGCAGGCTCTTGTGGCAATCCTTGCAAACCACACTGACATGCTTGCCCAGCAACGGGAAGCGCGTCAAGCCGTGATCGAAGCTGGTTGATTTCCACTCGCGGTCGTTGTGACATGTTTCGCACTTGGTCCCTTGCTGGCCTTCGTGCTTGTCGTCCTTCTTGTGGCACGACAGGCAGTCCATCGGCGTGTCGCGGTAATGCTTCAAGTCGGTGTGGCAGTTCTTGCACACGACCTTCTTTGCAGCATGGGCATTACGCAGCTTGAAGCGCGTCTTGTCATGGTCGAAGCGCGTGCTCAGGGTCTTCCAGTCACGCTCGACGTGACAGTCCTCGCACTTGGTGCCCAGTGTCGCCGCGTGCTTGTCATCCTTCTTGTGGCAGCTGTAGCAGTCTTTCGGCGCTTCCTTGTAGTTGGTGCTCTTGTGGCAATCCGCGCACTTGACGTCCTTGTGCTTGCCCAGCAGCGGAAAGTCGGTCTTGTCGTGATCGAACTTGCCCTTTTCCTTCCAGCCGGCCTCGACGTGGCAGGCGGCGCAGTCGCGGCCCAGGCTGCCCTTGTGGCCCTTGGCGCTGTCGTCGTCCTTCTTGTGGCAGTCGATGCAGGCCTGGCCGACGATCTTGTCTTTGTACAAGTGCCCGGTGTGGCAATCGGCGCACTTGGTCGTGCGGTGCTTGCCGCGCAGCGCGTACTTGGTATCGGTGTCGTGGTTGAAGATCGAAGGCTTCCAGGCCTTGGCGTCGTGGCAGGTCTCGCACTTCTCGCCGTACAGGCCCTTGTGGCCCTTGGCGCTTTCGTCGACCTTGCGGTGGCAACCGATGCAGGTGCGCGGCGCGTCTTTGTATTCGGCGCCCTTCTTGTGGCACTCGATGCACTTGGTGTCGACATGCTTGCCCTTCAAGGGAAAACGCGTCTTGTCGTGGTCGACCTTGGCTTCCTTCCAGTCGTTCGCGCTGTGGCAGTCGCCGCACTTCGGGCCCAGCGAGCCCTTGTGCACGTCGTCCTTGCGGTGGCAGGCGTTGCAGTCCAGCGGCGCCTCCCAGTACTTCTTCTTCGGCTCGTGGCACTTCTCGCACTCGACCTTGAGGTGCTTGCCGCGCAACTCGTAATCGGTTTGCGTGTGGTCGAAGCGCGGCTTGTCGAGCACGACGATGCGCGCCGTGCGGCCCTTGTGGTCGGCATGGCAGGTGGCGCAGGTCTGTGGCTTCAGCCGGCCGTGGTAGCCGGTGTGGTCGTTGACGTCGCGGCCGACTTCCTTGTGGCAGTCCATGCACAGGCCGTTTTGCGCCCCACGGTCAAAGCGTGTATGGCACTTGGTGCACTCTTCCTCCCATTTGGCATGGCCGGCGACCAGATCGCCCGGCCGCAGGACAGACTCGATGCCCTGAGCCCCTGCCGGTAGCCATGCGCCTGCTGCGAGCAGACCGACAAGGGCCGCCCGCAGCAGCCATCGTCGCAAGGGTGAAGCCCAGGCCGTCAATGCCGGCCTCAGTACGCGTGCACGGCGATCACATGCACGAAAGCACAGATGACCAGCAAGTAGACAAACGGCAGGTGGGCCAGATGCCAAAGGGCGAACATGCGCTCGTAGGCGGTGTACTGGGCGACGCGGACCACGGCGTCGAGGTATTTTTCCACCAGGCGCACGGCGCGGCGTTCACGCCGGCGCAGATCGTTCGCGCTCCACTGGCGCGCGGCGGCCACGGCATGCATGCGGCGCCGCACGGCGGTGACGCACTGCCGATAGGTGATGTACTGCTGCACGGGCAGGATCGTGACCTGGCGAAAGTAGGTCAGCCAACCGGGCTTGGCGCGCAGCTCATGTTGCTCGAATGCCAACAGCTTGGCCTCGACGCTGGGCGAGAAATGCAGGCGTGAGCGCGCGGCGCTCTCGACCATGCCGGCGCGCTCGCGCAACTCGGCCAGCGACATACGCTCGCCGTCCAGGCCGCGGTTGATGCGCATGTAGATGAAGCGCCCCACCACGCCGCTCAGCACCACGATGATCATGCAGTACAGCGCCACGCCGGCATTCAGCGAACCGATCTTGAAAGTCGAGTGCACCAGGATCAACCAGGGGCCGGCGATGCCCATGACCAGGTGGAACCAGAACCAAAGCTTCACATGGCCCCAGCCCTGCGCGAAGCGCACATGCTTGCGCAGCGGATAGAGGAACAGCACCAGCATCATCGAGCCGCCGACGACACCGATCCAGTAGTTGATGTTGTCGTTGGCGCGAAACAGCTTGAGCTGTGTGATGGTCCAGGCCGCGGCGACCAACACGGTCATCAGCATGTACAGCAGCAAGTCGCCATAACCCGGCTGGTCCAGGGTGCGTCGGCGTTGCCTGGACTTGGCCTGGCGCGGCTGCGCCTGAACCGAATCGGCTTGGGTGGCCAGGGTACTGGCCGCCGGCCGCGTCGCGGCCTGGGTACTGCGATCGCGCGGCTTGGCCTTTGCGGCACGGGGCGCGCTGACGGTTGGCGGTTGTGGCAGGGAGGCGATGTTCATGTATTTGGTCGTCGATGTTCGGCGCCTGCGCGCTAGCGCCGGGCCAAACCAGCCAACACGGGTGATGGAAGGGCTGCGTCGGCGTCTTGCGCCTCAGATGACCTCCTCCAATGCCCGTGCAGGCAGATTGATTTTGCAGGTTTGGGCTTCGCGCCGTCTTAAGCGGGCGTAAGTCGCCGTTGAAAGCTGTGACTTAAGTGCGTGATGCAACAATCGCTTGCAGCTTGCGGATCACGGGTCGTGATTTGGCTAGGCATTAACCAGCCAAACCGGGCTGAAAACGGCCCGCGCGAGCGGAAAGTGGAAGAGTCATAGGGCCATTCTTACGCTTTCGTGCGCCAGGCCTGTCGCCAGATGTGTCATGACCGGCGCTGGTCGGGCCTGTCGCGGCCCTGCAACTATGGGGTCAGGGCACGGGGCCGACGGCCGCGCCGTGCAGCCTGACCGCGGAGGCAGTGCCCGCTTCGCGCCGAGGCTCGGCAGACATTCGTCTTACATGTCGAGGCGAATAAAAATGCTGGTCACTCGTGCGAGGCCTGCTCGGCTCGGCGGCGCCAGACGCCCGCCAGCGCCTTGACCTTGGTCCAGGCCGGCAAGCGCTCGTCGGACAGGGCATCGAGAAAATCCGACAGCGCCTTGGACTTGGCCATCGTGTAAGCCGTCAGCCCGATGGTGGCCACGAACACGACGCCGAAGACCACGAGCTTGCGCGACCACGAGGCGTCGGCTTCGGCGAGCAGGTTCATGCCCAGAAAGCCGGTCGTCACGGTGCCGATCAGGCCGAGGATCGTGACCACGGTCAAGCGCACCACGGTGTTGGCCTGTCGGCGCAGGCTGTCGGCATCGAGATAGCTGTTCATGTCGGCGACCCGCTCCTTGACCTCGGCGTACAGCGGGTCCAGGCCCAGGTGCAGCGAGCACATCTGGAACAGCGCGCGCACCTGGGCCTGCTCGGAGACCTCGTGGAACCAGTAACGGTGGGTGAAGCGCAGGAAGCTCTCGAAACTGTTGCGTATCGCGCGCTTGAAGCGGCGCACGCTGGGTGCGTCGCCGACGTCGAGTCGTTCCAGCGCCTCGACCAGGCGGTCCGACATCATCAACAGCGCCGCCTTCTGAAAGTGCGCAATCATGAAGAGCAGGAAATGCTGATGCCTGAACTGCGCCAGCACGCCGCGGTCGCCGCAGCGGTAGTACGCGGCGCGGGCGTCGCCGACGACGACCAGCGAGTGGCCGCTGCACAGGTAGCGGGTGTTGGGGGCGGGGCCGGCGTCGGCCCAGAAGCGGTCGTAGCAAAAACGCGACTCGAAATCAGCCAGATGATCCTCGGCATAGGGCAGTTCGCTGCCGGCCGTGCCGGCGCCGGTGACCAGGCCGAGGCGAATGAAATCATTGCGCGTCAAGGCCCGCGGGTCGTCCAGCGCCAGGTAGGCCATCATCGGCATGCGGTAGTACTCGATCTGGCGATAGCGCAGCAGGCCGGGTGCGTCGGAATGGTCGGCAACCAGCGGTTCGAGCAGGAAGCCCCAATGCGCGGCCATGCGCGGCGCACGGTGCGCGCAGACATGGGCCAGAAAGGCGTCGCGCTGCTGCGCGTCCGAGCTGGCCAGGGCCTGGCCGTCGGCGCCCAGCCATTGCGCCTCGGCCATGGTGTGCAGTGCCTGCCCCGCAGCGTCCCAGCCCGCCGGGTAGCCGCGACCGAAGCGGTACAACTGCTCGTGGGCCTGGGCCAGCGACAGGTCGTCGGCGGCGAGTTCGACATTGAGCAGAACCACGTCGACATCGAAGAAGAAATACAGGTCGACATGCACCACGTCGAGCGTCAGCGGCGCATCACCCGGGCGCGCGAGCACCCGCACGCGCTTGACGTCCTGGCGCCGGAACACGCGCATCGGGGAGCTCGGCGTCGCGGCCCGCGGCGTCGCGCGCCGAGCGGCCGTCGCCGTAGAGGAAGCGCTGCACATAGGGCAGGAAGGTCACGAACTCGTTGTAGTGGCGTTCGTGGAAGCTCGCCTTGTCGCCGGTGTATTCGTCGACCACTTCCTGCCACGGCGATGCGGCACCCATGTCGCGCAAGATCTGCCACGGTGTGCGGCGCGCCGCACCCGCGGCCATGGGCTCGCGCGTGGGGATCAGCCGCAGCGGCCACAACAGCACCTGGCGCAGGTGACGCACGGCCACATCGGCCGCTGAGCGCTCGGGGTTGCCGCCAGTGAGGGGGGGTTCGACGGCGGATCGCAACATGGGCCCAGTGTATGCACGCCGGGCGCTCACCGGGCAAGGAGCTAGAGCTGGCGATTGCGCGCCAGCGGTGGGTGCTTGGCGAAGTAATGCTGGATGCCGGTGGTCAAGGCCTCGACCAGGCGCAGGCGGTAATCGGGATCGCGCAGCTTGGCCTCCTCGTCGGGATTGGAGATGAAGGCCGTCTCGACCAGGATGCTCGGGATGTCGGGCGCCTTCAGCACCGCGAAGCCGGCCTGCTCGACGCTGCCCTTGTGCAGCCGGCCGACACGGCCGATTGGCCCAGCACTTCGTCGCCGAGCTGCAGGCTGTCCTTGATCTGCGCCGTGGTGCTCATGTCGAGCAGCGTGCGCAGCACTTGCACGTCGTTGCCGCCTTGACGTTGACGCCGCCGACCAGGTCGGCCGCGTTTTCGCTGCTGGCCATCCAGCGCGCGGCGGTGCTGGTGGCGCCGCCCTGGCTCAGCGCGAACACGCTGGCGCCGCGGGCGGCCGGCGTGATGAAGGCGTCGGCGTGGATGGACACGAACAGGTCGGCCTGGACGCGGCGCGCCTTCTTCACCCGCTCGGCCAGCGGCACGAAGAAATCGGCGTCGCGGGTCAGCATGGCGCGCATGCCGGGTTGGGCATTGAGGCGGTCGCGCAGTTGCAGCGCCACCGCCAGCACCACGTCCTTTTCGCGCAGTCCGCCGGTCCGATGGCGCCGGGGTCTTCGCCGCCATGGCCCGGGTCGAGGGCGACGACGATCAGGCGGTCGACCTTGCGCACGGCGTTCGCGGCGACGGTGGCTTGGGCACGGGCGTCTGCGCCGGCGCAGACGCCGCCGCTGGCGGATCTGCGCCGGCTCTCGACGCGGCCGATGAATTCGCCCAGCGCGTCGCGCACCGCGGTCGCGGCCTCGCGTTCGGCCTGCTCCTTCTCGCGGATCAGCGCCAGCAGCGGGTCGCGGGCTTCGGCCGGATAGAGGTCGAACACCAGCCGGTGCCTGGTAGGCCGCGACCGGCGCCAAGCGTGAAGACCTGCGGCGCCGCGGCCTGCTTCAGGTCGATCACCAGGCGCACCACGCGCGGCTGGTTCTGGCCGACGCGCAGCGCCGGCGATGAACGGGTCGTCGGCGCGCACCTTGCCGACCAGCTCGCGCAGCTGCGGGCTGAGCTCGAGGCCGTCGATGTCGATCACCAGCCGCTCCGGTGCGCCGAACAGCGATGTGCCGCGCGACCAGCGCCGCGTCGGACTCGATCGTGACCCGCGTGTAGTCGGCCGCCGGCCAGACCCGAACGGCGACGATCTCGGCGCCGCGAGCGAGCTGCGGCGCCGCAGCAGCAGCGCCAGGCTGCCGAGTTGCTGGACGGCTTGGCGGCGGCTGCTCATGGCGCCAAGGCGGCAAGCAGGCGTCGACCCTGCGCCGTGCAGGCCTGCACGGTCACCTCGCGTCGCTCGTCCTGCGGCTCGAGTTCTACCCGCCAGTCGGGCGTCGGCAGCTGCGGCCCGGCCTTCTCGGGCCATTCGGCCAGCTTCAGGCCCGGGCGCGGCGAAGCACGTCGCGAAAGCCGGCGTCTTCCCATTCGCGCGGGTCGTCGAAGCGGTAGAAGTCGAAGTGCGAGATGGCCAGCCCGTCGACCGCATACGGTTCCACCACGGCGTAGGTCGGGCTCTTGATGCGGCCGGCGACACCGAGCGCGTGCAGCAGGTGGCGCACGAAGGTCGTCTTGCCGGCACCGAGCGGGCCGTGCAGCTCGATGAAGGCGTCGCGCAGCGCAGGCATGGCGCGCCAGGCGCTGCGCGGATGCGGCACAGGCCGCTTCGTCGGGCCAGATCAGGGAGCGGGTTTCTAGAATCGGCGGATGCGTGAGCAACGTCATGAGGGGCTCGACGGCACGCGGCTGCTGAGTCAACTGCGCGGCTGGGCCGAGGAACTCGGATTTTCCCAGATCGGCGTCGCCGGTGTGGACCTGGCTGCCGCCGAGCCGGGTCTGCTGGCCTGGCTGCGCACCGGTTTCCACGGCGACGATGAACTACATGGCGCGCCACGGCATGAAGCGCGCGCGGCCGGCCGAGCTGGTGCCGGGCACGGTGCAGCGTGATCACCGCGCGCATGGACTACCTGCCGCGCGCACGCGCCGACGGCTGGCAGGCGGTCGAGTGGCAGCGCCTGGCCGAGCCGCGGGCCGCCGGCGTCTCGCTCTATGCCCGCGGCCGCGACTATCACAAGGTGCTGCGCGCGCGCCTGCAGGCGCTGGCCGAGCGGCTGGCCGACGACGATCGGCCCCTTCGGCCACCGCGTCTTCACCGATTCGGCGCCGGTGCTCGAGGTCGAGCTGGCCGCGCGCAGCGGCATCGGCTGGCGCGGCAAGCACACGCTGGCGCTTGACGCGCGAGGCCGGCTCGATGTTCTTCCTGGGCGAGATCTTCGTCGACCTCGCGCTGCCGCACACGCGCAGCCGTCGCGGCCCATTGCGGCAGCTGCAGCGCCTGCATCGACGTCTGCCCGACGCGGCCATCGTCGCGCCCTACCGGCTCGACGCGCGGCGCTGCATCTCCTACCTGACGATCGAGCATGAAGGGCCGATCCCGCTCGAGCTGCGCGCCGCGATCGGCAACCGCATCTACGGCTGCGACGACTGCCAGCTGGTCTGCCCCTGGAACAAGTACGCCGCAGCGCAGCGCGCTGCCCGATTTCGATGCGCGCGACGGCGCTGAGCCAGCGCGACGCTGCTGCAACTCTGGGCCTGGAGCGAAGCCGAGTTCCTGCGCCTCACCGAGGGCAGCGCGATCCGCCGCATCGGCTACGAGCGCTGGCAGCGCAACCTGGCGGTGGCGCTGGGCAATGCCTTGCGCGCCACGGGCGACGCCGCGATCGCGCAGGCCTTGCGGGCGCAGGCGCCACAGCGCCGCGCCGCTGCTGCGCGAACATATCGACTGGGCTCTGGCCCAGGGGCGGCCGCCCGCATCGCGAGACGGCGGTCGCGCCCATGCAATAGAGTGCCGGGTGGTCGTCCGCTGCGATCCGCCCTGCGTTGTCGTTGCCATGCGCCACACTCGTACCGTCCATGCCGACATGCCCTGATTCCTGTCGTCGCCGCCTGGCCGCCAGCCTGCTCGTGCTGGCCGCTGCGCCGTCGCTGGCGGCTGCGCCGGCGATACAGGTCGAAGGCCAGACCTTCCAGGGCGAACTGGTCCTGGCGGGTCAGCGTTTGCAGTGCAACGGTGTCGGCCTGCGCGCGGTGGCCTGGTTCAAGGGTTACGCCGCAGCGCTGTACCTGCGCGAGCGGGTGCGCAGCACGGCGCAAGTGCTGGCCATGCCCGGTGCCAAGCGCCTGCAAATGCGCATGCTGGTCGATGTCGACACCGAAGAGTTCATCAAGGCCTTCCACAAAGGTATCGCACGCAATGCGCCGCTGGCCGGACAGGCGGCCTTGGTGCCACGCATGGCGCGCTTCGACGAGTTGCTGCGTGCCATCGGCAAGGTCAGGAAGCGCGACGTGATCGACCTCGACTGGCTGCCCGGCTACGGCCTGCAGCTGACGCTCAACGGCCAGTTTCGCGGCGAGCCGATCCCGGGCGACGATCTGTACGCGGCGCTGCTCTTGATCTTCATCGGCGAGCGGCCGGTCGACGCAGAACTCAAGACCGGCCTGCTCGGCGGGCCGGTGTCGTGAGACGATTACCCGTTGCACAGGCCTCTCATTCACGTTCAGGAATTCGCGCTATGACCACCCGACCCCCATTCAAGACCCTTGCCCTGGCTCTGTGCCTGCTGGCGCTGGCGCCGCTGGCCGGCGCGCAGTCCTATCCGACCAAGACCGTGCGCCTGGTGGTGCCGTTCGCGCCCGGCGGCACGACCGACATCGTGGCCCGCGTGGTCGCCGAGCGCGCGAACGTGGCACTCGGGCAGACGCTGCTGGTCGACAACAAGGCCGGCGGCGGCGGCTCGATCGGCGCGCTCGAAGTCATCCGCGCCGCGCCCGACGGCTATGTGCTCGGCATGGCCACGGTGTCGACCACGGCCGCCAACCCGGCCATCAACGCCGAAGATCGGCTACAACCCGATCACCGACTTCACGCCCATCATCAACATCGCGGCCACGCCCAACGTGATCGCGGTGCACCCGAGCTTTCCGGCGCGCGACTACAACGGCTTTCTGGCCGAAGCTAAAGAAGAACCCCGGCAAGTACAGCTTCGCCAGTTCGGGCACCGGCGGCATCGGCCACCTGCAGATGGAGTTGTTCAAGAGCCTGTCGGGCACCTTCATCACCCACATTCCCGTACCGCGGCGCCGGCCCGGCGCTGAACGACACGGTGGCCGGCCAGGTGCCGATGATCTTCGACAACATGCCCTCGGCGCTGCCGTTCATCAAGGACGGCCGCCTGATCGCCGATCGTGGTCGCTGCGCCGCAGCGCCTGGCGGTGCTGCCCAATGTGCCGACCTTCAAGGAAGTCGGCCTCGAGCCGGTGAACCGCATGGCCTACTACGGCGTGCTCGGGCCCAAGGGCTTGCCCAAGGACGTGGTCGACAAGGTCGCCGCCGCGGTCAAGAAGACCGCCGAGTTGCCCGAGGTCAAGAAGCGCATCGAGGACACCGGCTCGCTGCTGATCGCTGAATACGCCCGAGCAGTTCGCGGCCCAGATCAAGGCCGAGTTCGAGATCTACAAGCAGGTCGTCGACAAACAAAGGCTCAAGCTCGATTGAGCGCCGCGGCCGCACCCAGCCAGGCGCTCGTCGAGCGCTTTCTCGAGGCCCTGTGGATCGAGGATGGGCTGGCCGTCAACACGCTGGCGGCATACCGGCGCGACTTGGCGATGTACGCCGCCTGGCTGGAGCGCGAACAAGGCCTGGCGATCGCAGCCAGCCGCGAGAGCGACCTGCTGGCCTACACCGCGTTTCGCCACGCCGCTTCGCGGGCGACCAGCGCCAACCGCCGCCTGACGGTGTTCAAGCGTTTCTTCCGCTGGGCCTTGCGCGAGCATGCCGTGGCCGCCGACCCGACGCTGCGCCTGCGCAACGCCAAGCAGCCGCTGCGCGTACCCAAGACCTTGTCCGAGGCCCAGGTCGAAGCCCTGCTGGCCGCGCCGGATACGGCCACCCCGCTTGGGCCTGCGCGACCGCGCCATGCTCGAGTTGCTGTACGCCAGCGGCCTGCGCGTGAGTGAGCTGGTGACGCTGAAGACGGTGCAACTCGGTCTGGCCGAAGGCGCGCTGCGCGTCACCGGCAAGGGCGCCAAGGAGCGACTGGTGCCGTTCGGCGAAGAGGCGCATGGCTGGATCACGCGCTACCTGGCCGGTGCGCGGGCCACGATCCTCGCCGGCCAGGCCAGCGAGGCCTTGTTCATCACTGCGCGCGGCGGCGCCATGACGCGGCAGATGTTCTGGAAGCTGATCAAGCGCCATGCCCTGGCTGCCGGCATCGCCGTGCCGCTGTCGCCGCATACGCTGCGCCACGCCTTTGCGACCCACCTGCTCAACCATGGCGCCGACCTGCGCGCGGTGCAGATGCTGCTCGGCCACGCCGACATTTCGACGACCACGATCTACACCCATGTGGCGCGCGAGCGGCTGCGCGCGTTGCACGCGTTGCACCACCCGCGCGGCGGACAGGCATGAAAAAACCCGCGCAGCTTGCGCTGCGCGGGTCTGCTGCCCAGCGGCCGGTGGCAACCGGCCGCGCGGCGTGGACTCAGAACACGTAGATCACGCCGATGGCGTAGGCCGAAGCCTTGGTGGCCAGACCCGTGCCAAACGGGTTGGAGGTCAAGCTCGTCTTCCAGTCGCCCACTTCGACATAGGCGTAGGTGCTCTTGAAGATTTCCTTGTTGGCGAACAATTCCCAGGACTTGATCTTCATTGCGCTGTCGTTGTTGTTCGCGTAGTGCGCCCCGACGCTGACGCCGGCACCCACAGGTGCGACAACGCCGAGCATGTAGCCCTTGCCGCCGCCGCCGTCGACAGCACGCGCCCGCGTCGGTGTAGCTGGCCATGACCTTGGCCACGCCGAAGTCGTAGCTGCCGGCGAAGGCATAGAAGTCCTTGCCGGTCGAGTCGCTCTTGGTCTGTAGCGTCGCGCCGACGGCCACGGGGCCTGCCGAGTACTTCAGCGCGGCCGAGAACACGTCCTTGTCGCCTTCCTGGCTGTTGCCCTTCGGGCGCAGGCCGAACTGTGCCGTCACACCGCTCATCGTCGGCGCGATGTACTGGATGGAGCGGCTTTGCCGGCCCTTGGCCCACGATCCGATATTGCTGTAAGCACCGGCCGATACGCCGTTCGACGCGCCGTTGAAGTCGAAGTCGGTCATGACCTGGAATGGCACCGAGTCTTGGCGACCGACGCGTACTTCACCGAAACTGCCAGAGAAGCCGGCCCAGGCCTGGCGGTTGAAGAAATGGCCTGAGCCACTCATGCCTACCGTGACCGTTGCTCGTGATACCGGCGGTCTCGAACTTGAAGTTGGCCTTGATGCCCGAGCCGACATCGGCGCTGCCCTTGACGCCCACGCGCGTGGTGGAGTTGCACTCGCTCGAGAAGTTGTCGCCGCCCGAATGCAAATCGGCCTTATCGCCAACCCAGTCGGCAGCAATGCCCTTGCCGTAGCACATGTCGACCAGGCCATAAACCGAAACCTGGGCGCTCGCGGCGCCTGCGAAGGCAAACAGAGCGGCGGCCGCAATCAGATTCTTTTTCATCATCAACATTTCTCCGTTGGGGTTGAACAGGACCCGCAAAGTCTAGAGGCCAGATCGGTTGATTCGAGTCAAATGCACGCCGAGCGTTGCCGCAGTGCAACAATCTACCCCTACGCTGAACCCTCTTTACCTTGGACCACGACTTTCTATCGGCCCTGGTGCTGCTGTTGCTGGTGCTGGACCCGCTCGGCAGCCTGCCGGTATTCATTGCCGTCATGCGCAATGTGGCGCCCGAGCGACGCACCCCTGTGGCCCTGCGCGAATCGGCATTGGCCTTTGCCGTGTTGTTGGGTTTCATGCTCACCGGTCAGGCCTTCCTGGCGCTGATGCGCTTGTCGGAGCGCTCGCTCGAGGTGGCCGGCGGGGTGATTCTGCTGATCATCGCCATGCGCATGATCTTCGCCACCGGGGCTGAGCTCTATGCGGCCGACGGCAAGGGGCGCGAGCCGCTGATCTTTCCGCTCGCGGTGCCGCTGCTGGCCGGGCCGTCGGCGATGGCCACCGTGCTGCTGCTCGCCTCGCGCCAGCCCGAACGGGTCCTGACCTGGGTCGGGGCGCTGACGGTGGCCATGCTGTTCAGCGCCGCCGTGCTGCTCGGTGCCGACCGTATCCGGCGCTGGATCGGCTCGGCCATGGTCAGCGCGATCGAGAAATTGATGGGCCTGGTGCTGACCGCGATCGCGGTCGAGATGATCCTGGCCGGGCTCAAGCGCTACTTCTTCGGCTGAACGGGATCACGCATGCGGGCGACGAATCCGCGGTCGATGCGATCCTTCCACCAGCCCATCAAACGCCCCTGCAGGGACCAGGCGCCCCAGCTTGCGATGGCCCGGCCGTCGCCGAGCGCCAGCAGGTTCAGCGAGCGGCGCTGCGGCGTGTAGCGCCGGAGCGCGCCGCCGCCGGCCAGCAGGCGCAGGTTTTCGGCCAGCACCGGCCCGGCGCGCACCGCGTACACACCGCTGCGCGGGTGCGGCGCATCGTCGCGCGCGATCAGGTCGCCCGCGGCGAACACATTGGCATGACTGGCACTTTGCAGCGTGGCACCGACACGCACGAAGCCGGCGTCGTCCAGCGCCAGGCCGCTGCCGGCCAACCAGGTCGGCGGGTCGCCACCGGTGGCCACGATAGGCACGTCGCAGGCCACCCGCATGCTGCCCAGCCGTACATGCTCGGGCTCGATCGCCGTGCAGCGCCCCGGCAAGAGCTGAACGCCACGGCGTTCGAGCGCCGCCAGCGCGCGCCTGCGCACCGCCTGGCTGTAGTTCGGCAGCAGCGGCCCGTCCGATACCAGGGTCAGCGTGCAGTGTTCGCCCATCGCCCTGTGCACCGCGAGCGCGATCTCGAAGCCCGCCGCGCCGCCACCGACCACCACCACGTCGAGTGCACTGTCGTCGGCCAGGGCCCGTGTGCGCGGCCAGAGTTGCACCAGGCCTTCGATCGGGCGCACGAAGAGTGCGTTGTCGCGGGCACCGGGAATCCGGTCGCGATCCTGCACCGGGCCGGTGTTCAGGCTCAGCATGTCGTATTCGATGCGCTGGCCGTCGGCCAGGGTCAGCATCTGTGCCGCGGCGTCGAGTGCCGTCGCCTGGCCGCGCAGGAACTGGGCGCCGGCGGCCGCGGCCAGCGGCGCTATGGCGATGGCGCATTCATCCGCGGCGTAGCGTCCGGCGATCAGGCCGGGCACCATGCCCGAGTAGATCAGTCGCTCGCTGGCCGAGACCAGCAGCACCTGGGCGCCCGGCAGACGCTGCTGCGCCAAGGCCTGCAGCACCGACAACTGGGCATGGCCGGCGCCGACCAGTACCACGCGCCTCATGACCAGGCGACCTTGACCATCTCGATGTGCATCGGTAGGTCCGGCCTCAGGCGCGGCGCCAGGCGTGGAATCGGGCCACCCATTCGAGCAGCCGCGCGGGCTGGTGCGCGCGCTTCCATTCCCCGGCTACGTACTTGTTGGCTTCGGCCAGCGTCGGGTAGGTGTGGATGGTGCCCAGGATCTTGTTCAGCCCCAGGCCATGCTTCATCGCCAGCACGTATTCGGCCAACAGGTCGCCGGCATGCACGCCGACGATGGTCACGCCCAGGATCTTGTCCTTGCCCGGCACGGTCAGCACCTTGATCCAGCCATGGGCGGTCGAGTCGGCGATCGCACGGTCCAGATCGTCGATGCCGTAGCGGGTGACTTCGTAGGTGATGCCCTGCTCTCGCGCCTCCTGCTCGTTCAAGCCGACGCGCGCGACTTCAGGGTCGATGAAGGTCGCCCAGGGGATGACCGAGTAGTCGGCCTTGAATTTTTTCAGCGAACCGAAGAGCGCGTTGACCGCTGCATACCAGGCCTGGTGGGCCGCGGTATGCGTGAACTGGAACGGCCCGGCCACGTCGCCGGCGGCGAGGATGTTGGGGTAGATCGTTTGCAGGAACTCGTTGGTGCGCACGGTGCGGTCGACCGGGATGCCGAGTTCTTCCAGGCCGAAGCCCTGCAGGCGCGCGCTGCGGCCTACCGCGCACAGCAGCACGTCGAACCCTATGCGCCGTTCCACCCCGCCGGCTTCGACGACGATGAATTTGCCCTCGGCCGTCTTCTCGCAGCGCAAGGCCTTGTGCCCGGTGAGGACGGTCACGCCATCGGCTTCGAGGGCCCGGCGGGCGTAGGCCGAGACCTCTTCGTCTTCGCGCACCATGATGCGCGGCAGCATCTCGACCTGGGTCACCTTCGAGCCCAGCCGTGCGAAAGCCTGCGCCAACTCGCAGCCTATCGGGCCCGCCACCGAGCACGACCAGGCTTTGCGGCAACTCGCGCAGGCCCCACAAGCTGTCGCTGGTCAGGTAGCCGACCTCGTCCAGGCCCGGCAGCGGCGGCACGAAAGGCGCAGCGCCGGTGGCGATGACGATGCTCTTGGTGGTCAATGTCTGCGTGCTGCCGTCGGCCTTGGTGATCCCCACCGTCCAGGGGTTGAGCAGCTTGGCATGGCCCAGCACGACATCGACGCCGAGGGCCGTATAGCGCGCGACCGAATCATGCGGCTCGACCGCGCGCACGATGCCCGCCACGCGCTCCATCACCTGCGCAAAGTCGATGCGGGCCTCGGCCTGGGCGATGCCGTAGTCGCGCGAGTGGCGTATCTGCCTGGCCAGGGTCGCCGTCTTGATCAAGGCCTTGCTCGGCACGCAGCCGTAGTTCAGGCAGTCGCCACCCATCTTGTGCGCTTCGACCAGGGTCACCTTGGCCTTCACCGCCGCGGCGATATAGGCCGTGACCAGGCCCGCGGCGCCGGCACCGATGACGACCAGGTTGCGCTCGAAGGTCTTGGGTTTGACGCTGGCCCAGCGTGCATACACCTGGCGTGACCTGAGGCCGTCGACGATCTTCTTGGCGATCAGCGGGAACAGGCCGAGCAGGACGAAGGAGCCGATCAAGCCCGGCGACAGGATGCCCATCAAGGAGTCGATCTTCGCCAGTTGAGTGCCGGCGTTGATGTAGACCAGGGTGCCGGCCAGCATGCCGAGCTGGCTGACCCAGTAAAAGGTCCAGCCGCGCATCTTGGTCAGGCCGAACAGCAGGTTGATCGCCGCCGGCGGAATGGCCGGGATCAGGCGCAGCGTGAAGAGATAAAACGGCCCGTCTGCGGCGATGCCCTTGTCGACCTCGGCCAGGCGATGGCCGAATCGGGTGCGCACGCTGTCGGCCAGCACATGGCGCGAGGCCAGAAAGGCGAGCAGGGCGCCGATCGTCGATGCGAACGAGACGACGAGGGTGCCCATCGCCAGGCCGAACAAGGCGCCGCCGGCCAAGGTCATCACCGCGCCCACGGGCAGGGCCAGGGCGAAGACGGCGATGTAGAGGAGCGCGTAAGCAGCGATCACCGGCATGGGCGACTGCGCGTACAGCGCGGCCAGCCCCGCCTGCTGTGTCTTCAGGGCGCCGAGGCTCAGGAAGCGCCCGAGGTCGAAAGCGAAGAACGCCGCAACCAGGATCAGCAGCAGGCCCACGATCAGGAATTTTTTCTTCGACACCATCAGGCTCCTGGGTGGCCGTGGTCGAGCCAGCGGCCGGCGCGGCACCTTACATCAGCCAGCCAAGGTTTTCGCGCCGCCGACGATGCGGGTGACGATCGTCAGGCCGCACAACACGGCAAAGCCGTAGGCCCACCAGCCGAAGCGTTCGGGCCAGAGGCACATCAGCGCAAAGCAGATCAGGGTCTCGCTGGCTTCGGTCAGACCGCCGAGGTAGAACAGACCCTTGTTCGGGGTTTGCACGTTGACCAGGCCACGCCGCTCGGCCATCACGGCGAAGGCGAGGAAGCTAGCCCCGGTGCCGATGAACGCGGCCAGCAGCACGGCGGCGGGCAGGGCATTGGCGGCGGGGTCGGTGACGGCAAAGGCCAGCGGGATGCTGGCGTAGAACAGGAAGTCGAGCGTGATATCGAGAAACGCACCGCGGTCGGTGGGCTGCGTCAGGCGCGCCACGGCACCGTCCAGGCCATCGGCCAGGCGGCTGGCCAGCAACAACACCAGGCCCCAGCCGAAGCCACCGAAGGCGATCACCACCGCAGCAGCCATGCCGACGCCAAAGCCGGCCAGCGTGACGGCATCGGCGCCGACGCCCATGCGCACGAGGCGGCGGGCGCCCGCGTCGAGCAGCGGCTTGAGCGCGGCGCTGGCAGTGCGGTCAAGCATCGCCGAGCCGAATCAGTTGAGCGGCGGCGGGCACGTCGGCCGCGTCATGGGTCACCAGCAGCGTCGGCACGCCGCGCGCCGCCAGCGTGGCGAATGTGAACTGCCGCATCTGCTCGCGCAGTGCGACATCGAGTTTGGAAAAGGGTTCATCCAGCAGCAAGGCCTGCGGTTGCGCCAGCAGCGCGCGCAACAGCGACACGCGCGAGCGCTGTCCGCCCGACAGGCTGGCCGGAAAGCGTGCGCCGTAGCCGCCCAGGCCCGCCTGGGCGAGCGCCGACTCGGCCGCCTGCACACGCAGCGCGCGCTCACCGGCCGGCAAGGCGAACAGCAGGTTGTCGCGCACCGTCATGTGCGGGAACAACAGGTCGTCCTGGAACAGCAGGCCGATGCGCCGCTGCTGGGGCGGCAATTGGGCCAGGTCCACACCATTCAAGTGCAAGCCGCCATGGGCTGCGAACGGTGCGTCTAGCGTGCCCGCAATCCAGGCCAGAAGCGTCGACTTGCCTGCCCCACTGGCGCCCATTACCGCGAGCACCCGACCCGGCTCGACGCGGGCACTGAGACCGCGGATCAGCGCGCGGCCATGCACGCTGATCGTGACCTGGTTCAGTTCCAGTGCCACCTCAGAGGCCCCGGCGCATGTTGCGCGTCGCGTGGTGCGAGCGACGCACTGCAGTGCAGTCAGTGCGCTGCGGCTCACTGCCGAATTTCAGAACCCTTCTTGCTGACAGGCGCGCGGCAAAGTCGCGCCCGGGCAGGCGGCAGCGCTTCGGCGTGGCGGTCGGTGCTGCGCACCGACTGCCCTGCGGTGCTCGGCCTTGTGGCCCCGTCGCACAACTCGCTGCGTTCGCTGCGCTCACTACGCTCAGACAGGTGCGACGAGTCAGATGACGATGCGCGCTGCGCGCGCGGGCCACAAGGCCTGCGCTCCTCGGCGCCCCGCAGGCGCGCTGCCGCCTGCCCGGGCGCGCCTTTGCGGAGGCAGCGGTGGTCTTCGCTTCGAACACCAACCCCGGTGGCCTTCGCGGCAGGCGGTACCCGGCAGGGGCGATTTGTGGGGTGGCGAGGAGCGCAGGCCTGGGGTCGGCGCGCGCAGCGCGCTTCGTAGACTGACTCGCCGCACCTGTTCGAGCGCAGTGAGCGCAGCGAACGCAGCGAGTTGTGCGGCGCGACCCCAGGCCGAGCACCGCAGCGCAGTCGGCGCGCAGCGCCGACCACCCCACCATGAGCCCCTGCCGGGTGCCGCCTGCCGCGATGCGCAGAACCAATGCGAGAACGAGCCGCCGCGAATAACTGCAATGGGCCGGCGGCCAATCGCCGCTGAACGCAGATATCACCGCATGGTCTCGAGAGCAGCGCGGGAATTGAGCTTAGCAATTTCATCCTAGGACATTCTCGCCCGCTGCCGGTGGCCGACCCATGCGGCCAGGGCGAATCCGATCGCGGGCAGCAGGGCTTGCAGGACCGCGAACGCCGCTGCCATGTGACGTTGGCCGCCGGAGGCCAGGGTCACCGCTTCGGTGGTGACGCTGGCATGGCGGCCGGCACCGATGAACTGCGTCGGCAGGTACTGCGCCACGCTGACGGCAAAGCCGACCGCCAGCGCGGCGGCGATCGGCGCGGCGAGCAGCGGGGCCTTGATGCGCCACCAGAATGCCGCGCGCGAGCGACCCAGCGCCATCGCCGTGAATTCATAGCGGTGATCGAAAGTGCGCCAGGCCGGTGCCAGGGCCACGAACACATAGGGCAGTGTGACGAGGGTGTGGGCCCAGGCCAGCCCGGCCAGCGTGCCGTCGAGTCGCAACGGCAGGGCCAGCGTGTACAGGCCGGTCATCAGCAGCAGCGAGGGCAGTACCAGCGGCGCCAGCACGAGGGGCATCACGCGCGGGTCCCAGGCTGTAGGGGTGGACTCGAACCAGATCAGTACCAGCAGCAACGCGGCCGCGGCGGCGATGGCGCCCAGGCCGGCGGAGAGGGCGAGCGCGCCGCTGCTGGCGAGCACCTGTTGCCAGGCCTCGCCGGCCCAGACCTGTGGCCACAACGACGGGAAGGTCCAGACCCCGACCCACGACGAGGCGAGGAGCAAGGCGGCGACCACGACGTACAGCGCCAGCAGGCCGCGCCACAGCGAACGTGCGGCAGCGCCGTTGCGCGAGCCCGCCGCGCGGCGACGGCCATCGACGGCCGCGCGTTGCCACAGCCGCAACAGCCAGCGGCCGGCGAGCGCGCCGGCCAGGGCCAGCCCCACCAGCAGGGCGCCGAGCAGCACAGCCGCCGCCGCACCCACGGCGTTGCGTGCCGCGTTGCCGTCTTGCAGTGCCTGCCAGGCCAGCACGGCCAGCGTCGGCGGCGAGGCCGGGCCGACGATCAAGGCCAGATCGACGACCGTCAGGCCATAGGCCAGCACCGCCAGCAGCGGCCAGGCCAGCCGCGGCAGCAGCAGTGGCCACAGCACTCGCCACCAGACGGCGCTCGGCCGGTAGCCGAGGGTGACGCCGCTGGCCAGCCAGCCGCGCAGCGACAAGGCGATGTCGGGCCGCGCCAGCAGGGCCACCGCGTTCCACAACAGGAAGGGCAACTCCTTGCTGAACAGCACGGCGGTCAATCCGACCCCATGCGGGTCGTTGACGGTCGGCCAGTCGGGCGGCGCCACCCAGCCGGCGAGCGGCGCGATCAGCCGCGCCAGCAGGCCGGCCGGCATCAACAGCAGGGCCAGGCCGATGGCGAAAGCCGCGTGCGGCAGTGCGAGCATGGGGCCTAAGGCACGCGTGAGCGGCAGCCACGCTGGCGAACGGTAGAGCTGGGTCACCAGGGCCAGGCAGGCCGACAGCGCCAACCCGGTGCTGAGGGCGGCCGTGACCAGCGACAGCCGCAATGCAGCGGGCAGTTGCGGGTCGGCGAGCAGCGTTCGCCAGGCGCCGGCGTCGGCCGCCTGCAGCAGGGCCGCCGGCAAGGCCAAGGCCAGCGGCAGGGCGAACAGGCCTAGCGGCAGGGCCAGTGCCGCGCGCTTCATGGCCACGCGGTCAAGACTGGCCGTAGCGGCGCGTCCACTCGCGCTCGATCGGCTCGACCCAGGACGCATGCGGCTCGGGCAGGGCCGGCGCGGGCCGGGCCACTTGTCCCGGCGCACTGGCCGCGCTGAACAGCGCGCGCTCGGCGCGGCTCAGCTTGTCGAGTGCCAGCACCGTCGGGTCGCCCCAGTAGCGAATATCGGCCTTGCGCGCCTGTGCGGCGGGCGAGAGCAGGAAGTTGGCCGTGACCATCGCGGCCTCCTTGCCACGGCCGTTGAACGGAATGGCCAGGAAATGCGTATTGCCTATCGTGCCGGCCCGGTGCTGGTAACTGACGACGCTGGACGGCAGGGTCTTGGCCGCGATTTGATTCGCGACTTCGTTCGGATTGAAGGTCAGCGAGATGGCCAACTCGCCGTCGGCCAGCATTTGCCGCATCAAGGTGTTGTTGGCCGGGAACTGCGTGCCCCGTTTCCACAAATGCGGGTGCAGTGCGTCGAGTGCAGCCCACAGTGGCGCGGTAGCGCTGGCGAAAACCTCGCTGTCGTGCGCCGTGTAGAAGGGTCTGCGATCGCTGCTCGCTTCGAGCAAGACCTGTTTCAGGAACGTGGTGCCGTGGAATTGCGGCGGCCGCGGGTAAGTGAAGCGACCGGGGTGCGTGCCCGCCCACCGCGTCAGCTCGGCCAGGCTGGCAGGCTGCACGGGCACACGCGCGCTGTCGGCGCAAAAGGTCAGCTGGGCCATGCCCCAGGGCGCCTCCATGCCGTCCACCGGCTCGGAAAAGTCGATGCGCGTGGTCGGCTTGCCGATCAGGTCGACCAGGGCGTGATTCGGCAGCGACTCGCTCCAGGGCCCGAACAGCAGGCCTTCGCGCTTCATGGTCAGGAAGTTTTCGCCGTTGATCCAGACCAGGTCGGCCGAGCCGTCGGTCCTGCGGCCGGCAGCCTTCTCGGCGCGCACACGCCTGACCACTTCGGCGGTGTCGCTGACCTTGACATGTTCGAGCTTGATACCGAATTGCCGCTCCAACTCGCCCGCCGCCCATTGCAGGTAGGCATTGATGCGCTCGCTGCCGGCCCAGGCGTTGAAGTAGACGGTCTGCCCGCGTGCGACCGCCTGGAGGCGCGGCCAATCAGCGGCCTGGCCCGCCGACGATACCGACGGCAAGGTGATGGCCGCGCCGGCCATGAGCAGGCTGCGGCGGCGCAGTTCGGTGCGTGGGGTCAGCGGTGTTGCGTCCATAGCTTCAGGCCGCGCGAGTGTAGCCAGCGCTTTGCGGCGTCGCGGTGTTGCCGCGCCAGTACGAAACGATCGAGCGACCAGCGCCCGGGCCCCCAGAGCACGAGGCCGATCAGCAGGCTGCCCCAGAACACATGCTGCTGCAACGCAGCCGGTGCGATCTCGGCCAGGCTGAGCACGGCCACCCCGTTGATCACCGACAGCCCGGCCGCCGCAAAGCGGCCGGCCAGGCCCAGCGCCAACAGCACCGGCAGCACCAGTTCGCCCGTCGTGCCGGCGACGGCGGCGACGGCGGGTGGCAGCAGCGGCACGTGGTACTCGTCCTGGAACAAGGCCAGCGTGATGTTCCAGTCGTGCAGCTTGGTCAGGCCCGACAGGAAGAAGGCCTGCGCCACCACCAGCCGCGCGGCCCCTTGCGCCAAGGGCTGGGCCTGTTCGAGCACGGCAATCGCACGCTGGGCCAGGGTCAGAACGGCTTTCAGATTCATGTTTGCTCCATCACTTGAACGGTCACGATGCGGCGTGTTTGCAGCGCGCGAATCAGCCAACGGTCGAATCCGAAGCCGTCGCCGGCCGCGTCGAGCGCAGCGGCCAGCGCCGCGCCGCCCAGCAGTGCGCGGGTGAAATCGGCGCTCGCGCGGTCGATGGCTTCGACACGCACGGAATAGGCGTCTCTCCAGACCAGCGCGGTCTCGCCCTGGCCTTCGGCCAAGGCGCTGCGCACCGCCGCAAAGCGGTGGTCGTCGCCGTGCGCTTCGTGTTCGCCCGGCTGGTGGGCGAGCCAGATCGAGGCCACCGGCCAGGCGCTGTCCAGCACGCCGGTGCCGGGGCGCAGACCCAGGCGCAAGGATTCCGGCGCTCGCGTGGCCAGCGCCTCGAGCGCCGGCGGCGCATCGGGCCCATCCGCGGCACGCGAGGCGAGATGGACCAGCCAGTCCAGCCGGGCACTGTCGGCCAGGTAGGGCTCGCTGGACAGGGATGGGCTGTCGGCGATGAAGCCGGGCAGCGCCTCGCCCCATTCACCCAGATCACCGCGCTCGGGCGGTCGTTGGCGCCACAGGTCGCGCGCCAGGGCGGCGAAGGGCTCGGCGCCGACCAGCGCGGCCACGGTCGGGTAGGCGGTCACCAGCGCGCGCTCGGCCGATGCCGCCGCATTGATGCGATAGGCGAGCAGGCCTCGCTGCTGGCGCACGGGGTTGTCGCCCAGCCAGGCGGCCAGGCTGGGCGCGTCGTCGCCTGCCTCGAGCGCCGCCAGCAGCAGCAGCTGGCGCCGGGCCTCGCGCGCGGCGGCGTGGGGCTCGATCATCAGGCAAGCTCCTTGCATGACGCATCGATCACGGCCTGGGCTAGCGCGGCTTCGTCGAGCAGCACATCGAGCGCCGGCACGTCGGTGTCCCATTCGATCAGCGTCGGTCTCGGGCCCAGGCGTCGGATCGCGTGCCGATAGACCTGCCACACCGGCGCGTGGACGCGGCTGCCGTGGTCGTCGATGACGATGTCGTCCAACTCGGCGTAGCCGGCGAGGTGGATCTCGCCGACCGCCGCGGCGTCGATCGCATCGACGAAGGCGTTGGCCGTGGTCACCGGCTCCAGGCCCGCGTTCAGTGCGTTGACGACCAGGTTGTTGAGGTCGAGCAGCAGGCCGCAGCCGCTGCGCCGCGCCAGCTGGTTGAAGAATTGCGCTTCGGCCAGGCGGTCGTCGGCCCAGGCCAGATAGGCCGAGATGTTCTCGACCAGGATGGTTCGCTGCAGCCGCTCCTGCACCTGCTGCACGTTGGCCACCATGATGTCCAGGGCGGCGCGGTTGAAGGCCACGGGCAACAAGTCGTTGCCGTGTATCGTCGCGCCGCCGGCCTGTCGCGGCGCGCGGGCGAAGCTGGCGTGGTCCGAGACCCGCAGCGGTTCGATCCGCTCCACCAAAGCGGCCAGTCGCTCGAGGTGCCAGGCATCCAAGCCGGCAGCCGAGCCCAGCGACAAGCCGACGCCGTGCAGGCTGATGTCATACAGGGCCCGCCCGCGCTCGAGCACGGCCAGCGCCGCACCGCCGGCCGCGAAGTAGTTCTCCGAATGGACCTCGACGAAGGCCAGCGGCGGCCGCCGTTCGAGCAGCTCACGCTCGTGCGGCTGGCGCCAGCCGATGCCCGTGCACAGCGACGACATCGGCTGGCTCGCTCGTCAGTGGCGTGGTACGGGGCTCAGCTCTTCTTGCCGTCCTTCATGGCCTTGACCTGTTCGGCGGTCTTGCCCTTCATGGCCACGCAGGTGCCGGCGGCGACGTACTTCCAGTCGTCCAGGCTCATGTCGGCCTTGGATTGGCCGGCGCATGAATGCGTGCCGGCCTGGTTGGCGCAGTCGTTCTGGCCGGCCTTGGCGATGCCGTAGCATTTTTCATTGCTCTTGCCCGGGTCCTTGGCCATCTGGGCGGCGGCCTGGCCGGCGAGGCCCAGCGCGAGAACGGAGGCGAGGGCGGACGAAACGACGAGACGATGGTTCATGACAATGGTTCCAGGTTGGGTGGGGTGGAAGGAGGAAACGGCCGGGTACTCCAGCCGCCATAGGTCGGCGCACGGCCGCAATGCTTACACTGCCGCGCAGTTTCACACCCACCGCCGATGACCGATTTTGCCCAGGCCGTGCAAACGCTGCGCCCGCAACTGCTGCGCTTTGCCCATGCCCAGTTGCGCAACGAGGCCTGGGCCGAAGACGCGGTCTCCGACACCGTGCTGGCGGCGCTGGCCAAGCCACAGGCGTTCGCGGGCCAGTCGCAGTTGAAGACCTGGCTGGTCGGCATCCTCAAGCACAAGCTGATCGACCAGATCCGGCGCCACAGCCGCGAAGTCTCGGCCACCACGGCCGACGACGATGAAGACATCGACGAGCTGTTGTTCGACGAGACCGGCCATTGGCGCCGCGAACCCGCCGAATGGGGTGACCCCGAGGCCGCTTGCGGGCGCCGCGAGTTTTTCGAGGTGCTCGAGGTCTGCGTCGAAAAATTGCCCGGCGTACAGGGCCGGGTATTCATGATGCGTGAGTGGCTGGAGCTCGATGCGGCCCAGATCTGCAAGGAATTGGGCATCACCACGACCAATCTGTGGGTGCTGCTGCACCGAGCCCGTTTGCGCCTGCAAGCCTGCCTGCAGGAACACTGGTTCGGCCGCGACCCGAGCAAGGCCCGCGCATGAAATTCTTCATCTTCCGCAATTGCCGCGAAGTCACCGAACTGGTGCTGGCGGGGCTCGACCGCCGTCTCGGCCCGGTCGAGCGGGTGGCCGTGCAGCTGCACCTTCAAATCTGCGCGGCCTGCCCGAAGTTCAGCCGCCAGGTGGCGCTGATGCGCCAGGCCTTGCCGCGCTGGCGGGCCTACCGCGACGGCAGCACTGACCAGGCCTAGTCTGCGCGGCCGCGGCTGACTACACTGCGCCACCCTTCACCCTGCCATTAGCGAGGACGACGATGAACCACCGGCTGGCTGCTGCCACCTTGTCACTGCTGTTCGCTGCACCGGCGTTCGCTGCCGATCCGCCCTTCGTGATCTCTGACTTCTCCACCGCCACGCTGATCGACAAGCCGGCCGTCAATGCGATCTGGTTAGCCCACCTGCCCGAGGCGCGGGTGGCCAAGCTCTATCCGCCCAAGCGCTGGGGTTTCCTGAGCCAGGTGGTCGGCGGGCTGGTGGCTGGCCAGACCTGCGTCGTCACGGCACGTGCGGTCATGCTGCCGCGCACCTCGCCCACGCGGCGCCTGGTCTGGGAACCGGCGAAGTCTTCCACCACCTTCGATGTCAAACCCAATTCAGACGCGGCGCAGTGCAGCGCGCTGGCCGCCGAAAAGCTGAAGGAAGCCGTGCAGTCGCTGGCCAGCAGCCTGGTCAAGACCTGATCAGGCCAGGAAGGTCCAGATCCCGACCAAGGCGAGGACGAGCAGCAGGCTCAGGCCGTAGGCCGTCGTGATCGCCAGGCCGCGAACGAGGGTGGTACCCCAACGCCCGCCGTAGACACGGCGCGCCGCCAGCCAGGCATAGACCGGCAGCGCCAGCGTGGCGATGCCAGCGATGGCGTCGATGCCGGTGCTGGACAGGGCGACCATCAGAAACCAGAAGGCATGCACATGCAGCGCGAACACGAGGTGCTCGGTGTAGCGCATGCGGCGATTGAGGTAGGCCAGCTTGAGCCAGAGGGCGAAAGTCGGCAGCAGGATGAACATGGCGCCGCCCACATTGCCCATGAAACGCTCGCTGAAACGTTCGAGCTGGGCCGTCATGGCCTTGGCATCGACGTCGATGCGTTGCTTCAGCCGTTGGCAAAACCAGCCCGGCAGGTCGTGGCAATAGAACACGCCGTCCTTGATCCCGGCGAGGCCCCCGCCGACGCTGATCTGCGCCTGCGACGGGCGGAGGGCTGCCGTGCGATCGGGTGGCTCGATGTTCACGTGCGTGGTGGTTACCAGGCGCAGCAGCAGCAGCGTGGCCACGCTGATCGTCAGGTACAGGCGCAAGGGCAGCACATAGTGCCGGCGGCGGCCGGCGAGGTATCGCCGCGTCAGCTCGCCCGGTTTGAACAACAGCAGCGCGATGGTGCGCCATAACGCGCCCTCGGTGGAAAAGTACGCGCCACCGAATTGCTGGATGAATTCGCCGATGCGCGGCGGCCTGACTAGGCTTTCCTGCCCGCAGTCGGGGCAGTAGCGCGGGCGCACCTGGCCAAACCCGTGGCCGCAGTTGAGGCACGCGGATTCAGGCATTTTGCCGACCCCAGCCACCGCCGCCCGGCGTCTCGATCACGAACTGGTCGCCGACCCGCAGCTCGGCCGAGCCGATGTGGTCGAGGATCTCGACCGAGCCGTCGGCGCGCTCGATGCGGTTGATGCCCAGCGCGCCCGACTCGCCGCCCGCGCCACCGAAGGCCGGCACATGGCGGCCGTTGGACAGGATGGACGCCGTCATGGCCTCTAGAAAACGCAGCCGGCGCACGCCGCCGTCGCCGCCGCGCCAACGACCCGCGCCGCCCGAGCCGGCACGGATGGCGTAGCTCTCCAGCCGCACCGGGAAGCGGAATTCGAGCACCTCGGGGTCGGTCAGGCGCGAATTGGTCATGTGCGTCTGCACGACGCTGGTGCCGGCAAACCCCGGGCCGGCGCCCGAGCCGCCGGAAATCGTCTCGTAGTACTGATGAGTGTCGTTGCCGAAGGTGAAGTTGTTCATCGTGCACTGACCGGCGGCCATCACGCCGAGCGCGCCGTACAGCGCGTTGGTGACGCAGGTGCTGGTCTCGACGTTGCCGGCGACCACCGCGGCGGGCGGGCGTGGGTTCAACATGCAGCCCTCGGGCACGATCACCTGCAAGGGCTTCAGGCAGCCGGCATTGAGCGGGATGTCGTCGTCGACCAGGGTGCGAAAGACGTACAGCACCGCGGCCATGGTCACCGCCTTGGGGGCGTTGAAGTTGTTCGGCAGCTGCGCGCTGGTGCCGCTGAAGTCGATGGTCGCTTCGCGCGCGAGCGCATTCACCGTGACCTTGACGGCGATCCGTGCGCCGTTGTCCAGCGCTAAGGTGAAGGCACCGTCTTTCAGCGCGCCGATGACGCGCCGCACCGAGGCTTCGGCGTTGTCCTGCACATGCCTCATGTAGGCCGCCACGGTGGCGTCGCCGAACTGCGCGACCATGGCCTGCAGCTCCTGCACGCCCTTTTCGTTGGCGGCGATCTGTGCCCGCAAATCGGCGATGGTCTGGTCCGGGTTGCGCGCCGGGAAATCACCACTACTCAGTTGCGCGCGCAGCTCAGGCTCGCGCAGCACGCCGTCGCGCACGAGCAGGAAGTTGTCGAACAGCACGCCTTCCTCGGCAATCGTGGTCGAGAACGGCGGCATCGAGCCCGGTGTGCTGCCGCCGATGTCGGCGTGGTGGCCGCGGCTGGCGACGTAGAACGACGGCTTGCCAGCGTCGAGATACACCGGCGTCACGACCGTCACGTCGGGCAGGTGCGTGCCGCCGTGGTAGGGATCGTTGAGCACGTACACGTCGCCGCGGCGCATGGCCGGATTGCGCGCGATCACGGTCTTGATCGACTCGCTCATCGAGCCCAGGTGCACCGGCATGTGCGGCGCATTGGCGATCAGGTTGCCGTCGGCATCGAACAGCGCGCAGGAAAAATCCAGCCGCTCCTTGATGTTGACCGAGTAGGCGGTGTTCTGCAGGCGCAGGCCCATCTGCTCGGCGATATTCATGAACAGGTTGTTGAAGACCTCGAGCATCACCGGGTCGGCGTCGGTGCCGATGGCATGCTGGGTCGGGCGCGGCAACACGCGATGCAAGTCCATCGCACCGGCCGCGCTGAGCACGGCACGCCAACCGGGCTCGATGACGGTGGTCGCGTTGCGCTCGGCAACGATGGCCGGGCCGTCGATGCTCGCACCGGCGCGCAGGGATTCGCGCCGGTACAGCCCGGCCGCCAGCCAGCCTTGGTTGTACATGCGCACGCGGGCGTCCGCGGCGGGTGCATACGCCGCCGGCGGTTCTGCGGCCTGGGCGGCATCGAAGCGCTCGCCTGCGGCGACGGCTTCGACAGCCACCGCTTCGATGACCAGCCCGCGGCCGGGCATCAGGAAGGCGAAGCGCTGGCGATAGGCGGCCTCGAAGGCGTCGCGCAGGGCGGCCAGCGTTCCGAATGCCAGCACCAGCGCCGTGTCGGTGCCCTGGTAGCGCAGATGCACATGGCGGCGCAGTTCGATCGCGGCCTCGGCCACGCCCTGGCTCACCAGTTCGCTGCGCGCCGCCTCAGCCAAGGCCGCCAAGCTCGCCGTCGCGGCGGCCAGGCCGGCGTCGTCGAGCGGCCGCTCGATCGAGGCTTCGCGCATCGCGATCTGGTCGGCCAGGCCCATGCCGTAGGCACTCAGCACACCCGCCAGCGGGTGCACGAAGATGCGACCCATGCCCAGTGCATCGGCCACCGCACAGGCATGTTGGCCACCCGCGCCGCCGAAGCATTGCAGCGTGTACTGCGTGACGTCGTAGCCACGCGCGACCGAGATGCGCTTGATGGCGTTGGCCATGTTCTGCACCGCGATCTGCAGGAAACCCTGGGCCAGCGACTCGGCTGTCGCCTCACGCCCGCTGGCCGTGCGCACACGCGCCGCCAGCTGCTCGAACTGGGCCAGCACTTCGTCGCGATCGAGTGCCTGGTCGGCGCGCGGCCCGAAGACCTTGGGGAAATAATCCGACTGCGATCCTGCCGAGCAGCACATTGGCGTCGGTGGTCGTCAGCGGCCCACCGCGCCGGTAGCTGGCAGGCCCCGGGTTGGCACCCGCGCTCTCGGGCCCGACGCGCAGCCGTGCGCCGTCGAACTGCAGCAGCGAGCCACCACCGGCGGCCACGGTGTGGATGCTCATCATCGGCGCGCGCATGCGCACCCCGGCGACCTGGGTCTCGAAGGCGCGCTCGAACTCGCCGGCGTAATGCGAGACGTCGGTGCTGGTGCCGCCCATGTCGAAGCCGATCAGCCTGTGGTGGCCGGCGGCCACCGCCGTGCGCACCATGCCGACGATGCCGCCGGCCGGGCCCGACAGGATCGCGTCCTTGCCCTGGAAGCGGTGCGCCTCGGTCAGGCCGCCGCTGCTTTGCATGAAGAACAGGCGCACGCCGGGCATCTGGCCGGCCACCTGGTCGACATAGCGGCGCAGGATTGGGCTCAGGTAGGCGTCGACCACGGTGGTGTCGCCGCGCGCCACCAGTTTCATCAGCGGGCTGACCTCGTGCGAGACGCTGACCTGGGTGAAGCCGATCCCGCGCGCCAGCCGCGCAGCGGCGGCTTCGTGTTCGGTGTAGCGGTAGCCGTGCATGAAGACGATGGCGCAGGCGCGGATGCCGTCGTCGTACGCGGCCTGCAGACCCGCACGCAAGCGTGGCGCGTTCAGCGCCAGCAAGACCTCGCCCTGCGCGCCGATGCGCTCTTCGGCTTCGAGCACGCGTTCGTAGAGCAGCTCGGGCAGCACGATGTGGCGCTCGAACAGCCTGGGCCGGGCCTGGTAGGCGATGCGCAGCGCATCGCGAAAGCCGCGGCTGATGACCAGCAGGGTGCGGTCGCCCTTGCGCTCCAGCAGGGCATTGGTGGCCACCGTGGTGCCCATCTTCACGCACTCGACCTGGGCCGGCGTGATCGGCGCGCCCGCGGCCAGGCCGAGCAGTCGGCGTATGCCTTCGACCGCGGCGTCGGCGTATTGCTCGGGGTTTTCCGACAGCAGCTTGAGCGTGTGCAGCGACGCGTCGGGCGCCCGGCCGACGATGTCGGTGAAGGTGCCGCCGCGGTCGATCCAGAACTGCCAGCGGGGAGGGTTCATAGCGGCTTTCATGCGTCACGGCTCCGGGCAAGCCCGGGGCGGGGCGGGGTCCGGCGCAGCCTATGCTAGCCGCCACTGCCCTGACCAGCCCGAGGAGACCCGATGCGATCGATCAAAACCCTGCTCTGTGCCTGCCTGGCCATGGCTGCCGCGGCCGGCGCCATGGCCCAAACCAAGTGGGACCTGGCCGCCGCCTACCCGGCGACCAACTTCCATACCGAGAACCTGAATGCCTTCGCCGCCGACGTCGACAAGGCCAGCGCCGGCAAGCTGAAGATCACCGTGCATGCCAACGCCTCGCTGTTCAAGGCGCCCGAGATCAAGCGTGCGGTGCAGGGCGGCCAGGCCCAGGCCGGCGAGATCCTGCTCGTGAACTACCAGAACGAGTGGCCATTGTTCGGCGCCGACGGCCTGCCCTTCCTGGCCGACAGCTACGACGAGGCGATGAAGCTGTACAAGGCCCAGCGCCCGCTGCTGGACAAGAAACTCGCCGAGCAGGGCATGCTGCTGCTGTACGCCGTGGCCTGGCCGCCGCAGGGCATTTACTCGAAGAAGCCGCTGGCCTCGGCGGCCGACCTGAAGGGCTCGAAGTGGCGTGCCTACAGCCCGGCCACCGCGCGCATCGCCGAGCTGGTCGGCGCCCAGCCGGTGACGGTGCAGGCCGCGGAGTTGTCGCAGGCCATGGCCACCGGCGTGGTCGAAAGCTACATGAGCAGCGGCTCGACCGGTCTGGATACCAAGACCTACGAGTCGCTCAAGTACTGGTACGACACCCAGGCCTGGCTGCCGAAGAACGCGCTGATCGTCAACAAGGCGGCCTTCGACGCGCTCGACGCGCCGACCAAGGCCGCCGTGCAGAAGGCCGCGGCCGAGGCCGAAGTGCGCGGCTGGGCCGCCAGCCGCAAGGTCAACAGCGAGTCGGTCGACAAGCTGAAGGCCAACGGCATGAGCATCGTGCCACCGTCGCCGCAGCTGAAGGCCGACATGAAGAAGGTCGGCGACACGATGCTCACCGAGTGGCTCGACAAGGCCGGGCCCGACGGCAAGGCCTTGATCGACGCCTTTCGCAAATAAGCGGCGCCCCATGCGCCGCGCGCTCGACGCCCTGTACGACGGCGCCGCGGCCTTGGCTGCGCTGGCCATGGTGCTGCTGTTGCTGGCGGTGCTGGCCTCGGTGCTGGGCCGCCAATTGCACTTCAACCTGCCAGGCACCGACGCCTACGCCGGCTACATGATGGCCGCGGCCGGCTTCCTGGCCCTGGCCCATACCTTCAAGCGCGGCGAGCACATCCGCGTCACGCTGCTGCTGCAATCGCTGGCGCCGCGGGCGCGGCACCGGCTCGAGTTGTGGGCCTTGGCGGCGGCCTCGCTGCTGGCCGCGCTGGTGGCCTACTACAGCCTGCGCCTGGCCTGGCAGTCACACGCCTTCAACGACATCTCGACCGGCAACGACGCCACGCCGCTGTGGCTGCCGCAGCTGGGCATGGCCCTGGGCACGACCATCCTGGCTATCGCGTGCGTCGACGAACTGCTGCTCGAGTGGCGCGGCCGGCGCACACCGGCGCCGAGCAGCGAAGCGCTGCGCAACGAATGAGCGGCGCGTGAACGATATCGCCATCACCACGCTGCTGATCGTGGCCCTGTTCGCGATCCTCGCCAGCGGCGTCTGGATCGGCCTGTCGCTGGCGGGGGTGGCCTGGATCGGCATGCAACTGTTTTCGTCGCGGCCGGCCGGTGACGCGATGGCCGTCACGATCTGGGGCAGCTCGTCGAGCTGGACGCTGACCGCGCTGCCGCTGTTCATCTGGATGGGCGAGATCCTGTTTCGCACGCGCTTGTCCAGCGACATGTTCCGCGGCCTGGCGCCGTGGATGCAATCGCTGCCCGGCCGGCTGCTGCACACCAACGTGGTCGGCTGCGCGATCTTCGCCGCGGTCTCGGGTTCTTCCGCAGCCACCTGCGCCACGATCGGCAAGATGAGCCTGCCCGAGCTGGCGCGCCGCGGTTATCCCGACGGCATCGCCATCGGCTCGCTGGCCGGTGCCGGCACGCTGGGGCTGCTGATCCCGCCCTCGATCATCATGATCGTCTACGGTGTGGCGGCCGAGGTCTCGATCGCGCAGCTGTTCATGGCCGGCATCCTGCCCGGCATCATGCTGGCCGGGCTGTTCTCGGGCTACCTGGTCTGGTGGGCGCTGCGCCATCCGGGCCAGGTGCCGGCCGCCGACGCGACGATGAGCTTCATGCACAAGGTGCACGAGTCGCGCCACCTGATCCCGGTCGTGCTGCTGATCGTGGCCGTGCTCGGTTCGATCTACGCCGGCATCGCCACGGCCACCGAAGCCGCCGCCGTCGGCGTGGTCGGGGCGCTGGGCATCTCGGCCCTGCAGGGCTCGCTCGACTGGCCGACCTTCAAGCACAGCCTGCTCGGCGGCACCCGCCTGTACTGCATGATCGCCTTGATCCTGGCCGGCGCTGCGTTTCTCACGCTCAGCATGGGCTACATCGGCCTGCCGCGGCACCTGGCCGAGTGGATCGCCACGCTGGGCCTGTCGCAATGGCAGTTGCTGGCCGCGCTGCTGATCTTCTACGTCGTGCTCGGCTGCTTTCTCGACGGCATCTCGATGGTCGTGCTGACCATGGGCGTGATCATGCCCACGGTCGTCAAGGCCGGCATCGACCCGCTGTGGTTCGGCATCTTCATCGTGCTGGTGGTCGAGATGGCGCAGATCACGCCGCCGGTGGGCTTCAACCTGTTCGTGCTGCAGGGCATGACCGGGCGCGAGATCGGCTGGATCGCGCGCGTCACGCTGCCGTTCTTCTTCTGCATGGCGGCCGGCGGTGGTGCTGATCACGCTGTTCCCGCTCATCGTCACGGCCCTGCCCGGCGCGGTCATGGGCGCGGCGCGCTAAAGCGGCGAGCCCGCGCTGACGGCGGCGAAAAGCGCGGTCAAAGGCGGTCTTTTCCGCGGCCTGGCGCGGGGCGTCACGCCCTAGCATGGGTTCGAGCCGCCTGCACGGCGGCAAGCCCATGCCCAACCACCCCACGCCCACCGATCACGCCCCGCTGGCGCCCACCCGCCGCGAGAAGCTGCGCCTGGGCGACGTCCTGGTGCAGCAAAAGCTGATCAGCGAAGAGCAGCTCGCGGAGCTGCTGCAGCAGCAGCGGGCCACCGGGCGCCGGCTCGGCCGCATGATGATCGACGCCGGCCTGATCACCGAGGAGCTGCTGGCCCATGCCCTGGCGCGCCAGCTGCGCGTGCCGGTGGTCAACCTGAAGAGCTTCCCGCTGAAGGCCGAGACGGTGCGCCTGCTCGGCGAATCACATGCCCGCCGGCATCGTGTCATCGCGCTGGAAGACAAGGGCGAACATCTGCTGGTCGGCTTTGCCGATCCGCTCGACCTGGTGGCCTACGACGAGCTGACGCGCCTGCTCAAGCGCTCGATCCGCATCGCCGTGGTGGCCGAGAGCCAACTGGCCGCGGCGCTGGACCGCCATTACCGCCGCAGCGAAGAGATCTCTGGCCTGGCCAAGGCGCTCGAGCAGGATATCGGCGACGCCGTCGACTTCGGCACCTTGCAGGCCAGCGTCGGCCAGGAAGGTGCGCCGGTGGTGCGCCTGCTGCAGTCGATCTTCGAAGACGCGGTCCAGGTCGGCGCCTCCGACGTGCATATCGAGCCGCATGAAAACGGCCTGGTCATACGCAGCCGCGTCGACGGCGTGCTGCAGACCCAGACCCAGGCCGACAAACGCATCGCGGCAGCCCTGTCGCAGCGCTTGAAGCTGATGGCCTCCCTCGACATCTCCGAGAAACGCCTGCCGCAGGACGGCCGCTTCACGCTGCGCCTGCGCGACCGCCATATCGACGTGCGCCTGTCGACCCTGCCCTCGCAGTACGGCGAATCGGTGGTCATGCGCCTGCTCGGCCAGGGCGACACGGTGCGCCGGCTCGATGCGATCGGCATGCCGGCCGACATGTTGCTGCGCCTGCGCGAAATCCTCGGCCGCAGCTCGGGCATGGTCCTGGTCACCGGGCCGACCGGATCGGGCAAGACCACCACCCTGTATGCGGCGCTGTCGGAAATCGACGCCGAGCAGCACAAGGTCATCACCGTCGAAGACCCGATCGAATACCGCCTGCCCGGCCTGACCCAGGTCCAGGTCAACGACAAGATCGAACTCGACTTCGCCCGCGTGCTGCGGGCCACGCTGCGCCAGGACCCGGACGTGATCCTGGTCGGCGAAATCCGCGACGCCGAGACGGCCGAGATCGGCCTGCGCGCGGCCATCACCGGGCATCTGGTGCTGTCTTCGCTGCACACCCGCGACGCGCTGAGCGCGCCGTTTCGCCTGCTCGACATGGGCGTGCCGCCCTTCATGGTCGCCAGCTCGCTGCAGGCGGTGATCGCGCAGCGCCTGCTGCGCCAGAACTGCGAGAACTGCGCCGAGCCGCACTCGCCGACACCGCAGGAGGCGGCCTGGTTGAGCGCCGGCGGCGGCATCGACGCGGCCGCCAAGTCGCTGCGCGGGCGCGGTTGCTCGGCCTGCAACGGCACCGGTTACGCCGGGCGCATCGGTGTCTACGAGATGCTGGAAATGGACGGCGGCCTGGCCCAGGCCGCCACCGCGGCCGACCCGGCGCTGTTCACCCGCCTGGCGCAGGAGCAGCTGCGTGGCCGCATGTTGAGCCAGCGCGCCTGCGACCTGGTACGCGCCGGCCGCACCTCGGTGGTCGAGGCCATGCGCCTGGCCTCCGATCTGGATTAGGGCTGCGATGCAATCCTATGCCTGGCGCGGCCGTGATCAGCGGGGCGATGTGATCGCCGGCGTGATCGACGCCGACACCGACGACGCCGTGGCCGAGCAGTTGCTGGCCGGCGGTGTGACGCCGGTGCAGATCAGCGTCAGAGGGGCCAGCCTGTCGGCGCCGAAGGAGGACTGGTGGCAGGCCCTGCGCGCCAGCCCGGTCAGCCTGCACGACCAGCTCGTCTTCTCGCGCCAGATGTACACCTTGCAGCGCGCCGGCGTGCCCATCCTGCGCGCGCTGGCCGGCCTGCAGGCCTCGACCGCCAAGCCCGCCCTGGTCAGCCTCCTGGTCGACTTGCGGGCCAGCCTGGACCAGGGCCGTGAGCTGGCCGCGGCGATGGCCCGGCACCCGGCCGTGTTCTCCAACTTCTACGTCGCGATGATCCGCGTCGGCGAGATGACCGGCAAGCTGACCGAAGTTTTCCTGCGCCTGGCCGAGTACCTGGAGTTCGAGCTCGATGTGCGCGCGCGCGTGAAGCAGGCGCTGCGCTATCCGATCATGGTGGTGACGGCGATCAGCATCGCCCTGGTCGTGATCAACGTCTTCGTGCTGCCGACCTTTGCCACGGTCTTCGCCGGCTTCAAGGCTGAGTTGCCCTTGATGACCCGCTTCCTGCTCGGCTTTTCGGCCTGGACCGTGCGCTGGTGGCCGCTGCTGCTGGCTGCCGCGGTGGCCGGCCTGTGGTTGCTGCGCGCCTGGCTGGGCACGCCCGACGGCCGCTACCTTTGGGACCGCCACAAACTGCGCTTGCCGGTGGCCGGCACGATCGTGCTCAAAGCCACATTGGCGCGTTTCGCGCGCAGCTTTGCCCTGGCCTCGACCAGCGGGGTGCCGATCACCCAGGCCATGACCGTCGTCGCCTTGACCGTCGACAACGCCTTCATCGGCCGGCGCATCGAGCAGATGCGCGACGGCGTCGAGCGCGGCGAGAGCATCTCGCGCTGCGCCGCCGCCACCGGCGTCTTCACGCCCATCGTGCTGCAGATGATCGCCGTCGGCGAAGAAACCGGCGCGCTCGACACCCTGCTGGTCGAAATCGCCCAGATGTACGAGCGCGAGACCGATTACGCCATCAAGGGCCTGTCGGCCGCGATCGAGCCGATCCTGCTGCTGATCATCGGCGCCATCGTGCTGGTTTTGGCATTGGGTGTGTTTTTGCCGCTGTGGAGCCTGGGCCAGGCGGCCATGGGTCGCCCAGGGTGAGACCTATTGCCATGTCCAGCCTCAAGTCCGTCCATTCACCACCGATAAAAAGGTCAGCGTGCCTTGGGCAGGCTGACAGGCCACCGCGAGCAAGGGTGGGCCCCCGCAATCCGCAACCAACCCCGAGTCAACGTGTGAGGTACATCATGAAAAGCAAGCAGTCTGGTTTCACTCTGATCGAACTGGTCATGGTCATCGTCATCATCGGCGTACTCGCCGCAGTGGCGATTCCGAAGTTCATCGACCTGGGCACCGAGGCCCGCGGCGCCGCACTCAGCGGCGTGGCCGGTGCGCTGAGTTCGGCCTCGGCCGTCAATTACGCGGCGCGCAAGGCCGCCTCGGGCAAGGGCGTCGCGATCGCCAACTGCACCGACGCGGCTTCGGCGCTACAGGGCGGCCTGCCGACCGGCTACAGCATCACCGCAGCCGCCATCGCGGCTGACGCCTCGGCCAGCTGCACGCTGACGCAGACCGACGGCGGCGCGACGACCAGCTTCACCGCCATCGGCATCAGCTGAGTCGGCGGCCCGGCGTGATGCCTCACGCCACTCGCACCTCGCCTGCCCGCCCTGGCCGCCACCGCGGCCAGGCGGGCTTCACCCTGGTCGAGCTGATCATGGTCCTGGTCATCATCGGCGCGCTGTCGGTATTCGTGATGCCCAAGGTGCTGGACCTGACGTCCTGGCGGCTGCGCGCCTTCGGCGACGAATTGACGGCGCAAATGCAGGCCATGCAGCGCCTGGCCTTGGCGCAACGCCGGCCGGTGGTGGCCACGCTGGATACCACCGGCGTCAGTTTCGACTATGTCGCCGGGAGCCACCTGCTGAGCGTGGCCTGCCCGGCCACGGCCAGCCCCTGCATCAGCGAGGCCGGCCCGCGCACGGTGACCTTCAATGCCGGCAACAACGGCCGCGCCGTGACTTCGAGCGGCAGCGCGCTGCCGGTCACGGTCAGCTCGGGCACGAGCTCTCAGAGCTACCTGATCGAGGCAGAAACAGGCCTGTTTAGACCCTCACCTTGAGCGACCGGACCAGGGGCCGGTGTTCATAGCATCGACGCAGAGTCAATCCGTGTGCCTCGATGTTGCCGTTCGCCCCTCTCCCCGTCCCTGCGAGTTCCGCTGGCCGCCGTGCCCCTGCCGGTCGCCGGCGCGCGCAGGCGCGTGGCTTGACCCTGGTCGAGCTGATCGTCTTCATCGTCATCGTCAGCGGCGCGCTGGCCGGTGTGCTGAGCGTATTCCTGCCCGCCACCACCGCCAGCGTCGACCCCTTGTTGCGGCGCCAGGCCTTGGCGATCGCCGAGTCGCTGCTCGAGGAGGTGCAACTGATGCCCTTCACCTATTGCGACCCCGACGACGCCAACCTCGAAACCGCCAGCAGCAGCGCCGGTTGTGCCAGCCTGGTGCAGGGCCTGGGCCCGAATGCCGGCGAAACCCGCTTCGGGCCCTTGCAGTTCGACAACGTCGGCGACTACGCCGGCTATTCGATGAACGGCATCGTCGACATCACCAACACCGCCGTCGCCGGCTTGTCGGGCTACAGCGCCAGCGTGGCCGTTTCGGCCACCGCGCTGGGCAGCCTCAGCGCGGCCAGCGGCGACGCGCTCTTGATCCGTGTCAGCGTCAACGCACCCGGCGGCGTCGGCGTCGTGCTCGACGGCGTGCGTACCCGGCAGGCTCCCAATGCGGCGCTCTGAGCCCAAGGCCCCGGCGCGCGGCTTCACGCTGGTCGAGTCGGTGTTGGTGATCACCATCACCGGCATCCTGGCGGCGGTGGTCGGGCGCTTCATCGTCTCGCCGGTGCAGGGTTATTTGTCGACCCAGGCCCGCGCGGCGCTCGGCGACCAGGCCGATCTGGCCTTGCGCCGCATCGGCCGCGACCTGCGCATCGCCCTGCCCAACAGCACCCGCGTCAGCGCCAGCGGCCTGGCCCTGGAGCTGATCCCGACCACCGGCGCCGCGCGTTATGCCACCGAGAGCGGCAACCGCCTGCAGTTCGGCAGCCTGGCCACCAGCTTCGACCTGGTCGGCCCGCCGCTGACGCTGAGCGCCGCACAGAACCTGGTCTTCTACAACCTCGGGCCCGGCATCGTCGGCTCCGACGCCTACGCCGACAACAGCAGCGCCGGCGCGCAGGCCAGCTCCAACCGCCGCAGCAGCAGCAATGCGGCCGGGCCGGCGAGCAGCATCACGATGAACTCGCTGGCCGGCCTGCCGGTGGCCGGCTTCGCCGCGCCGTACCGCGTCTTCGCCGTCGACCCGCCCGTCAGCTACCGCTGCGACCTGGCCGGCGGCACCTTGACCCGCTACCAGGGCTACGGCTTCGTCGCCACCCAGCCCGACCCACCCAGCGGCGGCAGCAGCGCCGTGCTGGCCAGCGGCGTGAGCGCCTGCCGCTTCAGCTACGAAGCCGCCGTCGTGGCTTCACGCGCCGCCCTGGTCAGTCTGGCCCTGACCCTGCAAACCAGCACCACCTCGGGCACCGAGTCGGTCAGCTTTCACCATGCCGTGCATGTCGACAACCTGCCGTGATTCGCGCGCGCCGCCGCACCGGCAGCGCGCGGCGTCGCCCTGCGTGCGGCGTGCGCGGGGATTCACCTTGATCTCGGCGCTGTTCATCCTGGTCGTGCTGGCCGCGCTGGGCGCCGCGCTGGCCAAGATCAGCCAGCGCCAGCAGCTCGGCTCGGCGGTCGAGATCGAAACCGCCCGCGCCTTCCAAAGCGCCCGCGCCGGTCTCGAATGGGCCGCCTTCCAGGTCCTGCGCAACCCGGCGCCGCCGGCCGCCGCGCCGGCTTGTTTCGGCAGCACCAGCTTCCACCCGCCCGGCAACCTGGCAGGCATGACGGTCACCGTGAGTTGCGTTCGCACGCCGGCCAGCGGCACGCTCAGCGACGGCGCGACGGCGCTGGCCTTCTACCAACTGGTGGCCAACGCCTGCAATGCACCCAGCGGCGGCGCCTGCCCGGCCAGCGGTACGCCGCAGCCGAGTTATGTCGAGCGCCAACTGCAGTGGACGGTGGTGCGATGAGCCGAGCCACGCCCCTTGCCAGAACCGGCGCGCTGATGCGCCTGCTGGGCAGCGCCGGGCTCGCGCTGGCGCTGCTGGCCTTCGGCCGCGACGCCAACGCGGCCGCGACCCTGGTCTCGGCGGCTAGCCAGACCTTTGCCGTCGGCCAGACCGCGACGGCGGCGAGCAATCCGACCGTGACCGAGGACGCCTTCACGCCGAGGATCACGGCGGCCAACGGTCTGCGCATCCGCATCCCGGCCGGCCTGGCCATGACCTGGGACACGACGGTGACGACGGTGACCCTGTCGGGCACGGCGGCGGCCAAGGTCAGCACCACGCTGCTGGCCTACGAGGACAGCAACAAGACGCTGGTGCTGAACGTGACGACCAACTTCACGGCGGGCCAGACGCTGACCGTGTCCGGCTTGAAATTCGCCAACTTCAGCGCAGTCTCGTCGAGCAGCTTGCAACTGGTGACGGCGGGGACGGGCGGGGTGACCGCGGATACCGACAGCCGCACCAAGACGATTCAGATCCCGGCGCCGACACTGTCGTCGGCGTTGAGTCAGACCTTCTCGATCGGCCAGCCCGCGACGGCAGCAAGCAACCCGACCATCACTGACGACCCCTTGACCCCGGGCATTAGCGCCACCAGCGACATCCGCATCCGCATCCCGGCCGGCCTGGCCATGACCTGGGATACCGCGGTGACGACCGTGACGCTGTCGGGCTCCGCGGCGGCCAAGGTCAGCACCACCTTGCTGGCCTACGAGGACAGCGGCAAGACCCTGGTCTTGAACGTGACCGCGAATTTTGCGGCCGGCGATACGCTGACGGTGTCCGGCCTGCGTTTCGCCAACTTCACAGCGACCTCGTCGGACAACCTCGAGCTGGTGACGGCCGGGGCGGGCGGTGTCGCGGTGGATACCGACAGCCGGTCCAAGTCGGTGCAGAACCCGACCGCGACCCTGTCCTCGGCCTCGAGCCAGACCTTCTCGATCGGCCAGCCGGTTACGGCGGCGAGCAACCCGACCGTGACCGACGACGCCGGGGTGCCGGTGATCAAGGCGGCTCAGGACATCCGCATCCGCATTCCTGCCGGTTTGAGCATGATCTGGGACACCACGGTGACCACGGTGACGCTGTCGGGCACGGCGGCGGCCAAGGTCAGCACCACGCTGCTGGCCTACGAGGACAGCAGCCGCACGCTCGTCTTGAACGTGACGGCGGACTTTGTCGCAGGCGATACGCTGACGGTCTCGGGCTTGCGGTTCACCAACTTCAGCGCGGTCTCGAACGGCAATCTGCAGTTGGTGACGGCCGGCTCCGGCGGCGCCACCATGGACAGCGACAACCGTTCGAAGACGATCCAAACCCCGAAGGCGAACCTCTCGTCGGCGTCGAGCCAGACCTTTTCGCTGGGCCAGGCGGCGGCGGCAGCGAGCAACCTGACCGTGACCGAGGACGCCGGCGTGCCGGTGATCACGGCCGCCAACGACATCCGCATCCGCATCCCGGGCGGCCTGGCCATGGTCTGGGATACGACGGTGACGACGGTGACGCTGACCGGCACCGCGTCGGCCAAGCTCAGCACCACGCTGGCGGCCTACGAGGACAGTGGCAAGACGCTGGTGCTGAACGTGACGACCAATTTCGTGGCCGGCGACACCTTGACCATCGCGGGCCCGAAGTTCAGCACCTTCAGCGCCGTGTCGACCGGTAATTTGCAGCTGGTGACGACCGGTGCGGGCGGCTCGACGATGGATAGCGACAACCGCACGAAGACGATCCAGACCATCACCCTGTCCTCGGCTGCCGACCAGACGTTCATGGTCTGGCAGGCGACGACAGACGCCAGCGACGCCACGATCACCGACGACACCGTGACGCCGGTGGTCAAGGCGGCGCAGGACATTCGCATCCGTATTCCGGCCGCCCTGGCCATGACCTGGGATCCGACCGTGACCACGGTGACGCTGACGGGCACCGCGTCGGCCAAGGTCAGCACCACGCTGCTGCCCTACGAGGACGGCAACAAGACCCTGGTCCTGAACGTCACGTCGAATTTCACCGGCGGCCAGACGCTGACCATCTCGGGCCCGAAGTTCAGCAATTTCAGCGCCGTCTCGACCGGCCAGCTGGAGCTGGTCACGACCGGGGCCGGCGGTGTGACCGCGGCCGCCGACGACACGACCAAGACCATCGAAGGCGTCAAGCTCTACTTCCACAACGCGACGACGACGGTCGGCGGCACGCTGCCGGGCGCGACCAGCCTGAGCGCCACCACACCGAGTGTCACGGCGACGGGGGCGAGCACGAATCGCGACATGGACACGGTCATAGGCACGGCCGAGGTCAGCGCGACGCTGACCACGCTCAGCCCGACCACGCTGCAGAAGAACTGGTTCCGGCGCTTCCTGTCCAAGCCCCTGGAGGCGCAAACGCTGCCGACCGGGGTCTGGACCATCCAGGGCGGCGCGCTGGAGTCGAGCAGCAACGCCAATATGCTGGCCTGGGGCGCGGTGATCAAGGTCTGGCGGCCGTCGACCGGAGCGGTGGTGGCGACCCTGCTCGACAATCCGCTGCTCGGCACCACCGAACCGGGCACCAGCGAGAGCAACATCAGCACCGCGACGCCCTCGATCGCCGGCGTGGCCGTCAACCAGGGCGACGTCCTGGTCATCGAGCTGTGGGCCCAGAACACGCAGGGCAGTTCGGGCGCGCGAACCAATACGATCTACTACAACGGCACCACCGAGGGCGCGACCACGTCCAATGCTGCCTTCCTGCAGGCCCCCGGAGGCATCACGTTTTACGTCGTGCCCCCGGGGCCGGATCACTACGAGTTGGTGGCACCGACCAGCAGCATCAACTGCCTGCCGACGACGCTGATCGTGACCGCCTGCACCGACTCCAGCAGCCCGTGCACGAACGCCTACACGGGTGTCTCGGGCACCAGCGCCAGCCTGTCGACCAGCGGCGCGACGCTGGGCAGCGGCACGGTGACCTTCAATGCGTCCGGTGTCGCGACGACCACTCTGAGCTACCCGACGGCCACCAACGGCACGCTGGTGTCGGTGACGCTGTCGGGCGAGCAGACGGCAGCGATCAATCCGCGCCGCTGCTGCCCGAACGGCACGGGTTGCTCGGCGGCCAACAGTTGTTCGACGACCTTCAACAAGGCCGGCTTCGTCGTGTCCGCCGCCGCGGGGGGCGCGGCGGCCACGGTCGCGTCGCAGACGGCAGGAACGGCTTCGGGTACCTATTACCTGCGCGCGGTGCAGACCAGCACGACCACGGCGGCCTGCGTCTCGGCGCTGACCGGGGCCAACACCGTGAACTGGGCCTACGAGTGCAACAACCCCGGCACCTGCAGCGCCAGCAACCTGATGAGCATCAACGGCGGCACGCCGACCACGGTGCAGCGCAACAACAACGCCAGCGTGGCCAGCTACACCTCGGTGCCCATGACTTTCGACGCCAACGGCAATGCGCCGTTCACGTTCACCTTCAGCGATGTCGGCCAGACCACGCTGTGGGCCAACAAGACAATCAATTCGGCACTGCTCAGCGGTTCGTCGAATGCCTTCGTCACCAAGCCGGCGGGCTTCGTGCTCTCTGCCATCGCGCAGACGGCCAGCCCCAACCTGGCCAACCCCGCAGCGGCCAGCGCCGCCGGCGCCAAATTCGTCAAGGCCGGCGAGAGCTTCAGCGCCACGGTGACGGCCAGGACATCGGGCGGCGCGGCGACGCCGAACTACGGCAAGGAAACCAGCCCCGAGGGCGTGCTGCTGACGCGTGCGCTGGTCCTGCCCGCCGGCGGTGCGACGGGCGCTCTGTCCAACGCCACGATTACCGGCGGCAGCTTCAGCAACGGCGTGGCCACGGTGAGCAACCTGGCGTTCAGCGAGGTCGGCATCATCACCCTGACACCCGGCGTCGCCGACGGCGACTACCTCGGTGCCGGGGCCGTCACCGGCACCACCAGCGCCAACGTCGGCCGCTTCGTGCCGGCGCAGTTCGCACTCAGCGTTAGCTCGATCACGCCGCGCGTCGCGCTGGCCTGCAGCCCGGCCTCGAGCTTCAACTACCTGGGCGAGAACCTGCGCCTGGCCTTCACGCTGACCGCGCAAAGTGCGTCCGGCACGACGACGCAGAACTACAGCGCCAGCTTCGCCAAGCTCGACCCGAGCTCGGCCGCCGGCTTCAACCTCGCCGGACGCGACGGCACGACCGTGTTCACGACGGCGAGCGGCCGCCTCTCACTGGGCACGGCCAGCGGCAGCTGGAGCAACGGCGTGGCCAGTGCGATCACGCTGGTGGCCAACGCCACCCGCGCCGCCGCGCCCGAGGGCCCGTACAGCGCGGCTTTGGGCATCGCCCCGGTGGACAGCGATGGCGTCGGCCTGGCTGCGTTCGACATGGCCAGCGCATCGGGTGGCGGCAACGACCGCGCCAGCCTGGGCACGCTGGCGCTGCGCTGGGGTCGCCTGCGCCTGGGCAACGCGCTCGGTGCCCAGACCCGCGCCCTGTCGCTGCCGTTGGCCGCGCAATACTGGACCGGCACCGCCTTCGATACCAACCTGCAGGACAGCTGCAGCACGCTGGCGAGCACGGCGGTGAGCGTCGGCAATCTGCGCAAGACGCTGACCGCCGCCGATGCCGCGGTCACGACGGCCAACCTGACGCTCAGCGCCGGCGTCTCGCGCCTGACCCTGGCCGCGCCCGTCGGGCGGCCGCTACGGTTCGGCCGACGTGGCCCTGAGCCTGGGCAGCGCCGCGACCGACGCTTCCTGCCTGCAGACCTGGACCCCGACCCGCGCCGCGACCACGGCTGCCAACCTGGCGTATCTGCGTGGCGCATGGTGCAGCGCGAGCTACGACAAGGATCCATCGGCCCGGGCCACCTGGGGCCTGTACCGCGGCGCCGACACGCTGCTTTACCAGCGGGAGAATTTCTGACATGAAACTGCCCTGGCAGCGCCTGGCGCGCAAGGACAAATTGGTGATCGCCTGCGACGGCGAGCAATTCGTCTATGTCCACGCCGAGGCCGGTCGCATCCTGCGCTGCGGCCTGGAGCAGCGCGGTGACGACGACGCCGCGGCCTTTGCGCGCCGGGTGCGTGCGCTCGGCCTGCCCGCGCAGGACGTGCACGCTGTATTGGCGCTGGCCGACTGCCAGTTGCTGCAGATCGAGGCGCCGGCCGTGCCGGCGCCAGAACTCAAGGCCGCGGCGCGTTGGCGCATCAAGGATCTGATCGATACCCATATCGACGACCTGACGCTAGACGTGATGCATGTCGGCGACGGCCGCGACAAGGCGCAGCGCCAGTTGTTCGTGGCCGCGGCGAGCAGCCGCCGCGTGCGCGAGCTGGGCGAATGGTGCCAGGCCGCCCGGCTGCAGCTGTCGGTGATCGAGATCCGCGAAACCGCGCAACGCAACCTGCAGACGGCGCTGGCGGCGGCCCAAGGCCAGGCGGCGCGCGCCAACGCCGCGCTGATGGTCCATGGCACGCAGTGCCTGCTCACCATCTGCGCCCAGGGTGAGTTGTTCTACACCCGGCGCCTGGACTGGCAGCCGGAATCGATCGTCGTCGCGCCGGCCAGCAGCACCGGCGTACTGGACGATGTGCGTTCTTCGTTCGGCGACCTCGACATCGTCGATTACGGCGCCGAGGACGGGCCGGGCGGCGCGACCGACGACGTGCCGCCGCTGGTGATCGAGTTGCAGCGCTCGTTCGACCTGTGGGAACGCACCTGGCCCGACCTGCCGTTGGCCCGCTGGTGGTGTATGCCGACGCGCAGACCGAGATCCTGGCCGGCCTGCTCGGGCCGATGCTGCCGATGACGGTCGAACCCTTCGACGCCGAGGCCCTGTTCCCCGGCTTTGCCGCGGCCACCGGCTCACCCCCCATGGCGTGGGCAGCGACGCCCCTGCTCGGTGCGCTGTTGCGCGCCGAAACACGCCAACTCTAAAGAGCCGGCCATGGCGCAACAGATCAACCTCTACAGCCCGATCCTGATGGCGCCGCGGCGCTACTTCTCGGCGCTGGCGATGCTGCAGGCCGTGCTGGGCTTTGTGCTGCTGCTGGCCGCACTGTGCGCCTGGGTGGTGGCCAGCAATGCCGTCCTGCGCCGCGACTTGCAGAGCAGCGTGCAAGCCCAGGCCGGCGAGCGCCAGCAGCTGACGCAGGCCCTGGCCGCGCAGCCGGCGGCCAGCGGTGTGGCGCTGGAGCAGGAGCTGGCGCAATCGCTGCAGAGCCTGGCCGCGCGCCGTGCGCTCTTGGCCGAACTCACGCGCGGGCGCCTGGCCGAGGGCCGCAGCCATGCGGCGATGCTGCGCATGGTGGCGCAAACCGTGCCGCCGCCGGTGTGGTTGACGGATATTCGCCTGGTCGAGGGGCGGCTGGAGCTGAATGGCATGACGCTGCAACCCGAGGCCTTGCGGCCTTGGCTGGCGCAGCTTGCACAGCACCCGTTGACCGCCGAGCAACGGCTGGCGACGGTCAAGCTCGAGCGGGTCACGGCCAGCGCGAGCGCCGCTACGGCGCCCGCCAATGTCACCCTGCCGGCCGGCACCGAGGCCTGGTCATTCCAGCTCGTCAGCCAGACCGATCAGGCCGCGCGCAGCGGCGCCAGCCCGCCCGGAGGCAAGCCATGAAGCAGGTCTGGAAGGACCAGGCGCGTCGCATCGACGCCCTCAACCTGCGTGAGCGGGTGATCATGTTCATCTCGATGGCGCTGGCCATCGGCGCGCTGGCCGACGCCTTCGTGCTCTCGCCGGCGATGGCCGAACGGCGGCAACTGAGCACGAAGATGCGCCAGCAGACGCAACAGATCGAGGCCTTGCGCATGCAACTTGCTGCGCAGAGCGGCACGGCCGCGGCCGATACGCCGCAGGGCCGGCAACGCCAGGCGCTGATGCAGGCCCGTGACGAATTGAGCCGGCTCGACCAAGAGGTTCGCACCCAGTTGGCCGACCGCGAAGAGATGGCTCGTTTGCCGGCCGTGCTCGACCGCCTGCTGCGCCGCCACGACCGGCTCACGCTGGTGCGCCTGGCCACGGCCACGCCCAGCCGAGCCGCGACGCAGGCCGCCGAGGCCCAGCCGCCAGGCGCGCTGCCTGCCGTACGCTGGCAGGGCGTCGACCTTAGCGTGGCCGGTCGCTACCCGGATCTGGTCCAGTACCTGGCCGAGCTCGAGCAGGCCATGCCGGGACTGCGCTGGGGCCCGCTGCAGATCACCACGCCGTCGATGCCGCCTGTGCTGACGGTGCAGCTGATGCTGGTCGGAGAAGCGCCATGACGCGCCGACCCCTTGCCGCCGCACTGATCCTCTATGGGGCGACCGTGGCTGCGATGGCCGCCGCCGGCGCAGCGCCGGCCGAGCGCGACCCTATGCTGCCGCCGCCCGGCCTGCAGGCCACGGCCCGCAGCGCCGATGCGAGCGCGGCTGCGCCGATGACCGAGGTGACGCCGCGCCACATGATGGTCATCGACGGTCAGCGCTACCTGATCGTCGGCGGTCGCCGCCTCGCGGTCGGCGATGCCTTGGGCAGCGCGCGCATCGAACGCCTGGACGACAGCTCGGTCTGGCTGCGCGAGGGCGGTGCCCTGCGCCAGGTGTCGCTGTTCGGCGGCATCGTCAAGCGTCCCGTGCCGGCCATGGCCGCCGCCTCGGCCCCCAGCGTCAGCCGTGAGGCCCGAAAAGCCCCCCGTGCAACCACCGCCTCGTCTTCTTCCTCGAACTCTCCCAACCGGTAAGTGATCATGCTGCGAGAACGCCTTCGTCTGTGCCCACGCCCGGCGGCCCCTAGCCTGCCGCTTCTGGCCTGCCTGGCCCTGCTCGGCGGCTGCGCCGACCGCATGCCGCTGCGCGGGCCTTCGCCGCTGGACCAGCTGCGCAACGAGATGAGCAGCGCGGCGCCGGCACCGGCGGCCAACCTGGTGGGCTCGTCGCCGCCGCTCGCGGTCATCGCCGCACGCCCCGAGGGGCCGGCCGAGGCCCGCTTCGACCTGGTCGTCAACGGCGCCCCGGCGCGCGACGTATTCCTGGCCATGGTCGCCGACACGCGCTACAGCATGCTGATGCACCCCGAGGTCAACGGTCAGTTGTCGGTGACCCTGCGCGCGGTGACGGTGCGCGAGGCGCTCGAATCGGTGCGCGATGTCTACGGCTACGACTTCAAGATCGACGGCCGGCGCATCACGGTCTATCCGCCGACCATGCAGACCCGCATCTTCACGCTCAACTACCTGGCCACCAAACGCCAGGGCCGCAGCGACGTGCGCGTCAGCAGCGGCGCGGCGCCGTCCAACCCGGCCAGCAACGGCAGCACCACGGCCCCGACATCGCCCAGCAGCGCCACGGCACCCGACAGCAGCCAGGTCTCGACCAGCTCGAGCGCCGACATCTGGCAGGAGACCACCGACGCCTTGCGCAGCATGATCGGCAGCGGCAACGGCCGCAGCGTGATCACCAGCGCGCAGGCCGGCAATGTCGCCGTGCGGGCCATGCCCGACGAGCTGCGTCAGGTCGAGGCCTACCTGCGCGCCTCGCGCCTGACGCTGGAACGCCAGGTCATGCTCGAAGCCAAGATCGTCGAGGTCGAGTTGCGCGAGGGCTTCGAGAGCGGCATCGATTGGTCGGTACTGCGCAGCCGCGGCGCCATCGGCCAGACCAGCGGCGTGGCCAGCAATCCCTTGCTCGGCAACAGCAACGGCCTGCCGACCTTGCCGGCGCCGGTCAGCTCGCTGCTGATCGACAGCGTCTCGCTGCCCACCGGCGCCGGTGGCACGCTGGGCCTGGCCCTGGCCAGCAATGGTTTCCAGGCTGTGCTCGGATTTCTGGAAAGCCACGGCCATGTGCAAATCCTGTCCAGCCCGCGGGTGGCCACGCTGAACAACCAGAAGGCCGTGCTCAAGGTCGGCACCGACGAATATTTCGTGACCAATGTGTCGGGCGGCACGATCACGCCGAACAACGGCAGCAGCAGCGGCACGACCACGCTGCCGACGCTGACGCTGACGCCGTTCTTCAGCGGCATCGCGCTCGACGTCACACCGCAGATCGACGACGCCGACACCATCACCTTGCACGTCCACCCGTCAGTGACCGCGGTGACCGAGAAGACCAAGCAGATCGACCTCGGTGCGATCGGCAGTTATCGCCTGCCGCTGGCCTCGAGCAGCGTCAACGAGACCGACACCGTGGTGCGCGTGACCGACGGCCGGATCGTCGCCATCGGCGGCCTGATGCAGGTCGAGTCGAACCGGCAGTCATCGGGCATGCCGGGCGCGGCCGACAATGCCTTTACGCGCTTCCTGTTCGGCAACAACGCCGCCAGCGGGCGCAAGAAGGAGTTGGTGGTGCTGATCAAGCCGACCATCATCCGCAGCGCCGACGATTGGCAGCGCACGACCGACCAGGCCCTGGCGGTGATCGACGAGAAGCCCGGCGCGCCGCGCAAGGTCATCACCGTGGGTGTCGGCGCGGCGGCGCAGCCGCAGTGACCGCCCGGCGCGCACTGCGCCGGCTCAGCGCAGCGTGAATAAACGCTGGCGCTTTTGCGTCTGGTCGATGTAGAACTGCAGGCTGCGCAGCGCGGCCCCGTCCAGGCGGCCGAAGGAGCAGCCCATGCGCAGGCTGCCCGGCGGTGAGCCCATGCCGGCGGTGACATGGCGCACCGTCAACGCGGCCTCGAAACGGGTGTCGGCATCGATCTCGATGCGTGCGCGGGGAATGGTCATGCCGGCGGCCAGCGGCGGCACATCTTTGGGCACGGCCAATGCGCAGCCGCCGATGCTGACGTCGAGCACGCGCAGCGCCAGCAGCTTGGTCGGCAGCGCGGGATGGCGCAGGGTGGCCGTGGGCGCCGCACCGGCCGGCGTGCGCACGCGAAAGCTCTCGCGGCGCTGGAAGCGGTACAGGGCATTGGGCAGGGCCGCCTGCAGCGCGCTGGCATTGGCGCCATGCACCAGGACCAGGTTTTGCAGGTCGAACTGCAGCTTGATGTTGTCGAGATAGGCCACCGCGGTGGCTTCGCCGGCATCGACCAGGGCGCGCACCTGCGGCTGCGCCGCGTCGGCGGCCAGCGAGATCCGCCGCTGCGCCGTGTCGACCGCCCACACCGTGGTGGTGTAGGCGTCGCCGCTTTGCGTCGACAGGTGCACCAGCACGCTGGCGTCGGCGAGTTGGCGCAGCAGGGCCAACTGCTCTTTCGGGTGGTCGACCAGGAACTCGTCCAGCGAGTTGCCGCTGAGCTCTTGCAGCGGTGCGGGCTGGGTGTCCTGGAAACTCGGATGCGAAGCCACGAAGGTAATCAGTGCAGGTTGCGCGGTTGGCCGGCCAGCAGTCGATCGAGGTCTTCCAGCCAGGGCTCGACCAGGTGGCGGATCTCGGCGTCGTTGACCAGGATACGCTGCATGATGCCTGACTTGACGCGCGCTTCTTCGGCCGCCAGCGAGGACTGGCCGGCGGCATGCTTGAGCTGCGCGATCAGCAGCACGCAGGCGCCTTCGAGCTTGACCACCTGGTCCCAGTCGGCCTCGCGGGCCGCGCTGAGCATGTCGGCGCTGGCTTTTTCCAGCGCCTCGTAGTAACCGAGCAATTGGTTGTGCATGGCGGTACTCGTCGCTGCAATGTTAGGCATGATGGGTATCGACCTGTGGCGCAATCGATCCCCAGGCCTCGCGCAGTGGTTGAATCAAGGCCAGGCACTCGTCGAGCGCGGCGGCATCGTTGCGCAGGTTGGCCTGCGCCAGACGCACGGTGATGTAGGCGTAGAGGTCATCCAGGTCGCTCGCCAGCATGCCGCCGGCGCCGCGGTCGAGGCTGGCCTTCAGGCCCTCGTCGACGATGCGCAGGGCGCGGCAGATGGCGGCGCACTTGGTGTCCACCCGGCCGCTCTGCAGGGCACCCTTGGCCTGCGTGACGGCCTCGACGAAGCCGTCGAACAGCATCGCCACCAGACGGTGCGGCGACGCCGCACTGACGCCGGTTTCGACGCCGACACGGGTATACAGACCGGCGCGGGGCTTGGCTGACACATGACGGCCGAACGACGCGGCATTTTGAGGGGGAGCGTACATGGGGGGTTTGGTTCGCATGGGCGTGGCAGATACACCGGTTATCGGATGGCGTGAGCGCGGCCTTGAGGCGGATTTGCTGCGGGTTTTTGCCGGTGATGACCGTCTGCCCGGCCCATGAAAAACGGCCAGTGCAATGCACTGGCCGTGGTCGCGTGCGCAGGCTGCCGGCCGTACATTCGGCAGCCGTCAGGCAGGGCTCAGGGGCTGTTGCCGGTCTTGTTCCAGTAGGTGATCTGCTGTTGCACGTAGTTGTTCAGACTGGTCAGCGTATTCAGGCTCGTATCGAGGGCCGAATATTCGCGTGTGATGCGCGCCTGGTAGCTGGCGACGCGGTCGGCCAGGCGCTGCTGGTCCTTGTCGTTGCGGCTGATCGACGCACGCAGGCCCTCGGCGCGGCTCGACAACATGCCGTCGGTGCCTATCATGCCGTCGGTCAAGGCCTTGAAGCGCACGCCGAAGCCGGTCGATGCGGTGCTGAAGGCGCGGGCCACTTCGCCCGGATTGCTCAGCGCGGCATCGAGCTTGGTGTCGTTGACCTTGAGCGAGCCGTCACGCTGCAGCTCCAGGCCCAGATCCGACAGCCGTGGATAGGTGGTCGAGGCCGCCGACGACTCTTGCAGCAGGCCACGCAAGCGAGCCTGCAGGCTGATGGCCGTGCGGTCGCCCTGCAAGGCGCCGGCCGCCTTGCTGGTGTCGTCGTACTTGGTTTGTGTGGCCAGGTAGCTGTTGATCTGGTTGTAGGCGTCGGCAAAGTCGGTGATGCCCTTGCGCAGCCCGGCCGTATCGGTGCCGATGGTCAATTGCACCGGACTGGTCGTGACCTTGGACAGGGTCAAGGACAAATCACCGACGACCTTGTTCAGCGTGTTGGTGGGCGAACTGATCTGCAGGCCGTTGACTTTGAGCACCGCGTCGACGGCCGCTCGGTCCTGCGTCATCGCGCCGGGGTAGGCCAGCGTGGCGAGCTGCCCGCTGGCACCGCTCACGCCGACCGTGACCGCATTGACCAGGCCGGTGTCGGTGCCGGTCAGCACCAGTCGCGGGCCGGATCCGTCCTGGACGATGGCCGCGCTGACGCCGGCCTTGGCGGCATTGATCTGGTCGCGCACGGCGGTCAGGCTGGTGCCGTCGACGACCGCAATGGCCACGGCGGTGCCGCCGCGCGTAATGGTGATCGTGCCGGCGCCCAGGTTGCTGGCGTCGGTGATGGCGCCTGCGGCGCTGGACAGGGATTGCGAGGTGGCCAGCTTGACCACCTCGATGCTGTAGCTGGCGGCGGCGGTCGAGGCCGGCGCCGTCACCGAGACGGCCGAGGTATCGCTGCTGGTGGCGGTGACGCTGCCCCAGAAATCGGTCTTGCCCAGCTGCCCGGCCACCGACTGCAGGTTACCGACATAACTTTGCAGCAGGCCGAACGACGACAGCTGGGTCGTGAGCTTGTCTTTCTTGGTCTGCAGCGCCGTGATCGGCTGTTGTTCGATCGCGACCAACTGGGCCACGATGGTCTTCACATCGAGCCCGCTACCGATGCCGGGTGAGGAAATGGACATGCCGTTGCGCCCTGTTGCCCAGAGTTATCGGCAGCCGGCGGCGCTACTTGAGCCGAATCTGGCTTCGGCCTGGCGCGAGTTCGCGAGCGAGCGGGCTATCACTTCAGCAGCTGGAGCACCTGCTGCGGCAGCTGGTTGGCCTGGGCCACCATGGCCGTGCCGGCCGACTGCAGGATCTGGGCGCGCGACAGATTGGCGGTTTCGGCGGCGAAATCGGCGTCCATGATGCGGCCGCGGGCCGCGGTCAGGTTCTCCGCCGTGACCTGGATGTTGGTGATCGCATTCTCGAAACGGCTTTGTACCGCGCCCAGGGTGCCGCGTGCACTGTTGACCGTGGTCAGCGCCGTGTCGATCGCGTCCATGGCCGAGGAGGCGTCGGCGGCCGTGGCGACGGTCAGGTTGGTGATGCCGGTCTGGGTGGCGGCGGCCGTCAAGCTGTGCCGTTGGTGGTGCCGGCGGCGACACCGGCCGTGTTGACCAGGTTGGCGATGACCAGCGGTCACGTCGGTGCCGGTATTCGACGTGATGACACCGGCGGCACCATCGTCACGCCGGCCAGCGCAGGTGGCGTTGGCCGGCCTTGGCGGTGTTGAACGCCGCGACGAGGGCGGTCAGTGCGCTGCGGCGGCGTCCGGCCGCCCGCGGCGCGCGATCGAGACGGTCACGCCGTTGATGTCCAGCGAACGTGGCCGACGGCGGGATCGCGTGATGGTCACCGCTGGGCGCGTGTTGATGTAGGTCGACGGCGGCGTCAGGGTACCCAGGCCGGCGAGTTGCGCGTTGGCGATGCTGGCCAGGGTGATCGTCTCGCCCGAGTTGGCACCGACCTGGAAGGCCTGGGCCGTGAACGAGCCGTCGAGCAGGTGCGTGCCGTTGAAGGTGGTCGCGGTCGCGACGCGGCCGATTTCTTCCTTCAGCTGGCTGACTTCGGCATTCAGGGCCGCGCGGTCGGTGGCGTTGTTGGTCGCGTTGGCCGACTGCACGGCCAGTTCACGCATGCGCTGCAGCATGTCGCCGATCTTGCCCAGCGCGCCTTCCGCGGTCTGCGCCAGCGAGATGCCGTCGTTGGCGTTGCGCGCCGCCACATTGAGCCCGCGCACCTGGGTATTCATGCGTTCGGCAATCGCCAGGCCGGCGGCATCGTCCTTGGCGCTGTTGACGCGCAGGCCCGACGACAGGCGCTGCATCGACGTCGCCAGCGACGACTGCGACGCATTGAGGTTGCGCTGGGCGTTCAGCGACGAGATGTTGGTATTGATCGTCTGGGCCATGGCCGCTCCTTAGATAACCATCGAGGTCCGGCTTGGCTGCCAGATTGACTTCGATGAGCGAATTGTTCGGCGCGCGCCAGGGTCAGGATCGACCGAAAAGCAGCCTAATCGCGGCCCAAATGAAAAGAGCCCCGGGCCTTGGGGGCTCGGGGCTCGGGGCGGCGGCGTGCGCCGCAGCCGGGATCTGCGATCAGCGCAGCAGTGTCAGCACCTGTTGCGGCAGCTGGTTGGCCTGGGCCACCATGGCGGTACCGGCCTGTTGCAGGATCTGCGAGCGCGACAGATTGGCGGTTTCGGCAGCGAAGTCGGCGTCGACGATGCGGCCGCGGGCGGCCGACAGGTTCTCAGCCGTGACCTGGATATTGCCGATCGCGTTCTCGAAGCGGCTTTGCACCGCGCCGAGTGTGCCGCGCGCCGTGTTGACCGTGGTCAGGGCCGAGTCGAGCGCGGTGATGGCCGAGCCGGCATCGGCGGCGGTGGCGATGGTCAGGTTGGCGATGCCGGTCTGGGTGGCGCGCGGCCATCATGGCGTGCCGTTGGTGGTGCCGGCGGCCACACCGGCCGTATTGACCAGGTTGGCGATGACCAGCGGCAGCGTCGGTCGCCGTATCCGACGTGATGACCCCGGCGGCGCTCATCGTCACGCCGGCCAGTGCGGTGGCGGTGTCGCCGCCGCCTTGGCGGCGTTGAACGCCGCGACCAGTGGCGGTCGTTGCTTGGCGGCGCCGGTGCCGGCCGGCCACGTGCGGCGATCGAGACGGTCACGCCGTTGATGTCCAGCGAAGTGGCCAGCGACGGGATGCCGTGAAGGTCACTGCCGGGCGTCGTGTTGACGTACGTCGACGGCGGCGTCAGGGTACCCAGGCCGGCGAGCTGCGCATTGGCGATGCTGGCCAGGGTGATCGTCTCGCCCGAGTTGGCACCGACCTGGAAGGCCTGGGCCGTGAACGTGCCGTCGAGCAGGGCCGTGCCGTTGAACTTGGTGCTCGTGGCGACGCGGCCGATTTCTTCCTTCAGCTGGGCGACTTCGGCCTGCAGGGCGGCACGGTCGGTCACGCTGTTGGTCGCGTTGGCCGACTGCACGGCCAGTTCACGCATACGCTGCAGCATGTCGCCGATCTTGCCGAGCGCGCCTTCGCCGGTCTGCGCCAGCGAGATACCGTCGTTGGCGTTGCGCGCCGCGACGTTCATGCCCTTGATCTGGGCATTCATACGCTCCGAGATCGCCAGGCCGGCAGCATCGTCCTTGGCGCTGTTGACGCGCAAGCCGGACGACAGGCGCTGCATGGCAGTGGCCAGTGCCGACTGCGATGTCCCCAGATTGCGCTGGGCATTCAGCGAGTTGTTGTTGGTGTTGATGGTCATGGGCATTTGAGAACTCCTTGGGGTTAATGGACCGCCGGCAACAGCGCCGGACGTTGAGATCGTTCGAGGCGGTCTTCCTCGAACTCCGCCCGACGCCTTTCGAGGGGTGCTTTCGTTCACCCGCTCGGCCGGCTGTCCGGACCACGGTTTGGAATTTCCTCGCCGTTGCTTGGCTTATCGGCGGCACGCTTTCACAACTTGAGGGTTGCCGGCACAAGGTGTGGTCTTTTCACGCCCGGTTTCACCGACCCCTGACTACAGCACTGAACGGCCAAGGGTGTCTTATCGGTCGGTCTGCGCTGCACTTGAGGCGGCGCCACCAGCGCGCCGGGCCACTAGCCTGTGCGCAAGCTAGAAGCCCGAGCCCGGCGACTCGAGAAAGGCGATTTCCTCGGCGCTGGATGGGCGGCCCAGCGCGGCATTGCGGTGCGGAAAGCGGCCGAAGCGCTGCACGACATCGTGGTGGCGTTGCGCCCATTCGAGCAGGCCGGCCAGTGTCGGTTCGTCGCGCCCGAGCTGCTCGAACAACTGCAACGCGGTGCGCTGGTGCGCCATGTCCTCGGCATGCTCGAACGGCAGGTAGGCGAACTGGCGCTGCACGCCGGTCAACTCACGGTCCAGACCGCTGGCCACCAGCACGCGGGCCGTCTGCAGGGCCATCGCATCACCGGCGAAGGCGCGCGCGCTGCCGCGAAACGCATTGCGCGGGAACTGGTCGAGCACGATCACCCGCGCCAGTGCCGGCAAGGCCTGCACCGGCGCGGCCACCCAGTCGTCGATGCCGCCGACCAGCGCTTGCTCGAGCAGGGGGCCGAAGCGTCGCACGATGGTCGCGTCGAACACCGGGTCTTTGCGAAACCACTGCGCGCGTGGCAACGAGTGACCAGGGTCGTCGGCCGGGCCGAACCAGAAGTCCAGTACCAGTGGGACCATGTGCCTGGTCATCGCGGGACAGGACGGCGACTAGGGCGCGAGCAGATCCAGCGTCTGCGGGTGGCGCTGCATATATGCCGCCACATAACTGCAATCGGGCCGCACGCGCAGGCCCTCGCGGCGCGCGTGCGCCAGCGCCGTGGGCCACCAGCGCCGCCGCGATGCCGCGGCCTTCGAGCGACGGCGGCACATGGGTGTGGCTCATGATGCATCACGCGGCCCGACAGGGCGTAGTCGGCCACGCAGAGCTGGCCGTCGACGCGGGCCGTGAAGCGGCTCGCGGCGCTGTCGTGCTGAACATCGATGCTCATTTCGTTCTCGGCGCTGCGTCAACGCGCGAGCTGCTGCCACAGAAACGCGAATTCGAGCGCCATCATGTATGCGTGCTGGCGGTTGTCGGCCGCGCCGCCGTGGCCGCCTTCGATGTTCTCGTAGTACAGCAGCGCGTGGCCCTGCTCGGCCATGCGGGCGGCCATCTTGCGGGCGTGGCCGGGGTGCACGCGGTCGTCGCGGGTGCTGGTGGTGAACAAGACCTTGGGCAGCTTGACGCCCGCGCTTCACGTTCTGGTACGGGCTGTAGTGGGCGATGAAGGCCCATTCTTCGGCTCGGTCGGGGTCGCCGTACTCGGCCATCCAGCTCGCGCCGGCCAGCAGCTTGTGATAGCGCTGCATGTCGAGCAGCGGCACCTGGCAGACCACGGCGTTGAACAGCTCGGGGCGCTGCAGCATCACCGCGCCGACCAGCAGGCCGCCGTTGCTGCCGCCTTCGATGCCCAGGTGGCGTGGGCTGGTGATGCGGTGCGCGATCAGGTCCTCGGCCACGGCGACGAAGTCGTCGTAGCTGCTTCTGCTTGCTCGGCCTTGCACGGCCGCCTGGTGCCAGCCCGGCCCGAACTCGCCGCCGCCGCGGATGTTGGCCACCACCAGGACACCGCCCCTGGCGGTACCAGGCGCTGCCGAAGCCGCCCGAGTACCACGGCTGCATGCGAAATCTCGAAGCCGCCGTAGCCGTAGAGCAGGGTCGGGTTGGTGGCCATCGGCCGTGGCGCCCTGCGGCCAGACCACGAAGTAGGGCACGCGCGTGCCGTCCTTGCGAGCGCGCAAAGCGCTGCTCGACGCTGCATGCCCTGGGCGTCGAAGAACGCGCGGGCGCGCCTTCAGGGTTTCGCGCGCGTCGCTGCCGGTGTGGCCCAGCAGCAGCGAATCGGGCGTCAGGAAGTCGGTGTAGGTCAGCAAGTACGACTCGGCCAGCGGTGTCGCGCGGCAGCAGCGGGTCGTGCAGGGCCTCGACGCCCAACGTGCCCGGGTAGGGCGCGGCCACGGCGCGCCGAAGCCAGCGCTGGCCGGCCGGCCGCCACTCCTCGATGCCGGCTGGCGACATTGTCGAGCACCGACAGCAGCACCTGTGTGCGCGGTGGTCGTGAAGCCGGCCAGCGAGCGCGTGGCGGTCGGGGTGAACAAGGCCGTGAAGTGGCGCTCGCCGCGCAGAAAGGCGGCGGCGTCGGTCACCAGCAGCGAACCCTTGGCCCAGGTGCGACCGCCGACGGTCCAGTCGCTGCGCAGCTGCGAGCAGCAGGCGCTGGCGCCAGAAGCTCTCCTTGGCGTCGCTGGGTCGATCGATCGGGACCAGTTTGCCGCTCTGCAACAGCACGGCCTCGGTGTTGTAGAAGTCCGTGGCCCGACCGAACAGCGTGCGCTCGAAGCCCGGTGTGCGGTCGACCGTGGCGCAAACCGCAACGTCCTTGCATGCGGCCTTCGAACACGGTGACGGCATCGCGCCAGCGGCCTGGCCACGCCGCCAGCGCTTGATGATGCGCGGGTAGCCCGAATCGGTCATCGAGCCGGGGCCGAAGTCGGTGCCGACGTAGATCGTGTCGTCGTCGACCCAGGTCGACGTCGGACTTGGCTTCGGGCAGGACGAAACCGCCCTCGGCGGCGGCGACGAAGCGCCGGGTCGTCGATGTCGAACTCGCGCACCACATGCGCGTCGGCGCCGCCGCGCGACAGCGAGATCAGGCAGCGCTGGTAGGCCGGGCCGAGGCAGGCCGCGCCATGCCAGACCCAGTTCTCGTTTTCCGCGGCTGCCAGCGCGTCGAGGTCGAGCAGCGTTTCCCACGCCGGGTTGTCGCTGCGGTAGTCGGCCAGCGTGGTGCGCCGCCACAGGCCGCGCGGGTGCGCCGCGTCGCGCCACAGGTTGTAGCAGCGCATCGCCCTGGCGCGAGACATAGGGGATCTTGTCCTTGGCGTCGAGGATCTCCAGGAAGCGCTCGCGCATGGCGGCAAAGCGCGGCTGGGCTTCGAGCACGGCGCGCGACTCGGCATTGCGCTCGCGTACCCAGGCCAGCGCACGCTCGCCCTGCACTTCTTCGAGCCAGGCGTAGGGGTCGTCGGCGGCGGCAGCGTAGGTGGTCAAGGGCAGGGCAAGGACAGCCATGACGGCCAGTGTCCGCAACAATGTATGCATGGTCGCATCAAGCCAATAGTGAATGCAATGAGAGCTCGACCGAGCGCTGGCCGTCATTGAACCAGACCAGCCCGTCTTGCACGGTGACTTGAATTTGCATCGAGCGCTGTGCCAGGGCCGCCAGCGCGGCACTTTGTTCGGCGGGCAATTGCCATACCGCGAGCCGCTCGGTGCGCGTCAACTTGTTCTTCACGCCGGCCCACCAGATCGGCGTGCTCGCCGTGTAGGCAATGAAGGTGGCCTGGTCGGCGCGCGAAGCGGCGCGTTGCATGCGGCGCTCGTCGGGCTGGCCGACTTCGATCCAATGCACCAGCTGGCCGGTCAGATCGAGCTGCCACAGATCGGGCTCGTCGGTGTCGGCCAGGCCGCGGGCGAAGACCAGTTCGCCGCGATGCTTGTCGGCCGGCACGTTCAGCGCATAGGCCAACAGCCGCACCATCATGCGCTCTTCGGTTTCCGACGGGTGCTGGGCCAGCGTCAGCAGATGGTCGCCATAGATGCCGCGGTCCATGTCGGCGATCTGCAGTTGCGCTTTGAAGATGGTTGCTTTGAGGGCCATGGGGCGCCGACTGTGCCACAAGCGGGGCCGCGAGCGCTTGCACCTATGCAAACGCCGACATAGCGACGCACCGAACAGGGCATGCCAACATGCTCACCAAGAGTCGAAAGGTGTTCATGGGTGGCGGTTTCGCCGACAGCCTGCGCGCAGCGTGGGCCTTGGTGACGGGTTGGGATGTGCGCCTGGCGGAGATCGTCGGCCTGTCGCTAGGCGTCAGCGCCAGCGCCTGCGCCTTGGCCGCGGGCCTGGGCATGGCTGGAGGGGCCTGGCTCGCGGTGGCGCGCTTTCGCGGCCAGCGCCTGATCGTCGCCGCGCTCAATACCTTGCTCGGCTTGCCCTCGGTGGTGGTCGGCCTGGTGGTCTACCTGCTGCTGTCGCGCTCGGGGCCGCTCGGCGCCTGGGGCATCCTGTTCACGCCGCGGGCGATGGTCGTCGCGCAGACCATCCTGGTGCTGCCGGTGGTGGCGGCGCTGACGCGGCAATTGGTCGCCGATGCCTGGCGCGGCAACGGCGAGCAGTTGCGATCGATGGGCGCCGGGCCACTGGCCAGCGCCGCGCTGCTGCTGCTGCACGAACGCCTGGCCCTGGTGACGGTCTTGCTGACCGCCTTCGGCCGCGCGATCAGCGAAGTCGGCGCGGTGATGATCGTCGGCGGCAACATCGACGGCGTCACGCGCGTCATGACCACCGCCATCGCACTCGAGACCAGCAAGGGCGACCTGCCGCTGGCGCTCGGCCTGGGCCTGGTGCTGCTGGCCTGCGTCGGGGCCATCAATGCGGCGATCGCCCTGGCGCAGCGCGCGCAGCATGGCGGCACATGACCGAGGCGCGCGGGAAATGAGCGCGGCATTGCTGTCCCTGCAGGGCGCGGCCGTGCGCTTTGGCTGCCGTCACCGCACTGGCCGACGTGCACTTCACGCTGCAGCGCGGGCGAACGCGTGGCCCTGGTCGGCGCCAACGGCTCGGGCAAGACGCACGCTTGTTGCGCGTGCTGCACGGCCAGCTCGCACACGAAGGCACGCGCCGCGTGCAAGCCGACGCGGCGGGCCGCGAGCCGGCGCAGGCGATGGTCTTTCAGCGGCCCTTTCTGCTGCGCCTGTCGGTCTGGAACAACCTGATGCTGGCGCTGTGGCTGGCCGCGGTGCCGCGTGCCGAGCGTGCCGGGCGCGCGACCCAGGCCCTGGCTCGCGTCGGCCTGGCCGAGCAGCGCTACCGGCCGGCGCGCGTGCTGTCGGGCGGCCAGCAGCAGCGCCTGGCCTTGGCGCGGGCCTGGGCCGTGCGCCCGACGGCTGCTGTTCCTCGACGAGCCGACCGCCAGCCTGGACCCCGGCGCCAAGCGCGAGGTCGAACACTTGATCGCCGGCTTCGCGCAGGAAGGCATGGCCGTGGTGATGAGCACGCACAACCTGGGCCAGGCCAAGCGGCTGGCCACGCGCGTCGTCTATCTCGAAGCCGGGCGGGTGATCGTCGATCTGCCGACGGCAGAATTTTTCAACCAATCGCTGCCCGAACCGGCGGCGTCTTTCGTCAAAGGGGAACTGGGATGGCCAACATGATCCGTCGTATCTGGATTGCGAGTCTCTTGCTTGCGTGGGGCGTTGCCGCGCTCGCGCAGGAACGCTTCATCGTCATGGCGTCGACCACCAGCACCGAGCAGTCGGGCCTGTTCGCGCATCTGCTGCCGGCCTTCAAGGCGGCCAGCGGCATCGACATCCGCGTCGTCGCGCTGGGCACCGGCCAGGCGCTGGACGCGGCGCGGCGCGGCGATGCCGACGTGGTCTTCGTCCACGACCAAGCGGCCGAAGAGAAGTTCGTCGCCGAGGGCTTCGGCTTGAAGCGCCTGCCGGTGATGTACAACGACTTCGTGCTCATCGGCCCCAAGGCCGACCCGGCCGGCGTGAAGGGCAAGGACATCGTGGCTGCATTGGCCAAGCTGGCCGGCCAGGGCACGCCCTTCGTCTCGCGCGGCGACAAGAGCGGCACGCATGCGGCCGAGCTGCGCTACTGGAAGATGGCCAACCTCGACATGACCGCCGCGCCGTACAAGGGCTATCAGTCCTGCGGCTGCGGCATGGGCCCGGCGCTGAACATCGCGTCGTCGAGCAACGGCCTACGCGCTGGCCGACCGCGGCACCTGGCTCAACTTCAAGAACCGCGGTGAACTGGCGGTGCTGGTCGAGGGCGATGCGCGTTTGTTCAATCAGTATGGCGTGATGGTCGTGAACCCGGCCAAGCACCCGCATGTCAAGCTCGCACTGGCGCAGACCTTTGCCGACTGGGTGGTGTCGCCGGCCGGGCAGGCCTCGATCGCCGCCTACAAGATCGGCGGCGAGCAGTTGTTCTTCCCGAACGCCGGCTCGAAATGAAACGCCGCGAACTCGTGATGGCCGCCCTGTCGCTGGCCGGCTCGGCGTCGGCACAACCCGCTGGCGGCGAGGTGGTCGTGCTGGCCGCCGGCAGCCTGCGGCGCGCGATGACCGAGACCGCAGCCGCCTTCGAGCGGGCCACGCCGGGCCAGCGCGTCAAACTGGTCTTCGGCGCATCGGGCCTGCTGCTCGAGCGCATTCAAAAGGGAGAGCCCGCCGATGTCTTTGCCTCGGCCAATCTGGAACACCCGCAGGCCTTGGTCGCGGCCGGCAAGGCGCGCCGCATGCGGCCTTTCGCGCGCAACGCCCTGTGCGCGCTGGTGGCGCCCGGCGTGACGGTCGACAGCGAATCCCTGGTCGAGCGCATGCTCGATGCGCGCATCAAGCTCGGCACCTCCACGCCCAGGGCCGACCCCTCGGGCGACTATGCCTGGACCATGTTCGAACGCATCGAGCAGCAGGGGCGTGCGGGGGCGTTTCGGGCGTTGAGTGCCAAGGCATTGCAGCTTACCGGCGGCCCGAATTCGCCGCCGCCACCGGCCGAACGCAACGTGTACGGCGTGCTCGTCGCCGAGGGCCAGGCCGACATCTTCATCACCTACTGCACCAATGCCAGCCTGGCGCTGAGCGAACAGCCGCAGTTGAGGGTGGTGGCCGTGCCGGCAGCGATCAACGTCAGTGCCAGTTACGGCGTGGCGGTGACCGCCGGTGCGCCGCCAGCCGCCGACGCCTTCGCCGATTTCATGCTCGGTGCGGCCGGGCAGGCGCTGCTGGCCAGGCAGGGCTTCTCGGCGCCGTAGCGACAGGCCCGAGGCACACAGCGGCTGGCAGCCTGCAAAGCCGACGCTGGCGGGCGTGTAAGCTCGATGCGGCACCTCGCCACCGCCGGAGCCTCGCCCATGACCGCCGCCAAGACCTTCGCCTCGCAGGCCGACCTCGAGGCCAAGAAAGTCAGCTTCACCAAGCTGTCCGGCAACGCCTATGCCTATACCGCCGAGGGTGACCCGAACACCGGGGTGATCGTCGGCGACGACGCGGTGATGGTCATCGATACCCAGGCCACGCCGGTGATGGCGCAGGATGTGATCCGCCACATTCGCGGCGTCACCGACAAGCCGATCCGCTACGTGATGCTCAGCCACTACCACGCGGTGCGCGTGCTCGGTGCGTCGGGCTATGCGCCCGAGCACATCATCGCCAGCCGCGACACCTATGACCTGATCGTCGAGCGCGGCGAGCAGGACAAGGCCAGCGAGATCGGCCGCTTCCCGCGCCTGTTCCAGGCCGTCGAATCGGTGCCGCCGGGCATGACCTGGCCGACGATCACCTTCACCGGCCGAATGTCGATCTGGCTCGGCAAACTCGAAGTCCAGCTGATCCAGCTCGGCCGCGGCCACACCAAGGGCGACACCGTGGCCTGGCTGCCGGAGCAGAAAATTCTGTTTTCCGGCGACCTGGTCGAATTCGACGCCACGCCCTATGCGGGTGATGCCTATTTCAGCGACTGGCCGCAGACGCTGGACCAGATCGCTGCCCTGCAGCCCCGCGCGCTGGTGCCTGGGCGCGGCGCTGCGTTGACGACGCCGGCTCAGGTGGCGGCAGGCCTGGCCGGCACGCGCGGCTTCATCAGCGAGCTGTATGCCAGCGTGCGCGCCGGCGTGGCCCAGGGCAAGGACCTGAACGCGGTCTACAAGGCGACGCTGGCCGCACTGAGGCCGAAGTTCGGTCACTGGGTCATCTTCGACCACTGCATGCCCTTCGATGTGACGCGCGCCTTCGACGAAGCCACGCAGTACCGCGACCCGCGCATCTGGACCGCCGAGCGCGACATCGAGATGTGGCGGGCCCTGGAAGGTTGATCCGACAACGGCGCAAAGGACAGCACCATGAGCATCACCAACGGCATCCACCATGTCGCCTACCGCTGCCACGACGCCAAGGCCACCGTCGAGTGGTATCGCAAGCACCTGCTGATGGACTTCGTGCTCGCCATCGCCGAAGACCAGGTGCCTTCGACCGGTGCCCCCGATCCGTACATGCATGTCTTTCTCGATGCCGGCCGGGGCAATGTGCTGGCCTTCTTCGAGCTGCCGAATTCGCCGCCGATGGGCCGCGACGAGAACACACCCGACTGGGTCCAGCACATCGCCTTCAAGGTCGACAGCCTGGCCACGCTGGCGGCCACCAAGGCACGGCTCGAGGCGGCCGGCATCGCGGTGATCGGCCCGACCGAGCACACGATCTTCAAGTCGATCTACTTCTTCGACCCCAACGGCCATCGCCTGGAGCTGGCCGCGGACACGGCCACGCCCGAGATGAAAACCAGGCTCGACCTGGTGAAGTGGGAGATGCTCGAAGAATGGAATCGCACCAAGCGCGCACCCAAACACGCGGCCTGGATGCACGAAAAGGCGCACTGAGCGCAAGCCTGTTGCGCGTGGCGCGATGCTGAGCACCTACACCTGGCCGCGCTACGAGGCCCGCGGTGTGCCCAAGCCGGGCGTCGCGGGGCCGCAGCGCGCACCGCTGGTGATCGTCGGCGCCGGGCCGGTGGGTTTGGCCGCGGCCATCGATGCGGCCCAACGCGGCCTGGCGGTGATCGTGCTCGACGAAGACAACACGGTGTCGATCGGCTCGCGCGGCGTGTGTTATGCCAAGCGCACGCTGGAGATCTTCGATCGTCTGGGGCTGGGCGATCGCGTCGTGGCCAAGGGCGTGACCTGGAATGTTGGCCGCACCTTCCATCGTGAGCGCGAGGTGTTCAGCTTCAACCTGCTGCCCGAGGCTGGCCACCAACGCCCCGGCATGGTCAACCTGCAGCAGTACCACCTCGAGCAGTACCTGGTCGAGCGGGTCATGGCCTTGCCGGGCATCGATCTGCGCTGGCAGCACAAACTGGTGCAGGTGACGCCGGGCGAGGAGGGTGTGAGGCTGGCCATCGAGACCAACGACGGCTGTTACGAGCTGCAGGCCGAGTGGTTGATCGCCGCCGACGGCGCGCGCAGCGGCGTGCGCCGGCAGATGGGCCTGGATGTGCAGGGCCATGTGTTCCAGGACCGCTTCCTGATCGCCGACATCGTCCTCGACGGCGAGCCGTTCCCGCTGGCCCAGACCGAGCGCCGGTTCTGGTTCGCGCCGCGCTTCCACGCCGGCGAAAGCGCGCTCATGCACCGCCAGGCCGACAACGTCTGGCGCCTCGATTTCCAGCTCGGCTGGGACGCCGACCCCGAAGTCGAGAAGGACCCCGAGCGCGTGCGGGCGCGTGTGCGCACCGCGCTCGACAGCCAAGGGTTTGCGCACATCGGCTTTGCGCTCGAGTGGGTCAGTGTCTACACCTTCCAGTGCCGGCGCATGGAGCGCTTCCGCCACGGCCGGGTGCTGTTCGTGGGCGACAGCGCGCACCAGGTCTCGCCCTTCGGCGCGCGCGGCGCCAATTCGGGCGTGCAGGACGCCGATAACCTGGTCTGGAAGCTGCAACTGGTGATCGCCGGCCTCGCGCCCGCGTCGCTGCTCGACAGCTACGACGATGAGCGCGGTGCGGCGGCCGACGAAAACATCCTCAATTCGACCCGTTCTACCGATTTCATGACCCCCAAGAACCGCGCCGCGCGCGTGCTGCGCGATGCCGTGCTCTCATTGGCCGCAGAAGTACCGGCCGGCCGCGCCCTGGTCAACAGCGGCCGCCTGTCGGTGCCCAGCGTGCTCGCCGATTCGCCGCTGAACACCGCCGACGGCGAGCCGTTCGACGGCTGGATGGTGCCGGGCGCGGCTCTCGACGATGCGCCGGTGCGTGATGCCGCCGGCCACGATGGGTGGTTGCTGCCGCAGACGGGTGGCGGCTTCGTGCTGCTGCGATTTGGCCAGCCCGGTGCGATCGAGGCCGCGGCGCTCGACGCGTTGCGGCGCGGCCCCATCGCCGTCTACCCGCTGCTGGTCCTGCCCGCCGGCGAACGCGGCCCCAAGGATCACGCCTGGGTGCAAGACAGCGAGGGCCTGGCCGCGAAACGCTGCGACGCGCAGCCGGGCACGGTCTACCTGCTGCGCCCCGACCAGCATGTCAGCGCTCGCTGGCGTCACTTCGACGCCATGGCCGTGCGCCGGGCGTTGGCCCGGGCCACTCATCAGCCACCACCATGACCAGACTCGAACTGCAAGCGAACTTCGCCCTGCCCGGCCGGCGCGCGCGCCATGCGTACACGCCGGGCGACGAGTTCTACGACGCATTGATCAGCGCCCAGCGGGACCTGAGCGACGAACAAAGCGATCTGTTCAATGCCCGCCTGCTGCTGCTGCTGGCCAACCACATCGGCGACCTGGACGTGCTGCGCGAAGCCATCCGCATGGCCCTGCCGGCGCCGCCGGCCGATCCGTTACCTGGCTAGGCGAGGGTTGGCAGCAGGATGCGGCGGTCCACGTCGCCGATCCGGGTGTGGCCGCAGAACGCCATCGTCACATCCAGCTCCTTGTGGATGATTTCGAGCGCCTTGGCCACACCGGCTTCGCCCATCGCCCCCAGGCCGTAGGCGTAGGCACGGCCGATCATGCTGCCGTGCGCACCCAGGGCCCAGGCCTTGAGCACATCCTGGCCCGAACGGATGCCGCCATCCATCCAGACCTCGATGCGCGAACCCACCGCCTCGGCGATCGCCGGCACGGCGGCGATCGAACTCGGCGCGCCATCCAGCTGCCGGCCGCCGTGGTTGCTGACCACCAGGGCGTCGGCACCGCTGTCGACGGCCAGGCGGGCGTCTTCGACGTCCATGATGCCCTTGAGGATGAACTTGCCGCCCCAGCGCTTCTTGATCCACTCGACGTCGCTCCAGTTGAGTCTCGGGTCGAACGTTTCCCGGGTCCAGGCGCCGAGCGAAGACATGTCGCTGACGCCCTTGGCGTGGCCGATCAGGTTGCCGAAGCTGTGCTCGCCGCGTGCCGGCCATGCCCAGGCACCAGCGTGGTTTGAGCAACAGGTTGACGATGTTGGCCAGCGTCGGCTTGGGCGGCGCGGTCATGCCGTTCTTCAGGTCCTTGTGGCGCTGGCCGATGACTTGCAGGTCGAGCGTGAGCACCAGGGCCGAGCAGCCGGCGGCCTTGGCGCGGTCCATCAGTCGCTCCATGAAGTCCCGGTCGCGCATCCAGTAGAGCTGAAACCAGAACGGCGCCGTGGTCTGCGCGCGCACGGCCTCGATCGAGCAGATGCTCATCGTCGACAGGGTGAACGGCACGCCGAACTTCTCGGCCGCCTTGGCGCACAGGATTTCGCCGTCGGCATGCTGCATGCCCAACAGGCCGACCGGGGCCAGGGCCACCGGCATCTTGACCGGCGTGCCGGCCATCGTCGTGGCCGTGCTGCGGTTGTCCATGTTCACCGCCACGCGCTGGCGCAGCAGGATCTTGCCGAAGTCACTCTCGTTGGCGCGGTAGGTGCTCTCGGTCCAGGAGCCGCTGTCGGTGTAGTCGTAGAACATCCGCGGCACGCGCTTCTGGGCGAGCACGCGCAGGTCTTCGATGTTGGTGATGACGGGCATGGGCTGAATCCTCCTCAGCCCGCATCCTAGCTGCCGCCGGGGGGCGCTGGCTGATTCAGGTCAGCGCGTGGGCCAGCAGGGCCGCGGCGGTCAGGGCACCGGCGACGGCCACCAGCAGCCAGTTGGGCAGGCGGCCTTGCGGCGTGCGGGACACGCGTTGACGTCGGCGCTGGTTGTCTTTATCGATCATGGGGGGCGCAGTGTCACCTTCCGGCGTGGCGCAGGCAAGCCATGCGCACGCCCAGCAGGCGCAGGCGGCGTGAAAAGTCCACGCGCTTGAGGCATTGCCCCGCGGCCTGGCGGATGACATCGGCTTCGGCGGTCGGCTCGGGCAGGGTCAGGTCGCGGGTGACGGTCTTGAAGTCGGCAAAGCGCAACTTGATGCCGACGGTCTTGCCGGCGTAGCCCTTGCGTTGCAGGTCGTGGGCCAGCTGGTGCACCAATTCGTCGAGCACGCCGCCGAGCTCGGCGCGGTCGTATACCGCGTGCAGGTCGCGGTCGAAGGTCGTCTCGCGGCTCATCGACACCGGCTCGCTGTTCGTCGACAACGGGCGGTCGTCACGGCCCTGCGCGGCGTCGTGCAACCAGCGGCCGTAGCTGACGCCGAAGTGCTCGACCAGCCAGTGGCGTTCATGCGCGGCCAGCTCGCCGATGCTGCGGATGCCCAGGCCTTCGAGTTTGCTCGCCGCCTTGGGTCCGATGCCGTTGATGCGGCGTACCGGCAGTGGCCAGATGCGTGTCGGCAGGTCGGCCAGCGTCAGCACCGTCAGGCCGTCGGGTTTGTCGAGTTCGCTGGCGATCTTGGACAGCAGCTTGTTCGGCGTCACGCCCACCGAGCAGGTCAGGCCCGTGCTGCGGCGCACGTTGTTGCGGATTTCCTGCGCGATGGCGCGCACGCCGCCGCAAGGGTCGTGGCCGACGCTGTCCTGCGCGCCGGGCAGGTCGCTCAGGTCGATATAGATTTCGTCGATGCCGCGGTCTTCGATCAACGGCGCGACTTCGGCCACCGCGGCCTTGAAGCGCTTCGAGTACAGGCCGTATTGCTCGAAATCCACCGGCAGCAGCACCGCCTCGGGCGCGCGCAGCGCGGCCTTCATCAGGCCCATGCCCGAATGCACGCCGTAGTCGCGTGCGGCATAGGTGGCGGTGGTCGCGACGCCGCGGCCGCTGTAACCGGCGAGCGTGGCAAAGCGATGCGTGCCGTCCGGCAGTCGCACCGGCTGATGGCGTCGGCCGCCGCCGACCACCACCGGCAGACCGGCCAGTTCGGGGTAGCGCAGCAGCTCGACCGAGGCGTAAAAGGCGTCCATGTCGAGGTGGGCGATCCAGCGGCGCGGGCTGGGCGGCAACAAGGGCATGGGCCGATTCTGCGGCCAGCCATGGTGACAACTGGTTGCCATTCGGCCTGCGCGGGCGGCGGGTTCCGCTTGCAAATGGCATATTTGCACATTTATACTGCCATCACAGCCCGACCCCCGGCTGCGGCAACCGCGCCCGCTTCAGGGCGCCAAGGAGAGAACCGATGAATGCCTCGACCCCTATCCATTCGACCGGCCGCTGGCGCCAGGCATGCGCCGCGCTGCTGGCTGGAGCTTCGATCACCGCCTTGCTGGTGGCCTGCGGAGGCGGCGGCGACATGGCTTCCGGCAACGGCCCGGCCAGCGCACAGAGCTTCGCCAGCGGACCGATCAGCGGTCTGGGTTCGATCATCGTCGGCGGCGTTCGTTTCGACGACAGCGCCGCGCGGGTCGAGGACGACGACGGCGCCGCCCATGCCGCGCGCGAGCTGAAGCTCGGCATGATGGTCGAAATCCAGGCCGGCGCGATCGACGACAACGCCGCCAAGGCGGCCGCTTCATTGATCCGCTTCGGCAGCGAAATGATCGGGCCGGTGGCCTCGATCGACAGCACGGCGCAGACCTTGCGCGTGCTCGATCAGACGGTCGAGGTCAAGCCGACCACGGTCTTCGAGGACGGGCTGGCCGGTTTTGCCGCCCTCAGCGTCGACCAGGTGCTGGAAATCCATGCCCAGTTCGACGCCGCGACGGGCCACTACGTCGCCACCCGCATCGAGACGGATGCCGGTGCCAGCGTCTATCGCCTGCGCGGTGTGGTCAGCGCACTGGACATGACTGCGAAGACCTTCAAGATCGGCGACGCGTCGATCAATTTTGCGGGCGTGCCGGCCGCCGACCTGGTCGCCAACCTGGCCAACGACCAGCGCGTTCGTGTGCGCCTGCAGACCTCGCAGGTCAACGGCCAATGGGTGGCACTCAGTGTTCGCAGTGGCATGCGCAAGGTCGACGATATCGGCGATGCGCGCCTGCGTGGGCTGGTGACGGCCTTCACCTCGCCGCAGCAGTTCGAAGTGCAGGGCGTTGCCGTCGATGCCAGCAATGCCCGCTTCGAGCCCAACGCCGCTGCGGTGGTGCTCGGCGCCCTGGTCGAAGTGCGCGGCAGCGCGAGCAATGGCACGATCGTGGCCACCCGCGTCAAGGTGCGCAACCCGAACGACGACGACTTGAAGCAAGTCGAGCTGCACGGCACGCTGAGCGCGCTCGACACCACGGCCCAGACCTTCATGCTGCGCGAAGTCAAGATCGACTATTCGCAGGTGACGACCTGGAAGAACGGGCAAGCCAGCGATCTGGCCAATGACAAAAGGCTGGAAGTCAAAGGGGTCTGGTCGGCGGACCGCAGCAAGCTGATCGCAGCGGTTATCGCATTCGAAAGCTGATGGACGCACGATGAGTGCACGCGCCGGGCCGGCCACCGCCATGGGGGCTGGCCCGGTACCATCTTCAGATGACCGAACTCGCTGCGGCCGCAAGCACGGAGGACGAGGCGCTGCGACAGGCGCTAGAGCGGCTGTTGGTGCCACTGGCGCAACTGGCCGTGGCACGCGGCTTGCCCTACGCGCTGATCGACGAGACCCTGCGCAGGGCGGTCGTGTCGGTTGCGCATGCCGCTCATCCCGGTCTGCCCGAACACCGCCGCGCCAGTCGCATCAGCGCGGCCACGGGTTTGCATCGGCGCGAGGTCAATCGCTTGCTCGAGGTGTCGGCGCAACCCGTACACACGGCGCCACCGCGTTCGCCGGCGGCGATGGTTTTTGCCCATTGGCGTGCCGACAAGCAGTACCGAACACGCGCGGGCGTGCCGCGCACGCTGCCGCGCGTCGGCCCTGCGCCGAGTTTCGAATCACTGGCCCAGGAAGTCACGCGCGACGTGCACCCACGGGCCTTGCTCGAAGAGTTGTTGCGGCTGAAGCTGGCCGTGCACGATGCCGAGCGCGATCGCATCACACTGGTCGCCGAGGCTTTTGTGCCGCGTGGAGATGCGCCGCGCATGGTCGGCTACCTCGGCGCCAATGTCGGCGATCACCTGCGTGCCGCAGTGGCCAACGTGCTCGGCCGCCAACCCGCGCATTTCGAGCAGGCGATCGCCGCGGACGGCCTGAGTCAAGAATCGCTGGACCAAGTTCGCCCCGTGCTGCGCGAGCATTGGCAGCGTTTGACCGACACGCTGGTGCCGTTGCTCGAGAAGCTGATCAGCCGTGATGCGGGCCGGAGCACGCATTCGGGCGTGAACCGCATACGACTGGGTTTGTATGAATTCGACACGCCGAGCGACGCCAAAGCCGAAGAACCCGTCACTGCAGCCCGTAAACAACGTACGAAGCCGATCCCATGACCTCGCCGACGCCCTCATTGGCCACCCTGCTGCGATCCTCGTTGGCCGGATGGCTGCTTGTTATGGCCGCCTGCGGCGGCGGCGTTGAAACGGGCGGCACCGGTGCGAGCGCCTATGTGCAAGGGCCGATCAGCGGTTTCGGGTCGATCGTCGTCTCGGGTGTGCATTTCGACGACAGCAGCGCGGCGATAGAAGATCCCGACGGCGAAGTGCACACGCGCGATGCATTGCGTCTGGGCATGATCGTCGAGGTCGAGAGCGGCCATATCGCCGACGACGACCTCGGTGGCCGCAGCGCGACCGCGACGCGCATTCGCGTGGCCAGCGAACTGGTGGGCCCGCTGACGGACATCAACCTCGCAAGCTCGCGCTTGGTGGTGCTGGGACAAACGGTGCGTCTGTCAGGGGCTACCGTGGTCGGGGGCGTGGCCGGCGGAACGGCGGCACTGACGGCGGGCGACGTGGTCAGTGTCTTCGGCTTCTTCGACCCTGCGGGCACCTATGTCGCGACCCGCGTCGAGCGCTTGGGGGTCGCGCCGTCCAACTACCGAGTGAGCGGGGTGGCGCAGGATGTCAATGCGGTCGCGGACACGTTGCGCATCGGCAGCCAGGTCTTCGACCTCGGGGCGATCGGCATACCGAGCGGGCTGACCGACGGCCAATACGTTCGCCTCGCCTTGGAGCCTGCACAGGTCGGCGGACGCTGGGTGGTGACCAGGGTGGTCATCGACGCGCGCAGCGATGGCCGATCGCGACGTGGCCGAAATCGAGGGCCTGATCGACGCCTTCGATAACCCCGCTGCATTCAGCGTCAATGGCGTGCGCGTTGCGGCGACCAATGCCCTCGTCAGCAACGGCGTTCCCGGGCTGGGCCTGCGCGTCAGGGTGCGTGGGCGCAGCCAGGGCGGGGTGCTGGTGGCGGCGACGGTCGAGTTGCGCAGCGACGGTGCCGTGTCCAGCGAAGGTGTTGACATTCGCGACCTCATTGCCGGCCTCGACCCGTTGGCACAAACTTTCCAGTTGCACGGCGTCGCGGTGTTCTACGGCACATCGCCGGCGCCGCAGTTTGACAAGGGTACGGTGGCCGATCTGGCCGTCGGGCGGTCGGTGCGCGTGCGAGGAACCCTGTCGAGCGACGGCGCGCGTGTCGTCGCCACGCGCATCGAGTTCCTGAATTGAGGCTGGCACACGAACAGGAGCATCCAATGGCCAAGCATGACCAGGCCGGCCGGCGCGCGACAGCCGCCGCGCTACTCGTGATGAGCGTTGCCGCACTGGCGCAGGGCGGCACGCCGCAGACGTGGCAGGCTGAGGTCTTTGCCGCCGAGCGTGCGTTTGCCCAATCGATGGCCGACCGGGACTTCAGCGCCTTCGGCCGCCACGTGGCGCCCGATGCGCTGTTCTTCGGCAGCAGCAAGGTGCATCGGGGCCGCGAGGCGGTGCTCGCGGCGTGGAAGCCGCTCTTCGACGGCCCGGCGGCGCCGTTCTCGTGGCAGCCCGACCAGGTCGAGGTCTTGCAGTCGGGGCAGCTCGCCTTGTCCACCGGGCCGGTGCGTGACCCGCAGGGCCAGGTGATCGCGCGCTTCAATTCGATCTGGATGCGTACGCCCGATGGCCGCTGGCTGGTGGTCTTCGACAAGGGCAGCCCGCCCGATCCGGCGCCCAAGTAGCGGGCGCGCCACGGGTGCTTCAGGCACCGAAGCCGAACAAGCGTCGTGGCGTGTCCCACAACAGCCGCTGGCGGTCGGCGGCAGCGGGGAACCAGCGCTCGACGAGCCTGAGCAGCGGGCCGTAGTCGAGCCGCTGCGTGGCCTTCAGGAAGGGCCAATCCGAGCCCCACAGGCAGGCGTCGAGCGTGAACGCGTCGACCAAGGCGCTGACGAAAGGCAGGGCATCGTCGGTACGGCGCTTCCTGGGTCGAAAATTTCTGCATACCCGACAACTTGACCGCGGCGCGGCCGCATCGCGCCAGCGCCAGCAGCGCCGCGAATCCCGGCTGCGACAGACCCGCCGACGGCGTCGGCCGGCCGCAGTGGTCGACCAGGATCCTGGCACCGCTGTCGAGCAGCAGTGGTGCCAGGGCCAGCAGCTGGTCGCCTTCGACCTGGACCTGTACGAACAGGCCCAGCTCGGCCAGCATGCGCAGCAGCCCGGCCGTGCCGGTGTAATGGTCGACGCCGTGGACCGTGGCATTGAAGGCCACGCCGACCACGCCGGCGGCCTGCAGACGCTCGAGCTCGTCGCGGCGCGACATCGTTGGCCACCACGGCGATGCCCTTGAAGCGGCCCTGGCCCTGCGCGATCACGTCGAGCAGGCAACGATTGTCGTTGCCATAACCCGAGTTGGGGCCGACGACCAGCGCGTGGCGCACGCCATAGCTGTCCATCACCGCCAGGTGCTGGGCCTGGGTGGCGATCTCCTGCCCGGCCGGCCGGTAGCCGACGTCGGCGCCATAGGCAAAGCGCCGCGGGTCGAGCACGTGGTTGTGGCAATCGACCTTCGGTTCGTCGAAGACGCTCATGGGGTTGCCGTGGCTGCTCACTGCGGCGCGACATCAGCCCTTGCCGCGCGAGACGCGCAACACCGAGGGCGCGCGTTTGAGCGTGCGCAGCACATCGGCCAGGTGCTGGCGGTCGCGCACCGACAGCAGCAGGCGCAGCTCGGTGGCCTCGGCGGCGGGCTCGTTGCCCATGTCCAGATGCGTGATGTCGGCCTCGGCGCCACTCACCGCGGCGGCCACGCGGGCCAGCGCCCCCTTGCTGTTTTGCAGCAGCACGGTGACGGCGGTTTCGAACGGCCGCACGGGTTGCTCGGACCACTCGACCGCCAGCCAGCGTTCGCGGTCGCGTTCGCCCAGTCGCTTGGCGACCGAGCAGTCGGCGGTGTGCACCGTCAGGCCCTCGCCACGGCCCAGGTAGCCGACGATGTCGTCACCCGGGATCGGCCGGCAGCAGGTGGCGAGCTGGATCGACGCGCCTTCACTGCCATCGAGCGTGACCTGGCCGTGGCTGGAGGCAGGCTCGTCGCCCTCCTGGGTGCCGAAATGGCGCCGGCTCAGCGTCACCGCGTCGGGGCGCGGCCCTCCGCGCTCGGTCATCACCTGGGCCAGCCGCTTGGCCACGATCGAGGCGATCTTGCGGCCCAGGCCGATGTCGACCATCAGATCGCTGCGCGTGCGGTTGCCGCTCCAGCGCGTGAGCTGCTGCCACAGCGCGGCGGCGGCCTCGTCGTTCGGGTCGGCCGAGGGCATCAACAGGCCTTCGCTGCGCAGGGCCTGGCCCAGCAGGCGCTCGCCCAGGGCGCGCGACTCCTCGTGTTCCAGGCTCTTCAGATGGTGCCGGATCTTCGAGCGCGCGCGGCCGGTGCGCACGAAGTTCAGCCACGACGGGTTGGGTTTGGCGCCCGGCGCCGTGGTGATCTCGACCACGTCGCCGCTCTTCAACTCGGTGCGCAGCGCCACCGCCTCGCCGTTGACGCTGGCGGCCACGCAATGGTCGCCGACGTCGGAGTGGATGGCGTAGGCAAAGTCGACCGGCGTGGCGCCGTGCGGCAGGGCCAGGATGCGGGATCTTGGGCGTGAAGACGTAGACCGCATCGGGGAACAGATCGATCTTCACATGCTCGAGAAACTCGGCCGCGTCGCGGGTGTCGTCCTGGATGTCGATCAGCGACTGCAGCCAACTCGCCCCCAGGTGCTGCGCTTCTTCGCTGCTGGCGCCGCTGCGTTTGGTCTTGTACATCCAGTGCGCGGCGATGCCGCTGTCGGCCACTGCGTTCATCGGTTCGGTGCGGATCTGGAACTCGACCGCCGTGCCCAGCGGGCTGACCAGCGTGGTGTGCAGCGACTGGTAGCCGTTGGCCTTGGGGATCGCGATGTAGTCCTTGAAGCGCCCGGGCACCGGTTTGAACAACTGGTGCAGGATGCCCAGCGCCAAATAACAATCCGACAGCTGGGCGACCACGATGCGAAAGCCGAACAGGTCGCTGACGTTGGCGAAGCTGCTGTGCTTGTAGCGCATCTTGCGAAAGATCGAGTACACGGTCTTTTCGCGACCCGAGACCTGGACTTTCACTTTGGCCGCGGCAAACGCCTTTTCGACTTCCTTCTTGACCCGCTCGACGATGTCGCGGCGGGTGCCGCGTGAGCGCGCCACGGCCTTGGCCAGCGCGCTGTGGCGCCAGGGGTAGAGCTGGGCGAACGACAACTCCTGCAGTTCGCGGTACAGCTGGTTCAGGCCCAGCCGGTGCGCGATCGGGGCGTAGATGTCGAGCGTTTCGCGGGCGATGCGGCCGCGCCGGTCGGCAACGATGGCGCCCACGGTGCGCATGTTGTGCAGCCGGTCGGCCAGCTTGACCAGGATCACGCGCACATCGCGCGCCATCGCCAGCAGCATCTTGCGGAAGGACTCGGCCTGCGACTCCTCACGCGTCGAGAAGCGCAGCTTGTCGAGCTTGGTCAGGCCATCGACCAGTTCGGCCGTCGGTGCGCCGAAGCGCTCGATCAATTGCGGTTTGGTGACGCCGCGATCCTCGATCGTGTCGTGCATCAGCGCGGCCATGATCGCCTGCACGTCGAGCTTCCAGTCTGCGCACAGGCCGGCCACCGCCAAGGGGTGGGTGATGTAGGGCTCGCCGCTGGCGCGGAATTGTCCGAGGTGGGCCTCGTCGGCGAACTTGAAGGCCTCGCGGACGAGGCGAATCTCGGCCTTGCTGAGGTAACCGAGCTTGTCGGTCAGCGCGGCAAAGGTGGCGGCCTCGGGTCTCTCGGTCGGTGTGGCGACGGGCGCGCGCAATGACATTTGCTGCAGCGCGTTGGGCAGCAGGTCGGCGGCGAAGGATCGAATACCCACGCTCGCAATGTAGCGTGTGTCTTGCCGGCGCTGCGTGCCGGGGGCCTCCTGGCCCGACAGGGTCGGTCCGCGCGGTTCGGCCGGCCCATGCAAACGGGCGCCTGACCGTTGCCGGCAGGCGCCCGTGGCTTGGTGTGGGCCGGTGCCGGCTTAGATCGGGACCTTGCGCAGCATCTCGACGCCGATGACGCCGGCCGCGATTTCGCGCAGCGCTGTCACGCCCGGCTTGTTGTGCCCGGCGTCGACCTTGGGCGCATGACCCTGGCTGAGCATGCGCGCGCGGTAGGTGGCGGCCAGCACCAGCTGGAAGCGGTTCGGGATCTTTGCCAGGCAGTCTTCGACGGTGATGCGAGCCATGGGGGCCTTTGTGCGTGCGGTGGAACGGTCAGGTCAGGTTAAGCGCCGCGAATACCTGCGACTTGTTGCGCAGTTGGGCGGCGAACTTCAGGCGCTGAGCGTGGACGACGGCCTTCAGATCAAACAGGGCCGTCTCGAACAGGGCATTGATTATAACGAAGTCGAAGTCGCGCGCATGCGGCACCTCCTGGCGTGCATTGGCCATGCGCCTTTCGATCACCTCGGGCCGGTCTTCGCCGCGGCGCTGCAGGCGCTGGCGCAACTCGTCCCAGCTCGGCGGCAGGATGAAGATCAGCACCGCATGTTCGAACAGCGCCTTGATCTGCAAGGCGCCCTGCCAGTCGATCTCGAGCACCACGTCTTCGCCGCGCGCCAGCCGCTGCTCGATGGCCTTGCGCGAGGTGCCGTACAGGTGGTCATGGACCTGGGCCCATTCGAAGAATTCGCCGCGCGCCACCATGCCACGAAACCCGGGTTCGTCGACGAACCAGTACTCGCGCCCATGCTGCTCCTGACCGCGCGGCGCACGCGTGGTGTGCGACACCGACAGCGCCAGGTGCGAATCGACCTCGAGCAGGGCATTGACCAGGCTCGACTTGCCCGCGCCACTGGGCGCGGCTACGACGAACAGGTTGCCCGGGGTTTGCATGGCCTGATTTTCACTCAGCCGCGCTGGCGGCGCTTGCCCGATTGTGAGCGGTCGCCTGCGGCGGCATCTGTGCCGTGGCCTGGTTGATCTGCGCCGCATACAGGATGAACTTGAACGGATTGAACTCCTGGTACTTTTCCATCAGTTTGAGATGCACCAGTTCGCGCAGCTTGGCCATGCGCGGGCTGGGCGGCAGGCGGGCCTGGGCCCAGCGCAGCGTCGTGGCCGCGAGCTCATGCCGGCCGTCGCTCACCATGCGCTCGGCGGCATCGAGGATCTGCGACTCGCCGACGCCGAGGTAGTCGACCAGGGCGGCACCATGGTCGGCGTCGCTCAGCGCGTCCAGCCCCTGCAAGCCGTTTTGCCAATAACCGCTGTGCTGGTCGAACAGGCGATTGATCAGGTTCTCGCGCAGCACCAGGTAGGCCAGGTGCACCGAGGAGGGGCTGTGCTCCAGCATCGGTGGCACCAGGTTGGCCTGCTGCAGTGCGGCGCGCGTGTCACCTCTGGCCATGGCCTGCAGCACCTGGTCGCGCAGCCAGGCCAGCTGCACGCGCAGATCGCCGAGCATGAAGGTCGAGTCGAACAGGCGCGTCAGCGGTTCGTGGCCGTGCAGCAATACGCGCGGCTGCAGGGCAATGACCTGGTCTATGCCTGCCAGCAGGCCGTCGACGCTGCCCTCCTCGATGAACGGCGCGCCGAGATAGGGCATCAAGATGTCGCCGGTGAAGAGCACGCCATGGTCGGGCATGTGGATCAGCAGCGCGTCGTTGGTCTCGCCGCCGCGAGTGGGCAGCAGCGAAAAGCGCGTGCCACCGATGGCCATCTCGGTCGGCCGGTCGATCGCCACATCGGGCCGGTAGGCGAGCACGTCGTCGAGGCGAAAGCCATCGCCGAAAAAGCGTTTCAAGATTGTCGGATCGGCGCGCGCATCGAGCGCCAGCTCGTCGCCGTAGTTGCTGCGGCCGACGAAGCGCGGTGCGGGATCGAGGCTGCGGAAGTAGCGCTGGCCGCCCACATGGTCCCAATGCGCATGGGTGACGAAGACCGTGGTCAAGGGTGGCAACCACGGCCGCCAGGCACGCAGCGCCTCGAGTGCTTCACGCGCTGCATCGGGTCGGGTACCCGCATCGATGGCGATCAACTCGCGCCGGTTCGCCGACACGACGAAGTAGTACTCGCTGAATTCGAAACCCGACACCAGGTACACCGTGCCGGCGACGACTTCGCGCAGGGCACGGGCCGAGAACTGGTGGCCGTTGCCGGCGCCGCCGGAGAACGGGGTGGTGAAGATGGCCGGCTTGACGGTCGTGGCGTAGCCGCTCAGCACCTGCTGGCGCTGCGCGTCCTGCAGATTGCCGAGCTGGCGCATCAGCGCTGCCAGGTGGAAGTGCACTTCGCGCAGCCAGCCGGGGTGCGGCGCCTTGTCGGCGTGCGCCAGGCACCAGTTGAGGTCGGTCAGGGCGGTGTCACGCTCACCGAACCAGCCCGGCAATTGAGCGCGCACGAGGCCTGACATCCAGCGCGTGGTGAAGCCTTGGTCATGGGTCAGGCGCTTGGCCTGGTCGAGCATGGCCAGCGTCTCGCGCACCCAGCCATAACGCCTGAACAACGCCACCTCCTTGGCCTGCCCCGCGCGCAGCGAGGCGATCGCGGTCAGATAAAGCGCACGTTGTTCGTCGTTCAACTGCGCGTCGAAGCGCTGGCGCAGTTCTTCGAGATAGGCCGCGCCCTCGGCATGGCGATTGGCGTTGGCGTACTGCCCCATCAGCAGGAAGACCAGCTGCGGGTCCGACGGCGGGCGCCAGCGGTTGACCTGCTTCAGGTACGCCAACTCGGGCCGATGACTGTCGACCGCGGGCCGCTCGGCGGCTGCGGCAACGAGGCCTGCGGCCAGGGTCAGCAGCAGGCCGACGCTGCAGGCCAGCACGGCAAGCCGTCGAATGGGGGTGTGGTGCTTGGCAGGCATGTCAGTCTCCAATAGATAGTGACTAGTAAAAGAATAGTCACTTGCTAAAGAGAAGTCAAGTCGCTAGACTTCGACCATGGCCAAGAGCTACGGCATCGATGACTGTCCGGTGGCGCGAACACTCGACCTGATTGGTGAGCGCTGGACGATCCTGCTGCTGCGCGACTTGCTGCTGCATGGCCCGCGGCGCTTTGCGCAGTTTCAGGAATCCTTGTCCGGCGTGGCGCCCAACACGCTGTCTGCACGGCTCAAGGCGCTGGAAGACCACGGACTGCTGCAGCGCGTGCTCTATCACGAGCGTCCACCACGACTCGAGTACGCGCTGACCGAGCGCGGCAAGAGCCTGGGGCCGGTGGTCAAGGCGATGCGCGACTGGGGGAT
>CAVUGY010000011.1:0-543748 GCA_963741125.1 uncultured beta proteobacterium
GCCTACCTCGGCCGCTTCAACTTCAAGGGCAACGACCAGCAAAAGCATGTCGGTTCGCTGTCGGGCGGCGAACGCGGCCGTTTGCACCTGGCCAAGACCCTGGCCAAGGGCGGCAACGTATTGATGCTCGACGAGCCGTCCAACGACCTCGACGTCGAAACCCTGCGCGCGCTCGAAGAAGCCCTGCTCGAATTTGCCGGCAGCGCGATGGTGATCAGCCACGACCGCTGGTTCCTGGACCGCATCTGCAGCCACATCCTGGCCTGTGAGGGCGACTCGCAATGGGTCTTCTTCAACGGCAACTACCAGGAGTACGAGGCCGACAAGAAGCGCCGCCTCGGCGAAGAGGGTGCGCGACCCAAGCGGGTGCGCTTCAAGCCGATCCACTGAAACTTGTGCGACGGGCTGCGGGAACCCGGGTCTGAACGGTGGCTCAAAGTGGCCGCCGCCGGGCCTTTCCCGATGGTGCACCGTCACCGCGGCTTCGATAATCGATGCCTCCCTTGGCCTCCACCGTGCAGGACACCATGCGCCGAAACCATCCACTCCCCGTCTACGTTCGCAGCCTGAGCTTGGCCTTGGTGCCGATCGCGCTGGCCGGCTGCGCCACTCTGGCGGCCGCACCCACCGGCAGCGCGAGCGCGGCCGCCGCGGCTGCCGTTGCAGCGAGTGCGAGTGCGAGTTCGGCGGCGCAGGCCGCTCGCGCGGCCGCCGCACCGGCCTCGGCCGCATCGGGTGCGGCGGCCGTGGCGCCGGGGCAACCGCCGCTGTTTGCCACCGTGATCAAGGACGCCAAGAAGACCGAAGGCCTGATCGGCTTCTGGCAGAAGGACGAGAAGGTCTGGCTCGAACTGCGGCCCGAAGACTTCAACAAGCCGTTTTTCCTGTCCCCCAAGCTGGCCCGCGGCATCGGCGAGGCCGGCATTTTCGGCGGCTCGATGTACGTCCCCGGGGCCCGCGTCGAAGACCGCATCGTCGAGTTTCGCCGCCTGCACAACGTCGTGCAGTTGGTGGCCATCAACAGCGAATTCATCGCCCGCGACGCCAAGTCACCCGCTGCGCGGGCCGTGGCAGCCGGTTTCGCGCCCAGCTTGTTGGCCAGCGTGGTGGTCGCCAGCCAGCCGCACCCGGAGCGCAAGACCGTGCTGGTCGAGGCCGGCCCGCTGTTCCTGACCGACATGCTGGGCCTGGGCGCAGCGCTGCAGCGCGCCTACCGCCAGGGTTACGCGCTCGAAGGCCGCAACACGCAGTTCACTTCGGTGCGCGCTGGTCCCGATCAATTGGTGCTCAACGTCACCGCGCATTTCTACACCGCAAACATTGCGGTGCCGCAACCCGGCACGCCGCCGGGCATGCCGGTGCCGACAGCGCCGCGCACGGTCCCCGACGCGCGCAGCATCGTGCTCGGCCTGTACTACGCCATCACCAAGCTGCCCGAGGTGCCGATGCCGGCGCGTATCGCCGATGCACGGGTGGGCTACTTCACCACCAACGTCCAGGATTTCAGCGACGACCTCGAACGCTCACCACGGCAGCGCTTCGTCAACCGCTGGCGCCTGGAGAAAAAAGACCCGGCGGCGGCCTTGTCTGAACCGGTCAAGCCGATCACCTACTGGCTCGACAACACCATTCCGCTGAAGTACCGCGATGCCATCAGCCGCGGCGTGCTGGAGTGGAACAAGGCGTTCGAGAAGATCGGCTTCAAGGACGCGCTGGTGGTCAAGGTGCAGCCCGACGACGCCGACTTCGACACCCTGGACGTGAATGCGGCGTCGATCCGCTGGATGACCAACGCCCAGCCGTTCTTCGGCGCCATAGGGCCGAGCCAGGTCGACCCGCGCAGCGGCGAGATCCTCGACGCCGACATCGGCATCGAAAGCCTGTCGTCGCGCAACGTGCGTGCCCAGCGTGCGCAGATCCTGGTCGGCCGTGCCGCAGTCGATTGGCCGGCGCTGATGCAGTCACCCGATGCAGAGCCGAATGCTGCCAGCCCCGGCGACCAGCGTCTGGCCGAGCTGATGCGCGCGCGCCGCATGGATCAGGTTTGCGAGCACGGCGATTTTGCCGCCGAGCAGCTCGCCTATGCCCTGGATGTGCTCGAAGCACGCGGCGAGATCGACCCGGCGAGCCCGGAGGCACAACAGTTCGTGCTCGACTACCTGACCGACGTGACCATTCACGAGGTCGGCCACACGCTGGGCCTGCGCCACAACTTCCGCTCGTCGCGGGTGTACACCGACAAGCAGTTGTCGGACCGCGACTTCACGGCCAAGAACGGTATCGCCGGTTCGGTGATGGAGTACGCGCCTATCAACCTGCCGCTGTCGGGCGAGCTCGGCGGCACGCCGTTCCAGACGGTGCTCGGGCCCTACGATTTCTGGGCCATCGAGTACGCCTACAAGCCGATAACGCCTGCCGACGAGGCGGCCGAGTTGCAGCGCATCGCGGCGCGCAGCGGCGAACCACTGCTGGCCTACGGCACCGACGAAGACAACTTTCTCGGCATCGATCCCGAATCGCTGCACTTCGACCTCGGCGACGATGTGGTGGCATTCGCCAAGAAGCGCATCGCCATCGCGCGCGACCTGATCACGCGCCAGGAAGCGCGCGTGCTCAAACCCGAGGCCGATTACTCCGTGCTGCGCCGCGCCGTCAGTTTTGCGGTGCGCGATGCCGGCCGTGCGGCGGGCATCCTGGCGCGCCAGATCGGTGGTGTGCGCACGCTGCGCGACCACCCGGGCAGCGGCCGCGACCCGCTGCTGCCGGTGCCGGCGGCGGTGCAGCGCGACGCACTCGACGCGCTGGCGCATGGGGTGCTCAGTGTCGAGAGTTTTCGCCTCTCGCCGGCGCTCCAGCGCAAGCTGGCACCCGATTTCAACGAACGGGGCGAGGCGCTGTTCGGTGGCGACGGCCCGGTGAGCACCGACTACTCGATCATCGGTACCGTGCTCGACATGCAGCGCGCGTTGCTGGCGCAGTTGATGAGCGACGGGGTTGCCGCACGCCTGCTCGACAGCGAAGGCAAGGTCGAGACGGGCCCGCGTGGCAAGCCCGCAGACAGCTTTAGGCTGTCCGAGCTGTATGCCAAATTGACGCGCGAGGTCTGGAGCGAGCTCGGCACGAGCAACGACATCAGTGCCCCGCGCCGCGAATTGCAGCGTGAATACCTGAACCGTCTGGCCGCGACCGTGCTGCGCGCCAGCGGCGCTGCACGCGCCGACGCCAAGAGCCTGCTGCGTGAACAGGCGCGCGAGCTGCTGGCACGCATCAACGGGGCGACACGCCGGGGCGGATTGAGCGCCGAGGCGCGGGCCCATCTGGCCGATGGGGCCGAGACCTTGACCCAGGCCTTGGCGGCACGACTGCAGCGCGCGGGCGTCTGAGCCCTCGGTCGGCCAGGCGTCCCGGGCGCCGCCCGGCGCCGGCAATCCGTGCTTTGTCGCACGGGGCCGGGCGTGCCATGTACGCCGGGCTCGGCCGGCGTTATGGTGTATGCCATGCACGCACATGCCCCTGCCGCCGACAGCCCCCGACCCGGCTTCTGGCGCGGCTTCTTCTCCGCCTTGACGGGCCAAAGCGTCGGCTGGGCCATCGGCCTGGCGATCACCGTGGCCTTGATGATCACGCCCATCTTCGTGCCGCCGCTGCCGGTGTTGTTCGGGCGCACCCTGTTCATCGCCATCGTTCTGCTGCTGGCCTACACCGCGGCCGGGCAATGGCGCCACCCGCCGCTGCCGCGCTGGGTGGTGCAATTGCTGGCGGTCGGATTGGCGGCGCCGATCACCACGCTGGCGGTGTACCTGGTGTCGACCGGCGGCGACTTCCATGAGCTGTTCGGCAACCCGGCGCGGGTCACCGGCTTCATCATGATCGGCGGCGCGGCCTTGGTCTTCGGCCTGGTGCTGGCGCTCGGTGGGCTGTACCGCGAGCGCGATGCCCAGGCCAATGCCCAGGCATTGCAATTCGCGCTCGAGCGCGAAACCCTGCAACGCCAGGCTGCCGACGCGCAGTTGAAGGTCCTGCAGTCTCAGGTCGAGCCGCATTTCCTCTTCAACACCCTGGCCAACGTGCAGGCGCTGGTGGAGAGCGGCTCGCCGCGCGCCGCGCCCGTGCTCGGCAGCCTGATCGCCTATCTGCGTGCCGCGATGCCGCAATTGCACCAGGGTGCGCCCACGCTGGGCCAGGAAGAAGCGCTGGTGCGCTCGTACCTCGAACTGATGCAGATGCGCATGCCCGACCGGCTGGTCTTTGCGATCGACATCGACCCCGCGCTGCGTGGCCTGCGCCTGCCGCCGATGACGCTGCTGACGCTGGTGGAAAACGCCGTGCGGCATGGCATCGACCCCAGCGAATCGGGCGGGCACATCGAGGTCGGCGCACGGCGCGACGCCGGCGCCGCGACGCTGTGGGTGCAGGACAGCGGCCGCGGCATCGATGAAGCGCAGACGCCCGGCACCGGGTTGGCCAATCTGCGCGAGCGCCTGCTGGCCACGCATGGCAGCCAGGCCGCGTTGACCCTGCTGGCGGTCGACCCGCACGGCGTGCGCGCCGAGATCACCATTCCTGCCCCATGACGCCGATCACGGCCTTGATTGCCGACGACGAGCCGCTGCTGCGCGAGCACCTGGCCGCGCACCTGGCTCGTTTGTGGCCGGAGTTGAGCGTCGTGGCTCAGGCACGCAATGGCCGCGAGGCCGTCGAATTGTTCGAAGACCATCAACCGCAAGTCGTGTTTCTCGACGTGCACATGCCCGGTCTGTCGGGTGTCGACGCGGCGCGTTGCATGGTCGCGCGCACGCAGATCGTCTTCGTCACGGCCTACGAGCAGTACGCGGTCAAGGCCTTCGAACAGGGTGCCATCGACTACCTGGTCAAACCCTTCGACGACGCGCGCCTGGCCGAGACGGTGCTGCGCCTGCGGCAGCGGCTGCAGCCGCAGGCCCTTGCGCCGACAGGGGACGCTGCGGTCGAGGCCGTGCTCGAACGCCTGGCAGGTGAGTTGCGCGGCCGCACCGAGGCCCGGCGCTGGCTGCAGTGGATCAAGGCCTCGGTCGGCAGCACGCTGCGGCTGATCCCGGTCGAGCAGGTGGTGTTTCTGCGCTCCGACGAGAAGTACACCCTGGTGGTGTGGGACGGGGGCGAAGCGCTGATCCGCAAGACCATTCGCGAACTCGCCGACGAACTCGACCCCGAGCGCTTCGCGCAAATCCACCGCTCGGTGATCGTCAATCTGGCGCGCATTGCACAGGTCTCGCGCGGCGTAAACGAAACCGCCGATGTGCACCTCAGCGGCCGCACCGAAGTGTTGCCGGTGAGCCGCAGCTACCTGCACCTGTTCCGGCAGATGTAGCGGCCCAAAAAGAACGGGCTGCCGAAGCAGCCCGCGATTGACTCGGCGCCGCGATCAGCTGCGCGGCGCTGCTGTCTTGGCGGTGGCGACCTGCGTCGCGCCGGCCGCTTCGGACATCTGCAGGGCGCCCGCGTGCTGCTCGAGCGCCAAGCTGTCGATACCGCTGTAGATCGTCCAGGTGACGAGCGTGGCGAGTGCGAACGACCACAGACGGGGGGCGAGGCGGGTAGTCATGGTGGGCTCCTGGGCAGGCAACGACGAGAGTCGATGGCTGAACTGTAGGAGCCTGCATCGCGCCGGCACAGCGCGATGAGACGAAGCGCCGCATCGCAGCGATGAACTGCCGCCGGCGGCGACAAACCGCCGCTACAGCGGCTGTGTGCGCGCGACCAACCAGGCCAACGCGTCGCCTTGCACGCGCGGCGCCAGGCGTTCGCGCACCGTGGCGTGGTAGCGGTCGAGCCAATCGATCTCGTCTGCGCGCAGCAAGCTGCGCTCGATGCAGCGGGTGTCGATCGGGCACAGCGTGAGGGTTTCGAAGTCGAGGAATTCGCCGAACTCGGTGCTCGGCCCGGCCACGTTCAAGACCAGGTTCTCGATGCGCACGCCCCACTGGCCCGGCCGGTACAGGCCGGGCTCGATCGAGGTGATCATGCCCGGCTCCATCGCCATCGTCGCTTCGGGGATCGCCTTGCTGATGCTCTGCGGGCCTTCGTGCACGTTGAGGAAGTAGCCCACGCCGTGGCCGGTGCCGTGGCCGAACTCCAGGCCCTCGGCCCACAGCGGCGCGCGGGCAATGGTGTCGAGCATCGGGCTCAGCGTGCCGCGTGGGAAGCGCGTGCGCGACAAGGCGATGGTGCCCTTCAGCACCAGGGTGTAGTCGCGCTTCATCGCCGCGCTGACCGTGCCGATGGGCCACACGCGCGTGATGTCGGTGGTGCCGCCGAGGTACTGCCCACCGGAGTCGATCAGCAGCAGGCCGTTGCCCTCGATCACGGCGTGCGACGCGGGCGTGGCGCGGTAATGCGGCATCGCGCCGTTGGCATTGAAGCCGGCGATGACCGGGAACGACAGGCCGACGAAGTGGGCGCGCTTGGCGCGCTCGGCGCTCAGGCGCTGATCGACCGTCAACTCGGTGAGCCGGTCGCCGCGCGCCAGCGCGGCTTCGAACCAGGCGTAGAAGTGGCACATCGCCGCACCGTCTTCGGCCATGGCGTCGCGGATGAAGGCGGCTTCCTCGGCCGTCTTGCGGCTCTTGGCCAGCGTGCTCGGGTTGATGGCCTCGACCACCTTGACGCCGGCGGCGACCTGTTCGCGAAAGGCCAGGGTGATGCGCTTGGGGTCGACCAGCAGCGTGCAGCCGGCGGGCAGGGCGGCCAGGGCCGCTGCGGCCTGCGCGTAGTCGGCCAGGACGATGCCGTCGGCGGCGAGTTCTGCCGCCAGCGCGGCATCGATCTTGCCCGCGCCGACGAACAGCGTTGCGCGTGTCGCATCGATCAACAGGTGGGCCAGGAAGACGGGGTTGTAGTCGACGTCGGCGCCGCGCAGGTTGGTGATCCAGGCCACGTCGTCGACGGTCGACACGAAGTGCTGCGTGGCGCCGTGGCGGGCCATGGCTTCACGCAGCAGGGCCAGCTTGGCCGTGCGCGCCGTGGCGGCCTGCGGCGCGCGATGGGCATAGACCGCGGCGCGCGGCAGGCTGGCGCGGTCGGGCCAGACCTCGGCCAGCAGGTCGGCGTCGGTGCGCAGGGCCACGCCGGCCTTGTCCAGACCGGCGCGCAGGGTCTGCGCTGCGGCCAGGCCGAGCACCTGGCCGTCGACCGCCACCGTGCCGCCGCGCGCGACATTGCCGGCCAGCCAATCGATGTGGTGGGTGGCCGTGCCGGTGGGGATCTTCACCAGCTCGATGCCGCTGCCGCGCAATTCGGCCTCGGCCTGGACCCAGTAGCGGCTGTCGGCGAACAGCGCGGCACGCTCGGCGGTGACGACCAGGGTCGCCATCGAGCCGCTGAAACCCGACAACCAGACCCGGCCCTGCCAACGCTCGGGCAGGTACTCCGACAAGTGCGGGTCGCTGGAGGGCACCAGCAGCGCGGCCAGGCCGTGGGCGCCGAGGGCGTCGCGCACGCGCTCCAGGCGCAAGGGGATCGGTGAGGTGCGGGTGTCCATCGTCAGGGTCTCCGGCAGGATCGTCATCGGTGGCGGATTCTATTGATGCTGTCAAAGCCCCGCCGTCAGGCGCCCTGCAAACGGCGCCGCACGAACTGGATGTGGCTCTTCAACGCATACAGCTCGTCGGTGTAGGACAGCGGCACCTGGATCTTCGCGATGCTGCTCTCGATGTCGTCCAACTCGCCCAGCAGCGCCGGTGCCGGCCGCGAGCCGGCGCCGTTCTCGATCTCGCGCAAGCGGCCGTACCAGCGAAATACGCGCGAGCGGATGCGCATCTCGACCAGCGGCGGCAGCACCCGCGTCAACGGGATCAACACCGCCACGATCGACAGCAGCGCCAGCCACATGCGGTCGATCAGATTGGCCAGCCAGAACGGCAGGTAGCGCTGCAACCATGGCACGCCGTTGCGATAAAAGCGCTGTGCCTCGGCGTCCAAGGGGCGCTCGCCGTCATGTGCATTGGGAAAGTCGCCCTTGCGCTGGAACCAGCCGGGCTCGCCGTGCACCTGCTGCGCGGCCTGCACGAACAATTGCGCCAGGGCCGGGTGCAGGCCGTCGCGCGCGACCAGCGTGGCGGTGGGCGCGACCATGTGCACGTCGGCCGCCGGCTGGTCGCCGGCCAGGTCGACCACGCCGCGCGGCAGCGTGACGGCCGACAGGAAGCCGAAGCGCCGGGTGTAGGCGTCGGCCTGCACGAAGTCGAACAACTGCACGCCGGGCGTCTGCAGCAGCATCTGCACCATCAGCGACTCGGGTGCCGATGCCAGCACGATGGCGTCGAGCCTGCCCTCGAGCAGATCGACCACGGCCGGCGTCTGTGGTTGCTGCAACAGCGTGATGCTGGCGGCGTCGATGCGGTTGGCGTCGAGCAGGCGCCGGGCCAGGTTGGGTACGCCGCTGCCCGCGGCGCCGATATTGACGCGCCATCCGGCAAGCTGCGCCAGCCGTTCGAGCCGCGGCGCCTTCAACAGCTTCTTCGCGCTCTCGCCGCGGTAGAACAACCACACCGGTTCATAGAACATGCTGCCCAGCGATAACAAGTCGGCATCGGCTTGGTCGCCCGTGCTGCGCCCGGCGCCGGCGCCGCCCTGCACGAAGGCCAGGTCGACGCCCGAATCGGCGTCGCGCAGCAGGGCCAGGTTCTCGGCCGCGCCCTGCGTGTGCCGCAGTTCGACCTTGATGCCATGCTTGGCCAGCAACGCGGCATAGCGCTTGCCGAACTCGCTGTACGCGCCCTGCTCGACGCCGGTGGCCAGCACCACATGCTTGGGCGGCGTCGGGTCGAGCCAGACATAGGCCAGCACCAGCAGCACGGTGGCCAGCAGCACGAAGGGGGCGACGGCGGTGGCCAGCAGGCGCAGCGAGGGGGCGTTGATTCGCGTGTTCTCGGACATGGCGCGACGATAACCGGTCCGTGCCGCACTGCTGCAGAAGACTTGGTTGCGGGCGACTGCGGCTACACGGCGAAATTCGAACCGCGACTTGCCGCCGGGCAATCGCCTCGAAAAAGCCAGAGCAGGTCAAGGGTTTGCATGCATTCTTGCTGTTGTCGCGCGCGACGGAGAAGCGGCAATGCGCGATTGCGTGTTTGCGGTGATCGTTACCGCGAGCGGGAAATGTTCCTGCGTCAGTGGCGAGTCGACTCCGCAGCGATCCATTCGTCCACCTGCCGCTCCAACACCGGCAGCGGCACAGCGCCCTGGTCGAGCACGACCATGTGAAAGCGGCGGATGTCGAAGCGCTCGCCGAGCTTGACTCGCGCGCGGTCGCGCAGTTCGATGATCTTCAGCTCACCGATCATGTAGCCCAGCGCCTGGCCCGGGTCCGAGGTGTAGCGATCGACCTCGCTTTCGACAAAGCCGCGCTCCATTCCGGTCTGCTCGACCGTGTAGTCGATGGCGCGCTGGCGGGTCCAATCCCGGGCGTGGATGCCGGTGTCCACCACCAGCCGCGCAGCTCGCAATAGTTGGTCCTGCAGGTGCCCGAAGCGACTTGTTGGTTCCTTGTACAGGCCCAGGTCAAAGCCGAGCGTTTCGGCGTACAAGGCCCACCCCTCGCCATAGGCCACGTACCAGCTTGAACGGCGGAATTTCGGCAACTCGCCGAGTTCTGCTGCCCGGGCATTCTGAAGGTGATGGCCGGGCACCGCCTCATGCGCAGTCAATGTCTCCTGGCTCCATTTCGGCCGGGTCCGGAAGCCCTGGGCGTTGGCGTTGAACCAGCCTGGCCGACTGCCGTCGAGTGCCGGCCCGTCGTAGTACTCGGCCCGGTCAGGCCCGAAATGCGCTGGCATTGCGCGGATGCCGTAGGTTGCGCGCGGCAACTCGGCGAAGAGCCGGGGCAATTCGGCGTCGATGCGCTTGGCGATGTCGCGATAGCCGGTCAAAAGGTCTTCGGGGCTGGTGTAGAAGAACTGGGGGTCGGTGTTGAGGTAGTGGACGAACGAGGCGAAGTTGCCCTGCCACTTCATTTCCTGCATCACTTTGTCGATTTCGCCGCGCAGCCGGGCAACTTCGCGCAGGCCGATGGCATGGATCTGCGTCGGGCTCAGCTCGGTGGTCGTCTTCGACCGCACCGCGGCGTTGTAGACCGTGGCCCCACCGGGGTAGCTGGCCAACGCACCGCTTGCTGGCGCTGCAGCGGCATAGTCACCCGCCACAAACGCGCGCAAGCGCTGTTGTGCGGGCACTATCTGGTCGACGATGACACGTCGCGCGCGTGCGCGAAACCGCTCTTGTTCGGCTGCAGGGATGTCCTGCCCCAGCTTTGTGAAGGACTCGAAGAACGGGCTGGCATCACCCGTTGCAGCGATCTGCTTGTCGAGCGTGGCGAGCACGCGGTCAAGCACCGCACGCGGCGGCACCCAACCCAGCGCCAAACCCTCGCGAAGCCGCACCAGTTCCTGGTCCACACGGCGTGGATAGGCCGCCATGCGCTGGAGCAACTGCGTGGCCTGCCCGCTACTTGCCACAGGGCTGGCCTGGAGCAAGTCCGCAAAGTCACTCTGAAAACCGCCGATGGCGCCGAGGGTCATGCGGCGGAATCCAACCAGGGGTTCGTAGAGCAAGGTTTCCTGCAAATCGTAGATGAAGATGCCTAGCGAAGCCCGGTCCTTCGGTGAGAGCGTCTCGGCCTTGATCGATCGTGCCTGTTCGAGATGGTGCCGCGCGGTCGCATATTCATCAGCCTCGTTGTCGGGCGAAGCGTCGTACAGCCGGTCGCCGTAACGGTTGTCGCCAACGTAGGTGGCCCATCCGGGATAGCGCCGCATGTTCGCTTCCCAAGCCTCGTCAAAGAGCGCATGCAAGCGCTGCGACTCGCCCACGTTAGGCAGCGCCGACGCGGACTGTGGTGCCGCAGTTGAAGAGGCACAGCCGACAACGGCAACCGTCGCAGTCAGCGTCAGCACAACGGCGGCGCAATACTTTGCGGTACGCAGCATCATGGGGCGTTCTCCTTAGCGCGCCATTTACTCTGGATTCACCGCCAGGCGGACGCTCATGCGGTGCGCAATGGAACGGTCGATTAACGTACTCCCCGCGCAGTCGCAAAAGTTGATCCAGCGCAAATGAATATATGCTGGCCTGTAGTAACTCAACGCACTCGGGCTTTAGCGCCGTTGACACTGCGCCTCGATGGCTGGTGAAGCAACTTGTCTACGCCGCAATCGATGATTAGCGGGGATCGTGCCTCTCGGATAACGGGGGCTGGCCTTTACGGACCGCTCATGCGGGACGCCGGCGTCTGGCGAGCGCATGGCGGTGGGCGGGGCGCATATCCGCGAGTTGCGATCGCAGCGCCAGCGCCGCTCAGAGCGCAGTCCGAAGCTTCCAGATCTCGGGGAACAGCACCACGTCGAGCATCTTGCGCAGGTAGCCGACGCCGCTGGTGCCGCCGGTGCCGCGCTTGAAGCCGATCACGCGCTCGACGGTGGTCACGTGGCGGAAGCGCCAGAGGCGGAACGCGTCTTCGAGGTCGGTCAGTTCTTCGCCGAGCTGGTACAGGTCCCAGTGCTGCGTCGGGTCGCGGTAGACGCTGCAGCCAGGCCTGCTCGACCTCGTCGCTGGCGACGTAGGGCTGGGTCCAGTCGCGCTCGATGTGGCTGGCCGGCACCGCGCAGGCCGCGCCGCGCCAGCAGGCGCAGCGCCTCGTCGTACAGCGACGGCGCGCGCTAGGCCGCCTCGCACCGGCGCCAGCACGGTCGGCGCGGTGCGCGTGCGGCTTCAGCATCGCGGCGTTCTTGTTGCCGAGGCATGAATTCGATGCAGCGGTACTGCCAGCTCTGAAAGCCGCTGCTGTTGGCCAGGTAGGGGCGGATCGCCGAGTACTCGGGCGGCGTCATCGTGGCCAGCACGTCCCAGGCATGCACCAGCTGCTCCATGATGCGCGCTGACGCGGGCCAGCATCTTGAACGCGGTGCCGAGCTCGTCGCGCCGCGATGGCCGCGATGGCCGCGCGCAGCTCGTGCAGCATCAGCTTCATCCACAGCTCGCTGGTCTGGTGCTGGACGATGAACAGCATCTCGTTGTGGTCGGGCGAGCGCGGGTGCTGCGCGCCCAGCACTTGCATCGAGGTGCAGGTAGTCGCCGTAGCTCATGTCCTGCGAGAAGTCGAGCTTGGCGCGCTCGTCGTGCGACGATCTTGTTCGGTCTGCTCATGTCACGGTCACCGCGCGCTGCTGGTTGAAGCGGGCTTCGCGCCACTCGCCGCCGGCCAGCACCTGGCGCAGATGCTCGACCGCGTCCCAGACATCGACAAAGCGCGTGTACAGCGGCGTGAAGCCGAAGCGCAGGACGCTCGCGGGGCGCGGAAGTCGCCGATCACGCCGCGCGCGATCAGCGCCTGCACGATGGCATAGGCGCCCGTCGCTGCGCGCCAGCGCAACCTGGCTGCCGCGCAGCGCGTGTTCGCGTGGCGTGACGACGGTCAGCCCGTGCCCGGCGCAGCGCTGCTCGACCAGCGCAATGAACTGATCGGTGAGCGCCAGCGACTTGGCGCGCAGCGCAGCCATGCCGCCCAATGGCTCGGCCGCCAGCACGCTGTCGACGCCGCATTCGAGCGCCGCCATCGACAGCAGCGCCGGCGTGCCGCACAGATAGCGCGTGATGCCGGCCGCAGGCCGGTAGGCGGGCGTGAACTCGAACGGCGCGGCATGGCCCATCCAGCCCGAGAGCGGTTGCCGGAAGCGCTCGGCATGGCGCGGATGGACCCAGACGAAGGCCGGTGCGCCGGGGCCGCCGTTCAGGTACTTGTAGCCGCAGCCGACGGCGAAGTCGGCGCCGGCGGCCTTCAGGTCCACCGGCACCGCGCCGGCCGAATGCGCCAGGTCCCACAACGCCAGCGCGCCGTGCTCGTGTGCGCGCGCGCGTCAACGCGGCCATGTCGTGCAGGCGGCCGCTGCGGTAGTTGACCTGGGTCAGCATCAGCACCGCGACACGGCCGGTGGCGAGGTGGCCGCCGATCTCGTCGGGGCTGTCGGTCAACACCAGTTCGCAGCCATGCTGCGTGGCCAGGCCTTCGGCGATGTAGAGGTCGGTCGGGAAGTTGCCGCGCTCGGACAGGATCACGCGCCGTGCGGGTGCGTCTGTTCTTGCGATCGTCAGCGCCGCGCTGAGCACCTTGAACAGGTTTACCGAGGTCGAATCCGCGACCACCAGTTCGCCGGCATCGGCGCCGACCAGGCGCGCGATCTTGTCACCGATGCGCTGCGGCAGGTCGATCCAGCCGGCGCTGTTCCAGCTCTCGATCAGGTCTTGGCCCCATTCCTGCTGCACCACCTGCGCCACGCGCGCGGCCGTGGCGCGCGGCAGCACACCGAGCGAGTTGCCGTCGAGGTAGATCTTGCCCGCGGGCAGCACAAACTGCTCGCGCAGGCCGGCCAGCGGATCCGACGCATCGAGCGCTAGGCAGTCCTGTCGGGTCGTCATGTCAATGGCTCCGACTGCTTGCGGCTCGTGGCTGACGTTCAATGTCCTCTTTGCCAACTGTGGCGCGGCAAAGTCGCGCCCGGGCAGGCGGCAGCGCTTCGGCGTGGCGGTCGGTGCTGCGCACCGACTGCCCTGCGGTGCTCGGCCTGGTGGCCCGTCGCACAACTCGCTGCGCTCACTGCGTTCGCTACGCTCAGACAGGGTGCGACGAGTCAGATTACGAGGCGCGCTGCGCGCGCGGGCCACAAGGCCTGCGCTCCTCGGCGCCCCGCAGGCGCGCTGCCGCCTGCCCGGGCGCGTCTTTGCGGGAACAGTTTGGTGGTCTTCGCTTCGAACACCAACCCCGGTGGCCTTCGCGGCAGGCGGTACCCGGCAGGGGCGATTTGTGGGGTGGCGAGGAGCACAGGTCTGGGGTCGGCGCGCGCAGCGCGCTTCGTAATCTGACTCGCCGCACCTGTTTGAGCGCAGTGAGCGCAGCGAACGCAGCGAGTTGTGCGGCGCGACCCCAGGCCGAGCACCGCAGCGCAGTCGGCGCGCAGCGCCGACCACCCCACCATGAGCCCCTGCCGGGTGCCGCCTGCAGCGATGCGCTGAACCTGCGACTGTCGAGTCTGGGAATCTCATCTCAATTCTCGCAGCACCGCGCGCACCGGTGACGCATCGGCGGTGCTGAGTTTGAGGGGCAGGGCGATCAGTTCGTAGTCGCCCTCGGGTACTTCGTCGAGTACCAGGTTCTCCAGCACACGCAGGTCGCGGCGGCGGATCACCTGGTGTGACTCGAGCGTCTTGCTCGCGGCCGGATCGATGCTGGCGGTGTCGATGCCGATCAGCCGCACACCCAGGTCGGCCAGGCGCTCGATCACCTCCGGCGCATAGGCGCTGAGCGCGCCGTCCCAGCGATCGACCGGCATGTGCTCGTAGGTGCGCACCAGCACGCGCGCCGGCAGTGAGGCATCGATGGCGTGCGCGACATGGTGCCACTCGATCAACGCGCCGCAAGCGATCGCATGCACCACGCGGCAAGGCCCGAGGTAGGGCCCGAGGTCGAGCGCACCGACTGCCGCGCCGTCAGCGGCGTAATGCAACGGGGCGTCGGCATGGGCTCCGGTGTGCGGTGACAGGGTGATGGTGCTGACATTCACCGGGCAGCCAGGCCCCAGCGTCGCTGCCCAGCGCTGCTCGTAGCTCGCGTCACCGGGAAACACCGGCGAGCCGGCGTGTACGGGCGGCGAGATGTCCCACAGTCGCATTACGGCGGCGACAGTCGTTTCTTGCGCAGCAACGCGCGGTACTTGGCGGCGCCGTCGACACTTCGACGCATGCGCTCTATCTTGGCGTCGACCGCCTTGCGGTCGAGCAATTCCAACTGCCGCGCGAGGCAGGCGCTGACGAAGGCTCGCCCATCGCCGTACTTGTTGACCGACCAGCCTATGCCGCTGGCCTGCGCGCAGCCGGGCCAGAAGGCGACCCAGCGCCAATCGGGGTACTCATGGCCGTTGCGCGCGCGTGTGGCGTTGGCCAAGCGCACGCCGACCACGCCCGAGGTGTTGCGCGTGGTCTTCAGGTTCTTGCGCGCGACGCGCTCGGGCAGCGTGGGCAGGGTCGCCTCGACCCAGGCCTTGGCGGCCGCCGTGGCCTTGCGCCACGAGCCGTATTGGCGCAGCGTGAAGTTGGCCTGGTGGCGCACGCGCTGGCGCGTGATGCGCGCCATCACGCAATGCTCGGTTCGGTTGATCGTCAGGTACATGGCGCCGTGAATGATAGGACGGTTCGCGCTACCGGGGTTGTCACCAACGCCGTGCGGCAGCGGCGGCTGTAGAGTGACTGCCGACCATGACCAGTGCGCACGTCGATCACTTCGTCCGCGAGCGGGTACCGCCGGCTGAGCAATTGCCGCGCCTGCTGTTCGAATTGCCGGCGTTGCAGTTCGGTGCGCAACTCAATTGCGCCAGCGAACTGCTCGACCGCTGGGTGGCCCAAGGTGACGGCGCGCGATTGGCCGTGCTGGGCGCCGCGCCGGACGGTGCGCCCATCCGCTGGAGTTATGCCGAGTTGCAGGCCCAGGCCAATCGCATCGCCAACCTGCTGGTCGAGGAACTCGGATTGCTGCCCGGCAATCGAGTCCTGCTGCGCGGCGCCAACAGCCCGATGCTGGCGGCCTGCTGGTTCGGCGTGGTCAAGGCCGGGGGCATTGCGGTCGGCACCATGCCGCTGCTGCGCGCGCGCGAGTTGATCGGCATCGTGGCCAAGGCCCAGATCACGCATGCGCTGGTCGACGCGCGTCTGGCCGAAGAGATCGCGCTGGCGCGGCCGTCGTGCCCGACGCTGACCCATGTGCTGCATTTCAACGGCACTGGCGACGGCGGGCTCGAATCGGCATCGGCCACGCAGCCGACGACATTCAGCAACGTCGACACCGCCGCCGACGACACCTGCCTGATCGCCTTTACCTCCGGCACCACGGGCCAGCCCAAGGCGGCGCTGCATTTCCACCGCGACGTGATGGCCGCCTGCGCCTGCTGGCCGCCGCATGTGTTGCGGGCCTTGCCCGACGACCGCGTCATCGGCAGCCCGCCGCTGGCCTTTACCTTCGGCCTCGGCGGTCTGCTGCTGTTTCCCATGAGCATCGGTGCGGCCTGCGTGCTGGTCGAGAAGGCCACGCCCGATGCGTTGCCGGCGGCGATCGCGCGCTACCGGGCGACGATCTGCTACACCTCGCCGACCGCGTACCGTGCCATGGCTGGATCCATTGCCGCGCAGAACCCCGGGCATGACCTGTCCTGCCTGCGCAAATGCGTGTCGGCGGGCGAGGCGCTGCCGGCGGCCACACGCCAGCTGTGGAAAGAGACCACGGGCATCGAGATCATCGACGGCATCGGCTCGACCGAGCTGCTGCACATCTTCATCTCGGCCACCGAGGCCCAGGCCCGCGGCGGCGCCACCGGTTACGTCGTGCCGGGTTATCAAGCCTGCGTGCTCGATGACGAGGGCCAGGCGCTGCCGCCCGGGCAGGTCGGGCGCCTTGCGGTGCGCGGCCCGACCGGCTGCAAGTACCTGGCCGACGAGCGCCAGGCGACCTATGTGCAGGGTGGTTGGAACCTGACCGGGGACGCCTATGTGATCAGCCCGGTCGACGGCCAGTTCGAATACCAGGCCCGCACCGACGACATGATCATCAGCGGCGGCTACAACATCGCCGGGCCGGAGGTGGAAAGCGCGCTGCTGCTGCACGAGGCGGTGGCCGAGTGCGGCGTGATCGGCGTGGCCGACGAGCAGCGCGGCCAGATCGTCAAGGCCTTCGTCGTCCTCAAGCCCGGCCTGACCGGTGACGAGGCGATGGCCAAGGCGCTGCAGGAATTCGTCAAACAGACCGTTGCGCCGTACAAATACCCGCGAGCGATCGAGTTCCGCGACAAGCTGCCGCGCACCGAAACCGGCAAGCTGCAGCGCTTCAAATTGCGCGGCAGCTGATCGCAGGCCGCCAGCGACGGCTGGCTAGCCGATCCGGCCGAGCAAGAGGTACTCCATGAGCGCCTTTTGCACATGCATCCTGTTCTCGGCCTCGTCCCAGACCACCGACTGCGGCCCGTCGATGACCTCGGCGGCGACCTCTTCGCCGCGATGCGCCGGCAGGCAGTGCATGAACAGGGCGTCGGGCTGTGCGGCGGCCATCATGTCGGCGTCGACGCACCAGTCGATGAAGGCCTTGCGGCGCTCCTCGTTCTCGGCCTCGTAGCCCATGCTGGTCCAGACGTCGGTGGTTACCAGGTGGGCGCCGCGGCAGGCGTCCATCGGGTGATCGAAGATCTTGACGCAGGCCGCGTTCGCCACGCCGGCGACCTTGGCATCGATCTCGTAGCCGCTGGGTGTGCTGACGTGCAGCGTGAAGCCCAGGATGTCGGCGGCCTGCAGCCAGGTGTTGGCCATGTTGTTGCCGTCGCCGACCCAGGCCACTGTCTTGCCCTGGATCGGGCCGCGGTGTTCGATGAAGGTGAATACGTCGGCCAGGATCTGGCACGGGTGGTACTCGTTGGTCAGGCCGTTGATCACCGGCACCCGCGAGTGCGCGGCAAAGCCTTCCAGCCTGGCCTGCTCGTAGGTGCGGATCATCACGATGTCGACCATGCGGCTGATCACGCGCGCGGTGTCTTGCACCGGCTCGGCGCGGCCGAGGTGGCTGTCTCCGGTGGTCAAGTTCACCACCGAGCCGCCCATCTGGTACATGCCGGCCTCGAAGCTCACGCGCGTGCGCGTGCTGGCCTTCTCGAAGATCATGGCCAGCGTGCGGTCCACCAGCGGCTGGTACTTCTCGTAATTCTTGAATCGTGTCTTGATGGCGCGTGTGCGCTCGAAGAGGTAGGCGTACTCCTCGGCACGCAGGTCCTTGAACTGCAGGTAGTGCTTCATCAGCGCATCACCGGGTTTCATGGTTGGGCTGGGTCAGGAATCGCCGCACCAGCGGCGCGAGCAGCGCGACGACCTGCGCGGCCTCGTCGGCGCTGATGATCAGCGGCGGCAACAGTCGGATCACGCGCTCGGCCGTGACGCTGATCAGCAGCCCCGCTTCGCAGGCCTGGCCGAGCAGGTCGCCGCAGGGTCGGTCGAGTTCGATGCCCATCATCAGGCCGGCGCCACGAATCTCCTTGACGCCGGCGAGGCCCGCGAATTCGCGCTCGAAGCCGGCCTTCAACAGGGCGCCGATGCGCGTTGCATTGGCCAGCAGGCCGTCTTGTTCCATGATCGTCAGCGTCTCGACGCCGGCGCGCATGGCCAGCGGATTGCCGCCGAAGGTGCTGCCGTGATTGCCGGGGCCCAACACGGTGGCCGCCTGCGGGCCGCAAACCACCGCACCGATCGGCACGCCCGACCCCAGGCCCTTGGCCAGCGGCATGACGTCGGGCTGGATGCCGGCCCATTGATGGGCAAACCATTTGCCGGTGCGGCCGATGCCGCACTGCACCTCGTCGAGCATCAGCAACCAGCCCTGTTCGTCGCAGATGCGGCGCAGGCTTTGCAGGTACTCCCAGCGCGCAGCGTTGATGCCGCCTTCACCCTGGATCGTTTCCAGGAATACGGCGACCACGTTGGGCCGCGTCCGGCGCACGCTCGTCGATCGCTGCCAGGTCGTTCAACGGCACGCGCACGAAACCTTCGACCAGCGGGCCGAACCCGGCCTGTACCTTCGGATTGCCGGTGGCCGACAGCGTGGCGATCGAGCGACCGTGAAACGCGGCTTCGTAGACGATGATTTCGGGCCGTTCGATGCCCTTGTCGTGCCCGTACTTGCGCGCGATCTTGATCGCCGCTTCGTTGGCTTCGAGGCCGCTGTTGCAGAAGAAGGCATTGCTCAACCCCGACAGTGCGGTGAGCTTGGCCGCGAGTTGTTCCTGCAGCGGCACGTGGTAGTAGTTGCTGGTGTGGATCAGCGTGGCTACCTGGTCTTGCAACGCGGCGACCAAGCTGGCGTGCGCGTGGCCCAGCGTGTTGACGGCGATGCCGCCCAGCGCGTCGAGGTATTCGCGGCCATCGGTGTCCCAAACGCGGCAGCCTCGGCCATGCGACAGCGCGATCGGCAGTCGGCCGTAGGTTTTCATCACATGGGGTTCGGGTGCGGCGGTCATATCGGCTTATGCGGCGCTGAGGGCAAAAACAAAGGCCGGCAGCGTCACCATCTCACGCGCCGGCTCGCAGCCATTCTACGGTTCAGGTCGGCGCTGCCGAAAGGACTGGCAGGAGCTGACTTCCAAGCCATGACCATGATTGCGACGCTGCAACCGGCGGAGCCCATTCAAGCCGAGAGACCCTGTGCCGTGCCCGCGCGGCCGGCGCCCATGCCGCCGTCGATGACCGGCGCGGCGCGGGCTGTGACCACTCTGGCCGAACCCGAATCGTCCCGCGCGGCGGTCCAGCCGCCGCATGCACCGACGCGTGAATTCATGATTCAAGGCCTGACCAGGGACGGCCGTCGCTTTCGTCCCAGCGACTGGTCCGAACGGCTGGCCGGCGCAATGTCGCGCTTCCGACCCGAGGGCGGGGTGAGCGGCATCAGCGCCTTCATCGGTTATTCGCCGTATTGCATCCCCAGCGTTGCCGATGGCGTCCGGTGCGTGATCGTCAATGAGGCCTTGCGCGACATCGAGCCGATGGCCTGGGACTTCGTCATGAACTTTGCGCGTGACAACGACTTGCGTCTGGTCGAGGTCAACCGAACGCACGAGCCGCAATGAAAAAGCCCGCCGAGGCGGGCTCTTTCCTGTGGCCCCGACTTCAGGCGGCGAGGGCCAGCGACTTGACCTTGGCGGCCAGGCGGCTCTTGTGGCGCGCAGCCTTGTTCTTGTGGAACATGCCCTTGTCGGCGACGGAATCAATCACGCTTTGTGCCAGCGTGAACAGCTCGCCGGCCTTGGCCTTGTCCCCCGTGGCCACGGCCTTTTGCACGTTCTTCACGACCGTGCGGAACTTGGAGCGCAGTGCCGTATTGGCGGCATTGAGCTTCACGTCCTGGCGTGCACGTTTGCGGCCCGAGGCGAGGCGTACGGTCTTCTTCTTGGCTTTGGTCGAGGTGGCCATGCTGGAGTATTGGGGGCAGGTTTTGCGAAGTCCGTGAGTTTAGCATGGCCGCCATGCAGGCGACCATTGCCAAGCTGGGACGTTAGTACGCGCTATCTATAATCGCCGCGCTTCGGCCTTGCACTGACCTGCGTGCGGCCACCCCGCATGAACCTGTTCAAGGCCGCTTCCACTGTTTCACTGCTGACCCTGGCATCGCGCATCACCGGCCTCGTGCGCGAGTTGCTCGTGGCGGCGACCTTTGGTGCCAGCGCCGCCACCGACGCCTTCAACGTCGCGTTTCGCATTCCCAACCTGTTGCGGCGCTTGTTCGCAGAGGGCGCCTTTTCGCAGGCCTTCGTGCCCATCCTGGCCGAGACCAGGGCCCGCGATGGCGACGACGCGACACGGCAGCTGATCGATGCCGTGGCCACCATGCTGGCCTGGTCCCTGCTCGCGACCTGCGCGCTGGGCGTGATCGCCGCGCCGGTGGTCGTCTGGTTGATGGCCTCGGGCCTGGCGCGCTTCGACGACGCCGTGGTGATGACGCGCTGGATGATGCCCTACATCGGGTGCATGTCGCTGGTTGCGTTGGCCGCGGGCATCCTCAACACCTGGAAGCGCTTTGCGGTGCCGGCGGCGACGCCCGTGCTGCTCAATCTGGCCGTCATCGGCGCCGCGTGGTGGGGCGTGCCCTCGTTCCAGAGCTGGGGCATCACGCGGGTCTATGCCCTGGCTGCCGGCGTCATGCTCGGTGGCGTGCTGCAACTGGCGGTGCAGTTGCCCGCATTGGCACGCATCGGCTGTTTTCCGCGCATCGGCGTTTCGCCGGGTGCGGTTCGCCGGGCCTGGCACCATCCGGGCGTCGGTCGTGTGCTCAGGCAGATGGCGCCGGCCCTGCTGGGTGTCTCGGTGGCGCAGATCTCGTTGGTCATCAACACCCAGATCGCATCGCATGTGGGTGTCGGAGCCGTGTCGTGGCTGACATTCGCCGATCGCCTGATGGAGTTCCCGACAGCCTTGCTGGGTGTGGCACTCGGCGTGGTCTTGCTGCCCCAGTTATCGGCCGCGCAGGCGGGCGACGACCATCTGCGATACGCCGGATTGCTCGACTGGGGCCTGCGCCTGGTGCTGCTGCTGGCGCTGCCTTGTGCGGCGGCGCTGCTGGTCTTTCCCGAGCCGCTGGTGGCCGTGCTCTACCACTATGGCGCATTCAGCGCGCGCGACGTGGCGCAGACGGCAATGGCGCTGCGCGGTTACGGTGTCGGCCTGATCGGCCTGGTGGCGATCAAGGTCTTGGCGCCGGGCTTCTATGCGCGCCAGGACATCCGCACCCCCGTGCGTATCGCGGTGGCGGTGTTGCTGGCCACCCAGCTCATGAACCTGTTGTTCGTGCCCTGGTTCGGTCACGCCGGGCTGGCGCTGTCGATCGGCCTGGGCGCGTTGATCAATGCCGGCTGCCTGCTGATCGGCCTGCGTCGTGTGGGTGCCTACACACCGGCGCCAGGCTGGCCGGCCTTTCTCGCCCGTGTACTGCTGGCCAGCGCGGCATTGGCCGCCGCGCTGGCCTGGGCCGCCTGGGGCGTCGATTGGATCGGTCTGGCCGCGCATCGTGGTTTGCGCATCGGCCTGCTGGCGGCAGTCCTGGCCGGGGTCGCGCTGCTGTACTTCGGCCTGCTGGCGCTGCTGGGCATGAGGCCGCGCCAGTTCATGCGCCAAGCCTGACCTACACTGCCGAGGTATGAGTTCGTTGCGCTTCGAGGCGCCCACGCCGCTGGACTACTTTGCCGCGCTGGTCGCCGACGACCGTGAGTTCTCGCTGCTCGAAGCCGCGATCGCGATCGGCCAGGACGACGATCCGGCGCTGGACGTGCAGGGCGTGTTGTCGCAGATCGACACGCTGGCGGCAAGACTCAAGGGGCGCTTGGCAGCCGATGCGAGCGCGATTCACCGGCTGCGCTGCCTGAACCGATATTTCTTCCAGGAGCTGGGCTTCGCCGGCAATGTCAACGACTACTACGACCTGCACAACAGCTATCTGCAGCGTGTGCTCGGCACGCGACGCGGCATCCCGATCACGCTGGCACTGATCTACATCGAGATCGCGCAACAGATCGGGCTCGACGCGCGTCCGGTGTCATTCCCCGGCCACTTCCTGGTCAAGCTCAAGATGCCGCAGGGCGAAGTCATCGTCGACCCGTTCAACGGCCAGTCACTGTCGCGCGAGGTCCTCGACGAGCGCCTGAGCCCGTACCGACGGCGCCAGGGGCTGGTCGGCGATTTCGAGGCGCCGCTGGGGCTGTTCCTGCAGGCTGCGAGCGGTCGCGACGTGCTGGCCCGGATGTTGCGCAATTTGAAGGAAATCCATCGCAGCGCCGAAGACTGGCCGCGCCTGCTGGCTGTGCAGCAGCGCCTGGTCGTCCTGCTGCCCGAGGTCTGGGAAGAGCGGCGCGATCGTGGCCTGGTATTGGCCGAATTGGGCCGTCGGCAAGAGGCCGTGGCCGATCTGAAAGCCTATCTCGAGCACCGCCCGGGGGCCGACGACGCGCCTGCGCTGGCCGAGCGAATGCTCGACATGCATCACACCGACCCGCCGCCGCGGCCGCATTGAAATCCGAGGCCTGACGATGCTCGATCCAGTCCAACGCCGCAGCCTCGCCTGGGCCAGCTTGGCCCTGGTGGCGGCACTGCTGCTGTGGCTGCTGGCACCGGTGCTGACACCATTCGTGGTCGCGGCTGTGCTGGCCTATGCGCTGCACCCGGCGGTCGAAGCGCTGGCGTCGCGGCGCGTGCCTCGCCTGGTGGCCGTGCTGGTGGTCGAGGGGGCAGCGATAACGATCCTGCTGGCCGCCCTGCTGCTGGTGGTGCCGATCCTGTCCAAGGAAGTGCCGCTGTTGCGCGAACAGGTGCCATTGCTCGCCGACCGCCTCGATCAGCGGCTATCGCCCTGGCTGGCGCAGTTCGGGATCATGGTGTCGCTGGACAGCGCCAGCATCAAGGTCTTCGCCGCCAAGCTGCTCGACGCCAATCTGGAAGAGTGGATAGTCACTGCGCTGAGCTCCGCGCGCATGGGCGGCAGTCTGCTGCTGGCCTTCGTCGGCAATGCCTTGTTGATGCCGGTGGTGCTGTTCTACCTGCTGATCGACTGGTCGCGACTGATCGACCGTGTGCAGGGTCTCATTCCGCCGCACCTGCGTACCCGGGTGCAAGGCTTTTTCGCCGAGTGCGATGCGGTGCTCGGCCAGTACCTGCGCGGGCAGTTGATCGTGATGGCGATATTGGCCGTGTATTACAGCGCCGCGCTGGCCGTCGCCGGGTTCGATCTCGCCTTGCCGATCGGCGTCTTCACGGGGCTCGCGATCTTCATTCCCTATCTCGGTTACGGCCTGGGGCTGGGGCTGGCCTTGCTGGCAGGCGCGCTGCAGTTCGAGGGTTGGTACGCGGTGATCGCGGTGGCCCTGATCTACGGCATCGGTCAGATCGGCGAGAGCCTGTTTCTGACGCCGCGGCTGGTCGGTGAGCGCATCGGTCTCAATCCGCTGGCCGTTATTTTCGCGCTGTTGGCGTTTGGCCATTTGTTCGGATTCATCGGTGTTCTCGTCGCCTTGCCGCTGAGTGCGCTGCTGCTCGTCGCTTTGCGCAGAGCGCGCAGCGCCTATCTCGCGAGCCGGTTGTACCTGGGTTGAGCACGGTGCGACAGATTCCGCTGGCCATCGGTCCCACCCCCCTGCACACGCTCGACGGCTTCGTGGCCGGTGCCAACGGTGCGGCCCTGGCCCATCTGCGCGCGCTGGCCCGCTCCTTGCCGCGCTCGACCGACCAGGGCGTGACCCCGCTGTACCTTTGGGGCCCGCGTGGTTGCGGCAAGACACACCTGCTGCGCGCATTGGCCGAAGCCGTGCAGCAACGAGGCTTGCGCGCCGGCTGGTTCGATGCCACGAGCCCCGCGCCCTGGCACTTCGATCCTGGTTGGTCGTTGTTGTTGCTCGACACCTGCGACGCCTTCGACGCGATCCAGCAACAAGCTGCCTTTGCGATGTTCATCGAGGCCGCCACGGCCCATATTGCGATCGCGGCGGCGGGCACGCTGCCGCCGATCGACCTCGCGCTGCGCGACGACCTGCGCACGCGCCTGGGCTGGGGCCATGTTTTTGGGCTCGAGCCATTGGCCGAGGCCGACAGCCGCGCGGCATTGCGCCGAGAAGCCGACCGACGCGGCATCTTCCTGTCCGACGAGGTGATGGACTTTCTGCTGACCCGCTTTTCGCGCGACCTGCAACACCTGATGGCCTTGCTCGACCGGCTGGACGAGTTTGCCCTGTCGCAGCAGCGCAGCATCACCGTGCCGCTGCTCAGGCGCATGTTCGAGCAAGAGGGTGCCGCACAGTGAAGCTGACCCTGTTCGACCTCGATGGCACCTTGCTCGAGATCGACTCCGACCACGCCTTCGGTGACTACATGGTGGCCATCGGCTGGGTCGACGGCGACGCCTATCGGCGTCGCAACGACGCCTTCTACGAGGACTATCAGGCCGCGCGCCTGGACATCGACGCCTACATCGATTTCGCGACGACCGCCTGGCGTGACCGCGCCGAGGGGCAGGTACTGGCCATGCGCGAGCGCTTCATGCGCGAGGTTGTGCAACCCGCTCTCGACGAACGCGCCCTGGCACTGGTGCGCCAGCACCAGGCTGCCGGCGATCGGGTGGCCATCGTGACGGCGACCAATGAATTCATCACCCGGCCGATCGCACAGGCCTTCGGCGTGGCCGAACTGATCGCCGTCGAGTTGATGCGCGACGACAATGGCCGCGTCACCGGGGCGGTGCGTGGTGTACCGTCGTTCGGTGAAGGCAAAGTCGTGCGTGTCGAACAGTGGCTGGCCGGCCAGGGGCTGCGCCACGCCGACTTCGAGCGCATCACCTGCTACAGCGACTCGACCAACGACCTGCCGTTGCTCGAATGGGCCACCCATCCCGTGGCCACCAATCCCGGGCCCGCGCTGGCAGCCATCGCACGCGATCGCGGCTGGCCGGTCTTGAGCCTGTTCAAAGAAGCACATCCATGATCCGAAAATTCATCGACAAACTGCTCGGCAAGGCGCCGTCTACCCCGGCGCGGGGTGCGCGCATCCCGCTGGGCAAGCGGGTCGAGGTAGGGGCGGCCGAACATGGCATCGACGCCGAATTGCTCGACGAGCGCGCGGTCAAAGTGGTGCGCACGCTGCAAGAGGCCGGCTTTGCCGCCTACATCGTCGGCGGCGCCGTGCGCGACCTGCTGGTCGGTCGGCGGCCCAAGGACTTCGACGTCGCCACCGACGCCACGCCCGAGCAGGTCAAGGGCCAGTTTCGCCGTGCCTTCATCATCGGCCGGCGCTTTCGCATCGTGCATGTGATTTTCGGCCGCGGTCGCGAGCACGAGGTCATCGAGGTGTCGACCTTTCGCGCCTACCTCGATGCCGAGCAGGCGCAGCATGTCGGTGCCAACGAAAAAACCTCGCGCAGCGAGCTGGCAGGCAAGACGCATGTCGTGGATGCCGCGGGCCGCGTCCTGCGCGACAACGTCTGGGGGCCGCAGATCGAAGATGCCGCGCGGCGTGACTTCACCATCAACGCGATGTATTACGACCCGGTGACGCAGGTCGTGATCGACTACCACGGCGGCATCAAGGACATCAAGAAGCGTGCGCTGCGCATGATCGGTGACCCGGCCACGCGTTATCGCGAGGATCCGGTGCGCATCATCCGTGCGGTGCGATTTGCCGCCAAGCTCGGTTTTCACATCGAACCCGCCACGCGCGCGCCGATCCGCGAACTGGCTGCGCTGCTCGACAACGTGCCGGTATCCAGGCTGTTCGACGAACTGTTCAAGCTGCTGCAGACCGGCCACTCGCTGGCCAGCGTGGCCGAACTGCGCAAGCAGGGCCTGCACGGCCGCTTCCCCCTGCTTGCGCCGCTGATGGTCGACGGGGTCAAGCACAAGGACCACCGTGTGCAGTTCATCGAGGCCGCACTGGCCGACACCGACGCGCGTGTCGAGCAGGACAAGGGCGTGGCACCCAGCTTCTTGCTCGCCTGTCTGCTCTGGCACGAGGTTCGCGAGCGCTGGCAGGCGGCGCAACAAGCGGGCGAGCACACCATGCCTGCCTTGCAGGCAGCCATCGACGCGGTGTTCGATGCGCGCGTCGGCGACATCTCTGGTCGCGGCAAGCTCGGCACCGACATGCGCGAGCTCTGGCTGATGCAGCCACGCTTCGAGCGCCGCAGCGGCAGCACACCGCACGCGCTGGTCGAGCAGCCGCGCTTTCGAGCCGCCTACGACTTTCTGCGCCTGCGCGCCGACACCGGCGAAGTCGACGACGAACTGGCCGACTGGTGGGAGGACTTCTCGCTCGGCACTGCGGAGGAACGCGAGGCCTTGATCGCCGCAGCGCGTGAGGCCCAGCGTGCCCAGCCGCGCGAGGTGCGCGAGCCGCAGCGCGCGCGTACCACAGACGACGCCGGCACCGACAGGCGCGACGCTGTCGACACCGTGCCGGCCGGTCTGGGCGCGAGCCAAGCCGAGGGCGATCATGCGCCGAGCAAGAAGCGCCGCCGTCGTCGGCGCAAGCCCGCGCTCGGCGGCGCGGCCAGGCCGCCGACCTCCGGCGATCCCGCTTGACCACCATCGGCATCGATGTCAGCGGCGGAACGGGTCTTCGTCGGCTTGGGTGCCAACCTCGGCGACGCCGTGCACAGCGTAGGCGAGGCGCTGCTGCAGTTGGCTGACTTGCCGCACACCCAGCTCGTCGCCGCCTCGTCGCTGTACCGCAGCGCACCGCTCGATGCCGAAGGCCCGGATTACGTCAACGCGGTTGCCGAACTGCGCACCGAACTTGAACCGGAGCCCCTGTTGGCACAGTTGCAGGCGCTCGAACAGCGCTTCGGCCGCCAGCGTTCGCAGCGCAATGCGCCGCGCACGCTCGACCTCGACCTGTTGTTGTTCGGCGATCGCCGCATCGCCCTGCCGGCGCTGAGCGTGCCGCATCCCCGTTTGTATCAGCGGGCCTTCGTGCTCGCGCCGCTGGCCGAGATCGCGCCCGGTCTGGCCTGTCCGGGCGGGCTCGACGTTGCGCAGACTCTGGCGCGCATCGAGACGCAGCGCGTCGAACGCATCCGCCCCTGAACCAGGTTTGTGCGTTGTCGCGATTACACTCGCGCGGGTTCGAATCGATGACAGCCGCGCTATGGCGGCCGGAGGACTCCGCATGCTGTTCGGCAAACTGATGCCGCGCGAAGGCAACTTCTTCGAGCTCTTCAATGAGCATGGCCGCTACATCGCTGTCGGCGCCCAGGCCTTCATGGCCATGATCGAGAACTATGCCGATCCCGTGCTGCGGCAGAGGTACGCCGACGACGTGGTTTCGGCCGAGCGCGCTGCCGACAAAGTTACTGCCGAGGTCAATCGCCTCTTGCACAAGACCTTTATCACGCCGATCGATCGCGAGCAGATCCACGGCTTGATCAATGCCATGGACGACGTGCTCGACCTGCTGCAGGACGCCACCGAAACCATGTCGCTGTATGACGTGCGCGAGCTGACGACCGAGGTGGTGCGGCTGGGCGAGCTGTCGGTGCGCTGCTGCGAGCGGGTGGCCCATGTGGTGACCTTGATGCCCAAGCTCGGGCAGGCCGAGGTCGCGGAAGCCGCGTTGAAAACCTGCGAAGAGATCGACCATCTCGAATCCGATGCCGACCGTGTGATGCGTGCCGCGATGAGCCGATTGTTTCGCGAGCAGCCCGACGTGCGCGAGCTGATCAAGCTGAAGGCGATCTACGAGCAGTTGGAGTCGATCACCGACCGCTGCGAGGACGTCGCCAACCTGATCGAGGGCGTGGTCCTCGAGAGTTCCTGAGACCGGCGCGGCCGCGGACGATGCACGCGATCCAGGTTTCCTTCTGGGTGATCGCCCTGCTGGTGGCCTTGGCCATCGCGTTCGACTTCATGAACGGTTTCCACGATGCGGCGAACTCGATCGCCACGGTGGTCTCGACCGGCGTCTTGAAACCGCACCAGGCGGTGGCGTTTGCCGCCTTCTTCAACTTCGTCGCCCTTTTCATCTTTCAGTTGAAAGTGGCGGCGACGGTCGGCAAGGGCATCGTGCTGCCCGATGTGGTCGATCAATACGTGGTCTTCGGCGCGCTGATCGGCGCCATCATCTGGAACATCGTGACCTGGTGGTACGGCATCCCCTCGTCGAGCTCGCACGCGTTGATCGGTGGCATCGTCGGTGCCGTGATGGCCAAGTCGGGCGCCGGCTCGCTGGTCGCCGCGGGGGTCTGGAAGACGGTGGCCTTCATCCTCGTCTCGCCACTGCTCGGCTATACCCTGGCCTCGCTGTTGATGGTGGCAGTGGCCTGGACCTTTCGCCACAAGCGGCCGCAGAAGATCGACACCACGTTTCGCCGTCTGCAACTCGTGTCGGCCGGCCTGTACAGCCTGGGCCATGGTGGCAATGACGCGCAAAAGACCATCGGCATCATCTGGATGCTGCTGATCGCCACCGGCTACGCCAACGCCGCCGACAAGTTTCCGCCGAGCTGGTCGATCTGGGCCTGTTATATCGCGATCGCGCTGGGCACCATGTTCGGCGGCTGGCGCATCGTCAAGACCATGGGCCAGAAGATCACCAAATTGAAGCCGGTGGGCGGCTTTTGCGCCGAGACCGGCGGTGCCATCACCTTGTTCCTGGCCTCGGCCCTGGGCATCCCGGTATCGACCACGCACACCATCACCGGTGCCATCGTCGGTGTCGGTTCGACCCGCCGCGCCTCGGCGGTGCGCTGGGGCCTGGCCGGCAACATCGTCTGGGCCTGGATCTTCACCATTCCCGCCTCGGCATTGATGGCGGCAATGGCCTATTGGCTGGGCTTGGTGTTGCTTTGACGCTGCCTATTGGCTGATCTTGTGACCCTCTTCGACCTGTGACTCGAAGTAGCGCTGGCCACTGAACGCGATGGTGGCCATCAAGGCCGTGGCGCCGACGATCAAGGCTGCGATGACGCCCAACACGGGGCCCCAGCCGGTGGCGTGCACCGGCGCGCCGGGGTTATGCCGCGCGTCCCAGCGTTCGTCGGGCAGCAGGCCGTACACGATGGCACACAGTGCGGCCTGGACCAGCATCAAGCCCAACAGCGGCAACAGCAACCAGGCCAGGCGATCGTCCTGGCCGAGTTCGAGCATGCGCTGCACGCCTGCCAGGCCTGCCAGCGTCGGCGCAAGGTGCAGCCAGGCGAGCGCGTCGCGGCGGCCATACAGGTACCAGCGGTGCAGGCCCAGGCTGCCGCCGATCAGCGCGATCCACGTCGCCAGGCCCTTCGATTTGTAGCGATCCATCAAGCCTCGAGCGGCGCTGTTGCGCTGCCTTCGCCCAGCACGCGCTGCATCAGTATCACGTCGAGCCAACGGTCGAATTTCCAGCCCGCCGCCTTGAACAGCCCCGCGGGCTCAAAAGCGCAGGCGCGGTGCACGGCGATCGAACCCGTATTCGCGGCATCGCCGATCACGGCCAGCATTTGCCGCGCGCCGCGCGCTGCGCATTGGGCCAGCAATTCGGCCAACAATAGGCGCCCAATGCCCTGGCCTTGTGCGGCAGGGTCGAGGTAGATCGAGTCTTCCAGGCAAAAGCGGTAGGCGTGCCGGGGCCGGAAGTGATTGGCGTAGGCATAACCAAGCACTTCGCCCCTGCGTTCGACCACCAGCCAGGGCAGGTTTTTGGCCAGCACGTCCTCGCGGCGGCGCGCCATTTCCGTGCTGTCTGGGGCATCGAGCTCGAAGGTGCCCGTGCCATGGTTCACCGCCCCTGCGTAGATGCGGGTGATGGCGGGCAGGTCGGCAGCACTGCTGGGGCGGATGATCACAGGGGGCATGGTGAGGCACTGGCGGGCAGGTACTGCGAGTCTATAATGCGCGGTTTTCGGCGACGGCTGGTCTGGCGACCGGCGTATCTACGGCGCCGAGCCGTTTGCGCTGCGTCAGTGCGCAGTGCATCGACGATCTGCGCCGGCCAGTGTGTCTCCTGGTGCGGCGCGCGCAAGTTCGAATTTCGAGGTAAATGCCCCATGGTTGTCATCCGTCTGTCCCGCTCCGGCGCCAAGAAGCGCCCGTTCTACAACATCGTGGTTGCCGATTCGCACGAGCGCCGCGATGGCCGCTTCATCGAGCGCGTGGGTTTCTACAACCCGGTGGCTGCCGGTGGCGAGCAGCCGCTGCGCGTGGCCACCGACCGCATCGCCTATTGGACTGGCGTGGGTGCCCAGGTGTCACCGACTGTGGCTCGCCTGGTCGGCCAGGCCAAGGCCAGCGCCTGAGGCCCGGCTGCGCGGCCGTATGGCGACGCCCACGTCGCTGAACGCCGCGCCGGGCGATCTGCCGCAATGGCCGGCCGACGCCGTCGAGGTCGGCCGCATCGTCGGTGCCTGGGGTATCAAAGGAGCCTTCAAGGTACAGGCCCACGCCAGTGACCCGCAGGCGCTGTTCTCGTCGCGCCGCTGGTTCCTGCAGCCGCCACCGGGGCCGCGGCATGCGGTGCCGCCACTGTTGTGCATCACCCAGGTGCGTGAACAGGCAGCGTCGGTGGTTGCCAGCGCACAGGAGGTCGGCGGCCGCGACGCCGCCGAGGCGCTGACCGGTGCCACGGTGTTCGTTTCGCGGGCCAGCTTTCCGAGTGCCGGCGCTGACGAGTATTACTGGGTCGACCTGATCGGTCTGGCCGTCGTCAATCGCGAGGGCGTGCGGCTCGGCGAGGTCTCGGCTCTCATGGACACGGGCGTACACAGCGTCTTGCGTGTACGCCACGCCGATGTGGCGCCAGCCGGCTCCGCAACGGCCGACGAGCGCCTGATTCCCTTTGTCGCCGCCTACGTCGACAGCGTCGATCTTGTCGCCCGGCAGATTCGTGTCGACTGGGGCCTGGACTACTGAGGCCAAGGTGCGCTTCGACATCCTGACCTTGTTTCCCGAGCTATTTGCCCCGCACCTGGCTCTGGGCGTGACGCGGCGCGCGTTCGAAGCCGGTCAGGTCGACGTTCGGCTGTGGCCCTTGCGCGACCACGGCGATGGTGCACACCAACGTGTCGATGACCGCCCGTTCGGCGGCGGTCCGGGCATGGTCCTGCTGGCCGAACCACTCGAGCGCGCGCTTGCTGCCGCGCTGGCCGACCGCAAGGGCGACAGGCCGCCACTGGTCCACTTCACACCGACCGGGCGCAGGCTGGACCAGGCGCTGGTGCGTGATCTTGCGGCCGGGCCGGGCGCTGTGCTGCTGTGCGGCCGCTACGAAGGGATCGATCAACGCTTTGTCGACCGTCACGTGACGGTCGAATTGAGTCTGGGTGACTTCGTGCTGTCGGGGGGAGAACTGCCGGCGCTGGCCTTGCTGGATGCCGTGGCTCGCCTTCAACCTGGCGTGCTGGGCGCCGAACAATCGCATCTCCAGGACAGCTTTGGTCTCGACGGTCTGCTCGACTGCCCTCATTACAGCCGCCCCGAGACGCTGCCGGCCGCGCTGGGCGCGGCCGCGGTGCCCGCGGTGCTGCTGTCGGGGCACCATGGCGAGATCACGCGCTGGCGGCGCGAGCGTTCGCTGGAGCTCACGGCGAAGAGACGCCCGGAGCTCATTGCCGCCGCACGGGCGGCTGGGCGCCTCAGCCTTGCCGACGAGCGCTTTCTGAAGTCGCTGCAGCTATAATCCAAGGCTTTTCGATCCTCTGCCGGGACAGCGCTGCCAAACCTCGTTTGGGCTGCGCATACAACCCTCAACAACTCGCCGGCACGATCACCAGGAGAATTTGACGTGGATCTGATCCAAACCCTCGAGCAGGAAGAAATAACCCGCCTGGGCAAGAAATTGCCCACCTTCGCCCCTGGCGACACGGTGATCGTCAGTGTCAACGTCGTCGAAGGCACGCGCAAGCGAGTGCAGGCCTACGAAGGCGTGGTGATTGCCAAGCGCAATCGCGGCCTGAATTCGAGCTTCATCGTGCGCAAGATTTCCAGCGGCGAAGGTGTCGAGCGCAGCTTCCAGCTGTACAGCCCGCTGATTGCCGGCATCGAAGTCAAGCGCCGCGGCGACGTTCGTCGAGCCAAGCTCTACTACCTGCGCGACCGCTCGGGCAAGTCGGCACGCATCAAGGAGAAGCTGGCCTGAGCCGGCGACCGCCTGCACCGGACAAGGCCGCCCGCGGGCGGCTTTGTCGTTGGCGCTCTATGCTCGTGAAATGACTGCGGCAAACACGATCGGCCCGCCGATCCTCAACCCGCGTGCCGTGCCGGTACTCGGTCACGATGGGCATCTGCCGGCGGTCGACGCGGCGCAGCTCAGCGCTGCGGCATTGCGTCGGCGCTTTGCATCGCCGCCGCCGTGGGCCCCCGAGACGCGTGGCGATGGCCGGCTGTTCGAGGGGCGCGAGCGCAGGGCAGCATCGGTACTCGTGCCGCTGGTTGAGCGCGACGCCGGCCTCACCGTGCTGCTGACGCGACGCACCGCGCACCTGCGCGACCATGCCGGCCAGATCAGTTTTCCCGGTGGCCGTGCCGAATCGGCAGACGCAGATGCCGTCAACACGGCGCTGCGCGAGGCCGAGGAGGAAGTCGGGCTCGCGCGCCAACATGTCGAGATCATCGGCTCGCTGCCCGAGTACCGCACGGTCACGTTTTACGACGTCACGCCGGTGGTGGCCCTGGTGCGGCCGACCTTCACCTTGGTGCTCGACGCCAGCGAGGTCGCCGATGCGTTCGAGGTGCCGCTGTCCTTTCTGATGACGCCCGCCAACCATCAGCGCCATGTCTTCGAGTCCGGTGGCCACCGACGCGAGTTCCTGTCGATGCCGTGGCCGCGGCCCGATGGCCAGGGTGAGCCCTACTTCATTTGGGGGGCGACGGCCGCCATGTTGCGCAACCTGTACCGTTTTCTCAGCGCCTGAGCTGCATATCATCGCGACCAATGAGTTTTTTCGCCGTCCTCTTCGCGTTGCTGATCGAACAGCTCAGGCCGCTGCCACGCGACAACTGGGTTCACGACACCCTGGTCTCGTGGGTCGGCTGGACCGGGCGTAATTTCGATGCCGGTCGCGAGCGGCATGCCATCGTCGTCTGGTGCATCACGGTGTTGACGCCGGCGCTGGCCGCGGCCGCGCTGTACCTGGTGGCCGCGCATTACAGCCTGCTGGCGGCGCTGGCGGTCAACGTCGCCGTGCTCTACCTGACCCTTGGTTTTCGCCAGTTCAGCCACTTCTTCACCGACATCCGAGACGCGCTCGCGCGTGGCGACGAGGATGCCGCGCGCCGGCTGCTCGGCCAGTGGCGCCACCTCGACGCCGGCGAGTTGCCGCGCACCGAGCTGCTGCGGCATGTCATCGAGCATGCGCTGCTCGCCGCGCACCGCCATGTCTTCGGCGTCTTCTTCTGCTTTATCGCCTTGTCGGCGCTTGGTCTCGGGCCTGCCGGCGCCGTGGCCTACCGCATGGCCGAATTCGCGGGTCGCTACTGGACCTTCAAGAGCCACACGCTGGACGCACCGGCCAACGAGCGGTTGATGCAGTTGTCGCGACGGCTGTTCAGGCGGCTCGACCATCTGCCCGCGCGATTGACGGCATTCGGTTTCGCGATGGTCGGCAACTTCGAGGAGGCAATCAGCGGCTGGCAGCGAGACGCCGGGCTCTGGCTGCACGCCAACGAGGGCATCCTGCTGGCTGCCGCCGCGGGCGCCATCGGCGTGCAGCTCGGCGGCCAGGCGGCACCTGGGGTTACGCCCGACCGCTCGAAGACCTTCGATCGGGGCAGCGACCCCGAGGCCGCTGGCGCCATCGGCTCGACTGCCGGCATGCCGGCACAGACCGGTCACCTGCAGAGTGTCGTGGGCCTGGTCTGGCGCTCGGTGGTGCTGTGGATGTTGCTGGCCGCCCTGTTGTCGCTGGCCTACCTGCTGGGCTGAGGCCGGCCGTCGCGACGCCTCCGGTTACCACTTCGTGCGTGCCAACTCGTCGCAGATTTCGCCGTAGATGCGCCAGCGCGAGGCGCTGACCGCGCCGCGTTCAACGGCGGCAAGCACGCCGCAACCAGGCTCTTGGCGATGGCTGCAGTTGTAGAAGCGGCAATCGGCGACATGGGCCCGCAGGTCGGGCATCAGCAAGGGCAGTTGCTGGGCGTCGATGTGGCGCAGGCCGAATTCCTGGAAACCCGGCGAGTCGATCAGCGCGGTGTCGCGACGGGCGTCGAGCCAGTACCAGGTGCTCGTCGTCGTCGTGTGGCGTCCGGAGTTGAGCGCCTGCGACACCTCGCCGACCTGCGCTGCGGCATTCGCGACCATCAGATTGATCAGCGTGCTCTTGCCTGTGCCGCTGGGGCCGAGTACCAGCGTCGTGCGCTCGGCCAACACCGGCGCCAGCAATGCCCGCGCCGCATCGGGACTGGCCTTGAGCGCCGTCTCGATAACGCTGACACCCATGTCACGGTACGGCTGCAGTCGCTCGCGGGCCAGGGCCGCCTGCGGTAGGTCGCTCTTGTTGAGCAGCACCTGCACGGCGATGCCGGCGCTGTCGGCCGCGATCAGCGCGCGCGCAAGCTGCGTCTCGGAGAACATCGGCTCGCCGGCCACCAGCACCAGGATCTGGTCGAGGTTGGCCGCAAACGATTTCGTTCGCCAGTCGTCCTGGCGGAACAGCAGGTTGCGCCGTGGCTCGGTGTGCTCGACGACACCCTCGTCGCCGGCCGGCTGCCAGCGCACCAGATCACCGACCACGCAGTCGCTCTTCTTGCCGCGCAGGTGGCAGGCCAGGCGCTCGCCGTCCGGCGTTTCGACGACGACATGGCGGCCATGCGCGGCCACCACACGGCCCACATCGAGTGCAGCGAACTTACTCAAATGACCTGCACCCTCTCGGCGGGCAGCGAACACCGTGAGCTCGGGGGCTCACAGCAGTGCATCCACTTTGGCGGCACAGATGAAGTCATTGAGCGAGATGCCGCCGACCGAGTGGGTGTTGAAGCGCAGCGTGCATCGGTCGTAGCCGAAGGCGGTGTCCGGATGGTGGTCCTCGCGGTGGGCGATCCAGGCCACGGCGTTGACGAAGGCCAGCGTGTGGTGGTAGTCGGCAAAGCGAAAGCTCTTCTCGATCGCGCCGTCGACGAGTGACCAGCCGTCGACCCGCAGCAGATGCGCGGCGATCGCGCCGGCATCCATGGCTGCCGGGCCGGCCAGCGGCTTGCAGTGCAGGGCGGCCAGGTCGTTCACGCGGACTCCATCTTCAAGGCCGCGAGCCGTTCGCTCGCCGGTGGGTGCGAATAGTAGAACTTGGCATAGACCCGATCCGGGGTGAGTGTGCCGGCATTGTCCTCGTGCAGCTTGAGCAGCGCGTTGGCCAAGTCGCGGCCGCTGGCCTGCGCGCAGGCGTAGGCATCGGCCTCGAACTCGTGCCGGCGCGATACGCGCGACGCCAGCGGCACGAGCAAGAACCCGATGGGCGGCAGCGCGAGCATGAACAGCAGCAGCGCCAGCGCATCGTTGGGCGCAGCCAGGTTGGGGGTGACACCCAGGCCGCTGTAGAACCAGGGCTGCTGCGACAACCCGCCGAGCAGCGCCAGAGCCACCAGGCTGAGCGCGAAGATCACGGCCATGCGCTTGGGCACATGGCGCAGCTTGAAGTGCCCGAGCTCATGCGCCAGCACGGCCTCGACTTCACCCGCCGTCAGGCGCGCCAGCAGGGTGTCGAAGAAGACCACGCGTTTGGCCGCGCCGAGCCCGGTGAAATAGGCATTGGCGTGGGCCGAGCGGCGGCTGCCGTCCATCACGAACAGGCCCTTGGCCGCGAAACCGCAGCGTGCCATCAAGGCCTGTACACGCTGCTTCAGCGACTCGTCGGGCAGCGGCTCGAACTTGTTGAACAGCGGCGCGATCACGGTCGGGTAGAGCACCAGCATCAGCAGCTGAAAACCAATCCAGGCCAGCCAGGCCCACAGCCACCACCAGGCGCCGGCGCTGGCCATGAGCCACAGCACCAGCGCGGCCAGCGGCAGGCCGACCAGCGCGGCCACGAGCAGTCCCTTGCCGGTGTCGGCCAGGTACAGCCGCCAGGTCGTGCGGTTGAAGCCAAAGCGCTGCTCGATGCGGAAGGTGTTGTACAACTCGAGGGGCGCATCGAGCAGGCCCCCAATCAGCGTGAACGCGGTCAACAGCGCCAGCTCGTAGGCCAGATTGCCCAGCCGCGGCTGGACCGCGTCGCGTACTGCGGCATTGAGTGCATCCAGGCCGCCGAGCAGGGTCCAGCCCAACAGCAGGGCGCTACCGACGGCCAGCGTGAGAAGGCCAAATCGCGCACGCACGATGGTGTAGTCGGCGGCCTTCTGGTGCGCGGCCAGTGCCACCTTGTCGGCAAACGCGGTCGGCACGGCGCCACGGTGTGCGGCCACATGGCGCACCTGCCGCGATGCCAGCCAGAACTTGAGAACCACCGTCAGCAGCAGCGTGACGGCGAAGACGAGGGAGATCCAGAGCGAGGGCTGCATAGGGCGCGCAGTGTAGGCCTGACACAATGTTCGCATGGCCGCCACCGAGACACCCATGAGCGAAACGACCCTGCCCAAGAACGACAACAACCTGATCTGGATCGACCTCGAGATGACCGGTCTGTACCCCGACCGCGACCGCATCATCGAGATTGCCGTGGTCGTGACCGATGCCCAGGTCAGCGGCCCGCGTCGAAGGCCCGGTCTTCGCCATCCACCAGAGCGACGCCACGCTGGCCGCGATGGACGCCTGGAACCAGGGCACGCACGGCAAGAGCGGGTTGATCGACCGCGTCAAGGCCTCCGCGATCGACGAGGCCCATGCCCAGGCCCAGGTCATCGAGTGGCTGTCCCAGTACGTCAAGGCCGGCAAGAGCCCGATGTGCGGCAATTCGATCTGCCAGGACCGGCGCTTCCTGGCCAACCACATGCCCGCGCTCGAGGCCTTCTTCCACTACCGCAACCTCGATGTCAGCACGCTGAAGGAGCTGGCGCGGCGCTGGAAGCCTTCCGTGCTCGAAGGCGTGAAGAAGGCCCAGGCGCACACGGCGCTGGCCGATGTGCACGAATCGATCGACGAGTTGCTGCACTACCGACAGCATCTGCTGGCGGTCTAGCCGCTCAAGCGGCTCGCTGGCGCAGCGCCCCCAGCAGCGCAATGACCTCCGCATCCGGTCGCGCCGCGATCTTGCGGTACTCGGCGCCGCCCGGCGTGCGCGTCAGCAGCTTCATCTCGATCAGTTCGCGTCGCAGCAGGCAATGGTCGCCAAACTCATGGTGTGCGTTGAGCACCTCGTTGACCTCGCGTTCGCTGTAGCGGCGCTTGGTGTCGAAGTGCAGCCACAGGCCCCACAGCACCAGCACTTGCAAGCTGCGCTTGGTCGGCCAGCGGGCGAGCCGGCCTGTGGCATCGAACAGGCGCAATGCGCGGTTGGCCGCTTCGCTCAGCGAGGCGTCGCGCGGGCCGTGCGTCGGGCCGTGCGTCGGGGTGGCGGCGCGGGACAGGTTCGTCGCGCGCGTGGCGCGCAGCGCCTGCACGTTGCGGTGCCCGGCCGCGCGGGCCAGCAGGTTGAGCATCTCGACATGGCTGGGCACGCCCATGCCCTGCGCATGGCGTTCGGCCCACTGCGCGCGCACGGTCTTGGCGAAGGTCGACAAATCGGCCGCGACGAGCGGCGTGAGTTCACGGGGCATGGTGGTGGCACTCCATCAAGCGGCGCACGAAACCCTCACGGGTGCCGGGGGTTGCCCTTGCCGGCCGGGCGCAGCGGGGCACCAGACCAAGGTTGAGTTCGCGGCAGGTTTAGCGCGAGCGATCTCGCGGGCAACGCCTGGGTGATCTGCCGACCCGGAGTGAAGTCTAGCGCCTCGCGATTACGGGCAAACCCGAATTCGGCTACAATGCGGCCACGGCTTCGATGACGATTGTGTCGAAGCCGTTCGTTCATCCCCTCTGGCCTGGTGCACTTCGCCCTCTCGGCGTCTGGTGCGTGCCGCTCTGAATGCAGATGCGGACGTTGGTTGGCGGCGATGCCGTCGCTTGGACCCGTCCGTTGCTGGTGCCGACCAAGGCATCCACGTTCAGCCTGCCGCGACTCGACAAAGCGCATGCCTTGTGCATGCGCCGGTGTGTGCTGCGTGCGTGCGCTGAACCTGAAATGAGCTGTGATGTTTACCGAAAACCAGAACCCACAAGAACTGCAAGACGCAGCCCAGGCGCCCGTCACCGTCAAGCCGAGCGGCTTTGCCGCCATCGCCTTGCATGCCGTGCTGCACCGCGCGCTGGCCGACGCCGGCTACACCACGCCGACCGACGTGCAGGCACGTGCCATCACGCCGGCGCTGGCCGGACGCGACTTGCGCGTCTCCTCGTCGACCGGCAGCGGCAAGACCGCGTCGTTCGTGCTGCCCGCACTGCAAGGCGTGCTCGACGTGCGCGCCAGCGGCGAGCGCCGCGAACGCGGCACCGTCTACGGCCCGCGCGTGCTGGTCCTGACCCCGACCCGCGAGCTGGCGATCCAGGTCTCCAAGGCCACCGATACCTATGGCCGCCATGTGCAGGGCCTGCGGGTGGCGACCGTCGTCGGCGGCGTGCCCTATGGCGCGCAGCTGAAGGCCATGCGCGGCCCGCTCGACGTGCTGATCGCTACGCCGGGCCGCCTGATCGACCATGTCAGGAGCGGCAAGCTGGTGCTGGCCAACGTGGCCATGCTGGTGCTCGACGAAGCCGACCGCATGCTCGACATGGGCTTCATCGACGACATCCGCTTCATCGCCGAGTGCATCCCGAAGACACGCCAGACGATGATGTACAGCGCCACGTTCGCCGGCAATGTCGGCCGCCTGGCCAGCGAACTGCTGAAGCCCGACGCGCAGACCATCGCCGTGACCTCGCACACCGACACCCACGAGCACATCGAACAGCGCCTGCACTGGGCTGACGACGGCCGCCACAAGCAAGCCCTGCTGGACCACCTGTTGACGACCAAGGAAGTCGACCAGGCGCTGGTCTTCACCAGCACCCAGCGTGACGCCGATTGGCTGGCCGACCGCCTGGCCGACATGGGCCATGCGGTGGCATCGCTGCACGGCGGCCTGCCGCAAGGCCGGCGCAACCATGTGCTGCAGGGCCTGCGCTCGCGCAAGTTGCGCGTGCTCGTCGCCACCGACGTGGCCGCGCGCGGCATCGACGTGCCGAGCATCAGCCATGTCATCAATTTCGGATTACCGATGAAAGCCGAGGACTACGTGCACCGCATCGGCCGCACCGGCCGCGCGGGGCGCCAAGGCCTGGCCGTGACGCTGGCCGAAGCCGGTGACGCCGGCATGATCCGGCGCATCCAGCAGTTCACGACGCAGAACATCCCCGTGGCGACGATCACCGGACTGGAGCCGAAGAAGGCCGCGCCACGCACGACCGGCGGTGGCGGGTTCCGTAGTGAGGGTGGCTTCGGCGGCGCCAGGCCATTCGACCGCAAGCCGCGTTTCGGCGCGCCGGCAGGCGCACGCAAACCGGGCAGCGGTTTCAAGACCAAACGCCCTAGCAGCAGCCCGTTCAGCCGCTGAGCGGCCACGCTAGACAAAGCCCCTGCGGCACGCGCAGGGGCTTTTTTCGTGCCCCGCGCGATGCTTGACGGCTGTCGATAATGCGGCCGATGTAAGGAGCTGACTGCGCCCGCGACCACTGGTGCGGATCCAAGGAGCAACGCATGGCAACTGAATTCATCACCCTCGGCGGCGGCTGTTTCTGGTGCACCGAGGCGGTGTACGAGCAGGTCGACGGCGTCGTCGCTGTCGAGTCCGGCTACAGCAATGGGCACCTGCCCAACCCGAGCTATGAGCAGGTGTGCGGCGGTGATACCGGCCACAACGAGGTCGTGCGCGTGACCTTCGACAACGGCCGCATCACCTTGCGCGAGGTGCTCGAGATCTTCTTTCACGTCCACGATCCGACCACGCTCAACCGCCAGGGCAACGACACCGGCACGCAGTACCGCTCGGGCATCTACTTCAACGATGCCGAGCAGGAGCGCGTGGCGCGTGTGGTGCTGGCCGAGGCCAATGCGGCGCACCGCGGCCGCGTCGTCACCGAGGTCAAGCCGCTGGCCAACTACTCGCGGGCCGAGGACTACCACCAGCATTACTTCGCCAACCACCCCGGCCAGGGTTACTGCGCTGTCGTCGTGGCACCCAAGGTGGAGAAATTCAAACGCAGCTTTGCCGCACGCTTGAAGCACGCCTGAGACGCCGTTTCAATGGTGGCGCGGTCGTCGCGCGCGCTGACGCCTAGGGGGCCAAGCGCTCTCGCAGCCACTGCGTGCCGCCTGCCTCAGCCAAGCGGTAGCGCAGGCGGTCGTGCAGCCGGCTCTTGCGGCCCTGCCAGAATTCCCAACGGTCGGGCACCAGGCGATAACCGCCCCAGTGCGGCGGCCGTGGCGGATTCAATGCGTAGCGGGCGGCGAATTTCGCGGCCTGGGCCAGCAGCACAGCGCGTGAGCCTATGACCTCGCTCTGCGGCGAGGCCCAGGCACCGATGCGCGAGTCCAGCGGCCGGGTCTTGAAGTAGGCGTCACTTTCGGCGTCGCTGACGCGCTGGACGAGGCCCTCGATGCGCACCACACGTTCGAGCTCGACCCAGTGGAACTGCAGCGCAGCGAACGGTATCGCCGCCAGTTCACGACCTTTGCGGCTGTGGTAGTTGGTATACCAGACCAGGCCGCGTGCGTCACAACCCTTGATCAGCACCACGCGTGTCGATGGCCGGCCGCCGTCACCGACGGTGGCCAGCGTCATGGCATTGGGTTCAGGCAGCGCCGCAGCGATGGCTTCGCGCAGCCAGCGCTCGAACTGCAGCAGCGGGTCGGCGTCAGAGGCGGCCTCGTCGAGTTCGGCGCGCTCGTAGCTCTTGCGCAGAGCGGCGATGTCGTTGCTATCCATGGTCGGCAAGCATAAGGGCGTCGCGGCATCCTCACTACTGCTTACGTGGAAGGCCTTAGGTGATGGCCCCAGTTACCAGCGCGGCCGCAGCAGCAGATTCTCCATACCACCGCAGCAGCCCTTGCGGTCAATGCCAATGCCTGCCGCCATGAACCCGCCCGCGACCGTGATCGTGCTTGCCGCTGGCCGCGGCAGCCGCTTTGCCGGCAGCGGACACAAGCTGGCGCAAGCGCTCGACAGCCCCGGTGATGCCGGCGCCGTGCTCAGCGTAACTTTGCGCAATGCGATCGCCAGTCGCCTGCCGGTGCTGGTGGTGACGACTGCCGAACTCGCGCCCTTGGCCCGCCAGCAGGTGGCGGCGCGCGATGTCGTGATCGTGCCGCCATTGCGCCATCGGGGCATGGGCGACTCGATCGCCGCGGGCGTGTCGGCACGCGCGGATGCGTCGGGCTGGCTGGTGTTGCCGGCCGATATGCCGCGCGTACGGCCGACCACGATGCAACAAGTGGCACAAGCGCTCGGCACGCATGCCGTGGCCTACGCGCAATATCGCGGCCTGCGCGGCCACCCGGTCGGCTTCGCGGCCGAGCTGTATTCAGAGCTGGCCGCCCTGACGGGCGACGACGGTGCGCGCCGATTGTTGGCGCGTTATCCGGCGCAGGCGGTCGAGGTCGACGACCCCGGAATGCTGGTTGATATCGACACCGTGCAGGATCTGGCCACGCTGCGAACCGTGCAGGGCGGAAGCGCCGCACCGGCCCATGGGCCGCCACAGCGCTGACCGGATGGCCGTGCGCGGTGGCCTGGCATACGAACCGACGGCAGGGGTTCACACCAGCCGGTGCCGGCGCGCCAGCGCGACCAGGCGTTCGACCTCGCGATCGTGCACGCCACGTTCATGCAGGGCCTGCGCGGTTTGCAGCAGGTAGTCCAGGGTCGAGCCGTAACGGCCGCGTGAGTGGCGCAGGATGTCGAGCACCTGCGCGTCGGCCAGGTGCCCGGTGTGTTGAGGGCTGCGCCGCGACAGCGTGAAGGCCAGCGCCTGCACGTCGCCCTGCGCCGTGCGGCAGGCCAGCCAGCGCGGGTCGTAGACCCCGGTCGGCATCTCCCGGCGCCATAGGCGATTCAGCTCGGCCGGCACCCGCGCCCGCGGGATGCGGTACACCGCGCCCTGGCACGAACCGCCCGGCAGCAGCGCGAAGACCAGCCCTGGGCGCTCGGGTGTGCCGCGGTTGATGCGCGAAGCCATGCGCAAAGCGCGGTGCCAACCATGTACGCGGGCGGGCCGGTGTTCCTTGAACTCGAACTCGGGTCGCCACAACAACGAGGCGTAGCCGAAGACCCAAAGATCGTTGCGCCCACCCCATTCACGGCGCGCGCGAACCAGCAGCGCCTGGGGGTCACGCAATGGCGGCACGCGGATCGCGTCGTCGTAGGGCGGCTCCATGCGTGGTGATGATGACATCGATGGCCGTTGACGTTGTAATTTTATTACTGGAAAATGGAAGTACAGGTTACAACCTCCTTCGTGCCATGAAATCCGCCTTGATCGAAGTCACCGCACGCATCCGCGAGCGCAGCGCGCCGCTGCGTCGTGCCTACCTGGACCGGGTGGCGGCCATGGCGGCGCGGCCGCGCGGCAGCGACCGTCTGGGTTGCGCCAACGTGGCGCACGCGGTGGCGGCACTGCCGGCCAACGACAAGTTGAAGATCGTCGCCGAGCGCGCGCCGCACATTGCTGTTGTCACTTCGTACAACGACATGCTGTCGGCACACCAGCCCTATGAAGGCTTCCCGGCGCTGATCCGCGACCAGGCGCACAGGCTCGGCGCCACGGTGCAGGTGGCCGGCGGCGTGCCGGCGATGTGCGACGGTGTGACCCAGGGCCAGCCGGGCATGGAGTTGAGCCTGTTCTCGCGCGACAACATCGCGATGGGCACGGCCATCGCGCTGGCGCACGATGTGTTCGACGCCGCACTGCTGCTCGGCGTGTGCGACAAGATCGTGCCCGGCCTGCTGATCGGTGCGCTGCACTTCGGCCACCTGCCCTGCGTCTTCGTGCCTGCAGGCCCGATGAGTTCAGGCCTGTCGAACGGCGACAAGTCCAAAGTGCGCGAGCGTGCGGCGCAGGGTCTGGTCGGGCGCGGCGAATTGCTGGCCGCCGAAGGCGCGGCCTACCACGGCGCGGGCACCTGCACCTTCTACGGCACGGCCAACAGCAACCAGATGCTGCTCGAAGCCATGGGCCTGCACGTGCCCGGTGCGGCCTTCGTACACCCTCATGCGCCGCTGCGCGAGGCGCTGACGCGCGAGGCCGTGCGCACGGTGCTCGGCATGACCAAGGACCGGCGCTTCGTGCCGATCGGCCAACTCGTCGACGAACGTTGCATCGTCAACGCCATGGTCGCCTTGCTGGCCACCGGCGGTTCGACGAATCACTTGATCCACTGGGTGGCGGTGGCGCGGGCGGCCGGCATCGTCATCGACTGGACCGATTTCTCCGATCTCTCGGATGCGGTGCCGCTGCTGGCCCGCGTGTATCCCAACGGCAGCGCCGACGTGAACCAGTTCCAGAGCGCGGGCGGCCCGGCCTACGTGCTGCGTCAACTGCTCGAAGCCGGATGCATGCACCCCGATGTGCTGACGGCCAGCGAACGCGGTATCGCTGCCTACGGCGATCAGCCGGCACTCAACCCGACCACAGGCGAACTGGGTTGGCATGCCTGTGCGCCAGACAGCGGCGACGACACCATCCTGCGCCCTAGCGCGCGGCCGTTCAGCACCAGCGGCGGCCTGCGCCTGTTGCAGGGCAACCTCGGCCGCGCCGTGATCAAGACCAGCGCGGTGCCCGAGGACCGCTGGATCGTCGAAGCGCCTGCGCTGGTGTTCGACGACCAGGCGGCACTGCTGGCGGCATTCAATGCCGGTACGCTCGAGCGTGATTTCGTCGCGGTCGTGCGCTTCCAGGGCCCGCGCGCGAATGGCATGCCCGAGTTGCACAAGCTGACACCGCCGCTGGCCGTGTTGCAGGGCAAGGGCTTCAAGGTCGCGCTGGTGACCGACGGCCGCATGAGCGGCGCTTCCGGCAAGGTGCCGGCGGCGATCCACGTCAGCCCCGAGGCGCTGGCCGGGGGCGCGTTGGCCAAGGTCGCCAGCGGCGACCGCATCCGTGTCGATGCCGTCGCCGGCACGCTCGATGTGCTCGTCGATGACGCGACCTGGGCCGCGCGCGACACGGCACCCATGAGCGCGCAGCAGTCCGACGTCAACGGCCATGGCCTGGGGCGCGAGCTGTTCGCCGGCATGCGCAAGAATGTCGGCAGTGCAGAGCAGGGCGCCTGCACCTGGTTGTGAAGGAAGCAAGCATGATCAAGGACACATTGGCACTGGCGGCGCTCGGCCCGGTGATCCCGGTCATCGTGCTGCAGCGCCTGGAGCACGCCGTGCCGATGGCGCGCGCGCTGGTGGCCGGCGGCGTGCGTGTGCTCGAGGTCACGCTGCGCACGCCGGTGGCACTGGCCTGCATGGAGGCGATCGCGCGCGAGGTGCCCGAAGCCATCGTCGGTGCCGGCACCTTGCGCACGGTGGCCGATGTGCGCGCCGCGCGCGATGCCGGCTGCCAGTTCGGCGTCAGCCCGGGCTATACCAAGCAGATCGGGGCCGCCTGCCGCGACGTGGCGTTGCCGCTGCTGCCGGGTGTGGCGACGGCCAGCGAAGTGATGATTGCGAATGCCGACGGCCTGACGTTTCTGAAATTCTTTCCGGCCACCGCAGCGGGTGGGGTGGGTCTGCTGCGTGCGCTGGCAGGCCCGTTCCCCGAGGTCGTGTTTTGCCCCACCGGCGGCATCACCATCGAGACCGCAGCACAGTTCCTGTCACTACCCAACGTCAAGGTCTGTGGCGGCTCGTGGCTGACGCCGGCCGACGCGCTCAACAGTGGTGACTGGGCCCGCATCACCCGCCTGGCGCGCGAGGCCAGCGCCTTACGCTGAGCTCGCCGCGCACCAGCGCGGCCATCGGGTGCGCGCCGAGCGCAGCGGCGACGCCGGCACGATCGGCCGCATCGCGGTTCTGGCTGACCTTCCACTTGCCGACCAGTGAGGTGAGCTCGATCTCGATGCCGACGATCGCGCCCAGCATCTGCTTCACGTAGTCGTCCGGCGCGTCGGTGACGGCCCAAGGCCCGGCCTGTGTAGCTTCATGGCGCTCGGTCAGGCGGCCGACGAGCGCGCGCAGCCATGGCGCCTCATCGACCGCGCGCAGCGTGCCGCGCGCCTGCACCATGGTGTAGTTCCAGGTCGGCACCACCTTGCCGTGTTCTCGCTTGCTCGGGTAGCCGTTCGGCGAGACATAGGCCTGTGGGCCGTGAAAGACCGCCAGCGCGGCGGCCCCGGCGTGGCGCCAGAGCGGGTTGGCACGCGCCACATGGCCGCGCAGGGTGCCGCGTGATCCCAGTTGCGCGTGGTATTCGAGCGGGATCAGGTCGGCCGTCGGCCCGGCCGGCGTGGCGATCACCAGGGTGGCCAGCGGATGCTCGTGCATCGCTGCGGCCAGCACGGACTGGTCGTTCTGCTCGAAGTGCCTGGGCAGGTACATGGCTACCAGGCGCCGACGTTGGGCATCGACGACCAGGGCTCGGCCGGCGCGAGCGCGGCGCCGGCCTGCAGCAGTTCGATCGAGATGTGGTCGGGCGAACGCACGAAGGCCATGCGGCCGTCGCGCGGCGGCCGGTTGATGGTCACGCCATGGTCCATCAGGCGCCGGCAGGCGGCGTAGATGTCGTCGACCGCGTAGGCCAGGTGGCCGAAGTTGCGCCCGCCGCCGTAGACCTCGCCGACACCGTCCTTGGGCCAGTTGTAGGTCAGCTCGACCTGGGCGTCGGGGTCGCCCGGCGCGGCCAGAAAGACCAGCGTGAAGCGCCCGGCTTCGTTGTCTTTGCGCGAGAGCAGTTCGAGCCCGAGTGCGTCGCGGTAAAAGCGCAGCGACGTTTCGATATCGGTCACGCGGACCATGGTGTGCAGGTATTTCATGGGCCTGATTGTGGCGCCTGCGTCAGCCGGCCGCACGTGCTGGCAGGTCGAAGATCAGGCAGGTGGTGCTGGCATGGGCGTAGAGCTTGCCGTCGGGGCCGACCAGCCGGCCTTCGGCGGTGGCCGTCTGGCGGCCGACGTGAATGGTGCGGCCTTCGGCGCGCACCAACGGCACGTCAGGCCCGATCGCGCGCACCAGATTCAGCTTCAACTCCAGCGTGGTGTAGGCGCGGCCGGGTTGCATCGTGGTGTGCACCGCGCAGCCGAGGGCCGAGTCGAGCAGGGTGGCGTACCAGCCGCCATGCAGGCCACCCATAGGATTCATGAAGCGCGGGCCTGGGCGACCCTGGAACACCGCTTCGCCGGGTGCCACATGCAGCAATATGAAGTCCAACACTTCGGCGATCGGCGCTGCGGGCAGGCGGCCGTCGATCAGGTCGCGCAGCACGTCCAGGCCGGGCCGGCCGAGCGCCTCGGTGTGCGTGATGACGCCGGCGGGGCGGGTCTGGCGCGCGCGCACGGCGGCTTCCTCGGCCTGCCACAGCGCGAGGCGGTCGGCGCTCAAGGCTTGCCCCTGCCGGCCGCGAGGCCGGGAACCACGCTGTCGCCATAGGCTTCGCGCCAACGCTGCATGATGCGCGGATTGGCGTCGAGTCGCGTCTCGAGCAGGCCGTCGGGCGCGTGCCAGGCGGCAAGGCGCGACTCGACCGCGAAATGTTCGCTCGGCTTGATCAGCGAGGGATCGTCGAGGCTTCCGACCGACAAATCCATGCGCTCGCTGTCGAGGAATTCGAACGACAGCGGCGTGCCGCAGTGGCCGCAGAAGCCACGGCGCGCGATCTTCGACGAGGCGTAGTACGCTGGTGCGCAGAGCCACTCGACCTCGCCCTTGCGCAGGTTGAGGTACGCGGCCCGAGTGTTGCCGAAGGCCAGCTGGCACATGCGGCAATGGCAGTAGTAGCCGTCGCGGTGGTCTGGCGCGGCTCGGTAGCGTACGCGGCCGCACAGGCAGCCACCTTGCAGTGGGGGTGGGGTGGTTGGTTCGTTCACCGGCCAAGCATAAATCTACCCGCCTGCGCCGGCCAGCACGAGCACGCCGATGGCCGCGAACACTGCGGCCGCGATGCGGTGCACCCAGGCGATCGGCACCAACGTAACGGCCTTGTTTCCCAGCAGGACCGCGGGCACGTTGGCGATCATCATGCCCAGCGTGGTGCCGGCGGTCACCGTCACCAGCGCCTGGTAACGCGCGGCGAGCATGACGGTCGCGATCTGGGTCTTGTCGCCCATCTCGGCCAGGAAGAAGGCAACCACCGTGACGCCGAAGACGCCCAGATGCGAGCGCTCGGTGCCCTCGGCGTCGGCGTCGACCTGGTCGGGTACCAGCATCCACAGCGCCACTGCGATGAACGACACGCCCAGGCCCCAGCGCAGCCAGGCAGGATCGACCAGCTGCGTCAGCCAGGTACCGAGCGCAGCGGCCAGGGCGTGATTGGCCAGCGTCGCGACCAGGATGCCCAGGATGATGGTGCGCGGCGCGCGAAAGCGCGCCGCCAGCAGCAGGGCCAGCAGTTGCGTCTTGTCGCCTATCTCACCGAGCGCGACGACGCCAGTGCTGACCGCGAAGGCTTCGAAGCTCAAACCACGTAATTCAGAGTCATGCGCCCGCCGTCGACCAGCACGGTGTCGCCGGTCATGTAGCTGGCCGCATCGCTGAGCAGGAAGGCGACCACGTTGGCGATCTCCGCCGGCTCGCCCAGGCGCTTCATCGGCGTGCGGCTGAGGATGCGGGCCTTGGCCTCTTCGCTGGTCAGCACGGCCTTGACGGCAAGGTCGGTGGCGATGGTGCCGGGCGCCACACCGTTGACGCGAATGCCGTGCTCGGCCAAGGCCAGCGCCATCACGCGTGTGAGCTGGTCGATGCCGCCCTTGCTGGCGTTGTAGCTGGCGATGCTGGCGATCGTCAGCCGCGCGTTGACCGAACTCATATTGACGATCGCACCGCCGCCGCCCTGCGCGACGATCTGCCGCGCCACCGCCTGGCCGACCAGGAAGTGACCCTTCAGATTGACCGCGATCACCGCATCCCAGTCGGCTTCGCTGATGTCGAGGAATGGCGTGGACTTGAAGATGCCGGCGTTGTTGACCAGGCCGTCAATGCGACCGAAGGCGCCCAGCGTGGCGGCCAGCGCGACTTCGACATCGCCGCTGTGGGCCACATTGCAGTGGCAAAACGCAGCCCGGGTGCCCGCCGCCTTGAGCGACGCGGCCAGCACAGTGCCGCGCGCGTCGTCCACGTCCCACAGCGCGACGGCCGCGCCGTCAGTCGCGAGGCGGCGTGCGCAGGCCTCGCCGATGCCCTGAGCGCCGCCGGTGATCACGAACACACGTTCGCCGAGTCCAAAATGGATGTCAGCGCTCATGATGTGGTCTCCTTCTGTGCTTGCCGATCCAGCCAGCCGGCCATGCCCTGGGCATTGAGCTCGATGTCCATCGCCAGCAGCGCGAGCTGCTGCAGCGGCGAGTCGACACCATGGGCCCCAAGGCTCGCCGCGTACAGCGCCGACAGCTCGCGCTTGAGCGTGGCATGGCGCGCGCTGGCATTGCGCTGCCGCAGGCCGATGGCCACCATCGCGTCGAGCATGGCGAGCACACGGCCTGCCAGCCGTGGCACGTCGGTCAGCCGGCTGAAGTGCGTGACGTAGACGCACGCCGGGTCGAACGACAACAGGCGCTGCACCGAAGCGCGCAAGGCCGGCGGATCGAACTGCACCGGCACCGTGTTGGGGAACATCCAGGCGCCTTGCGCAGTGTCGAACTCGCGGTACGAGGAGCCGAAGGTGTCACCGGAAAACCAGCCGCGTGTCGTGGCATCCCAGATGCAATGATGATGCCGAGCATGGCCCGGGGTGTCGATCAGGTGCAGCAGGCGGCCGCCGCCGAGCCGCAGGTCCATGCCATCGTGGCTGACGCGCAAACGCGCCGCGTCGACGCCGACCGGCGTGCCGTACGAGCGCTCCATCTCCGCGGCGCCGTAGACCGCGAGTGCGCCCTGCACCAGGGCGCTGGGGTCGATCATGTGCGCCGCGCCGCGCGGGTGCACCACCATCGTCGCTGCCGGCAGTTCGCGCATCAGCTGGCCCGCGCCGCCGGCGTGGTCGAGGTGCACATGGGTCGGGATCACGTATTCGACCGCATCACGCGGCAATCCAGCGGCCGCCAGTGCCGCCAACAATCGCGGCACGGCGTGATTGGTGCCGGTGTCGATGAAGGCAGCGCGGCGGTTGTGGACGACGAGGTATGCGGCGTCGAAGCGCGGGCGCTGAAAACCGGTATCGATGGCAAAGACGCCGGCCCCGAGGTCTTCGACGAAATCGGGCAGGCCAGAGTGCATGGCGGCCATTCTAGGCAGCCGCTGCGTGCCGCGTCCGCGACGGCTCAGCTTTGCTGCTGCACCACCACGGCGTAGAGTTTGGCCACGTCGGCGGTGCCGTCGTGGCCGGTCACGCTGTGCAACATCTGCACGCCCTTGGCCCTCGTCTTGGGGGCCTGCGCCAAGGCCAGGGCCAGGCGCAGCTTGGCGTCTTCGGGACGCTTGAGGCCCGCCCTTGGCGATGCCCTTTTCGATCAACTCGACGGCCTTGTCGAACTGGCCCATCGAGGCATACACCGTGCCGACCTTGACCAACTCGTTGCCCTCCTTCAATGCGGCCGCTTCGCTGGCGGCCTGGGCAAGGCCGGCGGCGCTGTCGGCCTGGCGCTTGATGACCAGATCCTTCAGCCGCTTGTGGCGCTCGGCCTGCTCGCCTGTGCCCAAGGCGCCCACGGCGAAGCCCTTGTCGATGATGACCCGGGCCTCGACCGGAAGGCCGGCTTGCAAGGCCAGCTGCGTCATTTCCATGAAGTCATCGGTCTTGCTGATCAGGCCATTGGCGAACTTCAGACGCATCACGTCCAGGCTCAATCGGTCGGCGAAACCGGGCTTGCGTTGAATGCTTGCCAGGTGCGCGTTCCAGTACTCCTTCTTCGGGTAGTTCATCACCAGGCTGTCCAGCGCGTGCGAGTAGGCACCTGGGTTGTTCACGCGCCGCGCGGCGTCGGCCATGCGCAGCAACTCGTCCTCGGCGGGCCGGCGACCTGCGGCCTCGGCGGCGTTCACTTGAGCCTGGGCGTCCTTGAAGATCTGCGCGTAGTCACCGCTTTGTGATTGCACATAGGCGCTCAACTGATTCAACTGCGCGCTGTTGCCGCCGGCGGCGCGCGCGCGGTTGACCCACTCGGTGGTCTTGCCCCAATTCTTCTGCTGCGAGTAGGCAAATGCCAGCGACTCGGCGACTTGCGCCTGCTCGGCGCCCGACAGGCGTTGCGAGGCCATGGCCGCCTCGAAGGCCGCAATGGCGGTGGCGGTGTCGCCCGCGCGCTGCGCGGCCGAGCCCTTCATGCGGTCGATCATGACCTGTTCGGCCGGGCTCTTGCCGCTCACGGCGTCGGCCTCGTGGACTTTGGCCAAGGCCTCCTTGGCCTTGCCGGCCTTGAGAAGATCACTCGCCTGTTGCAGGGGCTTGCCGACTTCGGAGCGCACGCCCTGGGCCAGGGCAGCGCCAGCCGGTCCGGCAACGAGCAGTGCAAGGGCCAGCAGGCGCAACGTCGATCGCATATCAGTTCATGAATTGTTCGTTGCCGACCAGGCCGATCTTGACCACGCCCAGGCGCTGCGCGCTGGCCATCACGAAGGCCACACTCTTGTAGGTCACCAGCTTGTTCGGGCGCAGGTGCACCTCCTGCTGGTCGGCTTCGGCGGCCACTTCGCGCAGCCTGCTCTGCAGTTCGTCGTCCGACACTGCAATGCCGTTCCAGCCGATGGTGCCGTCGAAATCGATGTCGATGCGAATCGGCGGGCGCGGCTCCTTGGGCTGCACATTGCTGGGAATCGGCATGTTCATCTTCACCGCGTGGGTCTGGATCGGGATGGTGATGATGAACATGATCAACAGCACCAGCATGACGTCGATCAGCGGCGTCATGTTCATCTCGATCATCGGGGCGTCTTCACCGCCCGCGGAGCCTACTTGCATGGACATCGTGCCTGCTCCTTAGCGCGTGACCAAGCCGGGCGGTGGCTCGGTGATAAAGCCCACCTTCATGATGCCGGCGCGCTGGCAGGCCACCACGACGCGGCCGACAGACTCGTAACGAACCTCGCCATCGCCGCGAATGTGGACCTCGGGTTGCGGCTCCTTGACGGCCTCGAGCTTGAGCCGCGTGACCAGGGTCTCGATGTCGGGCAGGCGCTCCATGCCCCAGAACACTTCGCCGTCGCGATTGACTGCGATGACGATGTTCTCAGGCTTGGTCTGCGTCGGGACATTGCGCTCCTTGGGCAACTCGAGCTTGATGCTCTGCGTGACCACCGGGATGGTGATCAGGAAGATGATCAGCAGCACCAGCATCACGTCGACCAACGGTGTCGTGTTGATGGTGGAGTTCATCTCCTCTTCGTCGCCGTCGTCCGACGCTAGGTTCATGGCCATGGGCAGTGTCCTCGCTGATCGTCGGGTGGATGTTCAGCGCTTTCCGGCCAGCAGCACGTTGAGCAGGTCGCCGGAGAAGGTGCGAACGCTTTCCATGGCACCCTTGTTGCGGCGGATCAGCCAGTTGTAGCCCATCACTGCGGGCACCGCGACGGCCAGGCCGAAGGCGGTCATGATCAGCGCCTCGCCGACGGGGCCCGCCACCTTGTCGATCGAGGCCTGGCCCGACACGCCGATGGCGGTCAGTGCGTGGTAGATGCCCCAGACCGTGCCGAACAGACCGACGAACGGCGCCGTCGAACCCACCGTGGCCAGGAAGGCCAGGCCGTCCTGCAGCCGGCTCTGGATGTTGTCGACCGCACGCTGGATGCTCATGCCTATCCAGGTGTGTTTGTCGATGGTCTCGACCAGCGTACCTTCATGGTGCTCGCTGGCATTGCAGGCCACTCTCGGCGATATAGCGAAAGGCACTGCCTTCGTGCAAGCCCTCGGCACCCTTCTTGATCGAGCCGGCGCCCCAGAAACTCTGCGCGGCAGCCTTGGCACTGCGCATCAGCTTGCTCTGCTCGAACAGCTTGGTGAAGATGATGTACCAACTGCCCATCGACATGATGACCATGATGATCAGCGTGCCGCGGGCGACGAAGTCGCCCTGCGTCCACAAGGCCTGCAAGCCGTAGGGATTGGTGACGGACTCCTTGGAGATCGTCGGCGCCGCCGCGGCTGCGGCGGTGCGGCAACCGGTGCGGGCGCCGCCGCGTCGGCCGCAGGTGCCGAAGCCTGGGCCATCACGCTGCCGGGCAGGCTCGTGGCCACACTGGCCAGGGCGATCAACGCGGCAACGAACGGCGCGCGGGCAAGATGGGAAAAGGACATGGTTCCTCCAGAGAACAAACGCGCGTTGTGGTGTGAGCCGCGCTGGTAGAAAAAGGGCTTGAACAGACTGGCGCCGATACGCGTCAGTTCAGCTTCCAGACATACTCGACGTCGACAGTGGCGCCAATCGGGCGACCGTTTTCGTCATTGCCGGGCCTGAACTTGCATTCGCTGAGTTTTTGCTGTGCCACGCGGTCGAGCGCCTTGTGCGCGCGCGATGCACCGGCAGACTTGACGATGTTGGCGCTGGCCAGCTTGCCCGTGGCATCGATCGAGAAGCGGATGACGGTCGTCCCGGTGGCCTCTTCCTTGATCGCCGCGGCGGGGTAGTCCTCGGCTGTCGGTGCGCAGTCCCTGGCATTGGCGACCGCTGGCCGTGCCGCTACGCGCGGCGGCGGGGCCTCGGCCTGCGGCGGCGCGATGACAATCGCCGTCGGCGGCGGCGCCACGGTGGTTGTGGTGATGCTCGGTGCCGGGGTCGGCGGCGGGTTGATCACGACCTCCGGCGGCGGCACGAAACTCGGCGGCGGCGGCGCGAACTTGGGCGGCGGCGGCAGGTTTTCCGGTGGCGGTGGCGGTGGCTTGGCCTCTTCGATGATCTTGGTCTCGATCGGGCCTTTGATGACATCGATGACCGTGCGTGCCAGGCCGTTGAGAAGCGCCCAGCCCAAAATGATGTGCATGACAACGACGATGCCGATGCCGACCGCATGCTTGGCGGGATCGCGTTGTTGCTCGGCGTAATTCAATCCAATCCTCCAGACGTCGCGCTGCGTGGACGCCATCTGCGCAACGCAACAGCCTTATGGGCCGGTGCGGTAGCCGACATTGCCAATTTCGATGGCGGCGATCCGCGCCGCGAAGCCGGGGAATATATCGCATAGGCCATGCAGGACCCCCCCGGGCATCACCCTAGCAAGTCCTGCCGGCCTGAAGGCAGCGGTTACGTGCGATTTCATGCTTGTGCAACGGCGCCCGTCGGGCGGTCCTGAGGTGGTTAGGTAATCGGCACGCACCATCGTCGGGCCGCGCGTCGGCGTTGCCGATGATTCGTGTCGCGCTCGGCCACCTTGTGTAGCATTGAAGTGCGGCTAATGGTAGTAGCCGCCCGCAACGACCATGACCTTCGACCAGAATGAAAGCCTCGAACAGGCCATTGCGCGCAACGTACACGATGCGTTGATGGAAGACATTGGCCGCGGTGACTGGACCGCGCAACTGGTGGGCGTGGGGCAGCGAGTGCACGCACAGGTGGTCGCCAAACAGGGCGCCGTGATCTGCGGCCGGCCCTGGTTCGACGCCTGTATACAGGCCCTGGACAAGGGCGCCGGCATCGAATGGACGGTGACCGAGGGCGCTGCCGTGGCTGCCGGCACAGTAGTCTGTCGCATCGATAGCGACGCGCGTGCGCTGCTCAGCGCCGAACGGCCGGCGCTGAATTTTCTGCAACTGCTGTCGGGTGTGGCGAGCGTGACGCGCCGCTACGCGCAGGCGATTGACGGCGCATCGCCCAATCCCAAGGGCTGCGTGGTGCTGGACACGAGAAAGACGCTGCCCGGCCTGCGCCAAGCGCAGAAGTACGCGGTGCGCGTAGGCGGTGGGCGCAACCATCGCATGGCGTTATGGGACGGCATCCTGATCAAGGAAAACCACATTGCCGCAGCCGGCGGTATCGCCGCGGCGCTGCAGGCGGCACGCGCACTCAACGCCGGCGTCGGCATTCAAATCGAGGTCGAGAATCTGGGCGAGTTGCAGCAGGCGCTCGATGCCGGTGCCACCAACGTACTGATCGACGACTTCAGGCTCGAGGACATGCGCCGTGCCGTGGTCCTGAATGCAGGGCGGGCGCTGCTCGAGATTTCTGGCGGCGTCGACTTGGCCCGCATCCGTGAATTTGCCGCCACTGGCGTCGATCGCATCTCGGTCGGCAAGCTGACCAAGGACGTGCAGGCCATCGACCTCTCGATGCGTGTGGTCGGCTGAGGGCCGCGAGTGCGGCCGATGGACCCGGCGCACGCCAATCCTGTGAGGCAGATGGTGGAGACGAGGAGGATCGAACTCCTGACCTTCGCATTGCGAACGCGACGCTCTCCCAGCTGAGCTACGCCCCCACGAACGGCGAGAATTCTATCGCAGGCGATATTGGCGGCGTGGCAGGTGTCATGCGAGCGTGAGGCAGCGGAGGATGTGCAGATGGGTGGTGATGGCGACATGCAAGCAAACGACGCGCAGTGGTTCGATCTGCAGTACGACAACCGGCGCCGCGTGCCGGAGTTTGCGCAGTACCTGGCGCGTTGGCGGGATAACTCGGCGCAGACGCGGGCGCGTCTGCGTTGCCACCTCGACATACCCTTCACTGCGGATGGCAAGGTCGCACTGGATGTGTTTCCCGCGGCGCGCAATGACGCACCTGTGCTGGTGTTCATTCATGGTGGCTACTGGCGATCGCTGGACAAGGCCGACTTTTCATTCGTCGCAGCGCCCTTCGTCGCAGCCGGCGCGATGGTCGTGGTGCCGAACTACTCGCTGTGCCCGGCGGTGACGATAGACACCATTGCCTTGCAGGCCGCGCATGCGCTGGCCTGGGTGCACCGACACGCGGCGCGCTTTGGCGGCCGCCCAGCGCGCATGGTGGTCGCCGGTCACTCGGCCGGAGGACATTTGGCCGCCATGCTGCTGGCCTGCGATGGCTCTGCGCTCGCACCGGACCTGCCGCCGCGTCTGGTGCGGCGTGCGGTGTCGATCTCCGGGCTGTACGAACTGGCACCGCTGGCCGCGGCTCCATCGTTTCAATGCGACCTGCGCCTCACGCCTGACGTGATCGCGCGCGCCAGCCCGGCGCGCTATGCGGCGCCCGCAGGCGCGCGTCTGGTCAGCGTCGTAGGCGGCCGCGAAAGCGAGGAGTTCCTGCGCCAGAACCGTTTGATCCGCGACTGTTGGGGACCAGGTCGTAGTGCCGGTGTGCGAGGCACTGCCGGACCGCGATCACTTCAGCGTGCTCGACGCGCTGGTCGAGCCACAAGCGATGCTGCACTGTCGCGTTCGCCAATGGCTCGAGGAGTGGCCCACGCCTGCCTCGAATTGAAACTATGATGTGTGTTGTATACATAGGTATTAGCTATTTATCGAATAGCCGCATTGAATTGGCTGTCAGGCCTCGCGTGAGGTACCGTTTGCAGCACGCCGATTGCCACCACAGGAGAGCGACATGGGCTTGAAAGGATCGAAAACCGAGCAGAACCTGAAGGACGCCTTCGCCGGCGAGTCGCAGGCCAACCGCAGATATCTGTATTTCGCAAACAAGGCCGACATCGAAGGCCAGAACGACGTTGCCGCGTTGTTCCGCTCCACCGCCGAAGGCGAAACCGGCCACGCCCATGGCCACCTCGAGTTCCTCGAGGCGGTGGGCGACCCGGCCACCGGACTGCCGATCGGCAGCAGCCGGCTGAACCTGAAGGCCGCCGTGGCCGGCGAGACGCACGAGTACACCGACATGTACCCGGGCATGGCCAAGCAGGCGCGCGAGGAAGGCTTCGGCGAAATCGCCGATTGGTTCGAAACGCTGGCCAAGGCCGAGCGCTCGCATGCCAACCGCTACCAGAAGGCGCTCGACGCGCTGGTGGACTGAGGGCTCGATTCAACCTCCTGAACAAGGGGCTGCGTGCCCCTTGTTCTTCATCTGCGAAGCGTTCTATGCGCGAAGGCAACCTCGAAGCCCCGACCCGGCACGCCATCGACTGGAAGAACCCTGACTTCTACGACGAAGCGGCGGCGAACAAGGAGATGGAGCGCGTGTTCGACATCTGCCACGGCTGCCGGCGCTGCGTCAGCCTGTGCCAGAGCTTTCCGACGCTGTTCGATCTGGTCGACGCCACGGCCGACGGCGAAGTGCACGGTGTCAAGAAGGAGGCCTACTGGAACGTCGTCGACCAGTGCTATCTGTGCGACCTGTGCTACATGACCAAGTGTCCGTACACGCCGCCGCACCCATGGCAGCTGGATTTTCCGCACCTGATGCTGCGCGCCAAGGCGATCAAGTTCAAACGCGGTGGCGTCAAGGCCGGCGAGCGCTTCCTGGCCTCGACCGACGTGCATGGCAGCTTGGCGGGCATTCCGATCGTCGTGCAGGCCGTGAACGCCGTGAACAGGACGAAGCTCGCCCGCAAGGCGATGGACGCAACACTCGGCGTGCACCCGCAGGCCTGGATGCCGGAATTGGCTGCACAACGGTTTCGTTGGAGCGCCAAGCACCAGGGGCAGGCGACCGTGATCACTAACGGCCAGCGCACGCCCGGCAAGGTGGCGGTATTCGCCACCTGCTTCGTCAACTACAACGAGCCGGGTATCGGCCATGACCTGCTCAAGCTGCTCGAGCACAACGAGATCCCGTACGCCATCGTCGACAAGGAGTCGTGCTGCGGCATGCCCCAGCTCGAACTCGGTGATCTCGAGGCCGTCGAGCGGCACAAGAAAGCCAACGTGCCGCTGCTGGCGCGTTATGCCAAGGAGGGCTACGCCATCGTCAGCGCGGTGCCGAGCTGCACCTTGATGTTCAAGCAGGAATTGCCGCTGCTGTTCCCCGATTGCGCCGACACGCAGGCCGTCAAGGAGGCCATGTTCGACCCCTTCGAGTACTTCATCGCACGCCACAAGGACGGTCTGCTGAAGACCGACTTCAAGACCGCGCTGGGCAAGGTCAGCTACCACATTCCCTGCCACGGCCGGGTGCAGAAGATCGGCAAGAAGACGGAGGAGATGTTCAAGCTGGTCGGCAGCAAGGTCGAGGTCGTGCTCAACACGGTCGAGCGTTGCTCGGGCCACGCCGGCACCTACGGCGTGAAGACGGCGACGCATCCGGTGGCGATGAAGATCGGCCAGCCGGTGTTCAAGGCCATGGCCGCGACCGCGCCCGACGTCATCAGCAGCGACTGCCCGATGGCCGGCCACCACATCGCGCAGGGCATGTCCCAGGCCGGCGCGCCGGCGCCGGCGCTGCGCCATCCGCTGACGCTGATGCGTCTGGCCTACGGATTGGAGTAACCGACGATGGGCACGATCACCCGAGCCAGCCTGCTGACGCTGGAGGCCTACGCCAAGATTCGCAGCAGCAGCAAGCCCGCAGCCATTGCCCACCGGCGCCAACGCAGCGTCGCGCTGGGCGAGCACATCACGCTGCAATTCGAGGACGAGCAGACCATCCGGCGCCAGATTCAGGAGATGCTGCACATCGAGAAGATCTTCGACGAAGACGGCATCCAGAGCGAGATCGATGCCTATGCCGCGTTGGTGCCCGACGGCAGCAACTGGAAGGCGACGCTGCTGATCGAGTACCCCGACGTGCATGAACGAAAGCGCGAACTGGCGCGGCTGATCGACGTCGAGGACCGCATGTTCGTCGAGGTCGAGGGCCATGCCCGCGTCTACGCCCTGGCCGACGAGGATCTCGACCGCAGCACCGACGAGAAGACCTCGGCGGTGCACTTCCTGCGCTTCGAATTCAGCCCGATCGCAGCGCGCCGCGATCCGCGCCGGCGCGCAGGTGAAGATCGGCTGCGACCACACACACTACCCCGCGCATTCGGCGGTCGCGGCCGAAACCCTGGCCCTGCTGGCGGGCGACCTGGCGCCGTAGGCCGCGTTCGCGGTGAGAATCGCGGTGCTTCAACCGCGCGAACGATGCCATGAACAAGTCCAACAGCGATTTCGGATTGATCGGCCTGGCCGTGATGGGCCAGAACCTGGCGCTCAATGTCGAGAGCCGCGGCTTCGACGTCGCGGTCTACAACCGCAGCCCGCAGGTGACCGAGGCCTTCGTGGCTGCGCACCCGGGCAAGCGGCTGCGCGGTGCGCCGACGCTGGAGGCCTTCACTGCCGCGTTGAAGCGCCCACGCACTGTGATGCTGATGGTCAAGGCCGGGGCGGCGGTCGATGCGGTGATCGAGCAGTTGTTGCCGCTGCTGGACAACGGCGACATCGTCATCGACGGCGGCAACAGCCATTACAGCGATACCGAGCGGCGCGGGACGGCGCTGGCCGCGCGCGGCTTGCGCTTCGTTGGCGCCGGGGTGTCTGGCGGCGAGGAGGGCGCACGCAAGGGCCCGGCCATCATGCCCGGCGGACCGGCCAGCACCTGGCAGGTGTTGCAACCGATCTTCGAGAGCATTGCTGCGAGAGTCGACGGCCAGCCCTGCGTGATGCACATCGGCGAAGGCGGCGCCGGGCACTACGTGAAGATGGTGCACAACGGCATCGAGTACGGTGACATGCAGTTGATCTGCGAGGCCTATGCGATGTTCCAGGCCGCAGGCATGAACAGCGACGAGATGGCCGCGATGTTCGAGGGCTGGAACGAAGGCGAACTGCAGAGCTACCTGATCCAGATCACCGGCAAGATCCTGCGCCAGCGCGACGCGCAAAGCGGCCAGCCGGTGGTCGACCTGATCCTCGACAAGGCCGGGCAAAAGGGCACCGGCCAATGGACGCTGATGAACGCCGCCGACAACGCAGTGGTGGTCAGCACCATCAACGCCGCGGTCGAAGCGAGGGTGCTGTCGTCGATGAAGGCGGCGCGCGTCGCTGCCAGCCGCGTGTTGCATGGGCCGTCGTCGAGGCTGGCCGGCGATCGTGCGGCGCTGGTGTCCCAGGTGCGCGACGCACTCTACGCGTCGAAGATCGTTAGCTACACCCAGGGCTTCGACCTGATGCGCACGATGGGCGCGAAGCAGGGTTGGACACTCGACCTCGGCGGCATCGCCAGCATTTGGCGCGGCGGCTGCATCATCCGTGCGCGCTTCCTGAACCGCATCACCGAGGCCTACCGCGCCGAACCGGGCCTGGCCAACCTGATGCTGGCACCGTTCTTCCGAGACGCGCTGAACGCGGCCCAGCCGGCCTGGCGCGAGGTCGTCGCCAGCGCGGTGCGCCACGGCATTGCGGTGCCGGCGATGAGTGCCTCGCTGGCCTATTACGATGCCTATCGCAGCGCGCGCCTGCCGGCCAACCTGCTGCAGGCCCAGCGCGACTTCTTCGGCGCGCACACCTATGAACGCGTCGACCGACCGGCCGGCACGAGCTTTCACACCGATTGGCCCGAAGTCATCGAATGATGACCGCCAGGCGCTGCGCCGAGCGCCGCCTGGGTGCCTCGATCGCGCAATTGCCGGACTTTCGCTTGCCGCAAAGCCAGCGCATCATTGCGCGGTGCCACGCCTTTTCTTCACGCCTCAGCTCGCGCGCTTCACGACCACACCCGAGGTCGAGACTGCGGCGCGCACGCTGCGCGACGCGCTCGAGGCGGCCTTCGCCATCAACCCGCAGCTGCGCGGCTACGTGCTCGATGAGCAGGGCCATTTGCGCGCCAACGTGGTGGCCTACATCGACGGCCGGCGCTGCCAGGAGCGCATCCTGCTGGCCGACCCCCTGCGCGCCGACAGCCGCGTGCATGTGCTGCAAGCCTTGTCCGGAGGATGATCACCATGAGCCACGAGCGCGCCTGGATCGCGACCAAGAAGGGGCTGTTCGAGCTGCGCCTACGCGGCAAGGCCTGGAACGTCGAGCACATCAGCTTTCTCGGCGAGCCGGTGACGATGGTGCTGCCGCCCAGCGCCGGCGACAGCCGCATGTTGGCCTCGCTGACCACTGGCCACTACGGCACCAAGGTTCACGCCAGCGACGATGCCGGGCGCAGCTGGCATGAAGTTGCCACGCCGGCCTACCCGACGCAGCCCGAGGGCGCCCAGGGGCCGGAGTGGAAGCTTGTCCAGTTGTGGTCGCTCGAACAGGCCCACGGCACGGTCTGGGCCGGCACCTTGCCCGGTGGGCTGTTCCGCTCGCCGGACTTTGGCCGCAGCTGGCAACTCGTCGAGTCGCTCTGGCAGCGCCCAGAGCGGCTCGAGTGGTTCGGTGGTGGCTACCCCGTGCCGGGCATCCACTCGATTTGTCCGCATCCCTCACGCAAGGGCGAACTGCTGCTGGGCATCAGCTGCGGCGGTGCATGGATCACCCGCGATGACGGTGTGAGTTGGACCTTGGCGGCAACGGGCATGAAGGCCAACTTCATGCCGCCCGAGCTGGCTGACAACCCCAATATCCAGGACGCACACCGCATCGTGCGTTGTGCGGCAATGCCCGACAACCTCTGGTGCCAGCACCATGGCGGCATCTGGCGCTCCACCGACAACGCCGCCTCGTGGCAGGAGGTCGTGGGTGTACCGGTGTCGAACTTCGGTTTTGTGGTCGCGGTCCACCCGCGCGAGCCGGACACGGCATGGTTTGTGCCGGCCGAGGCCGACCAGCGCCGCGTGCCGGTGCAGGGTGCCATGGTCGTCAATCGCAGCCGCGACGGCGGCCGCACGTTCGAGACCCTGCGGCAGGGCTTGCCGCAGCAACATGCTTACGACCTCATTTACCGCCACGGCCTGGTGGTGGCCGACGATGGCTGCCACTTGTTGATGGGCAGCACGACCGGCGGTCTGTGGGCCAGTGCCGACGCCGGCGAACAATGGCAAGGGGTGTCGCAGCACCTGCCGCCGATCTTCGCCGTGCGCTTTGGCTGAGCCGGCGTGGCCCGCGCGTGAACTTGTACGCGTCCTGGCCGCTGCTGCCTAGGTGATGGCGCAAGGCAGTGTGGCGCGCGCAGCACACTGCATCCCTTGTTGAGGGGAGACTCACCCCTGTGGGGGAATGACGGCAACCGAGCTTGGTCGAAAAATACCTGTCACACGACGATGTCACGATGACGGCGTCGAGCTTGCAGGGAGTGCTTGCCATGCCTCAAACCCTCAATGTCGGATCGCGGTCGTTATTCGTCACCTTGACGGCGTGGCTGTTTCTCGCGCTGGGCGCCTTGGCCAGCGCGTCGGCGCTGCTGCAGAACGCCGTCTCGGCGTCGTGGTTGCCCGGCCTGCAAGGCCTTGGAGCCGTGCAGCCATTGCCGCTGCTGAGCGGCCTGCTGCTGGGCTACCTGCCCTGGGTCATGGTGGCGGGCTTGGCCCTGTCGTTGGCGACGATGGCCAGTGCCGTCGGATTGCTGCTGCGGCTGGAGTGGGCGCGGCGTTGCTTCATCGGTCTGCTGGTGCTGGCCATCGCGGCCAATCTGCTGGGACTGTGGCTGCAACACGAGATCGTGCAATCGGTACTCGAGACGACATTGGCCCGCTCACCGCTGCCGGCGGCCGCCGCGCGCGTTTTCGGCGGCTTCGTGACTGCCTCTCAAGCCATGGCCGGGGTCATGACCCTGGTGGCCTGCGCAGCCCTGGGCGGGATCATTCGCCGGCTGATGTCGGCCAGCGTGCGCCAGGAGTTCGCCTGACCGCGGCGGCGCTGCGGCTGCCCGGTCGCGGCCGGCTTACTTCGTGGTCAGAACCCAGGTCGCGAGTTGCTTGGCTTCGGCGTCGTTGACCTGTGGGTTGGCAGGCATCGGCACCGCACCCCAGACGCCAGCGCCACCTTTGAGGATCTTTTGTGCCAGCTTGTCCGCGGCATCTTTCTGGCCGGCGTACTTTGCGGCCACTTCCTTGTAGGCCGGGCCAATGACTTTCTTGTCGACCGAGTGGCAGGCCAGGCAGTTCTTCTTTTGCGCCAGCTCGGCGCTGGCGAAGGCGGGCGCCACAGTGGCGGTGGCCAAGGCGGCGCACAAAATGGTCAGGGATTTCATAACTTCTTTCCGCGGGAAGGTTGAACGGTCAGGTTACAGTTTGCAGCCTTGGCATTTTAGGCATGCGGGTTAAGGGTGCCGGCTAGGTAGGAGATCGAGATGTTCTTTGTGGTTCTCGGTTTGTTGCTGATCGCACTAAAAGTGGGTGAGGTCAGTGTGTTCACCGATTGGACCTGGTGGACGGTGCTGACGCCGTTCGCGCTGGCGGCCCTGTGGTGGATCTATGCCGACATGAGCGGCCTGACCAAGCGTCGCGAGATGGAAAAGCTCGAGAAGAGAAAGCTCGAACGCCGGCGCAAGAACATGGCCGCGCTGGGCACGGGTCACGACGACCGCAAGACCGCGGACGCCGCTGCCCGAGCCAGGGAGGCCGTCGCACTGCGCGTCGAGGGCGAGCGCACGCAAAGGCGGGAACACAACGAAAAGGTCGTCAAGGACAGCGTCTTCGACAGCCGCAGTGGGGTCGAACTAGACGAGTCGCAACGCTCGTCGAAGACGCAGACCTGACGCGCTGCGGCCGGTGCCGCAAGCGGTGCCGGTGGCTTGACCTCAATCGAAGCGGTCGAGCACCGCCCCGACACTGGCGCTCGATGCATTGAATGCAAACTTGGCCAACACGCCACGCGTGTAGCGCGGGGCCGGCTTGACCCACGCACGCCGGCGGCGTGCAATCTCTTCATCACCGACGTTGAGTTGCAGCAGCAGGCGGTGGGCGTCAATGGTGATGGTGTCGTTTTCGTGCACCAGTGCGATGGTGCCGCCCTCACAGGCCTCAGGGGCAACATGGCCGACCACCATACCCCAGGTGCCGCCGGAAAAGCGGCCGTCGGTGACCAGGCCCACGCTTTCGCCCAGCCCCTGCCCGATCAGCGCACCGGTGGGGGCCAGCATCTCGGGCATGCCCGGTCCGCCCTTGGGCCCGAGGTAGCGCAGCACCATCACGTCGCCGGCCACGATCCGCCCGGCCATGATCGCCGCCAGCGCCGATTGCTCGTCGTCGAAGACCCGCGCCGGGCCGGTCATGACCGGGTTCTTCAGGCCGGTGATCTTGGCCACGCAGCCCTCGGGCGCGAGGTTGCCATGCAGGATCGCAAGGTGGCCCTGGGCGTACATCGGGTTGGACAGCGGCCGGATCACGTCCTGCGCCGACGACAAGGCGGGAACCTCGGCGAGATTCTGGGCCAGCGTCTTGCCGGTGATGGTCATGCAGTCGCCATGCAGCAGTCCGGCGTCCAGCAACTGTTTCATCACCGCAGGGATACCGCCCGCGCGGTGCAGATCGACGGCCAGATACCTGCCGCTGGGTTTCAAGTCGCACAGCACCGGCACCTTGCGCCGCACGCGCTCGAAATCGTCGATCGTCCATGGCACGCCGGCCGCATGGGCAATGGCCAGGAAATGCAGCACCGCATTGGTCGAGCCGCCGGTGGCCATGATCACGGCGACCGCGTTTTCTATGCTCCGGCGGGTGACGATGTCGCGCGGCTTCAGGTCGGCCTTGACGGCCTGCACCAGGACCCGCGCGGCCTGCCGCGTGTGCTCGACGATCGCGTCCTCGACATTGGCCATCGTCGACGCGAACGGCAGGCTCATGCCCAGCGCCTCGAAGGCCGAACTCATGGTGTTGGCGGTGTACATGCCGCCGCAGGAGCCGCTGCCGGGAATGGCCCGGCGCTCGATCTGGCAGAAGTCTTCCTCGCTCATCTTGCCGGCGGAAAACTGACCCACGGCCTCGAACACGCTGACGATATTCAGGTCCTGCCCCTTGTACTTGCCGGGCAGGATGGTGCCGCCGTAGACGTAGATCGCCGGCACGTTGGCGCGCAGCATGCCCATCATGCCGCCGGGCATGTTCTTGTCGCAGCCGCCGATGACCAGCACCCCGTCCATCCACTGGCCGCCGACGCAGGTTTCGACGCAGTCGGCAATCACCTCGCGCGAGACCAGGGAGTACTTCATGCCCTCGGTGCCCATGGCCATGCCGTCGGAGATCGTCGGCGTGCCGAAGGTCTGCGGGTTGGCGCCGGCCGCCTGCAGCGCCTCGACCGCGGCGTCGGCGAGTTTTTGCAGGCCCGAGTTGCAGGGCGTGATCGTCGAGTGGCCGTTGGCCACGCCGATCATCGGCTTGCTGAAGTCACCCTCCTTGTAGCCCATCGCGTAGTACATCGAGCGATTCGGGGCGCGGGCGACGCCTTCGGTGATGGTCTTGGAGCGGCGGTTGGCTGCGGTCATCGATCGATTCTCCTGGGCGGGCCGATTGTCGTCGGCAGCGTGTCGTTGCCCGATTTTATTGGGCTGCACCCAATGGCGCCGGCAAGGCCATGCGCAGCGGCGACAATCACGGCCTGTTCGAAAGACGCAAGGACCTTACCCGATGCTCGTGCATCCGCAGTTCGACCCGATCGCGATCCAGCTCGGCCCGCTCGCCATCCACTGGTATGGCTTGACCTATCTGGTGGCGTTCGGTCTGTTTCTCTGGCTGGCCACGCTGCGCACGCGCCAGCCGCAGTATGCGCAGGCCGGCTGGAACCGCCGCGAGGTCGAGGACCTGCTGTTTTGGGGCGTGCTCGGCGTGATCATCGGCGGGCGCCTGGGCTACGTGCTGTTCTACAAGCCCGGCTACTACGCCGCGCACCTGCTCGAGGTGGTGATGGTGTGGAAGGGGGGCATGTCGTTTCACGGCGGGCTGCTCGGCGTGATCGGGGCGTTGGCCTTGCATGCCCGGCAGCGCGGCCGGCCGTTTCTCGAGGTCATGGACCTGATTGCGCCCTGCGTGCCGCTGGGGCTGGCGTCCGGCCGGGTGGGCAATTTCATCAACGGCGAGTTGTGGGGCCGTGCGGCCGACCCGTCGTTGCCCTGGGCGATGGTTTTCCCGCAATCGGGCAGCCTGATCGCACGCCATCCGTCGCAGCTGTACCAGGTGGCACTCGAAGGCGTATTGCTGTTCGTAGTGGCTGTGGTTGTACGCGCGCCGGCCGCGCGCACTGGGTCAGGTATCGGGTGCATTCCTGATCGGCTACGGCTTGCTGCGCTTCATCGCCGAATTCTTCCGCGAGCCCGATCGTTTTCTCGGCCCGCTGGCGCTGGGCCTGAGCATGGGCCAGTGGCTGTGTGTGCCGATGGTGCTGGTGGGCGCGCTGATCTGGCTGCGCGCACGAGCCGCAGCCTGAGGGTGAATCGCGATGCGACAGGTCTTTCTCGACACTGAAACCACGGGGCTGAGCCCTGAAGGCGGTGACCGCGTGATCGAGATCGGCTGCCTCGAGATGGTCAATCGCCGCCTGACCGGGACACAACCTGCATTACTACCTCAATCCCGAGCGGCCGAGCAGCGAAGAGGCCTTCAAGGTCCATGGCCTGAGCGACGAGTTCCTCGCCGACAAGCCGCGCTTTGGCGAGATTGCCGACGATCTTCTGGCCTACCTGGCCGGCGCCGAACTCGTGATTCACAACGCGGCCTTCGACCTCGGCTTTCTCGACGCCGAGTTCAAGCGCATCGCGCGGCCGCGCCTGGCCGGCCAGGTGGCAGGCATCACCGATTCGCTGCAGATGGCCAGGAATCTGTTTCCCGGCAAGTCCAATTCACTCGATGCGCTGTGCAAGCGGCTGGAGGTCGACAACACCAACCGCACGCAGCACGGCGCCTTGCTCGACGCGGGTCTGCTGGCCGAGGTCTACGTGCGCATGACTCGTGGTCAGGATTCGCTGGTTATCGAAGCGCGCGAAAGCGGCGGCGCAGAGGCCGGTGTGGCGGCTGTCGACCTGGGCGCGATGGCACTCACCCCGGTTGTGGTTTCGGCTGCCGAGCAGGCGGCCCACGACGCCTTGCTCGCCGAGCTGGACAAGGCCAGCGGCGGCCGGACGCTGTGGCGCCGTCTGGCATAATCGCCCGCCTTGCGGCAGCCCGCAGGCATCCCGAGACGCCGGATTCGGGCGGTTAACTCAGCGGTAGAGTGCCACCTTCACACGGTGGAAGTCGCAGGTTCGATCCCTGCACCGCCCACCACGCCATCCAAGCACGTGAGCCCCTTGCGCCGGGCCTGACATCTGCGCGGCGGCGTCATTCGCGCAGTTCAGCCCGGTGGCTGCGCCGTGCCAGCGGGCGGCGTCGCACGCAGGCGCTCGAGGACGGCCTTGAACGCGGCGTCGTCGCCAGCGAAGAAGTTCTCGCGCCCGATCTGCTCGGACAGGCCGCTGCGCTCGGCAACCTCCTGGAATTGCTGCTTGGCATTGCTGAAGACGAGGCGGATGCCGCGCTCGCGCAGCTGGCGAATCAGCGCGCGCAACATCTCCACGCCGGTGGCATCGAGCAGGTTGATGCCGTTGGCCTGGACCACGATCACCCGCAGGCCCGCGCACTCGCGCTCGAGCTTCAGGACGGCATCGGCGAAGAACGAGGCATTGGCAAAGAACAGCGCCGCGTCGAAGCGCAGCACGGCCACCGCTTCTGGCCCCGATCGATGCTCACGACCGTCGATCGTGCGCAGCACGCCGTCTCGGCCGAGCGCCTGCACCGCCACCTGCGGCAGCATGCGGCGATAAATGAAGGCGCCGAGGGAAAAGACGATGCCGGCCAGGATGCCGTGCTGGATGTCCGGCGCGAAGGCGAGGGTGGCCACGAAGGTCAGCAGCGCGGCGACGCCGTCATCACGCTGGGCGCGCCAGGCGTTGCGCATGGCCGGCACGTCGATCAGCTTGGTTACCGCCATCACGATCACGGCCGCCAGCGCGGCTTTGGGCAGGTGATACAGCAGCGGCGTCAAGCAGGCCAGGGTCAGGCCCACGCACCCAGCCGCGAACAGCGACGACCAACCACTGCGTGCATGGGTGGCCAGGTTGAGTGCGGAGCGCGAAAACGAACCACTGACCGGCATCGAATGGCAAAACGCCGCGACCACCTTGGCCAGGCCCTGGCCGATCAGTTCCTGGTTCTCGTCCCAGCGCGTGCGCGTCTTGGCTGCAATCGTCTTGCAACTCGACATGACTTCCATGAAGCTGACCAGGGCGATGACCAGGGCAGCAGGAAGCTGCGTCAACAAGCTCTGCCAACTGATCGCGGGAACCGACAGGCCCGGCATACCGAGTGCAATCGCACCGATGATCGCGCCGCCATGGCTGCCGAATTGAGTGGCCTGGCTCAGCAGCGTCAGGATCACCATGGTGCCGAGCACACCGGGCAGTTTCGGTGCGAAACGATTGAAGCCGATCAACAGCACGACGGCCAAGGTCGCGAATGCCATCGTGGCCCCGTGAGCGGCCTGCGCGTTGCTCGCCAGATGCCAGGTACTCTGCACGACGCTGCCATCCTGTGGCACGGCGATCCCGGCCAAGGCCGGCAACTGGGTCAGCACAATCACCAACGCGGCGGCATTGACGAACCCGGTCAGGACCGGATGCGACAACAGGTTCAGCAACGCACCCGCGCGCGCCAAGCCGAGGGCGACCTGAAAGAGCCCGGACAGCAGGGCCAGCAGCATGACGACGGCAATGTAGCTGTCGCTGCCCGGCGCCGCGGCCTGGGCCACGCTGGCGGCCGTCAACATCGAGGTCAGCGCCACCGGCCCGGTTGAGAGCAGGTAGCACGATCCGAACAGGACCCCGACCATCGAAGGGATGAGGGCCGCATACAGGCCGTATTGCGCGGGGAGGCCGGCCAATTGGGCATAGGCCAGCGACTGCGGGATCGCCAGCAGCGCGACTGCAATCCCGGCCAGCAGGTCATCGCGCGCCGAGCTGCGGGTCGGACGCGGCCAGTCGAGGAATGGGAAAAACAACTTCAAGCGAGTCGGCGTCATAGGGTGGTGGGCCGCACAGCGACAGATGCCAATCAGGGCCGGGCGACCTTCGGGGTGCGCACCGGGGACCGCCGAATGTACGACCCCCGCGCACGACAGGATCGGGTCGTCGCGCCGCAGACGGGCAGACGGTGTACGCGGGCAGCGCTGCACGCGCGGCGCCGTTGTCCATTACGATGTGCCGATTCAGGAGGTGGTCATGCACAGCCGTCGACAAATGATGTCCCATTCGGCCCGGGTCGCGGCGATGCTCGCCGCGGTGGGCTGGCTGCCCGGTGTGGCCGCCGCGCAATCCACGACTTACAACGTCGCTGCGTTTTCGGCCAAGACCATGGGCGAGGTGATGAAAGCCCTGACTGCCGGCACGCCGATCGAGAGCAAGGACGTGACCATCACCGGCCCAGACATCGCCGAGAACGGCGCCGTGGTGCCGATCGGTGCGGCGACTGCGCTGCCGGGTGTCAAGCGGGTGTTGCTGCTGGTCGAAAAGAACCCGGCGATGCTGGCCGCGATATTCGACGTCAGCGACGCCGTCGAGGCCAATATTTCGACCCGCGTGAAGATGGCCCAGTCGTCCAACGTCTACGCCGTGGCAATGATGAATGACGGCAAGCTGCTGTTCGCACAAAAGGAAGTCAAAGTCACCTTGGGTGGCTGCGGCGGCTGAGCCCTCGGTGGGTGCTTTCGATCAAGGAGATCCCTATGGCAGATCCGATGCGCATTCGCGCGCAAGCGGCCGGCGACAAGGCCACTGTTCGTGTCCTGATGGCCCATGAGATGGAGTCCGGGCAGCGCAAGGACACCGCCGGCAATACGATTCCCGCCTGGCACATCCAGGAGGTCAGCGCGCAGCACAACGGCAAGACCGTATTGATCGCCCACTGGGGCCCTGCGGTGTCGAAAAACCCGTTCATGCAATTCAATGTCAAGGGTGCCAAAGCCGGCGACAGGATCACCATCTCCTGGGTCGACAACCGGGGGGACAAGCGGACCGACGAGGCCCTGGTCTCGTGAATGCGCGCTATGGAGTGCCGGCGATAAAGACCGTCCTGGTGGGCAGCACCCTGCTGCTGTCGCTGGCCGCGGGTGCACAGACCAGGTCGGCTGCCGACGGCATTGCCGAATACCGCAGGATGCTCGAAGACGGCAACCCTGCCGAATTGTTCGAGGCCAAGGGCGCAGCCCTGTGGCAGCAGCGGCGCGGCCCGAAGAACACCACCCTCGAAGGCTGCGACCTGGGCAAGGGACCTGGCGTCGTGAAGGGCGCGTGGGTCGAGCTGCCGCGCTTCTTTGCCGACACCGGGCGCGTGCAGGACCTCGAATCGAGGTTGCTGAGCTGTATGGAGACGCTGCAGGGTTTCAATGGCGCAGAGATCGCCAAGACCCCGTTCGGCCGCGGCGAGCAGAGCAACGTCACCGCGCTGGCGACCTGGATCGCTGCCGAGTCGCGGGGCATGAGGTTCAACCTGCCGCAAGGGCACGCCGAGGAGCGCCGTATTTACGAGCTGGGCAAACGCGCGTTTTTCTTCCGTGGCGGGCCGATGGACTTCTCTTGCGCGACCTGCCACGCGGAGGAGGGCAAGCGCATACGTCTGCAGGATCTGCCGCTGCTGACCAGGAATCCCGGCGACGGCGTCGGCTTTGCGGCCTGGCCCGCTTATCGCGTCAGCAATGGCGAGATGTGGAGCATGCAATTGCGTCTGAACGACTGCTTCCGCCAGCAGCGTTTTCCGTATCCGGGCTTCGCCTCTGAAGTGACGATTGCCCTGGGCAGCTTCATGGGCGTGAATGCCAAGGGCGCGTTGTCGATCGCGCCGAGCATCAAGCGCTGAGCGCGAGGCGAGCCCATGAACCACACCCTTGCCGTCTCGACCCTCGTCTGCGCTGCCGCCGGTGTCGTCGGCTGCGCTACGGCGCCGACTGCAGACGATCTCGACCGGCAGGCGCTGGCCATGATGACGGCTTCGTTCCGTGACCAGGGCATTGCCACGGTCGAGCGCCTGAAGCAGGACCGCGCCCAGCAGGCTTGCTCGTCCGACAAAGCGCCATCCTCGGCGCTGGCCAGGCAGATCGAGGTCGAGGCGCTGGCCGGCATCCGGTGGCCTGCCGGCGACAGGTATCTGGGCGATTGGCGCGATGGCGAGAGACTCGCACAGAGCGGCCGCGGCATGACCTGGAGCGATGCCTCGACGGCCCCCGCGGCCAATGGCGGCGGCTGCTACAACTGCCACCAGATCAGCAAGGAGGAGATCTCCTACGGCACGATCGGCCCGAGCCTGTACAACTACGGCAAGCTGCGCGGTGTGCAGGACGCGGCCGACCCGGCCAGCGCCGCGATCGTGCGCTACACCTGGGGCAAGTTGTGGAACAGCAAGGCCTACGCCGCCTGCTCGAACATGCCGCGCTTCGGTCACGCCGGACTGCTCAACGAGGATCAGTTGCGCAATCTGATGGCACTCTTGCTCGATCCGAAGTCGCCGGTCAACCAGTAAGAGCGGCGTGCCGAGCCCGCCTGCGAGCGGGCTGCCCCCGCAAGCGCCCACCCCCGCAGCATGAGTTTGTCCAAGCGCGAGTTCGTTCAGGTGCTGGGGGCGGCATCGGCCGCCGGCATGGGCTTGGCTCGCTTTGCCGACGCCGATGCAGCGACGGCGCAACGCGGCCTGTACGACATCGCGCCGTTCGGCAACGTGTCATTCCTGCACATGACCGATTGCCACGCGCAGTTGAGGCCGATTCACTTTCGTGAGCCCAGCGTCAACCTCGGGTTCGGTGTCATGCGCGGCCGCTGGCCGCACCTGGTGGGCGAAGCCCTGCTCAAGTCGGCCGGCCTGCGGCCCGGCAGCGCGCAGGCCTTTGCCTTCACCTGCCTCGATTTCGACCAGGCCGCGCGGCGCTACGGCAGGCTCGGCGGCTTCGCGCACCTGGCCACGCTGGTCAAGCAGCTCAAGGCCAGCCGTCCCGGTGCGCTGCTGCTCGACGGCGGCGACACCTGGCAGGGTTCTGCCACCGCTCTTTGGACTGACGCGCAGGACATGGTCGAGGCCGCCAAGCTGCTCGGCGTGGACATCATGACCGGCCATTGGGAATTCACCTATGGCATGCAGCGGGTGCAGCAAATCGTCGAGCAGGACTTCAAGGGCCGGATCGAATTCCTGGCGCAGAACGTCAAGACCACCGACTTCGGCGATCCGGTCTTCAAGCCCTACGTGCTGCGCGAGATCAATGGCGTGCCCTGTGCCATCGTCGGCCAGGCCTTCCCATACACACCGATCGCCAACCCGCGCTACCTGGTCGCCGACTGGAGCTTCGGCATCCAGGAGCAGACCATGCAAGAGGTGGTCGACGACGTGCGTGCCAAGGGTGCGCAGGTGGTGGTGCTGCTGTCGCACAACGGCATGGATGTCGACCTGAAGATGGCCAGCCGCGTGCGTGGCATCGACGCCATCTTTGGCGGCCATACCCACGACGGCGTGCCGCTCGCCGTGCCGGTGTCGAATGGGGGCACTACGGCCGGCGGCCAGACCTTGGTCACCAACGCCGGCAGCAACGGCAAGTTCCTCGGCCTGATGGATTTCGAGGTCAAGGCCGGCAAGGTGATGGACTTTCGCTACCGACTGCTGCCGGTCTTCGCCAACCAGTTGCCCGCCGACCCGGCGATGGATGCGCTGATCAGCGAGCTGCGCGCACCCTATGCAGCCCGGCTGGCCGAGAAGCTGGCCGTCAGCGACGGTCTGCTCTACCGCCGCGGCAACTTCAACGGCTCGTGGGACCAGTTGATCTGCGACGCCCTGATGGAGGTGCAGGGTGCCGAGATCGCCTTCTCGCCCGGATTCCGCTGGGGCACCACGCTGCTGCCCGGCGAGGTGATGACGCGTGAGGCGCTGATGGATCAGCTGGCCATCACCTACCCCCACACCACGCTCAGCGAGATGAGCGGCGAGACGATCAAGACGATCCTCGAAGACGTGGCCGACAACCTGTTCAACCCCGACCCTTATTACCAGCAGGGTGGTGACATGGTGCGCGTCGGTGGCCTGACCTACGCCTGCGATCCGGTGCAGAAGATGGGCAGGCGCATCAGTCAGATGCGCCTGGGCGGGCGGCTGCTCGAAGCCGACAAGACATACAAGGTGGCCGGCTGGGCATCGGTGGCCGAAGCGGCGCGCACGGCGCCGGGCAGCCAGCCGGTGTGGGAGGTGGTCGAAGCCTGGCTCAAGACCCAGGGCGGTCGGGTCACTGCGCGCCGGGTCAACTCGCCCAAGTTGATGGGCGTGGCCGGCAACCCGGGCGCAGTGTGAGCCCTCGCCGCAGCCGATCGCACTGAACACGGCGCAGACCCGGCCGCGTCGTTGAGCAGACAGGGGCGAAGGCCAGCCATGATCGACGGGCCAAGCCGCCTCAGCGAAAGTCAGTTCAGACCTCGATCGAAACCATGCCCTCGCTGTCGACCAGGGTGCGGTAGGTCTTGATCGGGACCATGCAGGGCGGCTGCACCACCGCGCCGGTGCGGATATTGAAGGCGCCGTTATGGAAATCGCACTCGACGACCTCACCGCTGATGCTGCCTTCGGACAGCGAGCCCGGGCCGTGGGTGCACGCGTCGTCGGTGACGTGGAATTCGCCGCCGAGATTGAAGACCGCAAGCACCAGTACGCCGGTCTCGACCCGCTTCGCACAACCCGCAGCGACCTCTGCGCTGTGGCACAGCGCGATGCGCTGACAAGGCTGCGTCATGCCCCAAGCTCCGATTGACAATCGACAGAGGCGAATGATATCGTCGTTTTCAATGAAGGAACACGGTTCCGCTATGTTGAACGCACTTCCGAGGCCCTGCGCGAGACCACGATGCTGAAGAAGGAACAGAACGACCTCGTTACGCAGACCGGGCCGGGCACGCCGATGGGCGAGTTGTTCCGCCGCTACTGGCTGCCCGCGTTGCTGGCCGAGGAACTGCCCGAACCCGACTGCCCGCCCGTGCGGCTGCACTTGTTGTCCGAGCGCCTGGTGGCGTTTCGCGACAGCCAGGGCCGGCTCGGCGCGATCGATGAGTTCTGCGCGCACCGTGGTGTGTCGCTCTGGTTCGGCCGCAACGAAGAGGGTGGCCTGCGCTGCCCGTACCACGGCTGGAAGTACGACGTCACCGGCCAATGTGTCGACGTGCCTTCCGAGCCGGCGGCAAGCGGCTACTGCGAGCGCGTCAAGCTGAAGGGTTATTCACTGATCGAGCGCGGCGGCGTGATCTGGATCTACATGGGCCCGCCGGACCTCAAGCCGCCCGAGCCCGAGTGGGAGTTCGCGACGGTGCCGGCCAAGCAGAGTTTCATCAGCAAGCGGCTGCAGGAGTGCAACTGGCTGCAGGCCCTGGAAGGCGGCATCGATTCGAGCCATGTCTCGTTCCTGCACAGCGGTGCGCTCAACCGCGACCCGCTGTTCAAGGGCGCCAAGGGCAACCAGTACAACCTGGCTGATTTGCAACCGGTGTTCGAGGTCGTTCCGGCCGACGGCGGCCTGTTCATCGGCGCGCGGCGAAACGCCGAAGAAGGGCACTACTACTGGCGCATCACGCCGTGGATCATGCCCTGCTTCACGATGGTGCCGCCGCGCGGCGACCACCCGGTGCATGGCCACTTCTGGGTCCCGATCGACGACCACAACAACTGGGCCTGGAGCTTCGACTACCACCCGACGCGCGCATTGAAGGACAACGAAGTGCAGGCCATGAAAGACGGCCACGGCATCCATGTGCGCTACGTGCCCGGCACCTACCGGCCGCTGCAGAACAGCGAGCAACGACTACCTGATGGACCGCGCGGCGCAAAAGGCCGGCATCAGCTACAGCGGCATCGAGGGCATCGCCATGCAGGACGCCTCGTTGCAGGAGAGCATGGGTGCGATCCAGGACCGCACACGCGAGCACCTGGTGTCGACCGACAACGGCATCATCATGGCCCGCCAGCGATTGATGAAGGCCGCCAAGGCCTTGGCCGAGCAGGGCACGCCGCCACCGGGCACGGCGCCCGAGCACCAGCGCGTGCGCTCGGCGGCCGTCGTGCTGCCGCACGACAAGCCGTTCAAGGAGGCGGCGCGCGAGGCCTTGCAGGCCGTGCCGGGCAAGGTGCATGCTTCGGTCTGAATGCCATCCTGCGACAACGACCTTGCGCACCGCACGCGCGAGCGCTTCGGCTTGCCGCCGACAGCGGTCGTGCTGGTCAACGAAGTGGTTTGCACGCTGCCCGGTTTTCCGCCGCGCTACACCGTGATCGTGTTCTGGACCGGTGGCCTGGCGCAGCGCCACCACCTGAAGGTCTTCAAGCCCATGGCTCAAGTCACGCCGGACGACCTGCCGCCCTACTGGATGCGCGAGGCCCTGGCTGTGCCGCCGGGATACACCTGCGACTGCTGCTGACATGAACCCTCTGAAGCTGAAGACCGTCACCCGCACCCAGGGCAACAACCAGGCGCTCAAGGACGGCAGCGTCAAGGCGGCTCGGCCTCGAACTCGAGTTCGAGGAAGTGCCGGTGTTGATCGACGCCTTCCGGCGCATGGTGCGCGGGCTCGAGTTCGACGTCTGCGAGATGGCGCTGACCACCTATGTCTGCGCCCGCGCCCATGGCAAGCGCTTCACGGCCTTGCCGATCTTCTTGGTGCGCGCCTTTCACCACGGCGCCATCGTGGTCAACACCGATGCAGGCATCCGCCAGCCGAAGGACCTGGAAGGCCGCCGCGTCGGCGTCAACCGCGGCTACACCGTGACCACCGGCCTGTGGGCGCGCAGCGTGTTGCAGCACCAGTACGGCGTCGACCTGAAGAAGATCACCTGGGTTCTGTCTGGCGACGAACATGTGGCCGAGTACCGCCCGCCGGCCAACGTGGTACCTATCCCCGCCGGGCGCAAGATGAGCGAGATGGTGGTTACGGGCGAACTGGCCGGTGCGATCGGCGTCGAGATCGACGCGCCGAACGTCAAGCCGCTGATCGCCGATGCGGCGCAGGCCGGCCTGGACGCGCTGCGCGACCACGGCCACTACCCGATCAATCACCTGGTGGTGGTGAAGGACGAGTGGCTGCAGGCTTACCCCGAAATCGGCCCCGCAGTGTTCGAGGCCTTTGCCGAATCCAAGCGCCGCTATGTCGAGCGCCTGCGCGCGGGCACGATAGCCAAGCCCGGCGCCGTCGATGAAGTGCATCGCCGCGTGATGGCCATCACCGGCGCCGATCCGCTGCCTTACGGCATCGCGCCGAATCGCAGGATGCTGCAGCAGGCCATAACGTCGGCGCGGGAACAAGGCATCATCGACCACGACGTGGCGCTGGGAGACCTGTTCCCCGCCAATACGCAGGCCCTGGTGGGCTAGGACGATCGATGCCAACCGCCGTTACCGTCAATGCCCTGCAGCAGATGAAGCGAGATGGTCGCAAGATCGTCGGCGTCGTTGCCTGGGACTGGCAGATGGCGCAGATCGTCGATCGTGCCGGCGTCGACATCGTTTCGGTCGGCGACACCGTCGGCATCAACCTGTGGGGCCACGCCAACCCGCTCGAGGTGACGCTCGACGAGATGGTCGTCGTCTGCAAGGCGGTGCGCCGCGGCGTCACGCATGCGCTGGTCAGCGTCGACTTTCCGCTTCGGGCCACTGCAGCAGGGCAGCCAGGCCGCGCTGGCCGCCGCGATCCGGCTGGTCAAGGAGGCCGGCGCCGACATGGTCAAGCTCGACGGCGCGGCCGACTTCCCTGATGCGGTGTCTGCGATCGTGCGCGCCGGCATCCCGGTCTTCGCGCAATTCGGCATCACACCGCAGACCGCGCTGCAGCATGGCGTCGATTACGCGACCATGCTCAAGGCAGGCCTGCGACTGCCGCCGGCCATGACGGCAAAACTGGTCGACGACGCCAAGCGATTGGAGGCTGCCGGCGCGTCGCTGCTCGACTTCACGCATTCGGGTCCGGTGGCCGGTCCGGCCGTGACCGCTGCGGTATCGATTCCGGTGATCGGCGGGCTGGGCGGCGGGCCCTGGCTAGACGGGCGCATGCGCATGGCCAATGCCGCCATCGGCTACGCCGCGTCGACGATAGACCATCCGCCTGAAACTTACGCCCTGGTGGCCCGCATCGCGCTCGACGCCATCAGTGCCTATGCCGACGACGTGCGCGCGTCGCGGCAGATCAAGGGCGGCATCCCGCTCGAGAAGGGGTAACGCTGCCATGCCCCGCGCGTTGATACACGGCATCGAAACCCGCTACGAGCTCATCGGCAGCGGGCCGCCGCTGCTGATGTTTTCGCCGGGCGGATTCGATGCCACACTGGAGAAGTGGACCAACCTGGGCATCTACGCGCAGACCAAGATGTTCGCGCCGCTGACGCAACACCACACCTGCATCGTGTTCGACCGTCGCGAGTGCGGCCAGTCGGGTGGCCGCATCGAGGCCGTCGGCTGGCCCGACTACGTGGCGCAGGGCAAGGGCCTGCTCGACCACCTGGGCATCACTCGTGCACACCTGATGGGCGGCTGCATGGGCTGCGCCCCGGTGGTGGGCTTTGCGGTGGCGCATCCGCAAATGGTCGCGCGCATGGTGCTGTACTGGCCCGTCGGCGGCGCCAAGTACCGTATCAACGGCCAAAAGCGATTCACCGAGCATTTGGACTTCGTGTCCCATCAGGGATTGCCCGCCGTGGTGGCCCTGGTGCAGCAGGAAGGCAAGGCCTTCAATGCCGACCCGCGCGGCGGGCCCTGGGCCTCGGTGATCCGCCGCGACGCCGCCTTTGCCGCCGCCTTCGCCTGGCAAGAACCCGCCCGCTACCAAGGCATCGTGGCCGAGATGCGCAACAAGCTGCTCGACCGCGACACGGCGCCCGGCGCCGAGGCCGAAGACCTGCTCAAGCTCGAGATCCCGGCATTGGTGGTGCCCGGCCACGATGCGTCGCACGCCACCTCGGCTGCCCGCTACCTCGAAGAATGCCTGCCGCGCGCCGAATACTGGGACGTGGCACCGGCCGAGCAGACCGAAGCCAGCGTCGCACCGCGCCTGCTGCAATTCCTGGCCGGCGACAGCCCATGATCATCGACAACCACGGCCACTACAGCACCGAGCCGCTGCCGCTGCACAGCTTGCGCGACCAGCCGCTGGCGGGGCTGGCCGGGCCGGCACGCATGCCCCCGTCATGAGTCCAGACCTCGACGACATCCGCCGTGATTTCGAGCGTGTGGCGGCCGACACCGTGCGCGCCGCCTCTGCCTACGCCGCGTCCATCCTGGCCGACGTGGCCGGCCGTCGCGGCACGATGGACGGGCGCATCGCGGCGCTTTCGCCAGCCATGCGCGTCTGCGGCCCGGCTTTCACGATCGAGGTGCGTGCGGGCGACAACCTGATGATCCACGCCGCGATGGCCATGGCCCGGCCCGGTGACGTGCTGGTCATCGACGGCAAGGCCGACCGCACTTGCGCGCTGATGGGCTCGATCATGCTCAACGCCTGCAAGCAGCTCGGCCTGGCCGGCGTGGTCATCGACGGCTCGATCCGCGACACCGAAGAACTGCGCGAACTGGGTTTCCCGGTCTGGGCCATCGCCGCCAATCCGAACGGGCCGACGAAGAATATCTCCGGCCGCATCAACTGGCCCGTCTCGTGTGGCGGCGTCGCGGTGCGGCCGGGCGACCTGATCGTCGGCGACGCCGACGGCGTGGTCGTCGTCGAGCGCGAGAAGGCCGCGTCGCTGCTGCCGCTGGCGGCGCAGAAGGTGGCCGACGAACGCCAGCGCATCGCCGACATCAGCGCGGGCAAGGCCATCCGGCCGAAGTGGCTGGATGGCGCGCTGCGCGCGGCCGGCGTGCTCGAGGATGGCGAATCGCTCTGACCGACTCTTTGCGAAATTACGAGACTCCATGGAACAAGTCCTCACCGCCATCAAGACCGGCCCGAGCAAGATCGAACTGCGCGAGTTCCCGATGCCCGACATCCCCGAGGACGGCGCGCTGCTGAAGATGGAGGTCGCCGGCATCTGCGGCACCGATGTCAAGATGTACAAGCAGCCGCTCGACCGGCGGGCCGGTGATCATGGGCCACGAGAACATCGGCACCATCGCCAAGGCGGGGCGCAGGTTCACCGAGCGCAAAGGCTTCAGGGAAGGCGACCGGGTGTTCCTCGAACACTATGTCGCCTGCGGCCAATGCGAGTGGTGCCACGCCGGCCAGTACCGGCATTGCGAAGCCACCGACTGGCGCAGCAACCCCGACGGCATTCGTTACGGCTACACCTCGGCCGAACGGGCACCGCATTTGTGGGGCGGCTTCGCGCAATACGTCTACCTGCCGTGGAACTGCGTGCTGCACCATGTGCCGGCCAACGTCACGCCCGAGCTGGCCGGCATCGTCACGCCGCTGGCCAACGGCATCGAATGGGCGTTGTTCGACTCTGGCGTCGGCTACGCCTCGACGGTGTTGATCCAGGGCCCGGGACAGCAGGGCTTGAGCCAGGTGGTGGCCTGCAAGCAGGCTGGTGCCGATCTGATCATCGTCACCGGCACCAGCAAGGATGCCAGGCGGCTGGAAATCGCGAAGAAGCTCGGTGCCGACTACAGCATCGACGTGCAGACCGAGAACCCGCTCGAGCGCATCATGCAGATCACCGCCGGCAAGGGTGTCGACGTGGCGCTCGATTGCACCGCCGGTGCCGGCACCTCGGCCGTGCTGCTCGGCGTCGAGGCCTTGAAGCGCAAGGCCGGCACGCTGCTGATCCAGGGCGAGATGACCGACTTCCCGAACTTCCCCATCGGCAAGGTCACCGTCAAGTACATCACCATCAAGAGTGCACGCGGCCACAGCTACAAGTCTTGCGAGCTGGCGCTGCAGCAGCTGGCGTCGCATCGCTTCCCGCTGGAAATGGTGACCACGCACACCTTCGGCCTGAAGGACGCCGACACAGCGATCAAGGCGGTCGGCGGCGGCTACTCGCCCGACGTGATCCACGTCTCCTTGCTGCCGTGGCAATGAAAGCGTGCTGTCGCTTCGCACCTGCGGCGTGAGCCCGCAGGCAGCGGCTACCAGAGCTTTTCGCCGCGTTGCAGCTTGCCCTGCATCTCCTGCTGGAATTCGGTGGGGCCGTAGCCGAGCCGCTCCTTACCTTGCTGATAGTAGAAGGGTGAGCCGGTGGCGTTGGCGTGGCGGCGCATCCAGGCCAGCATCGCCTCATCCGCGTCACGGCCGGCCGACAGCAGCACATAGCAGGGACGGTCGCGCCAGCGCATGGGCACCACGATCACGCCGACGCGGTCGGGCCGGAACGATTCGGGGAATGGGCTGGCCGGCATCAACCAGCCGCAGACGAAATTGCGGCAAGGTGATTGCGGGCGTTCGTCGTAGATCGTGCACGCGCCCAGTTGCAGGAAGTGGCAATGCTGGCCCGGATGCATGCGGTGGCCGCGGATCTCGCCCTCGGCCCAGCCTTGGCAGCATGCCGTGCACTCGCCGCATTGGCGGGCCGCTGGCGCAGCGGCCGGCGCGGCAACGATAGGCACCGCGCCATGGCAGAGTTTGTATTTGCGCCCGCTGCCGCAGGGGCAGGCTTCGTTGCGGCCGACTTTTGCCACGCGCCGGGGAGGGTGAATGAACGGGGTTGCCAGTATCGCCGCGGCGGGTGGCGCGGGTTAGAGTGGGCGCGCACGGGCGCAATCTGCGGGCCGAGGACGGGATATGGAAAGCGCGGAACAGAACCGTTTGTTGACCCAGGTCGGTCGCGGCACGCCGATGGGCGAGTTGATGCGGCGCTACTGGCAGCCGATCGGCGCCGCGGTGGAGATGGACGACCGCTGGACCCGGCGCGTGCGCCTGCTGGGTGAAGACCTGGTGCTGTTCCGCAACCGGCAGGGCGCGCTCGGCCTGATCGCCGAGCAATGCCCGCACCGGCGTGCCTCGTTCTTTCACGGCATCCCGACCGAGCACGGCATCCGCTGCCCGTACCACGGCTGGGAGTTCAACGCCCAGGGCCGCTGCCTGAGCCAGCCCTTCGAGGCCGACCACTGCGCCTTCCGTGACCGGGTCGCCACCGAGGCCTACCCGGTGCAGGAACTCGGCGGTGTGCTGTTCGCCTACCTCGGGCCCGTCACTGCCGATCAGCCCGCACCGCTGCTGCCGCGCTTCGACGGCTTCGTCGCCGAAGGGGCGATCCGCATCATGGGCCGCGCGCTGCTGCCGGTGAATTGGCTGCAGATCATGGAGAACTCGCTCGACCCGGTGCACACCGAGTGGCTGCACGGCCACCAGTACGAGTTCCAGAAGGAGCGCGAGGGCGTGAAGGTGGCGATCAGCACGCGGCACCTGAAGATCGACTTCCGCGAATTCGAGTTCGGCATCACCAAGCACCGCCTGCTCGAGGGCCATGCCGAGGACTCCGACGACTGGCGCGTCGGCCACCCGATCCTGTTTCCGAACATGCTGGCCGTCGGCAACGGCGACCCGAAGGCGCGCTACCACTCGTTCCAGATGCGCGTGCCGGTCGACGACGAGCACACGCTGCACCTTTGGTACAACGCCTACCTACCGCCCGCCGGTGCGCGCGTGCCTGAGCGCCTGCGCTCCCAGGTCTTCACCTACGAGGTGCCGTTCCGCGACGAGCAGGGCGAGTTCATCATGGACAACATCGACGGCCAGGACATGATGGCCTGGATCACCCAGGGCCCGATCGCCGACCGCAGCCGCGAGAACCTCGGCGCGTCGGACAAGGGCGTGGCCATGTACCGCCGCACGCTGCGGCGCGAGATGAAGAAGGTGCAGCAGGGCCTGGACCCGATGGGTGTGCTGCGTGATCCGACGCGCAACCAGTGCATCGACCTACCGCACGAGAAGAAGAAACACCACAACAGCGACGGCTTCGCCAGCTTCATGCTGCGCACCCATGCCAAGTACGCGCCGATCGCCGCCGAGCTGGTCGAGATCTACGAGGGCCGGCCCGAACAGGCCCTGGCCGAGAGCGCGACATGACGAGCGACGAGGCCAAACAAAAGCTGATCGCCGCCGGCCGCATCCTGGATGCGGCCGGCCAGGGCGACCTGACGCGCGGCCATGTCTCGCTGCGCTTGCCCGGCGATGAGACGCACTTCTTCATCAAACCGCACAGCCACGGCCTGGACGAGATCACGCCCGACAACATCGTGATCTGCAACCTGGACGGCGAAAAGGTCGGTGGTGGCGGGCGCAGGCACAGCGAGGTCTACATCCACTCCGAGATCTACAAACTGCGGCCCGACGTGATGAGCGTGGTCCACACCCATCCGACGCATGCGGTGGCGTTCTCGGCCACCGGCCGTTCGCTGCGGCCGATCAGCCAGCCGGCGGTGGCGTTCGCCGACGGCCTGCCGTATTTCACCGACACCATCGACCTGATCCGCACACCCGACAAGGGGGCCGGTGTGGCGCGCGCGCTGGGCCGGCACAAGGCGGTGCTGATGCGCAACCACGGTGTGGCGGTGGTCGGCGCGATGGTCGAGGAGTCGACCATCCTGGCGCTGATGCTCGAAAACGCCTGCCAGATCCAGTTGCTGGCCGAGGCCGGCGGCGGCATCGGCGAAGAGTTCTCGGCCCAGGCTGTCGAGCGCCTGCACCGCGACATCACGCGCCCCGAGCAATACACGATCAATTTCGAGTACCTACGTCGTCGATCGTCAAGGAGCCCGTCATGAAGCACACCCTGGTCAAGGCCCTGGCCGCCTCGCTGCTGACGCTGGGCATGCATGGCGTCGTGCTGGCGCAGGCCGCGCGCGACCTGGCGCTGTACCAGGGTGCAGACCGGCAGGAGCGTCTGCTCGACGCGGCGAAGAAGGAAGGCGAGCTTTCCGTCTATCACGTCTACCCGGCGCTGCCCGCGCTGATGGCCGCCTTCACCAAGAAGTACGGCATCAAGGTCAAGGCCTGGCGCGCCGGCTCCGAAGCCGTGTTGCAGCGTGTGATCACCGAAGCGCGCGCCGGCCGCTTCGAGGTCGACGTGGTGCAGAACAACGCACCGGAGAACGAGGCGGCCTACCGCGAGAAGCTGCTGCAGGAGGTCTGGTCGCCGCACCTGAACGACCTGATCGCGGGCGCGGTGCCCGCGCACCACGCCTGGGTCGGCATGACGCTCGACATCTGGACTGCCGCCTACAACACCAACCTGGTGAAGAAGGACGAGCTGCCCAAGAGCTACCAGGACCTGCAGGACCCGCGCTGGAAGGGCCGGCTCGGCATCGAGGCCAACAACCACATCTGGTTCGGCACCCTGCTGGCCGAAATGGGCGAGGAGCAGGGCACCAAGGTCTTCAATACACATCGTCGCTGTCAACGGTATCGCGGCGCGCAAGGGTCACTCGGTGCTGACCAACCTGGTCGCCTCGGGCGACATCCCGCTGGCGCTGACGGTCTATAGCTGGATCCCCGAGCAGTTGAAGAAGAAGGGCGCGCCGATCGAGAACCTGGTACTGCAGCCGCTGCTGGCGCAGCCCAGCACGCTGGCCGTTGCCCGCCGCGCGCCGAATCCGGCTTCCGCGCTGCTGTTCGAGGATTTCATGCTCGGCGAGGGCCAGAAGCTGCTGGCCGAAGCCAGCTTCGTGCCGACCAGCAAGCACATTCCCAGCCCGCTCGGCCAGGTGCCGCTGAAGATGGTCGATCCAGTGCGTGCGCTGGACCTGCAGGAGAAGTGGCTGACCCAGTTCGACGAGATGATCATCAAGAAGGCCAAGTAGCGGCGCGATGCAGCGCCGCCTCCGCATCGGCGTGGCCGGGATGGGTACGGCCGGCCAGGCCTTCACCGCGGCCCTGCGCCGGCATGCCGGTTTCGACTGGGTTGCGCTGGCCGAGCCCGACATTGTTCTGCGACAGGTCTTGCAGCAGGCGCACGCCGTGCACAGCTACGCCTCGCTGGCCGAGATGCTGGACCAACCCGGGCTCGACGCCGTCATCGTCGCCACACCCACGCCGTTGCACGCCGAGCAGGTGCAGGAGGCGGCCGCAGCGGGCAAGCATGTGCTGGTCGAAAAACCGATGGCCGTGTCGCTGGCCGAGGCGAGGGCAATGGTCGCTGCCGCCGAGCGCGCCGCCGTGGTCTTGCTGGTCGGCCATTCGCACAGCTACGACGCGCCTATCCAGGCCATGCGCGGGCTGATCGAGTCCGGCGATCTGGGACGCGTGTGCATGGTCAACACCTGGTGCTTCAGCGACTGGATGCGCCGGCCGCGGCGCAGCGACGAACTCGATGCCCTGCGCGGCGGCGGCGTGACGCTGCGCCAGGGTTCGCACCAGTTCGACCTGATCCGCCTGCTCTGCGGCGGGCGCGCGCGCAGCGTGCGTGCCAAGACCTTCGACTGGGATGCGCAGCGCCGCGGTGTCGGCGCGCACAGCGTGTTCATCGACTTCGAGGATGGCCCGGCGGCGACCGCGGTCTACAACGGCTACGGCGGCCTGTCGAGCATGGACCTGTGCTTCGACATCTCGGAGTGGGGCCTGCACCAGCCCGCCGCCCAGCGCCCGCGCCGGCGCACCGGCCTGTCGCCGGAGCAGGAGTTGCAGGCCAAGCAGGCGCGCGCGGCGAGCGCCATCCCGGCCGCGGCGCCGTTTCAGCCCTTCTTCGGCCTGACACTGGTCAGCTGCGAGGGCGGCGACATCCGGCAGTCACCGACGGGGTTGCTGGTGCATGTCGATGGCGACTCGCGCGAGATTGCGCTGCCCTTGGACCGCACGCCGCGCGACCTGGTGCTGGCCGAGTTCCACGCGGCTATCGACGCCGGGGTACCGGCGCTGCACGATGGCCGCTGGGGCCTGGCCAACCTGGAGCTCTGTCTTGCCGCACTTCAATCGTCGGCCAGCGGCCGTGAAGTGCAACTTCGAGAACAGGTGGCGGTGCGCTGAAGCCTGAGGCACCGGCAGTCCGGTGCCGGTTCGCTCAGCGAGTGCGGGACGCCGCTGCGCGATTGCCTGGGTTAGTCCCGACCGTCTTCGGCCTTGACACCCCTGCCGCACAAACCTACATTGCCGTATCTCTATACGGACCACTGTTCCGTATAAAAGAACAAACTAATGGCTGCTTCACCGTCGCAGGCTCAGCTCCAAGCGCGCCCGCCGCCGGGCACGACGATGGCCATTGCCGCGCGGCGCTTTGCGCTGGACTGGAAGTGGATCGTCATCGGCGTCTGCGTGGCGTTCACGGTCTACATCGCGGTGGTGCCGCTGGGCTTTTTGGTCTGGCAGAGTTTCTTCACGCCGCAGACCGCGAGCAAGGCCGCCGTCTTCACGCTCGGCAACTACGTCACCGCCTACACCAGCAGCGACACGGCGCGGCTGTTCTGGACCTCGCTGCAATTCGCCGTCGGCACGGCCTCGTTCTCGTTCGTCGTCGGGACCTCGCTGGCGTGGATGAACGAGCGCACCAATACGCCGTTCAAGTCGCTGTTCTTCGCCCTGTCGATTGATCCCGCTGGTGATCCCCGGCATCCTGTTCACGGTGGCCTGGATCCTGCTCGGCAGCCCGAAGATCGGCATCGTCAACCTGGTGCTGCAGTCGCTCTTCAACCTCGACGCGCCGCTGTTCAACGTCTATTCGATGTGGGGCATGATCTGGGTCGACGGCCTGCACTACTCGCCGGTGGCCTTCCTGCTGATGACCGCGGCCTTCCGCGCCATGGACCCCTCGCTCGAGGAGTCGGCCATGATGAGCGGCGCCAACGTGTTCCAGGTGCTGTGGAACATCACGCTGAAGCTCACCTGGCCGGCGATCTTCGCCACCTTCCTGATCCTGTTCGTGCGCGCGATCGAATCGTTCGAGGTGCCGGCGCTGCTCGGCCTGCCGGTCGGCATCCAGGTCTTCACCTCGTCGATCTACCAGGCGGTGCACCGTTATCCGAGCCAGATCGGCCTCGCCTCGGCCTACGCGATCACGCTTGCTGGCCATCACCACGATCGGCGTCTACTTCATCAGCGCGGCTCTCGGCCAGCGGCTCGCAAGTACGCGACGATGACCGGCAAGGGCTTCCGCCCGCGCCAGATCGACCTCGGGCCCTGGCGCTGGCTCGCCGCCGCGGTCTTCGTCGTCTATTTCGCGCTGATCGTGGTCCTGCCCTTCCTGGTGCTGTTGTGGTCGTCGTTCCAGAAGTTCTATTCGGTGCCGTCGATGGCAGGCGCTGAAGAACCTCACCCTCGACCCCTACCGTTTCATCCTCACCTACCCGAACCTGCTGCGCTCGGTGTGGAACAGCCTGCTGCTCTCGTTCGGCTCGCGCCACGCTGATCATGCTGATCACCTCGGTCATCTGCTGGATCGTCGTCAAGACCAGGCTGCCGGGGCGCTGGCTGCTCGACAACCTGGCCTCGCTGCCGATGGTCTTCCCCGGCCTGGTGCTGGGCCTGGCGATCATGATCTTCTATCTCAACGTCGACATCGGCGTCTACGGCACGATGTGGATCCTGTTCATCGCCTACGTCACGCGCTTCATGCCCTACGGCCTGCGCTACAACACCACCTCGATGCTGCAGATCCACAAGGAGCTCGAGGAGTCGGCGGCGATGAGCGGCGCCGTCGCTGGGCCACCACGTTCTGGCGCATCGTGCTGCCGCTGCTCAAGCCCGGCCTGGTGGCGGGCTGGATCTACATCATGATCGTCTCGATCCGCGAGCTGTCGAGCTCGATCCTGCTCTACAGCCCGGGCACCGAGGTCATCTCGATCGTCATCTGGGAGCTGTGGGAGAACGGCCAGTATGTCGAACTGTCCGCGCTGGGCGTGCTGTTCATCCTGATGCTGTTCGTGCTGGTGCTGGTCTCGCAAGCCATCGGCAAGAAGTTCGGCATCAAGGAATAGAACGAGGAGACCCGGCGTGCTGAAGGTCGAATCGCTCTATACCGAGTACACCAACGAACTCGGCCAGCCGGTGAAGGCGGCACAGGACGTCAGCTTCGACGTGCCCGAGGGCCAGTTCTTCACGCTGCTCGGGCCCAGCGGCTGCGGCAAGACCACGACGCTGCGCTCGATCGCCGGGCTGGAGCGGCCCAATGCGGGCGAGATCACGGTCGGCGACGTGGTGGTCTATTCGGCGCGGCGCAACGTCTTCGTGCCGCCCAACCAGCGCGGCTTCGGCATGGTGTTCCAGTCGTACGCGATCTGGCCGCACATGGACGTGTTCACCAACACCGCGTTTCCGCTGCAGGTCGGCAAGAAGAAGTACAGCCGGGCCGAGATCGACGCCAAGGTGATGAAGGTGCTTGACCGCGGTGCAGCTCGACCACCTGCGCCGACCGCGAGGCGACCAAGCTGTCGGGCGGTCAGCAGCAGCGCCTGGCGCTGGCGCGCGCGCTGGTGATGGAGCCCAAGCTGCTGCTGCTCGACGAGCCGCTGTCCAACCTCGACGCCAAGCTGCGCGAGCTGATGCGCTTCGAGCTGAAGCGCCTGCAGCGCGAGCTGCGCATCACCACCGTCTACGTGACCCACGATCAGAGCGAGGCGCTGGCGCTGTCGCACGAGATCGCGGTGATGAACGAGGGCCGCATCCAGCAGATCGGCTCGCCGCGCGACATCTACGAGCGGCCGCAGACCAAATTCGTGGCTGATTTCGTCGGCACCACGAATTTCGTCGACGGCACCGTGCGCTCGCGCGAGGCCGAGAGCGGCTATTACCTGATCGATAGCGAGCTCGGCGCGTTGCGCTCGTATTCGGTCGATGCGCTCAAGGCCGGCGACAAGGTCGTGCTCTCGATCCGACCCGAAGACGTTCGCCTGACGGAGGGCAGGCCCGCCACCGAAACCAACGTCTGGCAGGCCATGGTCGACCAGAAGGTCTTTCTCGGCGAGGCCATCGACTTGCAGGTGCATGTCGGCCGAGCGCACCTTGCTGTCGCGCACGCACCCCTCGTTGCGCACGCCCATCGGCCAATCGGTATGGGCCCAGATCGAGGCCGACAAATGTGTCGCCATGCCGGCAGTGGCCGAACTCGCGGCGGCGGCCTGACGGCCAGACAACGGAAACCCCCTATGTCCACTGGTGAAGCATTCGAGCGCGTCGAGCGGCCCAAGAAGACCCCGAAGGCGCTCAAGCCCAAGGAGCGCTGGGGCGCCGACGTCATCGTCGACCTGCTGCACCGCTATCAGCTGCCCTACGCGGCGCTGAACCCCGGCGCCAGCTACCGCGGCCTGCACGACTCGATCGTCAACTATGGTGGCAACCTGCCGCAGATGATGCTGTGCCAGCACGAGGAGACGGCGGTACAGATCGCGCATGGCTACGCCAAGGCATCTGGCAAACCGATGGTCGCGATCCTGCACAACCTGGTCGGCTTGTTGCACGCCAATATGGCGGTCTACTACGCCTACATCGACCGCGCACCGGTGTTCATCGTCGGCGCCACCGGGCCGATGGACGAGACCAAGCGCCGGCCGAAGCATCGACTGGATCCACTCCGCGCAGTCGCAGGGGCAGGCGGTGCGCGACTACACCAAGTGGGACTATCAGCCGACGACGGTCGACGGCGTTCCCGAGGCCTTCGCGCGCGCCTACGTCGGTGATGATGACCGAGCCGCAGGGGCCCGGTATACATGTGCTACGACGCCTGGCTGCAGGAGAAGAAGCTCGAGCAGACGGTGCCGCTGCCGCCCAAGGGTTTCCAGACGGTGCCGTCGCCGATCGCGCCCGACCCGGCGGCGCTGGCGCAAGGCGGCCGACACGCTGGCCGCGGCCAGGCGGCCGGTGATCCTGGCCGAGTACGCCGGCCGCGACCCGAAAGGCTTCGAGGCCCTGGTCAAGCTGGCCGAGACGCTGGGCGCGCCGGTCTACGACCTCAACCTGCGCCTCAACTTCCCGAGCCGGCATCCGCTGAACCTGAGCATGTCCAAGGACATGTTCCGCGATGCCGACGTGGTGCTGTGCATCGATGTGCGCGACTGGGAGCGCCCGACCACCGACGCTGACCAGCACCACGCGTGAACTGGTGAGCCTCACGCCCAAGGGCTGCCAGTGGATCGACATCGGCTTCGGCGACCTGAACATCTCGGCCTGGGCGATGGACTACCAGCGCCTGCTCTACGCCGACCAGCGCATCGTCGCCGATACCACGCTGGCGATGCCGGCACTCACGGCCTTGCTCAAGGCCCGCGCGCGCAAGGATGAAGCCTTTGCCGGCCGCAGCCTCAAGCGCAGCGTCTCGACTGGCCGCAAGCATGCCGCGTTGCGTGCCCGATGGGCCGCCGAAGCGCAAGGTCGACTGGGATGCGAGCCCGATCACGCTGCCGCGCCTGGCCAGCGAGGTCTGGGCTCAGATCCAGAACGAGGACTGGGTGCTGACCGCCGGCACGCTCGAAGACTGGACGCGCAAGCTGTGGGACTTCGACAAGCCCTACCGCCATGCCGGCAAGTCGCTGGGCACGGCGACGCAGTTCGGCATCTCGCTGGGCGTGGCGCTGGCGCATCGCGACGCAGGGTCGGCTGGTGGTCGACATGCAGCCCGACGGCGACCTGATGTTCGACGCCGGCGCGCTGTGGGTCGCGGCCAAGCACAAGATCCCGATGCTGGTGGTGATGTACAACAACCGCGCCTACTACAACGACTGGGAGCACCAGATCCGCATGGCCAAGCAGCGCGGCACGCCGGTGGACCGCGCGCACATCGGCATGGACCTGGACGACCCGGCGCCCGACTTCGCCGTCGCTCGCGCGCTCGATGGGCTGGTATGCCGAAGGCCCGATCGACCAGCCGGGCGACATGGCCGCGGCGCTGAAGCGCGCCATCGCCAAAGTCAAGGCCGGGCAGCCCGCGCTGCTCGACACCATCACACAGAAACGGTAATGCACCATGAGCACCGACCGTGGGACTGATCGGCGCCGGCCGCATGGGCACGCCGATCATCGGCCACCTCGTCAGGAAGGGTTTTACGACCCTGGCCAGCGACCTCGATCCGGCGCGCGAGGCGCCGGTCGTCGAGCGCGGCGCACGCTGGGTCGCAGGCACCGCCGAACTGGCGGCGCAAGCGACGTGATCCTCGTCTGCGTCGGCTTCGACACCGAGGTGCGCGCGCTGCTGGCCGATGGCGGGCCGTTGCGCAGCGGCGAAGCCGGGCAGCATCGTCGCGATCCTCAGCACCGTGCGGCCCGAGACGGTGCAGGAACTGGCGGCGACGACGCCGTGGCCTGCACGTCGTCGATTCGACCGTCTGCCGCGGCGGCGAGGCGCCGACACCGGCACGCTGCTGTCCTTCGTCGGCGGCCCGGCCGAGGTGGTCGAGCGTCTGACGCCGGTGCTGCGTGCCTATTCGTCCGACGTCGTGCACACGGGCGGTGTCGGCACCGCACAGGTGGCCAAGGCAGCCAACAACTGATCCTGTGGGCCTGCCTGGTCGCCAACCACGAGGCGCTGGCGCTGGCCCAGGCACTACGGCGTGGACATCGACGCTGCTGCGCAGTGCGCTGATGATGTCCAGCGCCGAGAACCATGCCCTCGAGAACTGGGGCAAGCAGACGATGGCCTGGGCCGAGGACGACATGGTCGATCGTGCAGGAGATGGCCGCGCAACGCGGCCTGGGCTGCCGCAGGCGGGGCTCAACCGCGAGATCTGCCGGGCCCTCAAACCCAAACGCTACAAGCTGGAGACTGTATGGACGCTGAAGCCAAAGACCCGACGCTGGGCAACGAGTCGCACTACCACTCGCAAGAAGGACCGCGTCTTCGTGCGCGGCATCCAGGGCACCTACAACCTGAAGGACCGAGCTGGCGCGCCTGCGCGCGATGCCGCGCGTGCGCAAGGGCAGCGAGATCAAGTTCAACGACGGACCGCAGACCTTCAGCCGCCACTACGTCGAGCCCAAGGACGGGATCACGCAGACCTTCCACCTGCACCTCGAGGAATACGGTCCCGGTGGCCGTTCGCAGAAACACGGCCATGTCAACGAGGCGGCGTTCTACATCCTCGACGGCGACGGCTACGAGATCCACGACGGCGTGCGCTACGACTGGAAGGCCGGTGACATCGCCATCGTGCACAACAACTGCGTGCACCAGCACTTCAACGCCGAGCAACGACAAGCCGGCGCGGGCGCTGGTGATCAAGACCAAGCCGATGTACATGTTCATGAACATGCTGTTCCAGCAGCAGGTGGAACCGCGGCCGAGCGAGCCGGCACCCGGCGGCGAAGGCTTCGCGGTGCGCGAAGCCGAAGACAACTTCAACCACCCGAAGGAGGACTGACCATGGCATGGAGCGAAGCCAAAGCCTGGCTGCAGGGCAGCGCGCACCAGGACCTGTACCAGGCCCTGCTCGACGATGCGGCGAGCGCGCCGGCGCGCAACGCCAAGCGCAAGAAGGTGGTGCACCCCGAGGACATGCCCTGGGAGCTGGCGCGCCAGGGGTTGCTGAAGCACCTGCTCAACGAGGGCATGAACACGCGCATGGAAACGGTCGATGCCTACATGCAGATCATTCCGCCGGGCAGCCGCTCGGGCAAGCACCGCCATCTGGCCGAGGAATGTCTGTACGTGGTGGAGGGACGAGGCTACGACCTGCACCAGGATTGCGACGTCGAAATCACCGACACCTATCACTGGACGCCGCAGGAGGAGGTCAAGCGCTACGAGTGGGAGGCCGGCGACGTGATCTACATCCCGCCGAACACCATCCACCAGCATTTCAATGCCGACCCGGATCGGCCGGTGCGCCTGATCTCGGCCATCAACCGCATCTTCAAGTCCAGCGGCCTGAACGACCTGGAGCAGCTCGAGGACGCGCCCGAATTCGAGCCCGGTGCGACATTGACCGCGGAGCGCGTCGCGCGCTACCTGAAGGCACCCACTACCACCAGCGAGCCGGCATGAGTGCACAACCCCGTCAAAGCGCCTTGGTCTCCGACACCATCGCGAAAAAATTCGAAACCGAAAAGGCCACGCCCTACACGCGCTGGATCGCCGAGGAAGGTCTGGACATCATCGACGCGATGTACGTGCGCAACCTGCACGACGTTGCGCTCAAGCCCTGGGCTCGGCGCGGTGGTCGCGGCGTCTTCCTCAACCACGACGCGTCGCGCACCTCGAACGACTGCTACGTCTGCGAGATGGCCCGCCGGGCAGGAACTGGCGCCGCAGCGCCAGCTGTTCGAGGAAATGATCTACATCCTCGACGGCCGCGGCTCGACCAGCGTCTGGAACGATGCCGGCGCCAAGCTCAGTTTCGAATGGAAGGCCGGCGCGATCTTCGCGATCCCGCTCAACACCTGGCACCAGCATTTCAATGGTTCGGGCAAGGACGCCGCGCGTTTCGTCTCGGTGACCAATGCGCCGGTGATCATCAACGCCTTCGGCGACGTCGACTTCGTATTCAACACCGCGCACGACTTCGAGAACCGCTTCGCCGGCGAGAGCAATTACTTTGCCAACGGCGGCCAGCAAAAGGGCCTGCTGCTCGATACCAACTTCGTCGCCGATGCCATCAACCTGCCCTTGGTCGTCGGCCAAGGAACGCGGCGCCGGCGGCGGCCATATCCGCTTCTCGATGGCCAAGGGCAGCATGAACAGCCACATCTCGCAGTTCCCGGTCGGGACCTACAAGAAGGCCCATGCCCATGGCCCGGGCGCGCATGTCATCGTCCTCAGCGGCGAGGGCTACAGCCTGATGTGGCCCGAGGGCGAGGAGCCGCGACGCTTCGAGTGGCAGGAGGGCTCGATGATCGTGCCGCCCAACATGTGGTTCCACCAGCACTTCAACACCGGCAGCATGCCGGCGCGCTACCTGGCCTTCAAGGCCGAGGGGGTGTCGATCCGCAATGCCCAGGGGGTGCCCAAGGCCTGGATCAGCCGGCGCGTCGGCGGCCATCAGATCGACTACGCCGACGAGGTGCCGCAGATTCGCGACGGCTTCGCCGCGTCCTTGGCCAAGCTGGGGCTGCAGCCGCGCATGGAGGCGGCCTATGCCGCCGAATTGGCCGACCTGCCTCCGGCCCCGGTGTTGCGCCCGGCGTGAAATCGGGCGGGCCCGAATTGACAGCCGCCGGAGACCTGAATAACTTACGCCCAACGTTCTTCGATACGAACCTTTGTTCCGCATAAAAGAACGGTTGCCGGTTCACGGAAGACAACGCGTGCCGCGCAAAGCGGCCAAACCCATCGCCCACTGGAGACACCATGTCCATCAAGAAACTCCCGATGCTGACCGCGATTGCTGCCGTGTTGGCCACGCCCGCCGCCATGGCGCAGAGCAACGTGACGATCTACGGCAAGCTGTACCCGTACATCGTCAGCGAAGACGGCTCTGGCGCGACCGCGGCCGGGCCATCGTCGTCGAGCATCGGGACCACCCCGACGGGCACCGATGGGGTCGTGCGCAATAACGGCATGGTTTCCGGCAATTCGCGCTTCGGCATCCGTGGCGACGAAGACATCGGTGGCGGCTTGAAGGCCTTCTTCCAGATGGAGTCGGTGGTCTCGGTCCAAAACGGCGTCGGTGGCGGCACGTCACCACAGTTCTGGAACCGTGACACCTTTGTCGGCCTGGAGATGAAGGGCATGGGCACGCTCAAACTCGGGCAGATGGACACCATCTTCAAGAACTACGGCGACACGATCGGCATCCTGGGCATCAGCAGCGGCACCTTCATGTCGACCAGCAACATCCTGCGCAAGCCGGGCTTTGGCAGCAGCAGCACGGCTCGCTTCCACGAGCGCTGGGGCAGTTCGGTCCAGTACGAATCGGCCGAGATGTCCGGCTTCCAGCTCGGCGTCCAGGTGTTCGGATGACGCGCTCAGCAGCCTCGACCGGCAATCAGAAGGCGATATTCATTCGGCTTGAAGTACGACAACGGGCCGTGGTACGCGGCCATTGCCCACGAGATCCACAAGAACTTCTTCGGTGGCTCGGCGCAGGCCCCGAGCGCACAGAGGAATACGATTGCAACGGCGACATCCGAGGACACGGCGACGCAGTTCACGGTCGAGTGGCGCATGAACAGCCAGCACAAGTTCGAATTCGACTACATCGCCAAGGACTACAAGGAGACCCCACCGCTGACGAGTACGGGCAAGTTCCAGTCCTACAAGAACACTGCCATCCAGCTGGCGATGGAGAACCGCTGGAGCGATCAGTGGCGCACCGCTGCCAACTATGTGAAATCCAGTGCCGGATCCTGTTCCCGCGTGGCCGCGGTGTGTACCACCGACGGCTTGGACGGCACCAAGATCACGCTCGCCGGTGGTTATTACTTCAGCAAGCGCACCATGGCATTTGCGTCGGTGGCGCGCCTGACGAACGGCAAGGCGGCACGTTTCACCACCAACGAGCTGGACAACGGCACGAATGCGGGTGAGGACCTGAGCCAGATGGCCATTGGCCTGTCGCACAGCTTCTGATCCGACCGGCCGTCGCGGTCAGCGCGGCGGCGTCGCGCTGCGTTGTCGTCGTCGAACAATTCCACTCGAAGGGCTCGCAGAAGCTCAGTTGCAAGGACGGGCACGATGACAGCCTTCCATGTCGACACGCGGCGTCGCGGCTTGATGCTGGCGTCGCTGGTCACGCTGGCTTGCGGCCGCGCGCTGGCCCAGGACCCCAGCGCACGCAACCGCGAGATCTACCTCTACAAGGGCGCCGACCGCGAGGCCCGCATCCTCGACGGTGCCAAGAAAGAGGGCCAGGTCAATATCTACACCTCGCTCAACACCAAGGACTCGGGGCCGATCACCGAGGCTTTCGAGAAGAAATACGGCGTCAAGACCCTGCTCTGGCGGTCGAGTTCGGAGAAGGTGCTGCAGCGCGCGGTGACCGAGGCCCGTGCCGGCCGCTTCGCCTGCGACGTGCTCGAAACCAACGGCCCCGAGATGGAGGCCTTGGCGCGCGAGAAACTGCTGGCCGAGTTCTACAGCCCGCATTTCAAGGACCTGCCGGCGGCAGCCTTCCCCAGGCATCGCCTGTACGTGGCTGACCGCTTCAACTTCTTCACCATCGGCTACAACACCAACCTGGTCAAGCCCGAAGAGGTGCCCAACAGCTACCAGGACCTGCTGCACCCGCGCTTTGCCGGCAAGATCGGCATCGAGGCCGGCGACACCGACTGGTTTGCCGCCTTGGTCAAAGCCATGGGCGAGGAAAAGGGTCTGGCGTTCTTTCGCAAACTGGCCGAGTCCAGGCCGCAGATGCGCACCGGCCACACCCTGATGGCCGAACTGGTGTCGTCGGGCGAGATCCCGCTCACGGCCACGATCTACAACCACAACATCGAGCGCCTGACGGTGAAAGGCGCACCGGTGAAATGGAAGGCCTTGACGCCGACCTTCGGCCGGCCCAACGCCATCGGCGTGGTGCCGCGCGCGGCCAACCCGCATGCCGCGATGCTGTTCACCGACTTCATGCTGTCCTTGCAGGGACAGACGCTGCTCAAGGAACGCAACCGGGTGCCGGCCAATCTGGCGGTGGAAACCAACCTGAACAAGTTCGCGTTCGAGATGATCGACCCGGTGATCACACTCGACGAAGCCGAGAAGTGGGACAAGCTGTGGTCCGACCTGTTCCTCAAGGGGCAGAAGGTACAGAAGGAAACTGAATGAAGGCGACCATCAACAAGCGCGAATTCACCCGCCTTCTGAGTGCCGGGGCCGCGACACTGGTATTGCCGAGCATCGCCTGGGCCCAGGCGCGTGGCAGCGTTGCCGAACTGGCCAACTATGCCGGCGCCGACCGTCAGCAGCGGCTGCTCGATGGTGCGAAGAAGGAAGGCAATCTCAGCATCTACACGTCGGCCCAGTCCGACGACATGGGCGCGCTGGTCGCCGGCTACGAGAAGAAATTCGGTATCAAGGTCAGCGTCTGGCGCGCCGGTTCGGAGAAGGTGCTGCAGCGCGCGGTGACCGAGGCACGCGGCAATCGGCACACGGTGGACATCATCGAGACCAACGGGCCCGAGCTCGAATCCATGAGCCGCGAGAAGATCCTGCAGGCCATCAAGTCTCCGTACCTGGCGCAACTCATCCCGCAGGCCCTGCGCCCCCATGGCGAATGGGTCGGCACGCGCCTGAACGTCTTCGTGCAGGCCTACAACACCAAGCTGGTGAAGAAGGAGGAGCTGCCCAAGACCTGGGACGACCTGCTGCATCCGCGCTGGAAAGGCCGCCTGGGCATCGAGGCCGAGGACCAGGACTGGCTGTCCGGCGTCATCAGCGAGCTCGGCGAGGCGCGCGGCGTCAAGCTGTTCAAGGATATGGTGGCGGCCAATGGCATGTCGGTGCGCAAGGGGCACACCTTGCTGACGCAACTCGTCGTGTCGGGCGAAATCCCGTTTGCCTTGACGGTCTACAACTACAAGGCCGAGCAGCTGAAGGACAAGGGCGCGCCGATCGACTGGTTCTCGATCGGCACGCCGATCGCGCGCCCGAATGGCGTGGCCGTGCTGCGCAACGCGCCGAACCCGCATGCCGCGATCCTGTTCTACGACTTCGAGATCAGCGAAGAGGGTCAGCGCATCCTGGCCGGCCGCGACTTCGTTCCGACCAGCACCAAGGTCGAGACGCCGTTCGGCAAGGGGCCGCTCAAGTTCGTCGATTCGCGCCTGATGCTCGACGAGTACGAGAAGTGGAACAAGCTGTACGAAGAAACCTTCAGCGCCAAGGGGCGCCAGTGACCCAATGACTCATGGCCCCAACTGCTGGCCGCCGTCTGGGCGGGCCTGGCGACCCTGCTGGTGCAGGCCCAACCCTCGTTGGCGACCTACGAAGGCCCCGATCGCCTGGAGCGCATCGTTGCGGCAGCCAGGAAGGAAGGCACGCTGACGCTGTACACGACGATTGCCGAGAAGGACTTGCCGGCGCTGATCAAACCCTTCGAGGCCAAGTACGGCCTGAAGGTCAACGTCTGGCGCGCCGGCACCGACAAGATCTTGCAGCGCACGCTGGCCGAGGCGGCGGCCAATCGCAACGAGGTCGACGCCGTCCACTTCGGCTCGCCCGAAATGGAAGCCCTGGCGCGCGAGAAGGTGCTGCAGCCGGTCAATACGCCGGTGCTACAAGGATTTGCAGCCCGGCTCGGTGCCGGCGCACCGCCAATGGGCGGCGACGCTGCTGTCGGTGTGGGTCCAGGCCTACAACACCAACCTGGTGAAGAAGGAGGATCTGCCCAAGACCTACCAGGATTTGCTCGACCCGAAATGGAAGGGCAAGCTCGGCATCGAGGCCAAGAACCAGGACTGGTTCGCGACCGTGGTCGGCCTGACCGGCGGTGGCGACAAGGGACTGAAGTTCTTTCAGGACCTGGTGGCCAGGAACGGCATTTCCCCGCGCACCGGCCACACCTGCTGACCAACATGGTGGTCTCGGGTGAGGTACCGCTGGCCTTGACCGTCTACAACTACATGCCCGAGCAGGCCAAGAAGAAGGGGGCGCCGATCGAATGGTTCGCTCTCGAGCCGGCTGTTGCACGCTCGAACGCCATCGGCGTGGCGGCCAAGGCACCGCATCCGGCCGCGGCCCTGCTGTTCCACGAGTACATGCTGACCGACGCACAGTCGCTGATGGTCGGTATCGACTACGTGCCGACCAATACCAAGGTGGCCTCGCCGCTCAAGGGTGTGAAGATCCTGCTCACCGACCCGATCGGCTCACTCGACGAGGCCGAGAAGTGGACCAAGTTGTTCGACGACACGGTGATCAAGCGTGCCAAGTGACGCCGGTCGCCGCTGAGCCGCCGGTGGGCAGCGCTCTCGCAGCCGCTGGCGCCGAGGCACCGCGGTCATTTCGCGAGGTCTGGCTGATCACGCTGGGCCATGCGCTGACGCATTGGTACCCGGCCACCTTCTATCTGCTGCTGCCTATCATCGGCAACGAACTGGGCCTGACGTTCAGCCAGATCGGCCTGATCATGACCTGCCAGTACCTTGCCGGCGCAGTGGCCAACGTGCCGGGCGGCGTGCTGGTCGACACCGTCGGGCGCAAGGGCCTGTTGATGGCGATCTCGCTGTTCTGGGTCGGCTTCCCCTATCTGCTGATGAGCTTCACGCACAGCTACCTGATGCTGCTGGCCTGCGTGGTGATGGTCGGCATCGGCAACAGCCTGTGGCACCCGACCGCGATCCCGACGCTGGCACGGCGCTACCCGCGAGCGCAAGGGGCTGGTGCTGTCCTTGCACGGCATGGGCGGCAATGCCGGCGACGCGGTCGCGCCGCTGGTCGATCGGTGCCTTGCTGGCCGTGTTGTCATGGCGCGAGGTGGTGGTGATCAATGTCATGCCCGGGCTGCTGATCTCGCTGTTGCTGCTGGCCATGCTCGGCAGCTTGCATCTGGGCGGCAAGAAGGCCGCCGCGGTCGACGCGCCACGTCAATCGCTGGCCGACTACGGCCGCGGTCTGCGCGCCCTGTTTCGCAACCGCAGCCTGGTGCTGCTGTCGACGAGCGGCGCATTCCGCTCGATGACGCAGAACGCCTTGCTGACCTTCCTGCCGCTGTTCCTGGCCCGCGAGATGGGCTACTGCACCATTCCTGCGTCGGCGCGTCGATGTTCGCGCTGCAGGCGGCCGGCCTGCTGGCGTCGCCGGTGGCCGGGCATCTGTCGGACCGACTCGGCCGGCGCAGCGTGATGATGACCAGCATGGCTGATGACGGCAGTGGTCCTGCTGTTCATGGCCGTGGCCGGCAAGTCGTCTGCCTTTGTCGTCTTCATCGCCGTGCTCGGCTTTTTCCTGTATGCCATCCGCCCGGTGATCCAGGCCTGGCTGCTCGAAACGACGCCCAAGAACATGGGTGGCAGCAGCATCGGCGTGTTGTTCGGCGCACAGTCGCTCGGCGCATCGGTGGCGCCGTTGCTCGGCGGTCTGATTGCCGACCAATGGGGCTTGGGCGCCACCTTCTACTTCCTGGCCGGCACGATAGTCTGCGCCAACCTCTTCATCCTGCTGATGCCGCGCGCCGCGACGGCGCCGGCATGACGCTGCGGCTGAGCGCGCACCGACGGCATCATGGGCGAATGGCTGGCGCTTGGGTCGGCCTGTGTTTCGCCGTCGGCAATGTCACCGTCGTGCGAGGTGCGCGGCGCGGCGGCGATGACAACGGGGCCTTCCTGTCGCTGTTGTTGACGGCGCTGATCTCGGCGCTGGGTTGGTTGTTCGCCAGCCTGCTGCACGGCGTGGCACCGATCAGCCTGCGCGGCGTGCTGTGGCTCGCCGCGGCCGGCGTGTTCACCGGCTTTTGCGGTCGCGTGTTCCTGTATGCCTCGATCGAGCGGCTCGGCGCCATGCGTGGCTCGGCGGTCAAGCGCCTGGGCCCGTTTTTCGCCGTCCTGCTCGGTGTCGCGCTGCTCGGCGACCGATTTGTCGGCCACGCCGTGTGGGGCGCGCTGCTGATCTTCGCCAGCTTCGGCGTCCTGGTTCAGGCCCAGTGGAGCGCGACATCGGATGTGGCGGCTTCGCCGTTGGTGAATGCGGGCTATGTCTACGGCGTGCTCTCAGCCGCCGGCTACGCATTCGGCAACCTGCTGCGCAAGGCGGGCTTGCAGGACACCCCCGACCCCTTCTTCGGCGCCCTGGTCGGCACCTTGGTCGGTGCGGCGCTGTTTCTCGGCGCCGGTGTCTGGAACGAGGGCTACCGCCGTGCGGTGCGCTCGACGTGGCGTCGACCCAATCCATGGCTCTACGTTGCGGGCAGCGCCAGTTCCTTCGGCCAGGTCTTGAATTTCGCCGCACTCAACGTCAGCCCGCTGTCCAGGGTGGCTCTGGTGCTGTCGATGGAAGTCTTCTTCACCATCGGCTTGAGCCTGCTGTTTTTGTCGGAGCGTCTTTCGCTGCGCGTGGCCGTCGCCGCAGTGCTGGGTTTTGCAGGCACCGTATTGCTGGTTTCCGGGCCGGCATGAGTGCGGTGGGGGCGTTCTTTCATAGAGAACGGAGTTCCACATACGAGAAAATTTAGTTAGGATGCCGGCATGGACAAGAAAGCCGCGGCCCCGGCCGAGAAGCCCGCGTCAACCGGCCGCCTGTCGTCGGTGACCTCGGCCCTGTTGGTGCTCAAGGTGTTCTCGGAAGAAGAGACCGAAATCGGCATCAGCAGCCTGGCCAAGCGCCTCGGTTTGGCCAAGAGCACGGTGCACCGGCTGGCGGTGACCTTGGCCGGCGAAGGATTCCTAGAACAGAATTCCGACAACGGGCGTTACCGCCTGGGTTTGTCGCTGTTCTCCCTCGGCGCCTTGGTACGGCGGCGCATGGACGTGTCCAACGAGGCGCGGCCGCTGCTGGGCCTGCTGCGCGACAAGACGCAGGAGGCCGTGCATCTGGCGATCCTGGCGCAGACCTCGATCATGTATCTCTACAACCTCGAAAGCTCGCAGGCGATCGGCATTCGCTCGTACATCGGCGCGCGCAAGCCGGCGTTCTGCACTGCCGAGGGCCGGGTATTGCTGGCCTATTCGCCGCCCGCCGTGGTCGCTGCCGTGCTGGCCGAAGGCCTGGTCGAGCGCACGCCCAAGACCAGCGCCGATCCGTCGGTGCTGCAGCGGGCGCTGGAGGATGTGCGCCAGAGCGGCTACGGCGTCGACGACGAAGAAAGCGAAGTCGGCATGCGCGGCCTGGCCGCGCCGATTCGCGACATCTCGGGCAAGGTCATCGCGGCCGTCGGCCTGGCCGGTCCGATACAGCGCCTGACGAAGAAGGAGTTGCGCTCGCTGGCGCCCGATGTCATCGGTACGGCCGACGCGGTGTCGACTCGCCTGGGCTACCGCGCACGATGAATGCGGTGGTCGGCCACCGCATCGGCATCGCCGGAGGCGATGTCGCCTTCACCTGTGCCGACGGCGACACCGTGCTGCGCGCCGCGCAACGCGCCGGGCTCGGCTTCCCCTACGAGTGCAACGTCGGCTCTTGCGGCAATTGCAGATTCGAATTGATCACCGGCCAGGTGCACAACGCCTGGCCCACCGCACCGGGCCTGAGCGACAAAGACCGCCAGCGCCAGCGCCACCTAGGCTGCCAATCGCTGCCGCACGGCGATTGCACGATCAAGCTGCGCCTGTCTGAGCACTACGTGCCACCGCATCGGCCGCGGCGCGCCGGCGCCGTGCTGACCTCGCACCGCGCCATCACGCACGACATCCGCGAATTCCGCTTCCAACTCGACGCACCGCAAGCCTTCGAGCCCGGTCAATATGCCCTGGCCTGGTTGCCCGGTGTGGCCGGCCCGCGCGCCTGGTCGATGAGCAACACGGCGGCCGACGCCTGGGAATTCCAGGTCCGTCGCGTGCCGGGCGGGCAGGGCAGTGGCGTGCTCTTCGACGGCTTGGCGCTGGGCCAGCATATCGAACTCGACGGCCCCTATGGCATGGCCTGGTTGAAGCGTGATGTCCCGCGCGACATCCTGTGCCTGGCCGGCGGATCGGGCCTGGCGCCGATGATCTCGATTGCGCGCGCGGCGATGCTGGAGCCACGTCTGGTCAGCAGACAATTGCATTTCGTCTACGGCGGGCGCACGGCCGCCGACCTGTGCGGCCAGGACATGTTGCGCGTATTGCCGGGCTGGGGCCAGCGCCTGCACTATCACGGCTTCGTCTCGGCACCGCCGCCGGGGTCGACGCCGGATTTCGTCCATGACGCTGCACTGCAACTGTTCGGCGAGCGCCTGCGCAGCATGGAGATCTATTTCGCAGGACCGCCGGTGATGGCCAGTGCGGTGCAAGCCATGTTGCTCGGGGCCGGCGTGGCGCCCGAGCAGCAGCACTTCGACCAGTTCTATTGATCGCGGCGTTGCCGCTGAGGAATTGCCCCGTGTCCAAGCTCCGAATGTCGCTGGCCTGCTGGAACTACGACCGCACCCGTGCTCTGATGGATGGCAGCGTGCAGCCCGACGGCATCGAGCTGAACTACCTGAATATGCCGGTCGAGGAGACCTTCTTTCGCATGCTGCGGCACCGCGAATTCGATTGCGCCGAGATGTCGCTGTCGTCGTACTCGGTCTCGCTGTCCAGACCCGAGCGTCCCTTCGTCGCGATTCCCGTTTATCCATCGCGCTTCTTTCGCCACTCCTGCATCTACGTCCATGCCGACGCCGGGATTCACCAGCCCAAGGACCTGATCGGCAAGCGCATCGGCAACCCCGAGTACCAGATGACCGCGCCGGTCTGGATCCGCGGCATCCTGTCCGACCACTACGGCGTGCCGGTCGACAGCGTGACCTATGTCACCGGTGGCGAGGAGGAGCCGGGCCGCTCGGAGAAGATCAAGCTCGACCTGCCTGCACGCATTCGCGTCGAAGCCATCGGCCCGACGCAGACGCTGTCGCAGATGCTGGCTAGTGGCGAGATCGACGCGCTGTACACCGCGCGCATGCCCTCGTCGTTCGCTGCCGCGGGCGGACGCGTCAAACGCCTGTTCGAAGACTATGTCGATGTCGAGCGGCAGTACTTTCGCAGCAGCGGCATCTTCCCGATCATGCATACGGTCGTCATCCGGCGCGAGGTCTACGAGGCCAACCGCTGGGTCGCCCAGTCGCTGACCAAGGCCTTCGTTCAGGCCCAGCGCCGCAGCTACCAGGACCTGCAGGAGACCGCGGCGCTCAAGACCATGCTGCCCTGGTTGACGGCGCATGTCGAAGACGCGCGGCGCGAGATGGGTGACGACTTCTGGCCGTACGGACTGGAGCGCAACCGCCAGACACTGGAGACCTTCCTGCGCTATCACTTCGAGCAGGGCCTGTCCAAGCGGCTGCTGTCGCCCGATGAGTTGTTCGCGCCCGAGTCGCTCGAGTCGTTCAAGATCTGAGTTCCGCCGTGACTGCCGGCCTCCCGCACAGCCTGAAAGACCACCGACTGGGCGTCGACCTGGACGGCCACGAACATGGCGAGGACGCCGATCACGACCATGATCACGATGATTTCGGCAGGTCACCCAGTGCCGCCGATCACGCACTCTGGGTCCAGGACAACGTGGTCCTGCACAGCGTGGGCATCGACATCGGCTCGGCCGGTACGCAGGTGGTGTTCTCGAAGATCCATTTGCAGCGCATCGCCGACCAGCTCTCGACCCGTTATGTGGTGATCTCGCGCGAGCCGATCTACCAGTCGCCGATCGCGCTCACGCCCTATGAGAGCGAAACCCTTATCGACGCCAAGGCCCTGGGCCGGATCATCGAAGCGGCCTACGCCGCGTCGGGCCTGCACGCCGACTCGGTCGATGCCGGGGCGGTCATCCTCACCGGCGAGGCGCTGCGACGCGAGAACGGCCAGGCGATTGCCGCCGTGCTGGCCGAGCAGGGCGGCGAGTTCGTCTGCGCCACCGCCGGTCATCACATGGAGTCGATGCTGGCCGTCTACGGTTCGGGTGCGGCGCGGCGCTCCTACGACGAGGCCTCGCGCATCCTGAACATCGACATCGGCGGCGGCACGACCAAGCTCGGCCTGGTCGAGCGCGGTGAATTGCGCGCCACTGCCGCCGTGCACATCGGCGGGCGCCTGCTGGTGGTCGACGAGCATGGCCGCATCACCCGGCTCGATCCCGCGGGCCGCCTGCACGCGCGCCGCGCGGGTTTCGACTGGCAGCTCGGCAGCATGGTCACGCGCGAACAGCTGGCCCGTGTCGCGGCCGGCATGGCCGACGCGCTGCTGCGCGTGCTGACGCAGCGCTACGACGAGGCCGACCTGCGCGAGCTGCTGCTCACCGACCCGATCCAGGACTTCGGTGCCTTGGCGGGCATCATGGTCTCGGGCGGTGTCGGTGAATATGTCTATGACCGCGAGCCGCGCGACTTCGGTGACCTGGGCAAGTTGTTCGGCGAGGCCTTGCGCGCCCGCATCGATGCCCATGCCCTGCCATGGCCGCTGCTGGTCGGCGGGCGAGTGCATCCGGGCTACGGTGCTCGGCGCCTCCGAGTACAGCGTGCAGTTGAGCGGCAATACCACCTTCGTTTCCGACCCCGGCACGCTGTTGCCGCGCAAGAACCTGCAAGTGGTGCCGCTGCCGTTGGCCTTGGGCGAGGTGATCGATGCGGTGCGGGTCGCGCAGTCGCTGCGTGACTCCTTGCGCCGCTACGACCTCAGCGAAGGCGAGCAGGACCTGGCCCTTTCCTTGCGCTGGAGCGGCGCACCGACATTCACTCGCCTGGCGGCGCTGGCGCAAGGCTTGCTCGACGCCCTGCCGCGCACACTGGCAGCGGGTCGGCCCTTGTACATCGTGGCCGACGGTGACATTGCACTCACGCTCGGCCACCTGATCGAGGAAGACCCGCGCGTGCACGGCGCCGTGCTGGTGATCGACGGCATCACGCTATGGGGCTTCGACTTCATCGACCTCGGCCGCATCCGCATGCCGTCGCTGACGGTGCCGGTGACCATCAAGTCGCTGGTCTTCAGCGAGGACCCGCGCTCGCATGGAAAGTCCGATCTGCGGGAGTGGCACCGCCATGGCGACGGTTCGCTGCACCGGCATGGTCATGGCGACGCCCACGGCCATATTCACGACGATCATGAGCACCCCCATGCCCATCGCTGAACAACGCCGCTTGTTGGCCTTGGCGCTGGCCATGCTCGAGCGCCAGGAGATCATCGATTTCAACGGTCACTTCAGCGCGCGGCTGGACGATGGCCGCGGCCTGTTGATCAATGCGGCCGATTCGGTGCGCAGTCGCATCGGTGAGGCCGATTTCATCGAGATCGACTTCGAGGGCCGGCCGCTGGCCAGTGTCGCCAGCGGTGTGCGCACGCCACCGATGGAGTTTCACCTGCACGCGCAGATCTACCTGGCGCGGCCCGACGTGCATGCGGTCGTGCACACCCACCCGCGCTGGTCGACGGTCCTGACCACGGCCGGCCATGCCTGGTTGCCGGTGACGATGCAGGCCGCCGTGCTCGGGCCGGTGCGCACATTCGAGAAAACCGCCTCCATCAACTCCGCCACACTTGGCGCTGAAGTGGCCACCTTGCTCGGCCCGGCCAAGGCTGCATTGATGCATAGGCATGGGGCGGTCAGCGTGGCGGCAAGCGTGCTCGAGGCCTTCGTGCAAGCGGTCTATCTGGAGGAAAACGCGCACCGGCAGTATCTGGCCCTGCAGATCGGACTGCCGCAGGCGCTGACCGACGACGAGTGCGCAAGCATTGGCCGCAACCTGTCGCGCCCGGCGCTGCTGCAAAAGGTCTGGGACTACCACGCCGCCAAGCATTTGGCGCAGGGGCAGTGAAGTGAAGCTCGAACGGTCCGACGCGGCCGAGCGGGCCGCGCCGCGATCGCCGACTGAGCTGTTCCTGACCTACGCCGTGATCTCGCTGCAGAGTTTCGGCGGTGCCTTGGCCATCGTCGAGCGCACGATGGTGCGCAAGAAGCGCTGGCTCGAGGCCAAGGAATTCGTCGGCGTCTACGCCATCAGCCAAGTGCTGCCGGGCCCGACCGGCATTTCGCTGTGTGTCCTGCTCGGCGACCGTTTTTTCGGCCTGCGTGGTGCCGCAGCTGCACTCGCCGGCTTCCTGTTGTTGCCTGCGGTAGGGGTGATCGGCCTGGCCGCGCTGTTCCAGCAGTTCCAGCACCTGCCGTGGCTGCAGGGCGCCTTGCACGGCATGGGGGCGGCCAGCGTCGGCTTGATCGTGCACACGGCCTTTCACATGTCGCGCACGCTGCGCGGGCAGCGCGTCGGTATCGGCGTGGCTTTGCTCGCCTTTGCTGCGGTCGGCCTGGGCAAGCTGCCGGTGGGCCTGGTCGTGCTCACGCTCGGCGCGGGTTCGGTGGCGCTGGCGTGGCGCGCACTCAGTCCTTGAATCATGAGTTTCGACCAGTTGCTCGCCCTGTTCGGGCATTTCCTGTCGCTGTCGGTGTTCGCCACCGGTGGTGCGATGGCGCTGGCCTCCGACATGCACCGCTATGTGGTCGACGAACACGCGTACATCACCCACACCCAGTTCGTCAATTCGATCGCCCTGGCGCAGGCCGCTCCCGGGCCGAATATCTTGTTCATCACCGTGATGGGCTGGCAGATGGCGGGTCTGCCCGGTGCGCTGGCCACCACGCTCGGCCTTTCGCTGCCGGCGCTGGTATTCCCGTTCGTCGTCTCGCGCCTGGGCCGGCTGGCGCAGTTCGAGCGCCTGCTCAAGGCGCTGCAGCGCGGGTTGGGGCCGGTGGCCATCGGCTTGATGGCCGCGACCTGTTACCTGCTGGTGCGCCAGGCGCCTGGCGTATGGAAGGGCGCAGCGCTGATTGCGGTATCGACCTTGTTACTGGCCACCACCCGCGTGCCGCCAGTGCTGTTGATCCTGATTGCCGGCATCGTCGGTGCTTTTGTATCCTGGTAATGGTTTGAAATCAAAGGAGAGTGCGTATGCGACGGTTGCCGTTGACCCTGAGCTTGGCCCTCGTTGCCGGCGCAACGCCGAGCCTCGCACAAACCGCCGACGAGGTCGAAGCCGGCCGCCGCCTGTACATGAACAACGGCTGCTACAGCTGCCACGGCACGGTGGGCCAGGGCGGTGAGCGCAGTGGCGCGCCCCGGCTGGCGCCCGAGCCCTATCCGTTCGAGGCCTTCAAGGCGCTGGTACGCCAGCCGCGCGAAGCGATGCCGCGCCTGGACCCACGCTACGTCAACGACGAACAGTTGCAAGCCATCCATCGTTACCTGGCGTCCATCGCCAAGGGGCCGGCGGCCAAGGACATCCCTCAGTTGCAGATCAGTGCCCGCTGAGTCGCACCCCGCCGCGCGCTGCGCAGCGTTCGCCTGGCGCGCAGGTCAGGGACCACCTGCATTGACTCGGCCGCCCCTTGTTGTCCATGATGAAGCTCGTGGCCGCGCTCGGCGGCCTTGGGGAGATTGGCCATGAGATGGATTTTGGCGGCACTGATGTGGACGATGGGCGTGGGGGCCACCCCAGCCTGGGCGGACGAGGGCGGACAGCTGCCGCGCCATGCCGGCTTCACGACCCTGGTGACAACGCCCTTGGCGATCGAGGGCCTCACCGGCGACCGCAATGGCAATCTGTACACGACCGGGCGCAGCGCAGGCGCCGGCCTGCCCTGCCCGGTCTGGCGCATGGCGCTGGCCAACGTGACCCCGGTCGTCGTGGGTTTCGTGCCGGCGCCCAGTGCCAGCGGGCAATGCAGCCCGTCGGGCCTCACCTTCGATGCCGGCGGTAGGCTGTATTTCTCCGAGGCCGACAAGGTCTACAGCCTGGTGCCCGACGTCACCAGTCCGCCGATCGCGACGGTATATGCCACCGGTGTGCCGGGCACCAACGGCCTGGCCTTCGATCGTGACGGTAATCTGTGGACCGGTGACGGCACGACTGGCCTGGGCCGCGTCTGGCGCGTCGCGCCAGGGGGCGGAGCAGGCGTCGAGGTTGTGCGCATCCAGCCGATGGCCAACTCGGTGGGTACTGGCGTGGGGCGCAGCGTGTTGACCCTGCCGGCGGGCACCGCGCAGCCGTTGGTCGCCAACGGCGTGGCGTTCGAGCGCGATGGCGACATGCTGATTGCCGATACCGCCCGAGGTGCACTGTGGCGCATCCAGTTCGATCGCCAGGGCAAGGTCAAGAGCACGATGGGTTGCGACAACACGTTTACCGCCAACACCCTGTGTCTGGACAACATTTTCGTCGCCCACCCCCTACTCGATGGCGCGGACGGTATCGCACTCGATCAGGCCGGCAACGTCTGGATCGACGCCAATGAGCGCAATGCCGTCGTCGTTGTGACCCGCGAAGGTCGGGTCGTCGAAGTGTTCCGCAATCCACCCGATGCAACGACCGGCCTGCGCAACGGCGGACCGCTGGAGACACCGACCAGCCCGTTCCTGCTGGGTGACCTGCTCTGCACTGCGAACTCCGATGGCGGCCGGCGCGACAACGGCCCGGCCAGTGCCGGGGAACTCGGCGGGCCAGGGCAGCCGCGCGGCAAGATCTCGTGCCTGGACCAACGACTGCACAGCCCAGGCATGGCGCTGCCCGTGCACCGGCATTGACGACATCTCGCTGCCCGTTCAATGCGGGCTGGCAAATCGCGTCGCCGATTGGGTCCGCGCCGCGGCGATCTGTCATCGCGGCTGACAGACCACGTCGAGCAGCGCCGGCCGGCCGCTCTTCACGACTGCCAGCGCGCGCCGCAGCGCCGGGTTGAGCAGCTTCGGGTCGCTGATCGGCCCCTCGGCCCAGACGCCGTGCGCTTGCGCCAGCTTGGCGTAGTCGATGGCCGGGTTGTCGATCTCGTTGCCGATCAGCGCGTTGTCCGGCCGGCGGCGATGCACGGCGGCCATGCGCTGCAGATGCATCACCTCCTGGTAGTAACCGCGGTTGTTGTGCATCACCAGCAGCAGCGGGATCTTGTGATGTGCCGCCGTCCAGAGCACGCCCGCGCCGTACATCAGATCACCGTCGGGCTGGAAGCTGAGCGACAGCAGCCCCTTGTCGCGGTTGGCCAGCGCCGCACCGACCGCACCCGGTGCGGCATAACCCACGCCCTGTCCGCCCGAGCCACCGAGCATCTGGTGGTACTTGGTGGCCGGCCACATCGAACGGGCCCACGGAATGCGGTCGCTGACCACCAGCGCCCAGGGCTCGTTCTTGATCACGTCGTAGGTGTCCATCGCCAGCCGCGCGGTGGTGATCGGCGAGGCGTCCCAGCCGCGCGCCGCCGCTTCGCGCTGGGCGTCTCGGGCACTGCGCGCCTGCGCGCCGAGCGCGGCGGTGCGCTCCTGCGCCATGCGCTGGCGCTCGGGCGTCATCAACTTGGCCACCTGCTCGATCAGCAGAGGCAGGCTGGCCTGCGCGTCGCCGTTGATAGACAGGTCGGCATGCTGGTAGCGCTGGAAGTCCTGGTAGTTGGCGCGGATGTACACGTCCTGCATCGACAGGTTGATGACCTTGACGCCGGTCTTGGCGACGAAGCGTTGGATCTTGCTCGGGTCGCTGAAGCTGTTGAACTGGCCCCAGGGGTCCGACACCTCGAGCAGCAAGACCACATCGGCATCGCGCACCAGCGCGCGGCGGCGGTCGCTGTGGCAGAGCGGGTGCTGGTTCGGGAAGTTCAATCGCCCGCCCATGTCGACCACGGCGGCGCCGAGTTGCTCGGCCAGTTGCACCAGCGAGTCGACGCCACGCTGGTCGCGTGCCATGCGGTCGGCCACGATCACCGGCGTCTTGGCCTCGACCAGCCAGCGCGCCGCCTCGGCCAGCGCCGCGCTGTCGCCTTGCGCGGGAATGGAGCGTGCGAGCCGCGGGATCTTCGGTGCCGGCTCGTGAACCGCCTCTTCCTGCAGCTCGATGTCGGCCATCACCAGCACCGGCTCCATCGGCGGCGTCATGGCGATCTTGTAGGCACGCACCGTGGATTCGGCGAAGTGCTGCAGCGAGCCCGGCGCGTCGTCCCACTTGACGAAGTCGCGCACCAACGCTGCCGCGTCCTGCACCGAGTGGTTCCATTCGGTGCCGGGGCGGCGCTTGTTGGCGTCGACGCCGTTGCCAGCAATCATCATCATCGGCACGCGGTCGACCCAGGCGTTGTAGACCGCCATCGTGGCGTGCTGCAGGCCGACGGTGCCGTGCAGGAACACCCCCATCGGCTTGCCTGCGGCCTTGGCATAACCGTGCGCCATGGCGACCGCGGACTCCTCGTGCGTGCAGGTCAGCAGTTCGGGCTTCTTGTTGCCGCCGTAATTGACCAGCGATTCGTGCAGGCTGCGAAAACTCGAACCCGGATTGGTCGAGACGTAGTCGATGTCGAGCGTGCGGATCACGTCGATCATGAAATCCGAGCCCGGGCGTTCGATCGAGCGCACGCCGCCCTCGGCGGCGGGCGCCGGGGTCGACGCCGCAGCACTTGCCGCGGCTGGCTTGGCCGGGGCATCGGCCGCACGCGCCGCGCCGATCACCGCTGCGGCGGTGCCGGCGCCGGCCACGGCCTGCTTGAGGAAGCTGCGCCGGTCGGTGCTGTTGTCGGGTTGTGGCTCAGCTTGCGGCTTGGCATCGTTCATCGCGGGTCTCCTGGTGGGTCTCGTGGGGCTTGGGCGTGACGAAGGAGTCGGTGGCGGCGGTCAGGGCCTGCGCCATCTGCGGGTGGCTCGAGGCGTGTCCGGCCCGAGCCACTGCTTGCAGCCGCGAACCGGGCCAGGCACGGTGCAAGGCCTGTGCGGCGGCAGGAGGTGTGACACGGTCGAGCGCGCCTTGCACGATCACGCCGGGCAGGTCGCGCAAACGCTCTGCCTGCGCCAGCAACTGCGCTTCATGCAGGAAGAAGCCGTGGCGCACGTAGTGCACCCCGATGCGCGCGGCGGCCAGATCCGCCGTGTCCCGCGACGACGGCGCCGCGGCAAAGGGGGCAGGCGGCCACTCGTGGTCCATCAGCGATTCTTCCCAAGCTTGCCATTCTTGTGCCGCAGCCTGCTCCGCGGCCTCATCGCCACTGTGCAGTTGCAGCGCCAGGCGGTCGAGCAGCTCGGCCTGGTGCGCCGGGTACAGAGCGCTGCGTTCGGCCTGGGTGGCGGTAAAGACGCCGCGCAAGACCAAGGCCGACACGCGCTGCGGATGCGTCTGCGCATAGGCCAAGGCGAGTGTTGCGCCCCACGAGCCGCCGAACACCAGCCAGCGCTCGACACGCAGGTGCGCGCGCAGGTCTTCGATGTCACGCACGAGGTGGTTGGTGGTGTTGGCCGCCAGTCGACCGCTAGGGCGCGAGCGGCCGGCGCCACGCTGGTCGAACAGCACGATGCGGTAATGCCGCGGGTCGAACCAGCGCCGGTCGTCCGCCTTGCAACCGGCGCCCGGCCCGCCGTGCAGGAACAGCGCCGGCTGACCGAGCGGGTTGCCGCACTGCTCCCAGAAGACCTCGTGGCCGTCACCCACGGCCAGCCAACCCTGGGCGTGCGATTGCAGCGGCGGGTACATAGACTGCCAGGCGTGCGAGCTGGGCGTGTCGTTCATGCCCATCAGCCCAGGCGCTTGAACTCGTCACGGCCGAGCGCGCCTGTCTGCGGAAAGACCAGGGACTTGATGACCACCGGCACCGCGCCCGAGGTTTCGAGCAGGGCGCCGATGTCGATGAAGTCCAAGGCCTGCAGCACGATGCCGTCGATCGAAACGATGGCGTTGCCGAGCTTCAACTCGCTGTGGGCATGGATGCCGACCAGGCCCCCGATGTCGCCGTCACCTACCAGCACCAGCGGCAGGCCTAGTTCGAGCAGCGGCGCCAGCCCGGCCGCCAGGCCACGGCAAAAGGCGTCCAGCCTGGCGTAGGTGGCCGAGCCCTGCCAGCGGTAGCACAGCGCCACGGCCTGCTCGCTGTGCTGCAAGTCCATGGCCTGTAGAGCCGATTGCACGGCGGCGGCGATGGCCGTGGCGTCCAGCCGCTCCTCTTGCAGCGGCAGCAGGGGCGTGATGACCGGCAGGTTGCGCAGCGGCAAGGCGGACTGCGGCTGCACGAAGATCGTGCTGCCGCTGACCTGGATCGTGTACTGCGAGGCGCCGACCACCGTCGCGCGGATGCCCTGGTCGGGCGTGACGATGCGCGGGCCCCAGTCGCGCAGGCGGCGCGTGATGGCCGCAGCCAGCGCCGGGCCCAGGTCGCCATAGGACTCGGCCGTGCGGCCGTAGATGTATTCCGCCACGCCGCCGGAGAAGCAAAGCATATCGGGTCGGCACTCGCCACTGAGCGGCGCCAGGCGCAGCAGCGCTGCGGTGGCGGCACTGACTGCGCCGCCGCCGCGCAAGGCCTCGAACAGGCGCTCGGCCATGCGTTCGACCATCGCGTGCCAGTCCGGCGCCGGCGGGCGTGCTGCCCAGTGCTGAGCGTGAGGCCTACCTCGGCGGCCAGGCGCAGGGCGGCCGGCTCGATGCGCTGCACGCGCCCGGCATCATCGAAGCTGACGAATGCGCGCGCCGATGTCGAGCGCGGTCTGCTCGATCACCGCGCCGGCTTCGCACACCGCGATCTTGGTCGTGCCGCCGCCGATATCGATGTTCATCACCCGCGCGCCGTCGCGGATCGAGAGCGCCGCGGCCCCGGAACCGAAGGCGGCCAGGGTGGTCTTCGAGCGCATCGCCGGCACTCACGGCGACGAACTTGCCGGCCTGGGCCGCGAACAACTCGCCGATCGCGCGCGCATTGCGCCGCCGCACCGCCACGCCGGTGAGGATCAGAGCGCCGCTGTCGATCTGGTCGGGGGTGAGACCGGCCAGCGCGTACTGGCGATCGACGAATATGCGCAGTGCGTTGGCGTCGATGGCCTGGTCGTCGGCATACGGGGTCAGCAGGACTTGTGATTCGTGCAGCACCACGCGCTCGGAGACCACGTAGCGGTTGTCCAGCCGCTCGAGCAGCAGGCGCGAGAACACCAGGTGCGAGGTCGACGAACCGATGTCGACACCGACGCTGAGCAGGCGAATCTCGTCCTCGAACTCCAGGCTGCGCCGCACGTTGCTGAAGAAGACGCGCCCGCCGGGCCGGGTCGATCACGTGCGGTGCGGCCACGCCGGTCGGCCTATTCGTGCGAGGCGACCACTTCACCCTTGGACGCGCCGGCAGGTTTGTCGTACCAGGCCGGGTCCATGCGATTGGCGACACCGTTCTTTGCCAGCGTGGCTTCGTATTCGCGGCGTATGAACGGGTCTTCCATCCAGTAGGGGATCGCGGTCCCGCCTTCGTTGACGTCGATGGCCGTGTAGTCGGTGTGCTTGGCGCCCGGGGCGCCCGGGTCGCGGCCCGGGTTGTGCGGGCCGAACCAGGCCGTCAGGCGCAGCGGTTCGTCGCCCGCGCTGAAATGCTGGTGGTACCAGCGCGCACCGCCGGGGGCGGCGGTGACCATGCCCACCGGTTCGTAGTCCAGCCGGCGGATCTGATCGACGTGGCCCGAGGCCCAGGGCGTCTCGCCGATGCGCTCGGGCCACGAGTAGGTATAGCCCTTGCCCTTCAGGCAGATCAACACCGCGGCCGAGGTGTGCGCATGGGCCTTCGAGTAGCGGCCGTTCTCGTGCTGGCCGATCCAGAAGTAGAACTGGTTGTTGGTCATGAACGGTTCGACGCGGCGCCAGCCCAGCGAGCGCCGGTTGTCCAGCGGCAGGTCGCAGTCGATGACATCGGGGATGAAGTTGGTGCGCCGCATCGCCAGGCCGCGCACCGGGTCGGGCTCGATGTCGTCCTTGGCCTTGAAGAAGTCATCGGCGCCGTTGAAGCGGTCGCGGAAGATGAAATCGTTGCCGAACACTGCGTCGACGTTGTTGAGCATGTTGAGCACGTTGGGCGCGGTATTGCCGGCCAGCAGCAGCGCGCCGCCCGAGGTGGCATTGACGATGCGAAACCAGGCGTTCATCGGGATCGAGAACATCGAGCCCGTCTGCCACTCGAAAACATGTTTCCTGGTATCACCCTCTTGCCAGACCTCGGTGCTGCCGCGGCCTTCCACGACCAGATAGATCTCCTCGTACATGTGCTTTTGCGCGTGCAGCGCGCCGGCCGGCGGCACCTCGACGACGAAGCAGCCCCACTTGGTTTCGGTGCCGAAGAGTTGGATGAAGTGGCCGCGCCCGCCGGTGCGCTTCCAGGGCAGCAGCGGCAGGTTCTGCACCTTGCTGATGCCGATGTCGCGGAACACCGGGATGCCCTCGGACTCCATGAACGCGTCGTACGGCGTGGGCTGCTTGCGGAACTCGCCGAAGCCGGCCTTCTTGTGGCCCGAGGGCTCGTGCCAATGGGTCTGGTCCTTGTCGTGGGGCATGGCGTCCTCGGGGGCGAGCGGCAGCAGCGGGTGGATCACCGTTCCTATATGAGGAACAGTGTTCTTTCGATTGAACCGACATTGATTTGACCATAGCGCTGCGGCCGCCGTCTATGGCTGCCGGCGCAGCCTGCGGCGGGGGTTATCACCGACGGCGCCGCAATTGACAGGCACCGCATCGGGTAGCCCAATCGACGTATCTGTATGTGGACCGATGTTCTACATAAAGGAACATCGAAAGCTTGCCATGACCCTGTTGCTGAACAACGAACACATGCAGCAGGTCCTGACCGCGCAGATGACGCTGGACGCGCTGGAGGTGGCGTACCGGGCGCTGATCGAAAAGGAAGCGGTGTGCCGACCGCGCATCGACATCCGCATCCCGACGTCGACGCCGAACCGCAGCTATCAATGGGGCACGATGGAGGGCGGATCGACCGCGGGCTACTTCGCGATCCGCATGAAATCCGACGTGCTCGAGGAGCGCGAATACAACGGCGTGCGCACCGAGGAGAAGTTCTGCGTTCGGCCGGGCCTGTTCTGCGGCCTGATCCTGCTCACCAGCGTCGAGAACGGAGAACCGCTGGCCTTGATCAACGACGGCTACCTGCAGCATCTGCGCGTGGCTGCCGACAGCGCCATCGGTGCGAAGATCATGTCGCGCCCGGCGTCACGCGTGCTGGGTCTGCTCGGTTCGGGTGGCATGGCGCATTCGCATGTCGAGTCATTGCTGCGCGTGCGCGGCATCGAACGCATCCAGCTCTACAGCCCGACGCCGGCGCACCGCGAGCGCTTTGCCGCCGAGATGCGCGACAAGCATGGCGTCGAGGTCGTGGTCCACGACGAGCCTCGCCCGGTCTACCGCGGGGCGGACATCCTGGCTGGATGCAACAACTCGGCGCTGCCCGTGATCCGCGGCGAGTGGCTGGAGGCGGGCATGCATGTGATTGCCATCGGCGGGCGCCCTGACGATGCGGCGCGCCAGCGCTTCGATGCCACGCTGCGCCTGGGCACCTCGCCGTCGCCGGTCGGGCGGCCCGAACTCGGCACCGCCGACGAATACCTCGGCTACGTCGCGCGGCCCGATGCGCCGATCTGGCAGCGCCGGCGCCTGGGCAAGCGTGCGCCGGAGATCACCGGCACGGGCAAAGACGTGATGCTGGCCGAGATCCTGTCCGGTAAATCCCCGGGCCGCCGCAGTGACCACCAAATTACCTTCTCGGAGCGCGGCAATATCCAGGGCGCGCAGTTTTTTGCCGTCGCCGCCGCGGCGTACGAAGAAGCCCGGCGGCGCGGGCTGGGGCACGAACTGCCGACCGAGTGGTTCTTGCAGGACATTCGGGATTGACATCCTGAGACCGGGCCACGATCAGGACCAGAGGAGACTCGACATGCATGCAGACCGCATTCAATGGCTCAGGCCCTGCTGGGTGGGCGATTCGCCCTGCTGGGCCTGGCCACGGCGCTGGCGCAGGCACCGGCGCCAGGCCCGGGGCCGCACCAGGCGGTGTACCTGTACAAGGGTGCCGACCGCGACGCGCGTCTGCTCGAGCGGGCGCGCCGGGAAGGCACGGTTTCGGTCTATACCTCGTTGGCGCCGACCGAAGCCACGCCGCTGGCCGAAGCGTTCGAGAAGAAGACCGGGGTCAAGGTCCAGATGTGGCGCGGCCTGTCCGACGGTGTCGTGCAGCGTGCCTTGTCCGAAGCCCGAGGCAAGCGCCATGCGGTCGACGTGATCGAGACCAACGGGCCGGAGATGGAATCGCTGGCGCGCGAGCAGTTGCTGGCCGAGTTCCACAGCCCGTACCTGGTCGACATCCCCGCTGGTGTGGTGCCCAAGCATGGGCAGTGGATCCCTGACCGACTGAACTTCTTCGTCGCGGCCTACAACTCGCGCAAGCTCAAGGCCGAAGACCTGCCCAAGACCTACGAAGGCTTCCTCGATCCGAAATGGAAGGGCCGCATCGCGCTCGAGGCGACCGATGCCGAATGGATGGGTGCTGTGGTCAAGACCTGGGGCGAAGCGCGGGGCATGGGTTTCATGAAGAAGCTCGCCGAGATGAAACCCGACATGCGCAAGGGCCATGTGCTGCTGGTGCAGTTGATTGCCTCGGGCGAGGTCGATGTCGGCCTGACCGCCTACCAGGCCAATGCCGAATCGGCCAAGAAGCGCGGTGCGCCGGTGGACTGGGCGGCGACCGAACCCGTGATCGCGCGCCCGCAGGGTATAGGTGTCGCACGTCAGGCCCCGCATCCGAACGCGGCGCTGCTGTTCGCCGACTTCATGCTCAGCCCCGAAGCCCAGGCGATGATGGCGGCGATGGGGCGCACGCCGGTCAGCCGGGCGGTCAAGACCGAGACCAGCGCCGTCAACTACGTGTTGTCGGACCCGGCAGTGATCCTCGACGAAAACGACAAGTGGCAGGGGTTGTGGGACAAGCTGTTCCTGGCCAAGTGACTTACTTCAGCAGGTAGCCGAACTTCTGCCGCGCCTTGCGAGCCGTCGACGCGCTGGGCATGTTGACCTTCGGGAAGCTGTCGCGCCAGTGGAACGGGCGGCAGGCGTCGATGATCGCGCGCGAGTTGGTGTTGTTGCCGTTTTCCTTTTGTTCGGGCGGCACTGCGCGGATCGAGCGGCGTGCTCCAGGTCTTGGTGATGATGTCGATGGAGGTGGCCGGATCGGAGCGCGTCAGCATGGCCCACATCAGCTCCTCGAGATTGCTGACGTCGATGTCGTCGTCGACGACGATCACGTACTTGCCGGCGTAGGCGCCGGCATGGCACATGGCGGCCACGTGGCCGGCCTGCTTGGAGTGCCCGGCGTAGCGCTGCTTGATCGACACGCCGAGCAGCATGCGCGAGCCGCCGACCTCGTGCGCCCAGACGGCGGTCACGTCGGGAACGCCCGCCTGCCGCGATGTTCTTGCGGATCAGCGCCGAGCGCGTGACGGCGCGGTAGCGCGCCTGTTCTTCCGGCGGGCGCTGCGGCGGGCAGCCCAGGATGATCGGATCGTTGCGGTGATAGATGGCCTTGATGTCGAGCACCGGCTCCTCGCGGATGTCGCTGCCGTAGTAGCCGGTCCATTCGCCGAACGGCCCCTCGAGCTTGCGCTTGCCGGGTTGCACGAAGCCTTCGAGCACCATCTCGGCGTTGGCCGGGATCGGCAGGCCGGTGAACTTGCCGCGCACGACCTTGACCGCCTTGCCGCGCAGGCCGCCGGCGATGTCGAGCTCGCAGATGCCGTAGGGCATCTCGCTGCAGGCGACGAGGAACTGCAGCGGATCGCCGCCGACGACGATGACCACCGGCATCGGCTCGTTGCGCGCCTGGTACTTGTCGCGGTGGATGCGGCCGTGCTTGCCCGGCGACATGTAGAAGCCGACGCTGTTCTTGTCGTGGATCATGACGCGGTAGGTGCCGACGTTGATCCAGTTCTCGTCGGGATCGATGGTGATGTTGTAGCTGCCGGTGCCGATGTAGCGGCCGCCGTCGCCGTCGTGCCACAGCGGCACCGGGAACTTGGTGATGTCGATGTCGTCGCCGGTGATGACGTTCTCGCATCACCGGGCCGGTCTCGACCACTCGTGCGGAATGGGCTTCAGCTCACGCATGTAGTGCTCGAGGAAGGCCTGCGACAGCTCCAGCTTGTCTGAGCTGCGAGCGGAAAGCCCAGCGTCATGTTCTTGCGCTTGCCGCCGAAGAAGTTGGTCAGCACGCGCTGGCCCTTCTGGCAGCCGGGGACCTCGTCGAAGATCACGCAGGGCGCGTTTTCGTCGTGCTGCACGAGTTCGGTCGCCATGCCGATATCTTCCTGCCAGGTCGCACCCTTGACGATGCGGATCTCGCCCAGCTTCTCGGCCTGCGACGATCCACTCGCGCAGATCCGTCGTAGGGGATGTTGACCTGCAGCGTGGCCGCAGCCACACCCGCCTGGTCGTCTGCGCCTGCCGGCGGGCCGCCCAGGGGGCTTCCCATCGCATCCGTGGTTCTCAGCCGGTCGTTCATCGGATCCATCCTTTCGAGGCGGTCAATAGTCCAATATATGGACTAGTGATGCCAAACATTGGCGGTGGAAATGTCGCTGGTGGGCAAATAATGCTAGCACGCTGTATCTGCGATCGATGTCGATAGGCTTGCAAATACACTTCCATATACTGGACAATCGCGGCCATGACGATCCTCACGACGACCGCCAAGGGGCGGCCGAGCGCCGCCGCAAAACCTTCGGGTACGCAGACCATCCAGCGCGCGTCGCTGCTGGTTCGGTTGATCGCCTCGCGCAGCCGCACCGGCATGCGGCTTGCCGAGGTCGTGCAGCATTGCAAGCTCGAGCGCCCGACGGCACACCGCATCCTGAAGTGCCTGGTCGAGGAGGGTTTCCTGATGCAGGACCCCGACACGCACCATTACCTGCTCGGCCCCTTGATCTTCGAGTTGGGGTTGGCCTCGTCGCCGCAATTCAACCTGGTCGATATCTGCCGACCATCGTTGCAGCGCATTGCCGACAAGACTGGCGACACGGTGTTCCTGTCGGTGCGCAGTGGCCACGATTCAGTCTGCCTGGATCGCAGGGAGGGCGCCTTCCCGATCAAGGCGCTGACGCTGGAGATCGGTGCGCGCCGGCCCTTGGGTGTCGGCGCGGGAGGGCTGGCCCTGCTGCTGCGCTTGTCGGACGAGGCGGTCGACGAGATCGTGCGCGGCAATGCCAAGCGCCTGGGTGCGTTCCACAAACTGACCGTGCCGTTGCTGCAAAGGGCGCTCAAGCGCTCGCAACAACTCGGCTATGCGCTCAACGACAGCCATATCGTCGCCGGCGCCACGACGCTGGGCTTGCCCATCGTCAATCGCTACGGGCATCCCTTTGCGGCGCTGAGCATCGCCGCGATCTCGAGTCGCATGACGCCGCGCCGGCAAGCCGAGCTGGTGGCCGTCTTGCGCGCCGAGATTGCCGCCATCGAGCGCGCCCTGCAGGAGTAGCTCAGGGGGAGATCGATTGGGCTCCATCTGTCCAACATATGGAATGATGTTTGATACCGGTACGGGTCTGCGCACACGCGGCGATGCTAGCATGGCCTGCAGACGATCGCAGTATGTCAGCGAGGTTGATCGGTGTAGTACCGGTTGTCGAGGTCGGCCGAAAAGCCAAATACAAGTCCATATATTGGACATGCGGTATCTGCCGCGGGACACGAGGACCTGGAAATGCGCAGACTGGTCGTGGGCATCACCGGCGCCACCGGCGCCATCTTCGGCGTGCGCCTGTTGCAGGCCTTGCGCGCGGCCGAGGTCGAGACCCACCTGGTGTTGTCCAAGTGGGGCTTGCAAACCATCGAGCATGAAACCGGCCTGACCTCTCCCGAGTTGAGCGACCTGGCCAGCGAGGTGCATGGCAGCGGCAATATGGCAGCGACGATCTCCTCGGGCTCGTTCCAGACCGATGGCATGGTCATCGCACCGTGCACGATGAAGACCCTGGCTGCGATCGCCCAGGGCTTTGGCGACGGCCTGGTGCAACGCGCCGCCGACGTGGTGCTCAAGGAGCGACGCAAGCTGGTGCTGGTGGCGCGCGAGACGCCGTTGTCGGAGATCCACCTCGAGAACATGCTCAAGCTGGCACGCATGGGGGTGACCATCCTGCCGCCGATGCCGGCCTTCTACAACAAGCCGCAATCGATCGACGACATCGTCGACCATATCGTCGCCCGCGTGCTCGATCAGTTCGGCATCGACGCGGAATTCGCCAAACGCTGGGACGGTCAGATGGAACGCGGCAGCGCCGTGCGACGCCTGAAGTGAATTGGTCCCGCTTACTCAAAGGAACATCATGAACGAGCCTATCAACCGCGCCGCGATCAAGCCCGATGTCACCAGCCTGCGCTCGACGATCGACTGGCTGCGCTCCGAAGGCCTGCTGATCGAGACCGACAAGGAGGTCGACCCGGATCTCGAGATCACCGGCCTGCAGAAGCATCTTCGACGGCAGCCTGCCCATGCTGTTCAACAAGGTCAAGGGCAAGCCGCATGCGCGCGCCATCACCAACCTGTTCGGCGACATCCGTGTCGTCGAGCAGATGTTCGGCTGGAAGGATTCACTCGAGCGCGTGAAGAAAGTCGCCCGCGCCATCGACCACCCGCTCAAGCCGGTGGTCATCGAGCAGGACGAAGCGCCGGTGCAGCAGGAGGTGATCACCAAGGACCTGGATGTCAACAAGTGGATGACCGCCATCCGCCACACCCCTCTGGAGACCGAACTGACCATCGGTTCGGGCATCTCCTGCGTGGTCGGCGACTACTTCGACGGCGGCAGTCACATCGGCTACAACCGCATGAATTTCCGCTGGGGCAATGTCGGCACCTTCCAGATCTCGCCGGGCTCGCATATGTGGCAGGTGATGACCGAGCACTACAAGGACGAGCAGCCGATTCCGCTCACCATGTGTTTCGGCGTACCGCCGGCCTGCACCTACGTCGCCGGCTCGGGTTTCGACTACGCGATCCTGCCCAAGGGTTGCGACGAGATCGGCATCGCCGGGGCGATCCAGGGTTCGCCGGTACGCCTGGTGAAGTGCCGCACCATCGACGCCTACACGCTGGCCGACGCCGAGTACGTGCTCGAGGGTTACCTGCACCCGCGCGACAAACGCTACGAGACGGCGCAGTCCGAGGCTGCCGATGTGCAAGGCCGCTACCACTTCCATCCCGAATGGGCCGGCTACATGGGCAAGGCCTACAAGGCGCCGACCTTCCACGTCACCGCGATCACCATGCGCAAGCGCGAGGGCAAGCCGATCATCTTCCCGCTCGGCGTGCATACGGCGGACGACTCGAACATCGATACCTCGGTGCGCGAATCGGCGATCTACGCACTGTGCGATCGTCTGCAGCCCGGCATCGTCCAGAACGTGCATATCCCGTACTGCATGACCGACTGGGGCGGCTGCATCATCCAGGTGAAAAAGCGCAACCAGATCGAGGAAGGCTGGCAGCGCAATTTCCTGTCCGCGATCCTGTCCTGCTCGCAGGGCATGCGGTTGGCCATCGCGGTCAGCGAGGACGTCGACATCTATTCGATGGACGACATCATGTGGTGCCTGACCACGCGCGTGAACCCGCGCACCGACATCCTCAACCCGATCCCGGGCGGCCGCGGCCAGACCTTCATGCCGGCGGAGCGCATGACCTCGGGCGACAAGCAGTGGACGGCGTCGAACACCCAGTTCGAAGGCGGCATGGGCATCGACGCCACCGTGCCCTACGGCTACGAGAACGACTTCCACCGCCCGGTCTACCCGGTGGACCGGTCAAGCCGGAGAACTTCTTCAACGCCAAGGACATCGACGACGATGAAGTCGCGCATGGCGGGCTGGGTGCTGTCGCTGGCCCGCACCGGCCGCTAGCCAGAGGCCGGTCGCCCCCCTGGTGCCCATCGCGCCGCATGCTGGAAGGCATTCAAGTCCTCGATTGCAGCGGCCGCCTGGGCTGGCTGTGCGGGCGCCTGCTCGCCGACCTGGGCGCCGCGGTCGACAAGGTCGAGGCGCCGGGCGCCGACCTGTCGGCGGCCGAATGGCGCGCACTCAATGTCAACAAGCGACTGCTGCGGCTCGATCTTGAAGAAACGGGTGCGCGGCAGGCGCTGGACCGGCTGGCCGCGCGCGCTGGACATCCTGATTGCCACGCCCCGCGCCGGATCGCGCGACCGCGAGTTGTTCGATTTCGAGCGCCTGTCGCGCGTCAATCCGCGCCTGATCCTGGTTGCGATCACGCCGTTCGGCCTGGCCGGCCCAAAGGCCGACTGGCAGGCGTCGGATCTCGAGATCATGGCGGCTGGCGGCGCGATGTCGCTGGCCGGTGACCCCGATGGTGAGCCGATGCGCGTGAGCGCGCCGCAGTCGAGTGGCTGGGCGGCGGCGCAGGCGGCGGTCGGCGCGACGATGGCCTTGGCCGCGCGCGCACGCACCGGCCGTGGGCAATTGGTCGACGTCTCGGCCCAGGCGGCGGTGATCACGGCGCTGGCGCACGCACCGACCTTCGTCGACATCGCCGGCACGACGCCGACGCGGGCTGGCGCCTTCATCACCGGGCGCTCGGTCGCCGGTGCCAGGTACCGCGTCTTCTGGCCCTGTCGCGACGGCCACATCAATTTCATCCTCTACGGCGGCGCGGCCGGCCGGCGCACGAACGAGCAACTGGTCGCCTGGATGCGCGAGCGCGGTGCCGATGTCGGCCCGCTGGCGGCCATCGATTGGTCGAAGTTCGACCCGACGCGGGCCAGTCAGGCCGAGGTCGACGCGATGGAGGCACCGATCGCCGGCTTCCTGTCCACGCTCAGCAAGCGCGAATTCCTCGACGGCGCGCACCGGCGCGAAATGCTCGGCTACCCGGTGTCCACGGTCGCAGACATCGCCGCCGATCCGCAATTGCAGGCGCGCGGCTTCTGGCAGGACGTGCCTGCGGCCGATGCGCGCATGCGACCGCCATTGCGGCGCGTTCTTCCGCCTCGACGGCGAGCGTCCCGTTCTCGGCGCTGCGCCGGCTGCAGCGCCCGCCTCGTCGACGGCAGGTGAATGGCGTGAGCGAACAAGCGCTTGACGGCCTCAAGGTGGTGGAGTTCGGCAGCTACGCGGCCGGCCCACACGTCGGCAAGATGCTGGCCAACTTCGGCGCCACGGTGGTGCATGTCGAGTCGGTCGGCCGCCCCGACGGCTTTCGCCTGCAGTACCCGCCGTTCAAGGACGGCAAGCCCGGCATCGACGCCAGCGGCTGCTTTGCCTACTTCAACGATTCGAAGTTCGGCGTCACGGTCGACCTGAAGAACGAGGCAGGACTCGGTCTCGCGCGCCAGCTCACCGATTGGTGCGACATCGTGATCGAGAACATGCGCCCTGGCGTGATGGACCGTCTCGGCCTGGGCTTCGACACGCTGCGGCTCGACCACCCCGGCTTGATCATGCTGTCGACCTGCAACATGGGCCAGACCGGTCCGCGTGCCGACACGCCGGGCTTCGGCTCGCAGCTCACCGCGCTGGCCGGCATGTGCAGTTTGACGGGCGACAGTGCCGGCCCACCGATGCTGTTGTACGGACCGTACATCGACTTCATCGCCTCGACGCTGGGCGCGGCGGCGGTGCTGGCCGCGCTCGAGCGGCGCCGGCGCAGCGGCGAGGGCAGTTATCTTGACGTTTCGCAGTACGAATGCGGGCTGATGTTCCTCGCCGGACCGCTGCTGGCGTACCACGACAGTGGCCGGATCGCAGAGCGCGTCGGCAATGCCGACCCCGATGCGTCGCCGCACGGCGCCTGGCCGTGTCGCAACGCCGGCTGGCTGGCAGTGTCCTGCTGGTCGGGGGCGGAGTTCACCCGCCTTTGCGAGGCGATCGACCGGCCCGACCTGGCCGCCGAGCCCGGGCTGGCGACGCTGGGCGGGCGCCATGCCGCCGGCGCACGCATCGAGCAAGCCATCGCCAACTGGACGTGCGAGCGGGACGCGCCGGCGGCGGCCGAAGTCCTGCAGCACGCCGGCATTCACGCCCACGCCGTCAGCAGCGTGGCCGACCTGTTCAGCGACCCGCAACTGCAAGCACGCCGGCAATGGCGACGGCGGCCGCATGCGGTGCTCGGCACGCCGGTGTGCGGCTTCCCGGCTTTCGATCTGTCCGACACGCCGGGCGAGATCGGCAGCGCGGCGCCGCTGCTCGGCGAGCACAATCGGCACGTGTTCTGCGACCTGCTCGGGCTCGACCCGCTCCGCTACGACGACCTGCGCGCGCAAGGCGCGATGGCCTAGCGCGATGGACGTGCAGGAGCTACGAGGTGACATCGAAGCGTTTCTCGCCGCCTACCACGTCATGAGTCTGGCCACGCACGCAGGCGGATCGGCGGTGCATGCGGCGTCTTTGTTCTACGCCGTGGACGGCCTGTCGCTGGTCTGGACCTCCGACCCCAGCGTGCGGCACTCGCAGCACCTGGAGACGAACCGCAACGTCACCGCCACGGTGGCCCCCGACTGTGCCGACTTTCTCGCCGTGCGTGGCCTGCAGATCGCCGGCAGCGCATGCCGTCTGCGCGGCGACGCCGAGGTCGAGCGTGCGAGTCGCCTGATGCGACAGCGCTACCCGTTCCTCGATCAACTCGCCAGCGGCCCGCCGGCCCTTCGCGAGGCCTATGCCAAGGCCGGCTTCTACCGTCTCGAGCCGGAGCGCATCACCCTGATCGACAATGCGCGCGGCTTCGGCCACAAGGCCACGCTGCGCGTGCAAGCCGACGGTGCAGTGGTGTTGGTCGAAACTTGAGCATCCACCCTGGGCGGTCACCCGTTGGCCGTGGTACCGACATGAGACATCCATTCAGGTTCCTTGGTTTGGGCTTGTTGCGCGATATTGCTGCTGCTGGCGATGACGTCGCAATGGGCTGCGGCACAGCCGGCCTGGCCCGAGCGACCTGTCAAGCTGATGGTGCCGTTCTCACCCGGCGGCAGCACCGACACATTGGGGCGGATGATCGGCCGCTATCTGTCCGACGCCTTCGGCCAGCCGTTCGTGATCGAGAACCGGGCCGGCGCTGGCGGCATGATCGGCTCGCAGGCCGTGGCCAAGGCGGTGCCCGACGGCTACACGCTGGTGATTTCGGGCATCGCCTCACACGTGATCGCGCCAGCCGGCGCGTCGCCACCGTTCGACCCGCTGAAGGACTTCACGCATATCGCGATGATCGGCGGCCCACCGGTGGTGCTGGTGGTCAATGCCGCGGTGCCGGTCAAGGACGTCAAGGGCTTTCTCGCCTACTTCGCGGCCCGGCCCGATGGCTTGAGCTGGGGCTCGTCGGGACAGGGCACCCACGCCCACCTGATCGGCGAAATGTTTCGCGCGACCACCAACCTGAAGATGGTGCACATCAGCTACAAGGGCGGCGGACAGGCGGTGCTCGACCTGCTGGGCAACCAGATTCCGGCCGCCTTCATGGCGCTGCCCTCGGCCAACGCCCACATACTTTCGGGGCGCCTGCGTGCGCTGGCGATTTCGTCGGCGAAGCGCCTGCCCGAGCACCCCGACGTGCCGACCTTTGCCGAGCTGGGTTACCCCGCATTGACCGCCAGAACCTGGTTCGGACTGTCGGGCCCGGCGGGCATGTCCGCCCGTTGGTCGAGCGCATCAACGCCGAGGTCCGCCGCGGCCTGCAGACGCCGGGCGTGCGCCAGCAGCTCGCGCTGGAGAGCATCGAGTCCGACGACTTCGATGCCGCCACGTTCACGCAGTACGTGAAAGGCGAGATCGATCGCTGGACGCCGATGGCCCGGGTGCTGTCCAAGGCCAACCCGTGATCGTGTTCGGTGCCGGAACGTGTTCCTCTATATGAACCGCTGTTCCCTCTAATTGAACTCGTTCGGGCGTTGCGCTAGAGTGGGGTGAGCGCCTCGGCGCCCCCATTTCCCGCCTTGCAGGAGACGCCCGATGTCCACTCCCACGACCGGTCACAGCCCGCCCGCCGCCGACGAAGCCGTCTGGGAGCGCTGGACCAAGAAGCGCGTCTTCGTGCGTGCGCTCGAAGGCACCTACGGTGAACTGGTGCACGAGTTGTTCAGCCAGCCGCGCGTCTACAGCTCCAAGGACTGGAAGTGGAAGGGCGGGCCACAGAACTTCGGCAAGAAGATCATCAATCCGCAGGCGGTGAAGGTGGCGCAATCGATCGAGGCCCACCTCGACGTCTATGCCCCCGGCGGCTACGGCCAGAAGCACGGCCACATGAACAGCGCCGTATTCTTCGTGCTTGAAGGGCAAGGGCCACGACGTGCACGACGGCGTACGCCACGACTGGGAGGCGGGCGACGCGCTGATCGTCGAGAACGGCTGCGTACACCAGCACTTCAACGACGACCCCAAGGACGAGTCGATCGTGCTGATCATGAAGGCCAAGCCGCTGTTCCTGTTCATGCACATGCTGTTCCAGAAGGTGGTGAGCTACCCGCCGAAGGATCCGACGCCGGGCCAGGAAAAATACACCCCGCCGGCGCACCTTTGAAGGACATCGAAATGAGCAGCATCGTCGACAAGATCGAACACGCGCGCGCCCACGCCGCCACCACCGAAGTCAACTTCTACGCCAAGGCACTGCAAGTCTCGGAGCGCTTTCGCGCCGAGTACAAGGGCCGCCTCAATGTCGTCAAGGCCAAGCAGATGCCGTTCGAGCGTTCGCCCGACGGGCTGATCAAGCACATCGTCCACGAGGACATGAATACCAAGGAGTGTTGCCTCGACATCTACCAGCAGTTCCTGCCGCCCGGCAAGGCCAGCGGCAAGCACCGCCACCTGACCGAGGAGATCTTCTTCGTCGTCGAGGGCAGCGGCTACGACCTGCATTGGGACGTGCGTTTCGACTGCAAGGAAGAGATGGAATTCAGCTGGGACGAAACCCCCAAGCGCTTCGACTGGAGCCAGGGCGACTTCGTCTACATCCCGCCCTATTGCGCGCACCAGCACTTCAACAGTGACACCAAGAACGAAGCGCGCATCGTGGTCGTCAACAGCCGCATCGTCAAACCGATGGGCTTCGACTGGTTCGAACAGCTCGAGCGCGCCGAAGGCTTCTGAAGTGAAGCCCTCTGGCTCGTTGCATGTATCGTCCTCGCCTGACGCGCGTCCGGCCTCGTGTCGACGTCGCGGCAAGGCGGCACCCGGCAGGCGGCAGCGCATGGCGGGGCGGTCGGCGCTGCGCACCGACTGCCCTGCGGTGCTCGGCCTGGGGTCGCGCCGCACAACTCGCTGCGTTCGCTGCGTTCGCTGCGCTCAGACAGGGTGCGACGAGTCAGTCTACGAAGCGCGCTGCGCGCGCGGACCCCAGGCCTGTGCTCCTCGGCGCCGCAGGCGCGCTGCCGCCTGCCCGGGCGCGCCTTTGCGGCAACAGTCATGGTGGTCGCTTCGGGAACCAACCCCGGTGGCCTTCGCGGCAGGCGGTACCCGGCAGGGGCGATTTGTGGGGTGGCGAGGAGCGCAGGTCTGGGGTCGGCGCGCGCAGCGCGCTTCGTAGACTGACTCGCCGCACCTGTTCGAGCGCAGTGAGCGCAGCGAACGCAGCGAGTTGTGCGGCGCGACCCCAGGCCGAGCACCGCAGCGCAGTCGGCGCCAGCGCCGACCACCCCACAAAGCGCCCCTGCCGGGTACCGCCTGCCGCGAAGGCGCACCGGGGTTGGTGTTCGAGGCGACTACCACCAAGACTGTTCCCGCAAAGGCCTGCCGCGGGCAACCTGCGCGGTGCGCCGACTGCACGCGAGGACCGCGCGAGAAATACGGTGGAGCCACTGATATGTGCGGTGACCTGGAAGAGGAAGACCGCTTTGAAGGTGACCTTTATCAGCGCTTCCTGGTTCACAGCCAGGCCATGCTGACCAAGGCGCCGGCCGGTGGCGATGAGCTGAACCGCTATCTCGATTCGCTGTTCAATGACCTGTTGAAGCGCTGCGTGGCCGACGCCGAGAAAGTCGCCTCACCCGATGCCTATCGCCAGGTGGCCATGCAGTCGCTGGTACTGGCGCGCCTGGCTGGGTTTCTGGCCGGCCATGTGGCGCTCAACGAAGACCCGCTGCGAAAGTTGATGGAGGCGGTGCTGCTCGGCTACAGTGAAGCCGAGTCGCCGCCGGCACATGACCACCATGGTCATGACCACGACCACTCACATCGCCACGATCACTAGGCAACGCGGGCCGCCAGCAATCAGGCGCGCCGCCAACCAAGGAGACCGAGATGAGCTGGTTGTCACTCGAGGAGCAAGGCAAGCTGGTCAGCGCCGAGTCGATTTTTCCATCGCCCATCCCGGTGCGATCGGTGTCGTCCGACGAATTCATGCCCGCGCCGCAATCGCCGCGGCAAAAGCAGTTCGAGGCCCGTGTCAAGCAACTCGGCAGCGAGCTGTCGAAAAAACTGGGCCTGAGCCGGCGGCGCTTTTTCCAGACGCCGGCCGGCATGGCGGCGGCATTTCTGGCGATGAACGACACCTTCGGCCCCTTGTTCGGCGTGTCGCGCGCCGAGGCCGCCACGCCCGAGCAGGCCAATGCGCGCGCCGGCGCGCTGGCGGGCCAGTTCATCATGGACATGCACACCCATTTCCTGCGCCCGGGCACGCGCATCATGACCTTCGTCAACCAGCGCAACGCGGTCGGCAAGGCCGGCTGGAACCCGTCGCTGGCGCAGAAGGAGCAGACCATCGACGACTTGATGTTCCAGAACTACATCAAGGAGATCTACCTCGACTCCGACACCAAGGTGGCCTGCATCAGCGGCGCGCCCTCGGAGATCCCCGACGACTGGTTCCTGACCAACAAGATGAAGGCCGAGGTGCGCGCCAACGTCAATGCCATCGCCGGCACCAAGCGCATGTACTCGCACGCCATCTTCACGCCGGGCTACGACGGTTGGCTGGAAGCCATCGATCGCGACATCGAGACCCTGAAGCCCGACTCGATGAAGGGCTACACCATCGGCGACAACACCAACAAGAATTTGTCGACCCACCCCTGGCATCTGGACAATGAGAAGCTGGTCTACCCGGCCTACGAAAAGTTCGTCAAAGCCGGGCTGAAGAACGTCTGCGTGCACAAGGGCCTGTTCCCGGAGTCGGTGGCCAAGCAGTTTCCGCACCTGCTGCCGTACTGCGATGTGCGCGACGTGGCCAAGGCCGCCAAGGACTGGCCGCAGCTCAATTTCATCATCTACCACGGCGGCTATCGCTATGCCGGCGGCGGCAAGGCCGAAGATGCCTGGGCCCAGTTCGAGAAGAGCGGGCGCATCGACTGGATCAGCGATCTGGCCGAGATTCCGGCCAAGCATGGCGTGAAGAACGTCTACGCCGACGTCGGCCAGTTGTTCGCGCAGACGACGATGGCCGAGCCGCGCCTGGCCGCGGTGATGATGGGTCAGCTGATCGCCGGCATGGGCGCCGACCATGTCTGCTGGGGCACCGACGCGATCTGGACCGGCTCACCGCAGTGGCAGATCGAGGCCCTGCGCCGGCTCGAGATCCCCGAAGAGCTGCAGAAGAAATACGGCTACAAGCCGCTCGGCGCCGCCGACGGGCCGGTCAAGACCGCCATCTTCGGCGACAACAATGCGCGCCTGTACAACGTCAAGCCGCAATTACGCGCCGAGTTGGCGGGTGACAAGCTGGCCGAGTACAAGGTCCTGTACGAGAAGCACGGTGCCGGTCGCACCAACCTGGCCTACGGCTTCGTCACCAAGGCTGGCTGAGGGGCCCGCTCAGCGAAACAGCGGGCCCATGGCGTCGAGCGTGTTCTTCAACACCAGGCCCATCTCGGTGTCGCCCTCCATCATCAGGGCGCGTTCGAAGAACAGCCGGTCGGCGTCGTCGTCGCCGCGCAGCAGGCGCCAGAAGGTCGGCGCGGCAGCGGCAATGCGCAACGCCACCGGCTGACCCTGAGGTGCGAGGCCGAAGCCCTGCGGCGTGAGTTGCAGGCGCAGCGCGAGGCCCAGGTCGGTGACGGCGACTTCGACCGTGCGATGCGACAGCGCGAGCCGGGCATCTGCCGGCAGCCGTGGCAACAACAGCCGGTTCATCGCCAGCGCCAACGCCAATGCCGGGGGCTGCATCGGCAGGCGCCGCAGCAGGGGCTCGACCAGGGCCGCGGCCCGTGTGTGCCACTCGAGCAGCGTGTGCGGCGCGGCGGGCAGGGATGGGGCTCTCATGCGCCGGCCCATTGCATACCGGGACGACCCGTGGCGTAACCGTTGGCCAGGCCGCCAGGCAGGCTCATGGCGGTCAGCGCCTGCAGTGCCGGGCTTGCCGCTGCGCCCTGGTTCATGACCTGGTCGAACAGCGCGATCACTTCGTCGAAGTGCTGCGCGCAGGGTGACAGGCGCAGCCGCGTCACGCCTGCAGCTTGCAGTGCGTCGCGCGCATCGATCAGGCAGTGTTGTGCCGCCGATTGGGTCTGGATGCCGTTCAGCGCCAGGAAGGGGTGCCCATCACTGGTCGACAGCAACAGGCCGTCGGCATCGTCGGCGCAGCGGAACTCGCATTGATCCTTGCTCAGGCGGTGGTGGCGTGCCGTGAAGCAACGCGCTGAAAAAGCCAGCGGCAGGCGGCCGAAGGCCAGCACCTCGGTCGCCAGCGCCGGTGCCGACTCGCCGCGGCCGTGCACCGGGCTGGCGGGCGGGTTGATGTGCGGCAGGTGGGCCAGCGGCAGTTCCGCCGGGGCGACCCAGCGCACAGCGCCCAGCCGCGCATGCTCCTGCAGCGCGCTGCGGCTGTAGATGTTGATGTGCGGCCCGAGCACGAACGGCGCGCCGGCCTGGGTCAGCACATTCAGCGCCGAGGCGTCGCCCGCCTCGACCAGGAACTCGGCTTGCTGGGCGATGCGGCGCAGCGTGCGCAGGTCCGATTCCGACTCGATCAGCACCTGTGTGGCCAGCACCACCTCCTTGCCGGCCGCGCGCATCTCGGTGGCCAGCGCGAGCCAGTCCTCGGCCTTCATCTCGTGGCGCCGCGAGCACACGACCTCGCCGAGCACCACCGTGTCGGCGCTCGAGTCGGCCACCTCGGCATAGAAGTCGAGCATGGCCTGGCGTGTCCAGTAGCTCAATACCGGGCCGACGGTAAGCGCGAAGCGGGTCGAATCCATACCGTCAACGCCAGGGGCGGTCGTAGGCGCCCAATGTGTGCTGCTGGCCTTCGGCAAGGTGGCCGAGCGTGGCCGTCCAGTCCGGCTTGGCGGCGAAACGATCGGGCGCTGCCCGGGCCGCATCGATCGCCTCGCGCCAGACCCGGGTCACCTGCTCGACATAGGCCGGGCTGCGCTGGCGGCCCTCGATCTTCACGGCACGCACGCCCATGCGCATCAACTCGGGGAGGAGGGACATCGAGTTCAGGCTGGTCGGCTCTTCCAATGCGTAATCGCGCCGGCCATTGACTTCGAAGCGCCCCTTGCACAGCGTGGGGTAGCCGCGCGGCTCGTCCGCGGCATAGCGGTCGATCAGCACGCCGTTCAGGCGTGACTCGACACCCTCGGCAGTGTCGGTCCAGCGCACCGCCGATGGCGGCGAACACACGCCGGTGTTGTTGGGCGACTGCGCGGTCACATACGACGACAGCGCGCAGCGGCCCTCGACCATCACGCACAGGCTGCCGAAGCCGAAGACCTCGATCTCGACGGGGCTGTGGCGCAGCACATGGCCGACCTGCGACAGGGTAAGCACGCGCGGCAGCACCGCGCGCTGGATGCCGTATTGGCGGCGGTAGAAATCGATCGCCTCGTGGCTGGTGGCCGAGGCCTGCACCGACAGGTGCAGACGCAACTGCGGCTGGTGATCGCGGGCGTAGGCCATCACCGCGGTGTCGGCGACGATCAGCGCGTCGGCACCGACCTCGACCGCCGCATCGACCGCGCGGTACCAGGGCTGCTCATCGCCGGCGGGTGCAAAGGAGTTCAGCGCCATGAAGACCTTGGCGCCATGGGCGTGGGCGTAGGCCACGCCGTCGCTCAACTGGGTCGCGTCGAAGTTCAGGCCGGCGAAGTTGCGCGCGTTGGTGGCGCCCTTCAGGCCGAGGTAGACCGCGTCGGCACCGGCATCCACGGCCAACTGCAATGCGCGCAGCGAACCGGCGGGGCAAACCAACTCGAGTGCTGCTGGCGTCGGCTGTTGCATGATGGGCCGGCGCAGTCTATCGATGCGTTTCCGGCCCTCATTGCGCTACGTCAAGCGCCGACGCCTATCACAAATCGCTCAGCCGCCCAGGTAGGCCCCGCCGTTGACGTGCAGCACCTGGCCGGTGATGAAGCGGGCCTGGTTGCCGGCCAGGTAGGCCACCGCCTGCGCGACTTCCTGCGGCAAACCCCGGCGTCCGAGCAGGGTCTTGTGGCTGGCATGGTGCTTGGGCGCGGCAGACGCGCTACCGGTCTGGCGCTGGGTGTCGATCAGGCCGGGCGCGACGCAGTTGACGGTGATGCCGTTTGCGGCCAGGTCATGCGCGAGCGCGCGCGTCATGCCCACCAGGCCGGCCTTGGCGGTGACCACATGCACGCGATCGGCTGCACCGGTGTGCGCGGTCAGGCCGCCGATATTGACGATGGCGGCCTGGCCGGAGGCCTTGAGCAGCGGCAGGGAAGCCTGGGTGCAGAAGAAGGCACCGTCGAGCACCACGCGCAGCGTGGCCTGCCAGTCGTCGGCGCTCAGCGCAGCCAGCTCGGCCTCGCGCCGGATGGCTGCGTTGTTGACCAGCACGTCCAGGCGGCCCCATTCGCGTGCGATGCGCTGCACCATGTCCCGCACCGCGTCGCGGTCGCCGACGTCGGCCGCGCACAGCAGCGCCCGGCCACCGGCAGCGACGATTTCATCGACCACGGCCTGACCCTCTGCCATCGACGTGCGCACGTTGACGGCCACGGCGTGGCCGCCGGCGGCCAGGGCCAGCGCGATGGCGCGGCCGATGTTGCGGCCGGCGCCGGTGACCAGGGCCACGGGTTGGGTCAGGGTCATGGGTCAGTGCGGCAATGCATCGGCGTCGATGCGCGATTGGTCGAAGAGCGCACCCAGCGCGTCGTGCAGCAGCGCGGCGTCGGCGCGCTGCATGCCGCCATGCGCGCAGTTGGCGAAGAACTTGTGCGCCAGGTCGGCGTCGGACAGGGGGTGTTCGGCGCCGCCCTTGAAGTAGGCCTGGCGGTGTTCGTGCAGCGTGCCGTCGTCGAGCGTCACCGCCAGGTGGCCCGTGAACTGGCGCGGGTAGGGGTTGGCCGGGTCGACGCGGTACGACACCTTGGCCGCCAGCGCCTGCAGCGCCGGGTCCTTGACCTGCGCGTCACCGTACTCGCCGAGGCCGGCGTTGTCGTGCAGCAGCGCCACGGCGATGGCATAGGGGATGCTGAACTTGGCCGCGTAGCCATTGGGTGGCGCGCGTTTCGCCGCCAGCGGCTCCCACAGCCGGTGCACGATGCCTTCGGCGGTCTCGCACTCGATGCGCGCGATGCGCCCGGGCGCAATGCCGCGCTGGCGCCAGGCCCGCGCGCAGTCGATGAACGGATGCGCCATGGTGCCGCAGGCATAGGGCTTGAAGGCGATGCCGGTCCACAGCCAACGCTGGCCAAAGCCGTCGAGCATGGCGGCGAAATCGCCGTCGGAAGTATTGGCGTAGCCGTGAAAGAAGCCATGCCGGCCCTCGAACACCGTGCGCGGGCCCTCGAAGCCGGCCAGGGCCAGGCGCACGGCGCGGTAACCCGACTGCGCCGCCCAGCCCGGGTGCAGGCGCTTGGTCCAGGCACCTTCGGCCAGGTATTCGATGATCCCGCTGGCCAGGCTGCCGGCAATGCCCAGGGCATTGACCATCACCTTGTCGGGTACGCGCAGCATCGCGCCGACGCCGGCTACCGCGCCCATCACGCCGAAGATCGCGGTCGGGTGAAAGCCGGCCTTGTGCACCTTCATCGGCGCCACTGCGCACAGGCGGCACATGACTTCGACGCCGACCGCGATGCCGCGCAGCAACTCGCCGCCGCTGGCGCCGTGGCGCTGCGCCGCGGCCAGCAGCGCCGGCACGACCACCGCGCCGGCGTGCACCGGCCCGCCCTCGTAGGTGTCGTCGAAGTCTTCGCCATGCGCTGCGGTGCCATTGACGAAGGCCGCGCCTTCGACGCCGAGTCTTGTTGGGCTGCCGATCACGGTGCACGGGCCCGGCTGATCGATAGCCGCCAACGCCGCGGCCACATAGGGTTCGTGCCTTGCGGCCACGCACAGGCCGGCGACGTCTTGCACCAGACGGCGCGCGACTTCGCGCGACAGCGGCTCAGGTTCAGGCGCACAGACGGTGATCATCCGGGCCAGCCTTTCAGCGACGGAAAGTTCAGGCGCCAAGCGCTTTCTCCTTCTTGCCGCCCGACAATTCCCGGCCCAGGGTGTATGCCGTCAGCAGCGCGGCCAGTGCGAGCAGCGCAAGCGACACCTTGTCGGTCAGAAAGATCATCGCATCGCCCCCCGAGATGACCAGGCTGCGCCGGTAGTTCGATTCGACCAGGTAGCCGAGCACCAGGCCGAGCACCATCGGCAACACCGGCAGCCGGAGCCAACGCATGGCATAGCCGAACACGCCGATGCCGATGACCAGGAAGATCTCGAACACGCTTTGGTGGATGGCGTACACGCCCGACATCACCAGCGCCAGGATGCAGGCGATCAGGTACGGCTTGGGCCGATTCACCAGCCAGATGCAGGGCGAAAGGATCACCAGCCCGATCAGCAGCATCGCGATGTTGGCGATGAACAGGCCGCCATACAGGCCGTAGACCACCTCGGGGGCCTTGGTGAACAGCATCGGCCCGGGCTGCAGGCCGTGGATCAGGAAGCCGCCGAGCAGGATGGCCGCCGAATTCGAGCCCGGGATACCCAGGCTCAGCAGGGGCACCAGCGCGGTGGCCGTGACCACGTTGTTGGCGCATTCGGGTGCGGCGATGCCCTCCGGCGAGCCATGGCCGAATTCCTCAGGGTGTTTGGACCAGCGCTTGGCTTCCGAATAGGCCATGAAGGCCGCAATGGTGCCGCCGGCGCCCGGTGTCACACCTTCGATCGTGCCGACCACCGCACCGATGGCCTGCGGCTTGAACAGGCGCTTGCTCATGGCCCAGTTCGGCAGCTTGAGTCTGGCTTGAGACTGGTTGGCCTTGACCCAGTCGGGCTCGGTGATCTGGACCAGCATCTCGGTGACGGCGAACAGGCCGACCATGACCAGGATGGGCTTGACGCCGCCGAGCAGGTCGGCCGAGCCGAAGGTGAAGCGCGGCACACCGCTCACCGGGTCGCTGCCGACGAAGGCGATCATCAGGCCGATGAAGGCCGCGATGCAGCCCTTGAGCAACGAGCCGCCGGACAGCCCGGCGATCACCGACAGGCCGAGCACGCCGAGCGAGAAGTAGGCCGCCGGCGTGAAGGCCAGCGCGACCTGGGCCAGGCTTTCGGTGGCCAGCACCAGCACGGCCAGGCCGAACAGGCCGCCCCACAGGCCCGAGATCAAGGAAATGCCGAGTGCTTCGCCGGCGCGACCCTGCTGCGCCATGGCATAGCCGTCGACCACGGTGGCCGAGGCCGAATTGGTGCCCGGCGTGCGGATCAGGATCGCCGGGATCGAGCCGCCGTACTCGGCGCCGACATACACGCTGGCCAGCAGCACCAAGGCCGTCGTCGGCGCCATGCCGACGGTGAAGGGCAGCAACAAGGCCATCGCGATCGACGGCGAAATGCCGGGCAGGGCGCCGCCCAGAATGCCCCACAGCACGCCACCGAAGGCGGCCACGATGACAGCGACCGAGGCCAGGTGCGAGAGGGCGCTGACGACGGCGTCCACGGCCTCAGTTCCAGAGCGTCCCGATCGGCATGCGCACCTGCAGCAACCCGTCGAATAGAGCCCACAGCAGCGGCCCGGTGAGCGCAGCACAGAGCAGCAGCGGCAGTTTCAGCGCGGCACCGGCCAGCCGCCCGGCCGCGAGGACCAGCAGGCTGACCGACAGCGCGTAGCCGACGATCGGCAACACCGCGCCGTAGGCGAGCAGGATCACGACCAGCGCAGCCGTACGCAAGGCGACTTCGCGCCACGGCGCCCCGTCGCCGGTGTCGCCGGCGTCATCGAGCGGCGCCGGTAGCGCGCCACCGAGATACGACTTCACGAACAAAGCCAGCGCCGCCAATCCCATCGCGACGCCCACGCCCTGGGGTACGCCGCCGGCGCCCACCGCGTCGGCGAGCAGGCTGTCTTCGATCGCCCGCGCCGCAGCAATGCATGTCACGGCAAGCACCGCGGCCAGCACTGCCAGCAGACGGTCGCACTGGCGATCGGTCACTTGATGACGCCCAGCTCTTTGAGCGACTCGGTCACGTCCTGCACGAACTGCGTCGTGAAGCGCCGCGCCTGCTCGCGCCCCATCAGCATCGGGATCAGGTTCTCCTTCATGTACGCGGCCTTGTAGGCCGGCGCATCGAGCGCCTTGCGCAGCGCGTCTTCCCAGGCCTTGGCGATGTCGTCGGGCACGCCCTTGGGCGCGGCGATGCCGCGGAACTTGGTCACCACCACGTTGAAGCCCTGTTCCTTGGCCGTCGGCAGATGGGGCAGGCCATCGAGCCGGGTCTCGTTGAGTACGGCCAGCAGGCGCACCTTGCCGGCGTCGAGTTGCCCGCGCAGCTCCTGGATCTCGCCGATGCCGATGTCGTAGGTGCCGTTCAGGACGCCGATCATCTGGTCGCCGCCGCCGTCGTGGCTGACGATGGGCGCCTTGACGCCGGTGCTGCGCGCCAGCCGCTCCAGCGCCAGGCGTTCGAGCGAGGCCGGGTTCGACGCGCCCCAGCGCGACTTGCCCGGGTTGGCCTTGGCGAACCCGATCACGTCGGCCAGGTTCTTGAACGGCGACTCACTGCGCGTGTAGATCACCTCGGGGTCGAGGAAGACGATGGCGATCGGGTCCAGCCCATCGAATCCCACCTTGGGTTTGGACAGCAGCGTGGTCTGGATGTAGGTCGGCGTAGTGCCGTAGAAGATCGAGCCGTTGGGCGCGCCCGCTGCCACATGCGCTACGGCGGTGGCGCCGCTGCCGCCGCGGATGTTCTCGACCGCGAAGCTGGTCTTCATCAACGGCGTCAGGTAGGTGCTGAGCTCACGCAGGAACAAATCGGTGCCGCCGCCGGGGCTGGAGTGGGTGACGAGGGTGACGCGGTTTTGCGGGTAGGGCACCTGACCACTGGCCTGCGTTGCAGCCAGCAGGGCGAGCACGGTGAACAAGAGCTTGATCATGGCTAGGCCTCTCGCGGTCAGAGTGTGGCGGTGGTGATGAACTCGCGCAAATCGTCGCACTGCGCGATCTGCGTGGCCAGCGTCCAGGCCCGCGTGGTCTTCTCGGCGCCGAGGATGGGCTCACTCTGGCCGACGAACTTGGCGCGTAATTGCGCGTCGCTCATCGGCCGCTCGACGCTGCCGACGGCGTGCTCGACGAACAACTTCAATTCGCGCCCGCTGCGGGTACGGATCGTGATGTCCACCGAGGCCTCGCCGATGCGCTCGTCGACGATGGCCTCGACCCGCGCCCGCAGCGCGGTGACCTCGGGCCGGTTCACCACCTCGTCGGTGTATTCATGTTCACCGGCCTGGCCGTAGAGCAGGCCCACGGCGCAGGAGTGGTAGACGCTGAATTTGCTCTCCAGCCCGGTCGACGGGGTCTTCTTGCCGGTGAGTTCGAGGACCAGCGAATGCACGCGGATCGTCACCTGCTCGATGTCACTGCCCTTGAGCCGATGCAACTCGCGCAACTGCACGCAGGCGTCGATGCTGGGGTGGATCACGATGCCGCAGGCATAGGGCTTGTAGGTGTTGAGCGCCACCTCCCAGGTCTGACCCAGCCCCTCGGTGATCTGCGACCAGTCGGTCTTGTCGGAGAACACCTGCAAGAGGCCGCGCGGTGCTTCGAGCGCGCGCCTGGACGCGGTATATCCGTGCTGGGCCATCAAGGCCGACATCAAGCCCACGCGGGCCGCGCCGCCGGGATGGAAGGGCTTGGTCATGGTGCCGAACTGTTCGCGCACGCCGATCGGTTGCGAGGCGGCAATGCCCAGCGCCATCTGCGTGTGCGCCGCATCCAGCCCGAGCAGGCGCGAACAGGCCGCTGCACTGCCGAGCATGCCTGTGGAGCCGGTGATGTGCCAGCCGCGGTCGTAATGGTCGGGGTAGATGGCGTTGCCGACGCGGCATGAGACTTCGATGCCGAGCACCATGGCGTCGAGCAATGCGCGGCCTCCGAACCCGAAGTGCTCGCACAGCGCCAGCGCCGCCGGCGCCACCGGCCCGGCCGGGTGGATGATGGTCTTGAGATGGGTGTCGTCGAAATCGAAGGTGTGCGAAGCGATGCCGTTCAACAGCGCCGCGCTGGCCATGTCGACCTTCTCGCGACGCCCGAGCAGGCTGGCCTGCGGCGCAGGTTGCAGCACCTGCACCGCGGCCAGCGCGGCCGCTATCGTCTCGTGTTGCGACGGCCCGATCGCGCAGCCGACCCAGTTGGCGAATGTGCGCCGCGCCTCGGCTTCGACGGCCGCGCTCCAACCCTGTGACGGATGTTCGGTGACGAACCGAGCCAGCATTGCGGTGACGCCGGGCGCATTCGGGTCGGCCCTGACCGAGCTGTTGCGTGCCATCGATGTGGTTCCCTTATATGGAACGTCGGTCCGTCATGATAGACGACTGAACGAAGCCGCCGCACGCGCGGTGAGCTTGCGTGCAATACGTGGCGCCATTGTTTGTCGTCGGGTGTGCGCCAGGGGCCTGTTCAGTGCATGCTGTCAACGCGTCGGCATCGCCAAGGAGCGGGCCTTGGTCGACGAGATGCTGCGTTGACCGATTCTTGCCGCTCAGACTGACCTTAGCGCGGAGCCACCACCATGTCCTCCATCCCTGCCATCTCCATGTCCGGAATGCTCGCGGCGCAGGCCAGTTTGCAGGCCTCTGCGCACAACATCGCCAATTTGGGTAGCGCGAACTTCAGGCGTCAGGAGGTGACCCAGTCGACGCAAGCCCCGGGCGGCGTCGTCACGTCTTTGCGCCAGGCGCAGCAACCAGGCAATGCGGCCGAGACCGACCTCGTCAACCAGTTGCAGGCGAAGAACGCGTACCTCGCGAACTTGGCGGTCTTTCGCGCCAATGACGCGATGACCGGGTCCTTGCTCGACGCCGTCGGCTGAAGCGTCGCCGCCGGCCCGGCGGTCACGGTTGCCGTTCAGCAGCAGGCCTTGCAGCCACAGCTCCGACCGCGTGACCGGCCCAGAACTGCATCTCGGCTGATGGCGCAGGCCGATCGCCACGCGGCCGGTCCCGGCAAACCTTTCATGGCTCGACGCCGGCTGCGGCACAGTCTTGAAGGCGCAACGCCTGGGCACGCCGATTCGCGCTCAGGTTGGTCAGCGCAACCGCGACGCCATCGCCCATGCGCACGACGCGGTGAATCACGATGTCCTGGCGGCCGTCGATCCAGTGCACCTGTGCGAATGACTGTGCGTTGCCATGTTCGACGACGCGGCGATAGTTGCCGACCAATGCAGGATGGTCGAGCGGGCCGGCGATCACCTCGGTCAGGCGCTTGCCATGCAGCGCATCCGCGTGCCACGCCATCAACCGAGCCGCGTTGACGTCGGCGGAGTCCCAACTGAAGTCCACGATGCGGCCGGCCTCGCGCACCGCATGCAGGTGCATCGTGCCGCCAGGCATGCGCGCCGGCAGCGTCATGGCCGCGGGCGAGGTCTTTGCCTCGCTGAAATGCGTGTGTGGCATGTCAATTCCTGTGCATGGCTGGGCAGACGAAGCGAATCGATTCAATTCAATCGTCCAAGGGATCGCGATCCGGAGCGATGGACTTTCACCCTGAATGGCGTACGCGCCCAGCAGACGGCATCGCCAGCCGTGGTAGTCGCTGTCCTACGCTCAGCGCAGGGGGCGCGCAACGATGCGAAAGCGCAGGTCGACCGCGTTGCGAACCGCGATTGCGCCGCCGAGCAGCGAGTACGGCGTGATGCCGAAATCGGTCTGCTCGAAGGACAGGCGCCCGGTCACGCTCAGTTGGTCAGTGTCGACTTCGACCTCGGCCGGCACCTGCAAGGTGCGCGTCTGGCCGTGCAGGGTGATCGTGACGGACAGGGTGGCACTGCGTTGGCTGAGGTCGACGCCGCTGACGGCGATCAGTGCGTACGGGAATCGGCTCGACTCCAACACCTTGTCGAGCATATTGGCGCGCGTGCCTGCGATGTCGGACGCGCTGGGTTGCGTGTCGAAGCCGGCCTCGGCGCGCAGTGCCGCTTCGTCGACTGCCAGGCGCTCCAGTTCGACGTACAGATCGGCGCGGCCTTGCTGCGGCGCCACGTAGCCGACGACCTCGTGACTGGCGACGATATGGTCGTGCCCCAGGCGTGCCAGCGAGCCGGCGCGGCGCACTTCTATCGCTAGCAGGGATTGCGCCGCATCGACGCGGTAGACGGGCTGGCCCTGCGCCGCGGCCTGACGGTAATGGTCCTCCGGAAATCCCGCCGGCGCGACGGTGGGTATGGGGGCAGGCTCGCGCAGCAGTGGCGTGCAACCCGCAAACAACACGCCCAGCAGCATCGCGACAAGTGTTGCCACAACCCCGTGGTGATGAGCGGGCGACCGCATCTCAACCGGCCTTGCGCAGCTTGACGCGGAACTTCACCTTGACCTCCGCGCCGATGACCTCGCTGGCGGCCCACTCGCCCGCACCGATGCCGAAGGCGCCGCGCTTGAGCGTGAATTCGCCGTCCATGGTTGCGCCGTCGGCCGACCCGACCCAGCTGAACGGCAGTTCGAGCGGCTGCGTCACGCCCTTGAGCGACAGCGTGCCGCGCGCCAGGTAGTGGTTGCCGTCGGCGCGCCGCAGGTCGGTGGAGCGAAATTCGGCCTGCGGAAAGCGCCCGTAGTCGAACCAATCCTTGCCGCGGATCTCCCGGTTCACGTCGGCAATGCTCATGTCCGCACTGGTCACCTTGACTGTCACCTCCAGGTTGCTGCCGGCGGGCTTGTCCGGGTCGAAGCGCAGGCGCGTATCGAACTGCTTGAACACACCCGGCGCGGCCGCTTTCTCGAACGTGGCGACGAACTCGAGCCGGCTGCCTGCAGCGTCCATCACCCAGTCGGCGCCCGACGCGCTCGCGCCGGCAAAGAGCAGGGCGCAGCAGCCGGCCCGGGCCAGCACGTGGTTCATGGCCGGCTCCATCTGCCGGGCAGCATGCGCAAGAGCACGGTATTGCGCTTGACGAAGTGGTGGCGCAAGGCCGCGCCGATATGGGCCACGAGCACCAGCGCGAGCACAGCGAACAGGCCACGGTGCAGCAAGGCCACGCGGTCGGCCAATGTCTCGTCCGGCGCGACGAGGGCCGGCAGCGGGATCAGCCAGAAGATGCGCAGCGGGATATTGGCCGCGGAATTGACGACCCAGCCGCTGACGGGCAGGGCGAGCAGCAGCAGGTAGAGCAATGCGTGGTTGGCCCGCGCGGCGTTGCGCTCCCAGGCCGGCATGCCCGTGGGCAGGCCCGGCGCAGGGTTGACCATTCGCCAGGCCAGACGCAGCGCCAGCAGGGCGAGCAGCAGCATGCCGATCGATTTGTGCCAGAAGAAGAGATTGAGTTTCGTCGGCGACAGCCGCCAATTGACGGCCATGAATCCGAGCCCGATCTGCGCCACGATCAGCGCCGCCATGACCCAGTGCAGGAGCTTGGCGGGGGTGCCCCAGGCATCGGCGTCGTTGCGCAGCATCTGCGCATGGTAAGGCGGGGCGCGCGGCTGCCGCTCAGCCGGCCAGCGCGGCAAACTTCTCGTAGGCCTGGGCCAGCTTGACGTCATAGGCGTTGGTGGCGTAACCCGGGCCGTTGTAGCCGGCGGCAAAAGCGGCCCAGCCGTGCTGGCGCAGGTGTTCGATCAGGCTCGTGCCCTGGTAGCGATTGATGCCGATGAAGCTGCCGAAGGCGGCGAGCTGGTCAGCCTCGGCGCGGTTCATCGCGCTGACGAAGTCTTGTACTTTGGCGAAGCCCAGCGATTCGGCGTGCAGACCGAGGATCTGGAACAGGCCCCACGACGCCGCGCGCAGGGCCGGCGCCTCGGCGATCTTCATCGCCCGCTCCAGCCTGCCATGCTCGGCCATGCCACCGATATAACTGTTCGGATTCCAGCTGCGAAACAGGATGTCCTGGTTGCCGGCGACATGGGCCTCGGGGTCGATGCCGGCGGCCGCCAGCTCGCGCCAGAAGACATGACCTTCGAACAAGATCTTCGGCTTCGTGCCGACGAAGCCGATGCCACCCGATTCGACCGCGTAGACGGTGCGCACCAGCGGCACCTCCAGCTTGAGGCGGGCCGCGAAGTCCTCGATGTCGCGCTGCGAAAGCCACTTCGCGGAAATGTCGGACAGCAGCTGCGGGTGCAGCGAGAACAGTTTGGTCCAGGTCTTTTCGCCGGCGACACCGTCGGCAATCAGGCCATTGGCCTGTTGGAACTGCTTGAGTGCCGCCTCGGTTCCAGGGCCGAAATTGCCGTCAGGATTGAGGTCGTAGCCGCTGGCCTGCAGAAAGACCTGCAACGTGGTGGCCTCGCGTTGGGGCGCAAGGCCGCGCTTGATGGACTCCATGCATCACTCCTTTTCGTCATCCGTTCGATCGCTGCCCGGGCGCTCAGCGCCGGCAGACCGGCGCCAGCGCCCCGATGAGGCTGGGCACGGCGTCGCTACCGCAGAGCATGGCCCGGGGCCCGAGTCGGGCCAACCCGCTCACGCCGAGGGCCGCCAAAACGAGTGCCGTCACGGCCAGAACGAAGGCGAGGGCCTTGATCCGGGTGCTGCGCTGCTGCAGCAGGTCGCCAGTGACCAGGGTCGCCAGGTGCAGCGCGACGGTGAGGCCGAGCGCACTGAACGCCACATCGCGTGTGGCGGGGGCGGCGAACAGCACCGCCGCACCGAAGAGCAGGACCTCGAAGAGGTAGAGCGCAGCCAGCCAGTGGCGCGTCACCGCAGCCAGCATGCTGCCCGGCGTCGACAAGGCCAGCAGGGCCTGGAAGGCACGGCCCGCGCGCGTGACCCAGACCATGCGCGATCCACCACCGCGCTGCTGCTTCTCGACCTGCTCCAGGATGCGCCCGGTGATGGTGATGGCGCGCGAGGCACTGTCCAGGGCTTGTGCCGTGTCGACGTCGCGCTGGACCTCGTAATGCGCCTTGAACCAGTCCAGCAGGCCGGTGTCACCCAGCACGGCCTGCAGCGCCATGGCCGTACGGGTGTGGCGCTCGTCGTCGGTGGCGCCCAGTTTGGCCCACAGCGCACCGAAGGCCTGCTGCAGCGTCGGTCGGCCCTCGGCCTGCAGCGCCTGCGTGAAGCGTTCGACCAGTTCGGCGTAGCCCTCGGGCGACATTTCCTCGCGCAGGATCGCGCGCTGCGCTTCGGCGCGCAGCGCCTCGCGCAGCGCAGTCTGATCTGCGTCCGGCAGCAGCGCCGCGAGCAATCGCTCGCAGCCATCGAGCCGACCCCACATGATGTCGTTGCGGCGCCAGCGGGCATCGAGGAAGCCGCCGAAGTTGAACAGGGCCGTGCCGGCCAGCTTGCGCCGCAGGTCCGCCGACTCGTCGACCAGCCCGGGCGCATCCTCCGGGCTGACGCGAAGCACTTCGACGGTCGCCGGCTCGCCGGTGCCGGTGTCGTAGTACAGCGGGAACGAGACCTGGTCGTACTCGTCGAAGCGCAGGTAATACTCGGCGAGCAGGCAGCGTACGGCGCGTCCTTGCACGGTGTTGAGTTCGGCGCCGCCGTACGGCTCGCTCACATCCGCGACCTGGACCGCGACCTTCTGCCGCGCAGGATTGTCTGCCGACGGCGCGGCCACGACGACCAGTTGCGGCTGGCCGAGCATGTCGCGCACGCGCAGGGCACCCTCCTGCGCCGGGGCGTAACGCGTGTAAGGCAGGCACTGCTGGCGCAATACCTCGATATCGGCTTCCAGGCGGTCCTGAATCTTCGTGCGTCGCTCGCCGCGCGCCGCCGCGAACAGCACGCGCGCCCGTTCGTACACGTTCTCCTGCAGCGTGCGTTGCGCGCTCGCCGGCGGCAACTGGCCCTGCGCCAGCGGCACGTGGCTGCCGTCGGACGCCTCGAGTGCCCGCAGCGGCGGATCGAGCGGCTCGCCGATCAACAGGCGCAGGATTTTCTCGAGCAGGGCACGCTCGTCGGCGGTGGCCGTGCCGGTGCGAGCGGCTTCGCTCGGCCACACCGCGGCACGCGCTTGTGACATGGCCTGAGCCAGACCGTCGCGCAGGCGCAGCAGCGTCTGCAGCAGCGCCTTGGCGTCGAGTGCAGTGCCTGCCGGTACGAGGCCGCGCAGGCGGCGCAGCAGTGGCGCTTCGGACTCGCTGGCGGTCTGTCGCCCGGCGTCGATGGCGTCCAGCCGCCTCACCAGGTGCACCAGCTCATGCGTCTTGCGCAGCAGGAATCCAATGCGGCGCAGCCGGTACTTGAGGTCGAAGACCTCGAGAAAGGCGTTGATCGATGCCGTTTGTGTCGGCGTCGCGTCGCGGCGGTGCTCGAAGTAGTTCCCTTCGCGCCAGGCCCTGACCAATGCGCGCATTGCATAACGCAGGCTGGACTTGCGGTCCACGCCCCAGCGTTCGCACATGCGGTCGGCCAGGTCGTCGCTGACCGTCGTCAGGCGCAGGCGCCGATAGGGCAGGAAGGCGACGCCGTAATAGGCGACCATGTCGCCGAGGTCCAGCGTCGACCAGTCGGGCACCGCACCCTGCTTGTCGACCAGGACGCGGGCGAAGGGCTCTTCGTCGACGCGCTCGACGTCGGCCTCGACCTTGCGCACGATGCGCTCGACACGCTCGATGCGCTGGTTGCGCTTGAGCACCGCTTCGAGGTCTTCGCGGATGGTCTCGTATTGCGGGATGCTGGTCAGCGCGCCGATGGCGTTTTCGATCGCATCGGGCTTGTCGTCGAAGGCCTGGCGCTCGCGCTCCGGGTGCGTCGGTGCCGGCTCGACGTACAGCAGCTTGCGCTCCATAGGCAATGCGCCGAGCCGCCACGACAGCGCCTCGACGACGTAGCTGAACGGCTTGTTGTCGAGATAGCCGCCATCGCCGAAGGCACGCGTGCGCCAGCGGCCATCGCTCATGTCGTCGCTCGACAGCCCCGTGAAGAACCGGCGCCAGGGCGAGAAATCGATGCCGCCGCCGCCGGGGCGCAGACGCGCCAGGCGTTGCGCATCGTCCAAGGTCATCGGCTCGAAGGCGAAAGGAAAGCTCGACGTGCAGCGAGCGGCGAAGGCAAGAAAGGGCGCGTTCGTGGCCGTGAAGTCGTTGCGCAGAGAGCGCCCGCCTGCGCCGGCATACTGGAAGTGATAGACCTGACGGTGGCGCTTTTCATAAACCACCTTGTCGAACAGGCGCAACGGCACCACCGAGCCCCGGATGTCGGTGGTCGTGACGTACAGATCGAGCTCGTCCGACAGCGCTGATTCGCCGCCGCCCATGGACGGCAGCGCCGGGGTCATCGCCTCCATCGCCTGCAGCAGCTTCAGGTACATGCGGTCGCTGTTGAGCAGCGACTTCGGCGGCGCGTCGGTCTTGGCAAATTCGATGCCTTCGTACGAGCGACCGTCGTTGAGCAGGCTGGCCATGTCGCCCTCCTGCACCCACAGTCTCTTCAAGGGTGCGAAGGCCTCGCCGTTGGCCAGCGCCTTGGCCAGGAAGACGCCGTTGATGCCACCGGCCGAGGTGCCGGCGATGACATCGACGACGAAACGCACACGCTCGCGCGGCCCGGCGGGATCACCGTCGGCGAACGGATCGGGGCCGACGCCGTTGGCGTGTGCGAGGTAGGCCGCGCACAGGCCTTCGTCTTGCCGCAGCCACGACAGCTTGCGATACACATCGCGGCTGCTTGCGGGCGCGGGTCGCGCTGCGTCGCGGGGCTTGGGCGTGGCGCAACACAGCTCGTAGAGCTCGTTGGCCACGCCATTGATGTAGATGGCCAGCGAGACGCCGCCGTACATCACGACGCCGAAGCGCACTTCGCTGGCATAGCTCTCGATCACGCTCGCTGAAGGACCCGTTCCCTGTGCCATGTACCACCTCCCGGCGCGGGCATCATCGCCCGTCCCGCTGTGCACCGCAAGCCGGCAGGGCCCTGACTTGGAAGCCGGCACTACGCATTCTTGATGATTGAATTTCCCCTGTCCTGCCGCCAGAATCCGTCGCGCGGTCCCATGCGCGCGCCGCGCCACCAGGGGAGTGTCAGATGTCGAAGCACCAGGTGTTCCTCGTCCACGGGATGGGTAACTTCGAGAAGGGTTGGTCGGCCAGCGTCAAGCAGTTGATCGTCGATTGTTTCGCGCGCTACCCGCAGTTGGCGCGGGATCGTTATATCGACAACTTCGAGTTCAAGGAGATCACCTACGCCGACGTCTTCGAATCCTGGCGCCAGCAATGGAAGAAGGACGCCGCCGCGGCCGCCAAGGTGGTGACGGCCCTCGGCCTGGACGGCCACGCGGCGGCCCGGCTGGTCGAACTGGCCAGCGCACCGACCGGCAACCGTTTCTGGCAGACCCATGTGCTCGACGTGGTGATGTACCGCTTCCTGATGCCGCTGACCGAAGAGGTGCGCCGCTCGGTGCAGGCCCAGATCGTCGGCCACATCGATCACTTCCCGGTCAACGCACGGCCGGCGTATTCGGTGATCGCCCATTCGCTGGGTACGGCCGTGAGCTACGAGACCTTCCACGCGATGCTCACCGACCCCGGTGGCCTGCCGATCGCTTACCGCCCGGTAAACGTCTTCGCCGTCGCCAACGTCAGCAAGTCGCTGTGGAATCGCGGCGGCACCTGCTACCCGCCCGAGATGGGGCCCAGCCTGTCGGACCATGACGGGTTGTGCCTGCGTTTCGCCAACTTCAGCCACGCGCTGGACCCATTCAGCAACTTCGAGCGCTTCGACCCGCCGCCGCCGAGCTGGTTCGGCACCACCGCGCCGCCGGCGGCGGTCTACCGCAGCGTCGAGTTGCCGGCCGGCGACATCCAGGACTTCAATGTGCATGGTTTTGAGCATTACCTCGGTCACCCCGATGTCCATGTGCCGCTGCTGCGCACGCTGACCAAGTTCGACGACCTGATCACCGACGCCGAGCACGAGCAGGCGGTGGCCGAATGGCGCAAGAAGCTGCTGACGACCAAGTTGCGCAACCAGGCGCAGGCCGAGTTGCGCAAGCTGTTGACCGGCGGATCGACGGGCTTCGGCCCGGAGATCGAGTCGCTGCTGGCGCTGCGCGAGTCGATCTTGCGGCTCGGCAAGCCGGATGGGGAGTCCTGAAATGACGGGTCGGCACATGAATCGGATTGCAGGCGCCGCCTTGGGCCTGATGCTTGCCTTGACCGGCGTCAACGCAAGGGCGGCCGACGCCTGCCCGTTTCCGCCTTCTGCAGTGGCCGTGTCGGCGCCAGGCAATGGCTGGACGAGCGCGTTGCGCCGCCTGTCGCAAAGCGACTGCGCGGGCGACGCAAAGGCCGACCCGGCGCCGATCAGCAAGGACGTTGCGCGCTTGACCGCGCCTCAGGGCGAAGCTTTGCCCGAGCCGCTGGCACTGGCCATGGGCATCCAGGCCGCACTCGAGCGCATGGCCGGTTTTGCGCGCACACGCGCCCAGGGCAACATCCAATCCGACGCCTGGGCGGCGATCGCGATCGATCTGGCCGATACCCACACCCGGATCGAGAAGGCCATGGCCGCGGCGACGGCGCAGACCGCCAGCGGCGTGGTCGAGTCGGCGATTCCGCGCAAATGGCTGCGCGCGGCCGAAACGCCGTCCGACGGGCTGGCCGCGGGCGATGTGACGCTCAGGCCGCTGGCCACGTTGTCAGGCTGCATCGATACGGCGCCATGCCCGGCATTCGACAGCCAGCTCGACATGCTGCGGGTCGTCAACCTGATGGCCACGCTCACCCGCTACGCCCAATCCGAGTCGCTGCGCAAGAGCCTGGTGCTGGCGCTGCGCGAGAACAAGCGCTGGCAGGCCTACCGCAGCCAGGGCCAGCACCAGTACATCTGGGAGGTGTGGCTCAACGGCCAGGTGATGGACCGGCAGTCCTGCGTCAAGCGCAACGAAGCCAGCGGCGAAAAGGTCTACATCGGCTTTTGCGCCGTACCCACCTCGCAGTGGATCGTCATGCACCCCGACGCTGCGTTGCGCTGGTCGCACGACGCGGCAAAGTCGTCGCAGCTCAAGCCGGCGCTGATTGTCGAGACCCTGGGTTACTACCGCTGGGACTGGCAAGACGCCGATTCGGCGACCATGGTCGGGCGCCGCGGCGTGTCGCTCGCTGCGGTCTATACCGGCAGCAGCGAGCACAAATGGAGCTGGGGCCCGATGCTGCACTACGAGGGCTACAACCTGGCACTGACCAAGGCGCCGGGTGAACGCTGGGGCCTGGTGGTCAACCTGCAACTGTCGGATCTGTTCTTCGAGCGCAAGCAGAGCTTCGTCGACACCCTGCAGAGGCTGCAGAAGTGAAGTCACCGATCTGTCTCATGTTCGAGATTGACGCTTGGGCCGCTCTGCGCGAAGCTCGCGCCGTCGGCCGGTATGCAGCGCGGATTGCCGGGGTGCCCATCGACGAGACACGGTGGGCCGATGATTCGGGGCCGAGACCATGATCCGTCAGCAGGAGTCGCCATGAAGAAGACCCTTCGCCCGCTGTGTGCCGTCCTTCTGGCTGCGCAGGCGCTGTTTCACGCGCCGATCGCGCTGGCCCAGGTGCCGCCGCACGAGCCCGGCACGATCTGCTTCACGGCGCGCTTCTGGTGCTGGGCCAGCGCACCAGGACAACCGGGCGGCCGCTGCAGTTGTCCCTCACCGTACGGCCAGATCCCCGGCCAACTCGGCTGAGAGGCAAGCGTGAAGACCACCGATAAGGACGCCGCCGAGAAGGTGGATCTGGTCAGCAGCCTGCGCGAGGCAGTCGACTACGCGACGACGGCCGGCCTGCTGAAGGATGCTTCAGCGCTGGCCGCGCTAGACAGCGCCGAAGCGGCGCAAAAACGCGGCGATCAGCCGGACCACAAGGCGGTGAGCGAGGCGCTCAACAACATGGTTGCCATGATCGCGCCCCTGACGCTCGCCGACCTGCATTTCGACCGCAACCCGCTGTCGCCGGCCAACCAGGCGCGGACGCGAAAGTTTCAGTTCTGGCTGCCTGTGCTCGCACTGGTGCTGCTGGTGCTGATCGGTTACTTCATGCAATCGCTGCGCCACTCGCAGTCCTTCATCGCCCGGGTCGAACGTGTGCAGGGGCAGAACCCGGACCAGAAACTCGCGGCACTGCTGCAGTTGATCCTGTTCGACAAGTCGCTCGATACCTCGAATCCGAAAGAGCTGAAGCGCAAGCAGTATCTGGAAGAGCCGATGCGCGAGCAGTATCTGGAAAAGCGCGCCGATCTGCAGCGGCTGACGACCGAGCTCGTGTCACTGAGCAGCCAGGTCGAGGTGCTGGCGCCAGAGTTGAGTCGTATCGCGAGTGGGCAGCCCGTGCTGGTGTACCACCTGAAGCGGCTGGTCGCCTCCGTCAATAGCCTGTGGTCTTCTCCGCCGCAGGCTGCGCCGGCGGCGCTGCCTGCCGTGCCGACCAAGGCGCCGGTTGCAGGCGAGGCAGCAGCAATGCCCTTTTGCCAGGCCACAAAGAGTGGCGAACTCGAACTGCCCGCAGAGTGGCTGAACTGGCCACCCTGGATGCAGAGAATGGCGGCTGACGATCTGCGCAACTTTTGCTTCAAGCTGCAGTTGCAACGCGGGCAGGGCGACGAGATGTCGCCCGACCTGGGTGCCATCGTGCCGAAACTGATCAACGCGGTGCCGACCATCAAGGACCGCATCGCGCTGCGCTCGGAGTGGATCCTGCCCTTCCTCTACGGCTTGCTCGGGTCCATGTTGTTCATGATGCGCACGGTCGGCAACATCCGGCTGCCGGCCATGCAGGCCATGTCGATTCTGATGCGCATTGCGCTAGGGGGCATGGCGGGTATCGTCATCGGCTGGTTCTCGATCAGCGAGCCGGGTGCGCAGTCGCAGATGACCTCGGCCATCGCCTGGCCCTTCGTGTTGGCCTTTGTCTCTGGCTACGGCATCGAGGCCCTGTTTTCCGTGTTGGACCGGATGAACAGGTTCATTGCCGACACGACCTACACCAAGCGCGACGGCGGCACCGGCACCAGCTGACACCGCAGCGGGCCTGCGCTGAACCTCAGAGCGGCCCGATCTTGCGGCGCTTGAAAATGCGCGTCAGCGCGGCTTCGTGCGCGCCGCCTTCGAGGTTGCGGTCGGCGTCGAGAATGGCGCGTGCGCCGCGCGCAAAGGTGGTGAATCCGTCGAGCTGAAAGTGGCTTTCCAGGATGACGCGGTCGGCGGTTTCGCGACCGAGTGCCTTGCGCACGTCCCACAGCGTCGCCGACCAGATGGGTCCGTTGTCGTGCTCGTCACCGTGCTGATCGAAGTCGGCATAGGTCTGCCGTGAGTCGACCCGGCGCAGGGTGGGCGGATCGAGCCGGCTGTCGAGCCCGCTGAACAGGCCGTCCCAGCTCATGACGGAGTTGCGATAGCGGGCGGGCTTCCTGGCCTCGAAGAAGCTCGCCGCCCAGTAGTCGCCAAAACCCTCGCCCATCGCAGCCGCCTCAGCGGATTGGCCGAAGTCGGGGCAGATCGCATCCTGGATCGCATGGCCCAGCTCGTGCAGGATCGTTTCGGCGTCTTCGGCGTCGTCGATCGCGCCGGTGCCGAAGGTGAGCATCCTGTTCCAGGGGCTGTACCAGGAGTTGTCGTCTCGCGTGCCGGTGACATTGGCCCGCACCGGGCTGGCGAAGATCTGCCGCGGGCCGCGATAGCCCAGCCGTTCGAGATAGCGCAGCGCGGCATCGACATGGAAGTAGACCATCACCTCTTCGAAACCGCGCTCGTGCGAGCACAGCATGAACTGCAGGTCGGCGCGTTTCACCCGGCCCTTGCCGGTGGGCGCCGTGGTGACCTTGTCGCCGGTCAGGAAACCGCGCCCGTCCAGCCCCTGCAGGGTCACCTGGGTGTAGGCGTTGAGCGGCGGACGGCGTGCCTTGCCCTTGGCCGTCAGCAGCGCGGCATGGTCACCCAGTGCGGTCACCGGGCTCGGATCGAAAACCTGGCCGGCGCCCTTGCTGGCACTGGCGACGTTGTCGTATCGGCTGAGAAGGGCGCCCGTGCGCGCATTGACGTAGACGATCCACTCCTGGCGCGGTTTTTCGCGCGTGAGCCTGAACTTCCAGGCCGGCGCGAGCTTGTCCTTGTACGGGAACCAGATGCGTTCGGAATGGCGCAGCTCGGCGCGCCCGCCCTTCTTCGGCAGCGAGCGGCGCGCTGCCGTCACCGCATCGTCCTTGCTCAGGCGGCTCGCAAATGCGGCGGGCAGCAGGCGGGCGGGCACCGATCGGTTCTTGGCCAGGAACACACGCCCGCTGCGGTCCATGTGCACGGTGACGTAGCCACGATGCACCCGCAGGCCGGCGTGGACTTGATTGAGGATCACATGCTCTGCGCCCAGGCTGCGTATGACGCGGCGCACCTCGAGGCCCAGCAGGCCCTCCTCGAGCTCGAACAAGCCGCTGTTGGCGGCGAGGAAGCCACGCGCGACGCTCTGCGGCGACCCGGCGCTGGCCTTGGCGCGAAAGCCCCACACTTCCTTGGGCGTAGCGTAGAACTCGCCCTGCGTCGATTTGTATTGCCCCTCTTTGAGGCGATGGCCCGGCGCTGGATTGCTTGCCACGTTGTCCTCCATTCATGGCCGAGTGACGGCATCTTGGTCGAATCCGCGTCGGCACTCAAGCGCGAACTGCGGTCGCCCGCAACTGGGCGCTGTGCGCAGGACACCCTGTGTACGCCGGTACCAAGGGCGGCGCCAGCCGGGTTGTCGTCATAGACCTTGCCCGGCCTGCCGAGATATAAGTGCAGTGGCTGCAGCGGACCCCGTGGCGCAGCCCTGTTGCACCGCGCCGGCGGAAGACGAGGGCTCTTTCCATACCCGGGCGGGCCCGACGACCTGACAGCAGCTGGACGGAGCATTCATGACCCTGATGCCTTGCCGGAGCAGGTGATGGCGACCAGCGCGAGCCGCGCATGGGCCCTGGTGCTCGTGGGAGGGTTCGTCGCAGGGGCGCTCGACATCATCTATGCGTGGGCTTTCTGGGCCGTCAAGGCCCATGTGTCGGCCATGGCCATTCTTCAGTCGGTTGCTGCGGGCTTGCTCGGCAAGGCTGCCTTTGTGGGGGGTGCCGAGGCGGCGGCGATCGGGTTGGCGCTGCACTTCTCAATGGCCACGCTGATGTCGGTGGTGTATTTCCTTGTGGCAAAACGCTGGGTGGCGCTGGTCCAACGACCGCTGCAATACGGGCCTGCATACGGCCTCGTGCTCTATGGCGTCATGAACTACATCGTCGTACCGCTGTCGGCGGTCCCGTCCCCAAAGGGTCCGCAAGACCCACTCTGGCTGGGACTCAGTGTGGTGGCTCATATGACCCTGGTCGGCCTGCCGATCTCGGTGTTGACGCGGCGGGCGTTGACATAGGCGTGCCGAGCATTGACGGTCGTGCAAGTCTGCGCGCCGTCCCGTGGGCCCAGTTCAACCCTGTCGCGCAAAGTGGGTCCAAGCACAAGTGCCTAAGTGGGCCCAGTGTGGTGGTTCGTCGTCCATAGGATGCAAACACCCAAGAACAGGAGACCCCGATGGCCATCAAGCTCACCCGTCTCGCCACCCACCTTGCCTGGTCCTTCGGGGGCCTGTGCAGCCCGCTGTTCGTTCAGGCTCAAGCACAGGAGCCGCAGTCGCTGCAGCGTGTCGAGATCACGGGGTCATCGATCAAGCGGATCGATGCCGAAACTGCCTTGCCGGTGCAGACACTCACGCGTGAAGACATTCAGCGCAGCGGCGCGACCAGCGTCGAGCAACTGCTGCAAAGCGTCAGCGCATCAACCAGTTCAGGGGCCATGACTGCGTCGATGTCGGCCGGGGCGACGACCGGCAGCATCTCGTCGATCTCGCTTCGGGGGCTCAGCTCGCTGCGCACACTGGTCCTCCTCAATGGTCGCCGGATTGCACCCTATGGGGTTGGCTTCACTGGCGACTCGGTCTCCGTCGACGTGAACAGCATCCCTGTGGCGGCGATCGAGAAAGTCGAGGTGCTCAAGGACGGCGCCTCGGCGATCTATGGCTCCGATGCCATTGCGGGTGTCGTCAATTTCATTTTGCGCAAGGATGTCAGCGGCCTGGAGTTGGGCGCTGAGTACGGCAACACCAGCGACGGCGGAGCCAGCGTGAAGCGTGCCACGGTGGTGTGGGGCGCGGGCGACATGCAGAAGGACCGGTACCAGTTCATGCTGGTCGGCACGTTTCAGAAGGAAGGCGAGCTATTCGGTCGAGATCGTGCATTTGCGAGCGTCGGTACGGACCTGGCCCACCAGAACGACACCACTTCGGGCAACACCTTTCCGGCCAACATCGCGGCGGCCGACGGTTCCTTCGGATCACGCAACCCGTCCGCTCCGCAATGTCCCGGACCCTATGCCTCGTTCATACCGTTCCGCAGCATGGACGCGTGCCGCTTCGATCCTGCACCGCTGGTGCAATTGATTGCGCCGACCGAACGCACCAGCCTCTTTGGCTCGGCTCGCTTCGAATTGTCGAAGGCCGTAGAGGGGTATCTCGAAGCCTCGTTCAACCGGAACAAGATCGATACCGTCATTCAACCGGTGCCGCTCTCCGACCAGTTCAACTTGTCGCCCAACAACCCATTGGCCAACCAGGCACCGTACAACCAGTACACGACGTTTCCGGCGTCGACGATCCTTCTGACGCCCAGCAGTCCTTTTTATCCGACCACCTACGTTCAAGGCATCACAGGCGGTGCGACACCAGACCTGTTGGTGCGCTACCGCGCCGCCGAGAACGGCAATCGCCATCTTCGCGATACGTCGGAAGCACCGCGGCTGGTGCTCGGTGCCAGAGGAGCGCTGGCCGACTGGGACTTTGATGTCAACGCCTTGCACTCGGCCAGCAAGGTGACCGAAGAAGCGATAGACGGGTTCCCGATTCAATCCAAGATCCTGCCCTTGCTCAATTCGGGCACGGTCAATTTATTCGGGCCCAACACGCCGGCGGTTGTCGCGCAACTTCGGGCCACGAACTTCACAGGCACCGCGTTCAGCATCAATTCGACGCTGGACAGCATCCAGGGCAAGGCATCGCGCGACATCACCCAGCTTCCAGGTGGGCCGCTGGCGATTGCGATCGGCGTCGAGGCGCGCAAGGAGCGCTACGAGTTCACCTCGAGCCCGGAGCTGCAGACCGGCGACGTCAGCGGGTTCGGGGGCAACTTCCTCAATCAAGACAAATCGCGCAAGGTGGGATCGGCGTTCGCCGAATTGAGCGTGCCTTTCATCAAGGGTCTCGAAGCCGGCGCCGCGGTGCGCTTCGACAAATATCAGGGCGTCGGCGACTCGACCACACCCAAGCTCAGCTTGCGCTGGCAGCCCATGCGGCAGTTTCTGGTTCGAGGATCGATCGGCAAGGGCTTCAGAGCACCGAGCCTGCAGGACCTTTACCTTCCGGCACAACAGGGCACTTCGCCGCAGGGTCTGACGGATCCTGTGCGATGCCCGGTCACCGAAGACGGGGTCAAGGACTGCGGCACGCAGTTCAACCTGCTGTTCAAGGGAACGCCGACCCTGAAACCTGAAACTTCGGTCAGTTCGACCTTGGGGCTCGTCCTGGAACCGCACGAGGCCGTGTCCATCGCACTCGACGCTTTCAAGGTCAATCTGAGTGAAGCCATCAACAACGGAGTCAATCCGGCGTTCATGTTGGCCGACGCAGCCAGCGTCGCCAAGTACAGCAGTCTGATCACCCGTGGGCCTGCAGATCCGGCCTTCCCGACCCTGCCGGGCCCCATCGTCCTGATCGACCAGAGCAACATCAATCTGGGTCGTATTCGCCTGCTTGGCGTCGACTTCGATACCAAGCTGCGCCTGCCCGCCAGCGACTTCGGCCGGCTGACGATTTCGTACACCGGAACCTACTTCATCAAGTACGACAGCGAGAATCCGGACGGTTCGTTCAGCCCCGTCATCGGCACCGCCAACAGCGCGACCGGCGGCGTCGTGCCACGCCTGAAGACCAATTTATCGGCCAATCTGGCACGCGGGCCCTGGAACTTCAGTGCCGTCTACAACTGGCAGAGCAGTTACGACGACCTGCCCAACGCACCGTTCGGCGACCTGCCTATTCGCAAAGTTTCGGCCTACGAGACCATCGACGGGCAGGTTCAGTACACGGGGATCAAGAATCTGACGCTGACGCTGGGGGCGAAGAACCTGCTCAACAAAGACCCTCCGTACACCAACGCCGGCGGTCAGACTTCGTTCCAGTCCGGCTACGACCCGACCTACGCGGACCCGCGTGGGCGCTTTGTCTACGCTCGCGTGAACTACCAGTTCAACTGAATCATGGCGCTTGGCTTCTTGCGTCGCGATGGCGCATGAAAAACCCAGCTGTCTCTTGGCGGCGCCCTGCCATCATGGTCGTGTACGTGACCGTGACCGCTCTGGCGCCATGCTTGGCGCCGGCAGCCGAAGCGCCCTCCTGCCGGGCGGGGGCGGCAGCAAACGGCAACAGGGTGGTCGTCGCCGAGCTCTTCACATCCGAGGGCTGCGAGAGCTGTCCGCCAGCCGAGCGCTTTTTTTCCGCACTCCGTGCGGACAGTGACATGGTGCCGCTGGTCTGGCATGTCGATTACTTCGATCGGCTCGGGTGGAAGGACCGCTTTGCCATACCCCAGGCCACTCAGCGACAGCGCCTGCTGCTTCACGGCAAGACATCTACCGTGGCCTACACGCCGCAGGTGTTCGTTGCCGGCGCTGTCTACACGGATTGGCGCGACTCGCGCGCATTCCGGACCAAGGTACTGCGCTCGCATCTGCGCACAGGTGACGAGTCGATCGCCCTCGATCGCATCGAAGTCCTTGGCGATCGCGTCGGGTTCGAGCTTGCGGCACGCGGCATTCGCGGTTCCTGGATCGCTCAAGTCGCGCTCGTCAGCGGTGGCCTGATGTCCAGGGTCACCGCCGGGGAAAACAAGGGGCTGACCCTGCTACACGAGCATGTCGTCCGCGATGCCTACGGCCCGCTGATCGTCGACGCCACGTCGGGCGTGAGACAGGGCAGCGTGAAGCTTCCGTCCGTCATGCCTGATCGACGCTTCCGGCTCGTGGCCTGGCTGCAGGACGCCGACAGCAGAATCGTCGATGCCACCTGGGTCGACTGCACGTCATAGTACGGATCGGGAAACCCGAGCACGCTGCGACCCATGCTTCTCAAACTCGACGGCAAAGGACCCATGTATCGGCAGTTGAGCCGGGCCCTTCAAGGCGCGCTGCGCAATGGCCGGTTGACGCCCGGCGCGCGGCTGCCGTCCACGCGCGAACTGGCCGGGGACCTCCAGCTGTCACGCAACACCGTTCGCGCGGCCTACGTCCAACTCGCGGACGAGGGCGTCGTTGTCTGCCGTCACGGATCGGGAAGCTACGCATCGCTGCCCAATGCAGGGCCCGCGTCGGTCCCACCGAATGCACCCCTGCCGCCTCAATCGCGCTACTCGGAGCGATTGCGGACCCTCGGCGATCTGGGGGTCGGGCAATTGCACAAGGGCCTTCGATTCAATCTCCAGTATGGCGAACCACTGACCGATGCACTCTTGCCCGACGTCTGGCGCCGCGAACTCGCACGCGCGGCCGCCTATACGGCGCTCGGTTATCCGCTTTCCCAGGGTCTGCCCGAATTGAGGTCAGAGGTCGCGGCCTACCTTCGCCGACGGCGGGGCATGTCGGTAACGCCGGAAGACATCGTCATCGTGGCAGGAACACAGCAGGCGCTGTCGCTGGCTGCACGCGTGCTGTTGGACGAAGGCGACTCGGCCGTCATGGAGGACCCGGGCTACTTCGCGGCACGGTGGGTGTTGCAAGCCCATGGCGCGCGCGTCGTTCCCGTGCCCGTCGATCACAGTGGGCTCATCACCGACAAGTTGCCCGCGCGCCGGCCAGGCTTGATCTACACGACACCGGCACACCAGTTTCCCCTGGGTGCCGTGATGTCGCAGCGGCGTCGCACCGATCTGCTGCGCTATGCACGCCGAACCGAGACATGGATCGTCGAAGACGACTATGACGGTGAGGTCAGCTTCGACGCCCCGCAGCCGGCACCACCCCTGTACACGATGGACTCCGGTGATCGCGTGATCCATGTCGGTAGTTTCTCCAAGGTGCTGGCGCCATCGCTGAGATTGGCTTATGTCGTTGCCCCCAAAGCGCTGCAAAACGATTTCACGATGGCCAAACGGTTGTGCGATTTCGGGTGCTCGGCGATCGAGCAGGCCTCGCTGGCGCATTTGCTGAAGAGCGGTGGGTTCCATCGCCACCTGAGGCGCGTGATTCAAGCCCTTCGTGAGCGGCGTGACGCCTTGATCGATGGTCTGGAGCAGTACGGTAGAGGGCACTTTTCATTCGAGACACCGAGCTCGGGCATGCATCTGGTTGCCTGGCGGGCGCCGAAGTCGAGGTTGGACCTCGATCTGCTGGTGCGACGTTGCGCGGAGGTCGGCGTTGGGCTTCATCCCCTGCATCGTCACTACATGGCGGGGCCTCGCCCTGCTGCGCTGCTGATGGGTTACGCCGGCCTGTCGGCAACCGAGATCGAGATGGCGTGCCGACTGCTCGGGTCGTGCCTCGAAGGTCCGACGGCAAGGTCATGAAGAGAGACGCGGCGCGTCACGACCCGGTGGGCATCGCCAATGCCGCCTACAGCGCATCCGATTGCTGGGGGCAGGCATGGCAATTCACCTGCTTGATCGTGGCTGGTGACAAGCCACGGGCGGAGAGCCTGGCGCGCGTGCTTGCGCGCTACGGCATCAAACCCCATATCGCTGGCAGTTTGGGCCGGGCCGTCCGCGTTTCGCGGCAATGGCATTTCAACGGGATCGTGGTCGACGGAGACTCGCTCGGCCCCGATTGGGGGCGGCAGCTACGCCAAATCAGATCACAGCCCGACTCACCCTTGTTGCTGCTTGCGCAGGACGCAGACGAGCACCAACACTTGCGTGCTCTCGAATGGGGCGCAACGGAAGTGCTGGCCAGGCCCGCTTCGCCGAGACTGGTCGCGATGCAACTGCGCCGCTTGATGGAACTTCGCGCTGCAAATGCCGAAGGCGAGCACCCGGCCGGATGTTCTGGTCTTCTGCGCCTGGGAGACCTTACTCTCGAGCATCGAACGGGACGTGCGTGGGCGGGGCGACGGCAGCTCGAGTTCACGGCGTCGGAGTTCGCGCTGCTTTATCTGCTGGCCAGCCGGACCGAAGAGGTGATCGATCGCCCCGGTGCGGCGATGGTGCTCGGAAGCCCGGCATTGCGGCACGGCCGAGGTGCCGACATGACAGTCATGAGACTTCGCAAGAAACTCGCCTGGAGCGGCCTCGGCGGCATCGCCATCGAGACTGTCTACGGTCGTGGCTATCGTCTGCGCCAGTCGGCCACGGCTGCCGGTCAACCGGCGCAGTGTGCGGCCATCGATCTGCCCGACCATCCCACGATTGCACCGACCGCACCGCGATCGAGTGCCGGGTTCGCCGTTGAGCGCGCCACTGCCTGACGGCGCCAACCGGCCGGGGCCAGGGTCAGAGCACATCGCGAGGACTTGAGCCATGGCCGTGTCCACAGTTGCTGAACACTACGCAACCCACCTCGCTCCCGTCTTCTTGTGGATGAGCGGGGGCTTGGATGCCGCTGTCTCGCGCGGCGACGCCGAGATCGACTCCATCGGCTCGGATTCGTTGAGCGCGCGTACAGCCGCAGATCTCGGCGCAGGCTTCGGTGCGCACACCATCCCACTGGCTCGTCGTGGCTGCTCGGTGGTTGCCGTCGACACCTCGCCGATTCTGCTAAAGGTGCTGCGAGACCACGGTCAAACCCTGCCCGTGCGAATCGTGGAGGATGATCTGTTGAACTTCCGCAAGCATCTGAAGACGAAGATTGACCTCATCTTGTGCATGGGCGACACGCTGACTCAACTGTCGGATCGTCAGTCCGTAGAGCGACTTTTCGCAGATGCCGCGCAGGCGCTGCATCGTGGTGGCAAGTTCGTGACCTCGTTTCGAGACTACTCCACACCGCTCACGGAGTGCGCGCGCTTTGTCCCCGTCCGCAGCGACGGTGATCGCATCCTGATGTGCTTTGTCGAATACTTCCATGACTGGGTTTGCGTTCACGACGTTCTCAATGAAAGACGAGGCTCCATGTGGGACATGCGTGTCAGCTCCTACCGCAAGCTCCGCCTTTCGCCCGAATGGGTATGTACCGCACTTCAAGCGAGCGGCTTCGCAGCTCACGCCGAGCCGGGAATGTCCGGCATGGTCCGTGTTATCGCAACAAGCCTATGAACCAAACGCAACGATCGGATCAGCGTCAGTCGATAGCCAGGTTCGGGGGCCCGCAGGGCAGGCGCTGAAAGGAAGCACAAGGTGCCGAGTCGTGAACGTGTTCGTCAACTTGTCGCCATGGTCGAGTGCGGCCAGTTCGTGCAGGCCATCGAGGAGTTCTATGCGCCGCAGGCGACGACACAGGAGAACCTGGGGCCACTGAGACGAGGGTTGCCCGCCTTGTTGACCAATGAAAGGACCGTGTTGGCCGCTTTCGAGTCGGTCCGGGCGCTGCCGGTGGACGCATTCCTGGTTGAAAACGATCGTGTCGTCATTCACTGGGTGTTCGAATTCCGCAGCCGTGATGGACGCGGCTTTCGGATGGATGAGCTGGCCTGGCAGCGCTGGCAAGGCGACAAGATTGTCGAGGAGCGCTTCTACTACGACCCCGCGCATCAGCGCCTGGGTGGCACCGCGGCTTCAGCCTGAAACCGGCTATCACGATGGAGACGTTGAACATGAGCGATTCGACGGCGCTGGGACAAGCGGTCCTGGCGGCCCAGCCATTCAGCCAGTACATCGGCGCCCGGCTGGTCTGGCTGGGCGAGGGCGAGGCCGAGTTGCGGGTTCCGATCCGCCATGAGCTGTTGCAACAGAACGGCTTCGTACACGGTGGCGTGCTCAGTTATGCCTGCGACAACGGCCTGACCTTCGCGGCCGGTTCGGTACTGGGCCGTGCAGTGGTGACCTCCGAATTCAAGATCAACTACCTGCGCCCGGCCGTCGGCCGCGAGTTGGTTGCGCGCGCCTCGGTCGTTTACGCGGGCAAGTCCCAGGCCGTGTGCCGCTGCGATGTCTCGGTGCTGATGGACGACGGTCGGTCGGTGCTGTGCGCGACGGCGCAAGGTACGGCCGTACTGATCGGTCAGGCCCCATGATGGCATTGACGAACTGCACTGCAGGTGGTGTTCACGATGCGTTCGATCAGGATGTTGCTTGCTCCAGCTGGGCCGCAATGCCGAAGGTGCCGTCGACAACCTCGACGAAGCTGCGTTCCTCGCGCAGGATGAATTTGCGATCCTGCGCGAAGGCAAAATTCTCGCGTCCGCGCGGGTCGGATTTCAGGCGCTTTCTGTAGCTCTCGTACGCGGCCAGCGACTCGAAGGCGACGAGCCCCCAGGCCACGTGGCTTGTGCCCTCGTGCGGCAGGAAATATCCGACCAGGTGACCGCCGCACCCGGGGATGATCGGCGCCCAGTTCTGTGCGTATTCGTTGAACGCATCGCGCTGGAAGGGGTCGATCTCGTATCGGATGAAGCAGGTGATCATGGCGGGCGGCCCGATGTGTGATTCGCATCCAAGGATAGGCGCTTGCGCGACGGTTATGGTTCGCTTACGATCGAACCATGAAAGACGGCCCCAGCATCGCCCGCGTTGCCGCCCTGGTGGGCGACCATGCACGCGCCGAAGTTCTGTCGGCCCTGATGGCGGACCGGGCGCTCACGGCGACCGAGCTTGCCGGCATCGCCGGAGTCACCAAGCAGACCATCAGTGCGCACCTCGCGAAACTTCTTGGCGCCGGGCTCGTCAGCTTCGAGGCTCAGGGGCGTCATCGCTATTTCCGGCTGGCCGCCCCCGACGTGGCACATCTGCTCGAATCGTTGATGGGCGTGGCGTTTCGTACCGGGGCGGTGCGCTTGCGCACCAGCCCGCGCGAACCGGCCCTGCGCAAGGCCCGGGTCTGCTACGACCACCTGGCCGGCGAACTGGGTGTGCTGGCCTACGAGGCCTTGTTGGCCCGGCGTGTCTTCACGTCTGGACCGCAAGGAATCCGCCTGACGCGCGCCGGGGCCGACTGGTTCGAATCCTTCGGGATCGACGCCGCGGCAACCGCCGCGCAACGGCGCGCCCAGTGCAGGCCGTGCCTGGACTGGAGCGAGCGGCGGCATCATCTTGCCGGCGCGCTTGGAGCCGGGCTGCTCGGGCGTATCTGCGAGCTCGGGTGGGCTCGCCGCGCCCCGGACTCGCGCGTCATCGCCTTCACGCCGCGCGGCGAGCTTGCGTTCCGCTCGCTGTTCACCCTGGCTGCATCGCCAAGTGCCCAGCCTGCCTTTTGAGCCACGCTTCCAGCACTGTGGAGCGACTATCGAGGTCCGCCGACGGCCTGGTGACCCAGTAGTACGACCAGCGGTACGGAATCGGGTCGCCGACGACAACCAGCTTGCCTGCCTTCACGGATGCGACCACCAGCGAGGAGCGTGCCAAAGCGAGCCCGCGACCGTTCTCGGCAGCCGTGACGACTGCAAGGGCGTCGTCGATGACCACGGAAGGTTTGGCCCGTACTTTCGCGGACTCGCTCCACCGGGTCCAGGGGTCGACGCTGCTCTCAAGCAGCGCAACGCCACGCGGCAAAACACCGGAGCGCAGTCTGCCGATACGCTCACTCAAGGCAGGAGAACATACGGGGACCAGGCTCTCGGCCATCAACTTAACTGACTTCAAGCCAGGCCAGTTGCCGTTACCCAATCGCACCGCCGCATCGACACCTCCACGACCAAAATCCGCCAACTCGCGAGTCGCAAGCACCTGCAATCGAAAGCTGGGATGTTGGCGCTCGAAGTCCGCAAGCAACGGCATTAGCCACAGATGCAGGAAGCTTGGGAGAACCGAGAGCGTGAATGGCCGGTCTTTGGTCAATTGGCGCAACGCATCGATCGCTTCGTCGATCTGGCCCAGACCCCCGACGACAGCGGGAAGAATCCTTTCGCCATTGGCTGTGAGCTGGATGCCGCGCCCGCGTTTGACGATGAGCGGCAGGCCGATGTAGTCAGCGAGGTTTTTCATCTGCATGCTGACCGCCGACGGTTGCACGTTCAGAGCGTCGGCCGCCCGTGCCATCGAGCCGTACCGCACCACGGCGTCGAAGACGCGAAGGGCATTGAGTGGGAGCCGAGAGATGGTTTTCATAGATCAAATATTGTGACCCACTCATCAGCGATTCGAACGCTGAAAATCGTGGGTCGCGGGCACATTGACGACTTCTGCGGGAGTCTGTCCAGTGAACACAATGTGCGCCATCCTTGCTGCCCTGGTCACGGCGGCCAGTGGATCGATCCAAGCTTCGACCATGCAACCAGCAGCATGGCCTGCGACCGACAGGTCCCATCGAGCCATGTTTTGTGGTTACCCCGGGCACGAAGAAATCAGTCTGTACTTCGCCGAAGCGCTGCTCAAGGAGATCAGGCGTCTCGAAGCGACGGGTCTGGTCGACGCTCAAGTTCAAACCCAGTTGGCAAGGCAGGCATCCTGCGATACACCGGCAGCGGCCGATTGAGACCGACCTGTCAAGTGTTTGCACTTGCGCTCTTGGGGCACATCTCCTGTTGGTGGATGTTGACCGTGGCTCGGCGCTCGAGATGGTGAAGGGGCCGGCCTCTCAGGCAAGCTGCACCGTGCGCCCGGAACGCGACGACGCGCGCACGGCGTCGAGCACTTGCTGGCAGCGCAGGCCATCACTGAAGTTCGGGGCCGGCGACAGGCCACGTTCGATACCCGCGTTGAAATCCCGAACCAGTAGCCTGAAGGCCATCAGCCGATGGTCACGCGCGTCGGTGAACGGCGTGTATTGCTTGGGCATGTAGAGTTCCTGCAGCGGCGCGCCGTCGCGGCTGCCGATGACGGCGCCGTTCTCCATCGGATTGGGCCCGGGCTGCTCAGCGATCAAGGTGCCTTTGTCTCCCATCACCACGATCTTCGCCCCGCGCGCCGGCGTGGCCGCGAAGGATGCGTTCATCGTTGCCACGCCACCGCTCTCGAAGCCGAGCGTGAAGACGAAGGTGTCGTCGGTTTCGGCCTTGACGATGCGGTTCGCGGCGGCGTCCAGCACATCGGGCCGCAATGTGTCGAGGCGACCCCAGACCCAGGCCACTTCGCCGAACCAGTCGCGCAGGCCGTCGATGTAGTGCGAGCCCAGCGCGCCGAGCAGGCCGCCGCCCTCGGCCGTGAATGCGTTCCAGGCCAGCGGCCGCGGTTGCGGCGTGACGTATCGATCGAGAAAGAGCTCGATGGTGCAACGCCGGAAGCTGCCCACGTAGCCATCGCCGAGGAGCTGCTTGATATAGGCGCGCTGCGGCGTGTGCCGAAATTCGTGCCCGACCATCGCCGTGCGCCCGCTGGCCTGTGCGGCAGCCAGCATCGCGGCGGCTTGCGTTGCGTCGAGCGCGAATGGCTTTTCGCACAGCACATGCTTGCCGGCCTCGAGGGCCGCGATGGCAAGGTCACTATGGGCGCGCGGCGGTGTGCTGATGGCCACGGCATCAAGATCACTGCGCGCGATCAACTCCATTGCATCGGTATGCACGTCAGGGATGCCTGCGGCCCGGGCCACCTTGATGGCGGTATCGCGGTGGCGGCTGCACAGGGCGACGACCTCCCAACCCTCGGATTGCAGGCCCGGCACGTAAACCTGCGCGCCGAAGCCGACGCCGATGAGTCCAATCTTGCGGGTCGATGCGGCCATGGATGTCTCTGTCGTGGCGTGGTGGCGCATTGTGACGAGTGTCGCCGAGTAAGGCCGATACTCGATCCGCACAAGCCTGATCACCCTGCGCTCGCGCCGTGGGCCGATGCGAGGGGCGGCGAGGGTTTGTGATCACGCTTGGACTCGCGCAGCGCGCAACGCAAGCGTCGAGTTGCCGCACCTTCAGACCAACGGGCAGGGCCGGAGCGGTGCAATCGCAACGGCGTCGAGGCGATGTTGCGCCGGCGCGCGATATCACGCGGAGGCAGAACCTAGTAGCGCCGGTGCCCGTGCCACCCACCCTGCCAGCCGGCGCCGATGACCACGTACGGCCACGGTTGCACATAGACCGGCGGCGGTGCGTAGATCACCGGCGGTGGAGTCTGCTCGTAGACCACGCCGCCGCCGTGCGCACCGTACACCGGCGGCGGCAGTGCCGTGGCCGGCTGGCTCTGCGGCGGAGCGCCGACCGGCGCCACGCTGACCTCCAGGGCGACCTGGCTGCCCGGATCTTGCGTCAGACGCACGCTGCGGCGCACGCCCTGGAACTCGTAGACCACGTCGTAACCGACGGGGCGGCTTTCGTAGCGGGTGACGTTGCGGCAGCGCTGCGCGGTCGTCGCCACCGGCGGCGAGCCGTTTGCTTCTACTTGATCGCCGATGGCTGCACCCGTGACCATGCCGATGCCGGTGGCCACCGCACGGCCGGTGCCGCCGCCCACGCTGTTGCCGATGGCCGCACCGGCAATGGCGCCCAGCAGCGCACCGGCGCCGCTGTTAGGGCGCTGGTAGACCACAGGTTCGTCGACGCATTGCTGCTGCACCACGGGCACCGAGGCATACACCGGCGTGCTCGACAGCACATTGCCGAACTCGGTGGCCCATGCGCCGGTGGCGGCGCCGCACAGCGTGGCAATCGCGACTTTCAGCGGCATCGAACGGAAGGTCATGATCGTCTCCAGGCATGGCCAGCGGTGGTTATGGCCATCCAACGCGCGACGGTGGGCGCCGGTTGATTGCTGGTCTGTAAAGGCGTGTTAACGGTTGGGTTTCCAACGCGTCTTGTGGCCGGCCGATGATGGGCCCGTTTGCATGGGTTGGCACAGTGACCCGTATTCGGGACACGCATGCAGGAATCGTCCAGACTTGGTAAGGTCGAGCGCTCGCAGGTGACTTGGTCGCCTGCCGCAAGCAACGCATGCTCCAGTCACCAGTTCACCGTATGACTGCCTCGCAACCCCAACACTTGCCGCGGCCCTCGATCCCGTCGTTGCCCGAGCGCTATGCCCAGGTACGAGCCACCACGCGGTCATTGGTCGAGCCGCTGTCCGAGGCCGATTGCCAGGCGCAGAGCATGGCCGACGCCAGCCCCACCAAGTGGCATCTGGCGCACGTGACCTGGTTCTTCGAGACCTTCGTCCTCGAACGGTTCGAGCCGGCCTTCAAGCCCCACCATCCCGCCTTTCGAACGCTGTTCAACAGCTACTACCACGCCGTGGGCGACCAGCACGCGCGTGCCCAGCGCGGGCTGATCACGCGGCCCGGGCTGGCCGAAGTCATGGCCTACCGCGCGACGGTGGACGAGCGGGTGCTGGAGTTGTTGCGCATGGACCCGTCTGCAGACCTGGCGGACCTGGTCCGGTTAGGGCTGCAGCACGAACAACAGCACCAGGAACTGATCCTGACCGACTTGTTGCACCTGCTGTCGTGCAACCCGCTGGCCCCGGTGTACCGAGCCGCCGCGCCGCGCGCAGTGGCCGCGCCGGTGGCGCTGGCGTGGATGCCGCACGAGGGCGGACTGATAGACATCGGACATCACGGTGAGGGATTTGCCTTCGACAACGAGACGCCGCGCCACCGCCAATGGTTGCAGCCCTATGCACTGGCCAACCGGCTGGTCACCCAGGGCGAGTGGAGGGCCTTTATCGACGACGGCGGCTACCGGCAGCCGCGCTGGTGGCTGTCGGCCGGGTGGGAATGGGTGTGCAGCCAGCGCGTGCAGGCACCCATGCACTGGCGGCCCGGCGCAGACGGCAGCTGGCAGGTCTATACATTGTGTGGGTTGCAGGCGGTCGACGACCCAGCGCCCGTGGCGCATGTCAGTCTGTTCGAAGCCGATGCCTTTGCCCAATGGAGCGCTGCGCAACAAGGCCGGCCGCTTCGCCTGCCGACCGAAGCCGAGTGGGAGCACGCCGCGCAAGCGCTGGGCGCCCGTGCCATTGAAAGAGGCAATCTTGCCGACAGTGGCGCGCTTCGCCCCTTGCCGGTGGCCGAGCCAGGGCAAGGCCTGATGCAGATGTACGGTGACGTATGGGAATGGAGCCGCAGCGCCTACGCGCCGTACCCCGGCTTCAAGCCCTGGGCCGGTGCGGTGGGTGAGTACAACGCCAAGTTCATGGCCAACCAGTTCGTACTGCGCGGCGGTTCGTGTGCCACGCCGCGATCGCATATCCGTGCCAGCTACCGCAACTTCTTCCCCGCCGACGCGCGTTGGCAATTCACCGGCCTGCGCCTGGCCTGCGACCTGGCCTGAGCCGCCGGTGGCTTGTGCGCGGATGACGCAGTCATGACGATCGGTCCACTGCCGCACTTCCTGCACATCGCTTCTGCCGAAACGCCCAGCCCGCGGCAGGAAGTGCTGGCCGGCTTGCAAGGCAGGCCGGCACAGGTGTCACCCAAATTCTTGTACGACCGCCTGGGTTCGGCGCTGTTCGTGGCCATCACCGAACTGCACGAGTACTACCCCACGCGCACCGAGGCAGCGATCTTTGCGCAGCACCTGCCCGCAATGGCTGCGTTGCTGCACCGCTGGCTGCCGGTGGCACCGAACCTGGTGGACCTGGGCGCCGGCAACGGCGCCAAGGCGGCTCGGCTCTTCAGTGCGCTGCGCACGGCACATTACGTGGCAGTGGACATCGCCGTCGATCACCTGCAGGACGCCCTTAACGGCCTGCAAGGGCAGCACCCCGCCATCCGCATGACAGGCGTCGGGCTCGACTTTTCGAACCACCTCGCGCTGCCGGCGGGCTTGTGCGACGGGCCGTCGCTGGTGTTCTACCCTGGTTCGAGCATCGGCAACTTTGCGCCTGACGAGGCACTGCGGTTTCTGCGGCGGGCGCACGCCTTGTCGAACAGCGGTGCCCTGCTCATCGGTGCCGACTTGTGCAAGGCGGTGCCCGTGCTGGAGGCCGCCTATGACGACGCCCTGGGTGTCACGGCTGCATTCAACCTGAACCTGCTGCGCCACCTCAATCGCCTGACCGGTAGTGACTTCGTTGTTCGCCAGTGGCAGCACATCGCGCGTTACGACGCCGAGGCTTCGCGCATCGAAATGCACCTGCAGGCGCGTGAAGACGTGCGGGTGTGCTGGCCCGGCGGCGAACGCCGCTTTGCAGCGGGTGAACGCATCCACACGGAAAACTCCTACAAGTGGCAAGCGCAGGGCTTCGAGGCCCTGCTGCGCGACGCCGGCTGGCACGACGTGCACTGCTGGACCGATCCGGATCACCTGTTTGGCGTCTTTCTCGCACGCGCTTGATCCTGCCGGATCCTGTGGTCAGCCGGACATCGCCACTGCTGCGGCGTCTGCCGGATGCCGAGCGGCCCCGTTAGCGGCGCCGGGCCAGTAGCGACCGGCCCTCATCGTGTACCCGATGCCGGGCCAGTGGCGACTCAGGCGTAATCGAGAATCGTGTCGATCACGCGGTCGATGAGGGCACGGCTGCGCACCTCGACGGCGACGAGCGCGTTGGGCGCGCTGCGGTTGCGCAGGTTCGGCTCGATGCTCCCCTTGGGATGGCGCACATCGCACACGGTCATGCCGCGGGTGTGGGTGCCCGTCAGCTCGATCCGCGCCGAGGTGTGCAGGAACTGCAGCAGCGAGTCGTCGACGTAGGGGACGATCGCGCACACATCGTGCATCGGCGCGATGTTCAGGCCGTAGCCCACCTGCTGGCGACCGAGATAGAACTGCATCAGGTCGGCGATCACGCCCGCCACCCGACGGCCGCTGGCGCGCATGCGGTCGATGTCGCCCTGGTCGAAGCCGGTGCGGCGGGTGATGTTGAGGCCCACCATGCGCAGCGGGATGCCGCTCTCGAACACCGACCACGCGGCCTCGACGTCGGCGGCGATGTTGAATTCCGCGGCCGGGGTGTAGTTGCCCGTCGTGGTCGAGCCGCCCATCACCGTGATCTCGCGCACCCACTGGCGCAGCCGCGGCTCGCGCCGGATGGCCATCGCGATATTCGTCTCGGGCCCGATGGTGGCCAGGATCAGTTCCTCGCGGTGCTTCTCGGCCATCGCAATGATGAAATCGACCGCATGCGCCGAGACTGGCCGGCGCGCTGGCGGCGGGATGTCGGCGCCGTCGAGGCCGCCCTTGCCGTGCATCGGCGCCACGCCGACCGAATGTTGCGCCAGCGGCTCGGCACAGCCCGCCGCCAGCGGCACGTCGATGCCGCCGAGCTCGAGCACGGCCAGGCCGTTGCGTGTCGTGTTCTCCAGCGTGTTGTTGCCATGCACGGTCGTGACCCCGACCAGATCCATATGCTTGGCGGCGAACAGGATCGCCACCGCATCGTCATGGCCGGGATCGCAATCGATCAGGATCTTTTGTTTCGACATGGCGGGCGGGGCGGTTCAGGCGGGTGGATCGTACGCGAGCATGGTGTCGACCAGTTCGTCGATCAGGCCCTGCACGTCCACGGCCACGGCCATTTCGGCATTGGGCGGGCGCCTGGGCTCGATGCTGCGCAGCGATGCGCCGGGCTGCAGCGGCCGGCGGTCGACGACCGTCATGCCGCGAGTGAGCGGCGAGGCCAGCTCGATCGCGATCGGCACGGCCTCGTAGCGGATCAGATCCGGCCGCACGAAGGGCACGACGGCGCAGCTGTCGTGCATCGGGGCACCGTCGATGCCGTAGACGGCGCGCTGGCGCTCGCGGTAGTAGGTGGCGATGTCGGCCACGGCGTGCGCAACCTTGCCGCGGCCGGCACGCAGGCGTGCGATGTCGGACTCGCACATCAGCACGGTGCGCGTGGTTTCGTAGCCGATCCAGCGGATCGGGATGCCGCTGGTGAAGACCATGTGGGCGGCCTCCGGATCGGACAAGATGTTGACGCAGGCCTGCGGCCGCAAATTGCCGATGCCGGCGGTACCGCCCATGATGGTGATCGCCCGTATCCACTGCGCGAGCCGCGGCTCGAGACGCAGGGCGACCGCGACGTTGGTGTGCGCGCCGATGATCGCCACCACCAACTCGCCGCGGTGGCGGCTCGCGGTGTCGATGATGAATTGCGTAGCGTGCAGATCGATAGGCGCCGCCGTCGGCTCGGGCAGCTCGACACCATCGAGGCCGCTCGCACCATGTGTGTCGGGTGCGAGCGGCGCATCGCCAACCAGCGGGCGGTCGAATCCGCGTGCCACCGGGATCGACAGCCCGGCGAGTGCGAGCACACGCAGCGCATTACGCGTGGTCAGCTCGACCGTCTGGTTGCCGAACACCGTGCTGATGCCCAGCAACTCGAAGTGCCGTGCTGCATACAGGATGGCGACGGCGTCGTCGTGACCGGGATCGCAGTCGATCAGCAGTTTGGGCTTCACGCGTGGGGACGGGAAAATGGTGGCCACAATGCTCGGCGAAAAGTTGCAGCCGCCGGATCGGCGCGTCACGGTGGCTGACACGCCGATCCGCAGCACGCAAGCGACCCGGGGCGACAGCGGATTGACCTGCCCCGGAAATGACCGAAGAATATCAAAGCATCGCCGCGCCGCACTGCGCGACTGCACACCTCAATCAAACAGACCACCGAAGAGGATCTCGCATGAACGACATCGCGCGTCGCCAACTCGTCAAGGGCGGCCTGGCTGCCGGTGCCCTGGCGGCCGTCCTGCCGCTTGCCCGAGCCCAGCAGGTGACCACGCTCAAGGTCGTGTGGATGGGTTGGCCCGACCAGCAGGTGCTGCCCTTGATGGCCGAGTTCGAGAAGCGCAACCCGACGATCAAGCTCTCGGTCGAGCGCATGCCGTTCTCGCAGCTGTTCCAGGCGCTGGAAGTGCGCCTCAACGGACGCACCGGAGACCCGGACATCTTCATCGTCGACAGCCCGCTCACCGCCTCGTATGCCGCGCGCGGACACCTGATGGAACTCGACCCACTGATCGACAAGAGCCGGTTCTCGGCCGGTGCCATCGCGGCCGGGCGCTACAACGGCAAGCTCTACTCGGCACCGTTCGGCTCGTCGATGCAGGTCCTGTACTACAACAAGGCGATGTTCAAGGCCGCGGGCATCGACCCGCCCGCTCCTGAGCTGGCCAAGCGCTGGACCTGGGAGCACCTGGTCGAGGCCGGCCGCAAGATGGCCAAGCCGGCCGAGAACATCTGGGGCTTCACCTTCGAGCAGCAGGAGCGGCCCTATCAGCTCCTGCCACTGGGCCAATCGCTGGGCGGCAAGGCCTTGTCCGATGATGGCCTGAAGGCCACCGGCTTCATCGACGGCCCGGCGTTCGTCGAAGCCTTCACCTTCATGCAGAAGATGTACACCGAGTGGAAGATCTCGCCGCCGGGGCAGTTCGACACCGCCCTGACGCCTGAACTTTTCGGTTCAGGCAAATGCGCGATGCTGCTCGGCGGCACCTTCATCTACGACACGCTGAAGTCCAAGTTCCCGAACCTCGATTTCGGTGTCGCACCGCATCCGTACTTTGCCAAGGGCAAGCCGGTGACGCCGACCGGCGCCTGGCATTTCGGCGTCAACCCGCGCAGCCCGCAGAAGGCGGCCGTGGCGCAGTTCGTGCGCGACATGCTGTCCGACGACATGAACGTGACCTGGTTCAAGCTGCGGCCCTACGTGCCCACGGTCAAGGCCGTGTGGCAGCGCGAGGCGGCGATCTTCAACTCCGATCTGTGGCGCATCGCCCAGGCCGAGCTCGATTCGACGGCGCTGCCGCGCCCGGCCACCCCGGGCTTCCGCGAGTATGAAGACATCCTGCGTGTGGCGCTGCGCGACATGCAGGCCGAGGGCAATGTGGCCCAGATGCTCACCAGCGCCGCACAAAAGATGGATCGGGAACTGGCCAAGTACAAGTGACAGGGCCGTTCGCTGCTTGCGCCGTCGCGCTGAGGGATTGCCGCCGGGCGCACGATTCGGGATTGTGGTTCGCTGAGCGATGAATGCCCGCCGGTGGGTCCCGTTCGTATTTCTTGCGCCTGCGCTGATCGGGCTCGTCACCTTCCGCTTCGCGCCTATTTTGATCGCCGCAGTCGGCAGCTTCTTCGGCACCACGCTGCGCGGTGACAGCGTCTTCCTCGGGCTGCAAAACTATGCCGAACTGGTCGACGACCCGGCGTTCTGGTCGACGATCAGCACCACGCTGATCTTCAACCTGACCATCAATCCGTTCCAGGTCGTGTGCGCGATGTGCCTGGCACTGCTGGTCGAGCGTCCGACGCGCTTCGTCGACATCTTCCGCGCCTCGTTCCTGCTGCCGATGACGGTGTCGATCGCGCTCACTTCGATCATCTGGGCCATCATGCTCGACCCCACGCTCGGCCCGGTGAACGGCTTTCTGCGCTGGGCCGGCCTGCCGGCGCAGCGCTTTTTCCGCTCACCCGACCAAGCACTGGGCACGCTGATCCTGGTGGCGACCTGGAAGGGTGCCGGTTACTGGATGGTGTTCCTGCTCGCGGGGCTGCTGTCGATTCCGAAGGAGTTGTACGAAAGCGCCGACATCGACGGCGCGACAGGCTGGCAGCGCTTCTGGCACGTGACGTTACCGCTGATGCGCCGCCCGCTCGCCTTCGTGTTGGTGGCCGACACCGCGGCCAACTTCCTGCTCTTCGCGCCGGTCTACATCATCACCAACGGTGGGCCGAACGGCGCGACTCAGCTGCTGATGTTCGAGGCCTACCAGACTGCGTTCGGCTTGCTCAACCACGGCCGTTCGCTCGCCATCTCGACCATCATCCTGGCCATCATCCTGGCCATCGCCGTGGTCGAGCTGCGCCTGTTCCGGCCCCCGGAGGGCAGCACGTGATGGCTGCCGCAGCCCGGGTGCGTGCGTTGGTCATCTTGCGCTATGCGGCGCTGGTGCTGGTCGCCACGGTACTGGTCCTGCCCGTGTATTGGATCCTGATGTCGTCGCTGCGCCCGGCCGACCAGATCTTCCGCCACGCCGGCACTTTCGGCCTGGAGACACTGGTGCCGCTGCAGCTGACGTTCGAGAACTTCCGCTTCATTTTCTCCGGCACTTTCCCGCGCGCGCTGTTCAACTCGATGTTCATCGGCGTGGCCACCGTGGTGCTGGGCGTATTCGTCAATTCGCTCGCCGGCTTCGCCTTCGCCGTCTTCGATTTTCCGTTCAAGCGGGCGCTCTTCGCCGTCGTGCTGCTCTCGTTCATGATGCCGTTCGAGTCCATCGTCATCCCGCTGTACACCTTGATGCGCGGCCTGGGTTGGACCGACACATACGCCGCGCTGATCCTGCCGGAAGTGGCCGGCGGCCTCGTGATCTTCCTCTTTCGCCAGTTCTTCGCCGGGATCCCCAAGGAGATCTACGAGGCGGCTCTGCTCGACGGTGCGAACTGGTGGCAGATCTACTGGCGCATGACGATGCCGCTCTCCGGGCCGACCATCGCCACCGCCTCGCTCATGCTCTTCATTCACCAGTGGGACGCATTCTTCTGGCCGTTGGTGGCCGCGAGCCGCGAGGAACTGGCGGTAGTGCAGGTGGCCATCGCCCGCAACATGACGCTCGAGCAGGCGAACTGGGGCGCCCTCTTCGCGTCGGCCTCCTCGGCGGTGCTGGTGGCCATGGTGCCTTTCCTGTTCCTGCAGCGCTACTACATCCGCGTCGTCGCTACTCAAGCCGAGCGATAGATCCGTTGGCAATCCGCGACGGCTACGGCGCATTCGCAGTTGCTTCGGTCATCACGTGCACGCCTGCTCTCTCGAGTGTCTTGGTGATCCATGCGGTGGCATCTCACTCTACTGCACACTCTCGTCCAAGGAGACCCCCAATGCCCGCCACCGTGACCCGTCGCCGACTCGCGCTATGTGCTGCCTTCGCACCCATGGCCGCTCTCGCGGCCTGCGCCACCACCACCGCACTGCCCCCCGGCGCAGCGGCGCTGTTGGCGCCCGGCGGCCGGCTGCGGGCCTGTATCAACCTCGGCAATCCGATCCTCGCCAACCGCGACAGCGCCGGTGCCGTCAGTGGGCTGTCGGTGGATCTGGCGCGCTTGCTCGCGCAGCGCCTGGGCATGGCGCTGGACCTGGTGGTCGTCGATGCCGCGCTGAAGTCTGTCGAGACGGTCAAGGCCGATCTTGCCGACATCGGCTTCTTCGCGATCGATCCGCGCCGCAGCGACGGCATCGGCTTCACGGCGCCCTACGTGCTGATCGAAGGCGCGTATCTCGTGCGCCAGGACTCGACCATTACCGACAACGCGCAGGTCGACCGCGCCGGCACGCGCATCATGGTCGGGCGCGGCAGTGCCTACGATTTGTTCCTGTCACGAGAACTGAAGGCCGCGCAGTTGCTGCGCACGCCGACATCGCAGACGGTGGTCGACCGGTTCCTGGCCGAGAACGCCGACGTCGCCGCCGGCGTGCGGCAGCAACTCGAGTCCGATGCCGCGCGGCTCGGCGGCCTGCGCCTGCTGCCCGGGCGCTTCATGGTCATCGAGCAGGCGATGGGCCTGCCCTTGACGCGCGGCGCCGCGGCCACGGCGATGCTGGCCAGCTTCGTCGAACAGGCCAAGGCCAGCGGGGTGGTCGCGCAGTCTCTGCTACGGCACAACATCCGTGGCGCCATCGTCGCGCCGCCATCGAGCTGACGCAAATTACGCGGTGACGGGCATGGCGTCTGCCAAGGTCACGCAATTGCGGCCGCGCTGCTTGGATTGATACAGCGCCTTGTCGGCGCGCGAGATCCAGTCTTCCAGCGTTTCGCCGGCACGGTAGGCTGTCACACCGAACGAGATCGTGACACTGCCGATCGTCTCGCTGCGGTCGGTCCGGCGAATGCGACATCTGGCGACGGCCTGGCGCATTTGCTCGGCCAAGGCCATGGCGCCGGACTCCGGCATGCCCGGCAGCAGGATCGCGAACTCTTCGCCACCGAAACGCGCCGGCAGGTCGCTCTCCTTGACGCCCGCCCGCACCAGCTGGGCCACGATCTGCAGGACCTTGTCGCCGACGACGTGGCCATGCGTGTCGTTGACGGCCTTGAAGTGGTCGATGTCGGCCATCAGCAGCGATGCACCGACGAGCCCTTCCGGCGCGCTCGCGATGATCTGATCGATGAAACGCTGAAAGCCGCGCCGGTTTTTCAGACCCGTCAGCGGATCGACCAGGGCCTCATGCTGGACGCTGGCCAGCTGGCCCTTGAGGTCCATGAACTCGCGCTGACTGGCGTCCAGCTTCTCGGCGAGCCGTTCGTTGGACTGCTGCATGCGGTGGGTCTTGGCGGCCAGCGCACCCACGATCTCACGCAGTGCATCGAGGTTCAGGTCTGGCGCAAGCTGGTTCCCGTACTCCTGCAGCGAGCGCCCGTAATCCTTGGCCTCGGTGCTGGCGCTGGTCGTGAGCTGGCCGACCCCGTCCAGCGCGCGTGTGACCTGCTCCTGCAGCGATTCCAGCACCTGGGCGTCGCGCGCGGCGATGTGGGTGGCGTACAGGGCCTCGGTTTCCTCGGCGGTCAGCACACGCTGCTGCGCGATGCGGGCGTCGAGCGCCTGTTTGAGCGGCGCGTTGGTTCCGGCGACGTACTCGTACCACAGGGCATAGCTCGGCGGCTGGCAGCCGCAGCCATGCCGCGCTATATGGGGCAGCGCGAGGCGCAGCAGTTCTTCGCTCTTGTTCTTGGGATCCGAATAACGCATGGCAGCAGGCAATGAGTCCGTTCAATGCGACAGACACGCGTTATCGTTATCGGCAGGTCGGGATTGAAATTGAGCCCCGCGGCGCGGCACACGACCCGGCAGGCGGCCTAATGCCAGTTGCTGATCTTCAGATCGTTGGGCGACGGCTTGCCCTGGCCGGTCTCGACGAGGTCGCGCAGGCTCAGCAGGAAAGTCGCCCACTTCGTGCTGCAGTGGGCCATGAATTCGCCCTCGTCGCGCCAGTTGCGATGGCCGAACATCACGATCGTGTAGCCGTCCTGTTGCGACAGCTGGAACTCGATGTCGGTGCCGACCCACTCCGCCGGCCCGGCCTTGACCCGCCAGTGCACCTTGTGGTCCGGCGTCAGCTCGAGCACGTCCATACCGAAGCCGCCGATCTCGTCGCCCGCGGCGGTGTGGAAGCGAAAGGCCACGTGGCCGCCGGCCTTCGAGCTGCCGGTCGTGTCTTTTGTCCACCAGCCCGCCAGTCCGTCTATGGTCGCAAGCGCTGCATAGACCTTCGACGCGGGCGCTTTGATGCCGATCCTTTGAACGATGTTCATCATCTTGATCTCCGAATGAGTGTTGCGTTGAGCGGTTGCGGCACCGACATGAACATCGGCGCCGTGAGAGCACTCTAAGCAAGCGCCAGCGAAGACGGGAGTAACAAGATCGTCGTGAATCCGGCGCCTGGGCCTCCGGGACCGGACGGTGTCGACTCAGATTCGCGACTGACACAATGCCTCGAATGTCGGATGAGAACCAATTTGTCGTTCCACCCTCGTTCATCAGCCTGTACGTTGAACCGGGTCGCACCAAGCCAGGCGCCCAACGCAGGGTCATTTCAGAACGCTATGAGTTCTGCGAGGATCTGGCGACGATGCTGGTGGACCACGCACGGAGCAAGTTGTGGGAACTCGGCGCTACCCAAGCCGAAGTGCTTGAACGCATCCATCGCGGGCTGCTGACGGGTGAGGCAGGCGTCAGTGCCGCTGAGGCGCAATGGGTGGCTACACGGTTGGCTGAATTGCTGGGCTGGAGCGATATGCCTGTGGCAGGATCGAAGCAGGCCGACTGACCACGCAGTCACCCCGTGTGGTGGAAGAATGTCCCACCACTGCCCCACGGACCACAATCGAAAGTGCCCGCATACGCGGGCACTCCGATGTTTCTTGGCTCCCCGACCTGGGCTCGAACCAGGGACCTACGGATTAACAGCCAACCTAGTCGGGTTTTTCTGGGACGTCCTGGGATTTCCTGGCACGGTTAAAACCATTACGAATCAATAGGTTAGGCGATTCTTGTTGTTCCAAGTGGTCCCGATAGATAGCATTCGATCTCAGGATTTTTCGGACACCAGCCGGACACGGAACAGCCAGATGCCGATCTTGACGGTCAGGGCCATGGAAGCGCACAAGCCTCGCGCGCAGCCCTACAAGCTGACGCTCGACCGCGGCCTGCAATTGCGCATCGCCCCCGATGGCGCGGCGCACGCTGCTGGTTCGCTACATCGTGAAGGGCTCGGAGGTCGAGCGCCAGCATCGACTGCCTCAGGCGTACGGCGAGGGACCTGGCCAGATGAAGCTCGCCGCTGCGTGCGCCGCCGCCGCTCGAATCCGGGCCCTTGCGCGCGATGGCGTGGACTGGCCCGCGCAGGAAGAGGCGCGCCTTCGCGCGGAAGCCGCGGCACGTGAGGTGGCCGAGCGCCAGGATGGCCTGACGCTCGCGAAGGCGTTGCGTGAGTACGTGGAGAAGAAACGGCGCGCCAAGGACGGGCTGCCGTTGAAGGCCCGTACACGGATCGACTACTTGGCCATGCTCGACCCCGGGAAGACATCCAAGGCAGGCAAGAAGTTCATCGATGGCGAGCTCCATTCACTCGCCGACAAGATGCTGTCGAAGATCACGGCGGACTACATCCGTGGCGTCTACACAGCGCAGCTGAAATACTCCTTGCGGCAGGCTGTCTATGCGATGCAGGTCATGCGTGCGGTGTTGCGCTGGCACGGCGTCAACATCCCCGACAACCCGCTGGGCCGCGACACGGCGGGCCGCGACCGGATCGTTCTGGCTCCGGCGATGGGCAACCCTGCGCCGATCCCGCCGGAAAGGCTCGGTTCCTGGTGGCGTGCCGCTGGCGCGGCACCGTCCACGGTTGCGGCCGACTACTACGGCTTCCAGCTGCTGACGGGCTGTCGAGGTGGCGCGATCCACGGCAACAAGCGTTGCGACTACCCGCCGATCAAGGTCGGTGATGTCAATCTTGAGGGTGGCAAGATCGTGTTGCGGGACACCAAGAATCGGACCGATCACAAGCTGCTCCTGTCCAGGCAGGCGCTGCAGATCGTGGAGCGCAACTGTCAGGACAGGAAGCCCGACGCCCCGCAGTTCCCGATCGTCGACGCGCGCAAGACCCTGGCCTGGATCAACGCGCAGGCCGGCACGAAAGTGCAGGGGCATGGGCTGCGCGCGACGTTCGCCAGCGTCGCCGAGGAGCTCGTCTCCGGTGGCGTCCTGAAGCGGATGATGAATCACGCAGTTGGCGGCGACGTGACATTGGGGCACTACGTGGGCAAGAGCGAAACGCAGTTACGGGCCGGATGGCAGACCGTGGCGGATTTCATTGAAGCGGCGGCGGCATCGCCCACGTCGCAAGCGTCGGCGGCGGCACAGGCAGCCAATGGCCGGGCTCGTCGCGTTGCCACACGGCACCATGTAGTCGGGCGACGGCGACCAGCCACAAAAGCAGCGAGCCCTGCCGTTCCGGGCCTGATTGAAGGCACTCAGCTCCACGCTTCGCCGGATTTTCGACCCGAGCCCCACGCCCGCACTTCGTTGAACAGAAATCGGCGTTGACAACTGTTGTCACAGCCTCCAAGATAGCACGATGAGCCGCCAAACCATGAGTTTTGCCCTGCCCGAGTCGATGCGCCAGTACATCGACGCCCGTGTCTCGGCAGGCAACTACGGCAACACGAGTGAATACATTCGCGACCTGGTGCGACGCGATCAGGAGGAACAGGCCAAGAAGCGCCTGCGCGACCTGATCGAGCACGGTCTGGCTTCCGGGCCAGGCCAACCCCGCACGAAGACGGATAACAGGGAACTGTTAGCGATCGCCCGCGGCGAGATCGCTTGAAGCCCGCCATTCTTCGCCCGCAGGCGCAGCGCGATCGGCAGAACGAGGTCCGGTACTACCGAAGCGAAGCGGGCAGCAAGGTGGCGGTACAGCTGGTGAACTCGACCAACTCGGCGCTGGACCAGATCGAACTCGAGCCCGGCATCGGTTCGCCAGTGTTGGGAAGGATTCTTGCGATCCCTGGTCTGAGGACGTGGCGGGTGTCGAGGTTTCCGTTGCTGTGGTGCTATTTCGAACGCGATGACCATCTCGATGTCGTCCGGCTGCTCGGCGAGCGCCAGGACACCGCTGCCATACTTGCCGCGCTGGCCTAACGGTGGCAGGCGGTGCTCGACTGCGAAGGTCTTTGGCGGAGGTCCCCATGGAAAGCAAACGCAGTCACAAGGGTGCTGACAACGTTCCGATCGACCTCGGATTCGAGGACGCGGAAGAGCTGACGGCCAAAGCTTCCCTCGCCGTGAAGTTCAACGAGTTGGTCGAGAAGCGAGGGCTCAGTCAGACCGAGGTCGCTGCGATCACCGGGATGACGCAGCCCAAGGTGTCGCAAGTGCGGCGGTACAAGCTCCAGAACATCTCGCTCAAGCGCCTGATGCAGGCGTTGGTATCGCTCGACCAGTGGGTGGAAATCGTTGTTCGACCTGCGCGTCGCGCGCACGGCGCAGGCATCACGGTTGCTGCTTAGAGCGGCCGGTGGTGACCGGCTCCGACCGGCCATCTGCTGACCTTCAAGTCGCGCGACCGAATGGCAGGAACAGACTGACTCGCGCCGATCGCGGCTGGCAACAGCAGTCTTTGGCGTCACCGCGTGCGAGCACTGTCGCCAAGCTAGCTTGACAGCGGCCTGCTACGGTGAGCGCATGGTGGAATCGACACTGCTTTCGACGCTCGACAAAGGCGTATTGACGTTGACGCTGAACCGCCCCGCGAAGCTCAACGCGATCGACAACGCCTTGGCAGCCGCATTGCTCGAAGAGCTACGGGCGGCAGTCCAGGTCCCAGAGGTGCGGGTGATCCGCCTGCGTGGCAATGGGCGGGCCTTTTGCGCGGGGCGCGATATCAGCGCGCCTCCCACCGAGCGGGATCTTGACCTGGTCCAGGGCGTTGCCGTGGCCATCGTGCGCCATCCCAAGCCCGTGGTGGCGGCCGTGCATGGCTGGACCGTGGGCGCAGGGTTCGAGTGGACGATGGACGCCGATGTGGTGGTGGCTGCAGACGATGCGAGGTTCAAGCTACCCGAGGCGTCGATCGGCGTAATCGTGACTGGTGGACTCGTGGCCACCTTGCCAGCCATCGCCGGACTGTCGCGAGCAAAGGCCATGATGCTATTTGGAGAGGAGTTCAGTGCACGTCAGGCTGTCGACTGGGGACTGGCCTACCGGGCGGTACCGTCCAATCAACTGGACGAAATCTCGATGGCTGCGTGCCAACGGCTCGCGGCGCTCGATCCGACTGTCGTTGCACATTACAAGCGCGTGCTCAACGATGTCGGCCTCGACCGATTCGACCGTGCGATTGAGGAGGAATCGAACGCGACTCGTATGCTGGCGAAGGCAGTTCCGCGCGGGACCTGAGCGCCGCACTGGCGCGGAGTCGGTGCAAGGTCCCCGCATGCCCAGCCGAATTCCGGGCCCAACTGGTCGAAGCGGTCAACGGTGGGACGGGAACCGCCTCACGTAGGTCCTACGGCCGCAAGACCTCCACTCCAGTGTCTGACGCAACGGCGCAGAGTCGTAATAGTTGATCGCTCCAGGCGTGCCGCGCGCCTGGAACGGCGCGGGCGGGAAGCGCGGCACAAAAAAACCAGGCACGCCGAACAACATGCCGTGGGCCGCGCTGGCTTCGTTCAATGTTTCGCGTGGGTTGCCTGTGCTTATCACTAGGGGCAACAACGGGACGGATGAGCTGACGAGTTCCCAAAACTCGCGCAGCCTAGCGACGCGCAAGTGAGCGGGGTTGCCGGTGATCAAAGCTGCATTGATTGCGCCAATCGAGATGCCGGCTACCCACGCCGGTACGGGGTAGCTCTTCGAAAGCGCCTCGAACAGGCCAGCTTGGTAGGCGCCGAGAGCGCCACCGCCTTGCAACACGAGGATGCAGTCTTCGTCTGCGTGGGCTCGGTGTTTTGGGTGACAACTGCAGGCACCTTCTTTGTCGGGCGGGTGTGCTTCATTGGTCTTGTAATGATCTTATTGGACGTCGAGCCGGAGGGTGCGTACAGTATCCGTTGCTGAACTGCGTGGCTGCCGAGCAAACGACCGTAGTGCCTGAGTGATCGCACAGCCGTCGTGGATCGCGCGCCAGCGAGGGGTCGAACACGGCTCGACGCGGCTGCGAGTGGAGCCACAGCTGCTTGGTTCGTTCATCGCGCTTTTCGCTGCAAGACTCGTACGAGCAGGAAGGCTGCCGACGCGCTGAATGCTGCAATGCCGACCGGATTGTCGGAAATCAGGGTGGCGACTTGCTGCAACGTCTCCGGGCTGACCTGCTCGACGAAGCTGGCCAATTCGAGGACCTGCTGGTTCGAGTAGCGCGCGACATCGTCGATCGCGACAGTGATGTTTCCGGGGCTGCCGCGTCGCAACAGGACCGCGAAGGCACCCGCGGCGACCGCCGCCAGTCCCAGCAGACCAAGCGGTCGCACCAAGTAAGCCAGCAACTTGGCGCGCAGCGGCTGGCTGGCCGACGCATACAGCCGGGAGATCAACCGCGGTGCTGTGATCGCCGCACGGTCGTGCGTAGTCTCCACAGCGTTGGAGCCACGGTGTCGATACAAAGGCTCCATTATATCGTCGAATTCGTCTGACATTGCCTGGGCTCCAGTACTGCGTTGAGGTAAGTTTCAATCAGCCGATCTGCAAAGTCGAAGTCGCAGTAAAGCGGTACTCTGGAATGTCGAGGTTGATCGGCGCTGGCACGATGCACACGACGCGTCCTGCGAGGTCGAAACGCGAGCCGTGGCACGGGCACAGAAATCGGCCCACTGTGTCAACGCCAGCGGACCCTGCGCTGTCGCCCAGGTGCAGTCGCGGTGAGGAGCAATTCGCATCGCCGCGCGTCAGGCATCGATGCGGCGTCGACCTCATCGATGGTCCCGCCCATCGGATTCTTGAGGGCCATTGCACCGCAGGTGGCGACATCCGAGAGCGTCACGAGTGTGAATCGCTGGTGCCGGCCGGCCAGACGAGGACCGCCCTCGCGGGCTGACCGCGCTTGATGACTATCTTCTGATGCAGCGTTTCGCCCGCCATGGTGGCGTCGACGGTGTAGTGCCCCGGTGCCAACTTGGCCAGCAAGAATGGCCCGCCCGCGGTTGCCTGCAGGGCGGCATGCCCCTTGGCATCGTGCACAACCACCTTCACGTCGGCCGTGAAGTCGGTGTGCTGTTTGTTCTTCACGGCGAACTCGAGCGCCAGCGGCCAGTGCTTGCTGGCGTGTTCGATCGCTCGCGCTTCGTCCTTTCCGACACCACCGCTCAGGTACTGGACATGGTCGCTCGTTTGCACGGGAGGAAGCGCTGCCGCAGCATGCGCGCTGGAGACTCCCAGCATCGGTGTGCCCAGTGCAGCCAGGGCGGCCAGTGCAGCGATCTTGCGGGTCATGGTTCTCATCTCGAATCTCCTTGTGGAGTCATGGAGCAGCGAGTGAAAGCAGTGCGCTGCTCCGGGCCCTGCTGTGCAGGCTGTCGATCAACCGATGTGCACCGGCACGAAGATCTTGTTGCCGTCGCGCTGGATCAGCAGGGCCACCGACTTGTTGGCCGTCGCCACCACCGCGCGCACCTGCTCGATGCTGCTCACCGGCGTGCCGTTCACGGCCAACAGCACGTCGCCTGGCTGGACGCCGGCCAGGGCTGCGGCGCCTGCGGCTTGCTCGATGAGCAGGCCACCACCATGGACACCGGCATCGCGCCTCTCCTGCGGCTGTAGGGCGCGCAGCGCGAGCCCGAGCTTGCCCTTGCCGATGCCATCGTCGGCCTTGGCAACCAGCATGACTTTGTCGCCGGCGTCTCCGAGCTTGGCACTGAGTTCCTCGTGTTGGCCTTGGCGCCAGATTTCGATCGTGATTTTCTCGCCAGGTACTGCCTGACCAATGACCGCCGGGAGGTCCCCCGAAGCCACAATGAGCTGCCCGTTGACCTTTCGGATCACGTCGCCGGGCTTCAATCCGGCCTTGTCTGCTGCGCTTCCCGGGTCCACGTTGGAGACCAGCGCACCTTCGGGCTTATCGAGCTTGAACGAGTCGGCCAGAGTCTGATTCACCTCCTGAACCATGACACCCAGGCGGGCGTGGCTGGCCTTGCCGGTGGCGACAATTTGGTCCTTTACCTTGTTAGCGACCTCGATCGGGATCGCGAAGGACAGACCCTGGTAGCCGCCTGTTCGGCTGAAGATCTGCGAGTTGATGCCGACCACCTCGCCTCGGGTGTTGAACAGCGGCCCGCCCGAGTTGCCGGGATTGACAGCGACGTCGGTCTGGATGAAAGGCACCAAGCTGTCATCGGGCAGCGAACGGCCCTTGGCGCTGACGACCCCTGCGCTGACGCTGTTTTCGAAACCGAACGGCGAGCCGATGGCCAGTACCCATTCGCCGACCTTTAGGTTGCGTGCGCTGCCCAGCGGCACCATCGGTAGATCCTTCGCGTCAATCTTGAGCACCGCCACGTCGGTCTTCGGATCGGAGCCCAGCACCTTGGCCTGGAACTCGCGGCGATCGGTCAGCTTGACCGTCACGTCCTTTGCATCGCGCACGACATGGGCATTAGTCAGGATCAGACCGTCGGCACTGACAATGAAGCCTGACGCCTGGCCTCGCATCGGCATCTCGCGATGCCCAGAGAAGCCCCCGTTGGGCGCCTGGAAACGTCTGAAGAACTCAAAAAACGGGTCATTGGGATCCATGCCGGGAACGCCACGCCGTTGTGCGGTCTGGTCGTCGTCAGCGTTGCTCGCGACCTGCTTCGGGCCGCTGACCGTGATATTCACGACGGATGTGCCGTAGCGCTCCGCAATCTGCGAGAAGTCGGGCGCGCCGACCGCGGTTGGCGTCGCGGCGGCCGGGGTAATCACCGTAGGGCCGGGTGCTGCTGCAAGCGCGTGCCGACCGGAGAAGAAGGCCACCCCACCGCCACCGATTACACCGGCAGTAGCGAGCGCAAGGACCAGACGGGTGGGGGTCATCGAACGCGTATTCATGAGTACTCCTTGGGAGGGTTTCCGGTTGGACAGGGCCTCAATATCGCTGCAGACACTTAGGCAACTCTTAAGCGTCGTTGGTGTGTGCGGCGTCGAGATCTGCGGACACACCAATGGGTGAGCCGCGTTGTCACGACACTTGCGTTCGATCGCCAACTGCATGGCATATTCGTTATGGGCACCGGCGGCAGCGCCCGCGTCGGACCCGGTTTCGGCGCGATCAACCGCCCTCTGCGTTCCTGCTCAGCAGCCGCACGCCCCGCTGCGCGCGCGGCTTCAGCCGGCGGCCGGGAAATCAACCTCGACGCGCAGCCCGCCTAGGCGCGTCGAGTGGCCCAGCGTGAGCGTAGCTCCGTGCAGGTCGGAGATGGACTTGACAATAGCCAGCCCAAGCCCGCTGCCGGTGGTCCGAGTGCCGGCAGCACGGTAAAACCGGTCCAGCGCGCGATCACGGTCCTGCTCCGCGATCCCAGGCCCGCTGTCATCGACGCTCAACACGAAACGCTCGCTGGCGCGGCGGACCTCTACGTCCACCGTGCCGCCGGGTGGCGTGTGCTTGATGGCATTGTCCAGCAGATTGCGTAACAAAATGGGTAACGCTTCTGCGTGCGCGGCGATCTGGCCTTCATCGACGTGGCCCAATCCCACATCGATCTGGCGTGCGTGCGCTGACAACGCAACGCCCGCCACCGCTCGCCGCGCAATGTCCGCCAGCGAATCAGGTCGCGGACGCAACCCCGTGCTCGCGCTAGCCTGCTGCCGTGCCAGCACCAGCAACTGTTCGATCAGGCGTGTCGCGCGGTCGATGCCGGCGGCCAGCCGACCCACAGCCACTTGGCGTGCCGCGTCGTCGTTGGCGCGCTGCAGACTCTGCACCTGCAGCTTCAGGGCGGCGAGTGGCGAGCGCAGCTCGTGGGCGGCGTCAGCCACAAAGTTCTTCTGTGCTTCGAAGGCTAGGCGCACGCGCCTGAATAACAGGTTCAACTCATGAACCAGGGGCCGGACTTCGACGGGTAATCCGGCTTCGTTGACTTCGGACAAGTCATCGGCCTGGCGCTCGGCCACCTGACGCCGAACGCGCGACACCGGAGCAAGCGATGCACTCACGACCCACCAGACAGCGAGCATCAACAAGGGTGCCATCACAGCAATCGGACCGACGGTGCGCAGTGCCAGCGTGCTGGCCATCTCGCGGCGCGCAGCCATGTCCTGCGCGACCTGAATGGTCTGAGAGCGCGATTGCATCGAGAACACGCGGTAGGTCGTGCCGCGCGCCTGCACATCGGTAAATCCGAGCACGGCGCGTTGCGGTAGCGCCGCTTGCGTCGACGACTGGAATACGCGCACGCCGTCGCCGGTCCACACCTGCACGACGAAGTCGAAGTTCTCTTCATCCACGGCCGCCTCGGCCGCTGCGCCAACTCCACTCACTGGCAGGCCGGCACGCAGCGACAAGGCCATTTGTTGCATGTGGTAATCGAAAATCTTGTCCGCCTCCACACGAGCGGTGCGGTACGCAATCAGCGCCTGCGCCAGAGCCGTCAATGAAATCGTCACGAGCAGGAACCACAGCAGGCGAGTGCGCATCGAGTGAGCCACTTGGGGTTGTGACTTCATCGTTAGACCTTTGGCACCATGTAGCCGACGCCCCGGACGTTCTGGATGATGTCGGCGCCCAGCTTCTTGCGCAGCCCGTGGATGTAGACCTCGACCGCATTGCTGCTGATTTCGTCCTTCCAGCCGTACAGTTTTTCCTCGAGTTGAGCGCGCGAGAGCACCATGCCAGGCCGCGCGAGAAGTGGCTCGAATACCGCCCATTCGCGGGCTGACAGCACAACAACCTGATCACCAACCATTACCTCCCGGGTGGCTGGATTGATGCTGACGCCCCTGTATTCGTACACCGGCTCGGCGCGTCCGGCGGCGCGACGCAGCAGGGCGCGGATTCGAGCCAGCAACTCGTCCAGGTCGTAGGGCTTGAGAACATAATCGTCCGCGCCCGCATCGAGCCCTTCGATGCGCTGCTGAACCGAATCGCGCGCAGTGGCAATCAACACCGGCGTGCGGTCCTTGCGCGAACGCAGCGAACGCAACACGGCAACGCCGTCGCGGAGAGGCAACCCGAGGTCGAGCAGAACCATGTCGTAGGCCTGGGTCCGCAGTGCGGTTTCGGCCATCTCGCCATCCTTGACCCAATCGACGGCGTAGTTCTCGGCCCGCAGCAGGTCCAGCACCGACTCGCCGATCATCGTGTCATCTTCAACGAGCAAGAGGCGCATCGGCCAGGGTCTCCTTAGAGCCGCTCAACGTGCGCCCACGCTGCGGCATGGTCGCCGACCGTGCGCTAACAAATTCAATGCTTGCGGACGGTCATCCAGACAAGCATAACGGTCGCTTGCCTCGACGGGGCAGGCTACCCGTTGGTCCCCAAGCCACGGCCGATCATTGGCGCCATGTCTGTCGCGGCTATCGGGCGCAGAGGTTCACCAGCAGACCGTCGTACCGCAGCTGCAGATGGCGGCGGGCCTGCCCTCGCGTCGGGGGCGCTGCCGGCTGCGAGTTGGCGCAGCTGCTCGACCTGCGATCGAGCTTGCTCCAGATCCGCTTCGAGCCTCAGTGCGTGTTGCATCAGTCGGTAGGGCGCGTCCGGTCGTGCCTTCAGTAGCGCAGCCAACTGCCGCGTGGAGTCATCGTCAATGGGCAAATCGACCGGCTCGCCGAGACGGATGATGAGGCGGGTTGCCATCAGACGTTGATGCAAGTTCATGCTTGCGGCTCCTTGTCGCGGTTGAGCAAGATCGCCTCGCGGCGGGCTGCGTGAAGATGTGAAAACAACTCTAGGAAGCAGAACTTAGGCCGGCCTTAAGGGCAGTTGTTCGAGAACTCCGCTGGGAGAAGGCAGGAATTCTTTGCATCCTCGGTGGCTGACTCCCTCACCGCGAGCTGCCACAGATGTCCGATGTCCTCGTAGGCCAAGCCGCGACTACCATTGACTTGGTGGCCCGACCTAGGTCAGCCTGATCTGTTTCGGCCTGCTGCATGCCATGAGTGGTCATCGCGGCGAGCGATTGCCGACACCCTCATCGCACTATCGAGCAGTCGCTTTGGCGCGAACGTGGGGCAGTCGCAGCTGCTCGCGTGGGATTGCGCGTTCATGTGCCGCGAGTCTCGCCAGGCGCTTGCCTTCGATACAAGACGTGAGCGGTGTCTGTGGCGCTTTGCGCCAGCCGGCGCCGACACCCAACGAAGCCAGCCGGAATCGCACCGTGCTGGGCAACCCGGCCGGGGAGCACCAGCTCAGTTGCCTCGAGCCATGGCGCCTGATGCCCGAAACGAAGGTCTCATCCCGAGGCCGTGCTTCACGCTCCGCGCTTGCCAGACGGAAGGGTGGCCTTCGTCAGTCGTTGTTGTGGGCCCTCAAACCTTCGGCTCCAAGTGGATTGGTCTTGCAGGGTTCGGCCTCGCGCGGGCCGTGAAGAACTGCTGGCCACGTTGACGTTTCCGCTGGCGGCAGGCGGCATCTGTTGGCCACTGCCCGCCAGCGACTGCTTTCAGCGGTCAGCTTTACGTCGCATTCGCGCCGTTTCCCTTACGGTGATCTGCTCTACGGCTTCGAGAGTCTTCGCGGATCTGGGTCTCGTTGAATCCAAGTCGGTCGGCCGGATGGCCACGAACGCAGTGCCCGCGCCGGGCAATATCGACGAGTAAGTTCTCCGCGGTGCTTCGTGGGACGACCTGGGACGCCGTGCGGTGTTGCCGTCAGGACACATGTTGAACCGTGGCAAATTTCGGACACGAGTCGGACACGGAGCCCCACAAGGAAAAACAGGTTAGCGACTTGCGTCGCTAACCTGTTGATTTTATTGGCTCCCCGACCTGGGCTCGAACCAGGGACCTACGGATTAACAGTCCGGCGCTCTACCAACTGAGCTATCGGGGAACAGCCGGCCATTATAGGGGAGGGGGTCTGCGCGTCAGAGCCTGGCCTGCAGAGACAAGCGCAGCGTGCGCGGTGCCATCGGGAACAGATAGGCATGGTTGAACTGGTAGGGTGATTCTTTCCACGCTTTGGTGTCGGCCAGGTTGTCGATGCCGGTGCGCCAGATGAGCTCGGTGCCGGCCAGTTGCTGCTGTAGCTTGGCGCCTATGTCGAGCCGCGTCCATGCCGGTATGTGCGCGCTGTCGTCGGGCAACACGCTGCGTGAGGCCTCGTGGCTCAGTGTGGCCTGCAGCTCGGCGTTGGCGCCGAGTTCGTAGCCGGCTTGCAGGCGCAGGCTGGCCGCCGGCACGCTGGGCGGCGGCAGGCCGTTCAGCGCGGCGTTGGCCGAGCCTTCGCGTCGCGCGTGCAGCAGCAGCATGCTGGCCTGCCAGCGCCACGCGCCGGCCTGTGTGCCCAACTGCGATTCGATGCCGCGGTGCACGGCGCTGCCGTCGATGGCGCGGGTGCAACTGCCGTTGCTGCCGTCGCAGGTGCCGATGTCGCCGCTCTGTGGCCGCGTGATCGCGAACGCGGCGAGCGAAAACTCGATGCCCTCGCGCGCGTGTTTGAGGCCGGCTTCGAGCTGCCGGCTCTGCAGCGCGGGGAGGGCGCGCGCGGCGTTGCTGTACATCGGCAGACTGGGCACCGCTTCGCTCTCGACGCCCTTGCCCCAGTTGGCGTAGAGCAGGGTCTGAGGCTCGGCCTGCCAGGCCAGCGCCAGCCATGGCGTGGTGAAGCTCTGTTCGGTCTCGCGGCGCAGGCTGGTATGGCGCAGCCCGCCCCACAGGCTCCAGCGCGGCGCGAGCTCGAGGCGGTCGCGCAGGTACCACTCGGTGCTGCGTTCGTTGCTGCTGGCCACGTCGGTCAGCGGCAGCGGCGCCGCGGGCACCACCAGGCTGCCGTCGATGCGGCCGGTGCCGGCGAAGTTGAAGGCCTGCGGCGGCAGGCGGGCTTCGAAGCGGGTGGCGAGCAGGCCGCTGCTGACATGGTGCGTGGTGCCGGCCACGGCGATGCGGCCTTCGATGCCCAAGTCGAGCGCGTCGCTGCGGCGCTTTTCGCCCTCGCTGCGGTAGTCATAGAGGTCGACGCTGCCGTCGCTGCAGTAGCGGTCGAAGCGGCTCTCGGCGCTGCAACCGAAGGGGAAGGCGATACGGTCGTCGCTGGTCAGGCGCTGCGTCATCGCGTGCAGCCGCGCACGCCAGTCTGGTGACAGTGTTTGCGTGATGCGCAGCGAGGCGGTATTGCCGTTCAGCACCACCGGTTGCGACCAAGGCTGGTTGTTGAGATTGGTGCGGGGGTCGGTCGCCTTGGCGTCGGGCACCGTGTCGCCGAGCAGGCTGAAGCCCGGCACGCTGGGCTGCTGCTGGCGGCTGGATTCGGCCTCCAGCTCCACCAGGGTGCCGCCGGGCAGGCGTGCGTCGGCAGCCACCGCGGCCAGGCTGCGATGGCCATCGGCGTTGCGGGTCTGCGGGCTCAGGTCTTCGTAAGCCGCGTTCACGCGCAGGCCGAACATGTCGCCGTTGCCGAAGCGCTCGCCGATGTCTACCGCCACCGCGCTGCCGCCGCCCTGCCGGGCTTCGATGCTGGCGTTGCGCACGGTGCGCTCGGGCCGCTTGACGACGAAGTTCACCAACCCGCCCGGTGCGCTGGTACCGGCCTGGATGCCGGTCACACCCTTTAGCACTTCGAGGCTGTCCTTGTTGGGCAACGCGATCGCGGTCTCGGCGTTGATGGGCAGGCCGTCGCGCCGGTAGTTGTAGCGGTTGTCGAGCGTGAAGCCGCGCACCGACAGGAAGCTCCAATAGCCCTCGGCGTTGTAGGCGTCGGAGAGGCTGGCGTCGACGCGCGTGAGTTCGGCCAGGCTGCGCAGGCCGTTGTCGCGCAGGGTGGTCTCGCTGGTCGACGTGGCGGCCAGCGGTGTTTGCGCCAGCGACACGCCATCGCCGAAGCCGGCCACGCTGGGCGCCGCCGGTTCCACGCGGCCGCTGATGATGATGCGTTGCGCCTCTTGCGCCTGGGCGGCGCAAGCCACGAGCGCGAGCGCGGCGGCCAGCGCGGCGGGGTGGTGGTGAAAGCGGGTCGGGCGTGCCATGCGGATCTCTGTGGTCGGGCACAGGGCGGGCGGCACGGACAACGGCAAACGCCAAATGGCGGTGGCCCTGAGCGGACGGCTTCCCTGCGCGAGGATTACCTCAATCAGGTTCGAAGGGACTTTCTCAGCCGGCAGCTCTGTCGAGCTCCAGCACCCCTAGCAATGGGCTGCGTCAACTGCACGCAGCGGGCAGATTATCGCTCCTCCTTCAATCGAAGGTCGGTGTCTCCACACCCAGCACCTTGTGCAGTTTCGGGCTGGTGGTCGTGTACTGCAGGTGGATGCGCTTGTCGGGGAAGATGATCGGCGCCGCGCCAAAGGCGGCCAGCGCCGCTTCGTGAAAGCCCGACAGGATCAGCTTTTTCTTGCCCGGGTAGGTGTTGATGTCGCCCACGGCAAAGATGCCCGGTACGTTGGTGGCGAATTTCTCGGTGTCGACGGTGAGCTGCTTGCGTTCGACATTCAAGCCCCAGTCGGCGATCGGCCCGAGCTTGGGTGAGAGGCCGAAGAAGACCAGCAGCATGTCCAGCGGCACCACGCGCGTCACGCCGTCGCCACCGGTGACCTTGACCGCGGTCAGCTTGCCGTCGCGTTCGTCGATGGCGGTGATCTGGCCGACGATGAACTGCATCTCCAGCGCTTCGCACAGCTCACGCATGCGCCCCACGCTGGCCGGCGCGGCCTTGAAGCCGTCGCGACGGTGCAGCAGGATCACGCTGGCAGCCTGGTTCGGGCCTTCCTGCACGAAGTTCAGCGACCAATCGAGCGCCGAGTCGCCGCCGCCGACGATCACCAGGTTCTTGCCCGCAAATTGCGCCGGGTTGCGCACCCGGTAATGCAGTTGCGTGCCGTCGTACTTCTCCAAGCCCTCGACCTTCAGCAGCCGCGGCTGGAACGAGCCCACGCCGCCAGCAATGAAGATCGTCTTGGCCGTGAAGCGCGTGCCCTTGCTGGTGGCCACGTCGAAGCGACCGTCTTCGCGCCGCGCCACCTCGGTTACCTCCTGCCCCATGTGCAAGGTCGCGCCGAAGGGCTCGATTTGCTTCAACAGGTTGTCGGTCAGCTCCTTGCCGGTGCACATGGGTACGGCCGGGATGTCGTAGATCGGCTTGTCGGGGTAGAGCTCGATGCATTGCCCGCCCGGGTAGGCCAGCGAATCGACCACATGGGCCTTGATTTCGAGCAGGCCGAGCTCGAAGACCTGAAACAGGCCCACCGGGCCGGCACCGACGATCACCGCATCGGTTTCGATCGGCGGCGTGGCGTGGTCATGGGTTGGCGCGGTCATCGTCGCAGGGCGTCGGGCTCAGCGAATGAGCTGGTCGAGTTTGTCCTTCTTGTCTTTCCATTCGTCGGCATCGGCCGGTGCGGGCTTGCGCTTGGTGATGCTCGGCCATTTCTTGGCCAGCTCGGCATTGAGCTTGATGAATTGCAATTGGTCCTGCGGCACGTCTTCCTCGGGCAGGATCGCGTTCACCGGGCACTCGGGGATGCACACCGCGCAGTCGATGCATTCGTCGGGGTCTATGGTCAGCATGTTCGGCCCCTCGCGAAAACAGTCGACGGGGCAGACATCGACGCAGTCGGTGTACTTGCAGCGGATGCACGATTCGAGGACGACGTGGGTCATTGCGGATGCGGCTTGGGTGGGCGTGCGTTGACGTTCGATCCACGGGCCATGGGCTGGTCTGCGGGCGACGGTACGGTGGGAGGCCGGGATTTTACGGTGACAAGCGCGCCAGTCGTCGCAGGGGGATTTGCACCTCGCTGCCAGCCTGTTGCGGCGCGTTCGCGAGCGGTGCCGCGCCGGCACCCACTGTCACCGCCGTCGGCCGCCCGGCGTGCAGCACGGCGGCCTCGGCCAGGGTGGACACGCGGTGGTCGCTCTGCAACTGGTCGGCCCAGCCGGCGCGCGACACCACCAGCACCAGTGTGTCGGCCGCCCAACCGGCCTGCAGCAAGCGCCGGCCCAGCGCGGCGAGCTGGCGCCCGGCCATGTAGAAGACCTCGGTGTCGGCGCTGCGCGAGGCCTGCAGTTCGCCGCTGCGGGTCATGGCCGTGGTCAGGGCGACGCTGCGGCCGCTGCCGCGCCGCGTCAGCGGGCGTTGCGTGGCCGCGGCGGCGGCGATGGCCGCGGTGACGCCAGGCACCACCTCGGCCGGAATGCCGGCCGCGGCCAGGGCTTGCAATTCTTCTTCGAGGCGGCCGAACACGCTCGGGTCCCCACCTTTCAGGCGCACCACCGCGCGGCCGCTCTGTGCGTGGCGCACCAGCAGCGCGTTGATCGCCACCTGGCCGGTCGAATCGCAAAAGCCGCGTTTGCCGACGTCGATCCAGCGCGCCGCGGGGGCCAACTCGCGCAGGGCCGGGTCGGTGAGGGCGTCGAAGAGCACGACTTCGGCGGCGGCCAGGCGCTGCGCGCCACGCAGCGTGATCAAGTCGGCAGCGCCGGGGCCGGCACCGATGAAGACGACGGGTTTCATGGCGTCAACTGTTCGACGAGCAAGGCGCCGCTGGTGCGGTTGCTCGTCGGGTCGACCACGATCAGCGACCCGCCGACACGGTTGTCGGCGTAAGGCTGCAGCGGCAGCGCATGCTGCGTCTCGATGATCACGCGGCCGATCTCGTTGACGGCCAGCTGATGCGCATCGGTCGGGGCCAGGGTGTGGATGTCCAGCACATGCTCGATCGCGCTGATGCGCCCCTGGACCCAGCGGTTGCCGTGGCGCAGCCAGTACTTGCGCCCGATGGCGGCGGGCTCGGTGTCGAGCCAGGCCAGCGTGGCGGTGAAGCGCTGCGTGGCCGCCAGCGTGCCGGGAGCGGCTATCCAGTCGCCGCGCGAGACGTCGAGCTGGCGGTCGAGCACCAGGCCGGCGGACTGGCCGGCTTGCGCCTCGGCCACATGTTCGCCGGCACGGCGCAGCGCCACCACCTGCGCCTGCTCGCCGCTCGGAAATACCTGGACATGGTCGCCGGCCTGCACCCGGCCCTGTGCGATGCGGCCCCACAGCGTGCGGGGCTGGTGGCCAGTGCCGTCACCTTCCTTGGCGATGTATTGCAGCGGCACGGCGAGCGGGCCGTCGACGCTCTCTTCGGCGGCGGGCAGTGCCTCCAGCACCTGCAGCAGCGACGGGCCGTCGTACCAGGCCTGCCATTCACCGGCCACGGCCTGGGTGACGTTGTCGCCGCGCAAGGCCGACACCGGCACGATGGCGCTGACGGCCAGTCCGGCCTCGACGGCAAAAGCGCGCAGCGCCGCGCTGACGGCGGCAAAGGCCGCGCCCGGCGCGTCGACGGCATCGAGCTTGTTGATGGCGAACACGATGTTGGGCACGCGCAGCAGATGCGCCAGCAGCGCGTGGCGCCGCGTTTGCGCCAGCAGCGCCACGGGCCGCGTCTGCCACTCGAGCTTGGTGACGTCGACCAGCACCACGGCCGCGTCGCTGCCCGCGGCGGCAGTGACCATGTTGCGCGTGTACTGCTCGTGGCCCGGGGCGTCGGCGATGATGAACTTGCGCGCGCGGGTGGCGAAGTAGCGGAAGGCCACGTCGATGGTGATGCCCTGCTCGCGTTCGGCCTCGAGGCCGTCGGTGAGCAGCGACAGGTCGATCGGCTCGCCCGCTGCACGGCGTTCGAGCGCGTCGAGCTGGTCGGCCAGGATCGCGCGGCTGTCGAACAGCAGGCGGCCGATCAAGGTGCTCTTGCCGTCGTCGACGCTGCCGGCGGTGAGGAAGCGCAGCGCGCGCGACGTCGGCGCGGCCACGGCAGGGTTCAGAACCGCACTCATCAGAAATAACCTTCCTTCTTGCGCCGCTCCATCGACGCGTCGCAGGTGCGGTCGTCCATGCGCGTGGCACCGCGCTCGCTGACCGTGACGGTGAGGGTTTCGGCGACGATTTCGGCGGCGTTGGCGGCGTCGCTCTCGACCGGGCAGGTGCAGGTCATGTCGCCGACGGTGCGAAAGCGCACCTGTGCGGTCTCGACGGTCTCGCCCGCCTGCGCCGGCGTCACGTCGGTCACCGGCACCAGCAGGCCCTTGCGCCGTATCACTTCGCGCTGGTGCGCGAAGTACAGGCCCGGCAGCGGGATGTTCTCGCGCGCGATGTACAGCCACACGTCGAGCTCGGTCCAGTTGCTGATCGGGAAGCTGCGGAAATGCTCGCCCGGGCGGATGCCGGGTGTTGAACAGCGTCCACAACTCCGGCCGCTGCTCCTTGGGCAGCCATTGGCCGAAGCTGTCGCGGTGGCTGAAGATGCGTTCCTTGGCGCGGGCCTTTTCCTCGTCGCGCCGCGCGCCGCCGATCAGGGCGTCGAAGCGGTGCTCCTCGATGGCTTCGAGCAGGGCCACGGTCTGGTGGCCGTTGCGCGATTCGAGTTCATGCGCCAGGCGCACCGTGCCGCGGGCGATCGAGTCGTCGAGATGGCCGACCACCAGGCGTTCGCCCATTTCGGCCACGCGCCGGTCGCGGAACTCGATCACTTCGGGAAAGTTGTGCCCGGTGTCGACGTGCAGCAGCGGGAACGGCAGCCGGCCTTCGAACTGATTGCCGCGCAGGCGCTGCTTGAAGGCCTTTTCGGCCAGGCGCAGCACGACGCAGGAATCCTTGCCGCCGGAGAACAGCAGTGCCGGCCGCTCGAACGAGGCCGCCACTTCGCGCAGGATGAAGATCGCCTCTTCCTCCAGGTGGTCGAGGTGGTGGTGGTCCAGCGAGGGCAGTAGTTTGTCGATCGACAAGGGCGCATTCATGCGGCAGCTCCTTCGGCATGCTTGACATGCAGGCCGCATTCCTTGGCCGCCTCGTCTTCCCACCACCAGCGGCCGGCGCGAAAGTCTTCGCCCAGCGCGATGGCCCGTGTGCAGGGCGCACAGCCGATGCTGGGGTAGAACTGATCGTGCAATGCGTTGTACGGCACGTGGTGGGTGGCGATGTAGTGCCAGACGTCGCCCCAGTTCCAGTCGGCGAGCGGGTTCAGCTTCAGCCGGCCGTTGGCCTCGCGCTCGGAGAAGGGGACTTCGGCGCGGTGGTCCGACTGTTCGCGGCGCAGGCCGGTGACCCAGGCGGTCTTGCCCTCGAGCAGGCGGCCCAGCGGCTCCAGCTTGCGCATCGCGCAGCAGGCCTTGCGCAACTCGATGCTCTGGAACATCGCGCGCTCGCCGTTGCGGGCCACGAAGTGCAGCACGGCTTCGTGCACCGGCCGCATCACCTGTACCTGCAAGCCGTAATGCGCCTCGATGCGGGCCAGCAGGGCCAGCGTTTCCGCCGGCAGCATGCCGGTGTCTAGCGTGCCGATGGCGATGGGCAGGTGCCCGCGCGCGATCAGGTCGGTGACAACCATGTCTTCGGCGCCCAGGCTGGTGGCCTGCACGATGCGTGTGCCGTGCTCGGCGGCGGCCGAAGTCAGCACTGCGGTGGTGTGTGCCAGCTTGGTCTCGAAGCTGTCACTGGCCCGGGCGTGCAGTTCGACGGCGTTCATGAGGCACTCCGCGCGTACAGGGGCTGGGTCTGGTGCACGTCGCCCTGGTAGTGGTCGGCAAAGAAGCCCAGCGCACGTCGGGCCGCCTCCAGGCTCTGGTCGGCGCGCAGTTGCACGGCATCGAACCCCGTGCGATGCAGCAGCGGCAGCATGTCGACCAGGACTTCGCCGGTGGCCCGCACTTCACCGGCAAAGCGCAGGCGGCTGCGCAGGATGCGGGCCTGGCTGTAGGCGCGGCCGTCGACCCATTTCGGAAATTGCAGCGCAATCAGCGCCAGGCGCGGAAGGTCGGGGGTGATCGATTCGATGTCGATGTCGTTGGGCACGACGACACCGGCGCGCACCTCGTGCGGCCATTGCTCGCGCACGGCATGCCATTGCTCGAGCGTGAGCAGGCGATTGGTGCAGGGGTCGGGTGTCGGCATCGGGCCGTCCTCGCCGATCGCGGCGTGCCAGGGGTCGGTTTGTGGGTCGATGAATCGCATGGCTCAGTCGTTTCCTTGGCGCGCGTCAGGCGTGCGCGGCCGTGGCCAGGCGCACGGCGTCGGTGGCGCTGCGAAACGGCGCCACGCCCAGACGCCGTACGCTGTCGATGAAGCGTTCGCCGGGCTGGCGCTCATGGCGGTAGGTGGTGATGACGGCCTCGATCGCGTCGGCAATCTCGTCGGCGGCGAACGAGGGCCCGATCACCTTGCCGGGCACCGAGGTGCCGCTGGCCAGCTTGCCGTCGGAGCCGCCGAGCGTGAGCTGGTACCACTCGGCGCCGTCCTTGTCGACACCGAGCACGCCGATGTGGCCGCTGTGGTGATGGCCGCAGGAGTTGATGCAGCCGCTGATATGCAGGTCGACGTCGCCGATGTCGTACTGCTCGTCGAGATCGGCGAAGCGCTCGGTAATCTGCGCGGCCAGCGGGATCGAGCGCGCGTTGGCCAGGGCGCAGAAGTCGCCGCCGGGGCAGGCGATCATGTCGCTGATCAGGCCGATGTTCGGGTTCGCGAAGCCGGCCGTCTTGGCCGCCTGCCACAGTGCGAACAGCTCGCTCTCACGGACCCAGGGCAGCAGCAGGTTCTGGTTGTGCGTGACACGCAGCTCGGCCTGGCTGAAGCGCTCGGCGATCGCCGCGGCCTGTTCCATCTGTACATCGGTGGCGTCGCCCGGGGCTTGGCCGGCGCGCTTGAGCGACAGCGTCACGGCGCGGTAGCCCGGCAGGCGGTGCGCATGCACGTTGCGCTCGCGCCAGCGGGTGAAGGCCAGCGGCGCGTCGTTGCCGGCGTCGGCGCCAATGCGGGCTGTCGTGGCGTTGAGCCCGGCCGGCACCGCGAACGACGCCGAGACACGGTCGAGCTCGTGCTGCGCGATCAGCTGCGCCGTGCCGTCAGTGTCGCGCTCGAGGATCGCGGCGAACTCGGCGTTCACCGCGTCGAAGAATTTCGGTCCTTCGGACTTGACCAGGATCTTGATGCGCGCCTTGTAGGCGTTGTCGCGCCGGCCATAGCGGTTGTAGACCCGCACGATGGCTTCGATGTAGACCAGGATCTGCTGCCACGGCACGAATGCATGGGCCAGCGAAGCGATCACCGGCGTGCGGCCCATGCCGCCGCCGACGAAGACCTTGAAGCCGACCTCGCCGGCCGTGTTCTTCACCAGGTGCAGCCCGATGTCGTGCCACAGGGTCGCGGCCCGGTCTTCGCTGGCGCCGGTGACGGCGATCTTGAACTTGCGCGGCAGAAAGGCGAATTCGGGGTGCAGCGTGCTCCACTGGCGCAGGATCTCGCAGTACGGCCGCGGGTCGACAATCTCGTCGGGTGCAATGCCGGCCAGGGCGTCGCTGGTGATGTTGCGAATGCAGTTGCCGCTGGTCTGGATGCCATGCATGTCGACCTCGGCCAACAGGTCCATCACGTCTGCCGCCTGCGCCAGCGGGATCCAGTTGTATTGCAGGTTCTGCCGCGTCGTGAAGTGGCCGTAGCCGCGGTCGAACTTGCGCGCGATCAGCGCCAACTGGCGCAACTGCGTACTGCTCAACTCGCCATAGGGCACGGCCACGCGCAGCATCGGCGCGTGGCGCTGCACGTACCAGCCGTTTTGCAGGCGCAGCGGGCGGAACTCGTCGTCGCCGAGCTCGCCCTTCAGGTTGCGCTCCAGTTGGTCGCGGAATTGCGCCGCGCGGGCGCGCACGAACTGGCGGTCGAAGGCGGTGTATTGGTACATCAGGTCATCACTTTCAGGCCGGCCAGAAGCAGTGAACCGGCCAGCAGCGTGCGGATCAGCTTGTCGGGCAGGGATTTGGTCAGGCGCGCGCCGAGCCAGATGCCGGGCAGCGAGCCCAGCAGCAAGGCAGCCAAGAGCGTCCAGTCGATGTGTCCCAGCGTGGCGTGGCCGATGCCGGCCACCAGGGTCAGCGGCACGGCGTAGGCGATGTCGGTGCCGACCACCTGCTGCGCGGGCAGGCGCGGGTAGAGCAACAGGATCAGAGTGGCGCCGAGTGCACCCGCGCCGACCGACGACAGGGTCACCAGCAGGCCGAGCAAGGCGCCAACCAGCACGGTCAACAGCGGTTTGCGCCGGGCCGGAACCCAGGCCTCCAGGCGCAGCCCGAGCCTTTGCCACAGCGGGCGGTTCGCCACCGCCAGCGCGGTCAGCAGCAGGGCGACGCCCAGCGAGAGTGTCAGCGCGTTGGCCCAGGTCTTGGTGATGCCGGTGAGATGCATCCAGCCGATCGTGGCCGCAGCCGTCGGTAGGCTGCCGATCAGCAGCAGCTTGGCGATGCCGCGGTCGACATGGCCGTGGCGATGGTGGGCAATGGCGCCACCGGTTTTGGTCAGGCCGGCGAACCACAGGTCGGTGCCGATGGCGACCGCCGGGTTGAGCTTGAAAACGCCGATCAGTAGCGGCGTCATCAGCGAACCACCGCCCACGCCGGTGATGCCGACGATGGCGCCGACGGCAAAGCCAGAGATGACGGCGATCAAGTCCATGCCTCGACTCTAGAAAGGCTTTATATATATGAGAAGAACAAAGAAGTGGGTTGCTAATGCTCCAGCCGCATTAAGAATGGATGGAGGGCTCCTAGAATCGACGCGATGAGACCCAATCAGGCCATTCCTGCCTTGCGGCGCCGTGTCGTCATGGCGGTCGCCGCGCTGCTGGCCGTTGGCTGCGCGACGCCGCCGCCGCCAGCGCCTACACCGCCGCCCGAAGTGGCGCCCGCAGTGCCGCGCCCGCCGCGTATCGGCCTGGCGCTGGGCGGTGGTGCGGCGCGCGGCTTTGCCCACATCGGTGTGATCCAGGTGCTCGAAGAGTCAGGCATTCGACCGCAGCTGGTGGTTGGTACCTCGGCCGGCAGCCTGGTGGCGGCGCTGTACGCCTCTGGCAAGAGCGGGGCCGAACTCGGCATGGTGGCCCTGGGCATGGACGAGTCGGCGATCACCGATTGGTCCTTCCCTGGCCGCGGCGTGATCCGCGGCGAAGCACTGGCGCGCTATGTGCGCGAGCAGACCGGCGGGACGGCGATCGAGAACATGAAATTGCCGCTGGGCATAGTCGCCACCGACCTCGACAGCGGCCAGGCCATCCTGTTTCAGCGTGGCGACGCCGGAGTTGCGGTGCGCGCCTCGAGTGCCGTGCCGGCGGTGTTCCAGCCGGTGAAGATCGGCGATCGTGAATATGTCGATGGCGGCCTGGTCTCGCCGGTGCCGGTGCGTTTCGCGCGCCAGATGGGCGCTGAGCTGGTTCTGGCGGTCGACATTTCTAGCCCACCCGATGGCCAGGCCACCGGCGACGCGATGCACATGCTGCTGCAGACGTTTGCGATCATGGGCAAGAGCATCAACAGCTTCGAGTTGCGCGATGCCGACGTTGTTTTCCGGCCCAAGCTCGGCGGTGTGGGCAGCGCGGATTTCGCGGCGCGCCAGCGCGCCATCATCGCCGGCCGCGAAGCGGCGCGGGCTGGCCTGCCCGAGTTGCGCGCGCGCATAGCCGCACTGACACGGTAGAAAAACAAGCGGCCCGGTGTCGCCACCGGGCCGTGAAAGGTACCGTCAGACCAGGTACCGAGGAGACAACCAATCAAAGCCCACCGCGGCTTTCACCGCGGCGGCTCAGTTCTGATGCGGCAAGTGCTCCTTAGTTCAATCGATTGCCGTTGACTTAGGCAGCGCGCTTGGCCTTGGCCGCGCCTTGGGTGGCCTTGACGGCGGTGTTGGTCACGGCCTGGAAGTTGGCTTCGGCGACATCGGCAGCCTGCTTGGCGGCCTTTTGAACGCTTTCCAGCGCGTTGTTGGCGGCGGCGACGGCCGAGCGCACCAGGGCGACGGCGTTCTCGCTGCCGGCCGGCGCGTTCTTCGAGGCGCTCTCGACCAGGCCCATGAACTTCTTCTGCGCGTCGCCGATCTGGGCTTCGACGGCCTTGGTCACTTCGGCATTCGTCGCTGCGGCGATGTCATAGAGGTGGCGGCTGTAGGCGGCGGCCTTCTCGGCGCTGGGCTGCAGCAGGCCGGCTTGCAGGGCCAGCAGTTCTTGCGCGTCCTTGACCGACAGGGCGGCGCGGGCGGTGTCGCCGGCTTCGCCGAGGGCGGACTTGGCCACTTGCAGATTGAGTTCGATGAGCTTTTCGGCGCCTTCGAAGGCCTTGTTGGTCAGACCGAATACGGTCTCGACATTGGCTTTGTGGGCGGCGATCAGTTGTTCAGTGGTCAGCATGGTCAATCTCCTGAGGGTGGGGTGGGGCTACAAAATTGCTGCAATGCAACATGGACGGAATTGTAGGAGCCGCCAGCCGCTTTGCAAGTCTTTTTTGCTGCGTTGCACAAATCCTAGGGGTGCGGACCTAAAACGCGGCGTTTTCGCCGCACCGTCACAATCCGGCCCTTCTCGCCAGCGCCCGAATCAAGCGATGTCAATGTCGATCACTCCAGAATCCACTGCCGCGGTCGATGCCGCGATCACCTCGCGCCGCTCGGTGCGTGCGTTTCTCGCCACGCCCGTGCCACAGCAGACGGTCGAAGAGATCCTCGCCGTCGCCTCGCGTGCGCCCTCGGGCGTCAACACGCAGCCGTGGAAGGTGACGGTGTTGACCGGTGCGGCCAAGGCCAGCCTGTCGAGCCGGATCGGGGCTGCGCACGACGCCAATGCGTCTGCCGCCTCGGTCGGCGCCGATGTCGGCGAGTACGACTACTACCCGACCGAATGGGTTTCGCCGTACCTGGAACGGCGGCGCAAGATTGGCTGGGACCTGTATGGACTGCTGGGCATCGCCCGCACCGACAAGGCCAGGATGCATGCCCAGCATGGCCGCAACTACCGCTTCTTCGATGCGCCGGTGGGCCTGATCTTTCGCATCGACCGCCACCTGCGCCAGGGCAGTTGGCTCGACTACGGCATGTTCCTCGAAAACATCATGGTGGCGGCGCGCGGGCGTGGCCTGGATACCTGCCCGCAGGCAGCGTTCATCGGTTTTCACAAGCTGATTTCCGAATTCCTGCAGCTACCCGCCACCGAGATGGTGGTTTGCGGCATGTCGCTGGGTTATGCCGACGAGAGCGCGGTCGAGAACCGGCTCGTCACCGAGCGCGTGCCTGTGCGCTCGTTCGCGCACTTTCTCGAATGAGGGGCCTCCTAGAATCCCGCCGCTGACAAGAACCAGAACCCGAGGAGCCCTGATGACGATCGCCGGTGTCCCATTCGATTTCGTGCTGTTCGCACTGACCTTGCTCGGTGTCGCGCTGTTCCATTCGCGCACCTTGCAGGTCGCGCTGATCGGCGCCGCGGCGATCACGCTGTACCAATGGCTGTTCACCGGCTTCAAGGGCGGCGCCGGGCTGACTGGACTGATGGCGCATGTGGGCCACGAGTGGGTCACGCTGGCCAACCTGCTCGGCCTCTTGCTCGGCTTCGCGCTGCTCGCCGACCACTTCGAAAAGAGCCGTCTGCCCGAGCTGCTGCCGCACTTGCTGCCCGACGACTGGAAGGGCGGCTTCGTGCTCTTGATCGGCGTGTTCGTGATGTCGGGCTTTCTCGACAACATCGCCGCGGCGATGATCGGCGGCACGATGGCGGCCGTGCTGTTTCGGCGCCGCGTGCACATCGGCTACCTGGCGGCCATCGTCGCCGCCTCCAATGCCGGTGGCGCCGGCAGCGTCGTCGGCGACACGACGACGACCATGATGTGGATCGCCGGCGCCAACCCGCTGTGGGTGCTCGAGGCCTATGTCGGCGGCGGCGTTGCGCTGGTGTTCTTCGGCGTCTTCGCGGCGCGCCAGCAGCATGCCTACCAGCCGATCCAGAAGGACGACACGCCGGGGGTGCATGTCGAATGGGCGCGTCTGTCGATCGTGATCTTCATCCTCCTGGCGGCGATCGGCGCGAACATCTGGTTCAACCTGAACGCACCGGATGTGCTTGGCCATCTACCGGTGATCGGTGTCGCGGTGATCGTCGCGCTCGTCGTTTCTGCACCGCTGCGCGCGCCGAGTTGGAGCCTGTTGCCCGGCGCCTTCAAGGGCAGCGTGTTCCTGCTCGCGCTGGTTTGGTGCGCTTCCTTGATGCCGGTGCAGCACTTGCCTGTCGCGTCCTGGCAGACCGCGTTCGGACTGGGCTTCGTATCGTCGGTGTTCGACAACATCCCGCTCACCGCGCTGGCCATTCGGCAGGACGGCTACGACTGGGGCTTCTTGGCCTATGCGGTGGGCTTCGGCGGCTCGATGATCTGGTTCGGCTCGTCGGCCGGCGTGGCGCTGTCGAACATGTACCCCGAGGCCAAGTCGGTCTGGGACTGGCTCAAGGGCGGCTGGCATGTCGCCGTCGGCTATGTGCTCGGCTTTTTCGTGATGCTGGCGCTCGTCGGCTGGCATGGGCACCCGATCAACATGCGCGATGGCGCGCCGTCGACGCTTGCGATACCGGCAGCCAAGCCATGACTACCGGCAATCGTCCGGCGGTGCTGGTGGCCCGTCACATATTTCCCGAGGTCAGGGCGCGGCTGGCTGCGCACTTCGAGGTCGAGGCCAACGAGCAAGCGGTCGATTGGTCACGCGACGAACTGCTGCGCCGACTGCAGGGCAAGGCAGGGGCCTTCATTTCCAGCACCGAGCCGATCGACGCCGACCTGCTCGATGCCTGCCCCGGCCTGCGTGCCCTGTGCACGATGACGGTCGGCTACAACAACATCGATGTCGCGGCCTGCACGGCGCGCGGCATCATCGTCACCAACGCGCCCGATGTGCTGACCGAAACCACGGCCGACTTCGGCTTCGCGCTGATGATGGCCACGGCCCGGCGCCTCGGCGAGAGCGAGCATTTTCTGCGCGCCGGGCGCTGGCAGCGCTGGTCCTACGACATGTTCGTCGGCGCCGATGTGCACGGCGCCACGCTCGGCATCCTCGGCATGGGCCGCATCGGCCAGGCCATCGCCCGGCGTGGCGCGCTGGGCTTCGGCATGCCGGTGATCTATCACAACCGCAGCCGCCTGGCGCCCGAGATCGAGGCGCCGCTCGGCGCGCGCTGGGTCGAGAAGGCCGCGCTGCTGCGCCAGGCCGACCATCTGGTCATCGTGGTGCCGTATTCACCCTCCAGCCACCACGCCGTCGGTGAGCTGGAGCTGGCGCTGATGAAGCCGAGCGCGACGCTGACCAATATCGCGCGCGGCGGCGTCGTCGACGACGCCGCGCTGGCACGGGCGCTGGCCGAGCGCCGTATCGCTGCTGCCGGACTCGATGTCTATGAAGGCGAGCCGCAGGTGCATCCGGCGCTGCTCGGCGTGCCCAACGTCGTGCTCACGCCGCACATCGCCAGCGCCACCGTGGCCACGCGCATGAAGATGGCCCTGCTGGCGGCCGACAACCTGATCGCCATCCTCGGCGGCAGGCCGCCGCTGACGCCGGTGAACCGCGAAGTCCTGGCCTGACAGCGGTCAGCGCTTCACATGGCGCCTGCACGATAACCCGATGAATCGACGCCGCTTCCTGCTGCAAACCGGGGCGACCACGGCCGCACTGTTCGCGCTGCGCGCCGCACCGGCTGAGGTCGTCGACGAGAGCTGGCTCGACAGCCGCCGCAATCGCGAATTGCCGCTGCGCATGCGCTGGCCCGAGGGTGATGCACCCTGCGCCTTGGTCGTGCATTCGCACGGCCTGGGCGGCAACCGCGACGGCGGCGATATGTGGGGCGAGGCCTGGCGTGCCGCAGGTTTCGCGGTCCTGCATATCCAGCACCCGGGCAGCGACACCACCGTCCTGCGCCAGGGCATGGCCGCGCTGCGCTCGGCCGCCAGTGCGGAACAACTGCGGGAGCGCGTGGCCGACATGCAGTTCGTGGTCGACGAGCTCACACGCCGCGCTGCGCGTCGCGAACCCGGGTGGGCGCGGGTTCGCCTCGACGCCTTGGGCGCATCGGGCCACTCGTTCGGCGCGCACACGGTGCAAGCCCTCGCCGGCCAGCGCTATGCGGTGCCCACCGAACACGCCGCCGATCTGCGCTTCAAGGCCTTCATCGCCTTCAGCCCGTCGCCGGGCCAGGTGGCCGACGCGTTCGCGGCGATGACGCGGCCCTTCCTGGCCATCACCGGCTCCAACGACAGCGATCCGCTGCGCAACTCACTCAGCGGCGAAGACCGCGCGCGTGTGTACGACAGCCTGCCGCCCGGCCAGCGCGCCTTGTTGTGGCTGGACGGTGCCGACCACATGACCTTCGGCGGCAATGCAGCGCAGCGCCTGCGTGCGCGCTTCGGCCCGCTCAAGCGCAGTGCGGGGGCGGTCGACAAGGAGCCGCGCCACCACGAACTTGTGGCCGCGGTCACCACGCAATGGTGGCGCGCGCAGCTGCTCGGCGACGCGTCTGCCGTCGACGCATTGCGCTCGCCACGAGGGCCTGAGCGACGGCGACCGCTGGCGTCGCGACTGATTTATCCTCGGTGCATGACCGAGGAGACCCGCATGTTCCGCACCGCCATCGCTGGCAGCCTGCCCAAACCCGCCTGGCTGGCTGAAACGAACAAGTTGTGGCCGCTGTGGCGAAGCGAGGGCGCGGCGCTGGCCGAGGCCAAGCGCGATGCCACGCTGCTGTGGATCCGGGCGCAGGAGGACGCCGGCCTGACGGTGATCGGCGACGGCGAGCAATCACGCCAGCATTTCGTGCACGGATTTCTCGAACGCGTGGCCGGCATCGATTTCGAGCACAAGGTCGAGATGGGTATCCGCGGCGACCGCTACAAGGCGATGGTGCCGCAGGTGGTCTCGCGGCTGACATTGAAGGGCCGCGTGCACGAGACCGAGTCCCGGCTGCTGCGCGCCAGTACTACGCGCACGACCAAGTTCACCTTGCCCGGGCCGATGACCATCGTCGACACCGTGGCCGACCGCTTCTACGGCAACCGCGTGACGATGGCTTTCGCCTTTGCCGACCTGCTGAACCAGGAAGCGCGGGCGCTGCAGGCCGACGGTATCGACATCGTGCAGTTCGACGAACCGGCCTTCAATGTCTTTCTGGACGAGGCCGCCGATTGGGGTGTGCGGGCGCTCGAACGCGCCGCCGCGGGCCTGACCTGCAAGACCGCGGTGCACATCTGCTACGGCTACGGCATCGAGGCCAATCTGCAGTGGAAGAAGACGCTCGGTGGCGAATGGCGCCAGTACGAGCGCATCTTCCCGGCGTTGGCCCGGAGCGTCATCGACCAGGTCAGCCTCGAGTGCCTGCACTCGCAGGTGCCGATGGAGTTGATCGCCCTGCTCGAGGGCAAGGAAGTGATGGTCGGCGCCATCGACGTGGCCAGCGACAAGATCGAGAGCGCCGAAGAAGTGGCCGACACCATCGGCCGTGCCCTGCAGTTCGTGCGCCGCGACCGCCTCATCGCCTGCACCAACTGCGGCCTGGCGCCCATGGGCCGCGAGGTGGCCGAGGCCAAGTTGCGCGCGCTGGCAGCGGGGGCGGCGCTCGCGGCGCAGCGCTTGTCGGCGTGAGCTTCGCGCCGCCGATCACCGCACCCGCCGCGGTCGACGCCGCGCTGCGCCAGCAGGGCCATGCTCTGCTCGATGGCGCGGGCCTGCATGCCCAACTCGGCGCGCCGGCGGCAGCGCTCGACGCCTGGCAAGCGTACTGGGGCCGCCTCGCGCCCGACACGCATTTGCGCGACGGCGGTCATTACCGCCAACGCCGTCACGGCTGTTTCGTCGTCGAGGGCGGCCGCGTGCGTGCCGCGCCGCCGCGTGCGCATTGGCAGCCGCTCGAATACAACGCGCTGCACGGCGGCATCGAGCGTTGGTTCGAAGCGCTGGAGCCGGCGCTGGTGGCCGAGCCGCTCTGGCCGCGCCTGTTGCTGTGGTTGGGCGAGCGCGCCTCGGCCCTGCGCACCGAGCAGCCATGGTTCGTCGAGGCGCACCCGTTTCGCATCGACACCGCCGGCGGCATCGGCCGCCCCACGCCCGAAGGTGCGCACCGCGATGGCGTCGACCTGGTGGCCGTGCTGCTGGTCGAACGCAGCGACGTGAAGGGCGGCGAGACGCGCGTCTTCGACGCCGCCGGCCCGGCCGGCCTGCGCTTCACGATGAGTGAGCCCTGGACCACGCTGCTGCTCGACGATGCGCGCGTGATCCACGAAACGACGCCGATCCAGCCGCTGGCCGCTACTGGTGGCGGCCACCGCGACACGCTGGTCGTCACATTGCGCGCGGGCGGGTTCCAGGGGCCAGGTACGCTTTAGCCATGAAGACCTATCACATCGAACTGCAACGCATCAAGGCGATGTCCAACAGCCACGGCCTGCTGCGTGCGCGCGTGGATGCAGGTGTGCAATTCGTCGCCCCGGGCCGCGAGGACGCTGCCGAGCCAAGCAGCATCTTGAGCCTGACGGTCGAGAACGCGCGTGTGCTGCTCCTGCTGCTCAAGGCGCAGCTGGCCGAGGTCGATTCGCGCAAGGCGCGCAGCCAGCGTTAGCAGGTAGGCGCGCCGCAGGCGGTGCGCGGTCCGTCGCGATGAATTGCGCCTGGGCCCGCCGTTGCTGCCGTTCGTCGCAATGCGCTCGCGGCGGCAGGGCTGGGCGCCGAAAGTCACGCCATCGACGAACCCGCACCCAGCCCGGAGCCCATCATGATCATTGCCAGCAGCCGCTTCACGATCGCCACCATTGCCGTTGCGGCCTGCGCCATGCTGGCCCTGATCATGGCCGAGCCGGCCCGGGCCGAGAGCGCGGTGCCCAGCGTGCAGCGCATCGAAATCGTCGGCCAACGCATTACACCGACGCAGCGCATCGTCATCGTCGGCAAGCGGCGCGTCGAGCCGACCGTGCAGCGTATCGAAATCGTCGGCCATCGCCAGCGCTCCGAGCGCGTGGCTGTGGTCGGCGACGTGGCACCGAGTCTCTAGGCGGCGACGGCTTCCTCGTCTTTCTCATCGCCGAGGAAGCCGCCGCTTTGGTGGGCCCACAGGCGCGCGTAGATACCGCCTGACGCGAGCAGGCTGGCGTGCGTGCCTTCTTCGACGATGCGGCCATGGTCCATCACCACCAGGCGGTCCATGGCCGCAATGGTCGACAGACGGTGTGCGATCGCGACCACCGTCTTGCCCTGCATCAGCTTGTACAGGCTGGCCTGTATCGCGACCTCGACCTCGCTGTCCAGGGCGCTGGTGGCCTCGTCGAGGAGCAGGATCGGAGCGTCCTTGAGCATCACGCGGGCGATTGCGATGCGCTGGCGCTGGCCGCCCGAGAGTTTGACGCCACGCTCACCGACATGCGCGTCGTAGCCGCTGCGGCCTTTCGGGTCGACCAGGGTCTGCACGAACTCATGGGCCTCGGCCTTGTGCGCGGCGGCCATCATCTGCGCGTCGTTGGCGTCGGGCCGGCCGTAGACGATGTTGTCGCGCACCGAGCGGTGCAGCAGCGAGGTGTCTTGGGTGACCATGCCGACCTGCTCGCGCAGGCTGTCCTGCGTCACCTGTGCGATGTCCTGGCCGTCGATCAGGATGCATCCCTGCTGGATATCGTAAAAGCGCAGCAGCAGATTGACCACCGTGCTCTTGCCGGCCCCCGAGCGGCCGACCAGGCCGATTTTTTCGCCGGGGCGGATGGTCAGCGTCATGTCCTCGATGACACGCCGCTGGGCGTTGTACGCGAAGCCGACCTGCTCGAAGCGCAGTTCGCCGCGCGTCACGATCAGCGGCTGGGCCGCATCGCGGTCGAGCACCGTGCGCGGCCGTGCCAGGGTGGTGATGCCGTCCTGCACCGTGCCGATATGCTCGAACAGGCTGGCCATCTCCCACATCACCCAGTGCGAGATGCCGTTCAGGCGCAGCGCCATCGCGGTAGCGGCGGCGACGGCGCCGACGCCGACCTCGCCGCGTGTCCACAAGGCCATCACCACGCCGGCGGTGCTGGCGATCAGCAGCACCGACAACACCTGGTTGACGATTTCGAAGCCGCTGACCAGGCGCATCTGCCGGTACACCGTGGCCAGGAACTCCTGCATCGCCGAGCGCGCATAACCGGCCTCGCGCTGCGAGTGCGAGAACAGCTTGACCGTGGCGATATTGGTGTAGGCGTCGGTGATGCGCCCGGTCATCAGCGAGCGCGCATCGGCCTGCTGCTGCGCCACCCGACCCAGCCGCGGCACGAAGTAACGCATCGAGACGACGTACAGCGCCAGCCAGAGCGCAAACGGTGCCAGCGTCCAGGCATCGAAACCGCCGAGGATGGCGGCCATGGTCACGAAATAGATCACCACGTAGACCATGATGTCGGCCAGGATCATCCACACGTCGCGCACGGCCAGCGCCGATTGCATGACCTTGGTGGCGATGCGGCCGGCGAATTCATCCTGGTAAAAGCCCAGGCTCTGCGCCAGCATCAGGCGATGGAAGTTCCAGCGCAGGCGCATGGGGAAGTTGCCGGCCAGCGCCTGTTGCTTGAACAGCGATTGCAGCGCCGCCAGCGCAATGCTGGCCAGCAGTACCAAGGCCAACAAGCCCAGGGTCTGCTTCTGGCGCGCCCACAGATCGGCCGGCGCGACCTCGGCCAGCCAGTCGAGGATGCGGCCCATCATTGCGAACAGCAGGGCCTCGAAGGCGCCGATGGCCGCGGTGAAGGCGGTCATCGCCGCGATGTAGGCGCGCGTGCCGTCCGAACAGGCCCACAGAAACGGCGCAAAGCCTTTGGGGGGCGTGGCCGGGGCCGCATCAGGGTAGGGGTGAACCAGGCGTTCGAACCAGGTGAACAATCGGCGCCCTCCGGTCAGGCGGGGACAAAAAGGGCGCAAGGGTAGCCGAATTGGGCGCTCTTGCGGGCTCAATTCCCGCGATCGACGCGCGGCCATGCAGCCACAATGCAAGGCACGGAGGCGATAAACCGGCCGCACCATTGGGCGGACCCCGGAACCCGTACCCGGCGCCAACCACCGTCGCAGGCGACTGCGCCCGGAAGCAATCAAGAGGGCCATCGAAAGGTGGCCCTTTGCTTTTGCGCCTACATCACCGCCCGGTCGAATCCGATCAGCACCGCGATCACCAGCAGCGCCGCCGGCGGACCGGCCAGCGGGTGCAGCAGGGCGGCCAGCACAGGCACGACCAGGACCAACTGGCGCAGGCCCCAGCCATACAACAAGCCGGCGCGGCGCACATAGGCGGCACCCTGGCTGGCCCATTGTTTGCGCGCCGGGGAGTCGGTGGGCATGCCGCAGATGAAGCCGGCGTGGTTGTAGTAGCGCACCGACATCACCGAGGCAATCAGCGACGCGAACAGCAGCGTTATCAAGACCAGTTCCAGCGCCAATCGTGGCGACCAGCTGGCCACCATGTTGTCGTGCAGCGAGGGCACGGCCAGCGTCAGCGAGGCGACCAGGCCGAGCGCCGAGGTCGACGCGGTCATCGTCGCCGACATCAAGGAGTTGCGCAGGGTCTGCACGGCCAGGATTTCCGAGCCCGGGTGCTGTGACACCGCGCTGTACCAGGCAGCGCGCAAAGTGGCGTTGGCGCTGCGTGCGAGCCGTGCTGGTATGCGCCGCTGGGCCCAGGCGCTGCCCGCTTCATACAGCAACAGCAGCGCGACCGTTGCCGCTGCGGCCCACCAGGTGGTATCGATGGTCATCGGTGCTCACACAGCTTTGGCGCCGCGCTGCCGGTTCGGTGCGCAGCCGAGCGAACCTGCGTGGTGATGGAGTGGTGGTTGGCGCACATGGCAACGAAAATTCGCTCAGAGTTTCATCTCGAGGCGAGCCTGCCAATTGACATACGAGCGTGCATTATTGGCGACGGTTTCGCGCAGCCCCCCCGACTCGACCCGCGTTTGCGTCAGATAGTCTTGCGCCAAGGCATTGCCCAAGGACAAACGCACCTGCAGCGCGGGGTTGAAGGTCCACAGTGCATAGGCATCGACGACGGTCTTGTCGGGTTGGATCGCCCAGCGATCGCTGTCCAGGCGGATGTTGTAGCCCGGCGTGTAGTTGATGTTGCCGCCGAGCGTCAGCGGCCGGCTGCGTAAACGGTAATCGGCGCCCAGATTGAGCGTGCCGCCGGGTTGTTCGGCCAGCCGGTTGTCGGGCCCGGGGATACCCTGTACCCGCGAGCGGAACAGGCTCATGTTGCTGCGCACCTCCACGCGAGGCGCGTCGTCGATGACGTCGCTCAAGCGGAACTTGGCCTCCAGCTCGATGCCTTGCGACACGGCGTCGCCGATGTTTTGTGGCCGCGATACGAAGCGCGGCACCGCGGGCGACCAGCTCACGTCCTCCAGTGCCACGACGTTGCGGATCAGGTCGCTGATGCGGCGCGCGAACAGGTTGGCGCTGAGCACCCCGCCTTCGGCCAGGTAGCGCTCGATGGCCAGGTCGATGCCGATGGCGACCTCGGGGCGCAAGCCCGGGTTGCCGGCGCGGTCGGCGCTGAGTTCTGTGTTGCTACCGGGCGGCGGGTCGGTATTGTTCAGCGACGGTCGGCCAATCAACTGGTTCAGGTTCGGGCTGCGGTAGCTGCGCGTCAAGCTGGCGCGAACCTGGTCGCGGCGATCCGGGTCGGGCCGCCATACCGCGTGCAGCAGCGGCGTGACCACGCGGCTGGTGTTGCGGTCTATGGCGTTGTTCGCGCCTTCGCCTTCGGTGCGGATGCCTTCGACGCGCAATCCGGCGTGGGCCGCCCATTGGCGCGTGACGCTCCATTCGTCCTGGGCATAGAACGCATAGCGGCGTGCGGAGGCGGAGTCGTTGTCGCCAAACTCGGTCAGTTGCGGCACGCCGTCCCACAGCGTCGCGTGGGCGTCGACGCGGCGGTTGTATTCCAGCTCGCCACCGGCGACCAGGTTGTGCCCGCCTTCCAGGCTGTTCGAAGCCTTCAGGCTCAGCGACGCATTGCGGTCATGGCTGTCGGTGCGGTCGTCGACATGGCGGTTGATGCTGCCGTCGGCCGCGAACTCGTCACGCAGGGAGGCGTTGTGCCAGCGGCCATCACCGACGCCAAATCGCCACTCGATCCGCGTGTTGCTGCCCAGGCGATGATTGAGCTGGGCGTTCAGGCGCAGCAGCGTGAAGTTGCCGTCGCCCTGCGTCTGGCTGCGCACGAAGGTCGATGGATTGATGGGGTCGACCACCAGTTCGTCGACGCTGCTGCGGTTGGTGCTGTTGCCTTGGCTATGGATCAGCAAAGGCTGCAGCACGACACCGAGGCCGCTATCGCTGCGCCATTGCAGGCGACCGCTGGCATGCAGGCCCGTACGCGTGTCGTGTGAGGCAGACGCGGTCTGCGTCAGTGCAGTGGTCGCGCCCGTGACCAGGTCTTCGTGCCGCGTCTGGCTGTCGCTCTGGTTGTCCTGCACGCGCCGGAAGGCCGACAGCGAGAGGTTGACGATCCAGTTGCCCAGGGTGTCGTTGCGAGTCCAGTTCAGGTTCGGCGACGACTGGCCATCCTCGATGCCCGTGCCCAGACGCAGCTCGTTCAGGCGCTTGCGAAAGCCTTCGCGCAGCACGATATTGATCGTGCCGGCAATCGCCCTGGCGCCGGTCTCCGCCGTCGGCGCACGCAGGATCTCGATGCGCTCGATCTGTTCGGGTGTGATCTGATCGAGCGAAAACCCGGGTGGAATGCGCTCGCCATCGAGCAGGATCTGGGTGTAGCTGCCGGCCATGCCGCGCAACCGCGGATTGCCACCACGACCACCGGGGCCGGGCATGGTGATGCCAGGCAGGCGCTTCAAGACCTCGCTGGTGGTGCTGTCGCCGAAGCGCTCAATTTCGTCGCGGCCGATCACGATCTTGGCCGCAGTGGCCTGGCGGCGCTGCTCCGACTCGCCCGGGCGGTTGCCGGTGACGTCGACTCGCTGCACGCCCGCCTCAGGTGCCGACGCCGCGGCCTGTGCCGATGGGGTCACGGGCACGGGGGCGCCAGTCTGCGCGTGCGGTGAGGCGGCCAGCGCGACCAGCGTCACGGCCACCGCCAATCGCGGGCACAGACAAATCGTCATGGCTGCCATTGTCAGTGAGCGTTGTGAAGCACGCGTTAAGCTGCCGCCAATGGCTGCGGGTATGCTGTACGCATCAACTGCCCCCGGCAGCACAGCCGCCAGAAGGAGCGTCGTGGCCACACCGAATTATTCGTACGAAAAGCGCCAACGCGAGTTGGCCAAGAAGCGCAAGCAGGAAGAAAAGCGGCAGAAGAAGCTCAATCCGCAGCCCGACGGCGACCAGGGCGCGCCTGAGCCGGTCGATCGCCCGGCTCCGAGTGGTGATTCACCCGCCACCCCCGAACCCAAGCCCTGACGGCGTTACCGATGCCGGACTGCGTGCCGGTGTTGTACGTCGACGACGACATACTCGTGGTCGACAAACCCGCCGGTCTGCTGGCCGTGCCGGGTCGCGGTGAGCGCTTGCAGGATTGCGCCGCCTCGCGCGTACAGGCCCGATTTGCCGATGCCCTGATCGTCCACCGCCTCGACCAGGCCACTTCGGGCCTGCTGCTGTTCGCGCGCGGCGCCGCCGCGCAGCGAGCCCTGAGCCAGGCCTTCGCCGAACGGCGCGTGGCCAAGCGCTATACCGCCGTGGTGACTGGTCTATTGGTCCCCGACTCCGGCAGCATCGACTTGCCCCTGGCGGCCGATTGGCCGAACCGCCCGCGCCAGCAAGTCGACAGGGCCTACGGCAAGCCATCGTTGACGCACTGGCAGGTGCTGGCGCGCGATGCCGCGGCCGGCACGACACGCCTCGCGCTCGAGCCCGTCACCGGCCGCTCACACCAGTTGCGCGTGCACCTGCTGGCCATCGGGCACCCGGTGGTCGGCGACGCCCTGTACGCAGGGCGTGAATCCACCGCCTGGCGGTTGATGCTGCATGCCAGTGAACTGACCATCCCTCACCCCGACGATGCGCGGCCGATGAATTTCCGCAGCGCTGCGCCGTTCTGACGGCTTTACGGATAGGCGCCGTGCCAAGCTCACATCACCTGGCTGAGCGCCGTGTCGGCGTCGTGGGCGTCGGCGCATAACATCGCGCAATGAATAGCGGACCGCAACATCTGTACATCGTCACCGGCGCATCGCGCGGGCTGGGCCGCGCCATCGCCGAGCAGTTGCTGCAACCGGGCCATGTCGTGCTCGGCATATCGCGCCAGGCGCCTGCCGCCCCGCCGGGCCTCGAACAATGGCCTTGCGACCTGGCCGACCCGGTGCCGGTCGCCGCGCGGCTGCAGGCCTGGCTTGCAAGCTTCGATGCTCGCCGCTTCGCCAGCGCCGCGCTGATCAACAACGCCGCGCTGCTGGTCGAACCGCGGCCGCTGCGCGACGCGGATCCGGCCTCATTGTCCGCCTCGGTTCGTGTCGGCCTCGAAGCACCGCTGCTGTTGACGGCCGCCTTCCTGCGAGGCACACGAGCGTGGGCGGCCGACAAGCGCGTGTTGCATGTCTCGTCGGGCCTCGGCCGCCGCGCCATGGCCGCCCAAGGCCCGTACTGCGCCGTCAAGGCCGCGCTCGACCACCTGGCCCGCGCGCAGGCGCTGGAGGAGGCGCTGCTCGACAACGGCGCCAAGGTCGCGGCGCTGGCCCCAGGAATCATCGACACCGACATGCAGGTGCAACTGCGCGGCGCCGATCCGTCGGCGTTTCCCGATCACCAGGCCTTCGTGCAGATGAAAACGGGTGACCGCCTCGACAGCCCGGCCGCTGCCGCGACCAAGCTGCTGGCCTACTTGTCGCGGCCGGACTTCGGCCAGCATCCGGTCGCCGACGTGCGCGACGCGTAGTCCGAAGGCGCCGCAGCGGCTGGCCCAGACGCGGACCCAGGCCTGCGTCACCCCCCCTCGAAGCGCAGGCACTGCTGGCGAACCACTTCAGGCAGGTACTGTTCGCGTGCCTGGGCTGCGCGCAACCAGGCCGCATCGCTGCCGTCCGGTATGGCCAGAGCATCGCGCAAGTGGCTCAGACCTTGCTCGGCGCGCAGTTCGATCGCATGGGGCTCCACGGCCGAGATCGTTTGCGCGATCAAGTCGCGCAGCAGCCCCCGTTGGGCCGTGCGCGGATCGACCACTTCACCGTCGAGCCCGAAGCGGCAGGCCTGGAAGCGGTTGTAGGTGTATGCCAGGTAGTCGTCTTCATGTGGCTCGAACGGGTGCTCCACCCACAACCAACGTGCGACGCATTGCAGGTAGACGGCGATCGCAGCCGCGCGTTCGATGCTCAGCGGCGTGTCCATGACCCGTATTTCGATGGTGCCGAACTCGGGCTTCGGGCGGATATCCCAATAAAAGTCCTTCATCGATTCGACCACGCCGGTGCGGCGCATCTTGTCGAAGTAGGTGCCGAACTGATGCCAGGCCAAGACAAACGGTGCGCGTCCCGACAGCGGGAAGGCGAACACCGAGTTCAGCCGTGCCGATTGAAAACCGGTATCCGTCCCCTGCACGAAGGGCGACGAAGCCGACAGCGCAATCACATGCGGCACGAAGCGGCTCATCGCATGCAGCAACCACAGCGCCTGATCGGGGTCGGTGCAGCCGATGTGCACATGTTGGCCGAAGACCGTGAACTGTTTGCAGAGGTAGCCGTACAACTCCGACACCTGGCGAAAACGTGGCGTATCGAAGATGCGGCGGTGGCTCCAGTCCTGAAAGGCGTGGGTGCCGCCGCCGCACAGGCGCAGGTTGAGCTTGGCCGCGTCGTGCACCAGCGCGTCGCGCACTTCGAGCAACTGCGAGATGACGTCGCCGTGCCCCTCGCAGATACCAGTCGACAGTTCGATCATCGAACTGGTGATCTCGGGCTTGACATCGGCGGCGAGTTTGCGTCGTCCGGTCAGACGCAGCAGGTCGGCCGCGCCCGGCGCAAGGTCATAGTCGTGGCTGCCCACGATCTGCAATTCGAGCTCGACCCCGAGCGTGAAGGCCTTGGAAGCAGCGAAGGTTTGCAGGCTCATCGTGGCTGCTCGCGCGCTTGCAAGTCGATCTCGCCGGCTGTGCGCAGGCAGGCCATCACCACCAGTGGCGCGGCCAGCTCGAGCAGTGCCAGCGCGGACAACAACACGGGCATCGCCTGCACCCCGGCGCTCATGTGGCGCAGGGCGAAGTCCAGCCCGAGCAGCCAAGCTGTGGCCGACATCGGCAACAGCGCCGCACCCAGGCACATCGCCTGGCCGACGCCCAGTCCGCTAACACGCGCCAATGCCAGCACGGCCAGCGTCTTGGTGGCCGCTCGCGTCGCCAGCATGGCCAGCGCAATGCCTATCCCCGCGCCGAGGGCATCGAGCCGCCATGCCGCACCGACCGCCACGAACATCAGCATCACCAGCACGGCACCCGCGCTGCCGAAGTGGTGCGGCCAGACCCATGGCCGCTGGCTGCGATTGCGCAGCCAAATGCCTGCCAGCAATGGCACCAGCAGAGCCGACAGTTGCAGCGTCTTGGCCAGCACCAGCGCCAGCAGCACGGCGGCCAGCAGCAAGACCATGGCATTGTTGTCGCGCAAGTCGAGCCGGCGCGCGATCAACGCCAAGCCCTCGCCGAGTGCGGCGCCGACCAGGATCGAGCCGCAGAATGAAAACAGCACTGGCGACAGCGCGTCGAGCCAGGTGGCCGGATCCGACAGCAGCAGACCGGCGCTGAACAATTGCATGGCCAGGATCGCGTACAGCGTGCTCAGCGCGGACAGCGCGAGCAGCCGTTCGCTGACCTGGCCGGCCGCGTGCATTTCGCTGACGACTCGCTGCAGGACCACCGGCGATACCGCACTGGCAATGATGGCCAGCGCAGCCGCCGGCATAGGCGGGACGGCAAACGAGCGCAGCACCATCCACACCGCGATGCCGGCCAGCGCCGCTTCGGCCACGCTGCTGGCCAGCAGCCAGGGGTTGCGCACCAGCCAGCGCAGGTTCAGCCGCGCGCCAGCCTCGAACAGCAGCAGCGCCAGTGCGCAGTCAATGGCCAATCGCAGTGCCGGTTCGTGGCCGCTGACGCTGTGCCCCGCCAACGCGACCAGACTGCCGACCGCGCTATAGCCGAGCATGCGCGGCCAGCGCAGTACACGCCACACCAGTTCGCCGAGCAGGGCAGCCAACAGGGCCAGCAGCGCGGCGCCGAGCAAGGTGTCGGGTTGCAATGCCCAGGGCTTGGTCATCAGCGACCGCAGCGCGTCGGTCATAGGGGAGTCTCGGACAGCGGCAATGCCCGATGTTGAACGTGCCGCAGACAGGCCCTGTGTCTGAACGTCAACGCGGCTGGGAGGCGTCAAAAAAAGACCCCCACGTGGCGTGGGGGTCCAAAGCTCCTGACCGCCGACGCCCAACGGCGCAAGCGGTGCTTACAGCTTAGCTAGGTCCCGGGTGCCCCGGTATCGGCGAAAGTCACTAGCCAAATGGGTGGAACCAAAGCCGCGCTGTCATGCCACCGCGAGCCAGGCCCTAAGGTCACGCTCGAGCTTGACCAGGTCGTCTTCGCGCGTGTACATCATGTGGCCGGCGTCGTAGTAATGGTGCTCGACGCGTGCCAGCACCTCGGCCGGCGCATCGAGCTGGGCCAGGGACCAATCGCTGGCGCTGTACGGGGTGCCCAGATCGTAGCGGCCGCTGGCCACCAGCACGCGCAGGTGCGGGTTGCGGCGCAGTGCGCGCGCCAGATCGTCGCTGGTCGAAGCGAAGCCATTGCCCTTGGCTTCCTGTCCCGACGCGTCCTTGCGGTTCCAGTTCCAGTCCTTGTTGACTTCCATCGACAGCAGTTCGTAGCGCTCTTCACTGGCCAGACCGAGCTGCTCGCCGAAGTAGGCCAGGGCGGCCATGCCATAGGGTGCGGCGATGGCTTCTATGCCGGGGTCGAATTCCCAGTCGCGCGTGCGACTGGCGGCCATGGCGCCGGTGGCGCGCGCGTCCAAGCGACCGACCATGCGGCCGGCGTCGCGCAGCAGCTCGAAGAAGAAGGTCTGGTCGCTGATGCGCAGGTTCTTTTCCTCTACCAGCGCCGTCGGCAGACCGGTCAGCTCGGCCAGGCGCTTGGCGATGTGGCGGCGCTGGCTGGTCGACAGGCGTGCGCCGGCATGCAGCGCACGCAGGTAGTCGTCGGCCACGAAGGCCTCGGCGGCGCTGCGCGCGGCCTGCGGCGATGCGGCCAGCAGGCCCTTCAATTTGCCGTGAAACTGGGCCACGCCGGCAAAGGCGGGCAGAAACAGGGCGTAGGGCAGGTCGTTGCGCGGGGCGAAGACCAGGCTTTGCAGATCCATCGCGCAGGACACCAGGATCAGGCCAGCGAGCACGACGTTGGCGTTCTGCAGTGCATCGGCCAGGGCCGCGCCGCGCGTGGTGCCGTAGCTTTCGCCGGCCAGATAGACCTTTGAGCCCCAGCGCTTGTGGCGAGTGAGCCAGGCGCGCATGACTTCGGTCAGCGCGGCCACGTCGCCATCGACCGAGAGCAGCTTCTTACGTGCCTCGTCGCCGGCGGCAATCGACCAGCCGGTGTGTGGTGGGTCGATGAAGACCAGGTCGAAGTGCGCCAACCAGGTCAGCGGGTTGTCGCTGACGGCGTATGGCGGCGCCGGCATGGTGCCGTCGCTGGGCACGACCACACGCTTGGGGCCGAGCGCACCCAGGTGCAGCCACACCGACGACGACCCCGGCCCGCCGTTGAAGGCAAAACACAAGGGGCGCGAGCCGGCCTCGGCCCCGGACAATGTGTAGGCCGTGGTGAAGATGGCGGCCTGCGGCTCGCCGCGCTCGGCGCCGATGCCGCCCTGCGTCACGGGCAGGTATTCGCAGGCGGTTTGATAGTCCAGTCGCCGGCCGTCGGCGAGCGTGACGCTGCCGGTCGACGCGACGGCGGATAAGGCCAGGCGCTTGTCGACCTGTTCGCGCTCGCGGTTCTTCTTGTCGTCGGCAGCGGGCTTGTCGGCATCGGCCATGGTCGGTGGGGCTCGTGGAGGGTCGGCCAGTTTAGGGGGCTGGCCCTGCGGCGCATGAGGTCTTGCCCTGGGTGCAGGGACAATAGGCAGCGTGATCACCGCCACGCCCATCCGACCCGAGACGGCCAAGCCGCTGAACGCCTACCGCCCGTACTGGGCCAAACGCTTCGGCACCGCAGCTGTTCTGCCGATGAGCCGAGCCGAGATGGAGGTGCTGGGCTGGGACTCGTGCGACGTGATCATCGTCACCGGCGACGCCTATGTCGATCACCCGAGCTTCGGCATGGCAGTGATCGGGCGCACGCTGGAGGCGCAGGGTTTTCGCGTCGGTATCGTCGCGCAGCCGGATTGGTCGTCGGCCGAGCCGTTCAAGGCCTTGGGCCGACCTAACCTGTTCTTCGGCGTCACCGCCGGCAACATGGATTCGATGATCAACCGCTACACCGCCGACCGCAAGATCCGCAGCGACGACGCCTACACCCCCGGCGACGTTGGCGGCAAGCGGCCCGATCGCGCCTCGCTGGTCTACGCCCAGCGCTGCAGGCAAGCGTTCAACGACGTGCCCATCCTGCTCGGTGGCATCGAGGCTTCGTTGCGCCGTATTGCGCATTACGACTACTGGCAGGACAAGGTACGGCGCTCGATCCTCGTCGACAGCAAGGCCGACTTGCTGCTGTATGGCAACGCCGAGCGCGCGATCGTCGAGATCGCGCACCGCCTGGCCAGGCGGGAACCGGTGGCGAACATCACCGATGTGCGCGGCACGGCGTTCATGGTTCGTTCAGCGGCTGGACAGGCGCCCGAAGGTTTCTTCGAGATCGACTCGACCGAGGTCGATCTGCCCGGCCGCATCGACGACCACATCAGCCCGTACCTGAGCACGGCCGAGGCCGCGGCCGCGCAGGGTCAGGCCTGTGCCAGGCAAGACGGTGCGGCCGCGCCGATGGTGGTGGCGATGCCGGTCTCGCGCAAGACCGGCGCCGTGCAGATGCCGCCGCGCGACAAGACCGTCATCCGCCTGCCGGCCTACGAACAAGTGAAGAGCGACAAGGTGCTCTACGCCCACGCCAACCGTGTGTTGCATCTCGAGACCAACCCGGGCAACGCGCGCGCGCTCGTGCAGCGGCATGGCCAGCGCGATGTCTGGATCAACCCGCCGCCGATTCCACTAACCACGCCCGAGATGGACCAGGTGTTCGACCTGCCCTATGCCCGCAGCCCGCATCCGAGTTACGCCGACGCGCAGGGCTCGCACGACGGCGCGACCAAGATTCCGGCCTGGGAAATGATTCGCTTCTCGGTCAACATCATGCGCGGCTGCTTCGGCGGCTGCAGCTTCTGCTCGATCACCGAGCACGAAGGCCGCATCATCCAGAGCCGCAGTGAAGACTCGGTCATTCGCGAGATCGAAGACATCCGCGACCGGGTCAAGGGCTTCACCGGTGTCATCAGCGACCTGGGTGGCCCGACGGCCAACATGTGGCGCATCGGCTGCAAGAGCACCGCCATCGAAGCCGCCTGCCGCAAGCCGAGTTGCGTTTATCCCGGCATCTGCCCGAACCTGCACACCGACCATGGGCCGCTGGTCAAGCTGTATCGACGGGCGCGCCGGTTGCGCGGTGTGAAGAAGGTGCTGATCAGCTCGGGCCTGCGCTACGACCTGGCTCTGCAGAGCCCCGAGTACGTGAAGGAGCTCGTCACGCACCATGTCGGCGGTTACCTGAAGATCGCCCCTGAACACACCGAAGGCGGGCCGCTGTCCAAGATGATGAAGCCCGGCATCGCCAGCTACGACCGCTTCAAGGCCCTGTTCGACCAGTACAGCGCCGAGGCCGGCAAGAAGCAGTACCTGATCCCGTACTTCATCGCCGCGCACCCGGGAACGACCGACGAGGACATGATGAACCTCGCGCTGTGGTTGAAGCGCAATGGTTTCAAGGCCGACCAGGTGCAGACCTTCTATCCGAGCCCGATGGCCACCGCGACGGCGATGTACCACACCGACCTGAATCCCTTGAAGGGCATCAGCCGCGTCGCCGGCCGCGCCGAGCGGGTCGATACCGTGCGTGGCGAGAAGCGGCGCCGATTGCACAAGGCCTTTCTGCGCTACCACGATGCCAACAACTGGCCGATGTTGCGCGACGCGCTGAAGGCCATGGGCCGGGCCGATCTGATCGGCAACGGCAAGCAGCAACTGATCCCGAGTTTCCAGCCGGCGACCGACGGCAGTTATCAGAGTGCGCGGCGCAAGAACTCGACCCCGGTCACGGCGGCTAAGGGTCGTCTGCTGACCCAGCACACCGGCCTGCCGCCCAAGGCCGCGGACTCGACGTCGAGCAGATCGGCGAGAGTCGCTCGACGCCCGCGCCAGGGAAAGTCCTGAGCAAGCAGTGGCGGTGTTGATTCGTATTCTCTGGGCATCAACCAGGAAATCACCATGTCCCTTGCTGCCCGTTGCCTTGCCGTTTCGCTCAAAGCCGCGGTGGCGGCCGCATTGCTCGCATCCTGTGCCACGGCACCCCCGACCGGTCCGCTGGGCTTCTTCGTAACCAGTGCCGGCCCAGGCGACGGCGGCAATCTCGGCGGCCTGGCCGGCGCCGACGCGCATTGCCAGAAGCTGGCAACAGCGGCAGGCGCAGGAAGCCGTACCTGGCGAGCCTACTTGAGCACGAGCTACATCCCCCCTAGCACCGCTGCCATCCATGCCCGGGACCGCATCGGCAAAGGCCCCTGGTTCAACGCGAAGGGTGTGTTGATCGCAAGCGACGTTGCCAGCCTGCACAACGGCGGCAACAATGTGACCAAGCAGACCGCCTTGACCGAGACGGGTGCGTTGGTCAACGGGCGTGGCGATACACCGAACATGCACGACGTGCTGACCGGATCGCGGCCCGATGGCACCGCGTATCCGGCATTTCCGGGTCAGCCGAACGTGACCTGCGGCGAGTGGACTCGCAGCGGCAAGGACTTTGCCGTTGTCGGTCATCACGACCGGGGCGAGAACACGCCGATCACCGACCCTTGGGCGGTGTCGTGGAACTCGTCGCACATGACCGTGAGCTGCAGCAAGGAGGACTTGCCGAAGTCCGGCGGCGCCGGTTTGTTCTATTGCTTCGCGGCCGAGTGACCGCAGGTGCGCTCGTGCCGACCGTCAGTCGGCTGTCTGCACGCCGATCACGTGGCCGCTGCGCGGGTCGAACTCGCACTGGTAGCTGAAATGCGTGCTCGGGTCGCCCGGCGCGCGCACGGCGGTGCCCTGGCCCGACAGGTTGCCGTGCGCCAGGCTGTCCTGCCTGAGCTGCCGCAACTCGGGGTTGAAGTGAATGCGTTCGACCTTGGGGTGTCGGCGCTGCAGGGTCACCGCGACGGCGGACTCGCAGGCCTGCGGTGAGACGTGGCTCAAGTCGGGTTCCACCGGCTTGGACGTCGCGGCGGTGGGTGATGCAGCGGCCTCGACAGCCGCCTCGCGCAGCACCACGCCGGCTACCACTGCGCTGTGTGTGCTGTACGTGCAGCTATAGCTGAATTCGCGCGCGGCCCCCGACTTGATCCGGTAGTGCCCCGCACCCCTGAAGTTGAGCTCGTCGTTGTTGCTGGTGCCGGTCTGCAGCGTGGGCAGCGCTACAAAGCTCAGCTCGTCGACCACACCGCGTGTCGACCGCAGGGCGTCCTGTGCAGCCTTCTGGCAGGCCACGGGGGCCCCAGCAGCCACCGGCGCCGCACTCGGTGGTACTGCCGCGTTCGCCGCGGCTACCCACATGCCGGCCAAAGCGCAGCCCAGTCGCTTCATGGCCGGCAGTGTAGAACGCGCGGCCGCCGGCCAGGCGCTACCTGGCCGCGGCCACCGGGTGGGGCAAGGCGCCCCACAATTGCTGCACGCGTGCGTCGCGGCCGCAAGAGGTACGGTAGTACTTGTAGCGGATCGGATTTTTCTTGTAGTAATCCTGGTGGTAATCCTCGGCTGCGTAGAAGGGCCCGGCCAGCGTGATCTCCGTGACGACGGCGTCCTTGAACGGTTTGCTCTTCTCCAGTTGCGCCAGTGAGGCTCTGGCCACCGCCAGTTGCGTCGCGTCGTGGACGAAGATCGCCGTGCGATAGGGCGAGCCGTGATCGCAGAACTGGCTGTCCTTGGTCGTCGGATCGATGGTGTGCCAGAAATACTCGACCAACTGTTCGTAGCTCAACTGCTTCGGGTCGTAGATGATTTCGACTGCCTCGGCATGCCCGGTGACCTTGGCCGATACCTGCTCGTAACTCGGATTGGCGACCTTGCCGCCGGTGTAGCCGGAGGTGGTGCTGATGACGCCGGGCAGTTTGTCGAAATCGGCTTCGACGCACCAGAAGCAGCCGCCGGCAAACGTGGCTTTGGCCAGGCCTGTAGGGGCGGGGCCGGTCACGGTGCTGATCGGCGTCTGTGCCCGCGCCGCACCGAGTGCTGCTGCGATGCCCACCGCGACGGACAACACCGCCGCGACGGTCCAGCGCCGGCTGCTGTTCATGCCGCCTCCGGCACGAACGTCAATGCCACGCCGTTGTTGCAATAGCGCAGGCCGGTCGGTTGGGGGCCGTCGTCGAAGACATGGCCCTGGTGCCCGCCGCAGCGCGCGCAGTGGTATTCGGTACGCGGCAGCACGAGATGGAAGTCGCGCTTGGTCTGTACCGCGCCGAGCAGGGTGGTGAAAAAGCTTGGCCAGCCGGTGCCACTTTCGTATTTCATGCTGCTGGCAAATAGCGGCAGTTCACAGCCTCCACAGTGGAACGTGCCTCTGCGCTTTTCATGGTTCAGCGGACTGCTGCCTGGCCGCTCGGTGCCTTCCTGACGCAGCACGTTGTATTGCTCTGGCTTCAGGCGCGCGCGCCACTGTGCATCGGTCAGCCGCAGTGGCTCTATGTGCGGCGATGCGCCCGTCGCATCCGGTGCCGCGGCTTGGGCACCGATGCCAGTCGTGCCGCTGATCCCCAGGCTGGAAAGCAGGCTAAGCCATTGACGACGGGTCATGTCGGGTCCTCCTATGCAGGGCAGTGATTGGCGATGCGCGTCTGTCGGATCGGCAACGCAGACCTTACAACATGAGGTGTCGATCCGCACGGCGTGCGCCGACATGAAAGGCGTGCATCGCACACGCCTTTGCCGGCCCCGGGGGACAGGCGCAACGACGTTCACGGGAGCGGCACGCCACCGCAGCGGCATGCGGCGACAACTGCTTATGCCGCTTGGCGCGACAGGCGCGGTTCCTGGTCCTCGAAGAAGCCCGACGGGACGGGCTCCAGGCGGCCGTAATCGGTACTGTCGCCTTCGGCCAGCAATTCCTGGATTTCGGGCACCGGCAACAAGGCGCGACCGCCGCGCGTCATGGTCACTTCCGCTTCTGCGAGGTCGTGGCCGTTGGCGAAGAACAATGCACGTGCCTCGGTCACGCTGGGCAAATTTTCTTCATGCCACTCGTAGACATCGACACCGGCTGCCGACAGCACGTCGATCAGGCGCTGGTGCCGTTTGGCGCTGCGCGCGGATTCGCCAGCCGTGCGCACTTCAATGGCCGCCACGGCTCGCGAACTGGCGTCGCAGACCAGCAGGTCGACGCCCAACCTACCGGCACGCTGCAGCCATTGCGAGTACGGGAACTGAGTGGGCACGCTGATGAATCGTGACAGCGGTACTTGCGCCAGCACGATGTGACCAGGCACCGCACGGCGCAGGACGTCGTAGGCCTGACGCTCGCCGAGTGTCATCACGCGCACGGCCTGCGGCGGCCAAGCCTGGACCGTGTCCAGCGGCTCGTCGGCCTGCGATCCGCGTGTCGTGGCCTGGCGTCTGCGCAGCCATATGGCGGTCAGGAGCAGAGCGAGGGCAACCAACAATGTGGCGGCGGAGGTCGAGTCAAGCAGGGTCATGGTTGGGAAGCCAGCGCGAGGTGGCGTATGGGCTGTTGAGCGCTCGTAGGCGAGGCTATAGGCGGGCAGCCGGCAGGGTCAAGCCCGGTTACACACTAGGCGCCTCGAAATGCCCATTCTTGCGCATGCAGCGGACGGCCACCCGTAAGTAGGTGTTGCAATCGAGGTCGCACATAGGGGTCAATTCGAGCGCTTAGGGAGCCCGACCATGTGGAAATTCGTCCTGGCCCTGTGGGTCGTTGCGCAGTTCGCCGCGCCGGCCTGGGCTGCGGTCGACGTGAACAATGCGAACCGGGCTGAACTCGAAGCCGTCAGTGGCATCGGGCCGAGCCTGGCGCAAAGAATGCTCGACGAACGCCGCAAGCGGTCCTTTACCGACTGGGCCGACCTCATTGCCCGTGTCAATGGCCTCGGTGCCGTCAATGCGGCCAAACTTTCGGCGGCGGGTCTGACGGTCGGCGGTAGCCCCTTGCCCTCACGCAATCCCGTGCTCGACAAGCCGGTCGACAGGCCCGCATCGACAGCCTCGGCGGCGAGCAGGTAATTCGGCCGCCGGTGCGTCGTCCGCCGGCCTCAGCGCCTGACGATACCCAACAACTCGACCTCGAAGTGCAGCGTCGCATTCGGCGGGATCGGGCCATTGGGTGTGCCGCGTTCACCGTAGGCGATGCCCGGCGGGCAAGTCAGTCGCGCCTTGCCGCCGACCTTCATCAACTGCAGGCCCTCGGTCCAGCACTTGATGACGCGGTTGAGCGGGAACTCGGCCGGCTGGCCGCGGGTGATCGAACTGTCGAATTCGCGACCGTCGGGGAAGGTACCTCGGTAATGCACACGCACCACGTCGGTCGGAAGCGGCGCCGCCCCACCGCCGTCCTTGAGCGAGTGATAGACCAGCCCGCTGGCCGTCGCAGCGGCGCTCGGGGCGCTGGCCGCGGTCTGCGCTACGGCGTTGGTCAGGCCTAGGACGCTGGCCCACAGGCCAATGGCGAGCGTGCGGTAGGGATTCAATCGCGGTCTCCTCGGTGCGGTTGCGGATGGTTTGTTCGGCGTCGAAGGTTGCGGGCCTACCTGGCCCAGTGGTCCTTGAGCCCCGTGATGCGGTTGAACACCGGCTGTTCGCTGCGATGTTCGATACGGTCGGCCACGAAATAGCCGTGGCGCTCGAACTGGACATGGGTTTCCGCAAGTGCGCCGGCGAGCGAGGGCTCGACAAAGCCCTGTGTCAAGCGCACGCTGGCCGGATTGAGCGCGGCCTTGAAGTCCTTGCTGCCGGCATCGGGTTGGTCTTCGGTGAACAGGCGTTCGTACAGGCGCAATTCGGCGGGCAATGCGTCGTGCATGCCGACCCAGGTGATGGTGCCCTTGACCTTGACCGCATCGGCGCCAGGTGTGCCGCTACGGGTATTCGGTAGCACACGGGCCTGCACCGCCGTCACATGACCGGCAGTGTCCTGACTGCAACCGATGCATTCGACGATCACGCCGTATTTCAGGCGCACCTTGTTGCCGGCAAACAGGCGAAAGAATCCCTTCGGTGGCGTGACGGCGAAATCATCGCGTTCGATCCACAACAGGGGCCCGAGGCCGAACTGGCGAGTACCGAGTTCGGGCCGCTGTGGGTGCACCGGCGCGCTGCACGGCACGCTGTCCTGTTTGCCGAAGACCTCGCGCCAGTTCACCAGTTCAAGCCGCAACGGGTCGACCACGGCCATGGCTCTGCGCGCCTGGCCTTCGAGGTCATCGCGCAGCGCGCCGTCCAGGCTGGCGTAATCGGTCCAGCCGCCGGCCTTGCTTGCACCGGTGCGCTCGGCCAGCAGGCGCAGGCTGCCGGCGGTGTAGCCGCGCCGGCGCAGGCCGGCGAGGGTGGGCAGGCGCGGGTCGTCCCAGCCGTTGACGATGCCTTCTTCGACCAGTTGCCGCAGCCTGCGCTTGCTGGTCACGATGGTGGTGACGTTCAGGCGCGCGAACTCGTACTGGTGCGGCCGCGGCTGCGCCAGCAGGCCCAACTCGCACAGGTGGTCGAGCAACCAGTCGTAGAACGGTCGCTGGTCTTCGAACTCGAGCGTGCAGATACTGTGGGTGATGTTCTCCAGCGCGTCCTCGATCGGGTGCGCGTAGGTGTACATCGGGTAAATGCACCAGCGTTCGCCGGTGTTGTGGTGCGTGGCGCGCTTGATGCGGTACAGCGCCGGGTCGCGCAGGTTGATGTTCGGGCTGGCCATGTCGATCCTGGCTCGCAACACGGCGGCGCCGTCGGCCAGCTGGCCGTCGCGCATGGCGCGGAACCGGGCCAGGTTCTCGCTCGTCGTGCGCGAGCGGAACGGACTGTCTTCGCCGGGCGTGTTGAAGTCGCCGCGGCTGAGCCGCATGGCCTCGGCGCTTTGTTCATCGACATAGGCCAGGCCGGCCTCGATCAAAGCCTCGGCCGCGCGGTACATGAAGTCGAAATAGTCGCTGGCAAAGTACAGGTGCGACCGGCCCTGCGCGTTCCAGTCGAAGCCCAGCCATTTCACCGCGTCGAGAATGGCGTCGACATACTCCTGCTCTTCCTTCTCGGGATTGGTGTCGTCGAAGCGCAGGTGGCATACGCCGCCATACTCGCGTGCCAGGCCGAAGTTCAGGCAAATGCTCTTGGCGTGACCGATATGCAGGTAACCATTGGGTTCGGGCGGAAAGCGGGTTCGGATGCGCGCCGCATCGAGCGGCCCGCCGGCGTGGTGCGCCGCATCGCCCGGCGTGCCGGCGAAGCGCCGCGCGGCGTAGGTCCCGGCCGCGAGGTCGCGCTCGATGACGGCGCGCAAGAAATTGCTCGGCCTCGGAGTGGGGTCGTCTTTGACAGCGGACATGGATTGAAGAAGGGCAGGGGCTGATCGATTCTATCGACGCCTCTCGGCTATGCCCTTTGGCCGATCTCCGATGGTCTCGGGAACCTGGTCCTTTTGTGGATCACAGTTGATGCCGCGCGGTCTAGAGTGTCCACAGGTCGCTGCGTCGCTGGCGGCCGCAACAACCGCCTGGAGATCGACCATGATGTGCCGCCCCGTGATGGACCCTGGGGATCCCACCGTGCAGACGGTACGCAACCTGCGCGCCCTGCTGGCCCTGGGCATAACCTGCGTGTTGTTTGTGATCGTGGCCATCAGCCTGGTCACGCCGATAACTGAGCCGCCAATGGCGGCGCAGACACCCGAGCCGCCCTCCGCCGCCGAAACCTGGGTCGCGCCTGGCGCCTGAGGGCAAGCCCAGGGCCGCTGCCGGCACGCCGCGTCGGCGTCGTCTGGGACGAGTACACAGGCGACTCGCCGCCGCCGTGGTCCATCGCTCGCCCGGCAGGCTGGTCATGGCTCGGTAATGAACAGCGCCTTGCCGCGGCGGTCACTTCGGTGTCGAATCGACCCGAGGAGGTGAGGCTCGTTGTCTGCTTCGTTCGCGCGCTGCCGGTCAGAATTGTCGCTGGGCCGACCGCGCAGGCTTGCAAGCTATGCGGTGGCCGTGTCGCTGCTGCTGGTGTTGTGCGTGGCGCAGGCCGCGCCACGGGTGCCACTGACGCTGTCTCGGGCCGAACGCGTCGAAGCCGATGGCAGCTCCACGACGGTCACGTTGCCCGACACGGTCGAAGGCGAAGGCGAGGGCGAGGTCGAGCGCAGCTATCGACTGAACGTCGACCTGGGCGTCGACCCGCGTGGCCTGGCACTCTACCTGCCGGGCATGTTGGGCCATGGGCGCATCAGCGTGGGCGGCAACGTGTTGTTCGACAGCATCAGCGAACCACTCGGCCCGCGCCCGCGCGGCCTAAACGTGCTGCGACTGGTTGAATTGCCGCCGGCCTACCTCGTGGCCGGCGTGAATCGGGTCGAGATCACCCTGCGTGGTGCCGGATCCGTCAGTTTGTCGCGCGTCATCGTCGGTCCCCTGGACCGCTTGCGCAGCCTGCACGGCCGCAAGGCCTTCGGCGCGGTATTCGGCCCCATGCTGGTGGCCACCGTGATTGCCTGCCTCGGTGCCTCGGTGCTGCTGATCTACCTGCGCCGGCGCAGCGAGCCGATGTATGGCTTTTTCGGCATCGGTTCGATCGCCTGGGGCCTGCATACGGCATGGAACATCCTGCCTACGGCGCCGCTGCCCGGCGTGCACAACACGATCTGGTGGATGGCGCTGTACACGTTTTTCGTGATCATGCAGCTGATGTTCGCGGTGCGCTTTGCCGGCTATGTCGTGCCGCGGCTGGAAGTTGCGCTGCTGCGCGCCTGTGCGGTGGCACCGGTGCTGTACTACCTGGCCCATGCGTTCGGTGCACTGGAGGAGGTCGACCTCGTCTGGCGCCTGGGCCTGGTCATCGCGGCGTTCGCCACCCTGGCCGCGGTGGCGCGCAGCGCATGGCGCCAGCGCAACCTCGACAGCGCCTTGCTCGTCGTGGCCAGCCTGGCCGCAGCTTCGTTCGGCCTGCGCGACTGGATCGTCTTTCAGCGCGACGACGACAACTGGCCGATTGCGCTGACACCGTATTGCGGGCTGCCGCTGGTGGTGCTGGTGACCTGGTTCCTGATCGACCGTTTCGTGCGCACCACGGCATCGCTGGAAAGCCTCAACCGCGAGCTGGAGAGTCGTGTCGAACGAAAGAGTGCCGAACTGGTGACCGCGCTCGACCACATGCGGCGCGCACGCGACGAAGCCGAAGCGGCGAACCAGGCCAAGAGCAGCTTCCTGGCCGCGGCCAGTCACGACCTGCGCCAGCCGATCCACGCCCTTGGGCTGTACCTCGGGGCGCTGCGCCAGCGCCCGCTCGACAGCGACGCCAGCGACATCGCGCAACGCATGGACGGCTCGCTCGGTGCGCTCGACACCATGTTCAATGCCCTGCTCGATATTTCGCGCATGGACGCCGGCGTGGTGCTGCCACAGCCGAGCGCGTTCGACCTCGAAGCCATGTTGCGCCGTCTGGTCGAGGAGTTTGCCGCCCAGGCGGCGCAACGCGGGCTGCGCCTGTCGGTTCGCATCGCCGTTGCGGCGAAGCGGCGCAATGCCTATACCGACCCATTGCTGCTCGAGCGCGTACTGCGCAATCTGATCGGCAATGCGGTCAAGTACACGCAGGTCGGCGGCGTACTGGTGAGTGGCCGGCCGCGCGGGCGCGGCATTTGGCGCATCGAGGTCTGGGATACCGGACCGGGTATCCCGGAACCAGAACGCGAGCGCGTGTTCGACGAGTTCTACCAGGTCGGCAACCCCGAGCGCGATCGCCGCAGCGGGCTGGGCCTGGGGCTGTCGATCGTGCGCCGCATCGCGCGCCTGTTGGAGCTGCAGCTGACGCTGCGGTCCCGGCCCGGTCATGGCTCGCGCTTCGGGATCGACGTGCCAGCCACCGATGCGGTGGCCACCGCCATGCCCGTGGCGGAGTCTGCAGGTTCGTTGCAGGGCCTGACGGTGGCGATGATCGAAGACGATCCCGAGGTTCGGGACTCGATGCGCCTCTTGCTCGAAAGCTGGGGCTGCCGCGTATTCGACGCCAGCGACGCGAGCGAAGTGGTGGCGCGCCTGCACGCCGCGCAGTGCCGACCCGATGCGGCAGTCGCCGATCTGCGCCTGCGTGGCACGCGCGATGGCATCGCTGAAGTGGCACTGCTGCGACGCCGCTTCGGCCCGGCACTGGCCGCCCTGATCGTCAGCGGCGACTCCGCACCCGAACGTGTGCGCCTGATGCAGGACAGTGGCCTGCCCTGGTTGAGCAAGCCGGTGCCCGCGGCGCGGCTGCGCAGTTGGTTGTTGTCGGTGGCGCATGCGCTACCGGCTTCGATGCCCAGTGCGACAGGGCTGGCCAAGCGATGAAAGTACTGATTGCCGATGACCACCCGCTGGTGCGCGACGCGCTGGCCCGCACCGTGCGCGAACTCGACGCAGCCGCCCACGTGCAACAGGCGGGCGACTTCGACTCGCTGCTGCAGCTGGCGCAAGACGAGTCGGCCGGAGCTGCAGACCTGGCGCTGATCGACCTGAACATGCCCGGCATGAACGGCGTGGCGGGTCTGCGCCGCCTGCGCGAACTGCTGCCGACCTTGCCGATGGTGGTCGCTTCGGGTCAGGAAGACGCCGCCACCATTCGCGCCGTGTTGGCGGCGGGCGCGGTCGGCTTCATCCCGAAGAGCGAACGCAGCGACATGTTGCTCAATGCCTTGCGCATGGTGCTCGCCGGCGGCGTCTACGTGCCCTTGCGATCCCTCGGCGACGCAAGCGGCATGGCGTCGCCTGCGCGCGCTACGGCAGCCGATCTCACGCCGCGTCAGCGTGACGTGCTGCGCGCGTTGTCGCGTGGCCAGCCCAACAAGTTGATCGCGCGCGAACTCGGCCTTACCGAGGGCACGGTGAAGATCCACATTGCTGCCATCTTGCGTGCGCTGCAGGTACGCAATCGCACTGAAGCAGTGGTCCGTGCGCGCGAACTCGGCATCGACGAAGGCTAGCCACCCAGCTAGCGCGCCGATCGAACTATGCCTACAGGCATAGCCTGCGTAGTTCCTGCAGTGGATGCGTCTGACCATGGCCAGACTTAGATTGGCAGTACCCAATCACCAAGAGGCGGCCCTATGCACACAGACCGAAATGCTCACCATCAAACCGAGCGCAGCGAGCGGGCGCGCAGCGTGGCCTGGATCGCTGCCGGCGCGGCGGTCGCAGGCATCTTGGTGGCGCTGAGCCCGACACCGGCGACCGAGCACCCTCATGCCGGTGTGCGCCTGATCGAGCAGTCCGCACCGGCCGTGCCGCAGCAAGTGGCTGCGCTCGGCGCAGACGTCAACTGGGATGCGATCGCTGCGGTCGCCGACCCCGCGCCCGCTGCCATCGCAGCCTACGACCATTGAAACAGGAGTGACTTCATGACAGCAACCCAAATTACGCGGCGCAGTGCGGTCTGCATGGCCGGCGCGCTGGCATTTGCGTCCGCCGCACAGGCGCAAACCGGTGCAGCCCGGCAAGTCGCATTCGACAGCGCGATGGCCGACTATGCGCACGGCCACTTCGCTGCCGCTCATGCGGCCTTCTGGCAGTTGGCCGACCAGGGTAACGCCGACGCAGCGCGCATCGCGCTGCTGATGTCTGCGTACGGTCAGCGCATGTACGGTATGCGCTTTCCGATCGGCGACGTGCAGCGCGAGCGCTGGCTCGCGAACGCGCTGCCAAGGACCGGGGGTACGGCTACTGCGATGGCGCGCTGAGCCTGGTGACTCGCGCCGGCGTCGTGCGCCGAGGGCCCTTAGCGCAGGCGACGGCTATGGGTCAGTACTTGGTTCAGGGCGTGGCGACCAGCCGCTGGCGCAGTTCCTCCATGCGCGCACGGTTGACGCCGAAGTCCTTGCGCCCGACGCGTGAGCTCGAGCGCACCTGAACCACGCCTGCTGCGGGGTCGAACCAGAATTCGGCGTCGTCGACGAAGCGCATCAGCCGGGTCGTGAACTGCGCGTACAGATAGTCGGGCCGTTGCTCGACGATACGCGCGCCGTCGGTGGCGCCGATGATCTGGGCCAGGCGGGTGATGGTGGCCGGCCCATCGCCGACCATTGCCAGCGGCGCGATGGCCGCGCCGTCGCGTTGCGGATGGCCGGGCCACAGGCTGGCCTGGCTGCTCACGCTGTTGGGCGTATTCGATGGTGGCTTGAATTTGCCGTCGCGCAGACCGAGCGTGCTCGGCGGGCTGCCCGAAAATACGCCATAGCGTGCGGCAAGCAAGGTGGCTGCCACGGCAACCAGGAGCCAGATCGTTATCTGCATCGCCGTTCTCCTCAACGCCGTCGCCCGCCACCGAGCAGCGAACCCAGCACGCCGCGAACGATTTCGCGGCCCACCGCGGAGCCTACGCTGCGCACCGCACTGCGTGCCGCCGATTCGGCCAGGCCTTCGTGTTTGCCGCCGCGCGGGCCGGTGCTGCCGAACAAGATGCTGCCCAGGCTGCTCATCAGGTCGCCACCGGGCTGCGGTGCAGGTGCCGTGCCGGGCATCTGCGGCTGCTGCGGGGCTCGTGCGTTGTCGGCGGTGACTGCGGCGCGGCCTTTCAGCTTCTCGTAGGCCGACTCGCGGTCGATCGTCTTCTCGTAGACGCCCGCCACCAGCGAGGCGGCCAGCAAGGCCTTGCGCTGCTCGGGGGTGATCGGTCCGATCTGGCTGCCCGGCGGCAGCACGAACACGCGTTCGGTCACGCTGGGCCGCCCCTTCTCGTCGAGCAGGCTGACCAGCGCTTCGCCGACGGCCAGTTCCGTGATCGCGGTCTGCACGTCGAGCTTGGGGTTGGCGCGCATGGTGCTCGCCGCCGCGGCCACGGCTTTCTGGTCGCGCGGCGTGAAGGCGCGCAAGGCGTGCTGCACACGGTTGCCCAGCTGGGCCAGCACCGTGTCGGGAATGTCGAGCGGGTTCTGCGTCACGAAGTAGACGCCGACGCCCTTGCTGCGCACCAGGCGCACGACCAGTTCGATGCGTTCGACGAGGGCTTTGGGCGCATCGGTGAACAGCAGGTGCGCCTCGTCGAAGAAGAACACCAGCTTGGGTTTGTCGGGGTCGCCGATCTCGGGCAGTTGCTCGAACAGCTCGGACAGCATCCACAGCAGGAAGGTCGCGTACAGGCGCGGCGCGTTCATCAGCTTGTCGGCGGCGAGCACGTTGATGACGCCCTTGCCGTCCACGGTCTGCATGAAGTCGGCGATATCGAGCATCGGTTCGCCGAAGAACTTGCTCCCGCCCTGCTCCTCGATCTGCAGCAGGCCGCGCTGGATGGCGCCGACGCTGGCCGCACTGACGTTGCCGTACTGGGTCGTGAAGTCCTTGGCGTTGTCGCCGACATGCTGCAGCATGGCGCGCAGGTCCTTCAAATCGAGCAGCAGCAGACCGTTGTCGTCGGCGATCTTGAAGACCAGGCTCAGCACACCCGCCTGGGTCTCGTTGAGCGCCAGCATGCGCGACAGCAGCAGCGGGCCCATGTCGGACGCTGTCGCGCGCAGCGGATGGCCCTGCTCGCCGAAGACATCCCACAGCGTGGCCGGGCAGGCGCCAGATACGGGCGCGGGCAACCCGCGCTCGGCGATGAGCGTCAACAATTTCTCGGGCAAGGCCCCCTTTTGCGTGATCCCGGTCAGGTCACCCTTGACGTCGGCCATGAACACCGGCACGCCGAGCCTGGAAAAATTCTCGGCCAGGGTCTGCAGCGTGATGGTCTTGCCGGTGCCCGTGGCACCCGTGATCAGGCCGTGGCGATTGGCCAAGCCCGGCAGCAGCTGGCATTGAATGGCGCCGCGTTGGGCAAGCAGGATCGGATCGGGCATCGACGGCTCCGCAAGGGCAAAGTTTTCGCGAGTCTATCGACTCGGCCTGGCGCGGTTCGAAGTCGCCGAGGCGCTCAACGCGCCGCGGTGTGGTTTGCAGGGGCCGCGCCGGAGCCTGCCGGGCAGTGGCCAGGTCATGTCCGGCCGGTGTGGCAAGCTGTGGTGGAACGCGGCGCAGGCAGACGCATCCAATCGCGTGCCTAATCTCGTAGGTCCTCTGCAGGGCGCCAATGTCGGCACCCGGCCATTTACAGGAGCCATGCACCATGAAAACGAATCTGATCCGCCCACTGGTTGCCGCTGCTTGCGCGTTGATCGTCAACGCCGCGCTGGCAGTCGACACGCCGAACACGCCGACCACGGCACCGGACCTCGGCTGAAGCCTTGGGTACGGCGCGGGCGCTGGTCGCCGAGCAGAAGTGGAGCGACGCGATCGCCGAACTCAGGCGCGTCAACGACAGCGGCAATGCCGACTGGAACAACCTGATGGGCTACAGCCTGCGCAAGTCCAGCCCGCCCGACCTGGCTGCCGCGGAGCGCCATTACAACGAGGCGCTGCGCCTGAATCCCAAGCATCGCGGCGCGCTCGAATATTCGGGCGAGCTGTATTTGATGCTGGGCGACATGGCGCGCGTCGAACAGCGGCTGAACGCGCTGGACAAGGCTTGTTTCTTGCCGTGCGAGGAATTCACCGACTTGAAGAAGGCTGTCGCGCGCTACAAGGCCAACGGCAACAAGTACGTGCCGGCGCCGAACTGACGCTGGCCGCGGGGCGGCGCCTGGGGTGCGCACTAAAATCGCACCCTTCATTCACAGTACGCCCAGGAGCAACTCCGCATGGCCGGTCATTCCAAGTGGGCCAATATCCAGCACCGCAAGGGCCGCCAGGACGAGAAGCGAGGCAAGGCCTGGACCCGGGTGATCCGCGAGATCATGGTCGCCGCGCGCCTGGGTGGTGGTGACGTCACGGCCAATCCGCGCCTGCGCCTGGCGGTCGAAAAGGCCAAGGCCGTCAATCTTCCGGTCGAGACCGTCAAGCGCAATATCGACAAGGCGACCGGTAACCTCGAGGGCGTCAACTACGAAGAGATCCGCTACGAGGGCTACGGCATCGCGGGTGCGGCCATCATCGTCGACTGCATGACCGACAACCGCGTGCGCACGGTGGCCGAGGTGCGCCACGCGTTCTCCAAGTACGGCGGCAATATGGGCAGCGAAGGCTCGGTGGCCTTCCAGTTCAAGCATTGCGGACAACTGATCTTTGCGCCGGGCACGAGCGAAGACAAGGTGATGGAGATCGCGCTCGATGCCGGTGCCGAGGACGTCATCGCCGGCGACGACGGCTCGATCGAGGTGCTGACGCCGCCGACGGAGTTCGAAGCCGTGAAGATTGCGCTCGAAGCGGCCGGGCTGAAGGCCGAACTGGCCGAGGTCGCGATGCGGGCCGAGAACCCGGTTGAACTCGGTCCCGACGACACCGCGCGCATGCAAAAGCTGCTCGATGTGATCGAGGAACTCGACGACGTGCAGAGCGTGTATCACAACGCGGAGATGGCCGAGTGAAAGTGCTGGTCATCGGCGGCGGCGGACGCGAGCACGCGTTGGCCTGGAAGCTGGCGCAGTCGTCGAAGGTGCAATGCGTATATGTCGCTCCGGGCAACGGCGGCACGGCGACCGACCCGGCGCTGCGCAACGTGCCGATCGGCGACATGGCCGCGCTGGCCGACTTTGCCGCCGCCGAAAAGATCGCCCTCACCGTGGTCGGCCCCGAAGCGCCGTTGGCGGCGGGTGTGGTCGACCTGTTCCGCGCCCGCGGCCTGCGCATCTTCGGCCCGACGCGCGCCGCCGCGCAGCTCGAAAGCTCGAAGGCCTTCGCCAAGGACTTCATGCAGCGCCACGGCATTCCGACCGCGCGCTACGCCAGCTTCACCGACGCCGCCGCAGCGCACGACCATGTCGACCGGCACGGCGCGCCGATCGTGGTCAAGGCCGACGGACTGGCGGCCGGCAAAGGGGTGGTGGTGGCGATGGCGGCGGGCGAGGCCCACGCCGCGATCGACTTCATGCTCGACGGCAAGCCCGGCGCGCGGGTGGTGATCGAGGAGTTCATGAGCGGCGAAGAGGCCAGCTTCATCGTCATCAGCGATGGTCAGCGTGTGCTGCCGCTGGCCACCAGCCAGGACCACAAGCGCATCGGCGACGGCGACACGGGCCCGAACACCGGCGGCATGGGCGCCTACTCGCCCGCACCGGTGGTCACGCCCAATGTGCATGCGCGTGCGATGCACGAAATCGTGCTGCCGACCATCGCCGCCATGGCCGCCGACGGCCAGCCGTTCAGCGGCTTTCTCTACGCCGGCCTGATGATCGACGGCGAAGGCAGGCCGCGGGTGGTTGAATTCAATGCCCGCCTGGGTGACCCCGAGGCGCAGGTGCTGCTGATGCGCCTGAAGTCCGACCTGCTCGAGATCCTGATGGCGGCCACCGCGAGCGCCAATGCGCCGACGCTCGACCACATCGAACTGCAGTGGGATCGCCGCATCGCGCTCGGTGTGGTGATGGCCGCCCACGGCTACCCCGGCAGCGTGCGCGAGGGCGACGCCATCGACGGACTGCCGGCTTGCTGCCGACGACCTGTATGTCTTCCACGCCGGCACCGAGCGCGGTGTCGACGGCCGACTGCTGACCAAGGGCGGCCGAGTGCTGTGCGTGACCGCGCTCGGTGTCACGGCCAAGGATGCGCAGCAGCGGGCCTATGCGGCTGTGGCGCCGATCCGCTTCGACGGCGCGCAATGGCGCAGCGACATCGGCCATCGTGCGCTGAAGCCCCGATGATGAACGGCATGGCGCCCTTGACCGAGCGGCCGGTTCAGTTGCGCGGCAGCAGGCTGGCGCGGGGCCTGCTTCGACGGGCCGGCTGGCAAGTGCAGTTCGACGGCCTGCCCTCGCGCCAGGGCGTGCTGGTCATCTATCCCCATACCTCGAACTGGGACTTCGTCATCGGCATCCTGGCCAAGTGGGCGCTCGGGATCCCCTTGGCCTTCTGGGGCAAGGACAGCTTGTTCGATGTACCGCTGTTCGGCCGCTGGATGCGCTGGATTGGCGGTGTGCCGGTCGACCGCCGCAACCCGCGCGGCGCCGTGGCGGCGATGGTGGCTCGCTTCGCCGCGGCCCGCGCCAGCGACGCCTTTCTCTGGCTCGCGCTGGCACCCGAGGGCACGCGCAGCTACCGCGACAGTTGGCGCAGCGGCTTTTATCAGGTGACCACCCAGGCCGGGGTGCCGCTGGCCCTGGCATTTTTCGACTACGTCGAACGCCGCGTCGGCATCGACTCGTTCATTGCGCTGAGCGGCGACGTCGAGCGCGACATGGCGGTGATCGAGCAACGCCTGGGCAAGCATCGCGGGCGCAGGCCGCAACTCGCAGCGCCGATTCGCCTGCTCCGCCCCTGAGGCCCGCATGAGCGACAGCCCCCAAGTCAGCACGGCCCGCAGCTACCTGCTCGAACTGCAACAACGCATCGTCGACGCCTTGACCGCCGCCGACGGCAGCGCTTCGTTCATCGCCGACGCCTGGACCAAGCCGGCCACCGACAAGCTGCAAGGGCAGGGCATCACCCGCCTGCTCGAGCAGGGTGCCCTGCTCGAGCGCGGCGGTGTGGGCTTCTCGCATGTGCGCGGCCCGGCGCTGCCACCGTCGGCCACCCAGCACCGGCCCGAGCTGGCCGGTGCGCCGTTCGAGGCCATGGGCGTGTCGCTGGTGTTCCACCCGCGCAACCCCTATGTGCCCACCGTGCACATGAATGTGCGCATGCTGGCGGCGCTGCCGGTGGGCCGGGCGCCGGTGACCTGGTTCGGCGGCGGCATGGACCTGACGCCGTACTACGGCTTCGAGGAAGATGCCGTGCACTTTCACCGCAGCTGCCGCGACGCGCTGGCCCCCTTCGGCGACGACAAATACCCGCGCTTCAAGCAGTGGTGCGACGAATACTTCTTCCTCAAGCACCGCAACGAGCCACGCGGCATCGGCGGCGTGTTCTTCGACGACTTTTCCGAACTCGACTTCGACCAGAACCTGGGCATGCTGCGCGCGGTGGGCGACGCCTTTCTGCCGGCCTACCTGCCCATCGTCGGGCGCCGTCGCGACATGGCCTATGGCGAGCGCGAGCGCGACTTTCAGGCCTACCGGCGCGGGCGCTACGTCGAGTTCAACCTGGTCTGGGACCGCGGCACCTTGTTCGGCTTGCAGTCGGGTGGGCGTACCGAGAGCATCCTGATGTCGCTGCCGCCTATCGTGACATGGCGCTACGACTGGCAGCCCGAGCCCGGAACGCCCGAGGCGCGCCTGTACAGCGACTTCCTGCGGCCGCGCGATTGGCTCGCGACACGGTGACACGACGCATAGGCTTGCTGGGCGGTACCTTCGACCCGGTGCACAACGCCCATCTCGCGCTGGGCCGCGTGGCGCTCGACGCGCTGGCACTGGACGAGTTGCGCTGGGTCCCGGCCGGCACGCCGTGGCAAAAGGCGCGCGTCGTCACCCATGCCGAACACCGCGTCGCGATGCTGCAATTGGCACTGGCCGGTGAACCGCGCTTCACGCTCGAGCGCTGCGAACTCGAGCGCCCTGGCCCGAGCTACACCCTGGACACGGTGCGCGAGCTGCAACAACGCGAACCGGGCGCGACCTGGTTTCTCGTCGTCGGCCAGGACCAGTACGCCAACCTGCCCACCTGGCATGGTTGGCAGGACCTGCTCTCGCGTGTGACGCTGGCGGTGGCCGCGCGGCCAGGCGCCACGCCGGCCACCGATGCCCGGCTGCAGGGCCTCACTCCTTGCGTCTTGCCGCTGCCGGCCATGGACATCGCCGCCAGCGCCCTGCGCCAACGCGTGGCCGGCGGGCAAAGCCTCGATGGATGGGTGCCGCCCGCGGTGGCACGGTATATTGACCAACATGCCCTGTACCTTCGCGACAGGGCCCACTCCGGGAGTTGAATGGACATCCGCAAGCTGCAACGGGCCATCGTCGATGGGCTCGAGGACACCAAGGGGCACGACATCCGCGTCTTCAACACCGAGCACCTGTCGCCGTTGTTCGAGCGCGTGATCATCGCTTCGGGCACCAGCAACCGGCAGACCAAGGCCCTCGCGGCCAGCGTGCGCGACGCCGTCAAGTCGCGCGGCATGCAGGTGCTGCGTACCGAGGGCGAAGACAACGGCGAGTGGATCATCGTCGACTGCGGTGCCGCGGTGGCGCACATCATGCAACCGGGCATCCGCGACTACTACCACCTCGAGGAGATCTGGGGCGACAAGCCGGTGAAGATGAAGCTCGAAACCGAGGTCAGGCGCCTGGTCAAGGCGGCCGAGCCCGAGCCGGCACCCAGGAAAGCCGCGGCCAAGGCCGCACCCGCCGCGCCGAAGAAGGCCGCGCCGGCCGGCAAGCGCGTCGGCAGGGCCGCAACGACGGGCAAGTCGGCGCCGAAGAAGGGCGTGACACGCACCGTGGGCATGAAGAAGGCGCCCGCCAAGCCAACCCGCAAGCCCGCCGCCAAGAAGGCAGCCGCCCCGCGCCGCAGCCGATGAAGCTGACGCTGGTCGCCATCGGCCAGCGCCAGCCGGCCTGGGCCGCAGCGGCCTACGAAGAGTTTGCCAAGCGTTTCCCGCCCGAACTCAGGCTCGAGTTGCGGGCGCTCAAGGCCGAGCCGCGCACGATCGGCAAACCCGTGGCGGCGCTGATGGCCGCCGAGGCCCAGCGCATCGAGGCCAGCCTGCAAAAGTTCGCCAAGGGCGCGCGCCGCGTCGTGCTCGACGAACGCGGCGAGCGCCGCAGCACGGCGCAACTGGCCGAGCGCCTGCGCTTCTGGCTCGCCGACGGCCGCGACGTGGCTCTCATCGTCGGCGGCCCAGACGGCCTGGACGCCGCGCTCAAGGCCAGCGCCGACGAGACCCTGCGCCTGTCGGACCTGACCCTGCCCCATGCCATGGTGCGCGTGCTGCTGGCCGAAGCGCTGTACCGCGCCTGGTCGCTGACGGCGGGCCACCCCTATCACCGCGAGTGAGCCTTGTTCGACTTCGTCTACCTCGCTTCGCAAAGCCCGCGCCGCGCGCAGCTGCTCGACCAGCTCGGCGTGCGCCACCAAGGGCTGCTGGCCGACGGCGACGAGGACGCCGAAGCGCTCGAGGCCGAACGGCGCGGCGAGTGGCCCGCGGCCTACGTCGAGCGTGTCACGCGCGCCAAATTGGCCGCCGCACGCCGGCGCTGGAAAGCCCGGGCCCTGCCGCCAGCGCCGATTCTGGCGGCGGATACCACGGTCGCGCTGGGCCGGCGCATCCTGGGCAAGCCGCTGGATGCCGACCATGCGCGCGCGATGCTGAACGCACTGTCGGGCCGCGCACACCGCGTGTTGACGGCGGTGGCCGTCGCCACCGGGCGGCGCACGCTGTTTGCGCTGAACGTGTCGCGCGTGCACTTCGCCGCCCTGTCGGCGGCCGAGATCGAGGCCTATGTCGCCGGCCGCGAGCCCTTCGGCAAGGCCGGCGGGTACGCCATCCAGGGCGGCGCAGCGGCCTGGGTGCTGCGCATCGACGGCAGCTACACCGGTATCATGGGTTTGCCATTGCACGACACGGCGCAACTGCTGCGGCAGGCCGGCGTGAGCTTCTGAGATTGGCGAGTCGAGCGCACGCATGCAAGACATTCTCATCAACTGGACGCCGCAGGAAACCCGTGTCGCGGTGGTCGAGAACGGCGCCGTGCAGGAGCTGCACCTCGAGCGTGCGCTCGAGCGCGGGCTGGTCAGCAACATCTACCAGGGCAAGGTGGCGCGCGTGCTGCCCGGCATGCAAAGCGCATTCATCGACATCGGCCTGGAGCGCGCGGCCTTTCTGCACGTGGCCGACCTGCACGCGGGCTTCGGCGGTGCGGGCAACGGCGCCGGCAGTGCCAACGCCGCGCCGCCGATCGAGCGCCTGCTGTTCGAAGGCCAGGCGCTGACGGTGCAAGTCATCAAGGACCCGATCGGCAGCAAGGGCGCACGGCTGTCGACGCAGATCAGCATCGCCGGGCGCATGCTGGTGCACCTGCCGCAGGACAACCATATCGGTATTTCGCAGAAGATCGACTCGCCGGAATTGCGCGATCAGTTGCGCCAGCGCATGGCTGCCTTGGTGGGCAAGCCCGAGGAGGGCGGCGGCGGCGGCTTCATCCTGCGCACCAACGCCGAAGAGGCCAGCGACGCCGAACTGGCCGACGACATCGCCTACCTGCGCCGAACCTGGGCCGCGGTGCGCGAACGCGCCTTCGCCTCGCCGCCGGGCACGCTGCTGCACCAGGATTTGACGCTGGCCGAACGCGTCCTGCGCGACCTGAGCAACGAAGATACGCAGACCATCCGCATCGACTCGCGGCTGCAGTTCGAGCACTTGCAGGCCTTCGGTGCCGCCTACATGCCCGGCGCGGCGGGCAAGCTGGCCCATTACCAGGGCGAGCGGCCGATCTTCGACCTGTGCAACATCGACGAGGAAATCCGCCGCGCGCTGGCCCGCCGCGTCGATCTGAAGAGCGGCGGCACCCTGGTCATCGACCAGACCGAGGCCTTGACCACCGTGGACGTCAATACCGGCGGCTTCGTCGGCGCGCGCAGTTTCGACGAGACCATCTTCAAGACCAACCTCGAAGCGGCCGGCGCCATCGCCCGCCAGCTGCGCCTGCGCAACCTGGGCGGCATCATCATCGTCGACTTCATCGACATGACGCGCGATGACCATCAGGCCGCGGTGCTGGCCGAGTTTCGCAAACAGCTCGCGCGCGACCACACGCGCACCACGGTCAGCGGCTTTTCCCAACTCGGCCTGGTCGAGATGACCAGGAAGCGCACCCGCGAAAGCCTGGCCCATATGCTGTGCGAGCCCTGCCCGACCTGCGAGGGCCGCGGCCAGGTCAAGACCGCACGCAGCGTGTGCTACGACATCCTGCGCGAGGTGCTGCGCGAAGCGCGCCAGTTCGACCCCAAGGAGTTCCGGGTCGTGGCCAGCGCCGCGGTGGTCGAGATGCTGCTCGACGAGGAGAACCAGCACCTGGCCGGGCTGTCGGAGTTCATCGGCAAGCCGATCTCGCTGTCGGTCGAGCCGAGCGCGAACCCGGAGCAGTACGACATCGTGCTGCTTTAGTCGGCTGGGTGTGGTGCACCTGAATTGGGTGCAAATGGGTGTTGGAATGGGGCGCCGGCACGTTGCCCGGCGTTCGTGAGCGGATTAACATATTGGTGTCAAAGCACCAATATGAGGCTGGCATGAGCCGTCTGACCATCACCCTGTCCGAAGCCCGCTACCGGGCGCTCAAGGAAGCGTCTGCACAGCGCGACAAGACCATCGGGCAACTGATCGACGAAAGCCTGGACTTCTACGGCATCAAGTCGCGGGAGGATGCACGTGACCTTGTGCGCCGCGCGCGAGCGCACAGCAAGCTGAGCGAAGACCAGGCGCTGGCAGTGGCGCAGGAACAGGTGCGAGCGGTCCGCCGCAAGCCGTGAGTCGCGCGGCCGTCATCGTCGACACCAACGTGGTCGTGGCGGGTTTGTTGACCAAGCGCGAAGCGTCGCCTGCCGCGCGCATCGTGGACGGCATGTTGGCTGCTGCGTTTCCCTTTGTCGTGTCCGAGGCCCTGCTGGCCGAATACCGCGCGGTGCTTGTACGGCCGGTTCTGCGCAAGCTCCATGGCCTAACTGTTGCCGAGGTCGAGGCGATCCTGACCGACCTTGCCCAACACGCGATCGTGCTCGCGCCGGTGGGCGCCCCGCCCGCGCCCGATCCGGGTGACCAGCTGCTGTGGGAGTTGCTCGCAGCCAAGGCAGACTTGGTGCTGGTCACCGGCGACAAGCTGCTGCTCCAGGATGTGGGCATGCAGGGGCGCGTGATTTCGCCGCAGGCTTTCGTGGCTGGCGGGTAGGGGGCGCCATGGCCGGTAGTCGTCCGCAGAGCAACTTCACGCACCTCAAGGCGCACGATGAGCAAGCCGCATCAAGTGCTTGAGACAAGGTAGCCACCATGAAGATCGAATCCATCCGACTGAAGAATTACAAGGTCTTCCGTGACGTTCATCTGAAAGACATCCCGGCGTTTCTGGTGGTGGTCGGCGCCAACGGCTCGGGCAAGTCCACGCTGTTCGATGTGTTCGGCTTTCTGCACGACTGCCTCAAAGGCAACGTACGGCAGGCGCTCGACAGCCGGGGTCGCTTTCGCGAGGTACTGAGCCGCGATGCGCTGGACGACACCATCCTCATCGAAATTCAGTACCGCATGCTGATCACGGGTGTCGAGCGCCTGGTGACGTACTCGCTGGAAATCGGCGAGCGTGCGGGTGCGCCGTTTGTCCAGCGAGAAATCCTGCGCTACAAGCGTGGCCGCTACGGCAGCCCGTTCCGATTCCTGGACTTCTCCAATGGTGAGGGGTACGCGATAACGAACGAGGAGGACTTCCAAAAGTCCGACGAAGACCTAGAGCGCGAGGTGCAGAAGGTGGCACCGGAGACCCTGGCCATCAAGGGGCTCGGGCAGTTCGAACGCTTCAAAGCGGCAAATGCGTTCCGGCAATTGATCGAGTCTTGGCATGTGTCCGACTTCCATATCAGCGCTGCCCGTGGCCGCAAGGAAGCAATGGGCGAATCGGAACACCTCTCGGAGACCGGCGAGAACCTGCCGCTCGTCGCGCGCTATCTTTTCGAACAGCATCCACAGGCGTTTCAGACCATCCTAGACGCCATGGCGCGCCGCGTGCCCGGCATTACCTCGGTGGCGCCGGTGCCGATGGATGACGGCTACCTGACACTGCGCTTCCAGGATGGCTCGTTCAAGACACCGTTCCTCGACCGCTATGTGTCCGACGGCACCATCAAGATGTTTGCCTATCTGGTGCTGCTTCACGACCCGAAGCCGCATCCGCTGCTGTGCGTTGAAGAGCCAGAGAACCAGCTCTACCCGAAGCTGATGGCCGAGCTGGCCGAGGAGTTCCGTCTCTACGCGAACCGAGGCGGACAGGTCTTGGTGTCCACGCACTCGCCAGACTTCTTGAACGCGGTGGCGCTCGATGAGGTGTGCTGGCTGGTGAAGAAGGATGGCGCCACCGAGATTCGACGGGCTCGCGACGACGAGCAGATCAAGGTCTACATGGCTGACGGCGACCAGATGGGTTATCTGTGGAAGCAAGGCTTCTTTGAAGGCGCCGACCCGGAATGAAGGAGCTTGTTTTCCTGCTGGAGGAGGAGTCGGCAAAGTCGATGCTACTGGGCTTGCTGCCGCGGGTTCTTGACCCGCAGGTGCAGCCGAGACTGATGGTCTTCGAGGGCAAGCAGGACCTTGAGAAGCAGATGGTCAAACGCTTGCGTGGGTACGTGAATCCGCATGCGAGATTCATCGTGCTGCGCGACCAAGACAGCACACCAGACTGCAGAGTGGTCAAGGCGAAGTTGCTCGGACTTTGCACGCAGGCGGGTCGCCAAGCCGTCTCGCTTGTGCGCATTGCCTGCCACGAGTTGGAGTCCTTCTATTTGGCCGACCTGCGAGCAGTTGAAACGGCGTTGGGTCTGACGGGGCTGGTGCGCCGCCAAAACAATGCGCGGTTCCGAACAGCCGATCGTGTGGAGAGCCCGAGCCGAGAGCTGGCGAAGCTCACCCAAAGGGCGTATCAGAAGGTCAGTGGATCGCGACTGCTCGGCCCACATTTGGACCTTGCCAACGATCGATCTGCGAGCTTCAAGAATTTGATTGTCGGGGTTCGGCGGTTGGAGCAGGAACTGCTTGCGTTGCCGAATGCGCACTGACACCCTCTTGCGCGATTTGCGCACACTGTGCAGTCTGCCCGCCAGCGGATTGCCACGGTGGTCTACTCGACACAGACGTTGCCCTGTAGGCAGATGGGCGGGCGCCTCTCGAATCAGCATCTTCAAGGCGGCGGGAGCGCGTACGGAAGGCGAATTCTCATGACCGTGTCACGAGAATTGACGGCGCACTGTGGCCGCGGGTTCGGCTGTACCGAGGGCGCCCGCCAAGATGGCGTTGTCTCGTCCTGAATATGACCTGTGACGGCAGACCGCACGCGGTCTGCGTTCCTCATGTACATCCTGCATTGCACCAAGAAGCTGCTTGATCGCATCAAGCCAACAATCGCGACGTCGCTGCTGCCGCCGACCACGGTGCTTGGCAACTGGTACGCCACGGCGCTGTTCTGGAAGCCTCAGCTCGCGCTGCTCGTGAACGAGCGAACCTTGCTACCGGTGTTGATGCCGTTGGCACCGGCCTCGACCCTGTCCGCGAGATTCCCTGGTGAACTGGCGGCGGTATTGGGAAGGCATGGCGTCGACCGAGCGGCCATTGAACGCGAGACGGCGGCGATGGCCGAGGTCGCGTTCACGAAGACGGCAAACCGCAGCGTTGTCGGCATCATGAACGAGTTTTCGTTCCTGACCGAGGGCTATCGCGAGTACCTGGAGACGACGGATCTGATGATCCTGTCGATGCGATTGGCCGACACGCCGTGCAGCCCGATCAAGCACAACACGCCCATACGACTGATCAGTGAGATCTTCGGCAATGCGGCGCACTGATCACCTGCAACGTGGGTGCGCCGCCGCCAGTTCGGCCGAACACGTCGCAGGCGGTCCAGCCACAACGCTTGCGCCGCCGCTAGGCCACGATGAACCGGCGAAGCACGGCGAAGGCGGCCTCGGGCTCGTCGCGCCAGACGCCGTGGCCGCAATCGGCGAAGCGCTCGAACTGAAGCCACTGCGGCGGCAACGCGTCGGCGATGTCCTGCGCATCGGCCAGCGGGCACACCGGGTCGCGCTCGCCGGCCAGTACCAGCACCGGGCATTGCGCGCGGGCCAGGCCGGGCAGCAGGTCCATCGTCTGCTGCTCGGTGGCGACCCAGTGGAACAGGATCTCGGTCTTGAACAGCGTGCGCTGCGCCGCTTCACTGTCGGCGGCGCGGCGGTTGTAGTGCGGCCTGCATAGGCGGCTGTATTCGGCCCACGAGGCGGCGTCGGGCGCGGTCCAGAAACGCTCGGCTGCTTGCCTCGCTGGTACGCCGCCCAGGCGCTCGAACATGGCCAGCTTGCGCGGCAGCGACAGGCGCGCCGAGGTGCTCGACAGGATGAGCTTGGCCGGATGCTGCGGGTGGCGCGCAAGGTAGCGTTGGGCGACGAAGCCGCCGAACGATTGGCCGAGCACGATGGGTTTGACGATGCCCAGCGTGTCGCACAGTCGCACCACGTCGTCGGCAAAGATGTCCAGCCTCCACTCCGTGGGCGGGCAGGCGTCGCTGCGGCCATGGCCGCGGTGATCGATGTAGACCACCTGGGCGATATCGGCCAATTGCGAGAACAGCGGCTTGAAGCTCGAATGGTCGTAACCCGGGCCACCATGCAGCAGCAGCAGGGTCGGCTTCTGGCGCAGGGTGGCGCCGTCGGCAACGAGCGCGCTGCCTTCGATGTCGACGAACAGGCGGCGCTCGGGTGCGATCAGGACTTTCATGGCCGCCGAATCTTGCGCCCGAGCGGCGCGGTTCGCCGCAGCGCCTGAGTGAGGCCTTCGTCGGCTATGGTGCGGCGCCTTCGCTGTCGGCCGCCGCCCAGTGCCCGTCGACCAGCAGTTCGTGCGGCTCGAACTGCGCCTTGTAGGCCATCTTGCTGCTGCTGTCGATCCAGTAGCCGAGGTAGACGTGCGGCAGCTTGCAGCATGCGCGTCTGCTCGATCTGCCACAGCACGCTGTAGGTGCCGTAGCTGGCCTCGGGCTCGGGCTCGTAGAAGGTGTAGACGGCCGACAGGCCGTCGTTCAGCACGTCGAGGATCGACACCATCTTCAGCGCGCCGGCTGCCGTCGGCCGACGGCTCGCGGAACTCGACCAGGCGCGAGTTGACGCGGCTTTGCAGCAGGAACTGGGTGTACTGGTCGACGCTGTCGTGGTCCATGCCGCCGCCGCTGTGGCGGCCGGACTGGTAGCGCAGGTAGAGCTGGTAGTGCTCGGGCACGAAGCACAGGCGCAGCACGCGCGCCTCCAGGTGGCGGTGCGCGCTTCCAGGCGCGGCGCTGGCTGCGGGTGGGCGTGAAGTCGCTGCACCGGCACGCGCAGCGGCACGCAGGCGCGGCAGCCGTCGCAATACGGGCGGTAGGTGAACATGCCGCTGCGCCGAAAGCCGTTGGCCACCAGGCCCGAGTAGGCGTCGGCGTGGATCAGGTGGCTGGGCGTGGCCACCTGCGAGCGCGCCATGGCGGCCGGGCAGGTAGCTGCACGGGTAGGGCGCCGTGGCGTAGAACTGCAGCGACGCGAGCGGGAGTTCTTTGGGGTGCGGTCACGCGGGGCCAGGCTCCTCGGGCGGGCCACGTCGATGCCCGAGTTGGCGCCCACATGCGCGGGATCATAGGTCCAGTCGCGACGGCGGCGTCCGCCCAGGGCCAGGGCCAGGTGGCGCTCGAACTCGGCGCGCGGGATCTCGCGCGCGCCCGAGCGAGGCCAGGTGGCCGGTGTGCTGCTGGCAATCGATCAGCGTCGATGCCGTGCGCGCGGCAAAAGGCCACCAGCGCGGCGAGCGCGATCTTCGACGCGTCGGTGCGCATGCGAGAACATCGATTCGCCGAAGAACATGCGGCCGATGCCCACGCCGTACAGGCCGCCGACCAGCTCGCCGTCGATCCAGGTCTCGACGCTGTGCACCGCGCCGAGCGCGGTGCCAGGCGGCTGTAGGCGTCGACCATCGCCGGCACGATCCAGGTGCCGCGCTGGCCCTCGCGCGGTGCCGGCGCAGGCGCGCGATCACGCGCTCGAAGTCGCTGTCGATGCGCACCTCGCAGCCGGGCGTGGCGAACGAAGCGGCGCCAGCGTCTTGCGCAGCGAGCGCGTGCAGCTTGAACTCGGCCACCGGCAGCACCATGCGCGGATCGGGTGCCCACCACAGCACCGGCTGGCCGTCGCTGTACCAGGGAAAGATGCCGTGCCGATAGGCCTGCTCGAGGCGCCGCACGCTGAGCCGGCCACCGGCGGCGAGCAGGCCGGGGGCTTCGCTGTCGGCGCCGAGCGCCTGCGACGTGGGTGGGAAGGGCGCAGCGTCGTCGTCGATCCAGCGCAAGTTCCGAAGCGACATCTCACGCCACGCGCCCGAACCACCACAGCGATAAGGTGGCGGCCGCCAGCACCAGCAGCGCGCCGAGCGCGGCAAACAGCGCGCTGACTTCGGTCTCCTTCTTCTGTGCCGTCAGCCGCGAGCCCAGCGATTGGTAGACCTTCTTCAGATCGTTGGCGTTGCCGGCGTAGAAGTACTCGGCGCGCGTCGCGCCGGCAATCTGCTTCAGGGTCTCTTCGTCCAGGCGCACGCGCATCGACCAGCCCTCGAAGCCTATGGTGTCGCCGTCCTTGGTGCCTATGCCCACGGTGTAGATCTTGATGCCGCGGTCGGCAGCCATCTTGGCGGCATCCATCGAATCGGGGCCGGTGGTGCGCTGGCCGTCGGTGAGCAGGATGATGGCCGCCGAGTTGTAGCTGCCGGGCTCGACCGGTTTGAAATCCTTCTCCGGCGTCTTGTCACCCAGCGCCTTGGGCATCAGGCGCTGGCCGGTGATCTGCGACAGGTCGATGCCGGCGTCGGGGAAGATGGTGGCCAGGCTGAGCACGATGCCGCTGCCGATGGCCGTGCCACGTTGCAACTGAAAGCGGTCGATGGCGGCGACCACGTCGTCGCGGCTCAGCGTAGGCGGCTGCACGATGGCGGCCGTGCCGGCAAACGACACCACCGCCACGCGCACCGAGCGCGGCAATTCGGCGATGAAGGCCTTGGCCGCGTTCTGCGATGCCACCAGGCGATTGGGCTCGACATCGGTGGCGCGCATCGAGCCCGATACATCCATCGCCAGCACGACGGTCTGCTCGACCAGCGGCAAGGTGACCACCGCGGCCGGCCGCGCCGTGGCCACCAGCAGGGCGGCCAGGGCCAGCAGCAACAACGCGGGCGGCACATGGCGGCGCCAGGCGCGCTGTGCGCCCAGCGCCTCCTTCACCAGCCCCAGGCTGGCCCAGGTGAGGGCCACCTTCTTGCGCCGCTTGAGCAACCACAGGTAGGCCAGCACCAGCAGTGGCAGCAAGCCCAGCGCCCACAAGGCTTCCAGCCAGATGAAGCTCATGCCTGCCTCCGCAGCGGCATCGCGCCGGCCGCCATGCGGCTGCGCTGCCGCCTGGCGTCTACGAAGCGCAGGATCGCGTCACCGAGTTCGGCTTCGGTCGAGAGTTCGAGCGTGTCGACACCGGCATTGGCCAGGGCCGTGCGCAACGCCGCTTCGCGACGCGCGGCCGCTGCGGCGAAGCGTTCGCGAAAGCTCTGCTGACCGGTATCGACGAAGAGCTGCTCGCCGGTTTCGCTGTCTTGCAGCAGCACCAGGCCCAGGTCGGGCAGGTTCATCTCGAGCGGGTCGAACAGGCGCACGGCCACCACGTCGTGGCGCTCGGCCAGACGGGCCAGCGGCGCCTCCCAGCCGTCTTCGCTGATGAAGTCGGAGACCACGAATACGCAGGCCCGCTGGCGCATCGTCGGCCGCGCCCGATCGATCAATTCGGCCAGGCGTGTGCCTCCGGCCGGTGTCGCGGCGGGCCGGGAACGAATGCGCTGCATCAGGTGCAAGACGTGGCGGCGGCCACTCTTGGCCGGCAGCACGGTATCGACGGCGTTGCCATAGAGCACCGCGCCGGCGCGGTTGCCATGGCGCAGCACCAGGCTGGCCATCACCGCGACGAAGGCTTCGGACACGCTGCGCTTTCTCTGCCGCGAACCGAAATCGACCGACGGGCTCAAGTCGAGCAGGAACCAGGCGCACAGCTCGCGGTCCTCGGTGAACTGGCGCACATGCGGCACCTGCAGGCGCGCGGTGACGTTCCAGTCGATGTGGCGCACGTCGTCGTGGGTCTGGTATTCGCGCAGGTCGGCCAGGTCGATGCCGTGGCCGCGAAAGAGCGTGCGGTAGTCGCCCTGGAGTGCGCCGTCCAGGCGCTTGAGCACCGTCCATTCCAGGCGCTGCAGCAAGGCCTGCGCCGTGGCGGCAGGCGCGGGGTCAGCCGTTGGCGGCAGCGCGTTCATCGTGGGACAGCGGTTTGGCCGGCGCCGGCAGGGCCTTGACGATGCGTTCGACCAGCATGTCGGCCGTCATGCCGTCGGCCAGTGCCTCGTAGGTCAGCGAGATGCGGTGGCGCAGCACATCACCGGTCAGGGCCAGCAGGTCTTCGGGCAGCACATAGGCGCGTCCGCGCATGAAGGCCAGTGCGCGCGCGCCTTCGATCAGGCAGATGGTGGCGCGCGGGCTGGCGCCGAAGGCGACGTACTTGGCCAGGTCCTTCAGCCCGGCTTTGACCGGCTCGCGGGTGGCCGCCACCAGCTTGACGGCATAGGTGATCAAGGCCGGGTCGACATAGGCATTGCGGCATTCGCGCTGCAATTGCAGCAGCTGTGCGGTGGTGGCGACGGCGGCGACTTCGACCGGTGGGCCGGTGACGCGTTCGACGATGACGAACTCTTCGTCTTCGCTCGGATAGTCGACCAGGACCTTCATCATGAAGCGGTCGACCTGCGCCTCGGGCAAGGGATAGGTGCCCTCGGTCTCGATCGGGTTCTGCGTGGCCATGACCAGGAAGGGCTCGGGGACGAAATGCGTCTGCCCGGCGATCGTGACCTGGCGCTCCTGCATCACTTCGAGCAACGCGCTTTGCACCTTGGCCGGCGCGCGGTTGATTTCGTCGGCCAGCAACAGGTTGGTGAAGACCGGCCCCAGCGTGGTGCCGAACTCGCCGCTCTTCTGGTTGTAGATGCGCGTGCCGATCAGGTCGGCAGGCACCAGGTCGGGCGTGAACTGGATGCGCTTGAACTGGCCCGACAGGGTGCGCGCCAAGGTCTTGACCGTCAGCGTCTTGGCCAGCCCCGGCACCCCTTCGACCAGCAAATGCCCCTGCGCCAGCATGGCCACCAACACCCGCTCGAGGAAACGGTCCTGGCCGACGACAACGCGCTTGACCTCGTAGAGCAACTGCTCCATCAGGCTGGCAGAGGCTGCGGCGGTTATCGGTTCGGTCATGGTCAATGATTCCTATCTCGGGCCGCGCCGGGCCGCTCCCAAGCGGCCCGAGCGCCCCTCGGGGGCAGCGAACGAAGTGAGTTGGGGGCTGTCATCTAGAAGGGCGGCATGCCCGCTGCCTGGGCCGCATTCTCGATCGGCACGGCGAATCCGATGCCGACGAAGAAGCGCGCTTCGGTCGGGTTGTAGATCGCGGTCACGATGCCGACGACCTCGCCGTCGTCGGTGACCAGCGGGCCGCCCGAATTGCCGGGGTTGGCGGCGGCATCGAACTGGATCAGGTTGGTCAGGATGCGCTGGCCTTCGGGCGAGCGGAACTCGCGTTTCAGGCCCGAGACCACGCCGTGCGATACCGAGGGCCCGATGCCGAACGGAAAGCCGACCGCGGTGACGCGGTCGCCCGGCCTGAGGTCGTGCGTGCTGCGCATCGTCGCCGGCTTCAGGTCGTCGGGGATCTTGCGCGCGCGCAACACGGCCAGGTCGTGCTCGGGGCGCAGGGCGATCACGTCGGCATCCGCTTCCAGGCCATCGTCGAAGATCACCTTGATGCGCTTGGCGCCGTAGACCACGTGCAGGTTGGTCAGGATCGTGCCGTTGTCCATGATCACCACGCCCGTACCGATGCTCCGCTCTTCGCGCTCGTCGCGGTCGGCGTCCTCGCCGTCGCGCTCGACCCGGGGCTGCGCGCCGCGCTTGGCCGCCTTGCCGTCCTTGCCCTTCTTCGTGTCCTCGCCCTTCCTGCCGCCCTTGGCGTCCTTGGAATCCTTCGCTGCCGGCGGCTTGGGCTCCGACCAGCCGATGACCTTGACCACCGAGCCGCGTATCGCTTCGTAGGCCTTGGCCGCGGGCGCCGGCAGCGACTTGGTGTTCAGCGTGTGCAGGACCGCACGGTCGATGTCGTCTTGCGTCAGCGCGCGCGGGCCCGGCGGGCCCCAGCGCAGCAGCAGGGCGGCCGCAAGGCCCGCGACCAGCAGGCTTGCGCTCGCGCCCAGCAGCCTCCTGCCGCGCCGCGCGGCCTTGGGCACCGGCGTCATTGCCACGGGCTGTTCGGGCGGCGCGACCGCTGCCGATCCGGCCGCTGGCTGGGCCCCGGGGGTCGATGCGCTGTACAGCGGGGCTCGCCTCATGGAACGCTCCGGGCAAAGGCGGTCGGGAGGCCAAAACAGTACCACGCCGCCGGCCCCTGCGCTTGCCGTGGGATCATTGTTGCGATGCCCTGGATCGATAGCCACTGCCACCTCGACGCGCCCGAGTTCGACGCCGACCGCGATGCGGTGCTGGCTGCCGCGCGCGCGGCCGGGGTGGCCATGCTGGTGCTGCCGGCGGTGGCCGCGGCCGGGTTCGATGCCCTGGCTGCGCTGGCCCACCGGCATGGCCTGGCCTACGCCCTGGGCATTCACCCGCTGTCGGTCGACGCGGCCGACGATGCCGATCTGGACCGCCTGGCCGCACGCGCTGCACGCCCGGCGCGACGACCCGCACCTGGTGGCGGTGGGCGAGATCGGTCTCGATCACTTCGTACCCGGCCTGGACCCGATCAGGCAGGAGCGTTTTTATGCCGCCCAGCTGAAGCTCGCGCGCAGCCATGGCCTGCCGGTGATCCTGCATGTGCGGCGCTCGGCCGATGGTCTGCTCAAGCACCTGCGCCGCACCGAGGTGCCTGGCGGCATCGCCCATGCCTTCAATGGCAGCGATGCACAGGCGCTGCAGTTCGCGCAGCGCGGCTTCAAGCTCGGCTTCGGTGGCGCGATGACCTTCGAGCGCGCCCTGCAGATCCGCCACCTCGCGTCGACGCTGCCCGACGACGTGCCGGTGCTGGAGACCGATGCGCCCGACATCCCGCCGCAATGGCTGTACGTGAAGGCCGGCGAACGCCAGCAACGCCCACCCAGCCGCAACGCGCCGGCCGAGCTGCCGCGCATCGGCCAGTGCCTGGCCACTCTGCGCGGCTGGACCATCGAAGCCACGGCCGCGCGCACCGCGGCCAACCTGCAGGCGGCCTTGCCGCGTTTGCAGGCCCTGTTGGCGATGACCGCGCGATGAGGGCCGATGCGGGCCGATTGCGCGGTCTGCCACCGATCGCGCATCGCCGCGCGCGGCTGCTGGTGCTCGGCAGCTTTCCGGGTGCGGCGTCGCTGGCCAGCGGCCAGTATTACGGTCACCCGCGCAATCACTTCTGGCCCATCCTTTCGGCGCTGTGGGCCACTGACCTGGTGGCGCTGGACTACCCGGCGCGCGTGGCGGCGCTCGAGCGTCACGGGCTGGCGCTGTGGGACGTGTACGCCAGCTGTCGTCGCGAAGGCAGCCTCGACAGCGCCATCCGAGGCGCGCAGCCCAACGACCTGGCGACCTTGGTCGCCGGCCTGCCGTCGCTGCGCGCGATCGGCCACAACGGCGGCGAGTCGGCCCGCGCGATGCGCCTGACACGCTCACTCGGCCCCCCAGTGCATCGCCTGCCCTCGACCAGTCCGGCCAACGCCAGCTGGTCGTTCGAGCGCAAGCTCGAGGCCTGGCGTGCATGGTTCGCGGCGGCGGGTGTGTGATGAGCCACCCCGAGCTGCCTGCGGCGACGATTTCGGAGTGCGACGGCCTGCGCACGCTGCACCTGGGTGATACGGCGTGGGTGCAGGGCGCGATGGACCTGGCCAAACCCAGGGCCTTGGCACTCGAGTATGTGCAGCGCATGATGGCCTGGATGCTGTGGCGCGACAGTGCCGAGTTGGCCCGCGGCCACGCGGTTCAGCTCGGCCTCGGCGCAGCCGCGATCACGCGCTTTTGCCACCAGGTGCTGCGCATGGAGCGCATTACCGCGGTCGAGCTCAACCCGTCGGTCATCGCGGCTTGCCGCCAGGCCTTTCGCCTGCCGGCCAACGACGCGCGGCTGCAGGTGGTGGAGGGCGACGCGGCGGCCTGGGTCGCGGCCGACGCCAACCTGCAGACCGCACAGGTGCTCAATGTCGACCTCTACGACCACGACGCCGCCGCACCGGTGCTCGACAGCCAGGCGTTCTACAGCGCCTGCCACGGCGTGTTGGCCCATGGCGGCCTGATGACCGTCAATCTGTTCGGGCGCGCGGCCCGCTTTGCCGTCAGTGCCGAGCGCATCGCGACGGCCTTCGGCCGCGACCAGGTCTGGAGCCTGCGGCCCACGCGCGAGGGCAATACCGTGGTCGTCGCCGGCCGCGGCGTGCAAGTCGCCGGGCGCGACGAACTGGTCGCGCGAGCCGCTACCATCGAGCGCCGCTATGGCCTTCCGGCGCGCAAATGGTTGCGCATGGTGCGGCCGCTGACGGAGACACGATGACCCAGACCGCACCCCAGCCGACCCTACCCACCGGCCGCCTCGACTGGCGGTTCCTGCTGCAGTGGCTGCACGAAGACGGCCTGGTCGGCGACGCCGAAGCCACGCGCGTGCGCACCCGCTTTGGCGCCGGCGACTCGAGCCAGCACCCGCTGGTGCGCCTGGCCGGTGCCAGCCTGGTCGATGCGCGCAATGGGCGCGCGCTCGATACCGAGGGCTTGACCGAGTGGCTGGCCTCCCGCTTGGCGATGCCTTACCTGCGCATCGACCCGCTGAAGGTCGACGTGGCACGCGTGGCCGACGTGATGTCGATCCGCTATGCCGAGACGCGCCGCGCGCTGCCGGTGTCGGTGGGCCTGCACGAGGTCACGGTGGCCACCTGCGAGCCGCTGGACACGGGCTGGGTGCCCGAGATCGAGACGCATACCAAGAAGCGGCTGCGGCTGGTGCTGGTGAGTCCCTTGGACTTGCAGCGCTACACCACCGAGTTCTACACCCTGGCCCGCTCGGTGCGCGCGGCGGCCAAGCGCGGCGAGACCTCGGCCCTGGCCAGCTTCGAGCAACTGGTCGAGATGGGCAAGAGCAGCAAGCAGCTCGACGCCAACGACCAGGGCGTGGTCCAGGTCGTCGATTGGTTGTGGCAATACGCTTTCGACCAGCGTGCGTCGGACATCCACCTCGAGCCGCGGCGCGAGATGGGCGTGATCCGGTTTCGCATCGATGGCGTGCTGCACACCGTCTACCAGGTGCCGATCTCGGTCATGAACGCGATGGTGGCGCGGGTCAAGCTGCTCGGCCGCATGGACGTGGTCGAAAAACGCCGCCCGCTCGACGGCCGCATCAAAACGGTGCGCCCGGCGCAGGATGGCCTGCCCGGCGCCGAGGTCGAGATGCGCCTGGCCACCTTGCCGACCGCCTTCGGCGAGAAGATGGTGATGCGCATCTTCGATCCCGACACGGTGGTCAAGAGCGTCGAGGCGCTGGGCTTCGGCGCGCGCGAGGCCGAGCGCTGGGCCGAACTGACGGCGCGGCCGCACGGCATCATCCTGGTCACCGGGCCGACCGGCAGCGGCAAGACGACCACGCTGTACGCCACCATGAAGCGCCTGGCCACCGACGAGGTCAACGTCTGCACCATCGAAGACCCGATCGAGATGATCGAGCCGGCGTTCAACCAGACCCAGGTCCAGGCCTCGCTCGACCTCGGCTTCGCCGAAGGCCTGCGCGCGCTGATGCGGCAGGACCCGGACATCATCATGGTCGGCGAAATCCGCGACCTGGCGACGGCCGAGATGGCGATCCAGGCCGCACTGACCGGTCACCTGGTGTTCAGCACCCTGCACACCAACGACGCCGCAGCGGCGATCACGCGCCTGGCCGACCTGGGCGTGCCGCCGTACCTGATCTCGGCCACCGTGATCGGCGTGCTTGCGCAGCGCCTGGCGCGCACCCTGTGCCCGGCGTGCAAGCAGCCCGACGAAGAGGCCGCGGCTGCGACGCTGGATGCGGCCGCCGCGCCCTGGAAGTTGAAGGGTGCGCCGCGCGTGTACAAGGCGGTCGGCTGCCTCGAATGCCGCATGACCGGCTACCGCGGCCGCGCCGGTTTGTACGAGATGATGACCCTGACCGAGGCCGCGAGGGCACATGTGCACCCGACGATGGATGAAGACGCACTGCGCCGCCAGGCCGTTGCCGACGGCATGCACCCGCTGCGTGCAGCCGGGGTGATGAAGGTCGCCGAGGGCCTGACCACGCTCGAAGAGGTGCTGCGCACCACGCCGGCGTGGCAGACGACGAGCGCGCGCTGACTGTGCGGCGCAGGCACCGGCTTAAGGCTGGGTTAAGCCTGCGGCCCGTGTCCGCTCGAATCGACCGTGGGGCCAACGTTTACGTGGAAACCACAGCCGAATGGCGCTGTGTGATGCCTAGAATGCGCCGCAAGCTGCCATCTGGAGGAGAACCAGCGTGAAGATCAAGAGCCAAAAAGATTTCTGGTCGGGGCTGATGTTCATCGCTCGTCGGTGTCGCCTTCGCCTGGGGCGCCACCAACTACAGCTTCGGCTCGTCGGCACGGCCGGGGCCGGCCTACTTCCCGTTCGGTCTGGCGATCCTGATGGCGCTGCTCGGCGCGCTTGCTGCTGTTCGAGTCGCTGACCATCGAGACCGAGGATGGCGAACCGATCGGCGCATGGGCCTGGAAGCCGCTGTTCATGATCGTCGCCGCGGTCGCCGTCTTCGGCTGGGCGCTGCCGCACCTGGGCATGTTCGTCGCCTTGCCCATTGCTGGTCATCGGCTCGGCAGCGCTGGCCGGCGACGAGTTCCACTGGAAGGAGGCGGCTGATCAACGCGGTCATCCTGACCATCGGTAGCTGGGTGATCTTCATCTGCGGCCTGAAGCTGACCATTCCGCTGTGGCCTACCTTCATCGGCGGCTGAGGACACGACCATGGATCTGCTCAACAACCTCGCGCTCGGTTTCGGCGTTGCCTTCACGGCTCAGAATCTGCTCTATGCCTTCTTCGGCTCGGTGCTCGGCACGCTGATCGGCGTGCTGCCGGGCCTCGGCCCGGTGGCCACGATCGCCATGCTGCTGCCCAGCATCTATTCGCTCGACGCCACGCCGGCGCTGATCATGCTGGCCGGCATCTACTACGGTGCGCAGTACGGCGGCTCGACGACCGCGATCCTGATCAATGTGCCGGGCGAGATCGAGCTCGGTGGTGACCTGCATCGACGGCTACCAGATGGCGCGCAAGGGCCGCGCCGGCGCCGGCGCTCGCCGCTGCCGGCCTGGGCTCGTTCTTCGCCGGCTGCGTGGGCACGCGTCATCATCGCGGCCTTCGCGCCGCCGCTGACCGAACTGGCCTTCAAGTTCGGCCCGGCCGAGTACTTCTCGCTGATGGTGCTGGGCCTGATCGGCGCCGTGGTGCTGGCCTCGGGCTCGCTGATCAAGGCCATCGCCATGATCCTGCTCGGGCCTGCTGCTCGGCCAGGTCAATACCGACGTGATCTCCGGCGTGCCGCGCTACTCGCTTCGACATCCCCGAGCTGACCGACGGCATCGGCTTCGTCGGCATCGCGATGGGCGTGTTCGGCTTCGGCGAAATCATCGCCAACCTGGGCCATGCCGGCCGAGCACCGCGAGGTCTTCACCAAGGACGTGAAGGGCCTGTGGCCGACCAAGCAGGACTTCAAGGACGCCTGGCCGGCGGTGCTGCGCGGTACGGCGCTGGGCTCGATCCTCGGCGTGCTGCCCGGCGGCGGCGCGCTGCTGGCCTCGTTCGCCGCCTACACGGTGGAGAAGAAGATGCCGATGAAGCCGGGCGAGGTGCCGTTCGGCAAGGGCAACATCCGCGGCGTCGCCGGCCCCGAGAGTCGGCCAACAACGCCGGCGCGCAGACCTCGTTCATCCCGATGCTGACGCTGGGCATCCCGCCCAACGCGGTGATGGCGCTGATGGTCGGCGCGATGACGATCAAGGGCATCCAGCCCGGCCCGCAGGTGATGACCAGCAACCCGCAGCTGTTCTGGGGCCTGATCGCCATCGATGTGGGTCGGCAACCTGATGCTGGTGATCCTGAACCTGCCGCTGATCGGCATCTGGATCAAGCTGCTGACGGTGCCGTATCGCTTTCTGTTCCCGGCCATCATGGTGTTCTGCTGCATCGGTCTGTACACGCTGAACAACTCGAGCTTCGACGTCTACATCGGTGCCTTCTTCGGCCTCATCGGCTACGTGTTCTACAAACTCGGCTGCGAGCCGGCGCCGCTGCTGCTGGGCTTCATCCTCGGGCCGATGATGGAGGAGAACCTGCGACGCGCGCTGTTGCTCTCGCGCGGCGACTGGACGACGTTCGTGACGCGGCCGCTGTCGGCCGGCCTGCTGATCGCCGCGGCGCTGCTGATCGTGATCGTGATGCTGCCGTCGATCAAGAAGAAGCGCGAGGAGGCGTTCCAGGAAGAGGCCTGATGCGAGCGCGGTGGCGACCACGGCCCACGGCGCACCCAGGTTGCCATCGTCGGCGCCGGGCCGTCCGGCCTTCTGCTGGGGCAGTTGCTGCATAGGGCGGGCATAGACAACGTCATTGTCGAGCGCCAGAGTGCCGACTATGTGCTCGGCCGCATTCGCGCCGGTGTGCTCGAGCAGACGACTTGCGACTTGCTCGACCAGGCCGGTGTCGGCGCGCGCATGCACGCCGAGGGCCTGCTGCACCGCGGCTTCGAATTGTGCTTCGGCGGCGTACGCCACCGCATCGATCTGCACGGCCTGACCGGCGGCAAGCAGGTCATGGTCTACGGCCAGACCGAGGTCACGCGCGACCTGATGGCCGCGCGTGCGGCAGCCGGCCTGCAGACCATGTACGAGCGCCACGGACGTGGTACCGCACGACTTCGACACCTCGGCGCCGCGCGTCACCTTTACGCGCCACGACGGCCGGGCGCACGAGCTGCGTTGCGATTTCATCGCTGGCTGCGACGGCTACCACGGCATCTGCCGCGCCAGTGTGCCGGCCAACGCGGCTAGCGATCTTCGAGACGGGTCTACCCGTTCGGCTGGCTCGGCGTCCTTGCCGACACGCCGCCGGTGTCGCACGAGCTGATCTATTCGAACCACGAGCGCGGCTTTGCGCTGTGCTCGATGCGTTCGCCCACGCGCACCCGCTATTACGTGCAATGTTCGCTGGACGACAAGGCCGAGCAGTGGACCGACCAGATGTTCTGGGACGAGCTGCGGCGCCGTCTCGACCCGGCCACGGCCGCCGCGCTGGTCACCGGCCCGTCGATCGAGAAGAGCATTGCCCCGTTGCGCTGCTTCGTCGCCGAGCCGATGCGCCTGGGCCGCCTGTTTCTGGCCGGCGACGCCGCGCATATCGTGCCGCCCACGGGTGCCAAGGGCCTGAACCTGGCGGCATCGGACGTGCATTACCTGTCGCGCGCGCTGATCGAACATTACGCCGAGAAGAGTGATGCCGGCATCGACCATTACTCGGCACGCTGCCTGGCCCGCGTCTGGAAGGCCGAGCGCTTTTCTTCGTGGATGACTGCGCTGCTGCACAAATTTCCCGACACCGGTGCGATCGGCCAGCGCATGCAGCGCGCCGAGTTGGAGTACCTGGCAGGCTCGCGTGCAGCGGCCACTGCGCTGGCCGAGAACTACGTCGGCCTGCCGTTCGACGCCTGATGCCGCTGCCCAGCCCGCTGCACCTGCTCGCCGACACGCCCGCGCTGGCGCCGCTGAAGGAGCGCACCTTTCGCATGCTCTGGCTGGCCTGGCTGGCGGCCAACATGACGATGTGGATGAACGACGTGGCCGCGGCCTGGCTGATGACCAGCCTGACCACCAGCCCGGTGATGGTGGCGCTGGTGCAAACCGCATCCACCTTGCCGGTTTTCCTGCTCGGCCTGCCCAGCGGGGCCTTGGCCGACATTCTCGACCGGCGGCGCTACTTCGCGGCGACGCAGTTGTGGGTCTCGATCAATGCCTTGGTGCTGGCCGGACTGTCGCTGGCCGATGCCTTGACGGCCAACCTGCTGCTGGCGCTGACCTTCGTCAACGGCGTCGGCCTGGCGATGCGCTGGCCGGTGTTCGCGGCCATCGTGCCCGAGATCGTGCCTCGCGCTCAGCTCTCGCCGGCCGTGGCGCTGAACGGCATCGCCATGAACCTGTCGCGAGTCATCGGCCCGGTGGTCGCCGGCGCCCTGCTGGCAGCCTTCAGCAGCGCGGCGGTGTTCGTCGTCAACGCGCTGCTGGCCGGCATGGCCTTTACGCTGATCCTGCGCTGGAAGCATCAACCCAGGGCCAGCGCCTTGCCGGGCGAGCGCTTCGTCGGCGCCATGCGCGTGGGCCTGAACTACGCGCGGCAGTCGCCCCGGCTGAAGGTCATCCTGCTGCGTGTGTTCCTGTTCTTCCTGCAGTCGACGGCGCTGATCGCCCTGCTGCCTCTGGTGGCGCGTGGCTTGCACGGCGGCGGGCCGGCCACCTTCACGGTGATGCTGGCCTGCCTCGGGGCGGGCGCGATCGTTGCCGCGCTGTTGTTCCCGCGCTGGCGGGCGCGTTACTCGCGCGACCAGTTCGTTCTCGTCGGCACCCTGGCCCAGGCCGGGTTGGCGCTGTTGATCGCCTACGTGCCCGAACTCTGGCTGGCGCTGCCGGCGATGGTCTTCGTGGGCATGGCCTGGATTTCGGTGGCCAACTCGCTGACCATCGCCGCCCAGGTCGCTTTGCCCGATTGGGTGCGTGCGCGCGGCATGTCGATCTACCAGATGGCGCTGATGGGCGGCTCGGCGGCCGGCGCCCTGCTCTGGGGCCAGGTGGCGAGTTGGACCGACGTGGCCGGCGCCGTCGCCGCGGCGTCGATATTCGGCATGCTGGTGGCCGTGGTGCTGCGGCGCGTGTCGATCGAAGGTGGTGCCGACATCGACTTCAGCCCCGTGACACTGAGCAGAAGCCTCGAGCCCGCCGTCGGCGTCGACGCCGAAGACGGCCCGGTGATGGTGATGATCGAATACTCCATCGACCCGGCGCGTGCGGCCGAATTTGCCGACGTCATGCAGCGCACTCGTCGCGCCCGCCTGCGCCAGGGCGCGCTGTCGTGGGGCCTGTTTCGCGATGCGGCCCAGCCCGGCCGCGTGATCGAGTACTTCGTCGACGAAAACTGGGTCGAGCACCAGCGCCGGCTGGAACGCTTCTCGGCTTTCGACGCCGACCTGCGCGACAAGCGCCTGGCGCTGCACCTGGGTGCCGAACCGCCGCGCATCAAGCGCTACATTGCCCTGCCGCTGGACCTGGCCCCCTGAACGCCGGTGCGATGATCGACCCGGCGCCGGCGCCGCGCGCGTCGGCCTGACTGAAGTTGAGCCATGATGGCAGGTCTCCAGAGCAGGGCACAGCGATGACCGCATTCACCTACCACCAAGCCTATGCCCGCGCACGCCTGCCGGTGTTCGCGCGCAACGTCGTCGCCACCTCGCACCCGCTCGCGGCGCAGGCCGGTCTGCGTATCCTGGGCGCGGGCGGCAATGCGGTCGATGCAGCCGTCGCCACGGCCGCCTGCATGACGGTGCTCGAACCGTGCAGCAATGGCCTGGGCTCGGATGCCTTCTGCATTCTGTGGGACGGCACGCAGCTGCACGGCCTCAACGCCAGCGGGCCTGCGCCGGCGGCGTGGACGCGCGAGTACTTCGTGCGCAAGTATGGCGAAGGCGCCGCCACGCCGCCGCCGCGCGGCGTCGATGCGGTCAGCGTACCCGGGGCGGTGGCGGCATGGGTGGCGCTGTCCGAGCGCTTCGGCAAGCTGGCGTTCGCCGAGCTGATGGCCCCTGCGGCAGAGATGGCTGCGCGGGGGTACGCGGTGCCGGTGATCGTGCAACAGAAATGGATGCTGGCTTCGAAGGTGGCCGACCTGGTGGCCGGCCCCGGCTTTGCCGCCCACTTTCTGCCCAAGGGCCGGCCACCCGAGGTCGGTGAACGCGTCGCGATGCCCAACGTCGCGCGCGCGCTCGAGCTCATCGGCGCCACCAAGGGCGAGGCCTTTTATCGCGGCGAGATCGCGCACGCCATCGCTGCCTGGTCGCGCCGGCATGGGGGTGCGATGACCGCTGCCGACCTGGCGGCCTTCCAGCCGGAGTGGGTCGCGCCGCTGGCGCAGGACTATCGGGGCCACACGCTGCACGAGATCCCGCCCAACGGCCAGGGCATCGCGGCGCAAATGGCGCTCGGCATGCTCGAGCATTTCGACCTGGCGGCGTTACCGATCGATGGCCCGGCATGCCAGCACCTGCAGATCGAGGCCATGAAACTGGCCTTTGCCGATGTCTACCGCTTCGTCGCCGACCCGCGCCACATGGAGGGTCCGCCGGCCATGCTGCTCGATGCGCAATACCTGGCCTCGCGCGCCAAGCTCATCGACCCGCGGCGCGCGCAGGTTTTCGGCCCGGGCAATGCGATCAAGGGCGGCACGATCTACCTCAGCGCTGCCGACGAGGCCGGCATGATGGTCAGCTTCATCCAGAGCAACTACATGGGCTTCGGCTCGGGCGTGGTCGAACCCGAATACGGCATCAGCCTGCAAAACCGCGGCCATGGTTTTTCGCTCGATGCCCAGAGCCCGAACGTGGTCGCGCCGGGCAAGCGTCCGTTCCAGACCATCATCCCGGGCTTTCTCAGCCGCGATGGCGCGCCGCTGATGAGTTTCGGCGTGATGGGCGGCAACATGCAGCCGCAGGGCCATGTCCAGACCCTGGTGCGCATGCTCGACCATGGACAGAACCCGCAGGCCGCCTGCGACGCGCCGCGCTGGCGTTTCAACCAGGGCCTGGAGATCAACGTCGAACGCCAGATGCCGGTGGCCACGCGCGAGGCGCTGCAGGCCCTCGGTCACAGGATCGTCGGTCTGGAGGACAGCTACATGGATTTCGGGGCCGGCCAGTTCATCTGGCGCCTGGGTGACCCGTCCATCGACGGCTATGTCGCGGCCAGCGATCCGCGCCGCGACGGTGCGGCCGTCGGATTCTGATCTTGCGCCTTCAGGACCTCGGCCTGGGCTGGCAGTCGCACCTGCTGGCCTGTCGTTTCGGCGCCGAAATCACCGAGCGCGGCGATTGCATCGTCCTGCGCACGCCGGACAACCCGAGCTACTACTGGGGCAACTGCCTGATCCTGCCCAGCGCGCCGCGCGACGCCGATCTGGCGCATTGGCTGGCGCGCTTCGACGAAGAGATAGCGTGCCTGCAACCCGATTCGACACACCGTGCGTTCGGCGTCAACGCCGCCACCTTGACCGACCAGCTGCCATCGTGGCGCGCTGCCGGTGTCGACGAGTTCGACGAGACGGTGGTTTTGACGCTCGAGCCGGCTGGCCTGATGCAGGTGGCACCGGCACGAGATACACCGGGCTTGGCACTGCGCGCGCTGATGTTGCCCGACGAACTCGAACTCGCGGTCGAGGCCCAGGTGGCCACACGCGACGAATCTTTCGCGGCCGAGGGCTACCGCGTCTACCGCCGCAGCGCCATGCAGCGCCTGACGCGAATGCAGGCCACTGGGACCGCGTACTGGTTTGGCGCCATGGTCGGTGGCGCGCTGGCCGCCGATTGCGGTCTGGTTCACGACGGACAGCTGGGCCGCTTCCAGCATGTCGCAACGCAAATCGAGTGGCGCCGCCGCGGCCTGTGCCGCGCGCTGATCCACCATGTCTGCGCGCACGCCTTTGCCAGCCTCGGTCTGAAACGCCTGGTCATGTGCGCCGACCCGCATGACGTCGCGATCGGCATTTACCGCTCGGTCGGTTTCGTCGAGGTCGACCGCCATTGGTGCCTGCAGGGCAGGCCGCCGCGCGATCGACGATGACTCGCGCTGCACCTGGTTCGCGGCTTGCCCCGGGGCTGGCATTGGCCACTGCGGGGGCGATCGCGTTTTCGGGCAAGGCGATCCTGGCCAAGCTGATGTACCGCCACGGTGTCGATGCGGTGCAGGTCATCTTCTGGCGCATGCTGCTGGCGCTGCCGCTGTTCCTGGCCTTGGCCTGGTGGGCCGGCCGCGGCAAGCCGGCCTTTACGCCGCGTGATTGGCGCGCGGTCGTCGGGCTCGGGTTTTGCGGCTACTACCTGGCCAGCCTGCTCGACTTCATGGGCCTGCAGTACATCAGCGCCGGACTCGAGCGGCTGATCCTGTACCTGAATCCGACGCTGGTGCTGCTGCTGTCGGTGCTGCTGCTGGGCAAGCGCATCGCGCCGCGGCAAGGCGTCGCCTTGGCGCTCGGCTACGGCGGCGTGGCCGTGGTGTTCGGCCAAGAGCTGCACTTCGCGGGCACGCATGTCGTGCTCGGTGCCGCGCTGGTCTTCGGCAGCGCGGTGAGTTATGCGGTGTACCTGGTCTACAGCGGCGAATTGGTGCAGCGCCTGGGTGCGTTGCGCCTGACCGGTGCGGCCAGCAGCGTGGCCTGCGTGCTGGCCATCACGCAGCTGTTCGTGCTGCGCGCACCGAGCGCGGCCCTGGTGCCCGAGGCGGTGCTCTGGCTGTCGCTGCTCAATGCCACCCTGTGCACCTTTGCGCCGGTGCTGATGGTGATGATGGCCATCGAACGAATCGGCTCGACGCTTGCCGCGCAGGCCGGCATGGTCGGCCCGCTGAGCACGGTGCTGCTGGGCGTGTGGCTGCTCGGCGAACCGTTCACCGCCTGGGTCGTGGCCGGTACCGCGCTGGTGCTGGTCGGTGTAGGCTTGTTGGCCAAATGGAGGGCATGAGATGGATCTGGGAATCAAGGGCAAGTGGGCGCTGGTGTGTGCCGCCAGCAAGGGCCTGGGCAGGGGCTGCGCCATGGCATTGGTGCGCGAAGGCGTCAACGTCGTCATCACCGCCCGCGGCGTCGAGGCCTTGGCCGCCACGGCCGCCGAACTGCGCGTGCTCAACCCCGGCGTCGAGGTGCGCACGGTGGCCGGCGACATCACCGGCGCAGACGGCCGCGCCAAGGCGCTGGCCGCCGCGCCGCAGATCGACATCCTGGTCAACAACGCCGGCGGGCCGCCGCCGGGCGACTTTCGCGATTGGGACCGCGAGGCCTGGATCAAGGCCATCGACGCCAACATGCTGACACCGATCGAGTTGATGAAGGCCACCGTCGATGCGATGGCCACCCGGGGTTATGGCCGCGTGGTCAATATCACCTCAGGCGCGGTGAAGGCGCCGCTCGACACGCTGGGGCTGTCCAATGGGGCGCGCTCGGGCCTGACGGGCTTTGTCGCCGGCCTGGCGCGGCAGAGCCGCCTGGCCAGTCGCAACGTGACGATCAACAACTTGCTGCCGGGTTTCTTCGACACCGACCGCATTCGCACCACGATGGCCAGCGCCGCAGCCAAGAGCGGCAAGAGCATCGACGAGATGCTCGACACGCGCCGGGCGACCATTCCCGCACGGCGCCTGGGTACGGCAGAGGAATTCGGTGCCGCCTGCGCCTTCCTGTGCAGCGTGCACGCCGGTTACGTCACAGGCCAGAACTGGCTGCTCGACGGCGGGGGCTTTCCAGGCACGTTCTAGCCTGCTTCGCGCCGCACGCCTCTCGCTGGACGCCCGCGGTCAGCCCGCCTCGGTGCGGGTACGCAGCGCCTTGATGCCCTGCTCGATGCGCTCGGCCACCTCGCGCTCGCGCTGCAGCGCACGCAAGGTGTTCTGCGCCTCCTGCACCGTGAAGTCCAGCCGCGCCAGCTTCTCGCCCACGTGGTCGATCACCGCGCGCTGCTCGCTCAGCATCTCCAGGTTCACATTGATGTCGCCCAGCATGTGGGTGATGGTGTTGGCGCGCGACTGCACCTCTTCGACCGTCTTGCGGCGCGACTCGATCAGCGCGATCTTGCCGTCGGTGTCGTCGACGCGGCCCAGCAGGTCGTCGATCTTGGCGCGCAGATCGCGTGACATCGCTGCGATGCTCGGCCACGAACTGCAGGTCGGCCTTGCTGCGGCTGCTGATCTGGCGGATGTTCTCGACCTCGAGCCTTCACGGCCTGCACCAGCGCCTCGCGCTCGGCCAGCGACTTGATCTTCTGCTCCACCGCCTCGGCACCACGGTCGAGCTCGCTCAGCCGGCCTTCGAAGGCGGCGATGTGCTTCTCGGTGTGCAGCAGCTGCGTGCGGCGCTGCTCGAGCTGCTTGATCGCAGCCTCCGCACGCTTGAGCTGATCCTCGGCGACATCGGTTTGCGAGACCGCGTCGCGCTGACTGGCCTGCACACGCGCCAGCTCGGCGAGGACTTGCTCCTTCAACGCACTGGCCCGGCCCAGATCGTCGGTCACGGCCTGGACCTGTTTCAAGCGCTCGGCGGTTTCGGCCGACAAGCGCCTTGCCCTGCTCCACGAGTTCGGCAAACCGCGCCTGCTGCTCGTGCACGACCGCCTCGTCCTTCTTCATGGCCTCGACCGCCTGCTGCGACTTCTCGAGGGTGCGCAGCAGCGCCGCCACCTGCGAGGTGATCGGCAACAAGCGGCCCTGCAGGCCAGTCCACGCCGTCGAGCTTTTGCTGCGCGTCGACGACCTGGGTCGCCAGCGTGTCGCACAGGTTCTTCAGGCTCTCGACCTCGGCGCGACGCGCCAACTGTTCGGCCAGCTTGCGCTCGACATCGGCGCTCACTACGTGCAGGCCGCTGACCCGCTCCTCGAGCCTCTCGACGAACTGCATTCGCGTGCCGACGCGCGTCAGCTGCGCGTCGAGTTCGCCGACCAGCTCGCCCAGGCGCGCGGCCGACTCGCTGCCTTGATCGACCAGGGCCATCTTGCCGAGCACCGCGTCCAGGCGCGCCTCGATTTCCGGCGTGCGTCCGAGCATGGTCGAGGTGCGTTCGCCCAGCGCCTCGAGTGCCGCACGGTCGACGGCCAGCTTGTCACGCAGCTGGATGGCCTCGGCATGCGCCCTGTGGAACTCGGCCAGCTCGAGGCGCATGGCATCGACGTCCTGCCGCGACTGCATCAGCCCCTCGTGCTGCGCCGCCGTGCGCTTGGCCAGCCCGTCGACCTGGGCCAGCCGGTCGGCCAACGCATCGAGGTCGCCTTGTTTGCGCGCCAGCTCTGCGGCTTCGGCCATCAGCGTGCCGAACGTCGTGCCCAGCGCATCGATCCTGTGCTGCATTGCCGAGACGGACTCGCCTTCGGCCAGTACGGCATGCATGCGCGTTTCCGACTCACTCACCGCCAGCGATAGCGCTTGCAGGCGCTGGTCGAATGCGTCGACCTCGGTCCTTTCCAGCGCCAGCCGTTCGACGGTGGTCCGCAGGTACTCGGACAGAGATCGGCCCTGGGCCTCGAGCCGTGCCGACTCGTGCAGGAAATTCTCGCGCGCCGCGCTGGCCTGGCCGAGCTCGTGCGTCGTCGTCCGCGCCAACTCGTCCATGCGCGCGAGCGCCTCTTCGGTGCGCTGCATCTGCTCGTTGCCGGCCGCCAGCTTGGCGATCTGCGCATCCATGGTCCAGACCATCTCGTTCAGACGCGTGGCCTCGACGACGGCGTGCTCGACCGTATGTTTCTGGGTCTCGAGGGCCTTGGCCTTGTGCGAGACATGTTCGGCCAGCGCATTGAGTGCGGCCAGCCGCTTCTCGGTGCTCTTGCTCATCTCCTGCAACTGGGCGAGCGATTCGAGCGTGCCTTGAACCTCTTGCACGGCCTGCGTGGCGGCCGCAGAGTCGGCGCGCGCATTGCGCGCGCTTGCATCCACGCCTTGCATCTCCTGCCTGAGCTCGGTCTGCGACGAACGCACGGCATCGAGGTCGGCCTTCAGGGCCGAGACGCTGTCTACCGTCTGCGCGACTTGCGCCGTGGACAGGCGTAGTTGCGAACGCAGCTCGTCGAGCTTCTCGTTTTCCAGGCGCAAAGCGTCCAAGGTCGCCTGCGCGTCGCGGGCTTGCGATGTCATCGCTTCCACCGCCCGCTGGTGTTGCGTGGGGTCGCCGTCGGGTGCGACGTGCGCCTGCGCCAGGCGCTTGGCCTCGGCCACCTGATCGAGCAGCTCGGCCACGCGCTTCTCGAGTTGATCGAAACTCTTGGCGCGCTTGTCGTAGCTGGCGGCTGTGGCAGACAGCTTCTCGACCTTTTGTGCCACGGCCTCGGCCTTGTCGCCCAACTCGGCGAGGACTTGGCTCGTGCGTGTGAACTTTGCCGATACGCCGCTGGCTTGCGTCAACAGGGCGCCCAGCGCCGCGCGTTCGTCGCGAGCCTGGTCGACCATGGCGCGCAAGTCCTCGTGCACTTGCCTGCGATCTCCAGAGTTCTTGAAGATGGTGTCCAACATCGTGTGTCTCCTCCGGTGGGCAATACTGAACTGGAGTCGTGGCTGGGCACGGTCGTGTACCGTGGCGATGTCGGCTCACCTGTCAGCGCATCCAGCCGGCCGCAGGCTGTTTGTGCCGCGTTATACCTTGTGACCATGCCTTGGTTGATTCGCGCATTCCGCAGCCGACTGCTTGCTGGCGAGGGATGTGTGAACTAGTTCCGCAAGCATGACTGCGCTGCGATTGCAGGCGGACAGCTCAGTGGTTTCCTGTAGACGGTCTGTTCGGCCAGGACATAATCATCTGGCATGGCACGTTCATCAGGCATCAATCGCTGACCCCGGCCGTTGCTCATTCGGCACGCGCGGAAGTCCTCAGGTCATGGAAGCGCTGTTTCAAATCGTCGGCTGCGTTCTGTCTTCGAAGCCGGCCGCGCAACGGATCGATGACTTCGTGGCTCTGGTGCGGCGTGAGCGCGCCGTGGTGACGACCAAGGACGCACTCGGAGCGACATTCGTCAGGTTCAGCGCCCCGGATGCAAGGCTGGTCACGCTGGCCTGCGAGGCCACGCTCAGCCAGGTGCCGTCTTCGCTGCGTTTCGGATTTGCCTGCAGCACCAGAGAGGCGGCGCCAAGCGGACGAGACGGCCCGACGGTCAGCAACCGCAGCATTACGCAGGCCAGCGAATTGGCGGCTGGCGCACGCGATGGCGAGGTGTTGGTGTCGCCGCAGCTGGCACTGCCACTGATCGAATCAGGGTTTGCCCTGCACTCGAAGCAAGTCCGTTTGCCTGGCGGCCGTGTGGTGCCCGCCTGCTCGTTGGATCTGACGGCACGGGCAGCCGGCGGCGGCCGCCATGACAGCCGGCCACCGGCCGAGAGCAAGGTGATCGACGCACTGGGCAGTGTCTATCGAACCCTGATGGTGCAGGCCGAGGAGGTGGCGCGAAAGCAGAGCGAACTCGAAGCGCGGCTGGACGGTGCATTGGGGGGGGCCACGCCCGTGGGCCCAGGCAAGCAGTTGGCGGGCCATGTCAGTGAGCTCGAAGCCGAACTGGATGCCCAGCTGTTGCGGGTGGAGAAGCGGCTGCAGTTCATCGACGAATTCGAGCAGCGCGTCAATGAACTGATGGATGCCGCCGCAGACGCCGAGCGCAGACTGGCCGAGTTGCTGGCACGCCGCGCGCAGATCGAGGGCCTGCACAGCCTGTGCGATGCACTGGTCAGCCAAATGGGCGATGCGCAGCGCAGGCTCGACGGCATGTCTGTGTTGCAGGAAAGTCTGTTGCCCATGTCGTCGCGGGTGGCGACGCTGGCGCAAACGCTCGACGAGTCGCAGCGATCCTTGTCGGTCTTCGAAGGCCGGCTGAGCGAGCTGGACCGTGGTGCCGAGGCGGTGGAGCAGAAGATCAAGTCGCTGGCCGAGCGTGAGGCGCTGGTGCAGGCCGTGAAGCTCGAAGTCGAGAACATCCGCCAGATCAGCAGCCGCAGCAAGGCCGACCTGCAGTTCGTGGCCGAGCATCGCAGCGATGTCACGGATCTGCGCGCCAAGATCGACGACCTGTTGGGCCGGGTCGAGGACACCGACGGCAAGATCGCGCTGATCGAGTCGCGCCGCAAGACGGTCGAAGAGGTGCAATCGCGGGCCAACACCATCACCCACATGCTGGGCGACATCAATGTGAACCTGGAGATGCTCAGCGAGCAGCGGGCGGTGATAGACCACGTGGGCGAGAAGCTGGCGCGGCTGGACTTCACGGTGCAGGAGGCGCAGAACACCTTGCGTGCGCTGCAGCGCGAGCGCGAGGTGGCCGAGCGCATCGAGCAAGGCATCAAGGCCCTGCGTGCCCGCGCCGAGGCCCACAAATTGAGTTAGCGCCGGCCCTGCATTGACTTGCCCGGCGCCGTGGCAATGTTCCAACCGGCCACCAGCGTGGTGCGGTCGCCACGCAGCATGATTGACGCCGGGGTCACGGCCCCGCAGCGTCGGAGACAATCACCCCATGCGCCTGTGGCCGTTCGTCATTGCCATGCCGGCTTTCCTTGTCGCCGGCCTGTGGGTGAGCGACCAGATCACGCTGCAAGGCGAACGCACGATCTACACCATCGACTGTCGCGACGGCGCATGGCAAGGCCCGCATTGCACGGGCCGCCTGGTCACCGCAGACCGATTCAGGTTCCGGGCGCTCAAGGCGCACCGCGAGGTCATCTTCTGGACGGTCGGCGACACGGCGCCTTCAGGCAAGTTCAGCGACTGCGACATCAAGGATGGTCGCAACTGGCTCTGCAAGCCCAACGCGGACGCCGCGCGGACGATCACGCTGCAGATGTCGAAAGGCCTGGCGGTCCCTGATTCGAGCGGTAAGACCAGGGCCTTTCGTGCCGTGGCCAAGTGGCGATGGTTCTGTCTCGACTGGGGCCTGCCCATCGGCAGCGACGCCGACGACTGATTCGGCGTCGTGAGTCGCGCCCCTGCCGCGTGATCCTGCGCAAGGACCGGCTAACGCCCGCGCAAATGGGCCGGCGCCTCGAGCCGCTTGGCCAGGGTCGACAACACCAGCGTCAGCACCAGGTAGACCGCCGATATCAGCAGGTAGGGCTCCCAGTAGCGCGAATAGGCACCGGCCACGGTGCGCGCAGCCAGGGCCAGCTCGGCCAGGCCGATGGCCGAGACCAGCGACGAATCCTTGATCAGGGTCACGCCTTCGTTGACCAGCGCCGGCACCATGCGCCGAAAGGCCTGCGGCAGGACCACGAATCGCATCGCCTGCGCGTGGCTCAGGCCCACGCTGTACGCGGCCTGGGTCTGACCGCGGTGAATGCTCTGGATGCCGGCGCGAAAGATCTCGCTGATATAGGCGCCTGCATTGAGCGTCAGGGCCAAGGCCCCGGAGAAGAATGCGCCGTGCTCCTGGCGGAAGGTTCGCGCTGCATCGCCGCTCAGCAACCAGCCGCCGTCGGGGTGGATCAGTGCCGGCATCAAGGCAAAGTGCACCAGCAGGATCTGCACGAACAGCGGTGTGCCGCGAAAGAAAGTGACGTAGCCCAGCGTGATCCAGCGCGCGATCTTCAGGCCCCAGGCGAGCAGGGGTGAATGAGGCACCGGGGCGTCGGCGGAGCTGCTGACCAGGCCGAACAACACGCCCAGGAACAACCCGGCGACGATGGCCACCAGGGTCAGCTCGATCGTCATCCACAGGCCGCTGACGAACAGCGGCCCGTAACCGGCGAGGATCTCCCAGCGAAGATCCATCGCCGTCTGGCTCTACTTCGAGGCCGCGGAGGCCGGCGCTGCGGCAGCGGCCGGCGGCGCGCCGAAATACGACGCGAAGATCTTGTCGTAGCTGCCGTCGGCCTTGATGTCGGCCAGGCCCTTGTTGACCTTGGCCAGCAGATCGGCATTGCCCTTCTTGATCGCCACGCCGTATTGTTCGGGGGCGAAGGACTTGTCGGACACGGTCTTGAACTTGGCCCCGGCGTTGTTGGCCACGTAGTGGATCACCACGCCGTTGTCGGCGACCACGGCGTCGACGCCGCCCGACTCGAGTTCCTTCAAGGCCAGCGGCGTCGACTCGAAGCGCTTGATCGAGGTGCTGGTCTTGCCCAGCAGCTTGGTCACGGCCTCGTCGCCGGTGGTGCCGGTCTGCACGCCGACCTTGAGCTTCTTCAGGTCGTCGAACTTGGCGATCTTGCTGTTGGCTTTGACGGCGATCAGCTGCACGGCGTCGAAGTAGGGTGCGCTGAAGTCGATTGTCTGCTTGCGCTCGTCGGTGATGGTCACCGCAGACACGACCATGTCGCGGTCACCCTGGCCGAGCGCGTTGAAAATGCCTTCCCAGGGCGTGTTGACGAACTTGACCTCGATGCCGGCCTTGGCTGCGGCGGCTTTCACCACGTCGATGTCGAAGCCGACGATCTCGCCCTTTTCGTTCTGCGACTCGAACGGCGCATAGGCGGCGTCGGTGCCCACGACGTAGACCTTGGCCGGTGCGGCGGCGGCCGAGGCGGGCGCTGCGGCGGCGGGCGGGGCTTCCTTCTTGCCGCAGGCGACGAGCAGTACGCCGGCGACCAGCAGGCCGGCGGTTTGCAGGAACGGCGTGCAGCACCATCGGCGGCGAAACGCTGACTTCACTGCCACGCTCCAGGCGGTAGAACACCGCCGAGCCCAGCTCGCGCCAGGCTTCGTCGCCGTGGTTGCGTCCCTGCAGTCGCACCGGGGCGACGCGGGTGCCGGTGGGCAGTTGCAGGTCGACCTGCATCAGGGGCAGCGTGCCGCCGAGGTCGTAGTGCAAGGCGCGTTGCGCAGCCGCGTCCGGCGCCGTCTTGCCCACCGGTGCCGGGCTGGCTGCAAAGAGCAGCTCGGTCGGCGCATCGAGCGTCACGCTGCTTTGTGTTGCGGCGATGACCTTGGCACCGCTGAGTGCCGGAGCGGTCGCAGCGTCGGCCCACACCAGGCGCACGAAGCGACCGGCATGGGCCGGCAACGTGACGCTGGGCTGGGTCAGCGGCCCGCTCGGCGAGATGAGCGCCAGCAACTGCCCGGCGCCGCCGGCGCGCCAACTGCGCAGGTCGTCGCTGGTCTGGAAGCTGAAGGTCGCGCTGAACTCGGCCGGCCCCGCCCACTGCAAGCGCAACGATTGTGGCGCTGCATCGCCGTGCCCGCGTTCGCCGAGGTCGAACAGCCAGCCGCCGGAGCGTGCGCGGGCATCGGCCGGTGCGGCGCCACCCAGACGTTTGACGCTGATGTGTTCACCCTGCACCGTGACCTCGACCGGCGCAGGCCCAAACGCCGCCGGTGGCCGGTCTGGCGGGCAGCGGGTAGAGCAGCGCGTCGCGCTGCTGCTCGATGCTCTGCGTCGCGGCCACGCGCGGCGCGAGCACGGCGAACGGCACGCGCTCGCCGCGTGCATCGACGATGCGCAGGTCTTGCAGATCGGGGCCTAGGCTGCGGCCGTAGGCGCTCGCCGGCAGCGGCAATTGCACGAACGCGGCGGCTTTGTCGATCGTGATCGGGGCCTGGAAACGGTATGCCAGCTCCTCCGCATGTGCCACCAAGGCCATGGCGGCACAGAGCACGGCGACGGCGTTGCGGCCATCAGGTCGACACATGGCGATCCCCTTTGCCCGGCAGCGGTGCAACATAGCCGATGACCAGCATCAACACGCCGACGCCGATGAACGAAACGATGCGTGTGACGGTGCCCGAGCCCGACAGGTCGACCAGCAGCAGCTTGGCCACCACGGCCGCCAGCAGGGCGGCACCGACCATCCAGGGCAGGCGCATCGCGCGTCGCGCCGACAGCCACATCAGCACCAGCGCGGTCACGGTCCAGAGCAGCGTGATGCCGGTCTGCACGGCCAGCGAATGCAGCCAGGCGTCGACGCGAAACGGCACCCCGTCGTAATGGTGGAAGGCGCGGATCAGCATCGCGTTGAGCCAGACGAAACCTGCGACACCGACCACGGCAGCGGGCAATGCCGGTTGCCGCGCCAACTCGCGCTGAGCGGCGTCGCACTTCAACCACGACCACGAGGCCAGCAGGGCGACGCCGATGCCGAGGTCGAGCGGGTTGAGCAGTGGCACGTGCGGCAGCGGCAATGCCGAGCCGTTGGAGGCGACATTGGCCAGCAGCGTCCACAGCAGCAGGCCGGCACTGAGCACCAGCGAGGCCATCCACTGGTAGGCTGCGGGCGCGGCACGGACGGGCCAGCGCTGCGCCGTGGCCGGGCGCGGCAACGCCATCAACAGCACGGCCGGCATCACCAGCCAACCCAGCCAGGCCCAGGCGCTCGCGGCGTCGCCCCAGTCGGCCGTGATCGCGCGGCCCTGCAGCGCACCCAGGGTGGCCAGGACCAGGACGCCCAGCGCATGCACTGCATCGCGCGGCAGCGCGGCCCAGCGCGGCGCGAGGTGCCACAACACCACACCATGGGCCAACAGCGCCAACGGCCAGGCCCACCAGCCGCCGTCCTGCATCGGCCAGGCCAGGGTCACGCCGACGACCAGCGCGCCGAGCATGTGCAAGGGCGCGTGGGCCAGCGCCGGCAAGCCCACCCGCGGCCAGGCCAGTCGCACCGACAGCAGCGTGTAGAGCAGCGTGATGCCGCTCAGCGTGGCCAGCCACGCCGCAAGCTGCAATTGGCTGGCGACAAAGGTGTCGATCTGCAGCCCCGCTGCGCTGAGCAGCCACAGCGTGCCCCAGGCGATCAGCAGGGGTTCGGCGGCGCCTTCGTGGCTGGCCAGCGAGCCGGAGCCGGGGTCGGACGGCTTGGCCAGGCGCATGGCAAAGAATGCTGCCGCCAGCGAAGCCGCAGCCGCCATCAGGCCGTTGAAGAAATAGGCATTGAACAACGTGGTCGGTGTGCCGTGTCGGTCGTGCGCGAACAGCATGGCCGCACCGGCCAGCAGCAGCAAGGCATAGCCGAACAGCCGGGCCAGGCCGCGCGATTGCCGAAAACCGAGCCAGACCAGGCCCGCGCCTTCGAGGGCCCAGGCCCCGGCCGTGCTGCGTGCGTCGAGCGCGAACGGGATCACCAGCGTGAGAAACACCGTGCCTATGGCCAGGCTGGCCTCGAAGCTCAGGGCCAGGCGCGGGCGCGAGCGCATCCAGGTCGCGAGCGCGACGTAAAAGCCCGCCAGCAGCAGCGCCGACATCGCGCTGCCGTATTCGGTGTCGCGCACCAGCCCATGTTGCAGCGCGAAGGTGATGGTCGGCAGGCCGAACAGCAGACAGCCCTGGACCCAGGCGTCGGCTCGGTGCGCCGAGGCCCGACGTAGTCGGGCCGGCGCAGAAGGCATCAGCATGATGGCCACGAAGAGCAGGAAGAAGGCGATCAGGAAGGCCTGGCTGCTGGCGTACTGATCCGGCCGGTACTTGAGCACGCCCCAGGCGGTGCCGACGATGAAGGTGCCGAGGAAACCGATCAGGTTGAGCGCGCGCCAGGTGCGGTGCCACGCCACGGCAGCGATGCCCAGGTCGAGCACCAGGTAATAACTGAACAGCGCGATATGGTCGCCGCTGCCGGTGGAAACCAACAGCGGCGTGGCAAAACCTCCGAGCGCGCCGATGACCGCCAGCGCGCGGCGCGTTCTGCAGCACCGCCAGCGCCGCGGCCAGCGCAGCCACCAGCACCATCAGCGCAAACACCGGTGCGACGGCCAGCACGCCGTAGAAGCGGAAGGCAACGAACAAGGTGAGGTAGAGCACCGCCACTGCGCCGCCTTGCAGCACCTGCGCGTAGCCGGCGCGGCGCAGGCGCAGGTGCCAGCCGACGACCAGCAACACCAGCGCCACCGCGGCAATGCCCGCCAGACGCCACTCGACCGGCACTTGCACATGTTCGCTGGCGAACTTGGCCAGGAAAGCCAGGCCGACGAACAGGATGGCGACGCCGCCCTTGACGATGGTGTTGCCGCCGATGATCCAGGCCTTGAACGGCGCCAACGGGTCGGGTTGGGGTGCGGCCTGGAGGCGCGGCGGCAGTGACGTTGGCGGCGGCATGGGCTGCGTCACCTCGGCCTCGTCATGCGCCTTGGGGGCCGGTGGCTGCGATGTGGCGACCACGGGTGCGGTGGGCGCCGCGGCCGGGACTGGAACGGGCCGAACGGGCGGAGCAAGGCCAGCAGGCCGGCGGTTTGCAAGAATTGGCGAGTAGTGAGACGCATGGGTCGTTCCTTGGTGGTCGATCAGAAAGGCGATTCTAGGGGCGGTCTACGCAGAGGCCAGCTGAACCTACAGAGCCAGACATCGACGTCGCAATTGCATTCCTACAATGGTGCGTTTCCAGCATCTGCTCCTGTATGCCCATCTACCGCCTCGGCGACGCCGTCCCGCAGATCGACCCCAGCGCCTGGGTCGCCGACAACGCGACCCTGATCGGCCGTGTCGCGCTGGGCCCGGGGGCCAGCGTCTGGTTCGGTGCGGTGCTGCGTGCCGACAACGAGCCCATCGTCATCGGTGCGCGCAGCAACGTGCAGGAAAACGCCGTGCTGCACACCGACCCCGGCCGGCCGCTCACGCTGGGCGAAGACGTGACCATCGGCCATCTGGCCATGCTGCACGGCTGTACGGTGGGCGATGGCTCGCTGATCGGCATCCAGGCCACGCTGCTCAACGGGGCGACCATAGGCCGCGGCTCGATCGTCGGCGCCGGCGCGCTGGTGACCGAAGACAAGGTCTTTGCCGACGCGGCGCTGCTCGTAGGCGCGCCCGCCGCATACAAGCGCGCCCTGACACCCGCGCAGGTCGCAGATTTGAAGGACATCGCTGCCGGCTACGTGGCGCGCGCGCGCCGCTACCGCGACGGACTCGTTCGCATCGGCTGACATGACAACGCCCAAGCTCGTAATGCCCGCAGGCCCCGGCGCTCAGGCCGCTGAGGGTGGCCCGGCGCTGGCCTGATGGTCGACGAACTGCACAAGTTCATCTTCGAGGGTCTGCCGGTGCGCGGCATGCTGGTGCGCCTGGGCCCGGCCTGGCGCGAATTGCTGCAGCGGCGCACCAAACAGAGCGCCTTCCCGACACCGGTGCGCACGCTGCTCGGTGAAATGGCTGCGGCCGCGCTGCTGATGCAGGCCAGCATCAAGTTCCACGGAGCCTTGAACCTGCAGGCCTTCGGCGATGGGCCGGTCAAGCTGGCGGTGGCCGAAGTCCAGCCCGACCTGTCGTTTCGGGCCACGGCCACGGTGGTCGGCGAGGTGGCACCCGACGCCGGCCTGGCCGCCATGCTCAACCTGCATGGCAAGGGCCGCTGCGCGATCACGCTCGACCCGCTGGACCGCAGCGCCGGGGCCCAGCCCTATCAAGGCGTGGTCGGCCTGCGCGGCGACGCCGGCGAGCCGCTGCAGGCGCTCGCCGAAGTGCTCGAGCACTACATGCTGCAGTCCGAGCAACTCGACACGCGGCTGCTGCTGGCCGCCAACGATGAATGTGCCGCCGGTCTGCTGATCCAGCGTCTGCCGGTCGAGGGCGAGGGCAATCTGGCGCGCGCCCGGCATGAAGACGAGATCGGCCTGAGCGAAGCCTTCAACCGCATCGCCCACCTGACCGCGACGCTGACCCGCGACGAACTGTTGGCGCTGAACGCCGACACGCTGCTGCGGCGCCTGTTCTGGGAGGAAGACCTGCGCCGCTTCGAGCCCTTGCGTCCGCGCTTTGCCTGCCGCTGCTCGCGCGAGCGGGTGCGCGGCATGCTGCGTGGCCTGGGTGCCGAGGAGGTCGACGGTATCGTTGCCGAGCGCGGCGAGGTCGAGATCGGTTGCGAGTTCTGCGGCCTGCAATACCGCTTCGATGCGGTCGATGTCGGCGAACTGTTCGCGTCGCAGCGCGACCAGCCGCCGGGGTCAAGGTCTTTGCAGTAGGCGCAATGCCGCGTGTTCGCAATCGGGTACGTCGCATTTTTCGCAGACCCAGCGCCAGACCGGTGCTGTGCCGTCGCGCTGGGCCAGGTGCGTGAACAGGCCGGCGCCCGCCGGTGCCAACATGGCCAGCAGCGGGCTGACCGCGTCGAAAGCCTGCTCGAGGCGCGCGGCACCCTGGCCCCCGACCACCGACCAGCCCAGCCCGTGGGCGGCGAGCAGGGCGCGCACGGCGCGTCGACCGGCACGCGCACATGCTCGCCGTCGCGCTGCTGGCCGTCGGCGACCCATGGCAGGTCGAGCGCGGTCAGCAGCGTGTGGGCCACGCCGCGTTGTGCCGCAATGGCCATCGGTATCAGTGATGGGTCATCGAACAGCAGCCGGCTGTAGACGGCGATCATCAGCGGCACGGTGTCGGCGACCACCAGCTCGTGGCGGGCGGCTGCGTGGTCGATGCGTCGCTGCTGTTCGTCGGCGATGGCCCGCTGTTCGTCGGCGCGCGGCGTGCGCCCTTCGCGGTCGCAGCACTCGCGCAGGAACTCGCCGACGACGGCGCAGCGCAGGCCGGTCTGATCGCCGATGCGCGCGGCCAGGGCCGAGGCCAGGGTGCTCTTGCCGGTGCTTTCGGCGCCGACGATGGCGATGACCTTGCCCGTCATGGCGCCGACGCGCCGCGCCCAGGCGCGCCAGCCCACCAGCGCCAGCGCGACGAAGAGGGCGTACAGCAGGACCGTCAGCCACAGGCCCTTGTAGGCGAACAGCGCGACGCTGACGACGTTGACGAGCGATCCAGACCGGCCAGTTCTCGACGTACTTGCGGCCGAGCAGCCATTGCCCGACGACGCTGCCGGCGGTGGGCAGGGCGTCCCAGCACGGCACGTCGGTGTCGGTGTAGCGCTGCAGCAGCAGGCCCAGCAACGGGCCAGGCGGCCAGCGTGGCGGCAGCGAGCATCCAGCGCGCCGCGGCGGCCGAGGTAACGCACGCGCGAGTGCCGCGCCGTCCGCCTGCGTGCCGCGCAGCCATTGCCACCAGCCCCAGGCGGCGACGACGACGAAGAGCAGATCTGCAGGCTCGCCTCGCCGTACAGCTGGCTGTGTCCAGAACAGCAGCGAGGTAGAGCAGCGAGCAGCGATGGCCAGCGGCCAGGCGATCGACTTGACGCGCATGTTGACCACCACCATCCATCAGCGACGACAGCACGAAGGCGACGATTTCGAGCCAGGTGACCGGGCTGCCGCAGCAGGCGAGAAGGCCGACCGCCAGCAGCGGCGTCGCAGCATGGCCAGACGCCTCGGGCGCTCAGCGCTTCGCGGCGTGACCTGGACCAGGATCTCGTCGGGCTTGATCATGCCGAGCTCGCTGCGCGCCTTTTCCTCGACCATCTCGAGGCCTTCCTTCAGGTCGCGCACCTCGGCGTGCAGGCGCTCGTTGCGCGCGCGCGCCGCGTCGTTGCTGGCCTGCTGCGCGGCTGAGTTGCGCTCGCAGGCTCCATCGCATGCGGCACGCCGCCCTTGCCGAACCACAAGCTCGGCGTGCACCAGCGCCAGCAAGCGCGAGCAGGCCGGCGGTGCTCCAGCGCACGTGGTCGACGTGCGTCAGCGCAGGTTGTAGAACGCGCTCGCGGCCGGGGTAGCTGGCCACGTCGCCGAGGTCTTCTTCGATGCGCAGCAACTGGTTGTACTTGGCGATGCGGTCGCTGCGGCTCATCGAGCCGGTCTTGATCTGGCCGGCGTTGGTGCCCACCGCGATGTCGGCGATGGTCGAGTCTTCGGTTTCGCCGCGAGCGGTGGCTGATGACGGCCGTGTAGCCGGCGCGCTTGGCCATCTCGATGGCGGCGAAGGTTTCGGTCAGCGTGCCGATCTGGTTGATCTTGATCAGGATCGAGTTGGCGACGCCCTTCTCGATGCCTTCCTTCAGGATCTTGGTGTTGGTGACGAACAGGTCGTCGCCGACCAGCTGCACCTTCTTGCCCAGGCGGTCGGTCAGGTGCTTCCAGCCGTCCCAGTCGCCTTCGGCCATGCCGTCTTCGATGCTGATGATCGGGTACTTGTCGCACCAGGTCGGCCAGGATGTCGGTCCACTCGCGGCGCGGTCAGCGATCAGGCCTTCGCCGTCCGAGCTGGTACTTGCCGTCCTTGTAGAACTCGCTGGCCGCGCAGTCCAGGCCGATGGCGATCTGCGCGCCCGGCCGCGTAGCCGGCCTTGTCGATGGCTTCGAGGATCATCTGGATCGCCGCCTCGTGGCTGGCGACGTTGGGCGCGAAGCCGCCTTCGTCGCCGACCGCGGTGCTCATGCCCTTGTCGTGGATGATCTTCTTCAGCGCGTGGAACACCTCGGCGCCGTAGCGCACCGCTTCGCGAAAGCTCGGCGCGCCGACCGGGATGATCATCAGCTCCTGCAGGTCGAGGTTGTTGTTGGCGTGCGCGCCGCCGTTGATGACGTTCATCATCGGCACCGGCATCTGCATGCCGCCCGAGCCGCCGAAGTAGCGGTACAGCGGCAGGCCCGATTCTTCGGCCGCGGCGCGCGCCACCGCCATGCTGACGGCCAGCGTGGCGTTGGCGCCCAGGCGGCTCTTGTTCTCGGTGCCGTCGAGGTCGATCAGCGTGCTGTCGAGGAAGGCCTGCTCGCTGGCATCGAGGCCGAGCACCGCCTCGCTGATCTCGGTGTTGATGTGCTCGACGGCGCTTGCAGCACGCCCTTGCCGCGGTAGCGCGCCTTGTCGCCGTCGCGCAGCTCGATCGCTTCGCGCGAGCCGGTGGACGCGCCCGACGGCACGGCGGCGCGGCCCATCGTGCCGCGATTCGAGCAGCACGTCGCATTCGACGGTGGGGTTGCCGCGGCTGTCGAGGATTTCGCGGCCGACGATGTCAACGATGGCACTCATGGACTCTTTCGTTCGTTTCGTGGTTGAGATGCTGGCACGACGTGCGAGCTACGACGCCTTCGACCAGCACCATGTCGAATCACGGCCGGCACCTTGCGCGCAGCCGCGCGCGCATGGCGCGTACGTCTGCGGAGTCGTAGAAGGCCTTGCGCCTGTCGCGACGCTCCGGGAACTTGCAGCACCACCACGCGCTGCGGCTGCCAGTCGCCTTCGAGCACCTCGACGGCCTGCCGCCGCGCACGCAGCACTTCGGCGCCGAACGCCTGCATCGCTGCGTCGAGAGCTCCATGTACTCCTCGTACTGCTCGGGGTCGGTGACTGTGCACTCGACGATCATGTAGGCGCTCGGCAATGATGTCGGCGGTACTCATGGCTGGAAATCGTTCTCGAGCAGCGGCGTGCTTCTTGATCACGCGGTCGAGCGCGAGCAGCTGTTCGAGCAGCGCCTTCATGTGCTTCAGCGGCACCGCATTCGGGCCGTCGCTCATGGCATTCGCCGGGTCGGGGTGGGTTTCCATGAACACGCCGGCCACGCCGACCGCGACCGCCGCGCGCGCCAGCACCGGCACGAACTCGCGCTGGCCGCCGCGAGCTCGTGCCCTGGCCGCCGGGCAACTGCACCGAGTGGGTGGCGTCGAACACGACCGGCGCGCCGGTCTCGCGCATGATGGCCAGCGAGCGCATGTCGGAGACCAGGTTGTTGTAGCCGAAGCTGGCGCCGCGCTCGCAGGCCAGGAAGTTGTCTTCCGGCAGGCCCTTTTCGCGCGCCGCGGCGCGCGCCTTGTCGATCACGTTCTTCATGTCGTGCGGCGCGAGGAACTGGCCCTTCTTGATGTTCACCGGCTTGCCGCTCTGCGCCACGGCGCGGATGAAGTCGGTCTGGCGGCACAGGAAGGCCGGGCGTCTGCAGCACGTCGACGACGGCCGCCACGGCGGCGATCTCGGCCTCGCTGTGCACGTCGGTCAGCACCGGCACGCTTCAGCTCGCGCTTGACCTTGGCCAGGATCTCGAGGCCCGTGCTCCATGCCCGGGCCGCGAAAGGTGGTGCCCGAGGAGCGGTTGGCCTTGTCGTAGCTGGACTTGAAGATGAACGGGATGCCGAGCGCGGCGGTGATTTCCTTCAGCGTGCCCGGCCACGTCCATCTGCAACTGTTCGGACTCGACCACGCAGGGGCCGGCGATCAGGAAGAACGGCTGGTCGAGACCGACATCGAAGCCGCACAGCTTCATGCCGCCACCTTCTCCACCGTGCCGCTGCGCGCGGCTTGATGATCGAGCGCGGCCTTGACGTAATGGATGAACAGCGGGTGCCCATCCCACGGCGTGCTCTTGAACTCGGGGTGGAACTGCACGCCGACGAACCAGGGGTGCATCTCGCGTCGGCAGCTCGACGATCTCGGTCAGCTTCTCGCGCTGCGTGATGGCGCGAGATCACCAGCCCGGCCTGGTGCAGGCGCTCGAGGTAATGCTGGTTGGCCTCGTAGCGGTGGCGGTGCCGCTCGGTGACCACGTTGCCGTAGATCTGGTGCGCCAGCGTGCCGGGTTTCACGTCGGAGCTTTGCGCGCCCAGGCGCATCGTGCCGCCCAGGTCGGAGTTCGCATCGCGCTTCTGGATCGTGCCGTCGCGGTCTTGCCACTCGTCGATCAGCGCGATCACCGGGTGCGGCGTGGCGGGGTCGAACTCGGTGCGAATTGGCGCCGGCCAGGCCGGCCAGGTGGCGCGCGACTTCGATGGTCGCCACCTGCATGCCCAGGCAGATGCCGAGGTACGGCACCCTGTGCTCGCGGGCATATTGCGCGGCCAGGATCTTGCCTTCGACGCCGCGCTTGCCGAAGCCGCCCGGCACCAGCATCGCGTCGAAGTGGGCCAGCTGGGCGACGCTCTGTCGTCGTCGAGCGTTTCCGAGTCGACGTACTCGATCTTGACCCGCGCGTGGTTGTGGATGCCGGCGTGGCGCAGCGCCTCGTTGAGCGACTTGTACGAGTCCGACAGGTCGGTGTACTTGCCGCACATGGCGATCGTGACTTCGTGCTGCGGGTGCTCGATCTCGTGCACCAGGCGGTCCCAGCGCTTGCAGGTCGGCGGGCTTGGTCAGCAGCTGCAGCTTCATGCAGATCAGCTCGTCCAGGCCTTGCTCGTGCAGCATGCGCGGCACCTTGTAGATGGTGTCGACGTCCCACATCGAGATCACGCCGTGCGGCAGCACGTTGGTGAAGAGCGAGATCTTCTCGCGCTCGTCGTCGGGAATCGCGCGGTCGGCGCGGCACAGCAGCACGTCGGGCTGGATGCCGATCTCGCGCAGCTTTTGCACCGTGTGCTGGGTCGGCTTGGTCTTCAGCTCACCGGCGGCGGCGATCCAGGGTACGTAGGTCAGGTGGACGAAGGCGGTGTTGGCGGGGCCCATCTTCAGGCTCATCTGGCGCACGGCTTCGAGGAAGGGCAGCGACTCGATGTCGCCCACCGTGCCGCCGATCTCGACGATCGCCACGTCGACCTTGCTGGCCTCGGCGCCGCGGCGCACGAATTCCTGGATTTCGTTGGTGACATGCGGGATCACCTGCACCGTCTTGCCCAGGTAGTCGCCGCGGCGTTCCTTCTCCAGCACCGATTTGTAGATCTGGCCGGTGGTGAAGTTGTTCGACTTCTTCATCCTGGTGGTGATGAAGCGCTCGTAGTGGCCGAGGTCGAGGTCGGTTTCGGCGCCGTCGTCGGTGACGAACACCTCACCGTGCTGGAACGGGCTCATCGTGCCCGGGTCGACGTTCAGGTACGGGTCGAGCTTGATCAGGGTGACCTTGAGGCCGCGCGATTCGAGGATCGCTGCCAGTGACGCCGACGCGATGCCCTTGCCCAGGGACGACACCACACCGCCGGTGACAAAGACAAACTTGGTCATGTCATGCGGCACCCGCCTCGGTGCTGTTGCACCCCTCACGAATGCCGAGCTGGTAAAGCGCGATTATATCGAGGGGGTCTTGGGCCCCCTGGCCACACCCCTGTCGGCCGGCGACGTGTCGTGAACGCCACAGGCGCGGGTAATCCGGGGGCCGGGCCGAAGATCGCACGCCGTCGATCATGTCGCAACTGCGACTTTCGGTGAGGCGGCGATCGCGTTTGAGTGGCTTGTCGCAGTCATTCACCGCAGCCACACACACTGCTTCGCCCGTCGCCTGTCGGGCTGCCTAGATTGGCACGAGGCGTCCGCAGCTCGGCGCCTGACCATGCCAAAACAACCGGAGAAACCGCATGACACCCTTGCGCCCAACCGCCGTCGCCGCCCAGGCGCTCGTTGCTGCTTTGCTCGCCGCGCCCACGGCCTGGGCGCAGGATGGCAGTCAACGCATCGAGATCACCGGTTCTTCGATCAAGCGCATCGATGCCGAGACGGCGCTGCCGGTGCAGGTGCTCACGCGTCAGGACATCCAGAAATCGGGTGCCACCAACGTCGAACAGCTGATGCAGACCATCAGCGCGGCGGCCAGCTCGGGTGCGCTGATGAGCAACTCGAGTTCGGGCGCCACGACGGGCAGCATCTCGTCGATCTCGTTGCGTGGGTTGACCTCGATCCGCACCCTGGTCCTGCTCAACGGTCGGCGCATCGCCCCCTACGGCATCGGATTCACCGGTGACTCGGTGTCGGTCGATGTGAACAGCATTCCCGTGTCGGCCATCGACCGTGTCGAGATCCTCAAGGACGGTGCCTCGGCGATCTACGGCTCCGATGCGATCGCCGGCGTCGTCAATTTCATCCTGCGGCGCGATTTCAACGGCGGTGAACTCTCGCTGGATGCCGGTAATACGCAGGCCGGCGGGGCAAGCAGCCGGCGCGCGTCGATCACCGCGGGCATCGGCGACCTGGCGCGCGACCGCTACAACCTCATGCTTTCGGCCTCGTTCCAGAAGGACGGTGCGCTGTTCGGCCGCGACCGCAAGTTCGCCAGCGTCGGCTTCAACGAAGAATTCAACAACGACCCGACCTCGTTCCATACATTTCCCGCCAACTTCGACCCGGTCGACTTTGTCGGGCCCGCCTTCGGCAACCCTTCGTCACCGACCTGCCCCGGGCCTTATGCGATCAACACGCCATTCATCAACGGCACCGGGTACTGCGTCTTCGATCCTTCACCCTTGGTGACGCTGCTGCCTGGCACCGAACGCACCAGTGTCATGGCCGCCGGGCGCTGGGCGCTGTCCGACAGCCTGGAAGCCTTCCTCGAGGGGTCGTTCACACAAAGCAAGCAGCGTGTGGTGATTCAGCCGGTTCCGTTTTCCTACGCCTTCGCATTGCCGTCGAACAACCCGCTTTTCAACCAGGCGCCCTACAACGGGCTGTACCCGGCGGAGTACGGCGCGCTCGCAGGGACGCCCACCGGGCTGCCGGCCGGGACTTCGACCATCCTGCTGCGGCCGGGAACCCCCTACTACCCGACGGCGTACGTGCAATCGCTGCTCGCGCCAGGTGATCCGCTGCCGCCCTTGACGATCTACTACCGCTCCGTCGAAACCGGCAACCGTGACATCACCGATTACTCCTCTGCGCCGCGCCTGGTGCTGGGCCTGCGCGGCCTGGCGGCGGGGTGGGACTGGGAGACGGCCCTGTTGCGCAGCCAAAGCAAGGTGCGTGAACAGGTCAACGACGGTTTCCCTGCCAACTCGCTGATCCTGCCGATCCTGAACAGCGGCCGTGTCAACTTCTTCGGGCCCAATACCGCCGACGTGGTCGCAGAGTTGCGCGCCACCAATTTCGTCGGCGACGCGTTCAACATCACGTCGACGCTGACCAGCGTCGCCATCAAGGGCTCGCGCGATCTGATGAACCTCGGCGCCGGCGCGGTCGGCCTTGCATTGGGTGGCGAGGTGCGGCGCGAAGACTACCTGTTCGATCCCGACCCGACGATACAGACGGGCGATATCTCGGGTTACGGCGGCAACTTCCTGACCACCGACAGAAGTCGCCGCGTCGACGCCCTGTTCGGCGAGTTGAACCTGCCGCTGATGAAAGGGCTGGAAGTGAACGCGGCGCTGCGCTTCGACCGCTACGAGGGGGTGGGCAACTCGACCACGCCCAAAGCCAGCGTGCGCTGGCAACCGGTGCCTCAATTGTTGGTGCGGGCCGCGATCGGCAAGGGCTTTCGCGCCCCCAGCTTGCAGGACCTGTACCTGCCGCAGACCACCGGGGTGACCGTACCGGGCTTGTCGGATCCGCTGCGCTGCCCGACCACGGCCGGGCGCACCGATTGCTCGACGCAGTTCAACATCATCGCGGGTGGCAATCCGGCGTTGACGCCGGAAAAGTCGAAGAACAAGACATTGGGCATCGTGCTGTCGCCGCTGCCGCAACTGACGCTGGCACTGGATGCCTTTCGCATCGACCTGGAGGACACCATCAACAACGGCATCACGCCTGCCGTGATCCTGGGTGACCTCACGCGCTACGGCTACCTCGTCACGCGTGGCGCGGTCGACCCGAACTTTCCCACCTTGCCCGGCCCGATCACGTCGATTCAGCAGACGAACCTGAACCTGGGCCAGGTCAAGGTCGCGGGCATCGACGTCGACTTCAAGTACCAGCTGCCCGTGGCCGGTGGCAAGCTCACGACCTCATTGGTCGGCACCTACTTCTCCAAGTACGACGTGGAAAATCTCGATGGCACCTTCACCGGCGGCCTGGACACCACCAACACCGCCACCGGCGGCATCATCCCGCGCTGGAAGCACTATGCGTCGATCGACTGGAGCCAGGGGCCCTGGGGCTTCACACTCGGCCAAAACTGGCAGAAGAGCTACAACGACCTGCCGCCCACGGGCGGCACGCCGCTGCGTCGCGCCGGGGCCTACGAGCTTTACGATATTCAGGCCCGCTATACCGGCGTCAAGAATCTCGAGTTGCACGCAGGCATCCGCAATCTGTTCGACAAAGACCCACCGTACTCCAACGCCGGGGGCCAGACCAGCTTCCAGGGCGGCTACGACCCGTCCTATGCCGACCCACGCGGGCGCTACTACTACGCGGGGCTGACCTACAAATTCTTCTGAGATTCGCGAGGGCGGCGCCGAGCGGCGCAAAATGAGCCGGCGCCGCCATGATTCTGACTACGATGCCCGACCTGCCGCCGCGGCCGCTGACAGCGGCCAACGCGGCATTCCGGCGCATGTTCTACGCGCGCTGGGGGCGCGAGAACGCGATCGTTTGCGGCCGCAGCCACGACGCGGTCTACGACACGCACGCACAAAGCCTGTCGATCAAGGCAGCCTGGGGGGGACCCGAACGCTATTTCCTGCGCGAGCGTGAGGTGGCCGTCGACGACGACCATTGGTTGGTGTTGAACGAAGGCCGGGCCTACGGCAGTTGCATCAAGTCGTCGCGCCCCGTCGCGTCGTTCGCGGTTTTCTTTCGTCCCGGGCTGCAGTGCGAAGTGGCCGCGGCGCTGGCACAGCCACTGGAGCGCGTGCTTGAGGCCCCGGACACCGGCGTGAGAGACGTGCGTTTTGCCGAACACTTGCGGCCACACGGCGTCGAAGCGTCACGCCGACTGCGAGCGCTGCGTGACGCGGTACTGGCTGGCGAGCGCAATGAAGACTGGCTCGAACAGCAGCTGCTGTTGCTGCTGGCGCCGCTGCTCGCCGGCCAGGAGCGCAGCGCGGCGGTGTCGGTGCGACGCAGCGGCCGCGCCGAGCTCGAGCGCCGGCTGCGTCGGGCCGCCGACTTCATCGATAGTTACCATGCCGCGCCGATCACGCTGGCCGACATGGCGCAGGTGGCCTGCCTGTCGCGCTACCACTTCGTGCGCCACTTTCGAGCCCTGCATGGCCTCAGCCCCTATGCCTACCTGCTGCGCAAGCGCGCCGCAGTGGCGCGGCGCCTGCTGGCGCGCGGCGATGCCGACCGTGAAACGGTCGCGCAGCAATGCGGCTTTGGCAGCCGCTTCGCGCTGGCGCGTGCGCTGACCCGCTTCTCGTCGTTGGCCTGAACCAGGCGCCAAAGCGCAATTTCCGCACGCTGTCGCGGGTGCGTTGGGGCTAGCCTGCGTGCCTTTGGACTTCGCTGACCGCCCATGACGCAACGAACCGCTTGTCGCGCCGCCCTGGTGGCGGCGACTTTGGCCGCAGCGGCCACCAGCCCCCTGACCGCGACGCCTTCGACGCCTATGGCCTGCCAATCCGCCGGACACCGGCAATTCGACTTCTGGGTCGGCCGCTGGAGCGTATTCACGCCCGACGGCAAGCTGGCGGGTGACAACGAGATCGAGGTCATCGAAGGCGGCTGCGCCCTGTTGGAGCACTGGCGCGGCAATGGTGGATTTACGGGCACCAGCCTCAACCACTGGGATCCGGCCAGCGGGCAGTGGCATCAGCATTGGGTCGACAACCAAGGCGGCACACTGCGCCTGGCCGGGACGCGGGTCGGCGCCAGCATGGTCTTGGTCGGCACCCAGGCGCCGTCGACGCACGCCGGGTGCCACTCAGCTTCAACGCATTACCTGGACGCCATTGCCCGACGGTGCGGTGCGCCAGTGGTGGCAAACCTCCGACGACGACGGCACCCACTGGAGCACGGCCTTTGATGGCCGCTATGTGCGCCGGCCTTAGCCCGCAGGGCGCGCGGGGGAAAGCGCCCTGGGTCGAGCCGCGCTTGACACCTCGTAATCCGCGCTTCGTCGCAGCCGCGCAGGCGCGGGCGTGCGCCGTTTGCCGTTGCGGCATAGACTGAGGCGAAGAGCCGGAGACACGCTTGGTCAAGCAAGCCTCAGGGGTGGTGATGGCAGCGCCCGATGCGTCGCAGGGGCCAGGCATCGCGCGCCGGGTGCGCGTCTATCGCGCACTGGTCGATGCCATCCGCGACGGCAGCTTGCGGCCCGGAACCCGGCTGCCCTCCGCGCGGCAACTGGCCGCCGAGTGGGGCTATGCCCGTGGTGCCGTCGACGAGGCGTTTGCCCAGTTGCAGCAGGAAGGCCTGGTCGAGCGACGCGTGGGCGACGGCAGCTTTGTCGCCGACGGGGCTGCGACGCTGGCTGCGGCGCAATGCGTTGCCGTGACGCGGCCGCTCAGCCGCTCGGCCCAGCAGGTGCGTGAACGTTTTTCGGTCTACCTGGGCAAGCCCAAGCAAACCGAATTGCCCCATGTATTGCTGGCTGAACGCCCATTGTTTCCGCGCGCTCCGAATGACCGCCCAGTTTCCGCTCGAGATCTGGCGTCGCCTGATCGCCCGCGCGCATGGTGAGTCGTTCCGCGACCACCTGAGTTATGGCCCGGCGGCGGGGTTGCCGCGGCTGCGCGAAGCCATCGCACGGCATCTGTCGCTGACACGGGGCATGCGGGTCAGCCCGCAGCAGGTGCTGGTGATCAACAGCCCCATGCAGGGCATCGAGCTGATCGCACGCGTGTTGCTCGAGCCGGGCGACAAGGTTTGGCTGGAGGACCCCGGCCACACCAGCATGGTCAATCTGTTCCAGATGCTGCATGCCCAGGTGGTCGGTGTTGCCCTCGACGCCGAGGGCCTGGACGTTGCGGCGGGCAGGGCCCTGGCGCCCGACGCGGCCGCGGTGTATTTCCATCCGCAAACGCAGTATCCATTAGGAGTGCGTACCAGCACGCAGCGCCTGGCCGAACTGATGCAATGGGCCGAGCAGAGCGGGGCCTGGATCATCGAAGGCAATTTCAACGACGAGATCGTGCTCGGTACCCGCCCGGGAGCGACCCTGCAGAGCATGGACGTCTCCGACCGCGTGCTGATGATGGGTACGCTCGAAGGCATCATGTACCCCGCACTGCGGGTGGCCTATCTGGTGGTGTCGGAGCGCTTGGTCGACGTGTTCGTGGCCATGCGCGGCCTGCTCGGGGACCACACCAATACCGCACTGCAGTTGGCGCTGGCCTGGTTCATCGATGATGGCCACCTCAACACGCACTTGCGAAAACTGCGCCAGGTGGTGCGCGAGCGGCGCGATGTGTTGCGCGAGAGCGCCGCCAAGCATCTTCCGCCTTGGGCCCGGCTGGGGCCGCTGGAGGCCGGCACCCACGGCTGCATCCACCTGCCCGCCGATGTGCCGGACCATGAAGTGGTGCGCCAATTGCGAGGCGCCGGTGTGGTCGCCATTGCCCTGTCCTCGTCGTGCATCGATCCGCGCCACGGCAACGGACTGGTGATCGGCTATGGCGCCTTCGATGGCGCCGTGATCGACCGCGCGCTGGTGCAACTCGGACAGCTGCTGCGCCGCACGACGTACGCGCCGACCTACCAAGCCGCTGGCGAGAACAGGTAGCCGCAGTTGCGTACCGTGCGGATGCGCTGCGTCGGGCCGTCGGCATCGCCGAGCTTGGCGCGAATGCGGTAGATCCGGCAGTCGATCGAGCGATCGATACGCTGATACGGCAGGCCGCGCAGGCGGCGCAGCAACTCGTCGCGCGATACCGGTCGGCCGGCCTGCGAGGCAAGCAGCCACAGCACCTCGAATTCACCTTCCGTGAGGTCGATCCGGATGTCGTGTACGCACACGCGACGTTCGCGCAAATGCAAGGCGAGCGCGCCGAAGAACAGCTGTTCGGGTCCCGTCTGGGTGACGCTGGCCGTGCGCTGGCGGCGTGCCGAGGCGCGCAGGCGCGCCGCCACGACCGCCGCACTGGCACTGGCGTCGATCACGTCGTCGGCGCCCATCTCGAGGGCCAGCACATGGTCGAGGTCGCGCAGTTGCTGGCAGACCACGATCAGTGGCAGGGCGCCATCGCGTGCGCGCAGTTGGCGTAGCAGGCCCAATCGGTCGGGCAGGCGGCGCGTGATGTGCATGACGACGGCCAGGCGCTGGCCGTCGTCCGCTGCGCCGCTGAACCTGACCAGGCCTTCGGCTCGCAGCGACTCGCACCAGCACGCCGCCGCGTCCTCGTCGTCCGCCACGACCTGGATGCAGCGCGCGTCCGGGTCGATGGCGCCCGCATCGCCACTGAGTGCCGGCTCGAGGGCCGTGTCGCCTGTCAGCTTGTCGGGGGTGAGCGGGTTCACGTTGCCGGTGTAGCCGCCATCCGTGCCGCGCACAAGGTCCATTGCGGCCGCGAAGATCGGCCATTGCCGCTGGGCGGCTCAGGCCCCGGTACCCATGCGTGCGAGCAAGTCCAGCACCAATGCGGCAGTATCGTCGGGCCGTTCCATCGGAAACAGGTGCGTGCCTTCGGTCCATACGAAGTGCCTGCCTGCCAGGCGCCGCGTGGCGGCCAATCCGGCCTGGCGCGCTTCCCGCGACTGCGCGCCGCCTATGAATGCCAGGGGGCAGCGTAATGGATGGCGACGCAGCAGCGGGCCGATGTGGTGCGGCAAGGTGGCGTAGATGCGCGCCTCGAGTTCGCGCTCGATGGCCAGCACGGTCTGGCCTTCACGGCGCACGAAGCCGCTGGCGACATAGTCGGCCAGCACACGCGGGTCCCAGCGCGCAAAGGCGCGTTTGGCTCGAAAATGCTCGAGCACGGCCGAGCGCGAAGGCCAACTATGGCGTCGTGCCTTGGCCACGCGCACGGGTGTGATGCGTTGGACCAGGCCTGTCGTCTTGGCCATATGCAGGGCGTGAGCGCGCCAACCGATGACCAGCGGCGAGTCGAGCAACAACACGCCGCACACCAGATCGGGCCGTTTGGACGCGGCCAGGACGCTGACGATGCCGCCCAGGGAATGCCCCACCAGGAGCACCGGGCGAGTCGGTGCAGCGGCTTCGTCTTCGATGAAGGCGATGAGCTGATTGCGCAGCTGCGGCCAATTGCTGGTCACCGGGTATGCCGGATCCTGGCCGAAGCGCTCGATCGCCCGCACGGCATGTCCGGCACGGCGCCAAGCCTCGAACAGCAGGCGGTAGGTACCGGCCGGGAAGCCGTTGGCATGCGAGAAGACGATGGGCGGTCGTGTCGGCGGCGTCACGGAACCGCATTGTCCGCCGGCCCGAGTGAATAACCGCGTCCGCGCACGGCCGCAATCACCACCCGGTGCTCCAGTGCGGCTTCGCGAAGGCGAGAACGCAGACGGTGGATGTACACATCGACGCTGCGTGCGCTCAGGCCGTGGCCATGCCGAAGCGCCGTGGCCAGGCGCGCACGGGGCACGATGCGCCCCTGCGCCTCGATCAGGCATTGCAGCAGGGCGCCCTGAACCTCGGTCAGCGCGACGCCGCGCCCGTCGACCAATAGTTGATTGGCCACCCGGTCGAGCCGCCAGCCGGCAGCCCCGGCCGCAGGGCTGGGCCTGCGCAGGCCTTCATCGCCGGCACTCGGCGGCTGGCGTTGGCGCATCAATGCGGCCAGATGGGCGCGCAGCCGGCGCGCGGCCAGCGGGCGGGCCAGGTAGGCATCGGCGCCGAGTTCGAGGGCCACGATCTCGTCGACCTCGTCGGCGTGATCGGCCACGACGATCAGCGGGCAGCGCAGCTGCGCCTGCAGATCGGCAATCCAGCCCGCGGCATGGCTGCCCAATTGCGCCGCGTCGATCACCACGGCGTCGAAGCGGGCCAGCGCAGCGGCGCGCAGCGCCTGCGCCGGGCCGGCCAGCCACAGGCAGCGCATGCCGTCGTGTGCCAACAGGTCGCACAACGGGCTGGCCGGCGCCGTGCCGACGAACAGCACCAGGCTGGCGGGCGCTGCGCTGCGGGCGGGCGTCGCCTCGCCGACGCGCGGCAAGGCGTCATCCGCGAGGGTCGGGGCGGTCACGCGCTCGTCGAGGGTCATCGCGGGCCATCATCGCGATGCCGACGCCGCCGCACAAGGTCCATTGCCGCCGGGCGCACCGGCCATTGGCGCTGGTGGGGCGGGTTCAGACGATCTTTTCGTCGGGCGTGGTGATCTTTTTCATCGGTGGAAAGCGTCCGGAGGGTGCGCGCAGCGGGTGCGCGCTGTTGCCGCCATCCCAGCGCGGGTCGTCGATGCCCTCGAAGACCTCGCGCAGACGTTGCCCCCAGGTATTGCGAATCATCTGGAAGTACGGGTTGTGCTCGTCGATGCAGACGAAGTCGTCGCTCTGCAAGTCGTTCGCACGGTAGACCAGCAGGTCCAGCGGCAGGCCGACCGAGAGGTTGGACTTCAGGGTCGAGTCCATCGACACCAGTGCGCATTTGGCCGCTTCGTCCAGCGGCGTGGCCGGCGTGATCACGCGGTCCAGGATCGGCTTGCCGTACTTGCTCTCGCCGATCTGGAAGTAGGGCGTTTCGCGCGTGGCTTCGATGAAGTTGCCCGGCGAATAGACCAGGAACAGGCGCATGGCCTCGGCGCCGATCTGACCACCCAAGATGAAGCTGGCATTGAAGTCGATGCCGGCCTGCTTGAGCGAGGCGCCGTCCTGGGCATAGACACGGCGCACGGCGCTGCCCAGGATGCGGGCGGCGTCGAACAGGCTGGTGCAGTTCCAGATCGTCATCGGCTCGCGGCCCGGCGCGCCATCGATCTTCTCGACCTGCAGAATCTCGCGCACCGACTGCGAGACGCTGAGATTGCCGCCCGACAGCAAGACCATGAAGCGGTCGCCGGGCTTTTCGTAGATCATCATCTTGCGAAAGCTGGCGATATGGTCGAGGCCCGCGTTGGTGCGCGAGTCGGACAGGAAGACCAGGCCGGCGTCGAGGCGGATCGCTACGCAATAGGTCATGATGGCGTCTTGTTGCTGAGTTGCTTGAGGCGATACAGCGCGGCGAGTGCGTCTCGCGGCGCGAGCTTGTCGGGGTCGAGGTCGGCCAGGGCGTCATCGACGGCCGAGGGTGTCGGAGTCGGTATTGCCGCTGGCGCGGCGAAGAGGTCGACCTGCAGATCGGTCGCGCGCTGGTTGGCCTCCAGCGCTTCGAGTGCGCCGCGCGCCTGGCGCAGCACGGCCGCCGGCATGCCCGCCAGGCGCGCGACCTGCACGCCGTAGCTGCGGCTGGCGGGGCCGGGTTGCATCTCGTGCAGGAAGACGATGTCGTGGCCACCGCTCTCGATCGCCGAGACATGCATGTTGGCCGCGCCGGCATGCTTGTGCGCAAAGCTCGTCAACTCGAAGTAGTGGGTGGCGAACAGCGTGAACGAGCGGTTCCTGTCGTGCAGGTGGCTGGCCACGGCGCCGGCCAGCGCCAGGCCGTCGAAGGTCGAGGTGCCGCGGCCGATTTCGTCCATCAGCACGAGGGAGTTTTCGGTGGCGCCATGCAGGATCGCGGCCGCCTCGGTCATTTCGACCATGAAAGTCGACTGCGCATTGGCCAGATCGTCGGCCGCACCGATGCGCGTGTGGATGGCGTCGATCGGGCCTAAACGGCAGGCCGCTGCAGGCACGTAGGAGCCCATCGCGGCCAGCAGCACGATCAGTGCGACCTGACGCATGTAGGTGCTCTTGCCGCCCATGTTCGGCCCGGTGATGACCAGCAGCCGCGTCTTGGCGTCGAGTCGACAGTCGTTGGCGATGAATTCGCCGCCACCCGTTTCCGACAGGCGTGCCTGGACCACGGGGTGGCGGCCGGCCTGGATCTCGATCGCGGGATGCACGACGAACTGCGGCCGGGTCCAGCCCAGTGTCGTCGCGCGCTCGGCCAGTGCGGCCAGCGCGTCCAGCGTGGCCAAGGCGCGGGCCAGCGCGGCCAATGTGGCCAGGTGCGGCTGCAAGCTGGACAACAGTTGCTCGTAGAGCCACTTCTCGCGTGCCAGCGCGCGCTCGCCGGCGGCCAGGGCCTTGTCCTCGAACGCCTTCAGCTCGGGCGTGATGTAGCGCTCGGCATTCTTCAGCGTCTGTCGGCGCTGGTAGTCGGCGGGCACCTTGTCGACATGCGAGGCCGTGACTTCGATGTAAAAGCCGTGCACCTTGTTGAATTGCACGCGCAGGTTCGGGATGGCGGTGCGTGCGCGCTCGCGAGCTTCGAGGTCGAGCAGGAAGGCGTCGCAGTGCTGCGTGATCGACAGCAGTTCGTCCAGCTCGGCGTCGTGACCGCGAGCGATGACACCGCCGTCACGCAGCAGGGCGGCCGGATCCTCGGCAATCGCCGAGGTGAGCAGGGCGGCAATGGCCGGGTCGGGTTGCAGCTCGGCATGCAGCTCGGTCAGCAGGGTTGAGCCCTCGGGTGTCGCCGACCTCAGGATCGGCAAGGTCTGCAGCGAATGGCGCAACCCCGCCAGCTCGCGGGGCCGCACTTGGCGCAATGCGATGCGCCCGACGATGCGCTCCACGTCGCTGACTCGGCGCAAGGCGTCGCGCAGGCTCGCAAAGCCCTGGGCGATCAGCTGCGCGATCGCCTCATGTCTCGCGCCGGCCTGAGCGCGCGTGCGCTGCGGGTTCGTCAACCAGTGGCGCAGTGCACGGCTGCCCATGCCGGTGCGGCAGGTGTCGAGCAAGGACAGCAGGGTCGGTTGAGTGTCGCCGCGCAGGGTCTGGGTCAGCTCGAGGTTGCGGTGCGTGGTGGGCGGCAGCTCGAGCAGGTCGCCGGCGCGTTCGACGCTGAGCGTACGCACATGGCCCAGCGCCTGGCTCTGGGTGTGTTCGGCAAAGGCCAGCAGCGCAGCGGCAGCGGCATGGGCCCGCCTCAGGTCCTGGGCATTGAAGCCCGCCAAGCTGGCGACCTGCAGTTGCTCGCACAGCTTGCGCAATCCGAGTGCGGCGTCGAATTGCCAGGCGGGCCGCTGAGTGATCACCATGCCTGCGCCCGCCACCGCCACAGGCAAGGCGTCGCGGTCGGCACACAGCAACTCGGCCGCATCGAGCCGCGCCAGCCAACCCGGCAGCTCGCGTTCGTTGCACTCGGTCAGGCCCAGTTTGCCGCTGCTCAGACCCAGCCAGGCCAGGCCGAAACCGTCTCGGTCGCCGCTGATCGACAGCAGCAGGGCATCCTGACGCTCGGCCAGCAGTTCGTTGTCGGTGATCGTGCCCGGGGTCACGACCCGCACGACCCGGCGTTCGACCGGGCCTTTGGCGGTGGCGACATCGCCGACCTGTTCGGCGATGGCCACGGCCTCGCCCATCTTGACCAGTTTGGCCAGATAGCTCTCGAGCGCGTGCACCGGCACGCCGGCCATTACCACCGGCTCGCCCGCCGAAGTGCCGCGCGAGGTCAAGGTGATGTCGAGCAGGCGGTTGGCCTTTTTCGCATCGTCGTAAAAGACTTCGTAGAAATCCCCCATGCGAAAGAACACCAGGCGGTCCGGGTGTTCGGCCTTCAGGCGCAAATATTGCGCCATGACCGGGGTGTGGGCTGCGAAGTCCACCTGCGAGTCGCCCGCGCGATCAGTCGGAGGCGGCGGACTTCTTGATGCGCACCGACGCCCGCTTGGCCGGCGCCGGCGTGGCGTCGCTGTCGACGAGGGCTGCCGCAAGCGCGACTTCGGGCGTCACGGCACGCGCGTCGTTGCCTTCACCGCCGCCCTTGATGATCCGAGTGTAGGGCGCCAGTATCTGCACCAATTGGCCATAGATTTTCGGGCAACCGGCGACCACCTCGCGCTGGTACAGGTAGTCGGACTCGCCGGTGAAATTGCCGATCAAGCCTCCGGCCTCGGTGATCATCAGCGAGCCCGCGGCGACGTCCCAGGGGCTCAACCCGGTCTCGAAGAAACCGTCGTACCAGCCGGCGGCGACATAACAAAGGTCCAGCGCCGCGGCACCCGGCCGGCGCAGGCCGGCGCACTTGCTCATGACCTCCTCCATCATCGTCAGGTAGCGCTTCAGGTTGTCGCCCTTGCGGAACGGGAAGCCGGTGCCGATCAGTGCGTCGGCCAGCCGGATGCGCTTGGAGACCCGCAGTCGGCGGTCGTTGACAAACGCGCCGCGACCTTTGCTGGCGAAGAACAGGTCATTGCGCGACGGGTCGTAGACCACCGCCTGTTCGACCTTGCCGCGAAATGCCAGGGCGATGGACACCGCGTACACCGGCAGGCCGTGAATGAAATTGGTGGTGCCGTCGAGCGGATCGATGATCCACAGGTATTCGCTGTGCTTGGCGCCATGCTGACGGCCCGATTCTTCGGCCAGGATGGCGTGGCCGGGGTAGGCGGTGAGCAGGACCTCGATGATGGCCCGCTCGGCCGCCTGGTCGACCTCGGTGACGAAGTCGTTGACACCCTTGCTCGTCACCTGCAGGCGATCCACATCCAGCGCCGCACGGTTGATGATGGCTCCGGCTGCACGGGCCGCCTTGACGGCGATGTTGAGCATCGGGTGAAGCGCTTGCGACATGGGGCGACCTGGTGGACGTGGTGGGGGATCGAGCGGCAGGAAGAAAGAGCGAGCGGTGACAATCGACATCGCGCCTGACGCCGGGCCGCGTTCAGGAGCACTCCATTTTACCGGCCATGCCGCCACTCACCCGCTTCGTCCTCGTCAATACCAGCCATGCCGGCAACGTCGGCGCAGCCGCGCGCGCGATCAAGGTCATGGGTTTTGCCGATCTGGTCTTGGTGTCGCCGCGCTACGACGATGTGCTGGGCCATGACGAGGCGCTGGCGATGGCCAGCGGCGCCACCGATGTGCTGGCCGCTGCACGCGTGGTCCCGTCGCTGGCCGACGCGCTGGCCGGCATCACGCATGTGTGCGCCACCGCGATGACGCCGCGCGACTTCGGCCCGCCGACCGCTGCACCGCGCGAGCACTTCGCCGCGCTCGTGCAGTTGCCGCGGGCGGGGCCGCCGAACATCGCCTTTGTCTTCGGCAGCGAGCGCTTCGGCCTGGCCAACGACGATGTGTATCGCTGCCACCAGTGCCTGTCGATACCCGCCGCACCCGGGTACGCCTCGCTCAACCTGGCGCAGGCGGTGCAACTGATCGCCTACGAATGGCGCCAGGCGCTGGGCGGCTACGAGGTGACGCCTCGAACGGCGGCACCGGCATTGGCCGACGCACAGGCGGTGCAAGGCCTGCTCGAGCATTGGCGCGAGGTGCTGTCGGCGATCGGTTACCTCGACCCTGCGGTGCCGAAGAAGCTGATGCCGCGCCTGAACCAGGCCCTCAATCGCGCCCAGGTGACCGAGGAGGAAGTGCATATCCTGCGCGGCATCGCCAGAGCCATCACTGGCAGCAGGAAATAGCGCGCGCCCCTACACTGGCGCGCACTCGTCACACCGCACGACCATGTTCAGCCGCCTGCAAGAAGACATTGCCTGCATCCGTGAACGCGACCCCGCCGCGCGGTCGACATGGGAGGTGCTGACCTGTTATCCCGGCCTGCACGCACTGGTGCTGCACCGCTGGGCGCATGCCTGCTGGCGCGCCGGCCTGCGCTGGCTGGGGCGCTTCATTTCGCACCTGGCGCGATTTTTCACCGGCATCGAAATCCACCCCGGTGCCCGCATCGGCCGGCGTGTCTTCATCGACCACGGCATGGGCGTGGTGATCGGCGAGACGGCCGAGGTCGGCGACGAATGCACGATCTACCAGGGGGTCACGCTCGGCGGCACGGCGCTGGTCAAAGGTGCCAAGCGTCACCCGACGCTCGGTCGCGGCGTCATCGTCGGCGCCAATTCACAGGTCCTCGGCGGTTTCACTGTCGGCGACGGCGCGCGGGTGGGTTCGGGCGCTGTGGTGGTCAAGTCCGTACCGCCGGGCGCCACCGCCGTCGGCAACCCGGCGCGCATCCTGCGAGCCGAGGTCGAGGCCGCACGCGAAGAGGCGGCCTCGCGCATGGGCTTCTCGGCCTACGGCGTGACTCAGGGCGACGACCCGGTGGCACAGGCCATGAAAGGCCTGATCGACAACGCCAGCGGACACGAGCACCAGATCGCGCTGTTGTGGCAGGCGATCGAGAAGCTTTCGCAGCGCTCGGCCGATGTGCCCGATGAAGAGTGCGTGCCGCAAGACGCGCAGGTGGGTGAGCATTTCGATGCCGAGCGACTGAATCGGCTGGTGAAATAGTCCCTTCTGGCAAACTCCCTCGGCGCCGCGCATCGCGCAGCGCTCAATCAACAGGAGACAGACCATGAACGGTGTGGTGGGGCGGCTGATGGCCGCGATGGCTTTGACGCTTGTGTCAGCGGTGGTCGGCGCGCAGGTGGTCGAAGTCGAAGGCGTAAAGCTCGACCCGACCGCGCAGGTCGGCGGGGCAACGCTGCAGCTCAACGGCGCAGGCCTGCGCACGCGGGCGATCTTCAAGGTCTATGTGGCCGGCCTGTACGTGCCGCAGAAATCCAGCAATGCCGCGGCGCTGCTCGCGCAGAAGGGGCCGCGCCGCGTGGCCATCACCATGCTGCGCAATGTCGATGCCGACACCTTTTCCGGGGCCTTGGCCGAAGGCCTGCAAAAGAACCTCGGCGACGCGCAGTTCGCCGGCTTCAAGTCGCAGATCGACGCGCTGAGCGCCAGTTTCAAGGCCGCGGGCGAGGCCAAGAAGGGTGACCTGATCTACCTCGAGTTCGCACCCGACACGGGCACGCGTGTGGTCATCAACGGCAAGGTGCAGGGTGGCGCGATTGCCGGCGAGGAGTTCTATACCGCCCTGTTGCGTATCTGGCTCGGCGACAAGCCGGTCGACGGCGACCTGAAGAAGGGCTTGGTCGGCGGCTGATGGAGGGTGAAAGGCGCCCGCCGAGCCAGGCGGGCGCGGGCCGCGTCAGGTGCGCGGTGCCGACTGCACCGGTGCGGGCAACGGCTGCACGGCCTGGGCGCCGGCCGGGGCGCGCGTGACGCGCGTCTTGCCGCCGGTGGTCACCAGCACCACCGCGTCGCCAGCGTTGAAGGTTTCGCCGGCCTTGGCCTGGACGATCGCGCGGCGCTCGCCGTTTCTCATCTGCAACTGGATCTCGACCGCGTCTTCGCGCGTCGCGCCGCGCTCGATGGCGTTGCCGACGACCGCTCCGGCCACGGCGCCGAGCACGCCGATGACGGCCTGCTCCTTGCCCGACGAGCGGGTCGAGCCGGCGACGCCACCGACGACCGCGCCGGTCATGCCGCCGACGCCGCTCTGGCTGCCCTCGACGGTGACGGGCCGCACCGACAACACGGTCGCATCCTGAACGCTGGACAGACGCTGGGCGTCCCCACGTTGCACGACATCGGGGCTGGTGGTGGTGCAGGCGGCCAGCACGGCCAGTGTCGCAGCGGCAATCAGGGTCTTGGTCATCATGGTTCGTCTCCGGATGTGGGCCTATGGCCAACGGTTACGGTGGGTTGCAGGTTGACGGGCCGCCACGGGCCGCGTTCCACGGCTAGCAGTAAAGAAGTGTTGCCGGCCTTCGACCGGCTCGGGGTGAGCGCAACGCGTCAGGCGTGCAGTCTCGACGAGCGCGGCACGCTGGCGAGCAGGAACTCCATCTGGTCGGCCAGGATGCGGCGGCCACGCAGGATCATGTCTTCGTGCAGGCTGGGTACATAGGGCAGGTACATCAGGGTCATGCGCGCCTCTTCGGGCAGGCGGTTGCCCTTGCGCCCGTTGCAGCCACGGCAGGCGGTAATGCAGTTCATCCAGGTATCGTGGCCGCCGCGCGAGGTCGGCACGATGTGTTCGCGCGTCAACTCGTCGAAGTCGAACAGGCCGCCGCAATAGGCGCAGACCTGGCGGTCGCGCGAGAACAGCTTGTGATTGGCCAGGGCCGGTGCCTGACGCCAGGCCCGGCTCGGCACGGCGCCGCGCACGGCGATGATCGGGTGCACGTCGATGCGCGACTGCCGGCCCGTGGTGCGCTGATAACCGCCGCGCAGCACCTTGAAGGTGTCGCCGAGCGTCCACGCCACCCCGTCGCTGGCATAGATCACCGCCGCTTCCTTGGCGCTGATCCAGGCCTGCGGGCGGCCGGACACATCGAGTTGCAGAACGTCCACTTGGGTTTTACTCCAGTGGCGAAGAGTAAACCAATCCGTCGCCTCGGCTCAAGGCAGACCCGCGCAGCCTGCGGTGTCGACGCGACAAAGTTTCACGCCGGCGCCAGCAATCCGCGGCTGCGCGCCATCAGGCGCACCAGGCCGAACAAGGTATCGATGTTGGGCGTGATCACGCCCACGCGCTGGCCGATCTCGCGCGCGGCGCCGATCAAGGCGTCGATCTCCAGCACCCGGCCGGCCTCGACGTCGTGCAGCATCGAGGTCTTGAACGCGCCGAGTTGGCGCGTCACGTCCATCCGCGCTTCGGGGGTTTGCTCGATCGGGCATCCGATGCGCGCGCCGATCTGTGCGGCTTCACGCATCGCTGCGGCCATGAAGGCTCGAACCAGCTCGTCTTCGAGGATCGCGTCGCAGGCCGCGCCGGTGAGTGCGCTGACCGGGTTCATGGTCATATTGCCCCACAACTTGAACCAGATGGCGCGGCGCACGTCGGTACTGCGCTCGCCGACAAATCCAGCGCCGTTGAGCAGGCTCACGACCGTGTCGACGCGCGGGCTCATGTCGCCCAGGGGCTCGCCCACGATGATGCGTTCGCCCAGGCCATGCCGAACCTCGCCGGGGGCGGTTGCCTGGCAGGTCAGGTGCACCACGGCGCCGAGCGTCTGCTCCAGCGGCAATGCCTCGGCGATGTGACCATAGGGATCGACGCTGACCAAGGGTGCGCCAGCCACACCCTGCGAATGCAAGAACCACCAGGGCACCCCGTTCATGGCCGGCAGCACGGTCGTGCTCGGGCCGATCAGAGGCGCCAGCGCCAGCGCACCGGCGGCCAGGGCGTGGGCCTTGAGGGCGATCACCAGCAGGTCCGGCGTGGGCAGTTGGTAGGGATCGTCGGCGACCGTGATGCGGTGCACGCTGCGCGCGCGATTGATGTCGGTCAAGACCAGTCCGCGTTCGCGCACGGCGGCCAGGGTCGCGCCGCGAGCCAGGGCCGATACCTCATGCCCGGCACCGGCAAAGCGCGCCGCGAGCAGGCCGCCAATGGCCCCTAGACCTGCGATACATACCTTCATGTGGGTCGTTCCCGTGAATGCAGCCGAGCCGCCGGCAATGGCCGCCGGTGATGCACCGATCGTACTTGCCACGCGTGATGCCCTGCCGGAGCGGGTTCCCGTGAACGAGTAGGCGTGCGACCCTAGAAAAAATGTTATGCCTCCCAGGCACGGGAGCCCACAGTTCTGCAAAATAGAACGATCGTTCGATTTCCCACGCGAGCCGATTCACACTGCATGAGCACCCAGAGCGACACCGTCGAGCGCGCACCGCGCCGCCTGCCCCAGCCAAAGGGCCAGCAGACCCGCGCCACGATCCTCGACGCTGCGCTGGGCATGGCCTCGCATAGGGGGCTGGAAGGGCTGTCTATCGGGGCGCTGGCGGAAGTCACGCGCATGAGCAAGTCGGGTGTATTCGCCCATTTCGGTTCGCGCGAGGAGTTGCAGATTGCCGTCATCCGCGAATACCACGCCAGGTTCGAACAGGAAGTGTTCTACCCGGCCCTGCGCGAGCCCCGCGGCCTGCCGCGCCTGCGCACCCTGTTCGAGCGCTGGGTCAAGCGGGTGTCCGTCGAGATCGATTCCGGCTGCATCTACATCAGCGGCGCGGTCGAATTCGACGACCGGCCAGGCCCGGTGCGCGATGCGCTGGCTTCGATGGTGATGGCCTGGCATGGCGCGCTGGAGCGTGCGATTCACCTCGCGGTGGTGGCCGGCCACCTGCGGCCCGGCACCGATGCGACGCAGATGCTGTTCGAGCTGCACGGCTTGATCCTGGCCTTGCACCACGACGCACGCTTCTTGCGCCGGCCCGGCGCACTCGATCGTGCACGGCAGGCGTTCGAGCACTTGTTGTCGCATTACGTCGGCGCAGTCGATGCGGTGCCGGCCCGCCCCGCGGTTGTGCGCAAGCGCTCGCCACGCCTATCACTGCTGACCATGAACCGGAGCTCCCGATGACCCAATACACGCCACCGCTGCGCGATATGCAATTCGTGATGCATGAGTTGCTGCAAGCCGTGCCGCGCTTGAACGAGATCGCGGCCCACGCCGATCTCGACGCGCAGACCATCGATGCCGTGCTCGAAGAGGGCGGAAAGTTCGCTGCCGAAGTGCTGTTGCCCCTCAATTACAGCGGCGACCGCGAGGGCTGCAGCCTGGATGTCGCCACCCATGAGGTGCGCACACCCAAGGGCTTCAGGCAGGCCTATGCCAAGTATGTCGAAGGCGGCTGGCCGGCGCTGTCCACCGATCCGGACTTCGGCGGCCAGGGCCTGCCGTATCTGGTCAATCAATGCCTGTTCGAAATGCTGAACTCCAGCAACCAGTCGTGGACCATGTACCCCGGCCTCTCGCACGGCGCCTACGAGTGTCTGCATGCCCACGGCACGCCCGAACAAAAGGCCACCTACCTGCCCAAGCTGTCGACGGGTGAATGGACCGGCACGATGTGCCTGACCGAGGCCCATTGCGGCACCGACCTGGGCTTGTTGCGCAGCAAGGCCGAGCCGCAGGCCGATGGCAGCTACAAGATCACCGGCTGCGAAGATCTTCATCAGCTCGGGCGAGCACGACCTGGCCGAGAACATCATTCACCTGGTGCTGGCACGCCTGCCCGATGCGCCTGCAGGCAGCAAGGGGATTTCATTGTTCGTGGTGCCCAAGTTCAAGGTCAACGCCGACGGCACGCTGGGATCGCGCAATGCCATCACCTGTGGCGCGCTCGAAGACAAGATGGGCATCCACGGCAACTCGACCTGCCAGATGAACCTGGACGGCGCCAGCGGCACGCTCGTCGGCCAGCCGAACAAGGGCCTGACGGCGATGTTCGTGATGATGAACGCCGCGCGCCTGGGCGTGGGCAACCAGTCGCTCGGTCTGACCGAAGTGGCCTACCAGAACGCCGTCGCCTACGCCAAGGACCGCCTGCAGATGCGCTCGCTCAGCGGCCCGAAGGCGCCCGACAAAGCCGGCCGACCCGATCATCGTGCACCCCGACGTGCGCAAGATGCTGCTCACCGCGCGGGCCTACGCCGAGGGCGGCGCGGGCCTTGTCGATGCATACCGCGCTGCTGCTCGACCTCGAGCTCAATCATCCGGACGACGAGTTGCGCAAGGACTGCGCCGACGAGGTGGCGCTGCTGACGCCGATCATCAAGGCCTTCTTCACCGACAACGCCTGGCTCGCCACCTCGCATTGCATGCAGGTCTTCGGCGGCCACGGCTACATTGCCGAGTCGGGCATGGAGCAGTATGTGCGTGATGCGCGCATCAACATGATTTACGAAGGCACCAACACGATCCAGTCGCTGGACCTGCTGGGGCGCAAGGTGCTGGTCGACAACGGCGAGAAGTTGAAGACCTTCGGCAAACGCATCACCGAATTCGTCGAGGACGAGGGCACCAACGAGGCGATGCAGGAATTCGTCAATCCGCTGGCCGATCTCGGCGACAAGGTCAGCAAGCTGACCACCGAGATCGGCATGAAGGCCATGGGCAATGCCGACGAAGTCGGCGCTGCCGCGGTCGATTACCTGCGCGTGGTCGGCCACCTGGTGTTCGCCTATCTCTGGGCGCGCATGGCCAAGATCGCGCTCGAAAAGAAGGATTCCGGCGACCCGTTCTACGGCGCCAAGCTCGCCACCGCACGCTTTTACTTTGCCAAGTTGTTGCCCGAAACGGCCGGCCTGATCCGCAGCGCGCGCGCCGGATCGGCGACGCTGATGGCGATGGACGAAGCCCATTTCTGACCGGAGACATCAATGACTCGATTCCAAGTCCGCAAGGTCGCTGTGCTCGGCGCCGGCGTCATGGGCGCGCAGATCGCCGCCCATCTGGTCAATTGCAAGGTGCCGGTGCTGCTGTTCGACCTGCCGGCCAAGGAAGGCCCCAAGAACGGCATCGTCCTCAAGGCCATCGACAACCTGAAGAAGCTGAAACCCGCGCCGCTCGGCGTGGCCGAGGACGCCGCGCTGATCACCGCGGCCAACTACGACGAGCACCTGGCGCTGCTCGGCGAATGCGACCTGGTGATCGAAGCGATTGCCGAGCGCATGGACTGGAAGCTCGAGCTCTACACGCAAGATCGCGCCGCATGTGCCCGCCCACGCGATCTGTTGGCGTCGAACACCTCGGGCTTGTCGATCACCACGCTGTCGGCCGCCTTGCCCGAGGCGCATCAAGCCGCGCTTTTGCGGCATCCACTTCTTCAACCCGCCGCGCTACATGGCGCTGGTCGAGTTGATCGACACACCGACGACCGAACCGCGGGTGCTCGACGAACTCGAAGCGTTCGTCGACCACCTTCCTGGGCAAGAGCGTGGTGCGGGCCAAGGACACGCCGAACTTCATCGCCAACCGTGTCGGCATCGCCGGCATGCTGGCGACGATCAAGGAGGCCGAGAACTTCGGTCTGAGCTACGACGTGGTCGACGACCTGACCGGCAAGAAGATGGGCCGCGCCAGCAGCGCCACCTTCCGCACCGCCGACGTGGTCGGCCTGGACACCATGGCGCATGTGATCAAGACGCTGCAGGACAACCTGGGTGAGGGCAAGGCGACGCGACCCGTTCACGTGCGCTGTACGCCACGCCACCGGTGCTCGCGGGGCTGATCAAGGCCGGCGCGCTGGGCCAGAAGACCGGCGCGGGCTTCTACAAGAAGGTCGGCAAGGACATCCTGCGCCTGGATCCCGCCAAGCAGGACTACGTGCCTGCGGCGGCAAGGCCGACGACATCGTCGAGCGCATGCTGAAGAAGCCCGCCGCCGAGCGGCTGAAGCTGCTGCGCGAATCGACCAACCCGCAGGCGCAGTTCCTGTGGGCCATCCTGCGCGATTCGTTCCACTATGCCGCCGTGCACCTCGAAGACATTGCCGACACGGCGCGCGACGTGGACTTTGCGATGCGCTGGGGTTTCGGTGCCAAGCAGGGCCCGTTCGAGCTGTGGCAGGAGGCCGGCTGGCAACAGGTGGCGAACTGGGTCAAGGCCGACATCGATGCCGGCAAGGCCTTGTGCAAGGCCGCGCTGCCGGCCTGGGTCTTCGACGGTCGCAGCGGCGTGCACACGCCCGAAGGTTCGTGGAGCCCGGCCAAGAAGGCGCCCGTGGCGGCCAGCAAGCTGCCTGTCTATCAGCGCCAGCATTTCCCCGACACCGTGCAGGGATCCGGCGCAGCGCAGCCGCTGCACAGCGGCACCGAGCTGTTCAAGAACGACGAGATCAGGGTCTGGACGCTGGACGGCGAGGTCGCCATCGCCAGCATCACGGCCAAGCTGCACCTGATCAGCCCGACGGTGACCGAAGGGCTGTACAAGGCACTCGAGATCGCCGAGCAGGGCTATCAAGGCCTGGTCATCTGGTCGCCCGACGATGTGTTCTCGGCCGGCGCGAACCTCGAGTCGCTGATGCCGGTGTTCATGAAGCAGGGCGCCAAGGGCATCGCGCCCGAGGAGAAGAAGCTGCAGGACCTGATGCTGCGCATCCGCTACGCCCAGGTGCCGGTGGTCAGCGCCATCCGCGGCCTGGCGCTGGGCGGGGGCTGCGAAATCGCGGTCCACAGCGCCCGGCGCGTGGCAGCGATGGAGAGCTACATCGGCCTGGTCGAAGTCGGTGTCGGCCTGATCCCGGGCGGCGGCGGCCTGACCTACATCGCACGCCGTGCCGCCGAGATGGCTGCGGCGGGCAATGCCGGCGCCGACCCATTCAGCTTCGTCAAGGACGGCTTCACCAGTGCCGCCATGGCCAAGGTCGGCACCAGCGCGCTCGAGGGCCGCAAGCTCGGCTACCTGCTCGATACCGACCTGGTCGTGCCGCACAGGAACGAGCTGCTCTACGTGGCCACGCAGCAGGCCAAGGCCATGTTTTCCGCCGGCTACCGCCCACCGGTGAAGCGCCTGTTCCCGGTGGCCGGCCGCAACGGCATCGCGACCATCCAGGGCCAGCTGGCCAATATGCGCGACGGCGGCTTCATCAGCGCGCACGACTTCCACATCTCGAGCCTGATCGCCGACGTGGTCTGCGGCGGCGATGTCGATGCCGGCTCGCTGGTCAGCGAGGAGTACCTGATGGCGCTCGAGCGCAAGCATTTCTGCGGCCTGCTGGAACACCCGAAGACGCAGGAACGCATCATGGGCATGCTGTCGACAGGCAAGCCCGTTCGTAATTGAGCGCGGAGTCAATCACATGAACAAACAAGTGCAAGACGCCTACATCGTTGCCGCCACGCGCACGCCGATCGGCAAATCCGGGCGCGGCTACTTCCGCAACATGCGGCCCGACGACCTGCTCGTCGCCGCGGTGAAGAGCGCCTTGGCCCAGGTGCCCACGCTCGACCCGAAGGCGATAGAGGACGCCATCATCGGCTGCTCGTTTCCCGAGGGCGAGCAGGGCATGAATATGGCGCGCGTGGCGATGGTGCTGGCCGGCCTGCCCCATTCGGTGGGCGGCGTGACGGTCAATCGCTTCTGCGCCTCGGGCCTGACCGCGCTGCAAATGGCTGCCGACCGCATCCGCGTCGGCGAGGCCGACGTGATGATCGCCGGCGGTGCCGAGAGCATGAGCCTGGTGCCCATGGGCGGCAACAAGCCTTCGTTCAACCCGCGGGTGTTCGCCGGCGACGAAAACGTCGGCATCGCTTACGGCATGGGCCTGACGGCGGAGAAGGTCGCGGCGCAGTGGAAGGTCTCGCGCGAAGCGCAGGACGCGTTCGCGCTGGCCTCGCACCAGAAGGCGCTCGAAGGCCATGGCGGCGGGCGAGTTCGCCGACGAGATGACGCCGATCGAGATCGTCGATCGCTTCCCGAACCTGGCCACGGGCGAGGTCGGCACCAAGACGCGCATGGTCAAGCTCGACGAAGGCGCGCGCCCCGATACCTCGCTCGAAGGCCTGGCCAAGTTGAAGCCGGTCTTCGCGGCCAAGGGTTCGGTGACCGCCGGCAACAGCTCGCAAACCAGCGACGGGGCGGGTGCCTTGATCCTGGCCAGCGAGCGTGCGCTCAAGCAGTTCGACTTGAAACCACTGGCGCGCTTCGTCAGCTTTGCCGCGCGCGGCGTGGCGCCCGAGCTGATGGGCATCGGCCCGATCGAGGCCATTCCCGCGGCCTTGAAGGTCGCTGGTTTGTCGCTGGCCGACATCGGCTGGATCGAATTGAACGAAGCCTTCGCCGCGCAGTCGCTGGCGGTGATCAACACGCTGGGCCTGGACGCCAGCAAGGTCAACCCCATGGGCGGTGCGATCGCGCTCGGCCACCCGCTAGGCGCCACCGGCGCGATCCGCGCCGCGACCGTGATTCATGCGATGCAGCGCCACCAGCTGAAATACGGCATGGTCACCATGTGCGTGGGCATGGGGCAAGGTGCGGCGGGCATCCTCGAGCGGGTATGAAATGAAACCCCCACGCTCACTTCGTTCGCTGCCCCCCGAGGGGGCGTTCAGTACCTTCGGAACGGCCGGGCGGTACTGACATGAGCATCAAGACCGGCATCCTCAACGGCGTGGCCACGATAGAAATCGCACGGCCGGAGAAGAAGAACGCCCTGACCATCGCCATGTACCTGGCGATGGCCGAGGCGCTCATTGCCGCGCGCGCCGACAAGGCCGTGCGCGCCGTGCTCATCACCGGCCAGCCCGGCATCTTCACTTCGGGCAACGATATCGAGGATTTCATGTCCCGGCCACCGGGCCAGGGCGCCCATATGCTCGATTCGCCCGTGGCGCGCTTCATGCACGCGCTGTTCGAGTTCGACAAGCCGGTCGTCGCCGCGGTCACCGGCGGCGCCATCGGCATCGGCACCACCATGTTGTTGCACTGCGATCTGGTCTACGTCGCCGACGATGCGAGGCTGGCGATGCCCTTCGTCAGCCTGGGCCTGGTGCCCGAGTTCGCATCCAGCCTGCTGGTGCCGCAGTTGATGGGCCATCGCCGCGCGGCCGAGAAGTTGCTGCTCGGCGAGCCGTTCAGCGCCGAGCAGGCGGTGGAATGCGGCATCGCCAACGCCGTGCTGCCCGCCGGCGAGGTGGTCAACCACGCCCGCCGCATGGCCGAGCGTTTCAACGCGCTGCCGCCGGGTGCCGTGCGCGAGGCCAAGCAATTGATGCGCGCGCCGCAGCGCGAGCAGATCGCACACACGATCCGCACCGAGGGCGAGCTGTTCGCCGCGCGCCTGCGCAGCCCCGAGGCGATGGAGGCCTTTCAGGCGTTTTTCCAGAAACGCAAGCCCGATTTCACCAAGTTCTGAGGCCGGCCCTTGAGCCTGACCGCCAAGCTGCTGCTGGCGCCCGTGCTGGCGGCCCAGGCCGTCGCCACGCGGGCACGCCTGCCGCGCCTGCCCGAAGCCGTGGGCCCGCGCGAAGGCATGGTCGGACGCGGGCCGAGACTGCGGCTGCTGATCCTCGGCGACTCCTCGGCCGCCGGTGTCGGTGTGGCGCGGCAACACGACGCGCTGGCCGGCCACTTGAGCCGTGCGCTGGCTACTTCATGTGCGGCGCGAGTGGAGTGGCAGCTGCTGGCACGCTCGGGGCTGACCAGCGCGTCATGCCTGGCCATGCTGGGCGACGCAGCCTTCGGCGTGGCCGATGTCGCGGTCGTCGTCCTCGGTGTCAACGACGTGGTCGATCAGGTTCCGTCGCGCAAGGCCGTGCTGGCGCGCGAGGCCATCGCGAACCGCCTGCGCAACGGTCACGGTGTGGCGCATGTGGTGTTCGCGCCGCTGCCGCCGGTGCACCGCTTCGTCGGCCTGCCGCAACCCTTGCGCTGGATCGCCGGCGGCCGAGTCTGGCCGCGGCTGAACCCAGGCTAGGCGTCGCGGGCTATGCGGCCGCCGGCGCCTTGACGCCGGTGAGCACCTGATAGGCAAACAACAGCACCGCAACGCCGGTCACGACCGAGCCGATGGCGAGCAGGGGCTCGAGCGCCTGGTAGCCACGCAGGAAGGCCGTCAGCATCGCCAGCAGCAGCGGCACGCTCAGGTTGTAGAGCCAGAACTGAATGTCGGCCAGGCGGCCCTGCGTCGTCGCCGGGTAGGCGTGGCCGATGAGGCCGAACAGGCTCATCGGAGACCCAGCCGAGCAGGTTGATGTGGGCGTGCACCGGCAGCAATGAATGGTCGCCCGAGGCGCCCATCACGATGCCGAGTGCGACGGCGACGACGAAGTACACAACGGCAATGCGCAACCAGGTCACGCTGCGGGCGGTAGCAGTCATCAAGGTCTCCTCCGTTTGTTCTTGGGAATCGGCATCGATTGGCCGCTTGACCCAGGTCATGGCAAGGCGGCGATGGTCGGCCGAAGTGCCGGAGAAGGCATCAGCAATCACCCGTATCGACAGCGCGCGTCGGATGCGCGACGCAGGCCAGGCGTCAACCTGGCCGCCGTCGGTCACTCGCGCGGGATCGGCCGCGGCTTGCCGTCGCGGTCGATCGCCACGTAGGTCAGGTTGGCCTCGGTCACCTTGACGACGTGCAGGTTGGCCGGGTTGCGCTCGGCGTAGACCTCGACGTGCACGGTGACCGAGGTCTTGCCGATGCGCTCGACCCGGGCGTAGAAGCTGAGCAGGTCGCCCACCGACACCGGCTGCTTGAAGACGAACTGGTTGACCGCCACGGTGGCGATGCGGCCCTTGGCGATGCGCGCCGGCAGCACCGCGCCGGCCAGGTCGACCTGGGCCATGATCCAGCCGCCGAAGATGTCGCCGTTGCCGTTGGCGTCGGCCGGCATCGGCATCACGCGCATCACCAGCTCGCGGTCGTCGGGCAGGCGCAGCGGCGCCATGCCGGTGGCGCTATGGGCGGGTGTCGTCATGGCGCTTGAAACCTCGGGCATATTGCGTGCACCTGCAGGAGTCGCAGCGGCCGATTCTTCCATCGACACTTGCCGCCCATGCGCCGCTATGCCACTGCCTCCCTGCCTGCCCCGCCTGACCGCCTCGGCCGCACTGCGCCAGCGCTCGGACTGGCGACCGCTGCGCAAGCTGCTGCCCTATGTCTGGCAGTGGCGCTGGCGGGTGGCCGTCGCGCTGGCCTTCCTGGTGGCGGCCAAGCTGGCCAACGTCGGCGTGCCGCTGGTGCTCAAGCACCTGGTCGACGCGCTCGACCTGAAGCCCGGCGACCCGCGCGCCGTGCTGGTCGTGCCGGTCGCGCTGCTGCTCGCCTACGGCGCGCTGCGCCTGTCGATCACGCTGTTCACCGAGCTGCGCGAGTTCCTGTTCTACCCGGTGGCGGCACGCATCGCGCGCCGCGTCTCGCTGCGAGGCCTTCGAGCACCTGCTCGGCCTGTCAGCCTGCGCTTTCACCTCGAGCGCCAGACCGGCGGCGTGTCGCGCGACATCGAGCGCGGCTCGCGCGCGATCCAGTCGCTGCTCAACTACTCGATCTACAACATCCTGCCCACGCTGGTCGAGATCACGCTGGTGCATCGTCCTGCTGGCGGCCAAGTTCGACGGCTGGTTCGCGGCCATCACCCTCGGCGCGCTGGTGATCTACATCGTCTTCACCGTCACGGTGACCGAGTGGCGCACGCAGTTCCGGCGCGCGATGAACGAGCAGGACTCGAAGGCCAACACACGCGCGATCGACGCGCTGCTCAACTACGAGACCGTCAAGTACTTCCGCAACGAGCACTTCGAGCAGGCGCGCTACGACGACAACCTGCAGCGGCTGGAGCAGGCGTCGATCAAGTCGCAGACCTCGCTGTCGCTGCTCAACCTCGGCCAGAGCCTGATCATCGCGACGGCCGTGACGCTGCTGGTTGGCGCGCCACGCGTCGGCGTGGTCGACGGCACGCATGACGCTGGGCGACCTGGTGCTGGTCAACGCGCTGATGATCCAGCTCTACATCCCGCTCAACTTTCTCGGCGTGATCTACCGCGAGATCAAGCAGTCGATGATCGACATGGACAAGATGTTCGCGCTGCTCGGCCAGAACCGCGAGATCGCCGATGCGCCGGACGCGCAGGCCGCTGGTGTCGCGCGGCGGCGCGGTGCGCTTCGAGCACGTGCGCTTCGCCTACGACGCCGCCGCGAGCATCCTGCACGACGTGAGCTTCGAGATCCCGGCCGGCAAGACGGTGGCCGTGGTCGGCCCGTCGGGCGCGGGCAAGAGCACGCTGGCGCGGCTGCTGTTCCGCTTCTACGACGTCGAGCGCCGGGCGCATCACGATCGACGGGCAGGACATCCGCAGCGTCACGCAGGACAGCCTGCGCGCAGGCGATCGGCATCGTGCCGCAGGACACCGTGCTGTTCAACGACACGGTCGAATACAACATCGCCTACGGCCGCACCGGCGCCGGCCGCGCCGAGGTGCGAGGCGCGCGGCGCGGGCGGCGCACATCCACGACTTCATCGCCTCCACGCCGCAAGGGCTACGACACCATGGTCGGCGAGCGCGGCCTGAAGCTGTCGGGCGGCGAGAAGCAGCGCGTGGCGATCGCGCGCACGCTGCTGAAGAACCCGCCGATCCTGATCTTCGACGAGGCCACCTCGGCGCTCGACTCGGCCAACGAGCGCGCGATCCAGGCCGAGCTGCAGAGCGCGGCGCGCAACAAGACCACGCTGGTCATCGCGCACCGCCTGTCGACCGTGGTCGACGCGCACGAGATCCTGGTGATGGAGCAGGGCCGCATCGTCGAGCGCGGCACGCATGCCGAGCTGCTGGCGCGGGACGGGCGCTACGCCGAGATGTGGCGGCTGCAGCAGATCGAAGTGCTCGAACAGCCGAGCGGGCGCGACGCGGGTTCGAACCCTCGTTCGCGCTGGCCTTTGTGCGGCACGTCGTCCTGGTATTCGCTACAATCAAGGCCTACTCGTCCCTTAAACCGACTGCAGGAGTTCTCGCGTATGAAGAAGTCGCTCATTGCCATGGCCACCGTGTTGGCCACCGGTCGTCGTATTCGCCCAGGCCACCGACACGCTGAAGAAGATCAAGGACAGCGGCGCCGTCACGATGGGCGTGCGCGAATCCTCGGGCGCGCTCGCGCTACACGCTCGGCGACGGCAAGTACATCGGCTTTCACTATCGACGTCTGCCAGCACATCCTGGCCGACATCCAGAAGCAGCTCGGCCTGGCCAAGCTCGACATCAAGTACCAGCCGGTGACCTCGCAGAACCGCATCCCGCTGGTGCAGAACGGCACCGTCGACATCGAGTGCGGCTCGACCACCAACAACGCCACGCGCCAGAAGGACGTGGCCTTCGCCGTCGACCACCTACGTCGAGGAAGTGCGCATCGCGGTCAAGGCCAACTCGGGCATCACCTCGATCGCCGAGCTGAACGGCAAGAGCGTGGCCACCACCACCGGCACGACCTCGGTGCAGACTGCTGCGCAAGCACGAGCGCGCCACCGGCATCGACTTCAAGGAGCTCTTCGGCAAGGACCACGCCGACAGCTTCCTGCTGCTCGAGATCGGGCCGCGCCGACGCGTTCGTGATGGACGGCCAGATCCTGGCCGGCAACTGATCGTCCAAGTCCAAGAACCCGGCCGACTTCAAGATCGTCGGCGAGGTGCTGTCGGTCGAGCCGATCGCGATCATGTATCCGCAAGGACGACCCGGCCTTCAAGAAGGCGGTCGACGACAGCATCACGGCGCATGATCAAGAGCGGCGAGCTCGCCAAGCTCTACGACAAGTGGTTCATGCAGCCGATCCCGCCGAGCCAACACCAAGGTCGGCCTGCCGGCCAGCGACGCCACCAAGGCCGCCTGGGCGAACCCGAACGACAAGCCGATCGAGGACTACGCGAAGAAGTAAGACGCTGCGGTCACCTGAGGCGGTAAGCCCCAGCGCCTGCCTGGTGCTGGCGGGCGCTTGCTTATGCTGCGCGGCCGACCAGCGATGCACTGAACGGAGGCGAGCCTTGGGCAAATGGGACTGGCAGGTCTTCCTGCAAGACACCGGCGGCGGGCAGACCTACCTCGCAGTGGATGATGTCGGCCTGGGGCTGGACGCTTGTCGGTGGCGCTGTGCGCGCTGATCGTGGCGCTGGTGCGTCGGCTCGCTGATCGGCATCCTGCGCACCACGCCGAACAAGTGGCTGGTGGCTGCTCGGCAACGCCTGGACCGAGCTGTTCCGCAACATCCCGCTGCTGGTGCAGATCTTCCTCTGGTACCACGTGCATCCCGTCGATCTTCCTGGTCGCTGCGCGGCGTGCCGAGCTTCGTGCTGGTGGTCTTCGCGCTCGGCTTCTTCACCTCGGCGCGCATCGCCGAGCAGGTCAAGGCCGGCATCCAGTCGCTGCCCAAGGGCCAGCGCTACGCCGGCCTGGCGATGGGCCTGACGCTGCCGCAGACCTACCGCTACGTGCTGCTGCCGATGGCGTTTCGCATCGTCATCCCGCCGCTGACCAGCGAGTCGATGAACATCATCAAGAACTCGTCGGTGGCCTTCGCGGTGTCAGCATCGCCGAGCTGACGATGTTCGCGATGCAGGCGCAGGAAGAAACCTCGCGCGGCATCGAGATCTACCTGGCGGTGACGGTGCTGTACTTCGTCTCGGCCTTCGCCATCAACCGCTTTGCCGCTGTTCATCGAGCACAGGGTCCAGGTGCCCGGCATGATCGGCGGGCGGGAAGATGAATCTCAACCTCGACTTCGGCTTCTTCAACTGGGACGTCGTCTCCAGCTTCGTCGCTCAAGGGCTTCATCTTCTCGGTGCAGCTGACCCTGGTCGCGATGATCGGCGGCATCGCGCTCGGCACGCTGCTGGCGCTGATGCGCCTGTCGGGCAAGCAGTGGCTGGTCATGCCGGCGGCGTTCTACGTCAACACGCTGCGCTCGATCCCGCTGGTGATGGTGATCCTGTGGTTCTTCCTGCTGATCCCGCTGCTTGATCGGCCGGCCGATCGGCGCCGAGCTGCTCGGCCATCATCACCTTCACCGTGTTCGAGGCGGCGTACTACTCCGAGATCATGCGCGCCGGCATCCAGAGCGTGCCCAAGGGCCAGGTCTACGCCGGCTACGCGGTGGGCATGACCTACGCGCAGTGCATGCAGCTGATCGTGCTGCCGCAGGCCTTCCGCAACATGCTGCCGGTGCTGCTGACGCAGACCATCATCCTGTTCCAGGACACCTCGCTGGTGTACGCCATCGGCGCCTACGACCTGCTGAAGGGCTTCGAGGTCGCCGGCAAGAACTTCAACCGACCGGTCGAGACCTACCTGGTGGCCGCCGTCGTCTACTTCGTCATCTGCTTCAGCCTGTCGATGCTCGTGCGGCAGCTGCAGAAGAAGATCCCGATCATTCGCTAGCGAGGGGTGTTAGATGATCGACATCAAGAACGTCAGCAAGTGGTACGGCAGCTTCCAGGTGCTGACCGACTGCACCACCAGCATCAGCAAGGGCGAGGTGGTGGTGGTGTGCGGCCCCTCGGGCTCGGGCAAGACCACGCTGATCAAGACCGTCAACGCGCTCGAGCCGTTCCAGAAGGGCGACATCGTCGTCGACGGCATCTGCATCAGCGACCCGAAGACCAACCTGCCCAAGCTGCGCGCGCGCGTCGGCATGGTGTTCCAGCACTTCGAGCTGTTCCCGCACCTGTCGGTCACCGAGAACCTGACGCTGGCGCAGATCAAGGTGCTGGGCCGCAACGCCGACGAAGCCAAGGCGCGCGGGCTGAAGATGCTCGACCGCGTCGGCCTGATGGCGCACAAGGACAAGTTCCCCGGCCAGCTCTCCGGCGGCCAGCAGCAGCGCGTGGCCATCGCCCGCGCGCTGTCGATGGACCCGATCGTGATGCTGTTCGACGAGCCGACCTCGGCGCTCGACCCCGAGATGGTCGGCGAAGTGCTCGACGTGATGGTGCTGCTGGCCAAGGAGGGCATGACGATGATGGTCGTCACCCACGAGATGGGATTCGCCAAGAAGGTCAGCCACCGCGTGATCTTCATGGACGCACGGCAAGATCGTCGAAGACTGCAAGAAGGACGACTTCTTCGGCAACCCCGAGGCACGCACGCCGCGGGCCAAGGAATTCCTGTCGAAGATCCTGCAGCATTGAGCGTCGTCTTGGTGGCAGCGGTGAGCCGTGCAATTGCATGCGGCGAACGAACCCCGTCGCGGATGGTGTGCCGGTTTTGTCGGATTCTGAGGGGGCGCTATGCAGCAGGACCGATGGCAACTTGTTGCCTCACAGCGCCTTTCCATGTGCGTGGCCATAGTTGTCTTGCTGCACGCAAAAGCGATACACAGCAAACCTATCGCCCGATAACAGGGTAGGCGTCGAATATGCCGATCGACATCCAGCAGCAGAATCAGTGGCTTCTCGGCGAGAGCTTGCCTGGCACAAACTTCCGCATGTGTCAGTCAGTGCGAGTGATCGGCGGTCAACACAAGGGTGAAGTCGGCGAACTCATATCGCTTGCTGAGCTCCAGCCAGAACCGCTCTATCACCTTGAAGCGTCGAACGGCGAAGACCTCTATGTCCTGCAATCACATCTGGCGCCGCTCGACGCCTAACCTCTGGTTCCATTGGACGAAAGCCAGCGGCGCTGCGATTGCTGGCCTGTACCCCTGAACCTGGTCGTTGGGCGTCATGATCCCAGTCCCTGTTCGCACCGAGATTCTTCGCCGCGTGCGTGCTGCCGAAGCAGAGCACCGCGTCCAAGTCCTACTCGCGGTCGAGTCTGGCAGTCGCGCTTGGGGATTCGAATCACCCAACAGCGACTTCGATACACGCTTCATTTACGTCCATGAGCGCGACTGGTATCTATCGATCGATGACAAGCGAGACGTCATTGAGTACCCAATCGTCGATGACATCGATCTGAATGGATGGGAACTGCGCAAGGCACTTCGCCTCTTCAGAAACTCGAACCCTGCCTTCGTCGAGTGGGTCCAATCGCCAATCGTATATCTTGAGCATGGGCCGTTCGCGGGTGCGTGTCGGAGCATGCTCCCGGCGGTCTACTCTTGTCAGCGAGGCATCCATCACTACCGAAGCATGGCTAAGACAAACTACCGCGCCTACCTTCGGGAAGACATGGTGCCGCTGAAGAAGTATTTCTACGTTCTTCGACCACTGCTCTCGGTTCGTTGGCTCGAAGCGTACGCCTGCCCCGCGCCCATTCAGTTCGGCAATTTGCTGCACTTGATTGACGGGCGAACGCAGTTGGTCGAGGACATCCAAGAACTGCTTCAACGGAAGCGCGCAGCCCCTGAGATGGGTCTGGCCCCGCAGGTGGCCAGCATCCACTCGTTCATCGAGGGTGAGCTTTTGCGACTCGATACCATTGATCATGAGCCGGCGTGGTCCGCCAGCGAAGCCACTGAACACTTGAATGAACTCTTCGTTCGCTGCCTGTCCGAATGACGCCCCGTCACCCGAGCCGACTCGACGTCGGCAGGCTTCCGCTCACGGCTCGGCTTCCACGATGTAAGCCTCACAAAGCACCCACCGTCGCGCCCTGCGCAAACTCTAAGGACATACCGATGACTACCGAAGGCTTTGTGGCGTCACACGCTCGGCACGCGAAGTTCGAGCGTGGTCTGCGCTCCTTCTATGAGTACCGCGACCTCGGCATCAAGGCGGCAACGAAGGGACGGGTCGATGCCCATGTCATCCGCGCGGCCGCGGGCAAGGAGTTCTCGAGCCAGCCGCACCTGCACAAGACCGAGTTCCAACTCGTCTACATCCTCAAGGGCTGGATCGAGTTCGAGTACGAAGGCCAGGGCGTCGTTCGCCTGGAAGCCGGGTCTTGCGTCCACCAACCGCCCAACATCCGTCACCGCGAGCTCGGGCACAGCGATGACATCGAGATGCTGGAGGTGGTGCTGCCAGCCGGCTTCGCGACCGAGGAAGTGGCGGCTGTGAATCCATAGCCTCGATGAGCAGCGCAATACCATTGCCGAGGCGTCATCAACAACCTATAGCGAGAAGCGAAGATGCTCCAGGGATCCTGTCACTGCGGATCGGTTCGATGGCAGTTCCAGGGCATGCCCGAGTCGGCGACGGCATGCAACTGCACGGCCTGCCGGCGCTACGGCGTGCTGTGGGCCTATGGCTACGAGGGCGAAGGAGTCGACGTCTCGGGCGTGACCAAGGCCTACGTTCGCGGCGATTCGCTGGGATTCCACTTCTGCCCGGACTGTGGCTGCGTGGCTTACTGGCGCTCGCTGCAGCCCAATGAAGAAGGGCGTCGGCGCATTGCCGTCAACCTGCGCCTGACCGAGCCCGATGCCGTCGCCCACCTGCCGATCGACCACTTCGACGGCCTGGACAAGTGGGAAGATCTGCCGCGCGACGGACGGTGCATACGAGACCTGTGGTTCTAGCCCCATGACAAAACCTGCTTTGAAGAACGAGTACCTGGTCATCTCCCGCGGGCAGTGGGACGAGGCGGCGTCGCAGCCGGACGTTCAGCGCACGATCGAAGCGTTCTACGCGTGGTACGAACGCAATCTGGAGCTGGGCACGATGAAGCCGGGCAGCCGACTCACCGAGGAGGGGAGGGTCGTCTCGAAGTCCGCCACCACGGACGGACCGTTCGCAGAGACCAAGGAACTGATTGGTGGCTTCTGGTTCATCGTCGCCCATACCCTGGACGAGGCCGCCGCACTCGCAGCGCAGAATCCTTGTCTTGCATATGGCCTGACCTTGGAGATTCGCCCCCTCGATGGTCAGCGCGCCGACGTTGCGGCCATCAGCAATGAGACGCCTGCGCGGTGGCGTGGGAGACGTTGAAGTTCGCGCCCTGCGTGCAGCGCATGCGCCCCGCGCGCGAGAATGAAGCATGCAAGAGCAGACGATCACTCACCACAGCGCTCTAACGAGGGCCCTGCACTGGATCACGGCCATCGTCGTGCTGATGGCGTTCGCCTACGGCCCGGGTGGTTCGGAGGCTCGCGTCTATGCGGTGGCCCGCGATCACGAGCGGCAACTGCATGAAACCCTGGGCCTGGTCGTGCTGGCCCTGATCATGCTGCGCCTCTTGTGGCGAGCCTTCGACGCGCGGCCCGCGCGGGCGCCGCTCGCGCGCTGGATGGACATCGCGGCCAAGTCGGTGCAAGCGGCGCTCTACGTGCTGCTCTTCGCCGTGCCGCTCACTGCCGTAACCGGTGCTTGGCTGGAGGGGCATCCGCTGACCCTGCTCGGGGCCGTGACGCTGGCTTCGCCTTGGGCTGAATCCCATGCCCTGGGCGCCGGCATCGCGCGTGTCCATGCGTGGCTGGGTGACGCGGTGATGTGGCTCGCCGGCCTGCACGCGCTCGCCGGCCTCTTCCATCATTACGTGCTCAAGGACGACGTGCTGCAGTCGATGCTGCCGCGGCGCAAGGCAAAGAACCCGTAACGCGCGGGGCGCCCGCAAGCGGAGCGGCGGCTAGACCGCGACCGGTGCCTTGATGGCCGGGTGCGGGTCGTAGCCCTCGATGGCGAAATCCTCGTATTCGTAGTCGAAGATCGACGCCGGCCGGCGCTTGATGACCAGCGTCGGGTACGGCCGTGGCTCGCGCGCCAGCTGTGTGCGCACCTGCTCGTGGTGGTTGCTGTAGATGTGGCAGTCGCCGCCGGTCCAGACGAAGTCGCCGACGTCCAGCTCGCACTGTTGCGCCAGCATGTGCGTGAGCAGCGCGTAGCTGGCGATGTTGAAGGGCACACCGAGAAAGATGTCGGCGCTGCGCTGGTAGAGCTGGCAGCTCAGCTTGCCGCGAACCCCAGGCGAGTTGCCTGGCGCGACGTAGAACTGAAAGAAGGCGTGGCAGGGCTGCAGCGCCATCTTGGACAGCTCGGCCACGTTCCAGGCGCTGACGATGATGCGGCGCGAGTCGGGGTTGGTCTTCAGCTGCTTGACGACTTCGGCGATCTGGTCGATATGCCCGCCATCCGGCGTGGGCCAGGAACGCCATTGCACGCCGTAGACCGGGCCGAGGTCGCCGTCGGGCTTGGCCCATTCGTTCCAGATCGTCACGCCGCGCTCCTGCAGCCACTTCGCATTGCCGTCGCCGCGCAGGAACCAGAGCAGCTCGAGGATGATCGACTTCAGGTGCACCTTCTTCGTCGTCACCAGCGGAAAGCCCTCGCTCAAGTCGAAGCGCAGCTGGTGGCCGAACACGCTCTTCGTGCCGGTGCCGGTGCGGTCGGCCTTGACGACGCCATGCTCGAAGACATGGCGCATGAAGTCTTCGTACTGAGTGCGAATCGGGGCGCTCATGCTCACGAATTATCCCTTGCTGCCGCTGGCTCCAAGTCGAATTGCATCGCCGCCAGCCGCGCGTACAGGCCGCCGCGCGCCACCAGCTCGGTGTGCGTGCCGGTATCGACGATGCGGCCGTGGTCGAGCACGACGATGCGATCGGCGCGCTGCACCGTGGCCAGGCGGTGGGCGATGACCAGGGTCGTGCGCCCGCGCATCGCCGATTCGAGCGCGGCCTGGACCATGCGCTCGCTCTCGGCGTCGAGTGCGCTGGTGGCTTCGTCCAGCAGCAGCAGCGGTGGGTTCTTCAGCATCGCGCGGGCGATCGCGATGCGCTGGCGCTGGCCGCCCGACAGGCGCACACCGCGCTCGCCGAGATAGGTGGCATAGCCCTCTGGCAAGGCCATGATGAAGTCGTGCGCGAAGGCGGCCTGGGCCGCGGCGATCACGTCGGCGTCGCCGGCGTCGGGGCGGCCGTAGCGGATGTTCTCCAGCGCGCTGGTCGAAAACACCACGCTGTCTTGCGGCACGATGCCCACGCGCTGGCGCAGGGCCGACAAGGCCAGGTCCTGCACCGGCACGCCGTCGATCGCCACCGTGCCCTGCTGGGCGTCGTAAAAGCGCAGCAGCAGTTGCAGCACGGTGCTCTTGCCCGCGCCGCTGGGCCCGACCAGGGCCACCGTCTCGCCGGGGCGGATGTCGAACGACACCTCGCGCAATGCGGCCTGCAGCGGCCGCGACGGGTAGTTGAAGCTGACACCCGCCAGTTGCACCGACGAGCCGCCCTGTGCGGGCGGCAAGGAACGCGGCGTCGCGGGTTCGATGACCGGCGAGCGCGTGGCCAGCAACTCCATCAAGCGCTCGGTGGCGCCGGCCGCGCGCAGCAGATCGCCATAGACCTCCGACAGCACGGCCACGCTAGACGACCAGGATCAGCACGTAGACCACGGTCTGGCCCAGATGCCCGGGGCTGACCTTGCCGGCCAGCACCGCCTGCGTGCCCTGGTACAGGCCCCACAGCAGCGCGCCGAAGGTGGCGCTGATGATGAAGGCCACCAACAGCGCGCGCACCCGGGTGCGCTTCCTGGCGGTGTCGAAGGCGTTCTCGGTGGCCACGGCGAAGCGCGCGGCCTCGCGCCGCTCCTGGGTGTAGCTCTGGACCACGGGAATGGCGTTCAGCACCTCGGCCGCGATCGCGCTCGAGTCGGCGACACGGTCCTGGCTGGCGCGCGAGAGTTTGCGCACGCGGCGGCCGAAGTAGACGCTGGGCAGCACGACCAGCACCAGGATGCCGAGCACCTGCGTCATCACGTAGGGGTTGGTGATGACCAGCATGCCCAACGCGCCTATGCCCATCACCGTATTGCGCAGGCCCATAGACAGGCTGGATCCGACAACGGTCTGCACCAGGGTGGTATCGGTGGTCAACCGCGAGAGCACCTCGCCGGTCTGGGTCGTCTCGAAGAATTCCGGGCTCTGCTCGACCACATGCGCATACACGGCATTGCGCAGGTCGGCAGTGACGCGTTCGCCGAGCCAGCTGACCATGTAGAAGCGCGCCGCGGAGAACAAGCCGAGCGCGGCGCCGACCATGAACAGCGCGAAGAAGTGGCCGCGCAAGGCCATGACCCGCTCGCCGGGCTGCGCCGCCACGAGGCCGCTGTCAATCAGTGCTTTCAGCGCCACCGGCAACACCAGCGTGCTCGCCGCCGCCAACACCAGGAATAAGCCTGCCAACGCGATGCGGCTGCGGTATGGGCGCAGAAAAGGTAACAACCCCGACAGCGAACGGGGGCTGGGCGCGCTGGTGCGCAGTGGCAAGTCTTTACTCATGCGTGCAGTCTATGCGGGCGCCCGATGAGGCGTCGCGCGGGGCTGGTTTCGGCGCGCTGCGGCGCGCGGCCTTCACCCCCTCATTCGTGCGGGTCGTGCCGGCTCGATGACACGACCTCGCTACTGCCGCTGTGTTCGAATGACACCGTCAGCCGCCCTTGCCCACCTCGCTTCATGTCTGCCGAATCACCCCGCTCCGCCCCTTGGCTGCGCATGCAGCGCTGGGTGCTCGCCCAGGAGCCCGGGCGCGTCGTGCTGGCACTGACCATGGCCGCGGGCGCCATCACGCTGGGCTTGACCGCGCTACTGGCCTGGCTGGCCGGCACGATGCCACTGGGCCGCACCTTGGTCGTCACCGTCTTGTGCGCGCTGTGCGTGGTGCCGCTGATCGCCTGGCCCTTGCTGCGGCTGCTGTTCGACGTCGAGGAACGGCGTGCGCAGCTCGACGTCCTGGCCACCCGCGATGAATTGACGGGTGTGCACAACCGGCGCCAGTTCCTGGTCCTGGCCGATCGCGAGTGGTCGCGCTGCCGGCGCTACGAGATGGCGGCCGCCCTGCTGATGATCGACGTCGATCATTTCAAGGACGTCAACGATGTGCATGGCCATTTGGCCGGTGACCTGGTGTTGCGCGAAATCGCCCGCGCCATCGGCGACACCTTGCGCCAACCCGACCTGTGCGGTCGTTTCGGTGGTGAAGAGTTCATCGTCTTCCTGCCGCATGCCGATTTGCTGGGCGCGCTCGACGCCGCCGAGCGCATCCGCGAGCGGGTGGCGCAACTCAATTTCGAGTGGAAGGGCCGGGCCGTGCGCGCCACGGTCAGCGTCGGCATGGCCGCGCTCGACGCCTCGCATGAATCCTTGAGCGCGTTGATCCAGGATGCCGACGAGGCCATGTATGCGGCCAAGGATGCCGGGCGCAACTGCGTGCGCACGGGGCAGTCGCCGGCGCGCCAGCGCGGCGAGACCAAGCCGATGGTGTTGCGCTAGGCGGGTTCGCGCAGGGCCGCGTGCGCCGGCCGCAATGACTACAGGCGCAGCGGCAACGCGTAGCCGGTCATCTCGAGATAACCCAGGCCCAGGCGCCGGCCGTCGACAGCCAGCAGTTCGGCCAAGCCTTCCCAGTAGACCGTGCCGGTGCGGGCTCGAGCGTCGAGCTCTTGCGCGTCCAGCAATGCCCGGACGATGAAGGTGCCGACGGGCGTGGTCACGCGCCAGCGCACGGGGTAGCGTGCACGGGTGGCCGCGCTGCTCCAGTGCGCCAGGGCTTCGAAGCGCACGGCGTCGGCGCCGAACGCGAGCACGGCCGCGTTGCGGGGTCGGTGGCTGCCGCCGGCCCACACCATGCGGCCGTCTGCGCCTCGCAGGGCAAAGGCGGTGAGGGCGCTGCCGTCGGCCAGGTTGATGCCTATCCAGTCCCAGCCTACGGCGCCCGCAGGCAGCAAGGAATCGCTCCATTCATGGTCCAGCCAGGCCGTGCCGAGCACAACGCGGGTCTTGCCCGCATGTCGCAGCTCGCCGCTGACGGCGAGCTGCGGCTGGCTGTAGTAGTGGCTTGCCTGTGCCGGGTCCGGCCCCTTGCGGCTGAAGCCGGCATCACCTTGCAGGAGCAGCGGCTGGGTGGTGGCCAGCGTCAGGTCGTAACCGAACCCCGCCGCCAGGTCGCCGAGCGTGGCGCGATAGGCGCTGGCGTTGCGCTCGAAGCGCCAGTCGCCGATGCGCAGCATGGTGTCGGTCAGAGAGGCCGCGGTGCGCGCCGCGCTCGCCTCGCCGTTCCAGCGTGCGAGGCGCTCGCTGTGCACCATGCGCCGGTCGCGCAGGTCGGTGAGGGCGGCGTGTGCAAACAACAACTGGCGTGCCGCGAAACGGCTCGCCACATCGGCGGCCAAGCCTGTGCGTGAGCGGAAGAAGGTGACCTGAAAGCCGAACGCGGGCGACTCGTCCGGGGCCTGTACGTCGCGCAACCAGCCGGTGGCGTACCACCACTCGATGCGCGTGTCCGGGTGCGCGCCATGGTCGCGCGGGAAGACCAGGGTGCGTGGCGCGATCGCATGCTCAGCGCGGCCTGCGCGCTCCACGGCGCCAGACCGGCCAGCAGCAGCCACTCGCGCCGGTGGATCACCAGTCTTCCTTCACGGCGGCCACCGCGTCTTGCGCCGCCGCCGCACGCGCGCTGATCGCGGCCGTGGCGCTGCCTGCCAGCAGCACGGCGGCGGCCAGCGCGGCCAGACGGCCCCAGGGGACAAGCAACTCCATGGTCCAGTGAAAACTCTGCGGATTGACCACGTGCACGAGCACCACCGCCACCGCCAGGCCGAGGGCCAGGCCGGCCAGCGTGCCGGCAGCAGTCCAGGCCGCGCCTTCGCCGGCCACCACGCCGACGATTTGCGCGCGCGTCAGGCCCAGGTGCACCAGCAGGCCGAACTCGCGCCGCCGCGCCAGCACCTGGGCCGAAAAGCTGGCCGCGATGCCGGCCAGGCCGATGGCGATGGCCACCGCCTGCAGGTAGTAGGTGACGGCGAAGCTGCGGTCGAAGATGCTCAGCGACAGCGCGCGCAGCCGCGACGTGGCCGAGAAGTCGAGCAAGGACGGTTCACCGGCCAGCCTGCGCAGTGCGGCTTGAACCTCGTCGATACGGGCACCGGGTGCCAGCCAAAGCGCGAGGTCGTTGCTGCGCATGTCGCCGCTCAGGCGCTGGTAGGTGGCGCTGTCGATCACGATGGCGCCGAACTGGCGGGCATAGTCGCGCCAGACACCGAGCACCTGCACCTTGACCGGGACGGCGCCGATCGCCAACTCCAGCACGCGGCCCGGTTCGGCGGCGTGCAGCGAAGCCATGGCCTCGCTGACGTAGACGCCGGGCAGGGTGCCGCCGGGCGGCAGCGCAGGCGCCCGCAGCGGCAACTGACGTGCCGGATCGGTCAGCGGCCGTGCGATCAGGCTCACCGCAGGTTGTCCGGCATCGAATAGCAATGCGCGTGTGCGCGAGGCCTCGACGCGGGCCACGCCCGGCAGTGCGGCGACCGCGGCGGCAAAGCCCGGCGGCAGGAAGGCCTGGTCACTGGCTGCGCTGCTGGCCGCCGTGCGCACGTACAGGTCGGCCGGCAGGACCTGGTCGAGCCAGCGCGACAAGCCCTCGCGAAAACTGCTCACCATCACCGTCAGCGCCACGGCCAGCGCCAGGCTGGCGACCACGCCGGCAACCGCCACGGTGGCCGCCTGGCGTTCGTATCGTGCGCGCTGCAGCGCCAACAGCGCGAGCGGCGATGAAGGCGTGCGGGTGCGCGACAGCCATGCTTCGACCAATGCGGGAACGCAGGCAATGCCGCCCACCAGCAGCAGCGCCACCGAGGCATAGGCGGCGATCGGCAGGCCCGCGACCGGGGGCGCCGTCGCGAGCAGGCCACCGGCGGCCAACAGCAGCGGTCCGCGCCACCATGCTGCAGCATGGAGCTGAGCACCGCCCAGTCCCTTCAGGGCCTGGGCCGGGGCCAAGGCTGCGGCCTGGCGTGCCGGCAGCCAGCCACCGACCATTGCCGCCGCCGTGCCCAGCCCTGCAAAGCCCATGGCCTCGGGCCAGGAGAACGCCAGCGCCGGCGCCACGCCGGGGAAGTAGCCGCCGCCGAGGTCACCGGCCAGCCAACGCAGGGCGGCCTGCGCCAACACCGTTCCGGCGGCGACGCCGATCGCGCTGCCCGCCACGCCGAGCAGCGCGCATTCGGCCAGCACCAGCCTGCCGCGCTCAGCGGCCGAGAGGCCGAGCACACCGAGCAGGGCCAGGCCTGGCGTGCGCTGGGCCACGGCCAGGGCCAGCACCGAGAACACCAGGAATGCACCGACGAACAGCGCCACCAAGGCCAGCACCGTGAGATTGACGCGGTAGGCGCGCGAGACGCCGGCTACGCGCTGCGTGGCATCGTCGGCCGCAGCCATGATCCAACCCGTGGGCAGGCTCGCGGCGAGGGCGTCGGCGCGCGCGCCGGTGGCCAGGCGCAGGTCGATGCGCGTCAGGCGCGCCTCGAACCCGAAGTGTGTTTGTGCACCGGCGACATCGATCACCGCCAGCGGCGCGCCGCCGGCCGCGACATGGCCGGCGACACGCAACGCCACGGTCGCCAGGCCATGCTGAACACGCAGCGTGTCGCCACTGTGCAGGCCCAGGCGCTGCATCGCCAGCGCATTGAGGAATACGGCGTCGGGGTCGAGACTGGCCAGGCGGTCGCTGTCGTCGGCCGGGCGGGGCCACAAGGCAGGGGCGACCGCAGCGACCGACAAGGCGTCGACACCGACCAGCTTGAGCGCCACGCGCTGGCCGTCGCGGGCCAATCCGTAGCTGTCGAACTCGACCACCGGGCTGGCCAGGTCGACTTCGCTGCGCAGGGCCAAGGTCTCGGCCAAGGCGTCGTCGCAACCTTCGCGCCGGGTGCAAACCAGCGCCGCATCGGGCTCGCCATTGGCCGCGCGAACGGCCGCCGAGAACTCGGCCAGCGCCGACTGGTTGATCAGGTGCACCGAGTAGGCCAGCGCCACGCCGAGGGCCACGGCCAGCAGCGCCAGCGCCTGGCGCAGAGGGTGGGCGCGCCACTCGGGCAGCGTCAGCGCGCGCAGCAAGGCCCAGGTATTCATGCCGCTGCGATGCCATGCGCCGACAGTCGCAGCACACGGTCGGCGCGCGCGGCGGCGGCGGCCGAGTGCGTGACCAGCACGCAGGCCGCGCCCTCGGCGCGCACTTGCGCGGCCAGCAACTCGATCACCCGTGCGGCGGTGTCGGGATCGAGATTGCCGGTCGGCTCGTCGGCCAGTACCAGCGGCGGCCGGTGCACCAGCGCGCGCGCAATGGCCACGCGCTGCAACTGGCCACCCGACAAGGTGCGCGGCTGTCGGGCGTCGAATCCGCTCAGCCCTACCGCACTCAGCATCTGGCCCACGCGCTGCGCGTCGGGGCGGCCGAGCAACAACAGCGGCAGCGCGACGTTCTGTGCCACGCTCAGATGCGGCAGCATGTGAAAGGCCTGGAACACGAAGCCGACGTTGGCGCGGCGCCAATGCGTCAATGCGCGGTCACCCAGGGCCTGCAAGGTGCGACCGGCGAGTTCGACGCGGCCGGCGCTCGGCGCGTCGAGCCCGGCCAGGGCGTTGAGCAGCGTCGACTTGCCGACGCCCGATTCGCCGAGGATGGCCACGACCTCGCCGCGCGCGACGTCGAAGCTCACCTGCTCGAACACTGGGTTGTCGCCGTAGTGCTTGGCCAGTCCGTCGACACGCAGCAAGACGGTGCTCATCACGGCCGCCAATGCGCCACCGCCGCTGCGACCTGCGACATGGCGTCGCCGTCGTCACAGGCCACGACCGTGCGCTGCATGCCGCGCAGCCAGGTCAGCTGGCGCTTGGCGAGTTGGCGCGTCGCGGCAATGCCGCGCTCGCGCACCGTGGCGGTCAGGGCCGCGCCGGTCAAGCCCTCGTCCAGCGCAGCCCAGGCCTGCCGGTAACCGACGCAGCGCATGGCCGGCAAATCGGCGCGCAGATCGCGGCGCGAACGCAGGGCGCGCACCTCGTCGAGCAGGCCCTGTTCGAGCATGGCTTCGAAGCGCTCGGCGATGCGCGCGTGCAGCCAGGGTCGTGATCGTGGTTCGAGGCCGATCAGCGCGGCCGGCCGCGCCGCACGCGGCGCCGTATGAAAACTCGACAGCGTGCGCCCGGTGGCGCGGAACACTTCGAGCGCCCGCCCGATGCGCTGCGCGTCGGTGGGCGGCAGGCGTGCGGCGCTGGCCGGGTCGATGCGCGCCAGTTCCGCATGCAGTGCCGGCCAGCCGCGCGCGAAGGCCTCGCTTGCGAGCGCAGCGCGCAGTGCCGGGTCTGCGGCGGGCAGGGCGTCCAGGCCATCGATCAGGATCTTGAAGTACAGCATCGTGCCGCCGACCAGCAGCGGCAGCCGGCCGCGGCGGTTGATGGCGTCGATCAGCGGCGCCGCGTCGGCGGCAAATTGCGCCGCCGAGTAGGCCTGGCTCGGGTCGAGCAGGTCGATCAAGTGGTGCGGCAGCGCGGCACGCTCGGCCGCACTCGGCTTGGCCGTGCCGATGTCCATGCCGCGGTAGACCAGCGCCGAATCGACGCTGATGATCTCCAGCGGCAGGTGCTCGGCCAGTGCCATCGCGATGGCACTCTTGCCGCTGGCGGTCGGCCCGGCCAGGCCGATCCAGGCCGCCGGGTTCATGGGCTGTGCGTCGGCGCGCCGTGGCGCTGCACCAGCGTCCAGGCGACGACGGCGGTGATCAAGCCCCAGAACGCAACCCCCAGAGCCATCGGGCGCAAGGTGCCGTCCATCGCCTGGCCCAGCCACAGGCCGACGGCGAAGGCGACCAAGGCCAGCAGGCAGCCGGCCAAGGCCGCAGCGACGCCGGCCATCTGCGGGAACGGGCCGACCGCGCCGGTCTGGCCACAGGGTTGATGAATGCCATGACCGAAGGCGAACAGGCATTGCGCGGCGAGCACCACCGGCACGCTGGCAAGTGTCGGTTGCAGCACACAGATCAGCATGCCAAGGCCTCCGGCCAGCGAGAACAGGGCGCCGCGGCGCACCGCACCGAGCAGGCCCCAGCGCAGCAACCAGCGGCGGCAGAAGAAGGTGCCGATCATGTACGACCCCGAGCCCGCGGCCATGGCCAGGCCGTACTGTGCGGGCGTCAATCCTAGGGTCTCGATGTAAGTGAACGATGAGGCTGCGAGCAGCGTGAACAGGCCGCCATAGGTCGCCGTGACCAGCAAAGCCCAGGCTCGAAAGGTCGGATTCGACAACACCTGGGCCGCGTTGCGGGCCAGCGTAGGCCCGTGCAGCGCGCGTGGATTGCGCCGGGCCAGCGTTTCGGGCACGGCCCGCCAGACAAAGAGCAGCACGCACAGCGAGAAGGCGGCTGCCGCGGCCAAGGTGCTGCGCCAGCCCATGGTCATCGCCAACAGGCCACCGGCCAGCGGCGAGCCGATGGCCAGCAAGCCCAGCCCCGACAGGCCAAACGACATCACCCTCGCGCCCTGGTGCGGCTCGTACAGATCGCGCACCATGGCGCGAGCGCAGACCACGGCAGCAGCCAGGGTTGCGCCCTGAGCCGCACGCCAGAAGATCAACCACCCGATATGCGAGGCCAGGGCCGCGCCTATGCCGGCCAGCACCAACAGCGCCAGGCTGCCCAGCAGCACCGGCCGACGGCCGAAGCGGTCAGCGACCGGGCCCCAGACCAGTTGCGACAGGCCAAAGGCCAGGATCAAGGCCGACATCGTCAGCTGCGCCGCACTCATCGGCGCCGCGAGCTCGCGCGCCAGCAGCGGCAGCGCCGGCAGGTACAGGTCGGTCAGCACCGGCTGCAGGCCGAGCAGGAGGGCCAGCGCGGCGGCGACCGTATGGGTCGACAATGCGACGCCCGGCGCGGCGGCTGCTGGCGCCGCGCCGCGGGCTGAAATTTCCGTCATGCGAGGAGCGTACCAGTCGCTTGCATCTCCTCACTTGGCTGGCCGCAAGCGCGTTAGGATTGCCCACCGACAACCCTGGAGAGACTGCCATGACAACCCGAACCAAACGCGCTCTGGCCACCGTGCTGGCGATGAGCCTGTCCTTTGCCGGCCTGGTGCAGGCCGCACCGGTCACGACCACTGCACCGGCGCTGATCGGCACCGAACAGGCCGCTGCCGCCTTGCCCGGTCGCGCCTTGCTCGAGCAAACGCTGGCCCGCGCCGATGTGATGGCCGGCCTGCAGGCCCGTGGCGTCAGCGTCGACGCCGCCCGCGCCCGTGTCGCCGCCCTGACGGATGCCGAAGCCGCGCAGGTGGCGGCGCAGATCGACCAGGCGCCTGCAGCCGGCAGCGACGTGCTGGGCGTGTTGCTGACCATCTTCGTGGTCCTGCTGATCACCGACATCCTTGGCTTCACCAAGGTGTTCCCGTTCACACGCTCCATCAAGTGACGTTTTCGCGCGCGCAGCGCCCGCGCCCCCCAAGAGGAGCCCGGGCTGCTTGGGAGCGGCCCGGCGCAGCCTGAGGTTGCGCTTGCAAACATCGCGCCGGGCGTGGCTGCTCAGCGGCGCTGCATCCTTCCTGTCGGGCTGCGCGGTGCTTGCCGATCCGCCGCAAACTGCGGCGCTCGCGGCTGCTGCACCTGCCGATCTGCCGCCGCGCAAGGAACTGCACGAGGTGCCGTTCTTCCCGCAAACACCGTACCACTGCGGGCCGGCGGCACTGGCCACCGCGCTGGTGCACGTCGGCCTTCCAGCGACGCCCGATGCCTTGGCCGACGCGGTGTTCTTGCCCGCGCGCGAGGGCGCATTGCAGGTCGAGATGCTCGCCGCGGCGCGGCGCTTCGGCGCCTTGGCCGTGCCCTTGGCGCCGCAACTGGGTGCATTGTTTGCCGATGTGGCAGCCGGCCACGCCGTCGTCGTATTGCAGAACCTGGGCCTGTCATGGTTCCAGCGCTGGCATTACGCCGTGCTCGTCGGCTACGACCTCGCCGCGCGCGAAGTGCTGCTGCGCAGCGGCACCACCCAGCGTGAAGTGATGGGCTTTGCCCTTTTCGAGCGCACCTGGGCCCGTGGCGCGCATTGGGCCTTCGTGGCGCTGCCGCCGGGGCGCCTGCCGGTCAGCGCCGGCGAAGTCGATGCCGTGCAGGCTGCGATCGGCTTCGAGCGGGTGGCGCCGCCCGCGCAAGCGCTGCTTGCCTACGACAGCCTCGTGGCGCGCTGGCCGGCCAATCTGCTGGCCGGCCTGGGCCAGGGCAATGCACGATTTGCCGCTGGCGACCTGGCCGGCGCCGCAACGGCCTTCGAGCGCGTGGCCTTGTTGCACGACAGCGCCGCGGCTTGGCACAACCTGGCAGCCATGCGCATGCGGCTGGCCCAGCCTGCGGGCGCCCGGGTAGCGGCTGAACACGCCAGGGCCCGCGCGCGTGATGCCGAACCAGCCTGGCGCGATGCCGTCGAAGCGCTCTGGCGCCAACTGCCGGCGTCGGAGTGATGCGGTCCGACGCGCGACCACATCGCAGCGTGCCAACGCGGCGCTAAGCGAAAGACTCGTCGCTGCGCAGGTAACGCCATTGCCCCGGCGGCAACTTGCCGAGCACGACGCTGCCGATGCGCACGCGCTTCAAGCCCAGCACTTCCAGCCCGACCATTTCGCACATGCGCCGGATCTGGCGCTTCCTGCCTTCGCGCAGCACGAAGCGCAACTGGTCTTCGTTGGCCCAGCTGACCTTGGCCGGCCGCAGTGCTTGGCCATCGAGTTCGAGGCCGAGTTCGAGGCGGGCGATGTCTTCTGCCGGCACCGGGCCTGGCTCGATGCGGCGCACGCGAACCAGGTATTCCTTCTCCACGCGTGAGTCTTCGCCGATCAAGGCCTTGGCAATGCGACCGTCCTGGGTCAGTACCAGCAGGCCGACCGAATCGATGTCGAGCCGGCCTGCCGGCGCCAAGTGGCGCAGGTGGCCGGCGTGAAAGCTGATGCCGCGATCCTCGGCCCAACGGTTTTCGGGCCTTACCAACACAACGGCCGGCTCATGGCCGTCCTCGGCTTGGCCGCTGACATAACCAATCGGCTTGTTGAGCAGGATCGTCACCCGCTGTGCCTGCTCGGTGCGCGCGCGGGCGTCGACGTCGATGCGCGCGTCGGGGCCGATGCGCTGGCCCAGCACGGCGAGCTTGCCGTCCACACGCACCCAGCCCGCCGCGATCCAGTCGTCGGCTTCGCGGCGCGAGGCCATGCCGCGTGCGGTCATGTATTTGGACAGGCGATCGCCTTCGCGCACCACGGGTGCCGCAGCGCGTGCGGGATCAGGTCGGGAGACCGGCGCCGGGCGCCCGCCGCGCGCGTCCGGCCCGGGCTTCGGACGCCGATTCGGTTGCGCGCGCGCAGCGCGTTCGGCCTGCGCCTGTGCCAGCGTGATCTGCTTGCGCGGCGCCGCCACGCCGCGCAGTGGGCCGCGCGGCTCGCTGCGCGGGCGCGCAGGTTTGTCCTTCTTCAGTTTGAGGGTCGTCATATCAGAGTTTGTGAGTCGACAACAACAAACTGGTTTCCGTACTGGCAATGCCGTCGATCAGGCGGATGCGGCCGAGCACACGGTCGAAGGCTTCCAGGTTTTCGGCGCGCAATTCAGCCACGATGTCCCAGCGCCCGTTGGTCGAGTGCAAGGCCTCGACGGCCGGATCACCGCGCAGCGTGCGCAGCACCGATTCACCGCGATTGCCGTCGACGGCAATGGTGGTCAGCGCACGGATGCGATGCTCTTCGGCCTGCGGTTTCAAGCGCACGGTGTAGCCGGCAATGGTGCCGGCCGCTTCGAGCTTGGCCAGCCTGTTTTGCACCGTGCCACGCGCCACCTTCAATTGCTTGGCGAGTGCGGCGACCGGCGCGCGGGCGTTGGTGCGAAGCAGTGCAATGAGCTGATGGTCGGTATCGTCCATGATCACAGTGTCATATTCAGATGACATTATGTCCAACTTACATGGCAATCTGGTCAGGTTGTTGTCTTTTCTTTGGCTGCAGGGCTTCGGACAATCCTTGGGAACGATTTTGGAGACTTGTCCATGGTTGACTACATCGGCGTTGCCGAGATCCAGCGTCTGGTCCATGCGCTGGGTGTCGCCCGCTTCATCGAACGCCTGGCCGGGATGATCGAGGCCGACTACGTGCGCTGGGCCGAGTTCGAGAAATCAGCCCGTGTGGCCAGCCACTCCGAGGCGGGTGTGATCGAGCTGATGCCGACCAGCGACGGCCAGTTCTACTCGTTCAAGTATGTCAACGGCCACCCGAAGAACACTGCCGCCGGCTTGCTCACCGTGACGGCCTTCGGCGTGCTCGCCGATGTGGCAACCGGGTACCCGTTGCTGTTGTCGGAGCTGACCGTGACCACCGCGCTACGCACGGCGGCGATGTCGGCCTTGGCGGCCAGGCACCTCGCTCGGCCGGGCAGTCGCGTCATGGCGCTGATCGGCAACGGTGCGCAGAGCGAGTTCCAGGCCATCGCGTTCCAACGCATGTTGGGCATCCGCGAGTTGCGCCTGTTCGACATCGACGCCCGGGCGACGGCCAAGCTCGAGCGCAACCTGCGTGGGCTGCCGGAGCTGGCCGACCTGGCCATTGTTCGCTGCGCGAGCACGGCGCATGCCGTGCGCGGTGCCGACATCGTGACCACGGTGACGGCCGACAAGCGCAACGCGGTGATCCTCGAGCCGGCGATGATCGAACCGGGCATGCACCTGAATGCGGTCGGCGGCGATTGCCCGGGCAAGACCGAATTGCATGCAGACATCCTGCACCGTGCCGACGCGCGGGTGGTCGTCGAATACGAGCCGCAATCGCGCATAGAGGGCGAGATTCAGCAATGTGCGGCCGATTTTCCGGTCATCGAATTCGCCAGCCTCGTGCGCGGCGAAGGAGCAGGCCGCCTGGCCGCCGGCGATGTGACGATCTTCGACTCGGTCGGATTCGCACTCGAGGACTACTCGGCCCTGCGCTTCTTGCATGGCCTGCTCGGCGAACAACGAGGCGCACGCACGCAGATCGACCTGCTGCCTCGATTGGCCGACCCGAAGAATCTGTTCGGCGGCACCCTGGGCCACGAACGCGCGGGACTGCGCCGCGCCGCCTGAGCGCCGGGCCCGCAGGCACTGCGCGCGGACTAGCGTCCGCGCAGGAACAGGGCGTCGAGTTCCTTCAGCGTGACCTGGCGCCAGGTCGGGCGGCCATGGTTGCACTGATCGCTGCGCTCGGTGGCCTCCATGTCACGCAACAGTGCATTCATCTCCTCCACCGTGAGGCGCCGATTCGCACGCACCGCGGCGTGACAAGCCATGGTCGACAGCAGCTCGTCACGGGCGCGTTCGACGACCTGACTGGCCTCGTGCTGCGCCAGCTCGGCGAGCACCGCGCGTGTCAGCGCCACGGGGTCGGCGTCGGCCAGCGCGGCCGGGCGCGAGCGCACCGCCAGCGTGGTCGCGGCCAGCGGCGACACGTCCAGGCCCAGCGCCAACAAGGTCGGAGCATGTTCCTCTGCGCTTGCCACCTCGGCCAGCGTGGCGGCGAAAGGGGTCGGGATCAGCAACGGCTGTGCTTCCAGGCTTGCCGCTCCGAGCTGGCGTTTGAGCCGTTCGTAGACGATGCGCTCGTGGGCGGCATGCATGTCGACGATCACCAGGCCCTGTGAGTTTTCCGCCAGGATGTAGGCGCCGGCGAGTTGCGCCAGTGCGTGGCCCAGCGGCCAGTCTTGGTTCGAAGGCGCGGTGGGGGCCACAACGCCGGTCCTTGCGTAGAGTGGCGGCGCTGCTTCGCGCGCGTAGAGGGTTTGGGTGTGCTGCAGCGCCAAGCCGGCTTGCCGGGGCGCGGCAGGGGGCCATGGCGCGGGCGTCGATGACAGCGTCGACAAATGATCGGTACTCGCCGCCATTGCTGCGCCGGCCCGCGGCAATGCCAACGCGTTCTCGACCGCATGGCGCACCGCTTGGTGCACCTCGCGCGCATCGCGAAAACGGACCTCGATCTTGGTCGGGTGCACGTTGACGTCCACGCGTTGCGGGTCGACTTCGATGAACAGCACATACACCGGTTGACGCGCACCGTGCAACACGTCTTCGAAGGCGCTGCGCACACCATGCGCAACGCCGCGGTCGCGCACGTAGCGACCGTTGACATAGGTGTACTGTTGATCGGCGCGGGCCCGCGCCGCGTCGGGCAGGCCGACGCGGCCGTGCAGTCGCAGCAGGCCCGCCACGGGCTGCAGCGCCATGCTGGCGGCCATGAACTCGGCACCCAGCACCTCGGCCAGGCGCGCTTGCATGTCGGCCGCCGCACGCCACTGCGCCACCAGCCGGCCGTCGTGCCAGACCGCAAAGCCCACCTCCGGCCGCGCCAGTGCATGGCGACGCACGGCGTCGACGCAATGCGCCAACTCGGTGGCGTCGGTCTTCAGGAACTTGCGCCGCGCCGGCGTGGCGAAGAACAGCTCGCGCACCTCGACGCTGGTGCCGACGGCGCGCGCCATGGGCGACAGTTCGCCGCTGCCGGCGTCTAGCCGCGTGGCGTGGGCGGCGTCGGCCGTACGGCTGGCCAGCGACAGCTCGGACACCGAGGCGATGGCCGCCAGCGCCTCGCCGCGAAAACCCATCGTCGCCACGGCTTCGAGATCGGCCAGCTGGCGATCTTGCTCGTGGCGTGGCGCCGCAGCGCCAGCGGCAGTTCGTCGCGTGGGATGCCCAGGCCGTCGTCTTCGACGACGATCTGGCGCACGCCGCCGGCCATCAGCTTCACGTTCACCTGCGAGGCGCCGGCATCGAGCGCGTTGTCGATCAGCTCGCGCACCACCGAAGCCGGGCGCTCGACCACCTCGCCGGCGGCGATCTGGCTCACCAGCTCATCGGGCAGATCGCGGATCGGTCGGCGTGTCGTGCTCGATGCGGCGTGCAAGGGGGCTGACATGGTGTCATTGTCGCAGTCTGTCGCCGACTCGATGGCCACCCGGATAATGCGGTCATGCCCGAGGCGATCCAAGTCTTGCTCGACTTCATCCTGCACGTCGATGTGCACCTGCAGACCTTCGTGCAGACCTACGGGGCCTGGGTCTACGCGCTGCTATTCCTGATCATCTTCGTCGAGACCGGCGTCGTGGTCATGCCGTTCCTGCCCGGGGACTCGCTGCTGTTCGTGGTCGGCACGCTGTGCGGGGTCGGCTTGATGAACCTGCCCTTGTCGATCGCCTTGCTCTGCGCCGCTGCCGTGCTCGGCAATCAGACCAACTACCACATCGGCCGTTTCTTCGGCCCGCGCGTCTTCCAGTGGGAGCAGAGCCGCTTCTTCAACAAGCGGGCGTTCGAGCAGGCGCATGCCTTTTATGAGACGCTACGGCGGCGTGACGCTGGTGCTCGCGCGATTCATGCCGTTCATTCGCACCTTTGCGCCGTTCGTGGCCGGGGTGGCATTGATGACGCGGCGCCGATTCACGTTCTTCGACGTCAGCGGCGGCACCCTCTGGGTGGTCAGCCTCGTGGGCGCGGGCTTTTTGTTCGGCAACATACCGCTGGTGCATGACAACCTGGAAAAGATCATCTGGGCCATGATCCTGATTCCAGGTCTCATCGCGGCCGTTGGCGCGTGGCGAGCGCGCAGGCGGCCGTTATCAAACGCGGCTGCCGATCGCCTGCGCTAGCGCCAGGTACTCGGCCACCGGCACCTCCTCGGCGCGGCGCTGCAGGTCGAAGCCGCCGCCGAAGCGCTGTTCCTCGAGCCAGCGACCGAGGCTGTGGCGCAGCAACTTGCGCCGCTGCGAGAAGGCCACGCGCACCAGTTCTTCCAGGACGGCGGCGTCGACGGGCGGCGGAGCGGGCCATGGCAGCATGCGCACGACGGCCGAGACCACGCGCGGCGGCGGCTCGAAGGCCTGCGCCGGGACCTCGAACAGGGCTTCGATGTGGTATCGCCACTGCAGCATGACGCTGAGGCGGCCGTAGTCCTTGTTCGACGGTGTGGCTGCCATGCGCGCCACGACCTCCTTTTGCAGCATGAAGTGCTGGTCCTGCACGCTGCCCGCGGCCGGCAGCAGGTGGAACAGGATCGGCGTCGAGATGTTGTAGGGCAGGTTGCCGACCAGGCGCAGTTTGCGGCTGCGCAGCGTTGCCAGGGCGGCGACATCGAGGCTCAGCACATCGGCCTCGATGACTTCGAGTGCCGGGTTGCGGCGCAGCCGGGCGGCGAGGTCGCGGTCGAGTTCGACGACGGTCAGCCGTTGGCAGCGCTCGACGAGCGGCAGCGTCAGCGCGCCGAGGCCGGGTCCGATTTCGAGCAGCGCTTGGTCGGGCTGCGGAGCGATGGCGGCGACGATGTCGTCGATGACGCTGCCGTCGGTGAGGAAATGCTGACCGAAGCGCTTGCGCGGCAGGTGCCTCAAGCAGGACTCACAGCGGTGCTTCGCGCAGTTCGACGTAGGCGCGGTCGCGCACCTCACGCACCCACTCGGCGTAGGCGGTTTCGAATTTGCGTTCGCGCAAGGCGTTGCGCGCCTGTTCACGCAATTGTTTGGTGTCGAGGGCCACCGTGCGCCGCTCGACCACCTGGATCAGGTGAATACCGAAACGCGAGACCACCGGCGGTGAGATGCCACCGGGGGCCAGCGCATTCAGCGCCTGCTCGAACTCGGGCACGAACTGGCCGGGTGCGGCCCAGCCGAGATCGCCACCGGACGCGGCACTGCCGTCGAGCGAATGCTCGCGAGCCAGGTCTTCGAAGCGCCGCGCGCCCGATTCGATCTGCCGCTTGAAGTCGGTCAGGCGGGCCTGCACTGCCTCGGCACTCAGCTGAGGCGAGGGACGCAGCAGGATGTGGCGGGCGCGGGTCTGGGTGACGCGAAAGGCCGTCCCGTCGCTGCGCTCGATCAACTTGAGTACGTGAAAACCCGCACCCGTGCGCAACAATGTCGGTGCCACCTCGCCGTTGGCCAGCGGGCGCACGACCTCGAGGAACACGTCGGGCAGGCGATCGGCAGGCTTCAAGCCGATCTCCCCGCCGTTGCCCTTGTTGGCGTCTTCCGACAGCTCCTTGGCGACGGCGGCAAAGGCCTCGCCGCCGCGGATGCGTGCCAAGGCCGATTCAGCCCGCGCGCGCCGTTCCGCGACCACCGCCTCGCTGGCCTTCTCGGCCACGGTGACCAGCACCTGGGCGATGTTGTACTGAACTTCGCCGGCGGCCGCGCCGCGTTGCTTGTCGATGAACTCGTCGATCTCGCTGTCGGTGATGCGGATACGCTGTGCGACTTCGCGCTCACGCACGCGCTCGATCAACATCTGATCGCGGATGTTGGCGCGAAAGTGCGCCAGGTCCAGCCCTTCGCGGGCCAGCTGCGCACGCAATTGAGCCATCGTCATCTGGTTCTGCGCCGAAATGTTGGCCACTGCGCGGTCTAGATCGGCGTCATCGACGCGCACGCCGCTGTCGCGGGCAAAACTGAGCATGGCGCGGTCCTCGATCAGCGATTCGAGCACCTGGCGGCGCAACTCGGCTTCGTCGGGCAGGCGCTGCTTGTTGCGCTGGGCGTCGTCGCGCGCACGGCTCAGGCGCTGGCTGACCTCGTAGGCAGTGACCAATTCCTGGTTCACGACGGCGGCGATGTAGTCACCCGGCCGCGTCTGGATGGCCGGCGCGGCGGCAACGGCATTGGTCGGCTGGGCCAGTGCCGGCAACACGGCGCAGCCATACAGCACAGCGGCAGTTCTCAGGACAGTCTTCATCGGTGCATGGACATCATGGGGTGTATTCCCGCGGCGGCGGGTCGGCGTGGTCTTCGCGCAGCATCTTGTAGCCGGGGATATTGTCCTTCAAGACCTGCAGGGGGTTGGATCCCAGTCGCGACAGGCCTACCAGTTCGAGCTGCAGCAACAGCCGGGTGGTGGCTTCGGCCCGTCCGGTCGAGATGCGCTCGGCGACCACGCGACCTATCCAGCACCCGGTGTCGTACTCGAAGCCGGCCAGGGAGTCCGTGATGCGGCTGTCCTTGCTCGAGTAGTTGATGCGGCCGACGCTGTACAGCGTGCCGCGACAACCCGCACTGCCGCCGGCTTGCCCCGCATAAACGGGCCATTGCCAGCCGAGGTCGAGTTGTTCGCTGGCGCCACGCACCAGCCGGTAGCTGGCCGCCAGCGTACGCATGGCGCCGGGTGTGTAGCGCGTGCTGAGCACCGAGCGCGTGGTGCGCTTGAGCTCGGGGCTGTATTGCAGCGCCGCATCGAGTGTCCAGCGCGGCGACAGGTGAGCGGAGCCATCGACGAGCACGTCGGAAAAGCGCTGCGACAGCGGCACACCGTCCGGTGTGACCTGCTGATCGCGCAACAAGTAGCGCTGCGCCAGACCCAGACGCAAGGCCTCGGCACCGCTCAGCGGATCGAGCCAGCGTGTGCTGAAGCCGGCAGTCACCTGGTGAGCGTCGGACACGCGATCGACGCCCGAGAACGCGTTGTCGCTGAACACCGAGACGGTATTGAAATCCTTGGCTGCGGTGTCGAACAAGGGCAGCGCCGACTGCTGGCGCAACGGCGTGTTCACGTAGAGCAGGCGCGGCTCGAGGGTTTGCCTAAGGTCGCGGTCGAACCATGAGCTGTCCCGTTCGAAGACCAGACCCGAATCGACACTGAAGGTCGGAATGGCGCGCGAAGCGCTGGTCCGGCCGTCGAGCATCGCCGTGTCGGTGCGATAGCTGGCCCAGTTGAGCGCCAGACGCGGTGTCAACCAGCCTGCGGGCCCGCGCCAACTGCGGCTGATGCTCGCTAGCGCATGGGCGCGCCAACCTTCGACGCGCGCCGGCCCGGCGTCGTTTTGGGTCAGCACAAAACGGTTGACCTCGGTCTCGAAATCGACGTCCAAGTCGCCTGCCCAGCCCGAAGGGCGCCCTGCGCCACGCCAACCCAGTTGCGGCAGGCGGTGGTAGGGCGCCGCGATCAGGGCCAGCGGGTCGGCATCCTGCAACACTTGCCAAACCTGGGTGCGGGCATAGACGGTGGTCTGCAGGCCATCGACGATCAGGTCGCGTTGGAGGTTGGTACTCAGTGGCAACAACCGCGGCGTCAGCGTGTGCAGCAGACGCGGAAAGTCTTTCCAGTAGCTGTCATCCGACACGCGCTGACCCGCATGATCCCAGCGCCAGCCTTGTGCATCGTCGTCGCCCGATACGCGGCCCTGCTGGCGCCATTGCAGCGCGTAACGCGAGGCACCGAACACGCGGTCGTCGGGCAAGCCATGCACATTCAGCTCACCCTGGTGTGCTGATTCCAGGTAGCGAAACTCGCTGTCCAAGCCCAGCCCGCGACGCGAGTAGATCACCGGTGTCAGCGTGGCGTCGCGCTGCGGGGCGATGTTCCAGTAGTACGGCACCCCCACTTCGAGGCCGCTCTTGCTGTCCAGGTTGATCGACGGCGGCAGCCAGCCCGACTTGCGCGCGTCAGACAGCGGAAAACTCAGTACCGGCATGGCCAGGATCGGCAGGCCGAGAAAACGCAGCACGGCACCGTCGGCAATGCCTTCGTTGGCCTCGAAGTCGAGCTTGATGCGGTCGGTGCTCAACAGCCAGGCCGGCGTGCCGCTGCCGTCGACGAGGCAGCTGGTGTAGGTGGTGCGGGTCAGCTGCGCACGATCGCTGTCTATGAAGTCGATGCGCTCGGCGTGGCCCCCGGCACCCGTGCGCGCGAAAAAGTACTCGGGCTGCAGGAAGTAACCTTCGAAGCGTTGCAGTGTGAGGTTGAGCTCGGGACCGGCAAAACGATCGCCGCGTGCGGTGACGATCTGGACATTGCCGCGGGCGATCGCGCGGTCGTCGGCATTGTTGTAGTCCAGGTGATCGGTGCGAATGGTGAGGTTGCCGCGCCTGAGCTCGACATGGCCATCGGCCACGGTTTCCAGGTCGGGCCGGCCGCGCACCTGGTCGGCCTGCAGCGACAGCGTCGGGTTGTTCGCGGCTGCGGCGCTGGCTGCCTGGGCTGCGCGCGGCACGCTTCCCTGGGCCTTGCCGCTGGTGTGCGACAACAGCAGAACGGCGGCCAGCGCCAGGGGGTGGAGGTGGGGCATGTAGCGTCGCGCGACAGCGCGGCAGGCTCGGTTTGTAGAATGAAAATTATCCATGACAGGCCACGCCATCCTGCCCGACCCCAGCCAAGCGACACCGTGACGACGATTCAGACCACAGCCATGCGCAGTGCCGTCGCTATGGATTCGCCCGTGGTGTGGAGCGATCCGCAGCGCCAGGCGGCGTTCGAAGCGTGGCTGGCGCCGTTGGCCGCAGCGCATGGGTTGAACATGGCCACGCTGCGCCCGGCCTCGGCCGACGCCAGCTTTCGGCGCTACCTGCGTCTGGATGCGGCCAGCGGCGGCAGCCTGATCGTGATGGATGCACCGCCGCCGCAGGAAGACATACGGCCGTTCATTCACGTCGCTGCACTGATCGAGGCGGCCGGCCTGCACGGCCCTGCCGTGTGGGCCGCCGATGCCGAGCTTGGCTTCGTACTGCTGGCCGACTTGGGCCGCACGCTGTATCTCGATGCATTGCACGAGGCCACGCCGGCGCAAGCCGACGCCTTGATGCGCGACGCCATACAGGCCCTGGTGCAGTGGCAGCGGCATGTGCCCGCCGCTGCGCTGCCACCCTTCAGCCAGGCGCTGCTGCAGCGTGATCTCGACCTGTTCCCGGTCTGGTGCGTGCAGCGCGAGTTCGGCCTGATCTGGACCGCTGCCGAGCAGGCCAGCTGGCAGCGACTGCGTGAGGCCTTGGTCGCTGGCGCGCTGGCGCAGCCGCAAGTGGCCGTGCACCGCGACTGGATGCCGCGCAACCTGATGGTCGCCGACCCCAACCCGGCGATCCTCGACTTTCAGGACGCCGTGTCCGGCCCGATCGCCTACGACATGGCCTCGCTGTTGCGCGACGCGTTCATCTCCTGGGACGAAGAGCGCGAGATCGACTGGGCCGCGCGCTACTGGCAGGCCGCGCGCCGCGCCACGCTGCCCGTCGCCGACGACTTCGGCGAGTTCTGGCGCCAGCTCGAGTGGATCGGCCTGCAGCGGCACTTGAAAGTGCTGGGCATTTTTTGCCGCCTGAAACATCGCGACGGCAAACCCGCGTACAGCCAGGACCTGCCGCGCTTCTTTGCCTACGCGACCCGGGTGGCCACTCGTTACCGCGAGCTGCAGCCCTTGTTGGCGTTGATCGAGCCCATGTCGGGCATGAAACCCGAGCGGGGGTTTACGATGCGCTGACCCGGATGCGCCGCGCTGGGCACCTCAGATCGAACTCAGCATTCGACGATGTTCACGGCCAGTCCGCCGCGCGCGGTTTCCTTGTACTTGGTCTGCATGTCGGCGCCGGTTTCGCGCATGGTCTTGATGACCTGATCCAGCGACACATGGTGCGTGCCGTCGCCGCGCAGGGCCATGCGCGCGGCGTTGATGGCCTTGACCGAGGCAATGGCGTTGCGCTCGATGCACGGGATCTGCACCAGGCCGCCGACCGGGTCGCAGGTCAGGCCCAGGTGGTGCTCCATGCCGATCTCGGCGGCGTTTTCGACCTGCTCGGTGCGTGCCGCCCGTCACGGCGCACAGTGCGCCGGCGGCCATCGAGCAGGCCACGCCGACCTCGCCCTGGCAGCCGACTTCGGCGCCGCTGATGCGAGCGTTTTCCTTGTACAGCATGCCGATCGCCGCCGCGGTGAGCAGGAAGTCGATCACGCCCTGATCGTTGCTGCCGTGGACGAAACGCGTGTAGTAGTGCAGGACGGCGGGGATGATGCCGGCCGCGCCGTTGGTCGGTGCCGTCACGACGCGGCCGCCGGCGGCGTTTTCCTCGTTCACGGCCAGCGCATACAGGTTGACCCAGTCCATCACCTGCAGCGGGTCGCGCAGCGCAGCCTCGGGGTTGGCCGTCAGGTCGCGGTACAACGGCGCCGCGCGCCGGCGCACCTTGAAGCCGCCGGGCAGCACGCCGTCGGTCTTGCAGCCGCGCGCCACGCAGTCCTGCATCACGGTCCAGATGCGCAGCAGGCCGGCGTCGATATCGGCGTCGCTGCGCCAGTGGCGTTCGTTGTCGCGCATCAACTGCGCGATCGACAGGCCGGTGTCGACGCTCAAGCGCAGCAGGTCGTCGCCGCTGTGGAACGGATGGGCGAGCACCGTGGTGTCGGGGGCGATCACCTTCTGCCTGGAGCCATCGGCGGCGACCTCGTCGCTGACGACGAAGCCACCGCCGACCGAGTAGTAGCAGCGGTTGGCGAGTTCGCGGCCTGCCGCGTCGAAGGCGATGAAGCGCATGCCGTTGGCGTGGAACGGCAGGGTTTCGCGGCGGTGGAAGATCAGGTCGGCGGCTTCGTCGAAGGCGACTTCGTGGCCGCCATGCAGGCGCAGGCGACCGCTGCGAGCGCATGGCGTCGAGCAGCGCCGGGATGGCTTCGATGTCGACGCTGTCGGGCTCATGACCGGCCAGCCCGAGCAAGCACCGCCTTGTCGCTGCCGTGTCCCTTGCCGGTGGCGCCGAGCGAGCCGTACAGCTGCGACTGCACGCGCGCGGTGTCGGCCAGGCGGCCGTCGTGCGCCAGGCGCAGCGCGAACAGCCGCGCCGCGCGCATCGGGCCCACGGTGTGCGAGCTGCTCGGGCCGATGCCGATCTTGAACAGGTCGAAGACCGACACCGCCATGGCCGAGCGCCGCTACTGAGTGAAATCCGACAGCGGCGGGCAGCTGCAGAACAGGTTGCGATCGCCATACACATTGTCGACCCGACCCACCGGCGACCAATACTTGTGCCGGCGCAGATCAGGCGTCGGGAACGCGGCCTGCTCGCGGCTGTAGGCATGTGGCCAGTCGCTCTTGAGCAGCGCCTGGGCGGTGTGCGGCGCATGCTTCAGCGGGTTGTCTTCACGCGGCCACTGACCCGTCTCGACTTTGCGGATCTCGTCGCGAATGGCGATCATCGCGTCGCAGAAGCGGTCGAGTTCGACCAGCGGTTCGCTCTCCGTCGGCTCGACCATCAGCGTGCCGGGCACCGGAAAACTCAGTGTCGGGGCATGAAAGCCGTAGTCGATCAGTCGCTTGGCGACGTCCTCGGCGCTGACGCCCGAACTGTCCTTCAAGGGCCGCAGGTCGAGGATGCATTCATGCGCCACACCGCCGCCCTTGATGCCGGCGACCTGGCTGCTGTAGTGGATTTCGTAGTGATCGGCCAGGCGCGCGGCCACGTAGTTGGCCGCCAGGATCGCCACCTCGGTGGCCGCCGTCAGGCCCTCGGCACCCATCATGCGCACGTACATCCAGCTGATCGGCAGCACCGCGGCGTTGCCGAGCGGAGCGGCCGAGACGGCGCCGACGGGCGACTGCACACCGGTCGCGGTGGCATGGCCGGGCAGGAAGGGCACCAGGTCGGGCGCGACGCAGACCGGGCCCACGCCAGGCCCGCCGCCACCGTGCGGGATGCAGAAGGTCTTGTGCAGGTTCAGGTGGCTGACATCGCCACCGAATTCGCCGGGCGCGGCCACGCCGACCAGCGCATTCAGGTTGGCGCCGTCGACATACACGCGGGCGCCGTGCCGGTGCACCAGCGCGCACAGCTCCTTGACCTGCGGATCGAACACGCCATAGGTCGAGGGGTAGGTGATCATGATCGCCGCCAGCTTCGCACTGTGCTGCTCGCACTTGGCCGCCAGGTCGGCCATGTCGACGTTGCCGAGTTCATTGCACTTGACCACCACCACGCTCATGCCGGCCATTTGCGCGCTGGCCGGGTTGGTGCCGTGCGCCGACTCGGGGATCAGGCAGACGTTGCGCTGGCCCTGCTTGCGCGATGCATGCCAGGCGCGGATGGCGAGCAGGCCGGCGTACTCGCCCTGCGAGCCGGCGTTGGGCTGCAGGCTGACGCCGGCGTAGCCGGTGGCCTGCGTCAGCCAGGCGCACAGCTGCTCGTTGAGCAGTGCATAGCCCGCGAGCTGATCGGGCGGCGCGAACGGGTGGACCTGGGCGAACTCGGGCCAGGTGATCGGGACCATCTCGCTGGTGGCGTTCAACTTCATGGTGCACGAGCCGAGCGGGATCATCGAACGGTCCAGCGCCAGGTCCTTGTCCGAGAGCTGGCGGATGTAGCGCAGCATCTCGGTTTCGCTGTGGTGGGTGTTGAACACCGGGTGCGTGAGGAAGGCCGTGCTGCGGCGCAGCGCCGGCGGGATCAGCGGCTCGATGCCCTTGGCGTGGCCGGCCAGCGAGGGCAACGCGGCGCCGTCGGGCGCGAACCAGGACCACAGGGCGCGATGTCGGCGCGTGTGGTCGTCTCGTCGAGCGCGATGCCGAGGTGCGTGGGCGAGAGGCGGCGCAGGTTGGCGCCGGCGGCCACGGCACGTGCCGCAATCGCGTCGCTGCGCTCGCCGGTCTCGACGGTCAAGGTGTCGAAGGCATAGGGATTCGTCAGCTTCAGGCCCATCGCCTTCAGGCCCTGCGCCAGGATCGCGGTGTAGCTGGCCACTCGCCGCGCGATGCGTTGCAGGCCCTGCGGGCCGTGGTAGACGGCGTACATGCTGGCGATGACCGCCAGCAGCACCTGCGCGGTGCAGATGTTCGAGGTCGCCTTCTCGCGCCGGATGTGCTGCTCGCGCGTCTGCAGCGCCAGGCGGTAGGCCGGGGCGCCGTGGGCGTCGATGCTGACGCCCACCAGTCGGCCGGGCATCGAACGCTTGAAGGCGTCGCGGCAGGCCAGGTAGGCCGCATGCGGGCCGCCGGCGCCCATCGGCACGCCGAAGCGCTGCGAGTTGCCGACCACGATGTCGGCATCGAACTCGCCGGGCGGCACCAGCAGCGTCAACGCCAGCAGGTCGGCGGCAACGATGAAGGCCGCGCCCTTGGCATGCGCCTGTTCGACATAGGGCTTCAGGTCGTGAAGCATGCCGTCGCTGGACGGGTATTGGGCCAGGACGGCGAAGTATTCGTGCTCCTGCATCAGCTTGGGTGCGAAGCCGACCATGACCTTCAGGCCCAGCGGCGCGGCGCGCGTGCGCACGACTTCGATCGTCTGCGGATGGCAGTCGCCGGCGACGATGAGGGTGTCGGACTGGGCCTTCACACTGCGCTTGGCCAGGGTCATCGCCTCGGCCGCGGCAGTGGCTTCGTCGAGCATCGAGGCATTGGCCATGGCCATGCCGGTCAAGTCGCAGACCATGGTCTGAAAATTCACCAGGGCTTCCATGCGGCCCTGCGAAATTTCTGCCTGGTAGGGCGTGTACGCCGTGTACCAGGCCGGGTTCTCGAGGATGTTGCGCTGGATGACGCCGGGGGTGAGTGTGCCGTGATAACCCTGGCCGATGAAGCTCTTCAAGACCCGGTTCTTGGCCGCCACCGCGCTCAGTTCAGCCAGAGCCTGGGCTTCGCTGGTTGGCGCCGGCAAGGCCATCGGCTGGCTGCGCGCGATCGATCGTGGCACCACGGCTTCGATCAAGGCGCGACGCGTGAAGTTGGGTCGGTGAGCGCCGATCACCGACAGCATGTGTCGCTCGTCGTCGGGCGAGGGTCCGATATGGCGGGCTTGGAACTCGCCGGCATCTTCGAGTGCGTCGAGCGGCTGGGTGGCGGACATCAACATGGAGCGACTTTCTGGGCGGCGAAAGGATTCAAAGGGTTTTCAGCAGCGCGTCGTAGCCCGGCGGGTCGAGCAACTGGTCGAACTGTTCCATGTGCGTGACATGGACCTTGAAGAACCAGCCGTTGCCCATCGGGTCACTGTTGGCCAGCGCCGGGTCGGCGCGCAGCTCTTCGTTGACCTCGACCACTTCGCCCTCGACGGGCATGAAGATGTCGGCCGCGGCCTTGACCGATTCGACGACGCCGACCACGTCGCCCTTCTTGTAGGTCTTGCCGATCTCGGGCAATTCGACGAAGACCACGTCGCCCAGCGCGTCCTGCGCGTGCAAAGTGATGCCGACGACGGCGGCTTCGTGGTCTTCGATGTTGATCCACTCGTGGTCGGGGGTAAACATGGTCGTCATCGGTGTTCTCCTCGTGGGGTGGGTGGTGAGGTTGACTAGCGTACGTAGCCGGGCGGCACGAAGGGCAGGGTGGTCACGCGCATCGGTTGGCGCTTGCCGCGCACCTCGGCGTAGACCTCGTGGTCGGTGATCGCGTGGTTGGCGGCCAGGTAGGCCATGGCGATCGGTTGATTGACGGTGGGCGCCAAGGTGCCGCTGGTGACATGGCCCAGCTTGTGGCCCAGCGCATCGACCAGCACGGCGCCCTCGCGCACGGGGATGCGCTCCATGCCCTGCAGGCCGACGCGCTTGACCTGCACGCCGGTGCTCAGCTGACCGCCAATCTTGTCGGCACCGGGGTAATGGCCGGCGCGTGCGCCACCGGGTCGACGCACCTTTTGAATGGCCCAGGTCAGACCGGCTTCGACCGGTGTGGTCTGCTCGTTGATGTCGTGGCCGTACAGGCACAGACCTGCCTCCAGTCGCAGGGTGTCGCGTGCACCCAGGCCCGCGGGTTTGACCTCGGGTTGCGCCAACAAGGCCTTGGCCAACGCCACCGCCGCTTCGCCCGGCACCGAAATCTCGAAGCCGTCCTCGCCGGTGTAGCCGCTGCGCGTGACGAAGCATTCGACGCCGGCCAGCGAGAACATGTCGCCGGTCATGAAGGTGAGCCTGGAGACGCCTTCGGCCAGGCGCGCCAGCGCCTTGACCGCCTTTTGCCCCTGCAGCGCGAGCAGTGCGCGCTCGGGCATGGGCAGCACCTGGCAGCGGTGTCCGATGTGCGTCATCAGATGCTTGATGTCCGCGGCCTTGCAGGAGGCGTTGACGACGACGAACAAGTCGTCCTTGCGCCGCGCGATCATCAAGTCGTCGAGGATGCCGCCGGCCGCATTGGTGAACAGGGCATAGCGCTGCTTGCCCACGGGCAGATCGATCACATCGACCGGGACCAGCGTTTCCAGGGCGGCCGCAGCGTCGCTGCCGATCAGCCGCAATTGGCCCATGTGCGAGACGTCGAACAGCGCCGCCGATTCACGGCACTGTCTATGCTCGGCGATGATGCCGCTGGGGTAATTGACGGGCATCGCGTAACCGGCGAAGGGCACCATCTTGGCGCCCAATTCGAGGTGCAGGTCGTACAGCGGAGTGCGCATGAGGTCAGCGGACATGACAGTTTCTCCCGAGGGCTTCGACGCCGCCACACTGTAAGTCCAGTGGCGATCCGTGGGCCCTCGCTGTCCGCTTTACCTGAGAGATTGGCGGTGTCGCCCTTCGAGCGATCGGCCGCTTGCCCCTTCGGTGGGCTGCGTGCCAGCGCAGCCTCTCTCCAGTGAGGTCGCGCCTGCCATCGGGCAGGCGTTGGCCAGTCCTTTTGCCTGAGCGTTACGCCGTGGCCTGATGCACCACAACTCGCCTTCGGCGGCCCCTTCGCGGCGGCTCTCTCCTGGCCGGCGGCAGTGTAGCAGTGCGCGCGATGAGGTACTCAGTCGCCCGCGGCGCGCGGGGTCACCGTCGCCACCGGCTTGATGCGACCGCGCTTTCACATGCCGGCGTAATTCGGCCCGCCACCGCCCTCGGGGGCGACCCAGACGATGTTTTGAGTCGGGTCCTTGATGTCGCAAGTCTTGCAGTGCACGCAGTTTTGCGCGTTGATCTGCAGCCGGTCGCCACCGTCGTCGGTCTTCACGAACTCATACACCCCGGCCGGGCAGTAGCGGCTCTCGGGCCCCGCGTACTTCGCTAGGTTGGTCGCTACGGCGACTCGGGCGTCGATCAAGGTCAGGTGCGCCGGCTGGTTTTCTTCGTGATTGGTGTTGCTGACGAAGACCGAAGACAGGCGGTCGAACGTGATCACGCCGTCGGGTTTGGGGTAGACGATGGGTTCGCACTCGGCCGCAGGCTGCAGGCGTTCGTGGTCGGGCCGATCGCGGTGCAGCGTCCACGGCGCACTCTTGATGCCCAGCTTGGGTAGCAACCAATGTTCGACCCAGGTCATTACGGCGCCGACGAGATTGCCCCACTTGAACCATTGCTTGAAATTGCGCGCGCTGTTCAACTCGTCCCACAACCAGCTGGCGCGAAAGGCTTCCGCGTAGGCCTTGAGCTCGTCGTGGCGGCGATCCTGCTTGACCACGGCTTCGTACAGGGCCTCCGCACACAACATGCCGGACTTCATGGCCGCATGGCTGCCCTTGATGCGTGCGGCATTGAGCGTGCCGGCATCGCAGCCGACCAGCGCGCCGCCCGGAAACACCAGCTTGGGCAGGCTCAGCAGGCCACCGGCGGTAATGGCACGCGCGCCATAGCCGATGCGCTTGCCGCCCTCGAGGTGCGCGCGGATCGACGGGTGCGTCTTCCAGCGCTGCATTTCCTCGAACGGCGACAACCATGGGTTGCGGTAATCCAGGCCGGTGACCAGCCCCAACGTGGCCCGGTTGCCGTCCAGGTGGTAGAGGAAGCCGCCACCGTAAGTGCGGTTGTCCATCGGCCAACCTGCGGTGTGCACGACCAGACCGGGCCTGGCCTTGGCCGGGTCGATTTCCCACAGTTCCTTGATGCCCAGCGCGTAGCTCTGCGGATCACGCCCGCCGTCGAGTCGATAGCGGGCGATGACCTGCTTGCCCAGGTGGCCGCGGGCGCCTTCGGCAAATACCGTGTAGCGGCCATGCAGCTCGATGCCCAGCTGGAAGCCCTCGCGTGGCTGGCCATCCTTGCCGATGCCGAGATTGCCGGTGGCCACGCCCTTGACGCAACCGTCGGTGCCGAACAGCACCTCGGCCGCGGCAAAGCCAGGGAAGATCTCGACACCGAGCGCTTCGGCCTGTTCGGCCAGCCATTTGGTCACCGCACCGAGGCTGACGATGTAGCTGCCGCCGTTGTGCAGGCAGTCCGGGACCAGGAAACCCGGCGTGCGCCAGGCCTTGCGCGCACCGAGCCAGAGCACCTCGTCGGCTTCGACGCGTTGGTTCAGCGGCGCGCCGCGCGCGCGCCAGTCGATGAACAACTCGGCCATGGCGCGCGGGTCCATCACCGCGCCGGACAAGGTATGGGCGCCAGGCTCGGATCCCTTCTCGAGCACGACGACCGAGATCTCCTTGCCCTCGAACGCGGCCAGCTGCTTCAAGCGGATCGCGCAGGCCAGCCCCGCAGGCCCGGCGCCGACGATGACCGCGTCGTATTGCATGGTCTCGCGTGGACCGTGCTGGGCGAGGATTTCCTGTGGCGTCATGACGGTCCCGTGCGGTGGACGAACGCGACGATTCTAAGAGCGCGTGATATCGTGAAGTGCGAAGCCGCAGCGCGCACCTGGCGCGCCGGCCATCGCGTATAAGGACAAGCACATGGCGTACCAAATCGACCTATCGGGCCGCGTGGCATTGATCACCGGCGCCTCCAGTGGCCTGGGAGCACAGTTCGCCAAGACGCTGGCGGCGGCCGGGGCCGGCGTGGTCCTGGCCGCGCGGCGGATCGAACGGCTGAAGACCCTGCGCGCCGAGATCGAGGCCAACGACGGCGACGCCCATGTCGTCGGCATGGACGTGGCCGACACCGACAGCATCCGTGCCGCCGTCGCGCACGCCGAGACCGAGATGGGCACGATCGACATCCTGATCAACAACGCGGGCATCAGCACCACGCAAAAACTCACCGACGTCACGCCGGACGATTACGACCAGGTGATGAACACCAATGCGCGCGGCGCATTCTTCGTCGCCCAGGAAGTCGCCAAGCGCATGATCGCGCGCAGCAAGGGCGCCGCACCCGGCACCTTCATCGGCGGGCGCATCGTCAACGTGGCCTCGATGGCCGGCCTGCGCGTGCTGGGCCAGATCGGCGTGTATGCGATGAGCAAGGCCGCAGTGATCCACATGACCCGTGCCATGGCACTCGAGTGGGGTCGTTACGGCATCAATGTCAATGCCTTGTGCCCCGGCTACATCGACACCGAGATCAACCACCACCACTGGCAGACCGAGGCGGGGCACAGGCTGGTGCAGTTGCTGCCGCGAAAGCGCATCGGCAAGCCGCAGGACCTGGACGCGGCCTTGATGATGCTGTGTGCCAACGAGAGCCATTTTGTCAACGGTGCCGTGCTGGCTGCCGACGACGGCTTCGGGGTCTGAGCCATTGCGCTCACTGACTCCTCTCGAATCGCGCGTGCTCGGCGTGCTGGTCGAAAAGCAGCACACCGTGCCAGACACCTATCCGTTGTCGCTCAATGCCCTGCTTGCCGGCTGCAACCAGAAGACGGCGCGCGCGCCGGTCATCGAAGCCAGCGACGCCGAGGTCCTGACCGCGGTCGATGGCCTCAAAGGGCTCAGCCTGGTGTTCGAGGGCAGCAGCAGCCGGGTCGTCAAGTTCGAGCACAACACCGGCCGAGTGCTGGGTGTGCCGTCGCAGTCGGTCGCGCTGCTGGCAGTGCTGATGCTGCGTGGGCCACAGACTGCGGCCGAATTGCGACTCAACTGCGAACGGCTGCACCGCTTTGCCGACATCTCGTCGGTCGAAGGCTTTCTCGACGAGCTGGCCGGCAGCGACCCGGCGCGGGTGGTCAAGCTGCCGCGTGCGGCCGGCGAGCGCGAGGCGCGCTGGGCGCATTTATTGTGCGGCGAGGTGGTGCTGCCGCCGGCGTCGCTGGCCGGCGACGCCCCGATGGGCGTCAGCGCCGGCGAGCTCGCGGCGCTGAAGGCCGAGCAAACGCGTTTGGCCCATGAAGTCAGCGAACTGCGCACCCTGGTCCAGCGCCTGGCGCGCGAGCTGGGGGTCGAAGGGCCTTGAATCTCCAGAGGAGTCGCGAACGCATGCGCTTCGAACTGCCTGCCGAAAAGAAGCTGAGCTACGAGATGGTGATTCCCATCCGCTGGGGCGACATGGACGCCATGGGCCATGCCAACAACACGCTGTACTTCCGCTACATGGAAATCATTCGGCTGGAGTGGCTGTACAAGATCGGCGCGCCGCCCGACCCCGCCGGGTTCGGGTCGGTGATCGTCAACGCCTTCTGCAGCTTCATTCGACAGCTCGAGTACCCGGGCGACGTGCTGGCGCGGCATTACGTCGCCAGCCCCGGGCGCTCGAGCTTCGACACCTATGTCACGCTAGAACGCACCGACAGGCCAGGCGTGATCTATGCCGAAGGCGGCGCCCTCATGGTCTGGACCGACTTCCGGACGCACAAGTCGGCGCCGTTGCCCGACTGGCTGCGAGCGCTGGTGGCCTGATGGGCGTTTTCAGGGCGTACGGTTGCGGTACATGAAGGCCACCGCGGTGCCCAGGATCAGCATCAGCACGCTGTCGAAGATGATTTGCTTGGCGACCTGCAGGCCCGGCATGGGCTGCACGGCGTAATAAATCAGGTAGTTCGGCACGATGGTCAGCAGTGCCACGGCGACACCGTAACGCAGACCCTGTCCGAGCCAGGCTTTGCCGGCCTCCTGGCCGCGGGCGTAGATCCAGGCGAAGGCGCCGGCCAGCAGTACATGTGCAAACAACATCCACGGGAAGTACTGCTGCGAATCGGCAGGGGTGCGGAACAGTTGCTGTACTTTCATGTAGTCGTCGTGCAACAGCACGCCGTGCACGACAAAGCTGCCAGCCATCCAGAGCACGAACAGCACGATCCAGGCGATCACGAAGGTCTTGTTCATCACGGGCCTTTCGACGCCGCGCACCGTGCGCGGGCGGGCGCACGATAGCTGCGCAGCGCCGCTACGGCAAGCCGCAACGGGCCGTGGTTTGCCCTTATCGCGCAGCGGCCGGCGCTTTGACCTGCCGCGCCACGGCCGCGCCGAGCTCGATCACTGCCAATGCGTAGTAGCTCGACCAGTTGTAGCGCGTGATCGCATAAAAGTTGCTGGTGCCGGCGACGTAAGTCGGTGCCGCTTTGCCGTTCTGCAGTTCGACCAATGCCAGGTGGCCGTCGTGGGTTTGGCCTTCGACCGGCAACGCGGCGCCATGCTCGGCAAACTGCGCGGGGCTGAATGTCGGCACGATGTCGGGTCTCAGCAGCGTTGCGCGGTCGACCCGCGCGAGGGGAGCGGCCACGCTGTAATGCGTCGGCAGGTCGCGCTGCCAGCCGAACGCGGCCAGGTAATGCGCCACGCTGCCGACCACGTCTGCGGCACTGTCGCTGCCGATCAAGTCGATGCGTCCGTCGTCGTCGAAATCCACGGCGTGGCGATTGATGCTGCCGGGCATGAACTGCGGCAACCCGACGGCGCCGGCGAACGAACCCATCACACCGGTCGGGTCGCGCTGCTCGCGCTGGCACCACAGCAGCAATTCTTCGAGCTGTGCACGAAAGAAGGGCGCGCGGTCCAGGCGCCCGGTGGGAAAGTCGAAGGCCAGCGTGGCCAGTGCATCGAGTGCGCGAAAGCGGCCCATGGTCCGGCCATAGAAGGTTTCGACGCCGACGATGCCGACGACGATCTCCGGCGGCACGCCCCAGCGCTCTTGGGCCTGCGTGAGCCAGGCCTGATTGGCGTGCCAGAAAGCCACGCCCGCGGCGATGCGCTTGCGCTCGACGAACCGTGCGCGGTAGGCAGCCCAGTTCTTGGCTGTACCCGCCGGCGCAGGCATGACCAGTTGCGCCACGTCGGCGAGATAACGCGCGCCCGCCAGTTGCTCGCGCACCCAAGCGAGGTCGAGGTCGGGATTGCGCTCGGCGATATCATCGGCAAAACGCATCACGTCGGCGCGCAGGCCGTAGGTGACTGCGGGCATGGCGGCACGCAGGCGCTGCGGCTGTTTGGTCGCCGCGACCGACTTCAGTGGCGCGTGCTGCGCCGCAGCGAGGCTCGCGCCGAGAACCAGCAGGCCGGCCAGACCGCCGACCGCGACCCGGCGCAGGTGCCGAAGACTCGAATTCATCGCCCGATTATCGCGGGCGTGTCGCGCTGGCCGCGGCGAGCGCAAAGCCGCGCCACCATGCCGGGTCGGGCCTGGTGCGCGCGCCGCGGCCATAGCGCTGGCGATCGAGTCGCTCGAGTTCAGCCGCCAAGGCCTGACCCGAAGTGCCGAGTTGCGCCCGCACGCGCGCGGCCAGCGCGCGCGGCGCATCGTGGGCCGCGCAGTCGACGCCGAGTGCGACCAGGCGCCGTTCGATGCGCGAGCGCAGTCTGTGCCATGGGTCGCGCCGATGCCGGTCCCACCAGGCCCAGGCTGCGCCGACGATGCTCGCGGCGCTGAGCAGGCCGATCAACAGGTAGGCCAGGTCTTCCCAGGTCGGCGAGCGCACGCCGAGCTTTTGCAGCAGGTCGAACTGCTGCAGGCGTGAGTAGTTCAAAACCCACTGGTTCCAGCGGTTGTTGACCTGCTCCCACATCGTGCGCAGCTGGGCCATCAGGGCCGGGCTGACCGAATCGATGGCGCCGGCCACGACGCCGGGTCGCGGGCGCAGGGCGCGACTGGCGACCACACGCTCCGGTGCCACTGCGGCCGTCGGATCGATGCGCGTCCAGCCCCGGCCGGCCAGCCAGACCTCGGCCCAGGCATGGGCATGGCTGTTGCGCACGACCAGGTAGCCGTCTTGCAGATCGGGGTCGGCACCCTGGTACCCGGTGACCAGCCGGGCCGGTACATCGAGCGCGCGCATCACGACCACGAAGGCGGTCGCGAAGTGCTCGCAGAAACCCTGCTTGCGGTCGAGCCAGAACTCGTCGATGGCAAAACGCCCGTCTGCGTCGTCGCCGTAGCTGCCCGGTGTCAAGGTATAGGTGAAGCCGCGGCGGATGGTGAGCAGCACGGCGTCGACCAGTTGCTCTGGCGTGGCAGCGGTGTAGCGCGGCTCGTTGCGCAGGGCGCGGGCCCAGGCCAGCGTGCGCGGGTTGAAGCCGGGTGGCAGCATGGTGTAGTCGCGCAGCGACGGCTCGTCGGTCAGCGGGCCATGCTGGTGGTCTAGATAGGCGCGGGCAGTCAGGCGCAGCCGCTCGGTCACGGCGCGTTCGGTCACCCACTGCAGGTCAAAGCGCAGAAAGGCGCGCTGACCCTCCAGTCGTGGCGCGTCGGCGTCGCTGGACGGGGTCGCTTCGAGCAGAGGCAGCAGTGGCAGGCGATTGGGCTCGAGCGTCATCTCGTAGTCCAGCGCCGCGCCGCGCACGCGAAGCAGGGCGCCACGCCGCGCTGCGCGCGACGTTGCAGGATCTAGCCGGTTCCATTCCACGCCGTCGAAGCGCGCCAGCACCGGGCCGCGCCAATACAGCGAATGCGGCGGCGGCCTGGCGCCGGCGGGAAAACGCACCCGAAAAGCGACGCTGTCGTCGATGGCCAAATCGGCGATGCCACCCATGCGCAGGCTGCCCGACAGCCCGGTCTTGGCCAGCGTGTCCTGCGGCACCGTCCACAGCGGCGCCATGCGCGGGAAGAGCATGAACAACACGACCATGATCGGCGCGCCGAGCAACGCGGCCTTGGCCGCCAGCGCGCCGGCCCGCATCAGCGGTGGCCGGCCCACCGGCATATGCGCCAGCACCAGGGCGGTCAGCAGGCCCCACACCGAGACCAGCATCGTGGTGGCGACCAGCATCGATTGCGAATAGAGGAAATTCGTCAACACGATGAAAAAACCGAGAAAGAACACCACCAGTGCGTCGCGTCGCGCACGCAGCTCCAGCGTCTTCAGCACCATCAGCAAGACGAGCATGGTGATGCCGGCATCCTTGCCGAGCAGCGTGCGGTGGCTCCACCAGGTCAGCCCCATCGCCAATACCAGCACCGCGATCAGCGGCCAGCGCCCCGGCAGGGCCGAGTTCGTGACCGCCAGCTGCGCACGCCACAAGATCACGACGACAGTCAGCAGCGGGCACCACAGCGGCAGGTGGGCGAAATGCGGGGCCAGCGTCCAGCCGATGACCGCGAGCAGAAACAGCACGTCGCGTGAATCGCGTGGCAGGTGCGACCAGCCGGGCCAGTGCGGCAGCCAGGGGGCCCGGGCCGTGGTCGAGCTCATGACCACAAGGCCAATGCATCCAGGCTGCGCCGCTGTTGCGCATTGCCGCTGCCTGGCGCGATCTCGACACCGGGCAGGCGCAGGCCATGGGCAACGCCGGCCGCCTCGGCCGCCAGCACCCAGGCCGCCAGGCGCGACAGGCGCGGCTCGGTGCCGGCAAGCTGCGCCAGATGCCAGTCGAGCCACAGCTCCTGCTGCATCGCACTGCTGGCGTCGCGGCTGACCAACTCGCCGGTGCGCGCGGCCTTCTTCCAGACCACATGCTTCAAAGCGTCGCCGCGGCGGTAGGCGCGCACGCCTTCGAACTCGCCGTTCTCGCTCGGTTTGCGTTGCGCCGTCTCGCCGACCGAAGCCGGGGCGGACGGCAGCGGTGCGACCGGGCGCTCGGGTGCCGGCCAGGCGAGCAGTCGGGCGCTGGGTCGCCACACGGTCCAGGCGCGAAAGAGCCCGAATGGGTAACGCGTTTCGACATGCAGGGTCGGTACCTCGTGCAGACCACGGCGCGGCGGCACGAAGGCCAGGTGTGCGCTGGCCTGGCCGCCGGCGGGCACGTCGACGAAGACGTCGTGGCTGCGATCGGCGGCGTCCTCCAGGCCCAGGCCGACGCCGTACTGCAGCCGTGCCGGGCTGTGCAACACCACTTCGAGCGGCAGGGCCGTGCCGGCAAAGCCGGGCGACGGCGGCTTGAGGTGCAGGGTCAGCCCGCGCAGCGTGTTGTGCGTCAGGTGCATCGAGACGAAGCCCGCGCCGGCCAGCAGAAAGGTCAGCACATAGCCCAGGTTCAACTGGTAGTTGATGGCCGCCAGCAGCATGACCATCAACACCGCCGCAAAGACGAAGCCGGCCCGTGTGGGAACGATGTAGATGTTGCGCTGGGTCAGGATCCAGGTGTCGGTGCGCGGGTGGCGTGCCTGCCACCATGCGCGAAAGCGCTGGCGCGGGTGACCCAACAGCGCAGCGATCACAGCACCGCCACCGCCTTGATCATCGCCAGCACCTGTTCGGCCGCGCCACGCCCGGCACCGGGCACGGGCTGCAGGCGGTGCGCCGCGGTTTGCACCAGCACGGCCTGGATGTCGTCGGGCGCGACATGGTCGCGCCGATCCATCAGGGCGTGGGCCTTGGCGGCGCGCAGCACGGCGATGCCGGCGCGTGGTGAGAGTCCTTCGACGAACCACTGGCCGCTGCGGGTGGCCGCGATCAATGCCTGCAGATAGTCGAGCAGGGCCTCGCCGGCATGCACCGCCAGCACGATCTGCTGCGCGGAAAGCAACTCGGCCGGCGTCATGACGGCCTGCAGGCGCTCGATGACGGCGCGCCTGTCGGCGCCGGCGAGCAGGGCGCGTTCGCTGGCATGGTCCGGATAGCCGAGGGTGATGCACATCAAGAAGCGGTCGAGCTGGCTTTCAGGCAGGGGATAGGTGCCGAGCTGGTCGGTCGGGTTCTGGGTGGCGATGACGAAGAACGGCTTGGGCAACATCCGGGTTTGGTTCTCGGCCGTGACCTGCTGCTCCTCCATGGCCTCGAGCAGGGCGCTCTGCGTCTTCGGGCCGGTGCGGTTGATTTCGTCGGCCAACAACACCTGGGCGAACACCGGTCCGGCATGGAACACGAACTGCTCCTTGCTGCGCTCGTAGACGCTGACGCCGATCAGGTCGCTGGGCATCATGTCGGCCGTGAATTGCACGCGCCGAAAGTCCAGCCCCAGCGAGACCGCCAGGGCATGCGCCAGCGTGGTCTTGCCCACGCCAGGCACATCCTGGATCAACAAGTGGCCGCCGGCCAGCAGGCAGGCGATGCAGTCCTCGATCTGCGGCCGCTTGCCGACGATGACCGTGCTAATCTGATCCGCCAAACGCACCAGTTGCTGCGTCAGCGCAAGGGTATTGTTCGCCATGCGCGGCACCATAACCGAACTTCCCGCCTGTCATGACCACCGCCTTCTACAGCCACGCTGATTGCCGTGCACATGACATGGGGCACGGCCATCCGGAATGCCCGCAGCGCCTGGATGCCATCCACGACCACCTGATCGCCACCGGCCTGGCCGTCGCGCTCGACCTGCGCGAAGCGCCGCTGGCCACCCTGGCACAGATAGCACGCGCACACAGCATGGGCTTCGTCAACGAGATGCAGGCCGCGCTCGAGCCATTGACGGCCAGCGGCGAGCATGTGGCGCTCGATCCCGATACCAGCGCCGGCCCGGGCACCTGGGACGCGATGTTGCGCAGCGCAGGGGCGGCAGTGGCGGCCACCGACGCCGTGATCGACGGCGCCATCGTCAACGCCTTCTGCGCCGTGCGCCCGCCCGGCCACCACGCCACGCGCGGGCAGGCGATGGGTTTTTGCTTTTTCAACAACGTGGCCGTGGCGGCGCGCCATGCGCTGGACATACGTGGCCTGGAGCGGGTGGCGATCATCGACTTCGATGTGCACCATGGCAACGGCACTGAGGACATCGTGGCCGGCGATGAACGCATCCTGATGGTCAGCTTTTTTCAGCACCCGCTGTACCCCTACAGCGGCACCGTGCCCATGGGTACGAACATGATCAACGTGCCGATTGCGCCGTATTCGCGTGGCGACGTGATTCGGGCGGCGATCGAGCAGATGTGGCTGCCGGCGCTCGAGGCGTTCAGGCCGCAGATGTTGTTCATCTCGGCCGGCTTCGACGCCCACCGAGAAGACGGGCTCGGGCAGTTGGGCCTGGTCGAGGCCGACTACGGCTGGATCACCAGGCGCCTGGTCGAAGTGGCCGAACGCCACGCCCAGGGGCGCATCGTGTCGTGTCTGGAGGGCGGCTACAACCTCGGTGCGCTGGCACGCAGCGTGGCGGCCCATCTGCGCGTGCTGGCCGGGGTCGCGGCCTGAGGATGGGCGCATCCCTGCAGCCGCCGGCAGATCTCGAGGCCTGGTTGTCGGCGCTGGCGCGGCCCAGCGTCGGCATCGAACTCGCGCTGCTGGGCGCCTGCCTGGCCGCGGCCTGGCTGGTGGTGCGCGTCGCACGGCTGGCACTCGACCCCGCGCAGCGTCCGACCAGCGTCTGGTTCGGCCAGCGCGTCGTCGACGGCGTGCTGTTCCCGGTGTTGGCCCTGCTGTTCGCGCTGGCCGCGCGCGCGGCCATGGCCTCGTCGCTGGCCTCCGGCGTACCGATCGCATTGCTGCACCTGGCGGTACCGATCCTGGCCTCGCTGGTGGTGATCCGCATCGCGGTGCGCGTGCTGCGTGTGGCCTTTCCGACATCGCAGCCGGTGCGCGTGCTCGAACGCACATTGTCGTGGTTGGTCTGGGGCGCGCTGGTGCTCTGGCTGAGCGGCCTGATGCCGCTGGTGCTGCGCGAACTGGAGGCCATCCACTGGACGCTGGGCGGGGCCAGCGTCTCGCTGCGCAGCCTGATCGAAGGTGGTCTGTCGGCGGTGGCCGTGCTGGTGGTGGTGCTGTGGGTCTCGGCGGCCATCGAGATGCGCTTGCTGGCCGGGGCCACCGACAACCTGTCGGTGCGCAAGATCGCCGCCAACGCCACCCGCGCGTTGTTGCTGTTGGTCGGTGTGCTGCTGGCGCTGTCGGCCGCCGGGATTCCACTCGGCGCCCTGGGTGTGCTGGGCGGCGCGGTCGGTGTCGGCCTCGGTTTCGGCCTGCAAAAACTGGCTGCCAACTACGTCAGCGGCTTCGTCATTCTGGCCGAGCACAGCCTGCGCATCGGTGACATCGTCAAGGTCGACGACTTCGAGGGCCGCATCACCGATATCAAGACGCGTTATACGGTGATCCGGGCCCTGAACGGCCGCGAAGCCATCGTGCCCAACGAATTGCTGATCACGCAACGGGTGGAGAACTCCTCGCTGGCCGACCCGCAGGTCTCGATCACGACCACCCTGCAGGTGGCCTATGGCACCGATCTGGACGCGCTGATGCCGCGCCTGGTCGACGCAGTGAAAGCCGTGCCGCGCGTGCTGCCCGCCCCCGCGCCTGGCGTGATGCTGGCCGCTTTCGGTGCCGATGGCCTGGACCTGCAAGTCGCATTCTGGATCGCCGACCCCGAGAATGGCCAGGGCAACGTCAAGAGCGACGTCAACCTCGCCATCCTGCGCACTGTGAATGCCATGGGCGTCAGCATCCCGTTGCCGCAGCGCATGGTGCACAGCGCGCCGCAGGTCTGAGGGCAAGCGCCCAAGATCAACGTCAATCGCCTTGGCCGAGCAGCGGTATCGCGCCTTCGCTGCCTGCACCGATCAAGCCGACCTTGCTGTACACGCCGAGCTTCGCCCGGGTATCGGCGATGTCGAGGTCGCGCATCGTCAGCTGGCCGATGCGGTCGGCGGGCGTGAAGGCGCCGGCGCCTTTTTCCATCGTCAGCCGCTCGGGGTGGTAGGTCAGGTTCGGGCTGGCCGTGTCCATGATCGAGTAGTCGTTGCCGCGGCGCAGCTCCAGCGTGACCTCCCCGGTGACGGCGCGCGCGACCCAGCGCTGCGCCGTCTCGCGCAGCATCAGGCATTGCGGGTCGAACCAGCGGCCCTGGTACAGCAGGCGACCCAAGCGGCGGCCGTTGTTGCGGTACTGCTCGATCGTGTCCTCGTTGTGGATGCCGGTCACCAGGCGTTCGTAGGCGATATGCAGCAGCGCCATGCCCGGCGCCTCGTAGATGCCACGGCTCTTGGCCTCGATGATGCGGTTCTCGATCTGGTCGCACATGCCCAGGCCGTGGCGGCCGCCGATGCGGTTGGCCTCCTCGAACAGCGCCACCGCGTCGGCGAACGTGCGGCCGTTCAAGGCCACCGGCTGGCCTTCGTCGAAGCGCACGCTGACCGTCTCGGCCTTCACGGTCACCTCGTCGCGCCAGAAGGCCAGGCCCATGATCGGCGTGACGATGTGCATGCCGCTGTTCAGAAATTCGAGGTGCTTGGCCTCGTGGGTGGCGCCGAGCATGTTGGAGTCGGTCGAGTAGGCGCGCTCGGTGCTCATCTTGTAGTCGAAGCCGTGGGCGACGAGGTACTCGCTCATTTCGGTGCGCCCACCCAACTCGTCGATGAAACGCTGGTCGAGCCAGGGCTTGTAGATGCGCAGGGCGGGGTTGGCCAAGAGGCCGTAGCGGTAGAAACGCTCGATGTCGTTGCCCTTGTAGGTGCTGCCGTCACCCCAGATGTTGACGCCGTCCTCGCGCATGGCGACGACGAGCGAGGTGCCGGTGACGGCGCGGCCGAGCGGGGTGGTGTTGAAGTAGGTGGCGCCGCCGGTGCTGATGTGGAACGCGCCGCACTGGATCGCGGCGATGCCCTCGGCGACGAGTTGCGCGCGGCAATCGATCAGGCGTGCGATGTCGGCCCCGTAGGCTTTGGCCTTGCGCGGGATGTCGTCGTAGTCGCTCTCGTCGGGCTGGCCGAGGTGGGCCGTATAGGCGCAAGGGATGGCGCCCTTGACGCGCATCCAGTGCACGGCGGCACTGGTGTCGAGGCCACCGGAGAAGGCGATGCCGACGCGCTCGCCGACGGGCAGGGATTGCAGGATGTGGGTGGACATCGGGTGCTTTCCTGGACTCAGGCGACGACGACCGGGATGCTGCCGATCTTGGCCGACCATTCCTTGGGCCCGGTGGTGTGCACGCTGACCCCATTGCAATCTACCGCAACGGTGACCGGCATGTCCTTGACCTCGAATTCGTAGATGGCTTCCATGCCCAGGTCGGCGAAGCCGACGACTTTGGAGGTCTTGATGGCCTTGGCCACCAGGTAGGCGGCGCCGCCGACAGCCATCAGGTACGCGCTCTTGTGCTTCTTGATGGCCTCGATCGCGACGGGTCCGCGTTCGGCCTTGCCGATCATCGAGATCAGGCCGGTCTGGGCCAGCATCATCTCGGTGAACTTGTCCATGCGCGTGGCGGTGGTCGGGCCGGCCGGGCCGACGACTTCGCCCGCCACCGGGTCGACCGGGCCGACGTAGTAGATGACGCGGTTGCGTGAAGTCCACGGGCAGCTTCTCGCCCTTGGCCAGCATGTCCTGGATGCGCTTGTGCGCGGCGTCGCGGCCGGTGAGCATCTTGCCGTTGAGCAGCAAGGTGTCGCCGGGCAGCCAGCTCGCCACTTCGGCCTTGGTCAGGGTGTCGAGATTGACACGCTTGCTCTTCTTCACGTCGGGCTGCCAGTGCACGGCGGGCCACAGATCGAGGCTCGGCGGCGTCAGGTAGGCCGGGCCTGAACCATCGAGCACCACATGCGCATGGCGCGTGGCGGCGCAATTCGGGATCATGGCCACCGGCAGGCTGGCGGCGTGGGTCGGGTAGGTGGCGATCTTGACGTCGAGCACGGTGGTCAGGCCGCCCAGGCCCTGGGCGCCTATGCCCAGCGCATTGACCTTGCCGTAGAGCTCGATGCGCAGCTCCTCGGTCTTGTTGGCCGGGCCGCGTGCGAGCAGCTCATGCATGTCGATGGGGTCCATCAGCGACTCCTTGGCCATCAGCATGGCCTTCTCGGCGGTGCCGCCGACGCCGATGCCGAGCATGCCCGGTGGGCACCAGCCCGCGCCCATGGTCGGCACGGTCTTGAGCACCCAGTCGACGACGCTGTCGCTCGGGTTGAGCATCGCGAACTTGGCCTTGTTTTCGCTGCCGCCGCCCTTTGCGGCGATGTTGATGGCCAGGCTCGAACCCGGAACCAGCCGCGTATGGATCACCGCCGGCGTGTTGTCCTGGGTGTTCTTGCGCGAGAACAAGGGGTCGGCCAGTACCGAGCCGCGCAGCTTGTTGTCGGGGTGCAGATAGGCACGGCTGACGCCTTCGTTGACGGCGTCGTCCAGCGAGCTGCCGCCGAAGCCCTCCCAGCGCACGTCCATGCCGACGTCGAGAAAGACGTTGACGATGCCCGTGTCCTGGCACATCGGGCGATGGCCTTCGGCGCTCATGCGCGAGTTGGTCAAGATCTGCGCGATCGCATCCTTGGCGGCCGGGCTCTGCTCACGCTCGTAGGCGCGGGCCAGGTGGGCGATGAAATCGGCCGGGTGGTAGTAGCTGATGTATTGCAGGGCGGCGGCGATGGTTTCGACCAGGTCGGCGCGACGAATGACGGTGGTGGCGGGCATGGCAGGCGAGGGCGTGGGATGGCAGGCTCCGATTGTGCCGCGCTCCATCGCTGCTGGTCGGCTCGGCCGTCGGTGATTTAGAATGGCGGCCATACGAAACATACAAGGGCGAGAAAGGCATGTCGGTTATGACACCGCGAACTAGAACCACCGTCTGCACGGTGTAGCCGCTCGCGCTCGTCTATCCACTCAGTCCTCTTTGCCTGTGAAAAGCGCGGCCTTGCACCGCGCTTTTCTTTTTTCCGAAGGTGTTGCCATGATTTCGATCAGCTTGCCCGACGGTTCCAAGCGCGAATTTGCGCAGCCGGTGACCGTGGCCGAAGTCGCCGCGTCGATAGGCGCCGGCCTGGCCAAGGCGGCGTTGGCGGGGCGCGTCGATGGCAAGCTGGTCGATACCAGCCACCGCATCGAGGCCGACGCCACGTTGGCGATCGTCACCGACAAGGACGCCGACGGCCTGGACCTGATCCGCCACTCGACGGCGCACCTGCTGGCCTATGCCGTGAAGTCGCTTTTCCCCGAGGCCCAGGTCACGATCGGCCCGACGATCGAGCACGGCTTTTATTACGACTTCGCCTACAAGCGCCCGTTCACGCCGGAGGACCTGGCCGCGATCGAAGCCAAGATGGTCGAATTGGCGCGCAAGGACGAAAAGGTCGAACGCCGCGTCTTGCCGCGCGACCAGGCCGTGGCGCACTTCAAGGCCCAGGGCGAGCATTACAAGGCCGAGATCATTGCCGGCATTCCGGCCGACCAAGATGTGTCGCTGTACCGCGAAGGCGCATTCGAAGACCTGTGCCGCGGCCCCCATGTACCCAGCACGGGCAGGCTGAAGCACTTCAAGCTGATGAAGGTGGCTGGCGCCTACTGGCGTGGCGATCAGGCTAACGAGCAGTTGCAGCGCATCTACGGCACGGCCTGGGCGACGAAGGAAGAGCTGCAGCAATACCTGACGATGCTCGAAGAGGCCGAGAAGCGCGACCACCGCAAGCTCGGCCGCGAGCTCGACCTGTTCCACATGGAAGAGGCGGCACCCGGCCTGGTGTTCTGGCACCCCAAGGGCTGGACGGTGTGGCAGGAAGTCGAGCAGTACATGCGCGCCGTCTACCGCGACAACGGCTATCAGGAGGTCAAGGGTCCGCAGATCCTGGACAAGAGCCTGTGGGAGAAGACGGGCCACTGGGACAACTATCGCGACAGCATGTTCACGACGGAGTCGGAGAAGCGCGAGTACGCGCTGAAGCCGATGAACTGCCCTGGCCACGTGCTGATCTTCAATTCGCGCATGCGAAGCTACCGCGACCTGCCGCTGCGCTACGGCGAGTTCGGACAATGCCACCGTAACGAAGCCAGCGGGCGCGCTGCACGGGATCATGCGGGTGCGCGGCTTTACGCAGGACGATGGCCACATCTTCTGCACAGAAGACATGATCCTCGACGAGTGCGTGGCCTACACGACGTTGCTGCAGAAGGTTTACAAGGACTTCGGCTTCACGCAGATCATCTACAAGGTGGCCACGCGGCCCGACAAGCGTGTCGGGTCGGACGATCTCTGGGGCAAGGCCGAGTTCGCACTGATGGAGTCGCTGCGACGTTCGGGCTGCGAGTTCAGCGTCTCGCCGGGCGACGGTGCCTTCTATGGCCCGAAGATCGAATACACGCTGAAGGACGCCATCGGGCGCCAATGGCAGTGCGGCACGATGCAGGTCGATTTCAACACGGCCGAGCGACTGGGCGGCGAGTACGTGACAGAAACGAGCGGGCGCGCGCACCCGGTGATGCTGCACCGGGCCATTGTCGGCAGCCTGGAGCGTTTCATCGGTATCCTGATCGAACAGCACGCGGGAGCCTTGCCGGTGTGGCTGGCGCCGAGCCAGGTGGTGCTGGCCTGCATCTCCGAAGCGCAGGCCTCCTACGCTGGGGAAGTCGCGAAAACGCTTCAAAAACAAGGAGTTAGAGTGCACGCGGATTTGCGGAATGAGAAAATCACGTATAAAATCCGCGAGCATTCAATGCAGAAGGTTCCGTTCATCCTGGTCGTTGGCGACAAGGAGAAGGCAAACGGGGCCGTTGCAGTGCGCGCCCGGGGCAACCTGGATCTCGGCGTGATGCCCCTCGACAACTTCATCCAGAAGCTCGCGGCAGACATCAAGGCCAAGGTCTAGCGAACACCTCAGGCGCGCGTTTCATTTTGATCGGGCGTGCCGCCTTCACGCCCGCAGAAGGTAATCACCATCGCTACTTTCCTTGACCGCCGCACGCCCAATGCCGAGCGCAAGCACCGACTGAACCGAGAAATCATGGCGCCTGAAGTGCGCCTGAACGGCCCCGACAACGAGCCACTGGGTGTCGTCAATATCCAGGAAGCGTTGCGAATGGCAACCGAACTCGATGTCGATCTGGTCGAGATCTCGGCGACGGCGGTGCCACCGGTTTGCCGGCTGATGGATTACGGCAAGTTCAAGTACCAGGAGCAGAAGAAGGCGGCCGAGGCCAAGAGCAAGCAGAAGGTCATCGAGATCAAGGAAGTGAAGTTTCGCCCCGGCACCGACGAAGGCGACTATGCGATCAAGATGCGCAACCTGCGCCGCTTCATCGCCGAAGACGGTGACAAAGGCAAGGTGACCTTGCGCTACCGAGGCCGCGAGATCACGCACCAGGACATCGGCATGAGGTTGTTGGAGCGCATTCGCGACGAGTTGGCTGATGTCTCGGTGGTCGAGAACATGCCCAAGCTGGAAGGGCGCCAGATGATCATGGTGCTGGCGCCAAAGAGGAAGTAAGTGGTTTGAAGGATTCGCAGGCCCGGTCTGGTCACCGGGGCTGTTGAAGAGAAGCCGTTGCAGGCCAACCAAGCACCGCTCGCCGCGGTCGCCTGCAGGGGTCACAAAGAAGGAGCAGTGAAATGCCCAAGATGAAGACCAAGAGCAGCGCAAAGAAGCGCTTTCGCGTTCGCCCGGGGGGTACCGTCAAGCGCGGTCAGGCGTTCAAGCGCCACATCCTCACCAAGAAGTCCACCAAGAACAAGCGCCACCTGCGTGGCGCAACCAACGTGCACGAGACCAATATGGGCGACATCGCGCAGATGTTGCCTTTTGCCGGCCTCTGACTCAACTGACTGAAGGAGAAGAACACATGCCTCGCGTCAAACGTGGTGTAACCGCCCGCGCCCGCCACAAGAAGGTGCTGGCCCTGGCCAAGGGTTTCCGCGGCCGCCGCAAGAACGTCTTTCGCATCGCCAAAGAAGCGGTGATGAAGGCTGGGCAATATGCCTACCGCGACCGCCGGACCAAGAAACGAGTTTTCCGCCAGCTCTGGATTGCGCGCATCAACGCGGCGAGCCGTGAGCTGGGCGTCAGCTACAGCAAGTTCATGGCCGGCCTGAAGAAGGCCCAGATCGGCATCGACCGCAAAGTGCTGGCCGATATGGCGGTCAATGACCCGGCTGCATTTGGCAGCATCGTTGCCAAGGTGAAGGCCCAGTTGGCTTGATGGCGTACACCGCACAAGCGGTGTGCTTCGAGCATCGAAGGCCGTCACCTGGGTGGCGGCTTTTTTTTGATCCAACCCTCAATGAGCGATCTCGATTCCCTGGTCCGCGCTGCCGAAGCTGATTTCGGTGCCGCGCTGACGCCTGCCGAGCTGGAGAACGCCAAGGCGCGTTTTCTCGGCAAAGCCGGGCGCGTGACCGAGTTGCTGAAGGCGCTGGGCGCATTGCCTGTCGAGCAGAAGAAAACCCGCGGTGCCGAGATCAACGCCAGCAAGCAGCGCATCGAGTCTGCACTCAGTGCCCGCAGGCAGGCCTTGGCCGAGGTCGACCTGCAAGCCCAACTCGAGGCCGAAGCGCTGGACGTGACCTTGCCGGGCCGCCAGCGCGGCCTGGGCGGCCTGCATCCCGTGTCGCGCACGATGGAGCGCATCGAGACCATCTTCGCTTCCATGGGGTTCGATGTGGCCGATGGCCCCGAGATCGAAACCGACTGGATGAGCTTCACCGCACTCAACAATCCGGAGAACCATCCTGCGCGGTCGATGCAGGACACCTTTTACGTCGACGTGAAAGACGCCGAGGGCCACTGGCTCAACCTGCGCCCGCACACCAGCCCGATGCAGATCCGCTATGCGCAGGCCCATGCCCGCAAGTACGAGGGCGCTGCGCAAATGCCCGACATCCGCGTCATTGCCCCGGGCCGGACCTACCGCGTCGACAGCGACGCCACGCATTCGCCCATGTTCCACCAGGTCGAAGGCCTGTGGGTGGGCGAAAACGTGAGCTTCAAGGACCTGAAGGTGATGTATCTCAGCTTCATTCAGGCCTTCTTCGAAACCACCGATCTGCAATTGCGCTTTCGGCCGAGTTATTTCCCATTCACCGAACCCAGCGCGGAGATCGATGTCATGTTCGACCGCGGGCCGCTGCAGGGCCGTTGGCTCGAAGTGTCCGGCTCCGGCCAGGTGCACCCGCAAGTCATACGCAACATGGGCCTGGACCCTGAGCGCTGCATAGGCTTTGCTTTCGGTTCGGGCATCGACCGGCTGGCCATGCTGCGTTACGGCGTCGACGACCTGCGCCTGTTCTTCGACGGCGACCTGCGCTTCTTGTCGCAGTTCAAATAAGAGTCAAGCATGCAATTCCCGGAAAGCTGGCTGCGCGAGTTTTGCGATCCGTCGCTGTCGACGCCGCAACTGGCGGAGCTGCTGACGATGGCGGGCATGGAGGTCGAGGAGCTGCGCCCGGTGGCGCCGCCGTTCTCGGGTGTGGTCGTTGCCGAGATTGTCGAGGCTGTGCCTCATCCGGACGCCGACAGGCTGCGCGTGTGCCGGGTGAACGCGGGCCTGCACTCGAAGGACGGGCCGTTGCAGATCGTGTGTGGCGCACCGAACGCGCGTGCAGGCATCCGTGTGCCGCTGGCACTGGTCGGCGCCGAATTGCCCGCCGGTGAGGACGGCAAGGCCATTCGGATCGGCGCGGGCAAGATTCGCGGTGTCGAGAGTCGTGGCATGTTGTGCTCGGCACGCGAACTCAAGCTGTCGACCGACCATGGAGGCCTGCTGGAGCTCAGCGCCGACGCGCCGATCGGCGCCGACCTGCGCCGGGTGCTGAATCTCGACGATGCCTTGTTCACGCTCAAGCTGACCCCCAATCTCGCACATGTGCTGTCGGTCTATGGTGTGGCGCGCGAGGTGTCTGCGCTGACCGGCGCGCCGCTGAAGGTGCCCTCCATCCGTCCCGTGCCGCTGTTGCACCAGGGCAGATTGCCGGTGCGCATCGAGGCCGCGGATCTGTGCGGGCGTTTCTCGGGCCGCATCGTGCGCGGCGTCAATCCTCGCGCCCAGACGCCGGCCTGGATGGTCGAGCGCCTGGCCCGCTGTGGCCAACGTTCGGTGGCCGCGCTGGTCGACATCTCGAACTACGTGATGTTCGAATTCGGCCGCCCTTCGCACATCTTCGACCTCGACCGGATCGACGATGAACTCGTCGTGCGCTGGGCAAGGGCGGGGGAACAACTCGTGCTGCTCAACGGCAACACCGTCGAGCTCGACGAGGCGGTCGGCGTGATTGCCGACGCCCATGCTGTCGAGTCGCTGGCCGGCATCATGGGTGGCAGCGCGACTGCGGTCGGCGACGCCACGCAGAACATCTATGTCGAGGCGGCGTTCTGGTGGCCGGCAGCGATTCAAGGCCGCTCGCGACGCTTCAATTTCAGCACCGACGCCGGTCACCGCTTCGAACGCGGCGTGGATCCGGTGGGTACGGTCGAACACATCGAGCGCATTACCCAACTGATCATCGAGATCTGCGGCGGCCAGGCCGGGCCGATCGACGACCAGCAGGTGGCCATGCCCGTCAGAGTGCCGGTCACCTTGCGCGTGGCGCGGGCGGCCAAGGTCATTGGCATGGCCGTGACGCAGGCGCAATGCGCCGACGTCATGCGCCGGCTGGGATTCGAGTTCAGTGAAGGTCCAGGCACGATCACCGTGGTACCGCCGTCCTGGCGTTTCGACTTGACGATCGAGGAAGACCTGATCGAAGAGGTGATCCGCGTCCTCGGCTACCCGTTGTTGCCCACGACATCGCCCTTGGCGCCGGTGAGCGCCTGCGCAGTGCCGGAGGCCCGTCGCAACGTGCACGCGATTCGCCGCGCGCTGGCGGCGCTCGACTACCAGGAGACGATCAACTTCAGCTTTGTCGAAGCGCGCTGGGAGCATGAACTGGCCGGCAACGCGAATCCGATCGCGGTGCTCAACCCGATCGCGGCGCCGCTGGCAGTGATGCGCTCGAACCTGTTCGGCAGCCTGATTGCGGTGCTGCGCTACAACCTGGCACGACGCGCGTCGCGCGTTCGGGTGTTCGAGGTCGGCCGGGTTTTTTGGCGTGATCCTGCGCTGACCGACGGCGCGCTCCGTGTGGCCGGCATCGACCAGCCCATGCATGTGGCCGGCCTGGCTTTCGGCCCGAGTGACGCCGTGCAATGGGGCATCGCCGAGCGCGGTGTCGATTTCTTCGACGTCAAGGGTGACGTCGAGGCCCTGCTGGCGCCGCGGCGGGTGCACTTCGTCGCTGCCCAGCACCCGGCGCTGCACCCGGGCCGAAGTGCGCGCATCGAGGTCGACGGCCAATCGATCGGTTGGTGCGGCGAGTTGCACCCACGCTGGCGCCAGGCCTATGAACTGCCGCAGGCGCCGCTGCTGTTCGAGCTCGATCTGCCCTCGCTGTTGCAACGCAGCGTGCCCGCGGTTGTGGCCGTGCCCAAACAGCAGTCTGCAATTCGTGATCTGGCCTTGGTCTTGCCGGACACGATCAGCCACGATGCGGTGATCACCACCGCGCTGGCCGATGCCTCGGGCCTGGTGCGCTCGGCCCTGCTGTTCGACCTCTACAAGCCCAAAGCCGCCGTGCCGGGCATTGGCGCTGACGAACGCAGTTTGGCGGTGCGGCTCGAACTTCGCGACGATGCCCAAACGCTGACCGACGAGCGCATCGATGCTGCAACGAATGCGACCGTCGAGCGCCTGCAGTCACAACTTGGCGCCCGCCTGCGCGCTTGAAGGCCGCATCGATGAGCACCGCGCCGCAATCTCCCAAGGCCTCTGAGCGCCTGTTGCTGCCGTCGCTGGAAACGCCGACGCTGACCAAGGCCGAACTGGCCGAACTGCTGTTCGAGCGCCTGGGGCTGAACAAGCGTGAGTCCAAGGACATGGTCGAGGCCTTTTTCGACATCGTCCACGCCGCCCTGGTGACGGGCAGCGACGTCAAGCTGTCGGGCTTTGGCAACTTCAACATCCGGCGCAAGGCGCCGCGCCCCGGACGCAACCCGCGCACCGGCGAAGCGATCCCGATCAAGGCCCGAAACGTGGTCACTTTTCACGCCAGCCACAAATTGAAGGGCCTGGTTCAGGGCGACATCGCCGCTGAAGACGAGTTCGAGTAAAGTCTGAACTTTCCCAATGAAAGCTATTGATTTCAATGGAGAAAGTGCTTCCGGCCATCCCTGCAAAGCGCTATTTCACCATCGGTGAAGTGAGTGACTTGTGCGCCGTGAAGCCGTACGTGCTGCGCTATTGGGAACAGGAGTTCACGCAGCTCAAGCCGATGAAGCGGCGCGGCAACCGGCGCTACTACCAGCACCATGAGGTGCTGCTCATCCGCCGCATCCGCGACCTGCTGTACGAGCAGGGCTTCACCATCAGCGGTGCGCGCAATCGGCTCGCCGACAGTCTTGGCGTGGTGGTCGCGGATCGTGGCGAGACGGTGGGCATTGACCACGACGGCGACAGTGGGGCACGCGCCGGCAGTGCCGCGCCCGCTGCGGCACAGGGGAATCTGTCAGAGCCGGTACGGGTGTTCACCACCAGCGATATTCGCGGCGAGTTGATCGCCATCCGCGGCCTGCTCGCGCCCTGAGACGCCAATCGCAGCAGCTATACTCTGACGCAACGTCGGGGTGTAGCGCAGCCTGGTAGCGCACTTGCATGGGGTGCAAGGGGTCGCGAGTTCGAATCCCGCCACCCCGACCAAAGATCGATCACAGGGCCAGCCGGCATGTCGGCTGGCTCTTTGTTTTTGCCCGCTTCAGGCCGCGTGCGTACCCAGGCCGCTGATGACCACGTGACAGGCGATGCCCTGGCTGCCGGCTTCGCGCCATTGAACGCCGCCACCGAGCTGCTTGACGCGCTTGCGTACACCGCCCAGGCCCAGGCCATGCGACCAGGCCTCTGGATGGCGGCCGCGACCGTTGTCTGTGACGGACAGGTTCAATACGCCGCGCTCCAGGCTGGCATCGATGTCGACGCGGGTGGCGTGGGCATGCGCAATGGTGTTGCTGACCAGCTCGCGCAAGATGCGTGTCAATGCTGACCACTGCACGACGCTGAGCTCGATGTCGAGGTCGTAGGCAAAGGCCCAACCAAAATCGCAGTCGGCGGCCGACAGTCGTTGCGCGATGTCGGCTCTCCACTCGACCACGGCATGCGACAGGCGATGGTCGGCGGCAGCCAGGCCACGGGTGAGTGTCTTCAGGTCCTTCAAGGTGTGGCGCAGGTAGTCTTCCATCTCGCGCGTCGGTGCCTGGTAAATCAAGGTCAGCAGGCGCGCACCGATGTCGTCGTGCAGATCCTGTGCGATACGCACCCGCTCTTCGCTGCGGCCGCGTTCGACGGCCTCGTCGAAGGCCATTGCCCGGGTCAATTGCTCGACGACCCTATCGGCCAGACGTGCGTCGTCGGCACTGAACATGCGTCGGCCGCGTTGTGCAAAGTCGAGCACGATGGCGCAAGCTGCGGCTGTACCGAGTCGGGGTACGGGGACCAGCAGGCTCGCGCCGTCGCCGATGACGCGCGCACGATCGGTGCGCCGGCTGACCAGCTTGACGTCCAGCGGCTCGAATACGTCACGCAGCAGGCGGGTCAGGTGGTCACCGATTCCCTGTGGCCTGACCTGGACCTCGCGTGCCACCCGGTACAGCTGCTCGAACATGCGTTCCGCCGTGATGCGCTCGCGCACCATGACCTGGTTGAGCAGCCATTGGCGCAGGCCCGCATATATGCCCAATGCGATGAACAGTGCCAGCGTCAGCGAGGCGAAACTGCTGAGCGAAAACACGGCCACGAACAACAGGTCCAGCGAGGTCGCTACCGTGCTCACGCCGGCCAACAGCGAGACCTCGCGCATCAACTGCTGCGTGCGCGACAAGAACGGCAACATCAACAGAATCGAGGCGATCGAGACCAACCACACCGCTGCACCGATCGACGCCGCCTGGCCATTGCCGCCCGGCAGTGCATCGGCGGTGGCGAGCGACACGGTCAGCAATACCAGCGTCGTGACGGTCAGCAGGCAAAAGCGCCACAGCACCGTTGCCAGCGGGTGCGGCTGTATGCGCTGCGCCCAGCTGAGATGGGCCACGGCCAGCAGGCCGCAGCCCATCATTGCCGCCTGCGTCCACCACCAGGCGTTGGGCAGCACTTGGCTCATCACCGCCGCGGCCAGGATAGCCAGTGTCAGCCAGACCAGCGCGGCACGGGGGACTATGCCCGGCAGTCGGCGCGGATGGATGCCGGTGGCGTGCACCATCGCAGCGGCAGTCGCGAGATCGAATACCGAGCGCAGGCCATGATCCAAACGCATGAAGCCGACCGGCATGCCCAGCGTGGAGACCGACTCTGCGCCCAGGAACAGCAGGTTGCCCGCCTGGGCCAGCGCCATGATGGCGTACAGCAGGTTGCGCGGCTCGGGGCGGACCACCAGCACCACGGTCGTCACCATATACAGCAGCAACGCGAACGTGACCGCCAGCCAACACATCGCGCCCAAGCCGCTGCCGCCGTGCGGACGCGCGCCGACGACCAGCAGCTGGCCGTTGTCGAGCACCAGTTGCACCGAGCCGCTGGCCAGCGCCCGGGCCAGCGCGTCATGTTGCGCGGCGTGACGTTCACGGTCGGCGTCGGTCGTCAACCAACGCGCCGAGCGCTGCAGCAGCAGGGCGTCGAGCGCCGTGAATTGCCCACCGCTGTCGAGCAGGCCGCGCACGATGCGCGGCGTCGGTGCGTCGCTGACCATCCACAGCCGGCCGCTGTCATTGGCTTGCAGCTCTGCGGCCAACGCCGGCACCACGGCCAGCATGCGGACGAACAGAAACAACGCCAGACAACCGATCAGCGCCGCGAGCACCAGGGCGCGCAGCCGCCACCCGAGCCAGCGTGCGCTGTGGCGCCGACGGCCGAGAAACCGTTCCCAGGCGCGTTCATCGGACGCGGACTTCGCGCCGGCGTCGTCGCCGGAGCTGTGCTGAAAATCGGCAGCGGGCGGCAGGGCAGACATGTCGCATCAACGCCTTCGGGCGTCTATCGGCTCATACCAGGCCTTGCTTGCTGGCCAACACCGCCGCCTCGGCGCGGCTGGAGACATTGAGTTTCTTGTATATCGACTTGATGTGGTCGTTGACCGTGAACCACTTGATGCCCATCAGATTGGCGATTTCCTTGATGGTGAAGCCCTTGCTCAGGAAGGTCAGGACCTCGTTCTCGCGCGGTGTCAGACGGTCATGCTCGAGCGGTTTGTCCAGCAGTGCCACCGGCTTGCTGGCCGCGAACGCGCCCGCAGTCGCCGTCAGGCCCGAGTTCGTGATGCTGCCGTCGCTTTCGCTGCCATTGCGAAAGTGCGTCAGCAGGCGGCGGGCAATGGCCGGTGACAGCGGCGGCTGGCCGCGGACGATCTTCTGCAACTCCTCGACAAGCACCTCGAAGCGGTCCTCCTTGAGCAGGTAACCGTCGGCGCCGCGCTGCAATGCCGGGAACAGGTGGTCGTCGTCGGAGTACAGCGTGGTGACGATCTTCATCGCCGGGTAGTGCGCCAGCTCGGCCAGCAGGTCTAGCCCGTCGCCGTCGGGCAGTTCGAGATCGACCAGGATCAGCTTGAATGGATCGGTGCCGTGCATGCCGCTCGCGCCGCCGGCCATCGTGATCTGCTTGCGCGCGTTGCCGAGGTCTCCTGCTTCGGCGATCGTCAGGGTATCGCTGAAACTCTCGCGCACGACCCGGCACAAGAACCCGCGCGCCACCGGGTTGTCTTCCAGGATCAGCACCTTGACGGCCATGCTTGTCTCCCCATCTCTCGGTCATCACGCCGCATCGACCAAGGCTCGTCGCATCCTAGCGCATGGGAGCGTCGCCCATGTGCAGGCGTCGGCGCGCGTCAGTTCGCCACCAGCAGCTTGCCGCAGACCTGGCGCGAGCCCAGGCGTTCGTAGGCCGCAGCCAGTGCGCTCATGGGCAGGCGGCTGTCGATGGCCGGCTTGACCAGGCCTGCCGCGTACCAGCCAAACAGATCGGACAGGCCTTGTCGAAAGGCTTTGGGCTCGCGGCGCACGAAGTCACCCCAATACACGCCGACGATGCTGGCGCCTTTGAGCAACGGCAGATTCCAAGCCAGCGCCGGGATCGGGCCCGCGGCAAAGCCTATCACCAGATGGCGACCGCGCCATGCGATCGCCCTCAGCGCGGCCTCGGCCAGCTCGCCACCAACCGGGTCGTAGATCACGTCGGGACCCTTGCCGTCGGTCGCCGACTTGAGCGCATCACGCAGATTGGCGCGACTCGCGTCGATGGCCGTATCGGCACCGAGGCCGAGGCAGAAATTGCACTTGTGCTCGCTCGACGCGGCGGCGATCACCCGGGCGCCGGCGGCTTTGGCGATCTGCACCGCGGCGCTGCCCACGCCACCGGCCGCACCGAGTACCAGGACCGTCTCGCCGGCACGCAGCGCGGCGCGGTCGATCAAGGCATGGTGCGAGGTGCCGTAGGTAAAGGCGAATGCGGCCGCGTGGTCGAGGTCGAAGCCGGGCGGCAAGGCCATGACCACGGCCGCATCGACGCAGGCATGGGTCGCGAAGCCGCCGCTGACACCGATGGCCGCCACGCGGTCGCCGACCTTGAGGTGGTGCACGCTGTCGCCCACGGCCTGTACCACGCCGGAAAACTCGCAGCCGGGCACGAACGGCAGGGGCGGCTTGACCTGGTACTTGTTCTGCACGGTCAGCAGGTCGGGAAAGTTCAGGCTGGCGGCATGTATCGCGATGCACACCTGGCCAGAGTCGGGCGTGGGCATGGGCAGTTCAGTCCAGCGCAGGGCATGAACGCCGACCGGGTTGTCGCAGAGCCAAGCATGCATCATCGTGTTCCCAGGTAATCGCGGGTCGCGCATGATAGACAGCGCGCGCTGCCTACAATCGCCGCATGCGCATCCTGATCGCCAACGACGACGGCTACCTCGCACCTGGATTGGCGGCACTGGTGCGTGCAATGCACGGGCTGGGCCAGATCGACGTCATCGCGCCGGAACAGAACGCCAGCGGCACCTCGAATGCACTGACTCTGAGTCGGCCGCTGACCGTGCACCAGGCGAGCAACGGCTTTCGCTACATCACCGGCACGCCGTCCGACAGCGTGCACGTCGCGCTCACCGGTCTGTTGCCTGAGCGGCCCGACCTGGTGTTGTCGGGTATCAACAACGGCGCCAACATGGGCGATGACACGCTGTACTCGGGCACTGTCGCCGCCGCCATGGAGGGCTTTTTGTTCGGCATACCGGCGATCGCCTTTTCGCAGGTCGAAAAGGGCTGGGCCGAGCTCGAGGCGGCGGCCCAGGTCGCCCGCGCGGTGGTCGAGCAGGTGCTGGCACAGCGCGATGCGGCACGGCCCTGGCTGCTCAACGTCAACATCCCCAACCGCGCCGATGCGCTGGCCTTGCCGCGGCGCATTACGCGCCTGGGCCGGCGCCACGCGAGCGAGCCGGTCATCCAGCAGACCAGCCCGCGCGGTGAAGCGATTTACTGGATCGGCCCGGCCGGTGACGCACGCGAGGCCGGCGAAGGGACAGACTTTCATGCCACGGCAAATGGCTGTGTGTCGATCACGCCCTTGCAGGTCGACCTCACCGACCATGCCGCGCTGGCGGGCTGGCGCGCGGCGCTGAAACTGCCGGGCCGCCCGTGAGCGTGCGTGCGCGCCGCTTTCCGCTCGGGCTCGACCACGTCGGCGGCGCAGCCGGCAGGCCGGCCGATCAAGCGCCGCCGCGCGGGCATGTGGTCCCACCGGGGCGGCCGTGCTCGGCGACGGCAGCGCCGTTCGGCCTCGGCCTGGACTCTCAAGCCGTACGCGAGCGCATGGTGCAGCGTCTGCGGGCCGAGGGCGTGCAGTGCGAGCCCGTGCTGATGGCGATGGGCCAGGTGCCGCGTCACCAGTTCGTCGACACCGCGCTGGCCGCACAGGCCTATGAGGACACATCGCTGCCGATCGGTCTGGGCCAGACGATCTCCAAGCCGTCGGTGGTGGCGCGCATGCTCGGGCTGCTGTTCGAAGCGCGTGGAGCAGGGCGTGGCGCCTCGCTTGGCCGTGTGCTCGAAATCGGAACCGGCTGTGGCTACCAGGCCGCGCTGCTGTCGCTGCTGGCCCAGCAAGTCATTTCGATCGAGCGTCTGCGCCCATTGTTCGAACGCGCACGCCAACACCTTGCGCCGCTGCGCAGGGACAATCTGCGCCTGGTTTACGGCGACGGGCGCGCCGGCCATGCGCCCAACGCGCCATACGACGCCATCATTTGTGCCGCCGGCGCCGACGACATGCCCGCGGCGTGGCTCGAGCAAATGGCCGTTGGCGGGCGATTGATTGCACCCATGCACGGCCATTCGCAGGCCGGGCAGGTCTTGCTGGTGGTCGACCGCGACGCCCAGGGTTGGTCACGCCAGTGCCATGAAGCCGTGCATTTCGTGCCGTTAAGATCAGGCACCGCATGAAGATCAAGCCCTCCACAGCCAGCGCCGCATGGCGCACGCCGACCGCTGGCCTTCTTGCTGTGGCCATCGCATGGCTCGGCGGCTGTGCATCGTCGTCGCACAGGGCCCCGATCGAAGACCGCGGCTCGCGTCTCGGTGCCGCGGTGGCCAGTCCGTCGACGGCGGCGAGCGACGCGGCTCGGTCGGCCGCCGCGGCTGCCGAAAACGCCGGCAAGCCGGGTTTCTACACGGTCAAGTCAGGCGATACGATGATCCGCATCGGCCTGGAGACGGGCCAGAACTGGCGCGACGTGGCGCGCTGGAACAATATCGACAACCCGAATGTGCTCGAGGTCGGACAGGTGCTTCGCGTCACGGCGCCGGGTACCGACGCCGCCGCTACGGTGGCGCGAGCCGTGCCACCAACCAAGGTCGAAGCGCGCCCGCTCGACGCCGCCGGCAAACCCGCCCCGGCCGCGGCTTCGGGCGCGACAGCGGCCAGTGCGGTGCCAGTGCCGGCGACCTCAGCGCCGTCCGCGGCGGTGGCGCGTGACAACAGCGATGAGGATCTGGTCTGGGCCTGGCCGACGGCGTCCGCCATCAGCACGCCGTTCGACGACGTGCGCAGCAAGGGCCTGGTGTTTGGCGGCAAGGCCGGCGATGCTGTCCTGGCGGCCGCCGATGGCCGCGTCGTTTACGCCGGCTCGGGCCTGCGTGGTTACGGCAACCTGGTGATCGTCAAGCACAACAACACCTACCTCACCGCCTACGCGCACAACCAGGCGCTGTTGGTCAAGGAAGACCAGGTCGTGCGCCGCGGCCAGAAGATTGCCGAGATGGGTTCGAGTGACGCCGAGCGAGTGCAGTTGCACTTTGAATTGCGCAGGCTCGGCAAACCGATCGACCCGGCGCGGCTGCTACCACCGCGCTAGCGCACCGCAGGGCGGGTCATGACCGATCGCGTGCCGCCGTCGCTGCCAGTCCTTGCGCCCCAGGCCGGGATCGATGCCGAGGCAGACGATGCGCCGGCGGCCGGCGATGAAGCAATGAGCGCAGCGATGGACATGGCGGCCACCGATGCCGACGCTTCCAATATCTTGCAGACCTACCTGCGCGAAATCCGCCGCGCGCCGCTGTTTACGCCTGAGCAGGAGTTCTCCACCGCGCAACGCGCGCGGGCCGGCGACTTCAGCGCCCGCCAACAGTTGATCGAACACAACCTGCGACTGGTCGTCAGCATCGCCAAGAACTACCTCGGCCGCGGCCTGTCGATGAGCGACCTGATCGAGGAAGGCAACCTCGGCCTGATGCACGCCACGAGCAAGTTCGAGCCCGAACGCGGTTTTCGATTTTCGACCTACGCCTCGTGGTGGATCCGGCAGAGCATCGAGCGTTCGATCATGCATCAGGCGCGCCTGGTGCGGCTGCCGGTGCATGTGGTGCGCGAACTCAATGCGGTGCTCAAGGCCACGGCGTGCGCTGGAGGGCGCGCGCAGCCATGGCCTGGCCGCAGGCGATCGGCCGGTCAGCGTCGAGCAGATCGCAGCCGCCGTCGACCGGCCACGTGCTGAAGTGGCCGAATTGCTGCGCTTCGCCGAAGCGCCGGCCTCGCTGGACGCGCCGCGCGACACACCACGCGAGGGCGACGCGGTGGGTGAATCCCTGCTCGATGCGGTTGCCGACGATGCGGCGGTCGACCCGCTGGGCCACACCCTGCATCGCGAGGTCGAATCGCTGCTCGAGGGCGAGTTGTCGGCGCTCAATCATCGCGAGCGCGAGGTGTTGACCGGCCGTTTTGGATTGCACGACCACGAGTCTGAAACGCTGGAGACGCTGGCCGAACGCATGGGTCTGACGCGCGAACGCATCCGCCAGATTCAGCACGAGGCGCTGCACAAGCTCAAGCGCCACATGGAGCGCCACGGGATCGACCGCAACGCGGTCTTTTGACGCGGGGCGGCGCCAGAGGCCCGGATAATCCGGCGCCATGACAGCAGACAATGAGTGGCTGAAGGTCGAGTCGCTCGACCTCGAGGCCCAGGGTGTGGCGCACGATGCCCAGGGCAAGGTGGTATTCATCGAAGGCGCACTGCCTGGCGAGACGGTGCAGGTGCACGTCAATCGCCGCAAAAATCAATGGGAACAGGCCACGCTGACCGCGTTGCAGCGCGAGAGCGCCCAACGCGTGCGCCCGGCGTGCCCGCACTTCGGACTGCATGCCGGCGCTTGCGGCGGCTGCAAGATGCAGCATCTGCACTCAAGCGCGCAAGTCGCCATCAAGCAACGCGCACTCGAGGACAGCCTGTGGCACCTGGGCAAAGTGCGGGCCGAAATGATGTTGCGGCCCATCGAGGGTCCGGCCTGGGGCTACCGCGACCGCGCGCGCCTTTCGGTGCGCTTCGTCGCCAAGAAGGGCACGGTGCTGGTCGGCTTTCATGAACGCAAGTCGAGTTTCGTTGCCGACATGCACAGTTGCGCGGTATTGCCGCCGCGGGTGAGCGCATTGCTGTTGCCGCTGCGCTCGCTGCTCATGTCGATGCAAGCGCGCGAGCGGATCCCGCAGATCGAGGTTGCCGTCGGTGATCGTGTGCTGGCCTTGGTGCTGCGCCACCTTGAACCGCTGAGCAGCGACGACCAACAACGACTGCGCGCCTTCGGCAGCGAGCACGACGTGCAGTGGTGGCTGCAGCCCAAAGGGCCGGAGACCGTACAACGGCTGGATGAAGGCGACGACGAACTGGCCTATACCCTGGCTGAATACCGGACCACGATGCCCTTCAGGCCGACCGATTTCACACAGGTCAACCGGCATATCAACAATGTGCTGGTGGGTCGTGCCTTGCGCCTGCTTGGCGTGGCCGCCGATGAGCGGGTGATCGACTGGTTCTGTGGCCTGGGCAACTTCACTCTGCCGCTGGCGACCCAGGCGCGCGAGGTCTTGGGCATCGAGGGCAGCCAGGTGCTGGTGCAGCGCGCGGCGGCCAATGCCTTGCGCAATGGCCTTGGCGCGAAGACCCGATTCGAGGCGCGAAATCTCTTCGACTTGAGCGCTGCCCAACTGGCCGGCGATGGTTATGCCGAAAAGTGGCTGGTCGATCCGCCGCGCGAGGGTGCCTTTGCATTGGCCAAGGCCGTCGTCGAACTCGACTCCGCGCCCGGACTGGCGCCCCATTGGGTGCCGCCCAGGCGCATCGTGTACGTCAGCTGCAACCCGGCAACCTTGGCGCGTGACGCCGGCCTATTGGTGCACCAGGCCGGTTATCGCTGCAGCGCCGCCGGGGTCGTGAACATGTTCCCCCATACCGCACATGTGGAAAGCCTGGTGGTCTTCGAGCGGACATGAAAAAAGGCCCCGCAGGCGGGGCCTTTCGACGCCGAGGCTTCGTGTCTCAGTCTCGTTCGCCGCCAAAAATGCCGAGCAAGGCGAGCACACTCTGGAACACGTTGTAGATGTCGAGGTAGATCGCCAGCGTCGCGCTGATGTAGTTGGTTTCGCCGCCGTCGATCACGCGCTTCAGGTCGTAGAGCATGAAGGCCGAGAACAGGCCGATGGCAATCACCGCCACCGTGATCATCAGTGCACTCGATTGCACGAAGATGTTGATCACGCCGGCCAGCAGCAACATGATGGCGCCGACGAACAGGAACTTGCCCATGCTCGACAGGTCGCGCTTGATCACGCTGGCCAGGCTGGCCATGGCGAAGAACACCGCCGCCGTGCCACCGAACGCGGTCATGATCAGCGTCGAGCCGTTGCTGAAACCGAGGATCGCAGCCAGCAGTCGCGACAGCATCAAGCCCATGAAGAACGTGAAGCCGAGCAGCAGGGCGACACCGGTGCTGGAGTTCTTGAACTTCTCGATGGCGAAGATCAAGCCGAAGGCGCCGGCCAGAAAGATGATGGTGCTGATGCCCATGCCCAACTTGGCCATCACGCCGGTGGTGACCCCGATCCACGCTCCGATCACGGTGGGAACCAGCGACAATGCGAGCAGCCAGTACGTGTTGCGCAGGACGCGATTGCGTTCGTCACTGAGCGACGTGGAACCGGCTTGGCCGAGGTAGGCGGGTTGCAGTTGTTCGTTCATCGTCACAGACCTCCAGTGATGTGAATGATGCGGGCTGTGACCCGCGTGCTGCATTCTAGTTCCCCTGCCATGGGGCTCGCAAATCACCTTGTCACGGAGCGATCGATGGCACTGAACTGCAAACCCTTTCTCGGCGTCGACGACGCCCGCCGCATGGCCGCTGCCGCCGAGGCGGAGGCGCGGCGCAATCACTGGGCCGTATCGATCGCCGTGGTCGATGATGGCGGCCACCTGATGTGGCTGCAGCGCCTCGACGGTGCAGCCCCGATTTCGGCCCAGATCGCACCGGCCAAGGCCCGTACCGCGGCGCTTGGCCGGCGTGAGAGCCGGGTCTACGAAGAGATGATCAATGGCCCGCGCGCGGCCTTCCTCAGTGCGCCAGGCCTGCAAGGCATGCTCGAAGGCGGCGTACCGGTGATGGCGCAGGGGCATTGCATTGGTGCTGTCGGTGTCAGTGGCGTCAAGCCCAGCGAGGATGCGCAGGTCGCGCGCGCCGGGATTGCGGGCTTGAGCCTGTGACAGCGCCTGCGCAACGACGCTGGCGAGCCGCGAGTGACGGCGCACCTATAATTCGCAGGTTTGCCTGCATCCACCGCCACAGCTTTCCTGTCATCTGACGACTCACGCCCGAGTGCACCGACCCCGAGCGGGCCGTACGCGATCGACAGTGTGCTCAGGAGCCTTGCTGGGCACCTCGCCTCGGAGTCCGTCTTGCTGCCTGTCCTGCCTCCCGCCGTTCTCGCGCTCGCAGACGGCACGGTGTTCCACGGCACCTCGATCGGCGCGCCAGGCGGCACCGCGGGTGAAGTCGTCTTCAACACTGCACTCAGCGGCTACCAGGAAATTCTGACCGACCCCAGCTACTGCCGGCAGATCGTCACACTGACCTATCCGCATATCGGCAATTACGGCATCAACGCCGAAGACGTCGAGGCCAGCAAGGTCTTCGCTGCGGGCTTGGTGATCAGGGACCTGCCGATCCAGGCCTCGAACTTTCGCAGCGCGATGACGCTGGCCGCCTATCTGGCCCGCGAGGGCACCGTCGCGATCGCCGACATCGACACGCGCAAGCTCACGCGCCACCTGCGCACGCAGGGTGCGCAAAACGGATGCATCCTGGCCTTCGTGGCTGGAACTCGGGTCGGCCAGGCGCAGATCAACGAGGCATTGGCCGTCGCGCGCGGCGCGCCGAGCATGGCCGGGCTGGACCTGGCCAAGCGGGTGTCGGTGCGTGATCGATACACCTGGAGCGAGTGCGAATGGAAACTCGATGCCGGCTACGGCACGCAGCGCACGCCGCGCTTTCATGTCGTGGCCTACGACTTCGGCATCAAGCGCAATATCCTGCGTATGTTGGCCAGTCGAGGCTGCCGCATCACGGTCGTGCCTGCCCAGACTCCGGCCACCGAGGTGTTGGCCATGAGTCCGGATGGCGTGTTCCTCAGCAACGGGCCCGGCGACCCCGGGCCTTGCGACTACGCGATCGCCGCCACGCGCACGCTGATCGAGCGCGGTGTCCCGACCTTCGGCATTTGCCTAGGCCACCAAATCCTGGCGCTGGCGTCTGGCGCAAAGACGTTCAAGATGAAGTTCGGCCACCACGGCGCCAATCACCCGGTGAAGGACCTCGACAGCGGTCGTGTCAGCATCACCAGCCAGAACCACGGCTTTGCGGTCGACGAGAAGACATTGCCGGCGAACCTGCGGCCCACGCATGTCAGTCTGTTCGACGGTACCCTGCAAGGTCTGCAACGCACCGACCGCCCCGCGTTTTGCTTCCAAGGGCATCCCGAAGCGTCGCCGGGGCCGCACGACATTGCCTACCTGTTCGATCGATTCGTTGGGCTGATGGAGAAGCACTGAGATGCCCAAGCGCACCGACCTGCAGAGCATCTTGATCATCGGCGCGGGCCCGATCGTCATCGGTCAGGCCTGCGAGTTCGATTACTCCGGCGCGCAGGCCTGCAAGGCCTTGCGCGAGGAGGGTTATCGGGTGGTCCTGGTCAACAGCAACCCGGCGACGATCATGACCGACCCGGGCATGGCCGATGCCACCTACATCGAACCGATCACCTGGCAGGTGGTGGAAAAGATCATTGCCAAGGAGAGGCAGGCCTTGCCCGACGAGAAGATGGCGCTGCTGCCGACGATGGGCGGTCAGACGGCGCTGAACTGCGCGCTCGACCTGCACCACCACGGGGTGCTGTCCAAATACGGCGTCGAAATGATCGGCGCCAACGAGCAGGCGATCGAGAAGGCCGAGGATAGGCTCAAGTTCAAGGATGCGATGACCGGCATCGGCCTGGCATCGGCCAGGAGCGGCATTGCGCACTCCATGGAAGAGGCGCTGGCCGTGCAAAAGCGAATTTCGGCCGAGATCGGTGGCACCGGGTTCCCGATGGTCATTCGACCCAGCTTCACGCTCGGAGGTACCGGCGGCGGCATCGCCTACCACCCCGAGGAGTTCGAGGAGATCTGCAAGCGCGGCCTGGACCTGTCGCCGACCAACGAGTTGCTGATCGAAGAATCGCTGATCGGCTGGAAAGAGTACGAGATGGAGGTTGTGCGCGACAAGGCGGACAACTGCATCATCGTCTGTGCGATCGAGAACCTCGACCCGATGGGCATCCACACCGGCGACTCGATCACGGTGGCGCCGGCGCAGACGCTGACCGACAAGGAATACCAGTTGCTGCGCAATGCCAGCATCGCCATCCTGCGCGAGATCGGCGTCGACACCGGCGGCTCGAACGTGCAGTTCTCGATCGACCCGAAGACCGGTCGCATGGTGGTTATCGAGATGAACCCGCGTGTATCGCGGTCTTCGGCGCTGGCCTCCAAGGCGACCGGGTTTCCGATCGCCAAGGTGGCGGCCAAGCTGGCCGTGGGCTACACCCTCGACGAATTGCGCAACGACATCACCGGCGGCGCGACACCGGCCAGCTTCGAGCCCAGCATCGATTACGTCGTCACCAAAATCCCGCGCTTCGCGTTCGAGAAGTTTCCGGCCGCCGACGCGCGCTTGACCACGCAGATGAAGTCGGTCGGTGAAGTGATGGCCATCGGTCGCACTTTCCAGGAGAGCTTTCAAAAGGCATTGCGCGGCCTCGAGACCGACATCGATGGCCTGACCGAGCGCAGCACCGACCGCGACGAGATCGTGCAGGAAATCGGCGAGCCGGGGCCGGAACGCATCCTCTACGTCGCCGATGCCTTTCGCATCGGCATGACACAGGCCGAAGTGTTCGAAGAGACGGCGATCGACCCCTGGTTCCTGGCCCAGATCGAACAGTTGGTGCAGACCGAGACGGCGCTGGCGGGGCGTGCCTTGGGCGACCTCACAGCCGACGAAATGCGCTACTTAAAACGCAAGGGCTTTGCCGACAAGCGCCTGGCCAAGTTGCTGGCCAGTAACCAGCACGAGGTGCGGGCCAAGCGGCACGCCTTGGGCGTGCGCCCGGTGTACAAGCGCGTCGACACCTGCGCGGCGGAGTTCGCCACCCAGACGGCTTACATGTACTCGACCTACGAGGACGAATGCGAGGCCGAGCCGAGCACGAAGAAGAAGATCATGGTCCTGGGCGGCGGCCCGAATCGCATCGGCCAAGGCATCGAGTTCGACTATTGCTGCGTGCACGCCGCATTGGCGATGCGCGAAGACGGCTACGAAACGATCATGGTCAACTGCAACCCGGAAACCGTCTCCACCGATTACGACACCTCGGATCGCCTGTACTTCGAGCCGGTGACGCTGGAAGACGTGCTCGAAATCGTCGACAAGGAGCGACCGACCGGGGTCATCGTGCAGTACGGCGGCCAGACACCGCTCAAGCTCGCGCTGGATCTAGAGCGGGCCGGCGTGCCTATCATCGGCACCAGCCCGGATTCGATCGATGTCGCGGAAGACCGCGAACGTTTCCAGCAACTGCTGCAAAAACTGGGGCTGCGCCAGCCACCCAACCGCATCGCACGCACCGAAGAGGCCGCGCTGGCCTTGGCACGCGAGATCGGTTACCCGCTGGTGGTGCGGCCGAGCTATGTGCTCGGCGGCCGCGCGATGGAAATCGTGCACGGCGACAAGGACCTCGAGCGCTACATGCGCGAGGCGGTGCGGGTCAGCGAAAAGTCGCCGGTGCTGCTGGACCGTTTTCTCGACGATGCGATCGAGGTCGACGTCGACTGCATCAGCGATGGCCACGACGTGATGATCGGCGGCATCATGGAGCACGTCGAGCAGGCGGGCGTGCACTCGGGTGACTCGGCCTGCTCGCTGCCGCCGTATTCGCTGTCGCCCGCCCTGCAGGACGAGTTGCGCCGCCAGACCACGCTGATGGCCAAGGCATTGAAGGTCATCGGTTTGATGAACGTGCAGTTCGCGATCCAGGGCGAGGGCGACGAGGCCCTGGTCTTCGTGCTCGAAGTCAACCCGCGCGCCTCGCGAACCGTACCGTTCGTCAGCAAGGCCACCGGCCAGCCCTTGGCCAAGATCGCCGCGCGCTGCATGGCCGGGCAGCGGCTGAAGGATCAGAAGGGCCTTGATGGTCTGGTGCCGCGGGAGGTCGTGCCGCCGTATTTCAGCATCAAGGAGGCGGTGTTCCCCTTCAACAAGTTTCCCGGTGTCGACACCATCCTCGGGCCGGAGATGCGCTCGACGGGCGAGGTGATGGGCGTCGGCGTGAGCTTCGGCGAGGCCATGCTGAAGAGCCAGCTCGGCGCCGGGTCGCGGCTGCCAGACCAGGGCACGGTGGTGATCACCGTGAAGGACAACGACAAGGATCGCGCGGTCAAGGTCGCGTCGGAGTTGCACGACCTCGGCTTCTCCGTGCTGGCGACCAAAGGCACGGCCGCGGCCATCGCGGCCAGCGGCGTGCCGGTGAAGGCCGTCAACAAAGTCAAGGATGGCCGCCCGCACATCGCCGACCTGATCAAGGCCGGCGAAATCCAGCTGGTCTTCAGCACCGTCGAGGAAACGCGAACCGCCATCGCCGATTCGCGCTACATCCGCACCGCTGCCCTGGCGCAGCGGGTGACTTACTACACCACGATGGCCGGTTGCGAAGCGGCCACCGAGGCGCTCAAACACCAGGACGATTTGACGGTGCTGTCCTTGCAAGAGCTGCACGCACAGCTGCTGCACTAGAATTGCGTCCAGTTCCCCGCCGCCGGGAGTCCGACATGGACCCAGGCGGCGGCGTCGTTTCTGACCTGCCCTTCACGCTGACCCCCGACCATGGCCACTGTTCCTCTTACCGTTCGCGGCCTGCAAAAGCTCAAAGCCGAGTTGCAGCGCCTCAAAGGCATCGACCGTCACGCCGTGATTCAGGCCATTGCCGAGGCGCGCGCTCAGGGTGACCTGTCGGAGAACGCCGAATATGAAGCAGCCAAGGACAAACAAGGCTTCATCGAAGGCCGTATCCTCGAACTCGAAGGCAAACTGGCGGCGGCGCAGGTGATCGATCCGACCACGCTCGACGCGGGCGGCCGGGTCGTCTTCGGCGCGACGGTCGATCTCGAGGACGAGGGCAGCGGTACCAGCGTGACCTACCAGATCGTCGGCGACGACGAAGCCGACCTGAAGCATGGTCTGATCTCGATCAGCTCACCGATTGCGCGTGCGCTGATCGGCAAGGAGGTTGGCGACGTGGCCGACGTGCAGGCGCCCGGCGGCGTCAAGAGCTACGAGATCATGGACGTGCGCTACGTCTGAGCTTCCAGGCTCAGGCCGCGCCTTTCTTGGCGCTGGTGATGCGCTTCTTTGCGCGCTTGACCATGCCCCCAGCGGTGACCCGCTGATTGCCGTGCACGGTGAGCTTCTTGACTTGCGGCCGGTGGTTGCCGCTTTTGCTGAACTTGAGAATCTTGACCACCCGCGAGCCCTTGGCATCACCCTCGCGCTCGGCCTTTTCCTTGGGCGGCAGCGGCCGCCACAACACCAGCAGCTTGCCGATGTGTTGGATCGGCGCGGCGCCGAGCGTGTCGGCCAGGCCTTGAAAAATCGCCTCGCGAGCGGCGCGGTCGTCGCTGAACACACGCACCTTGATCAGGCCGTGGGCCTTGAGCGCGGCATCGGCTTCCTTGCGCACGGCAGGGGTCAGGCCGTCGTTGCCGATGGCCACCACGGGGTCGAGGTGGTGCGCCGCGGCGCGATGTTCTTTGCGCTGGGCAGGCGTGAGTTGAATCGCAGACATGTGTCTATTATCGACTCGCAATGAAGATCAAGACCAAGAGCAAGAAGCTCAACAAGGCCTGGCTGGCCGACCACATCAACGACCCCTACGTGAAGATGGCCCAGCGCGAGGGCTATCGGGCTCGCGCGGCGTACAAGCTGAAGGAGATCGACGAGACCCTGGGCCTGATCAAACCCGGCCAGGTGGTGGTCGATCTGGGTGCTGCGCCCGGGGCCTGGAGCCAGTACCTGCGGCGCCGTTTCGCACCCAAGGAGGCCGGCATCGGCGGCGCCGCGGTCGGTCAGCTGAACGGCACCATCATCGGTCTGGACTTGATCCAAGTCGAGCCGATCGAGGGGGTGCAGTTCATCGTCGGTGATTTCAACGAAGACTCGGTCCTGGCCGAGCTCGAGGCTGCGCTGGCCGGCCGGCCGGTCGATCTGGTGCTGTCCGACATGGCGCCCAACCTGTCGGGCATCGCCAGTTCCGACGCCGCCCGCGTCGCCCATCTGGTCGAATTGGCGCGCGACTTCGCGCTCGGGCACCTGCGGCCCGATGGCGCGCTGGTGGTCAAGCTCTTTCACGGCAGTGGCTACAGCCAGCTGGTGGAGCTGTTCAAAAAGACCTTTCGCGTCGTGCGCCCGGTCAAGCCCAAGGCCTCGCGTGACCGCTCCGCGGAAACCTTTTTGGTCGGTATCGGTCTGAAAAAGGCCTGATCCTGTCGCCGCGGGCGCCAATTGCTGCCCATCACGGCGCACCTTGACAGGACTAAAATCGACCCCACATCCAAAGCTGCGCCGTTCTCGGCGCGCCTTGCACATCGGCACAAGGAGCCGCATTGAACAATCAATGGTTTTCCAAGATCGCTGTCTGGCTGGTCATCGCCCTCGTGCTGTTCACCGTTTTCCGGCAGTTCGATCGCGGCGCGGTCGCCAGTGGGCAGATCGGCTACTCCGACTTCCTGGAAGAGGTGCGCAGCAAGCGCATCAAGACGGTGACGCTGCAGGAAGGTGCCGCCGGTGGCACCGAGATCATCGCCACCACCAATGACGACAAGCGCATCCGCAGCACCGCCACCTACCTCGATCGAGGATTGGTCGGCGACCTGATCAACAACGGCGTCAAGTTCGACGTCAAGCCGCGCGAAGAACCGTCGCTGCTGATGACCATCCTGATCAGCTGGGGCCCGTTCCTGTTGCTGATCGGGGTCTGGGTCTACTTCATGCGCCAGATGCAGGGCGGCGGCAAGGGTGGCGCCTTCAGCTTCGGCAAGAGCAAGGCGCGCATGCTCGACGAGGCCAACAACACGACGACATTCGCCGATGTGGCCGGTTGCGAAGAGGCCAAGGAAGAGGTCAAGGAACTGGTCGACTTCCTGAAGGATCCGCAGACGCTTCCAGAAGCTCGGCGGACGCATCCCGCGCGGCGTGCTGCTGGTCGGCCCCCCCGGCACCGGCAAGACCTTGCTGGCCAAGGCCATTGCCGGTGAGGCCAAGGTGCCTTTCTTCAGCATCAGCGGTTCGGACTTCGTCGAGATGTTCGTCGGCGTCGGTGCGGCGCGCGTGCGCGACATGTTCGAGCAGGCCAAGAAGAGTGCGCCCTGCATCATCTTCGTCGACGAAATCGACGCCGTCGGCCGCCATCGCGGCGCCGGCCTGGGCGGCGGCAACGACGAGCGCGAGCAGACGCTGAACCAGATGCTGGTCGAGATGGACGGCTTCGAGACCAACCTGGGCGTGATCGTGATGGCCGCCACCAACCGGCCCGACATCCTCGACCCGGCGCTGTTGCGGCCGGGCCGCTTCGACCGCCAGGTCTACGTCTCGCTGCCCGACGTGCGGGGCCGTGAAGCCATCCTGAACGTGCATATGCGCAAGGTGCCGGTCGGCCAGGACATCCGGGCCGACCTGCTGGCCCGCGGCACGCCGGGGTTTTCCGGTGCCGACCTGGCCAACCTGGTCAACGAAGCAGCGCTGTTTGCCGCACGCCGCAATGGCCGCGTGGTCGAGATGGTCGACTTCGAGAAGGCCAAGGACAAGATCATGATGGGCCCCGAGCGCAAGAGCATGGTCATGCCCGAGGAAGAGCGCAAGAACACGGCCTACCATGAATCCGGCCATGCCCTGGTGGCCAAGCTGATGCCCAAGACCGACCCGGTGCACAAGGTCACCGTGATTCCGCGCGGCCGGGCCCTGGGTGTGACGATGCAGTTGCCCGAGGGCGACCGCTACAGCCTGGACAAGGAGCGCATGCTGTCCACCATCAGCGTGCTGTTTGGTGGGCGTATCGCCGAAGAGATCTTCATGCACCAGATGACCACCGGGGCTTCCAACGATTTCGAACGCGCCACGGCGATTGCGCGCGACATGGTCACGCGCTACGGCATGACCGACGAACTCGGCCCCATGGTCTACGCCGAGAACGAAGGCGAGATCTTCCTCGGCCGCTCGGTGACCAAGACCACCACCATGTCGGAAGAGACCATGCGCAAGGTCGACCTGGTGATCCGGCGCATCATCGACGAGCAGTACACGGTCGCTCGCAAGCTGATCGAAGCCAACCACGACAAGATGCACGCCATGGCCAGCGCGCTGCTGGAGTGGGAAACCATCGATAGCGACCAGATCGACGACATCATGGCCGGCAAACCACCCCGCGCACCGAAGGACTGGCCGACCTCGTCCGCACCCAAGAGTGGCGGTACGCCGGCGGTCGGCACGGGCGAGGCCGCGGCCACGGCTTGAGCCTGGTGATGCGACCACCGGCGGCGGGGCTTCGGCCCCGTTTTGGTTTTGAAGGCCCATCCCTGCCGCGCCCTTCCGTCGGCGCCGCTGTGTGATGTGCCCCATGTGACCATGACGGTCTGGCAGACCACCCGCTTCGCGATCGATCTCGGGCAGCCGCAGGTCATGGGCGTCGTCAACGTCACGCCCGACTCGTTTTCCGATGGCGGCCGATACGCCGATGCCGCTGCGGCCATCGCCCATTGCGAAGACCTGCTGCGCGAGGGAGCGCAGATCCTCGACATCGGCGGCGAGTCGACCCGACCCGGGGCGCATACGCCGAGCGCCGAAGAAGAGCTGCAGCGTGTGTGGCCGGTGCTGCGCCATGCGGTTGGGTTGGGCGTGCCGGTATCGGTCGATACCAGCCAGCCGCTCGTCATGCAGGCGGCGCTCGACCTGGGCGTGGACATCGTCAACGATGTGCGCGCATTGCGGCGCGAAGGTGCACTCGACGTGCTGGCCGGTCACCCCAGCGCCGGCGTGTGCCTGATGCACATGCAGGGCGAGCCGGGCTCGATGCAGCTGACGCCGAGTTACGACGACGTGGTCATCGAGGTGCGCGACTTCCTCGCTGCGCGATCGGCCGCGCTGCGCGCGCGCGGCATCGCCGCCAATCGCATCGTGCTCGACCCCGGCATCGGGTTCGGCAAGACGGTGAGCCACAATCTATGCTTGCTGCGGCGGCAGTCGGAGTTGTTGGCCCTGGGGGCACCATTGCTGGTGGGCTGGTCGCGCAAGTCGACGCTGGGTGTGCTGAGCGGTCGCGCCGCAGGTGAGCGGCAGGCCGCCAGCGTGGCGGCCGCACTGCTGGCCGTGCAGCGCGGGGCGCGAATCGTTCGCGTGCACGACGTCGCGGCCACCGTCGATGCCCTGGCACTGTGGCAGCGCCGTCGAAGGCGGCGAGGAGACAGAAGAAAAATGAGCAGACGCTATTTCGGCACCGATGGCATTCGCGGCACCGTCGGCCAGGAGCCGATCACCCCCGATTTCATGTTGCGCCTGGGCCACGCGGTGGGGCGCGTGCTCAGGCAGGCATCGCCGCGGCCGGCGGTGGTGATCGGCAAGGACACCCGCATTTCGGGCTACATGATCGAGGCCGCGCTGGAGGCCGGTTTCGCCTCGGCCGGTGTCGACACGCTGCTGTCCGGGCCATTGCCCACGCCAGGCGTGGCTTACCTCACCCGCGCGCTGCGCCTGGACCTCGGTGTGGTCATCAGCGCCTCGCACAACGCCTACCCCGACAACGGCATCAAGTTCTTCTCGGCCAGCGGCCAGAAGCTGCCGGACGCCTGGGAACTTGCCGTCGAGGCGGCCTTGACCGAGGCGCCGCAGTGGGCCGATTCGATGGGCCTGGGCAAAGCGCGGCGCATCGATGATGCCGGCGGGCGTTACGTCGAGTTCTGCAAGGGCACCGTGCGCAGCGATTTGTCGCTGAAGGGCCTGAAACTGGTTGTCGATGCAGCGCACGGCGCGGCGTACCACGTCGCACCCGATGTGTTCCATGAACTCGGTGCCGAGGTCGTCAAGATCGGTTGCTCACCCGACGGCATGAACATCAACGCCGGTGTCGGTGCCACCTCGCCGGCGGCGCTGGTCGCGGCGGTCATCGAGCACGCGGCCGACTACGGTATCGCACTCGACGGCGACGCCGACCGCCTGCAATTGGTGGATTCGAGCGGCCGTCTCTTCAACGGCGACGAGTTGCTCTATCTGATGGTGGTCGATCGCCTGGCGAGCGGCGAGGCTGTGCCGGGCGTGGTCGGCACGTTGATGACCAACATGGCCGTCGAGCTGGCGTTGCGCGAGCGCGGTGTCGACCTGGTGCGGGCCAAGGTCGGCGACCGCTATGTACTCGAGGAACTGACCGCCCGCGGCTGGCAGCTCGGCGGGGAGGGCTCAGGCCACCTGATCGCGCTCGACAAGCACACCACCGGTGACGGCATCGTCAGCGCCCTGCAGATCCTGCAGGCCGTGCGTACCGCGGGCCAGCCGCTGGCCCAGCTGATGGCGCCGCTGACGCTGTTTCCGCAGGTGCTGATCAACGTGCGCGTCGCTGCGGGCAGCGACCATCGAAGCAACGCACGACTGATCGCGGCTCAGGCCGGCGTTGAATCGGAATTGGCCGGCACCGGCCGTGTGCTGATCCGGGCCTCGGGTACCGAGCCCGTGCTGCGCGTCATGGTCGAAGCGCGCGTCGCGGCGCAGGCCAAGGCCTGTGCCGAGCGCTTGGCGGACGCCGTCCGCGCCTGATGTCGAGCGGTCGAAGCATCCACGTGTCGTTTTGTATTGATCGCTGAGCCTTACATCATGCTCGACGGTACGTCGCTCGCGGCAATCGACATCGGATCGAACAGTTTCCGACTCGAGATCGGCCGCATCGAGCATGGCCAGATCGTTCGTACCGACTACCTGAAGGAGACCGTGCGCCAAGGCGGCGGGCTCGACGCCGACGGGCGGTTGAGCGATCAAGCAATGCAGCGCGGATGGGAATGTCTGGCGCGATTCGCCGAGCGCTTGCGTGGTTTCGATTCGCGTTGTGTGCGCGCAGTGGCAACGCAAACGCTGCGCGACGCGCGCAATCGCGACGATTTTCTCGTACCTGGGCATGGCGTGCTGGGCTTCCCGATCGAAGTGATTTCTGGCCGGGAAGAGGCACGCTTGATCTACAGCGGCGTGACGCACTTGCTGCCGGAGTCCGACGAACGCCGGCTGGTCGTCGACATCGGGGGTCGGTCCACTGAGCTGATCCTGGGCGAGGGCTACACGCCGAAGAAGGTCGAGTCCTACCTGATCGGATCCGTCGGCCTGTCGCAGCGCTATTTCAATGACGGGCGCCTGACCGCCAAGGCATTCAATCAAGCAGGCCTGGCGGCCCAAGCCGTGCTCGAAGAATCGCTCGGATTTCTCAGTGACAGGAAATGGGATACCACATACGGTTCGTCGGGCACGGTCGGCGCGGTTGCCAATATCCTGCTTGCCAATCAGGTCGGCGATGGCAGCATCACGCCGGCGGGGCTCGATTGGTTGCTCGAACAGCTGCTTCGCGTGGGTCAAGCCGACCGCGTCCAGCTAGCCGGACTGAAAGAGGATAGACGCGTGGTCATCGGTGGCGGGCTGTCGGTTCTAAGAGCCGTCTTTGAGCTGCTCGGGCTGGACACGATGCAAGCTGCACGCGGCGCGTTGCGCCACGGTGTGCTCTATGAGATGTTGGACCGTGAGGGTGCGACGCGCGACGTACGCGAGCGCACCGTGCAGCGTCTGCAAGTGAAGTTCGGTGCCGACACCGAACAGGCAAAGCGGGTGCGAAACGTCGCATTGCATCTGTTCGTGCAGTTGCGTCCGCAAAACGACCGCGCGGCACAAGACCTTGCCCGCAAATTGGGATGGGCAACCGAGTTGCACGAGATCGGCATGGCGGTCTCGCACGCCGACTACCACCGTCACGGCGCCTACATCCTCGAGCACTCCGACGGCGCCGGATTTGCACAGCACCAACTCGACAGGCTGAGCTCGTTGTTGCTGGGGCAGCGGGGCGGCTTGCGCAAGGTTGTGCAGCAGCTCGGCGACGAGGCGCTGTGCGACCAGTTGCTGTGTTTGCGACTCGCCGTCCTGTTCTGTCACGCGCGGCGTGCTCCGGCACTGGATGGCGTGCGCCTGCAGCGTGTTGGCAGCGGCTGGCGCGTCGAGCTTGGCGACGCATTCTCCGCATCCCACCCGAGATCGATGGTGCTGCTGACCGACGAGGTGGCACATTGGTCACGCATCGAGCGATCGCTGGAGATTGCCGCCGATTGAAATCAGGGCTGACGACGACAAGCGGCCGATGCGACGCAAGACTCAAGCCTGGCGCAGCCTCGCTGCAGGGAGGTGGATCAGCGCGAGGCTGATCCACACGGCGACGCTGAAGTAGAGCGACATCCAGGTCACCTCGCTGCGCCAATCTTGCCATTGGTGGGAGACGACCCAACGCCCGGAGACGTCGAGCACACCCTGCGCCAGGCTCATGTAATGGCGCCCGGCTGCTTCGTCGGCGATCCAGCGTGACCAGTACATGGGCACGTCGACCAGGAACATGAAGGCCACGTAGGCCACGCCGGCAAGGCACCAGAGCGCCAGCATGGCGCGCTGTCGGTGCACGCATCGAGGCCAGATGGCGACCAGGCTTGCCACCAGCAATGCCGCACACAGGCCCCAGATCGACTCTTCAATCACGTGCCCGAGATTCGAGGTCGTAAGCACCGAATACCAGGAGCAGGTCTCCGCAACCACGATCAGAGGCACCAGCAGGGACGAACAGGCCTTGCCGAGGTCACTGCCCGCATCGCGCGACACGCCGCGCAGCAAGAGGGCCCATTGCGCGGCGAAGCACAGTTCGGCAATGGTGGCGACCGATCGACCGATGATCACGCTGGCGAGCCACGAATCGAACAGGCATAGGCGCGGCACGTCGTACACCGGCACGAAAGAGCGAAATGCGCAGCCGAATACATAACCCGCCGAGAGCATCAACTGCCAACGCCGCTCGATGTAAATGTCGGCCGACAGCCGAACTCGCCAGCGTTGCACCACGTTGGCTGAAAGAAGCCACAGCGCAATATTCAATGCCGCCACTGTGCAGAGCAGGGCCCACCAAGACGAGACTTCAAGCGACATCATCCTGTCATCTTGACATGCTAAAGCGCACACGCCAATCGACTTTGTCCTACTTTGGGGCATGTCATCGGGCTATCACATCAGGCGTGCAGACTCACTTTCATGCCGCCTGGTTTTCACCTGTTGATTGCGGCACAGTTCACATCGGCGCTCGCTGACAACGCGCTGCTCATCGTCACCATCGCGATCTTGCAAGAGCAGGGTGTCGCCGGCTGGTGGGCGCCGTTGCTCAAAGTCGGATTCACGCTGTCCTACGTGGTGCTGGCACCCATCGTCGGACCGCTGGCCGATGCCTTGCCAAAGGCCAGGCTGATGGTCTGGATGAATGGACTCAAGGTGCTGGGTGTGCTGGCCTTGCTGGTCAACATGCATCCGCTGCTGGCCTTTGCGATCGTCGGTCTCGGCGCAGCAGCCTATGCGCCGGCCAAGTATGGATTGGTGACCGAGCTCGTGCAGGCCGAACGCCTGGTCGCGGCCAACGCTTGGCTGGAGGTTTCGGTGGTCGGCGCGGCGTTGCTCGGCACGGTGCTGGGCGGTGTGCTGGTCAGTCCCTGGGTGCTCGAGTCACGTCTGGCCTGGGCGGGCTGGCGCCGGCTTGATGAGCTCGCCCTGTTCGACACCAGCCGGCTCAGCCTGTCTTTGCTGGCCCTGTTGCTGGTTTACGGCCTGGCCGGTCTGCTGAACATGGGTGTGCGCGAGAGCGGCGCGCGTTACGCCGCGAGCGAGAGGGATCCGCTGGCCTTGGCACGCGATTTCTGGCGCGCCAACCTGACGCTATGGCGCGACCGCGACGGCCGCCTGTCGCTGACTGTGACGACCCTTTTCTGGGGCGTCGGTGCGACCCTGCAATTCGCCGTATTGCGCTGGGCGGGTGAGCGGCTCGGGCTGTCGCTTGACAGCGCGGCCTACCTGCAAGGCGCCGTGGCGGCGGGCGTCGTGGCCGGGGCTGCGATCGCCGGGCGCTGGGTGCCTCTGTCGCGAGCGCGGCGCATGCTCTGGGCCGGCGTCATGCTAGGGTTGATGATGCCGTTGCTCGCTTCGACCTCGCAACTCGGAATTGCCGTGCCGCTGCTGGCTGCAGTAGGCTTGGTGGGTGGCCTGTTGGTGGTGCCGCTCAACGCGCTGCTACAGCACCGCGGCTGCGTCTTGCTCAGCGCCGGCCGCTCGATTGCAGTGCAGGGTTTCAACGAGAATGCCAGCGTGCTGGCAATGCTGGCGGGCTATTCCCTGCTGATTGCGCTCGATGTACCCATCGTTCATCTGCTCTGGGGTCTGGGCCTGTTGCTCGTGGCGGCCATGGGCTTGCTGATCCGCCGTGCACAGCCTGCCGTGGATCGCGGGGCATCAGCCGACAGCCTGGCCCGTTGGGATCAACGCGTTGCCGGTCGGCAGGTCGGTTTCATGAATGACGCGGTACAGCGTCGCCTCAAAGCGGGCCACGATGGCGTTCCAGCTGAGTGACCCGACGCCTTCGCGCGCGGCCATGCCGATAGCCTGGCGTTTGCCGGCATCACGCGCGAGCGCAAGCGCCGTTCGCACGTAAGTTGGTGTGTCGGCGTAAGGGGCCAGCGCACCGTTCACACCGTCGCGAATGAGTTGTGCCGCTGCGGCGTAGTCGAAGGCGACGACTGCCAATCCGCTGGCGAGCGCTTCGGTGGTCACATTGCCGAAGGTCTCCGTCAGGCTCGGGAAGAGCAACAGATCGGCCGACGCGTAGTGCGCGGCGAGATCGTTGCCGCTGCGTTGCCCGGCGAAGATGGCCTCGGGGCATTGAACCTGCAGTTGCGCGCGCATAGGCCCTTCGCCAACGACAACCAGCTTGGCTCGGGCGTCCAGCCCCCGAATGGCGTGCCAGGCCGTGACCAGGGTCGAGAGGTTTTTCTCTGGCGCCAATCGGCCGACGCAGGCCACCACGAGATCGTCGCCGGCGACACCCCATTGCTGACGCATCGCCAGACTGCGCCGTTGCGGCGAAAACTGCGTGGTGTCGACCCCGCGCGATACCACCGTCAGGCGGTGAAAGCCTTCGCGCTCGAGGTCGCGCCGCAGTGCCTCGGTGGGCACCATGGTGCATTGCGTGTGGTTATGAAACTTGCGCAGGTAGGCCATGATCGGCTTGTGCAGCCAACCGATGCCGTAGTGCCGGCTATAGGCGTGGAAATTGGTGCGAAAGTCGGAGCTCACCGGCAGCTTCAGCTGCCGTGCAGCCTGCAGGGCCGACCAGCCGAGCGGGCCCTCGGTGGCGATGTGTACGACATCGGGCCGCTGTCGTGACCAGCGTTGTACCAGGGCCCCCTTGGCCGGTAATCCCAGACGCAGATTCGGATAGCGCGGGATCGGCATGCCGCGCATCAGGACTTCTTCAACGCCACTCTCGTGCGTGCTGGCGTCGCGCCGGGCCTGACGCGGACGTATCAGCTGCACCTCATGATTGCGTCTATGCAGGCCCTCGACGACGCGCGCCAGCGTGAGCGCCACGCCGTTGACCTCGGGCGGATAGGTCTCGGTGACGCAGGCCACACGCAAGGAGCGTTGCGGCGCCGGAAAGTGGTCGACCACGATGTCGATCGGATCAGTGGTTTGCATGACTGGATGTTGCCCACGCCACAAAACAGTTGCATGACGCTTGTGTGGCAGTGCCGACATCGAGCGGTCATGCAACATTCATGTTGAGCAGTCATCATCGATTCACACAGACCATTGGCCTGGCTTTCGGACGGGCTCATCACAGGAGGATTGCCGTGCGCGAACTGCTCAAGGAACTTGCGACCCAGCGCTGGGATGACCATCGCTACTACCACCATAGCCGCATCAACCAGTCGCTGCACCTGCTGAGCGCGGTCAGCTTCGTGGTCGCCTACGGTCTGTTGTTCGTGGATCCGGCGTTGGCGGCCATCCTGGCCTGGTGCGTGTCGATGACCAGCCGACAGGCGGGTCACTTCTTTTTCGAGCCGCGTGGCTATGACCATGTGAATCAGGTCAGCGACGAACACAAGGAAGCGATCAAGATCGGCTACAACATCCGCCGCAAGATTGTCCTGTTGACGGTCTGGGTGCTGATTCCCTTGTTGCTGTGGACGGCTCCGGACCTGTTCGGGACGATGCAGCCAGCGACGTCATTCTCGGGCTTCATCCACGACGTGGGTATGGCCTGGCTGGCGCTCGGCGTTGCCGGTCTTCTATTCCGCGTCGCCCAGTTGTGGGCACAGAAGAACCTGATGACCGGCCTGGTGTGGATGAGCAAGATCCTGACCGATCCCTTCCATGACATCGCCCTTTATCACAAGGCGCCGTTGTATCTGTTGCGTGGTGAGCTGATCGACCCAATGACTCACGTGCATCCGCGTTGACCGCAGGCTCACAGGACCTGGTGCAGGAATTCGCGCAGGATGCCGCGGCGGATCTTGCGGTTGGTCTGTGCGGCGTCCTGCCACCACCAGCCGTCGGTCTGCATGGCCCGCGCTGCGGCGACGAAGCGCAGCAAGACGGCATCGAAGTCGGCTTCGCTGTAGTTCAAGCTGAAGATCAGCCGCCCAGTGCCGACCCAGCTCAACGCAAGGCCCTGCGCACGCAGATAGAACTGCAGCATCCAGTTGTAGCGCGATGGTTGGGTGTACAAGATGGTCCAGATCGACGACAGATTGGCCGCACGCACCGGCAGGCCGGCCTCGGCCATCTGCAGGTTGAAGCGTTCGGCGCGTGCATTCCAGCGCGCATCGAGTCCCTCGTAGACGGCCTTCACTGCGGGCCGCTCGAGGCGATCGAGAAATGCCTTCATCGCCCCCATCACGTAGGGGTGCGCATTGAAAGTGCCGCGCGCGAAGCAGATATCGGCAGGCCGGTCTTCGCGAAAGCGCTTCATCAAGTCACGTCGGCCGCAGACCACACCCACCGGCAGGCCGCCACCGAGCGTCTTGCCATAGGTCACCATGTCGGCGCGCACGCCGAAATACTCCTGCGCTCCTCCCGGTGCGAGACGAAAGCCGACAAACACTTCATCGAAGATGAGCACGATGCCGCGTTCGGTGCAGACCTCGCGCAATTGCTTCAACCACGCGGTGTAGCCCGCACGATCGAAACCACCACGGCGACTGCTGTCGACCAGAGACGAGTCGCCGGGTGCACCCGCATTCGGGTGCAAGGCCTGCAAGGGATTGACCAACACGCAGGCGATGTCGCGTCGCGTGCGCAATACACCGAGTGTGCGCGCGCTCATCTCTGCCAATGTGTAGGTCTCGTGCGGCGGAAGTGGGTTGCCGGGGCCGGGCTGCACGTCTTCCCACCAACCATGGTAGGCACCGCAAAAGCGCACCAGGTGAGTCCTTCGCGTGTGGTAGCGCGCCAGCCGCACCGCCTGCATGACGGCCTCGGTGCCGGACATGTGAAACGACACTTCGTCGAGGCCGGAGATGGTCTTCAGGCGCGTGACGTTGTCCAGTACGCAGGGATGGTAGGCACCGAGCACCGGACCGAGTTCGCGTACCTGCGCCGCACCTTCTTCGATGCACTCCTTGTAAACGTCATTGCCGAGCAGGTTGACGCCATACGAGCCTGTCAGGTCGTAGAACAGGTTGCCGTCGAGGTCGTGCACCGTCACGCCCGACGATGCGGTCACGAAAGCGCCCACTTTGAGGCGCTCTCGCACGTAGGGGCTGTATTGAAACGGCACTCGGTAGCTGGCCGTGAATTGAAGATCGGAAATGCCCCCGCGGGCCAGGCCCGTGAGGGCCACGCTGCGCGCATAACGCTCGGCATACAAGCCGGCGAGTGCAGCGAAACCATTGCGCCGTTGTGCAACCACCGCGCTCGGCGCACCGTCCGACGAGAAGAATTGTTCTTCGTCGTAGGCATAGCCGGGAATCCAACTCGCGATGCGCTTGGCCATGCGTGAGTGGCCGGTCAGGGAAGCATGCTTGGCGCGCGAGAGCTGTATGCGGCGCCTGGCGCGCGGCAGCGTCCAGGCCAGCACACCCAGCGCCAGGGCAGAAATCGCAATCGATTCGTCCATTTGATGGTTCCAGTAGAAGTGACTCCTATGTACCAGTCGCAATTGACAACTCGATGAAATGAATCAACTACGTCGTCTCCTGGCGCAGGAAGACCTCAATTTCCTACTCACCAATCGCGTGCCGCGAATCGCGCTGACGCGCCTGATGGGTTGGTTCAGCCATTTGCGGTCACCCTGGCTGACACAGGCTGCGATCGCGGTTTGGCGAATGTTCGCCGACCTCGATCTCAGCGATGCGAGAGAGCAGCGCTTCAGCAGCTTGCACGATTGCTTCACTCGCGCATTGGTGGCGGGCGCGCGGCCCCTCGCCACCGATCCGAATGTGCTCGTCAGCCCATGCGACGCAATCGTCGGCGCCTGCGGTCGGGTGGTCGAGGGCCAGCTCTTTCAGGCCAAGGGCTCACCCTATCGGCTCGAGGATTTGTTCGGGCCGTCGCAGGACACGTCGGCGTTTCACGACGGCGCCTACATCACCCTGAGGCTGACGTCGAGCATGTACCACCGCTTTCACGCGCCGCACGACTGCGAGGTCGAGCATGTGACCTATTTGAGCGGTGACACTTGGAACGTGAATCCGATCGCGCTGGCGCGCATCGAGCGCCTGTTCTGCCGCAACGAGCGTGCCGTGCTGCGGGCACGCCTGGTCCCGGGTGGCCAGCCCTTTGCACTGGTGCCGGTGGCGGCAATCCTGGTGGCCAGTATTCGGCTGCACTTTCTCGATGTGCTGCTCCATCTGCGTTTCCGCGGCCCCAACGAAATCCCGGTGCGTGCAAGCTTCGTCAAGGGGCAGGAGATGGGTTGGTTCGAGCATGGCTCGACGATCATTGTCTTCACGCCGCCCGGTTTTGATCTCTGTGACGGGATCGTGACCGGTGCGCAGATCCGGATGGGCCAGGCGCTGCTGGCGATCCGCCCAAGCGTCACGGGGCCCGCCAGGCATCCGGCTGCAACATGACGGTGATCGGCCGCTTCCAATTCAGCAACCGGGGCGGTCTCGCGTGATGCCACCGAGGTACCGGGCAGTGACGGCCGTCGCCACACGCCTGTCATCGATCGTCGCTACCTTTGGGGCATGAAGATAACGGTCGTCGGTACGGGATACGTAGGTTTGGTGACCGGGGCTTGCCTAGCCAACGTAGGCAATGACGTGCTGTGCGTCGATCTCGATGCCGGCAAGGTCGCTCAATTGAGCGACGGCGTGGTGCCGATCTACGAGCCGGGTTTGCAGGACATCGTTCGGCGCAACCTGGTTGCAGGACGCCTGCGCTTTACCGCCGATCCGGCGCTAGGGGCGCGTTTTGGCAAACTGCAATTCATTGCCGTGGGCACACCACCCGAGGGGGACGGGTCGGCGGACCTGTCGCACGTCTGCTCCGCAGCGCGGTCGATCGGCGAACACATGGATGGTGATCGTGTGGTCGTCAACAAGAGCACGGTGCCGGTCGGTACCGCCAGTCGCGTGCATGCCATCATTGCCGACGCGCTCGCGCAACGCGAGGTCTCGCACGCCGTCAGCGTCGTATCCAATCCGGAGTTTCTGAAGGAAGGTGCGGCAGTCGCAGACTTCACGCGGCCGGACCGCATTGTGATCGGCTCCGACGATGAGTCCGCCACGGCCCTGATGCGCGAGTTGTATGCACCCTTCGGTCGCAATCACGAGCGCCTGATGGTGATGAGTGTGCGCTCCGCGGAAATGACGAAGTACGTTGCCAACGCGATGCTGGCCACACGCATCAGCTTCATGAACGAGATGGCGTTGCTGGCGGAAGGTCTAGGCGCCGATATCGATGCCGTCAGGCGCGGCATCGGCAGCGACGAGCGCATCGGCCACCACTTCCTCTACGCCGGTTGCGGGTTCGGCGGCTCATGTTTCCCGAAAGACCTGCGTGCGTTGATGAGGAGCGCGACGGAACTCGGAGGAAATCTGTCATTGCTGTCCGCAGTCGAGCAGGTGAACGAGGCGCAAAAGACATTGTTGTGGCGGCGTGTCGTCGAGCGCTTCGGTGCCGACCTCAGTCGGCGCCAATTCGCCGTTTGGGGACTGGCGTTCAAGCCGAATACCGACGACGTTCGCGAGGCACCGAGTCGGGTGTTGATCGACGAGTTGCTCGAACGAGGAGCCCATGTCCAGGCCTACGACCCGGTTGCGATGCCGGCGGCGCAGCGTGCCTTCGGTGTTCGGCAGCGCCTGAGTTACGCCCCGCGGGCGATCGATGCACTTGAAGGTGCCGATGCACTGCTCATCGTCACCGAATGGACGGAATTTCGAAGCCCGGACTTTGCAAGCATGCGTGCTGCGATGCGCTCGCCCGTGGTGCTCGACGGACGCAACCTCTACGAACCATCGCTCATGCGCAGCCACGGGCTTCGAATACCGTGGGGTCGGGCGCTAAATAGATGACCGGCTGGAGCAGCGGAGCTGCGATAACGAAGGCAAAGTCCTAGACGCTCTCAGGCCCGCGCACCGCGAGCAGCACGGTTTCATCGTCGCCGGCGCTCTGACGGCGGCGCAGCCACCAGACGGCCCCCTTCTTCACGCGCCACGGTTGCTCCAGATCGGCGAGCAAGTAGGCGGCGGCGAGCCCGAGCGTGGGTTGGTGGCCCACCACCAGAACGGGCTCCTTGGCGTCCGGCCAGCGCGCGGCGGTCAAGAGATCATGCACGCTGCCGCCGGGTGCCAATTCGGCGACGGTCCTGAACTTGCGATCCAGTGTGCGGGCAGTCTGCTGGCAGCGCTGTGCCGGACTGACCAGCACCCGTGTCGTTGCCGCCAGATTCTGGTTGAGCCAATGCGCCATGCGCGCGGCCTGGCGTTCGCCGCGCGTGCTCAAGGCGCGTTCGAGGTCCTCGTTGTCATCCTGCGCATCGATGGCTTCTGCATGGCGCCACAAAATCAGGTCCATCGGCGGGTCGACCCCTCAGCGCTGACCGAAGTAGTGCATCAGCGCCTGTTGCGCACTGATGCCCGCATCGTCCACACGCCGGTAGCTGCCGTCGGATTGCTGCGTCCAGGCGTCGAGGCGGTCGTGCAGGTACGGCACCAGGCACTCGTCGATCACGCGCTGGCGCAGTTGCGCATCGCGCAGCGGCCACGCGACTTCGATACGGCGGAACATGTTGCGGCTCATCCAATCGGCGCTCGACAGGTACAGCACTTCGTCGGCTTCACCGGAACCCCAGCGAAAGTACAGCACCCGGGTGTGTTCTAGAAAACGTCCAATGATCGAACGCACGCGAATGTTGTCGCTGACCTCGGGCATATCGGGGGCCAGCAGGCAGGCACCGCGCACGATGAGGTCGATCTGCGCACCGGCGCGGCCGGCTGCGAGCAAGGCGTCGATCAATGCCGGATCGGTGAGTGCATTGAGTTTCAGCACGATGCGCGCCGGTCGTCCCAGACGTGCCGAAGCGGCCACTCGAGCAACGGCAGCCACCATGCGTCGATGCAGCACGAACGGAGCCGTCAGCAGCCGGCTCGGTGCACGGGTCTTGGTCAGGCTGGCGAGTTGCTGGAATACCGTATCGGCGTCCGCGGTGATCTCGGCGTCGGCGGTGAGGTAGCCGATGTCGGTATACAGCCGCGCGGTGCGCGGGTTGTAGTTGCCCGTCGACAGGTGCGCGTAGCGGCGAAGTTTGGCGCCCTCGCGGCGGGTCACGAGCAGCAGCTTGGCATGCGTCTTCAAGCCGACGATGCCATACACCACCTGGGCGCCCACGGCCTCGAGCCGCTCCGCCCAATTGACGTTGGCCTCTTCGTCGAAACGGGCCTGCAACTCGACCACCACCATCACTTCCTTGCCGCGGCGCGCAGCGTCGATTAGCAGCTCCATCAATACGCTGTCGCTGCCGGTGCGGTAAATCGTTTGCTTGATGGCCAGCACTTCGGGGTCGTGCACGGCTTCACGCAGGAAGGCGATCACCGGGTCGAAGCTCTCGAACGGGTGGTGCAGGAGCACATCTCCGTGCTCGGCCAGGCGCGAGAAAATCGACGTACCGCGTGGTATGCGATCCTGCGGCCATGCCGGTTCATAGGGCGGGAAACACAGGGCCGGGCCAGCGCTGGCGCTTGTGGGCGCGGCGCCGGCCTGGTCGATCAGTTGCACCAGGCGTACCAGGTTCACCGGCCCGTTGACGCGGTACAAAGCCGCTTCGGGCAGGCTGAACTGTTCGAGCAGCAGTTGCCAAAGCTCCGGCGGGCAGGTGTTGACCACTTCGAGCCGAATGGCCTGGCCGAAGTGGCGCGTCGTCAGCCCGGAACGAATCGCCTGGCGCAGGTTCGTGAGGTCGTCTTCATCGACGTCGAGGTCGGAGTCGCGGGTCACGCGGAACTGCGAGAAGGTTTCGACGGTGCGTCCCGGGAACAAACTTGCGAGGTGAGCACGGATCACGCTGGACAAGAGCACGAAGCCTTGCTGGCCTGCTTTGCACAGGCTGTCGGGCATCCGGATCACACGCGGCAGCGCACGCGGCACCTTGACGATGGCAATCCGATTCTCGCGGCCGAAGGCGTCGCGTCCGCCGAGGCGAACGATGAAATTCAGACTCTTGTTGGCGACCATGGGAAATGGATGCGCCGGATCCAGGCCCGCCGGCACCAGCAAGGGGCGCACCTGTGTCTGGAAGAATCGTGCCACCCAGCGCCGCTGGGTCGCGTTGCGCTGCGCATGGTTGATGATCACGATGCCGGCCTTAGCCAACGCCGGCATGACCTGCTCGTTGAACAGGGTGTATTGCTCATCGATCAGTTGGTGCGCGGCGCAGGCCAGTTCGTCCATGTCTCGTCGCGACGCACCGTCATGCGATGCCCGGACGGCTTCGAGGTAGTCGGCGAAGCGGACTTCGAAGAATTCATCGAGGTTGGACGAGACGATGGTGATGTAGCGCAGTCGCTCCAGCAGCGGCACGTCGGTACGCTCGGCCTGCGCGAGTACGCGACGGTTGAAGGCCAGGATCGCCTGCTCGCGATTGAGCAGGGTCAATGACGACGCAGGCGCAGTGGTGGCCTGTGCATCTTCAGCAGTCGCTGTACGCTCCTCGATCATCGGTGCAGCTTATGAAGCTTTTGCGACAGAATCGTGACAACCGAGGCTAGGTGGTTCAAAACAGCTTGCCGAACAGTTGATGCGTTGCCGTCGGCAACGGTGCTTCGATCGATACGTCCGGCGTTCTGCGGCTGGCCGCAAGGATGGCGGCGTGAGCGGCGGCCGCACCGACCTGATCTGACCAGTCGATGATTTCCAGGCGCCCGTCACGATGCTCGACCAAGGCCGTCAGGCTCTCGACCCAATCGCCGTCGTTTGCATAGACGATGCCGTGTATGTCGCGCAATTCGGCGTGATGGATGTGGCCGCAGACGACGCCATTTACGCCACGCTTCTTGGCCTCGCGGGCCACAGCGGTCTCGAATTCGCCGATGTAGCTCACCGCGCGCTTGACCCTTTGCTTGAGCACCTTGGACAGGCTCCAGTAGGGCAACCCGAGGCGGGCTCGCACGGCGTTCAGCCAGTGGTTGATCTTCAGGGTCAGCTCATAGGCCCAGTCACCCACATAGGCCAGCCACTTGGCGCACTGGATCACTCCGTCGTACAGGTCGCCATGCGTGACCCACAGGCGGCGACCGTCGGCGGTGACGTGGATCCACTCGCTGACGACATCGACGCCGCCGAAGTTGTGCCCGACATAGCGACGAGCGAATTCATCGTGGTTCCCGGGTACGAAGATCACCCGTGTGCCCTTGCGCGACTTGCGCAGCAGTTTTTGCACGACATCGTTGTGCGTCTGCGGCCAGTACCACGATCGCTTCAATTGCCAGCCGTCGATGATGTCGCCGACGAGGAACAGGGTTTCGCAGTCGACATGCTTGAGAAAGTGCAGCAGCGCGACCGCCTGGCAGCCCGGGGTGCCCAGGTGCAGGTCGGAAATCCAGACGGTGCGCAATTTGAGCTGCGCGTCGGGCGCTGCGTCGTCGGGTTGGTCGGCGTCGAATGCATGCGAGTGCATGGGCCCCGATGCTTGCGCAGTGTCGTGTCTGCACAAAGGCGCCGGGATGACGGCTGTGTGACAAGGGTGCGGGGTCTCGACCGACGCCGAGGTGCCGACAGGTCGATATGTGACGATTTCGTGAATCGATAGTGACGCCGCCGCTCGGCGCATGGCTGTCACGGGCTTGTCACATCAGCTGTCTAGAGTCGCCATACACATTGACTCCCGCTCCAACTTCTCAGGAAGGTGACCCATGAACATCTCGACAATCCAACGCTTGGCGCTAGGCGCCGCTCTGATCTACCCCTGCTTTGCGATGGCGCAGGAAGTCACCGGTGCCGGTGCGACTTTCCCGGCGCCGATCTACGCCAAGTGGGCGGACGCGTACAACAAGGCCAGTGGTGTGCGCATCAATTACCAGTCGGTGGGCTCGGGCGCCGGGATCCGCCAGATCAAGGCCAAGACGGTCGACTTCGGCGCTTCCGATATGCCGCTGACCGATGCCGACCTCGCCAAGGACGGCATGATCCAGTTCCCGACCGTGATCGGCGGCGTCGTGCCGGTTGTCAATATCAGTGGCATTGCGCCGGGGCAGATCAAGCTGACCGGAACTGTGCTCGGTGACATTTACCTGGGCAAGATCGTCAAGTGGAACGATGCGGCCCTGACCGCGTTGAATCCCGGCGTACCACTGCCCGACGCCGCGATCGCCGTCGTGCGGCGCTCTGACGGATCGGGCACTTCCTTCATTTTCACCAACTACCTGTCGAAGGTGAATGAAGAGTGGAAGAGCAAGGTCGGTGAGGGTACCGCCGTGAACTGGCCCACGGGCGCCGGCGGCAAGGGTAACGAAGGCGTGGCGGCCTTCGTTCAGCGTCTGCCCAACTCGATCGGCTACGTCGAGTACGCCTATGTCAAGCAGAACAAGATGACATATACCTTGATGCGCAACAAGGATGGCCAGTTCGTGGCGCCCAACGACGCCGCATTCAAGGCCGCTGCGGCCGGCGCAGATTGGAACAAGACCTTCTACCAGATCACGACGGAGCAACCGGGCAAGGACTCCTGGCCGCTCACGAACCCGACCTACGTACTGATGTACAAGACACAGGAAAAGCCGGCCAGCGCGGCGGCGACCTTGAAGTTCTTCGACTGGGCCTACGGCAGTGGCGACAAGATGGCCGACGAACTGGACTACGTACCCCTGCCGGACAGCGTGAAGGCTCTGGTGCGCAAGCAGTGGGCCGACAACCTGAAAGACTCCGCCGGCAAGGCCATCGCCTTCAAGTGAGCGCCCAGCAGCGCGCCGCAACGCGCTGCAGCGGTTCGATATTTTGGAACACCCGATGGCCGCTACACTGCCCGCGAGACCACAAAGTCAAGAACAGAGCATGGAGCGCGCGCAACCATCGGCGCGGCCTACCGAGCGCCGCGTCGTGGCGCCCTGGGCCGACGGCGTATTCGCAGTGCTGGCACAAGGTGCAGCCTGGTTGACGCTGGGGCTGCTGGTCGCCATCATCGCCTCGCTGGTCATCGGTGCCGCACCGGCGATCGAGAAATTCGGGCTCGGCTTTCTCTGGAGCAAGGACTGGGATCCGGTGCAGGAGAAGTTCGGCGGCCTGGTGATGATCTACGGCACGCTGATGACTTCGTTCATCGCCTTGCTGATCGCGGTACCCGTCAGCTTCGGCATCGCTCTGTTCCTGACCGAACTGTCGCCGGGTTGGCTCAAGCGCCCGTTGGGCATAGCGATCGAGCTGTTGGCGGCAGTGCCGTCGATCGTGTATGGGATGTGGGGTCTGTTGGTCTTCGGGCCGATCCTCTCGACCTATGTTCAGCAACCTTTGCAGGCGGTTTTCAGCGGCACACCGCTGCTGGGTGCGTTGGTGTCGGGGCCGCCCGTCGGGATCGGCCTGCTTTCGGCCGGCATCATCCTGGCGATCATGGTCATCCCGTTCATCGCCGCCGTGATGCGCGATGTGTTCGACGTCACTCCGGCGATGCTCAAGGAATCGTCCTATGCGCTCGGCTCCACGACATGGGAAGTGGTCTGGAAGATCGTGCTGCCCTACACCAAGACCGGTGTCGTTGGCGGCGTCATGCTCGGCTTGGGACGCGCGCTCGGTGAAACGATGGCGGTGACCTTCGTCATCGGCAATTTCAACCAACTCAATTCGCTCTCGCTGTTCGAGGCCGCCAACAGCATCACCTCGGCCTTGGCCAACGAATTTGCCGAGGCCAGCGAAGGCTTGCACCAGGCCTCGCTGATCTACCTCGGTCTGGTCCTCTTCGTCATTACCTTGGTTGTTCTGACTCTCTCCAAGCTGTTGCTCTCGAACTTGCAAAGAGGCGAGGGCACTCGGACATGAATCACACGGACATGCTGTCCTCGAGTGCGCCAGCAGGCGTATCCACAGGGCACCTGGCGATGCATGCTAGGCGCAAGCGCCTGAATTTCGTGGCCCTGAGCTTGTCGTTGCTGGCGATGTCCTTCGGCTTGTTTTGGCTGATCTGGATCCTCTTCGAAACCATCCGCCTGGGCCTCGGCGGTTTGGCGTGGTCTGTGTTTGTCGAGATGACGCCGCCCCCGCAGGCCGCCACAGGAGGCCTGGCAAACGCGATTTTCGGCTCGCTGGTCATGGTCTCGCTGGCAACGGCGCTCGGCACACCGATCGGCATCCTGGCAGGCATCTATCTGGCGGAGTACGGCCACCGGGGCTGGCTGGGTAGCGTCACTCGATTCATCAATGACATCTTGCTCTCGGCGCCGTCGATCGTGATCGGCTTGTTCATCTATGCCGTGGTCGTGGCGAGGCTGAGGAGTTTTTCTGGCTTTGCGGGCGTGCTGGCCCTGGCGTTGATCGTTATTCCAGTGGTCATCCGAACAACGGAAAACATGCTGAGCCTGATCCCGAACGCATTGCGTGAGGCAGCCTATGCGCTGGGCACACCGAAGTGGAAGGTGATCTATTCGGTGACACTGAAGGCGGCGCGCGCCGGCGTCATTACCGGCGTGCTGCTTGCACTGGCGCGCATCTCGGGCGAGACGGCACCCCTGCTCTTTACGGCCTTGTCGAACCAGTTCTGGACCAACGACCTGCGTGGGCCGATGGCCAGCCTGCCGGTAACGATCTTCAAATTTGCGATGAGCCCATACGAAAATTGGCAAAAGCTGGCTTGGGCGGGCGTATTCCTGATCACGCTCGGTGTGCTGGCGCTGAACATCTTGGCGCGTGTGCTGTTCCGCAACAAACATTGAGAGTCAGAGCATGGACGTCAAAGTTGAATTACCTGTGACCGAGAAGCCCAAGCTCACGGTGCGCAACCTGAACTTCTACTACGGCAACTTCCTGGCCCTGAAGAACATCAATCTGGACATTCCCGAGCGCAAGGGTCACGGCCTTCATCGGCCCGTCAGGTTGCGGCAAGAGCACGCTGCTGCGCTGCTTCAACCGCATGTTCGAGCTTTATCCCGAGCAGCGCGCCGAGGGTCAGATCCTGCTCGATGGCGAAGACGTGCTGCGTTCCAAGCTCGACGTCAGCCTGATCCGGGCCAAGATCGGCATGGTGTTCCAGAAGCCGACGCCGTTCCCGATGTCGATCTACGACAACATTGCCTTCGGTGTGCGCCTGTTCGAGCAATTGCCGCGGGTCGAGATGGACGAGCGTGTGGAGTGGGCCCTGAAGAAGGCCGCACTGTGGAACGAGGTCAAGGACAAGCTGGGCCAGAGCGGCGCCGGTCTGTCGGGCGGCCAGCAGCAGCGCTTGTGCATTGCGCGCGGCATCGCCATCAAGCCGGAGGTGCTGCTGCTCGACGAGCCCTGTTCGGCCCTGGATCCGATTTCCACCGGCAAGATCGAGGAGTTGATCCACGAACTCAAGGCCGACTATACGGTGGTCATCGTGACCCACAACATGCAGCAGGCGGCGCGTTGCTCGGACTACACCGCCTACATGTACATCGGCGACCTGATCGAGTTCGGCCCGACCGCCGAACTGTTCATGAAGCCGAAAAAGCGCGATACCGAGGACTACATCACCGGCCGTTTCGGCTGAGGGCCCAAGCGATGACTGACAAACATTTATCGACCCAGTTCGACGCCGAGTTGTCGGGCATTTCCAACCGCGTGCTCGAGATGGGCGGCTTGGTCGAGTCGCAGGTGGCGCAATCGGTCTATGCCCTGACGCGCTTCAGCGGCGAAACCGCGACCCAGGTGCTGCAGGCCGAAGAGCGCGTCAATACGATGGAGATGGAGATCGATCGTGACCTGTCGGCCATCATCGCGCGGCGCCAACCGACGGCGCGTGACCTGCGCCTGTTGATCGCCATCAGCAAGATCATCGCCAACCTCGAGCGTGCGGGTGACGAGGCGGCGCGTATCGCGCGCACGGTGCAGCGTTTGATCAACACCGGGGTGTCCAGCCGCATGCGGCTGCCGGTGGAAGACCTGTCGTTCGAGGCCGATCTGGCGATCGCGCAAATGCGCAAGGCGCTCGACGCCTTTGCCCGCCTCGATACCGCGCAGGCGCTCGAAGTCCTGCGCAGCGACGACAAGCTGGACCAGGAGTTCGAGGGTCTGATGCGCAAATTGATCACCTACATGATGGAAGACCCGCGCACGATCTCGGCCAGCATCGACCTGATCTTCGTCGCCAAGTCCATCGAGCGCGTCGGCGACCACGCCAAGAACCTGGCCGAGGTGATCATCTACGTGGTCAAAGGCACCGACGTACGCCACACCCGTCTCGATGCCGTTGCCGACGCTGTGAAATGAGCCGCATCCTGGTTGTCGAAGACGAGGCGGCCATCGCCGAGCTGGTGGCCATCAACCTGCGCCACGCGGGCTACGAAGTCACCGTGGTCGGCGACGCCGAAGGCGCCCTGCAAAGCGTCGACCGCATGCTGCCCGACCTGGTGCTGCTCGACTGGATGCTGCCCGGTCAGTCCGGGCTGGCACTGGCCAAGGCGTGGCGCTCCGAGGCGCGCACCAAACCGCTGCCTATCATCATGCTGACCGCGCGCGCCGCAGAAAGCGACAAGTTGGCCGGCCTGGACGGCGGCGCCGACGACTACCTGACCAAACCCTTTTCACCCAAGGAACTGCTGGCGCGCATCCGTGCGGTGCTGCGCCGCAAGGCACCGCAGGCGCTGGACGAGGCGGTCGAGGTGGCGGGTCTCAAGCTCGACCCGGCGACGCGGCGCGTCACACGCATCGTCGATGGCGCGCTGCGCGAGGTCAAGGTCGGGCCGACCGAATTTCGCTTGCTGCACTTTTTGATGACGCACACCGAACGTGTGCACAGCCGCGCGCAGTTGCTCGATCGCGTGTGGGGCGACCATGTTTTCATCGAGGAACGCACGGTCGATGTTCACGTCAAGCGTTTGCGTGAAGCGCTGATACCGGTCAACAGTGCCCAACTGGTCGAGACCGTGCGTGGCGCCGGCTACCGACTCACGCAGGCCAACGCGCAGGTGGCATGAATCTGTTGTTGTCGCGCATGGCCACCGCCGCAATGGCCTTGGCCGGCGGCGCGGCGATGGGTTGGCTTGTCGGCAGCGTTGTGAGTTGGCCACTGCTCGGCCTGCTCTGCGGTGTGCTCGGTGCCGCGTTGACAGTCATCGCGCGCGATGCCTGGCGCGGCCGTCGCCTGATAGCTTGGCTGCGCGGCACCCAGGAGCAGCCTGCGCCGCGCGACAGCGGCCTGTGGGGCGAGCTGGGCTACCGCGTTGAGCGCCTGCTGCGCCTGGGCCAGAGGCTCACCGCGCAGGAGCAGGCGCGCCTGCAGCAGTTTCTATTGGCCATCGACGCCTCGCCGAATGGCGTCATGATGCTCGACGCCAACGAGCAGATCGCCTGGTGCAATTCGCAGGCCGCCGACCACTTCGGGATCGACCCCACCCGCGACCGCCTGCAGCGCGTAACGAATCTGGTGCGGGCGCCGGCCTTCGTGGCCTACCTGCAGGCTGGATCGTTCGACGAACCGGTGGTCTTTGCCAGCCCGCGCGGACGGATCACCTTGTCGGTCCTGGTGCGGCCCTATGGGGAGGGCATGAAGCTGGTGTTGTCGCAAGACATCACCGAACGCGAGCGTACCGACGCCATGCGGCGTGACTTCGTCGCCAACGTGTCGCATGAGATTCGCACACCATTGACGGTGCTGGCCGGTTTTGTCGAAACCCTGGTCAGCGTGCCGCTCACCGCCACCGAACAGCCGCGCGTTCTGGCCATGATGCGCCAGCAGACCGACCGCATCCAGGCCCTGGTCAATGACCTGCTGTCGCTGGCCCAGCTCGAGGGCAGTCCGCTGCCCGCGGCAGACCGCTGGATCGGCATGGATCCGCTGCTGGCGCGCCTGCAGATCGACGCTCAGTTGCTGTCGGCCGGCCGCCATCGCATCGAAGTGTCTGCAATAGGCGGCTGCCAGGTTGCCGCTGTCGAGAGCGAAATGCTCAGCGCGATGAGCAATCTGGTCGCCAACGCCATCCGCTATACACCCGACGGTGGCGTGATCGAGGTCGAATGGCGCCTGCGCGGCAGCGATGGTTGCGCCGAATTTGAGGTGAGCGACAACGGCATCGGCATCGCCCGCGAGCACCTGCCGCGCCTGGCCGAGCGTTTCTACCGCGTCGACGGCAGCCGGTCTCGCGACACTGGTGGCACCGGCCTGGGTCTGGCCATCGTCAAGCATGTGGCGCAACGCCATGGCGGCGAGCTCGCCATCCAGAGCGAGCTGGGCAAAGGTTCGAGCTTTAGGCTCGTGCTTCCGGCGGCGCGTGTACGACGGGGCGCAGAGGGCGCCGAAAAACCGGCCGAAGCAGTGACCGCTTCAGCGTAAGCGGCGCAGCACGACCGTGGATTCCTCGCGGTCGGTCGGGCGCCGGATCCGTGCCACCAGCTCCCAGCCGGCCGGGGCGACGACCTCGGGTTGGCCGCGGCGCTCCTGGCGCAGCATCACGGCGCAGGGTTCGACGGCCATGCTGCGTGCGTCGACGGTCCAATGGCCGTATTGCTCCAATGCGGCGACGGCCGAACGTGGATAACCAGGCGCCGCGATGCAGCTGCCTGGCGGTATGTGCGGCGCCAGGCGCGCCACCCAGGGACGGTTGCTGCGCGCGTAGTCGAGCAGTGGCAGCCACAAGGTCATCAACAGCAGCCAGGCCAGGGCGACGCCGCCGGCCGGCAGGACCAGGCTCTTCCACAGCGCATGCTGATGGCGGCCGGTGCGCCAACGCACCAATACCAGCCAAGCCAGCGTGCCCGCCGCCGCGACGACGAACGGCAGGGCCGAGAACTGCAGTGCAAAACCCGGTGCAAGCTTGGCCACATTGGCCGCGGTGCGTGTCGGTATGCCTGTGACCATGGCGGCATAGATGACCCAGATGGCCAGCGCCGCGATGCTGAAGAAGAATACCGAGAACCAATCGACCGCGGCACTGGCCCCGCGCTGCAGCGTGGGCAAGGCAAAGGCGGCGAGCACGGCAAAGCCGGGCAGGCCCAGCATCAGCGCCCGGTCGAAGCCGCCGCCGGCAATGCAGGCCAGCAGCGACACCACGCTCAGCGCCAGCGGCAGGGCAATGTGGCGCTTGGCCAGGTGCCGTCGCCAACGCCACAGCGTCCACATGGCCAGCAGCCATACCGGCCAGAGAAACCAAACCCACAGCCGCAACAACTGCAATCCTTGCTCGACATTGGTCTCGAACCCGATGCGCCAGCCCCATGTACCCAGCAGCCATGCCAATGACGCCGCCAATGCAATGGCCACGCCGGCCCAGGGCGCGAAGCTGCGGCCTGCGGCGTAGCTCGAGCGCGCCGTGATGCCGCAGGCCGCCACGCCGAACAGGGTCGCAATCATCGGCGCACCGCAGGCGGCCAGCAGCGGCAATCCGAGCAGCATCGCTGCACGGGCCCGCCAGCCGCGATACGGCGCGGCTGCACAGGCCCACAGCACCAGCGCCGTGGCGAACAGTTGCGCCAACTCGGGCGTGGTTTCATGGCCGAGCTGCAGCAAGCCGAGCGAGGCAATCAGGGCCAGCAGGGCGCCGTCGGCCATTGCGCGGGCGTAGTCCACTGGCTCGGCTTCGCCGCCGAAGGCAAATGCCACCGGCTGCGCGGCGGCGGTGCGTGCGAGGTGAAAGGTGGTGTACCAGGTCAACACCAGCACACCCGCCAGCAGCAGGCCGAAGGGGATGCGCGCGGCCAACGGCGCATCGATGAAGGGCGACAGCAACCAGATGCTGGCGGCGCCCAGCCAATGCGGCAACATGGCATTTTCAGGGGCCAGGCCGCCGATGGTGGGTGTCAACCAGCCGGTACGGCCTTCGGCGATGGCCAGCATATAGCCGAAGGCCGTCTGATCTGCATTGCGCCAGGGGTCGCGGCCAAACAGGCCTGGCAGCACATAGGCCGCGCAAAACAGCAGCAGCGCCAGGCGTGGCAGGCGCTGTACGGCGCGCTGTGTGACGAGCGCAGGCGAGGGGGTCGGATTCACGCTGCGAGCGAAAGCGAAAGGGCAGCCGAGGCTGCCCTTGTTGCAATCGCCAGGCTGGCGATCACTGCACCGCCATCACTTCTTGGCCGTGAGCTTGGCAAACTTGTTGCGGAACTTCTCGACCCGTCCACCCAGATTGTCGATGCTCTTTTGCGTACCGGTGTAAAACGGATGCGACTCGCTGGTGGTTTCGACCTTGAACAGCGGCAACTCGCGGCCGTCGTCCATCTTGATCGTTTCCTTGGTCTGCGCACAGGAGCGCGTGACGAACTTGAACCCGTTGGACAGGTCGACGAAACAAACGTCGCGGTAACCGGGGTGAATGCCTTCTTTCATGGGAAACCTCTCGCTGGTGGTTGGGCAGCCACGCCACGCAAAGGGGCGCACTTACCGTAGCGGAAAACCGCAAATTATAGCCGCGGGCGCCGTCAGCCGCCCCTGCGCATCATGTCGAAGAAGTCGATGTTGTTCTTGCTCTGCTTCATCTTGTCGAGGATGAATTCCATCGATTCGATCTCGTCCATCGGGTACAGCAGTTTGCGCAGAATCCAGGTCTTTTGCAGGATTTCGGGCTTGAGCAGCAACTCCTCGCGCCGCGTGCCGCTCTTGTTGAGCAGGATCGCCGGATAGACGCGCTTTTCGGACATGCGGCGGTCGAGGTAGATCTCGCAATTGCCGGTGCCCTTGAACTCCTCATAGATCACTTCGTCCATCTTCGAGCCGGTGTCGATCAGCGCGGTACCGATGATGGTCAGTGAGCCGCCCTCCTCGATGTTGCGCGCCGCGCCGAAGAAGCGCTTGGGTCGCTGCAGCGCGTTGGCGTCGACGCCACCGGTGAGGACCTTGCCCGAGCTGGGTAGCACGTTGTTGTAGGCCCGGGCCAGGCGGGTGATCGAGTCGAGCAGGATCACCACATCCTTCTTCAACTCGACCAGGCGCTTGGCACGCTCGATCACCATTTCGGCCACCTGAACGTGGCGTGCCGCGGGTTCGTCGAAGGTCGAGCTGATGACTTCGCCGCGCACGGTGCGCACCATCTCGGTCACTTCCTCGGGGCGTTCATCCACGAGCAGCACAATCAGGTGCACCTCGGGATAGTTGGCGACGATCGCATGCGCGAAGTGCTGCATCATCACCGTCTTGCCGCTCTTGGGTTGCGACACCAGCAAGGCACGCTGGCCTTTGCCGATCGGAGCGATCAGGTCGATGATGCGGCTGGTGACGTTCTCTTCGCTCTTGATATCGCGTTCGAGCTTGAACTGCTCCTTCGGGAACAGCGGCGTCAAGTTCTCGAACATGATCTTGTGTTTGCTCTCCTCGGGCAGCAGGCCGTTGACACGGTCGACCTTGACCAGGGCGAAGTAGCGTTCACCATCCTTGGGCACCCGCACTTCACCCTCGACCATGTCGCCGGTGTGCAGGTTGAAGCGCCGGATCTGGCTCGGCGACAGGTAGATGTCATCGGTCGAAGCCATATAGCTGGCCTCGATCGAGCGCAGGAAGCCGAAGCCGTCTGGCAACACCTCGAGCACGCCGTCGCCGAAGACCTGCTCGCCGCCCTTGGCGCGCTTTTTCATGATCGCGAACATCAACTCCTGCTTGCGCAGGCGGGCGACGTTCTCGATCTCCAACTCCTCGCCCATCTTGAGCAGCTCGGAGACGTGTTGGGCTTTCAGTTCGGACAGATGCATGGCAATAGCCAACCCTCAGGGTCGCACGGGCCTTGCCAGGCGGCGTGCCGGATAGCTCGGCCCCAGCCGATATCGATGCGCAGTCTCTGCGGCAGCGCCCGGCACGCTAATGGCGCGCCGGAAACACGTGAAGCAGGGGTGGGGCCGAAACCGCGGGCCTGGTGCCGTCCAGCTTACGCCGACAGCAAGCGCTCAGGGCGCGGTGGCAATCTTTGGCTGAGATGCAGACAAGCCGCCTCAGCAATGAACGGGATTATAGATGACCGTCGAGGAAGGCCGTCAACTGCGATTTGGACAAGGCACCGACCTTGGTCGCGGCCAGCTGGCCGCCCTTGAACAGCATCAGCGTCGGGATGCCACGGATGCCGAACTTGGCCGGCACGTCGCGGTTTTCATCGACATTCATCTTCGCGATCAGCAGCTTGTCCTTGTAGGACTCGGATACCTCGTCGAGCATCGGCGCGATCATCTTGCATGGGCCACACCATTCGGCCCAGTAGTCGACCAGCACCGGTTTGTCGGCGTGCAGTACATCGGCCTCGAACGATGCGTCGGAAACATGCTTGATCAAGTCGCTGCTCATGGTGTGAATCCTCGGTGCTCGACGCGCCAATGTACGGCGCGAGGCACAATGATTCTGACACAAGCCCCTCGTACACGAGGCTCGCCCGCCGCGGCCGTTGACTATGAGCCTGATAGTGAGCCTGCCAACCCGCCTGCGACTCGACGACGCCAGCGTCGACCGTGACTTCTGGCCCGCCGTCGCCGGGCAGATTGCGGCTTGGTGTGCGGAGCAGGGCGCGCCGTTGCGCGACGTCGTCGTGCTGCTGCCCTATGCAGGGCTGCTGCCCACGCTGCGCGAGGCATTCGCCGGGCGTGGCGGCTGGCAGCCACGCATCGAGACCGCGTGCACGCTCGCCGCCTCGCTGGCACCGGGCGGCGAGGTTGCGGCCGCACAGATCAGCTTCGATCTGGTTACCGACCGGCTGAGCGCAGCCGCGCTGCTGCGTGGCCAGGCCGCCGGCGCGGCTTGGGAGCGGCGTGACGCAGGTGCCTTCGACGCCGCCGTGCAGGCATTGGTCGATGCCGCCCATGCATTGCTGCGTGGTGCCCACGCCAGGCCGCCAGGTTTGCGCGACGCCTATTGGTCACAGGCGCGCGAAGCCCTGCTGCCGGTCATGGGCCCGGGCACGGGTGAACGCTGGCTGGCCCGCGTGGCACTCGAATGGGCCGCCGCAGCCGATGCACCGGCCCAGGATGGCCTGTGGCAACACCGGCCCGCGGCGTGGGCGGCATTGCAGGCCGGGGGCTCCGACGGGCTGGTCGACGGCTTGCTGACCGCTGCCGCCGCGCGCGGGACGCCGGTGCTTTGGCTCGACACCGACGCGCCGCTGCTTGCGCCTTTCGACGCCGTGTCGGCTGCTGCCGGCGCCGCGGCGCTGGTGCTGCGACGGGCTAGAGGGAGAAGCGCAGGCGGCCGCATTCGCCGTGCTGACTGCACTCGACCTCGGCCAGACCCCGGTGGCGCTGATCGCCCAGGATCGCCTCGTCGTACGCCGAATCCGCGCCCTGCTCGAGCGGGCGCAAGTCGCGATGCGCGACGAAACCGGCTGGGCGATGTCGACCACCCGCTCCGCGGCGCGGTTGATGGCCCTGCTGCGCGCCGCCGACCCGGCGCGCAGCCGCGACGCGGTGCTCGACTGGCTCAAGAACGAGATGACTGACGAGCCCGCCGTGCAGCGACTCGAGGCCGCCTGGCGCCGCGGCAGCGATCCAGATGCCGAGGCGCAGGCCGTCTGGCAAGCCGCGCTGCAGCCACTACAGACGCTGCGCAGCACCGGCCGACGTCCGCTGTCGGCCTGGTTGGAAGCGCTGGCTGCGGCTGCTCCAGCCCTGCTGGCCGCGCTCGGCGAAGACGCTGCGGGGCGGCCCCTGCTCGCTGCCCTGCACCTGGACGGCCAGGCGGGCACGCCGGCCTGGCAGGCGGCGGCCAAATCGACCCGCCTGGACTTCGCCGCGTTTGCCGCCTGGGTCGATGCGACACTGGAAGCTGCGAACTTCGTTCCGCCCGGTGACGCCACGGCGCCGATCGTGATCACGCCGCTGGCCAGTGCCATGCTGCGACCGTTTGCCGCTGTGGTGATGCCTGGTTGCGATCAACAACACCTGGGCGCGGCGTCGGGCGCGACCAGTCTGCTGCCCGACACGCTGCTGCGCCAGTTGGGCCTGCCCGACGCCGGCGCGCAACGCGATCGTGAGCGCCTGGCCTTTGCCCAGCTGCTTCGCTTGCCCCAGCTCACCCTGCTGCGTCGGCAAAGCCACGCCGGTGAACCGCTGGTCGCCAGCCCGCTCATCGAACAGGCCTGCCAGGCACGGCGCCGCCTGCAGCGGCCGGCACCCGACGAAGTCGCCGCTCCGTTGCCGCGGCGCCAGGTGGTGCCGCGGCCCATCACGCGCCCGGCACCGAGCGCCGCCCAGGCCCTGCCCGAGCGGCTGTCGGCGAGCGCGGTCGAGGCTCTGCGTGTCTGCCCGTACCGATTCTTCGCCCTGACGCTGCTGGGTCTGAAGGTCGCACCGGAGCTCGAGGCAGCCCTGGAAAAGCGGGACTACGGCACCTGGCTGCACGGCGTGTTGCTGAGATTTCATGCCCAACGGCCGACCGCCGGTGCAGCCTCTGGCGATGCAACACGCCTGCGGGCGGCGGCCGACGCCGAGCAGGCCGCGCTCGGACTCGACAGCGCCCAGCTGCTGCCGTTTCGGGCGGCGTTCGAATCATTCATCGGGCATTACCTCGAGTGGCTGCACGCGCGCGACGCCCAGGGCTGGCAATACGAGGTCGGCGAACTGGCGTTGCGCCGCGAGGAGGCGTCACTCGAAGGCGTGCTGCTCGAGGGCCGCGTCGATCGCATCGACGTGCACGCAGCCAGCAGCACACGCCAACTCATCGACTACAAAACGGGCAGCGTGCAGGCGCTCAAAGACAAGGTCGGTGCGCCGCTCGAAGACACCCAGCTGGCCTTCTACGCGGCATTGCTCGGCACGGCGTCGCCGGTGCGCGCGATTTACCTCGCGCTCGACGAGCGCAAGCCGCCGCAGGTCATCGAGCATCCGGCGGTGGCCAGCAGCGCTGCGAGCCTCGTGCACGGTCTGGCGCATGACCTGGCGCGCATACGCACCGGCGCCGGATTGCCCGCATCGGGTGAGGGTGCGGTGTGCGACTACTGTGAGGCGCGCGGTCTGTGTCGGCGCGATCACTGGGCCGGCGAGGCCAGCGCGTGAACACGCCGGCCTATACCCTGGACGGCCATCGCGTCAGCCGCCAGGCCTTTTACAGCGCCGCCTGCGATCCGCGCCGCCCGGTCGTGGTCGAGGCCTGTGCGGGTGCCGGCAAGACATGGATGCTCGTCTCGCGCATCGTGCGCGCGCTGCTCGACGGCGCCGAGCCGCAGCAAATCCTGGCCATCACCTTCACCCGCAGGGCTGCCGGCGAGATGCGTAGTCGCCTGGCCGGCTGGTTGCGCGAGTTTGCACAACTGCCCGCCGAGGCTGCCGTCGAGGCCCTGCTGCAACGGGGTGTCGAGCCCGGCGCCGCCCGATCGCAGGCCGCCGCATTGAACGGCTTGTACGAGCGTGTACTGGCCACCGGCCGCAGCGTCGAAGTGCGCACCTTTCACGCCTGGTTTTCCCAACTGCTGCGCGCCGCTCCGCTGGACATGCTGGCCGAACTCGGTCTGCGACCCGACCTGGAACTGGTGCAGGATCTCGACGACCTGCACCCCGAATTGATGCGCCGCCTGCATGCCAACGTCCTGGTCGACGCGAGCCTGCTGGCGGACTACCGCAGGCTGGCCACGTCGCGCGGACGCGCAGGCTTGCAGAAGTGGCTCGACAGCGCTTGGCAGCGGCGCATCGAAATCGAACGGGCCGATGCGGCCGGTACGCTCGAAGCCAGTGTCGAACCCGCCGCCGCATGCTTCGCCGAATGTGCCGGCCTGGACGACCCGGCGACGCTGGTGCGTCAGGCGGCGTTCGTCGATGCGGCACAGGGCTTGGCCCGCGAGCTGGCCGCGCGCGGCAAGAGCAAGTCCGACCAGGCCGCGGCGGCGATCGTCGCGGCGCTGCAAAACGCCGATGACCGCGCGGCATTCGAGGGTCTGTGGGCTGCGTTGTTCACTGCCGGCGACACCCCGAAGAAGCAGCTCGGTGATCTGCCGGCGCAAGGCCGCCTGTCGGCGCTGCTCGAGCGCATAGGGCAGGCGTTGGCCCAACACGACGCGCATGTCGAGCACGGTTGCATGGTCCGGCTGTCGCGCGCGCTGTTCAGCGCCTACGCCGATCTCAAGCGCCAGCGCGGTCTGATCGACATGGCCGACCTCGAACGCATTGCGCTGACCCTGCTGGCCGACCACACGCTCGCCGGCTGGATCCAGCAGCGGCTGGATGCGCGTGTGCGCCACTTGCTGATCGACGAATTCCAGGACACCAGCCCGCTGCAATGGCATGCGCTGCATGCGTGGCTGTCGTCGTACGCCGGGGCCGGTGGCGGCACGGTACCCAGCCTGTTCATCGTCGGCGACCCGAAGCAGAGCATCTACCGCTTTCGCCGCGCCGAGCCCCGTGTGTTCGAGGCCGCACAACGTTTTGTCGTCGATGGGCTGGGGGGGTTGGTGGCGGCTTGTGACCATACGCGGCGCAATACACCGGGCGTGCTGGCGGCAGTCAATCAGGTCTTTGGCGCATTGAGCGACGAGGGTGCGCTCGGCGGCTGGCGCGAACACAGCACCGAGCTGGGCCCCGTAGGCGAGCCCGAGGTCTACACCCTGCCGAGCGTCGAACGCATGACCCGCCAGGCCGCAGCGTTGCCAGCGCTGGAAGCGGTCTGGCGCGACACATTGAACACGCCGCGCCGCGAGCCAGAAACCCTGCTCCGCGCTGCCGAGGCGGCGACCGTGGCCCAGGCCGTGCACGAACTGGTGCACGCAAGGGGATTTGCACCCGCAGAGATCTTCGTGCTGGCGCGTAAGCGTGCGTCCTTGCGCCTTGCTGCCGAGGCCCTGCGCGATCTGCAGCTGCCCTACGCCGCGCCCGAGGAAGCCGCACTGGCCGAGTTGCCCGAAGTGCAGGACCTGCTGGCCGTGCTCGACGTGTTGGCGTCGCCAGGGCAGTCGCTGTCGCTGGCGCGGGCCCTGAAAAGCCCGCTGCTGGGTGTCTGCGACGACGAGCTGCTGCGCCTGTCGACGGCGGCGCGCGCGGCCGATTCGGCCGGCGCCTGGTGGCCCGCCTTGATGCGCGGCGCGGTTCGCAGCGAGGCGCTGGACCGTGCGCGCACCTTGCTCGCCGGCTGGCGCGAGGCTGCGGCCCTGCTGCCGCCGCATGACCTGCTCGACCGTATCGTGCACGAGGGCGACCTGATCGCACGCCTGGTCGCCGCGGTGCCGGCCGCGCAGGCGCCATCGGCCGTCGACGCCGTGCAGTCCCTGTTGGCTTGTGCACTCGAGCTCGACGGCGCGCGCTACGCCACGCCGTACAACTTCGTGCGCGCACTGCGCCAGCGCAGCGTCAAGGCCTTGCCGGCTGCCCATGCCGACGCCGTACAGTTGCTGACCATTCATGGTGCCAAGGGTCTCGAAGCCCGCGCCGTGTTCGTGATGGATGCCGATCCCGAAGTGCAGGCCGGCGAAACGTCCACCCTGTTGGTCGACTGGCCGGTGTCGCAAGCGCATCCACGTCGGGTGGCGTTCATCGCCTCGGAATCGCGCTGCCCGCCGTCGCTCACGGCCTTGCTTGCCGACGAGCAGGCTGCACGCCGACGCGAAGAACTGAACGGTCTTTACGTGGCGATGACGCGGGCCAAGCAGCGCCTTGCGTTCAGCCGCACGCCGCCGTGGCGCGCCGGCTTGGCGCGTTCGTGGTGGCAGCGGCTCGACGGTCTGGCGCGCGCCTGGCAGCCGCCGCGACCCGTGCCGTGTGGCGGGGCGCAGCAGGGCGGCAGCCTGGTCGAATTGCCCCTGCATTCGCGCGCCCGGCCAGCCAGCGTGGCCGTACCTGCCATCGTGCACGATACCGACGCGGCGCGTCTGGGCCAGGCAGTCCACCGGGTACTCGAATGGGCCACCACGACAGGCACCGCCGACCTCGGCCGCTTGGCGGCCGCCGCAGCGGCGGAGTTCGGTTTGCGCGACACGGTCGCCGTGCTGACCGTCAGCCGCCGCATCCTGACCAGCACCGACTGCGCAGCGCTGTTCGATGCGCGCACGTTGGCCTGGGCGGGCAACGAAGTGCCCATCGCCGGCGTCGGCGAGCAGGCCGGCCAGGTGCTGCGCATCGACCGACTCGTACTCACCCGCGGCGACACGCCGACCTGGTGGGTGCTCGACTACAAGCTCGACGGCGCGCCGCAGCGGGTTGTCGCCTACTGCGAGCAACTTGCGGCGTACCGGCGCGCGGTGCAGGCCTTGCAGCCGGGTGAACGGGTGCGTGCGGCCTTTGTCAGCGGCACAGGCGCCCTGATCGAGCCGCTCGCCGCGCCCGGAGCGCCTTCCGGCGCCTCCATGTAGGTCCGATTTCGGCCGGCCTGCGGCCATGAAGCAGCAGGGGGCCTGGGTTGACCCGGGCGCGCGCCGATCTGGCCGCCTTTGTGGCGCTTGTTCGGCGCATCGGCTGGCGGGCACGGCGCTCCAATCGGAGAGCCAGCATTGCCGGTTCATCGCCCGTTGCCGAATTCCATGTCGATTTCCGCTGCCCCTGCCGCCGTGGCCCAGGCCGTGCGCAAGCTCGGCCGCTTCGAGTTGCGTCTGCTGCTCGGCCGCAGCGCAGGCAGCATGGCCTGGCGCGCCTTGGATTCGCAAAACGCGCAGGAGCGGGTGCTGGTGTTGCCACGGCAGCAGCCGGCGAGTACGCAGGCCATGCAGGCCTGGCTCGATCAGGCCCGCCGCGCCGCGCGCTTGGTGCACCCGAACCTGGCACAGGCGATCGAAGTCGGCGAGCAGGAACATTGGCCCTTCGTCGCCTATGACGGGGGCATCGGCCTGACGCTGGCCGAGCGCCTGGTATCCAGGGAAGGCGACGCCGCCGCAGACATTGCGAGCTGGATGGCCCAGGCCCTGGCCGGCCTGGCCTTCGCCCATGACGCCGGCATGGCCCATCGCGACTTGCAGCCCTTCCTGCTAGCACTGGCCGACAACGGTCACCTGCGGGTCCTCGGCCTGGAAGTCGCAGCCAGCGACACGGACCTGTTGCTTTTGCCCACCGTGGTGGCGGACGTGAACGAGCGCCTGCGCGAATCGCGCCTGGTGGCCGAGCGTGATGTACTGGCGCTAGGCATCGTCATGCATGGCCTGTTGACCGCCACGCCGGCCCTCGAGCAGGCCGACGTGGCCAGCGTCATCAGCCGTTTGCCGCCGCTCGGCCGCGAGACGCTGCGCCTGCCGTGGGACCTGCCGCGTCCCGTACCCGAAGCGTTGCGCGCGATCGCCAATCGTGCGACCGATCGCCAACCGCGCCAACGCTACCGTAATGCGCGCACCTTGGCGCGTGCGCTCGAGGGTTGGCTCGAGGCCGATGCCAACCAGGGTGCGGATGCCCATGCCCAGCTGATCGAGCGCGTGCGCCAGATCGGCGCCTTGCCGGCGCTGCCCGGCGCCGCAGCGCGCGCAGCGCGCCTGGCGCTGATGGAGAACGAACACACCGAGGAGCTGGCCCAGGTCGTGCTGCGCGACCCGGCCTTGTGTTTCGAGCTGCTGCGCAGCGTCAACAGCGCGCATGTTCGTGGGACCCAGATCTCGGGCAGCGGGCCGGTACTGACCGTGCGTCGCGCCATCTCCATGGTCGGGCTGGAGGGCGTGCGCCGCAGCGCGCTCGGGCTGCGCGACTGGCCCGGACCGCTCGACGCCACCGGGGCGAGCGAACTCCGGCTGGCCATCGATCAGGCCCTGCGGGTGGCGCGTGTCGCTCAAGCGCTGCGCCCTGCCGGTTATGACGCCGAGGTCGTTGCCCTGGTGGCCTTGATGCAAAACCTGGGGCGACTGGTGGTGCAGTACCACTTTGCCGATGAAATGCGCCAGGTGCATCGCTTGATGCAGCCGGGCCCGGTAGCGCCTGACGATGGCCACGCGGCGGCGGAGCCGGGCATGAGCGAACAAATGGCGGCCTATGCCGTGCTCGGTGCCGACATCGAAGGCATGGGTGCCGCGGTGGCCCGCTGGTGGGGCATGGACGACGCCGTGCTGCACATGATTCGGCGCCTGCCGACGCAGCTGCCGGTGCGCCACGTCGACAGCGATGACGACATGCTGCGCTGCGTGGCCAGTGCGGCAAACGAAGCCGTGGAGGCGCTGGCGGCGCCCCCTCAGGCCGGTGCCGTCGAGCGCGTGGCGCAACGTTATGCACGCACTCTGGCCGTCACGGCGCGTGACATTCACGACGCCTTGCATACCGGTGACGTGGCGGGCAGCCCGGCCGCTCCGGGCAACGACATCCGGACCGACGAGTGAGCACCGTCGCCGCAGTGCCCCAGCGCATCGGCCGCTTCAAACTGCTGCGCGAACTGGGGGCTGGTGCGCAGGCCGTGGTTTGGCTGGCGCACGACACGCGCCTGGATCGAGAGGTGGCGCTGAAGCTGCTCACGGTCAGCGACGACGCGGTCGGCCCCTGGCTGCAGGAGGCACGGGCCGTCAGCCGGCTGTCGCACCCGCATGTGGTGCCGCTGTTCGAGGCCGACGAGGCACGCGAAGCCGGCGGCCGGCCCTACCTCGTATTCGAGTACGTCAAGGGCCCGACGCTGGCCGCACATCTGCGCCAGCGCGGCGGCGCATTGGCGCCTCGTGCAGCGGTCACTCTGATGCTCGGCGTGCTCGATGCACTGTGCGCGGCGCATTCGATCGGCATCGTGCATCGCGACCTCAAACCATCGAACATCCTGATCGGTGCCGATGGCCGCGCCCGGGTGATGGATTTCGGCATCGCTGCGCGCATCGCCGACTATCGCAGTGCCGCGACCAGGCTGGGCACCATCTGCGGCACGCCCGGCTACATCAGCCCCGAGGCCGCTCGCGGCGCGGCGCCGCAACCGTCGATGGACGTCTTCGCTGCCGGCGTGATGCTGGCCGAAATGCTCTGTGGCCAGCGCCTGTCGACGGAGCGTGACCCGCAGCGCGCCCTCGAGCGCGTGCAACGGGAAGACCTGCGGTTGCCGGCCACATTGGCCGGCGGCGAACCGGTCGACGACACCCTGCGCGCGATCGTCGAGCGCGCGCTGGCGCGCGACAGCGATGCGCGCACACCGACCGCGGCGGCCTTGCGCCAGGCACTGATGGCATGGCAGCAGGGCGACCCCACGGCCCTTGCCGTCGACGCACCGAGCGGCGCAGCCGCAGCCAACGCCACGCTCGAATTCCTGCTCCAGCGCATGAAGCATCGCAGCGATTTTCCGGCGCTCTCCGAGTCGGTTTCGCGCATTCATCGCGTCACCAGTTCGGAGAACGAGAACCTGCAGAACCTGGCGGCCGAGATCCTGAAAGACGTGGCCCTGACCAACAAGCTGCTGCGCATGGTCAATTCGGCGCATTACAGCGCGGCCGGCGGGGCGGTCAGCACGGTGTCGCGTGCGGTGGCGCTGGTCGGTTTTGCCGGCATCCGCAACATGGCCTTGTCGCTGGTCCTGCTCGACCACATGCCCGACAAGGGCCACGCCACCCAGTTGAAGGAAGAGTTTCTGCGCGCGCTGATGGTGGCCACCCTGGCAGCCGAGCTCACGCCGCTGGCCCGCGAGGCCGAGGAAGCCTTCCTGTCGGCGATGTTTCAAAACCTCGGTCGGCTGCTGGTCGAGTTCTACTTTGCCGACGAGGCGCGGCAGATCCGGGCCCTGAACGAACCCGCAGCTGCACAACGACTGCTCGGCATCAGTTTCGAGGCCCTGGGTCTGGGCGTGGCCAAGTCCTGGGGCCTGCCCAGCAGCCTGCAACGCGCCATGTGTGTGCCCGAAGGCGATGCTCCCAGCAGAGCGGTTGGCGGCCTGGACCGCCAGCGCTGGCTCGGTCGCATGGCCGGCGAGGTCGCCGACGCCTTGCTCAATGACGAAGACGAGCATGGCGCGGCGCAGTGGGTGGCCATCGCGCGGCGATACGGCCCTGCACTGGGCCTGGAGTCCCGGCAATTGCAGCTCGCTGCCGAGCAGGCACAAGTGCGCCTGACCCAACTGGCGCAGGCCATGAATCTCGACCTCGGTGCCAAGGCCCGTGCGTGCCGCCTGCTGGCCCACGCACCAGAGACGCTGGCCGATCCCGACCCGCTGTCGGAACACACACTCAAGGCCACCCCCGTGCCGCCGCCCGATACCGCGGCGCCAGCGCAGGCCGCCGGCGTCGTGCCGGCCGCCAACGTGGCCGAACTGCTGGCCAACGGCGTGCAGGACATCACCAACCACATGGTCGCCGACGGCTTCAAGTTGAACGAGGTGTTGCGCATGATCCTCGAGACGATGTACCGCGCGCTCGGATTTCGACGCATCGTCTTCTGCCTGCGCGATGCCCGCAGCGATGCCCTGACCGGCCGCTTCGGCCTCGGCGAGGGCGCCACCGAAGTCGCGGCCGCCATGCGAGTCCCGCTCAGGCAACGCCCCGGCTTGGCGCTCGATCTTTTCACGGCCGTATGCGTCAAGGGTGCCGACACCTTGATTGCCGATGCCACCGAACCCAGCATCGCCCAGCGCCTGCCTGCCTGGTTCACGAAGCAGGTGGCCGCGCCTTCCTTCCTGCTGCTGCCGTTGATGATGAAGAACGCGCCGTTCGCACTGATCTACGCCGACCAGGCCCGGCCCGGCGGCATCACACTCGGCGAGAAGGAACTCGCACTGTTGCGCACGCTGCGCAACCAGGGCGTGATGGCATTCAGGCAGGTGGGGTGACGAGCCTCACCCCGGCACTGGTTGCAACGCTTAGGGCTGCTTGGTTCCCCACCTGACCCGGTTGGGCGCGCTTCCATGCGGGAAGGCCCGTCGGGACCGATTGTAGTGGCGCCAGGTCTTGCACAGTCGGCCCGCCGCGCCTGTGCATGTCGACCAGGCTTCAGCGCAGTTGCAGCGCGTCTTCGCCGAAGCGCAGGCCCAGAGGTTCGATCAGCAACTGCTTGTCGCCGGCTTCGACATGGCCGGCGATCAGCCCTGCAATGCCTTGTTGCCGCGCCACGGCCACGGTTCGTTCGGCGCACTCGGGTGCGACGAACAGCGCGAAGCCGGCGCCCATGTTGAGGGTGCTGTAGGCCTCGTGCTCGGTCTGTCCGGCCTGCTGTCGCATGAAGGCCAGTACCGGAGGCACCTCGGGCAGGGCATGGATGCGGTAGGTGAAGCGGGCGGGGTGGCGCAGCAGCTTGCGCCAGCCGTGGCCGGTGATGTTGGCGGCGTAATGCGGCACGATGCCGGCCTGCCACAGCGCTTCGGTAACGGGCGAATAGAGCGTGGTCGGTGCCAGCAGTGCATCGCCGAAGCGTTTGCCGCTGTCGTCGATCGGTGTCAGGTAGCCCTGCGGCAGGCGCTCGCTGAGCTTGCGGGCCAGGGACAGGCCGTTGGCGTGGATGCCGCTCGACGCCAGCAGCACGATGGCGTCGCCGGGCGCGAGTTTGTCGCCGACCGACAGGCGCTGCTTCGGGTTGACGAGGCCGGTGCAGACTGGCGGCCAGGTCGATGCGGCCGGCCTCGACGATGCCCGCCAGCGCCGGCGTCTCGCCACCGCCCCAGGCCACGTTGCAGGCCTCGCAGGCACGCTGCCACCCGTCTACCAGGGCCTGCGCGCGCGCCGCGTCGCTGAACCATTCGCTGCCGCCGGCCGCCCAGTAGGCCTGCACGACCAGGGGCGTGGCGCCGACGGTGATCAGGTCGTTGACGGCCATGGCAATCGTGTCCTGCGCGATGCCGTCGTAGTAGCTGGCGCCGGTGAGCGCGGCCATTTCGTCGGCCACCAGGGCCTTGCTGCCCAGGCACTCGACGATGCTGGCGATGTAGAACGGGCCGACATCGACCACGTAGGCCGATTCGCCGCGCGAGGCCTTGACCTCGCTGAACCCGTGGCTGGACAGGTGCTTGGCAGTGGCCGCGGCGGCGCGCTGAGCGGCGACCTTCAGCGGGTCGATCAGGTCGTAGTCGACGCCTGCCTGTCGATAGCTCAGCGGCCGGGTGTCGGGGTCGGGGGCGGGGATGGTCATGGGCGAAGATTATCGTGGCGAGGGTGCCTCGTAGAATTGCGCCATGAGTTATGTCGTGCTCGCGCGCAAGTATCGGCCGCGTTCGTTTTCCGAGATGGTCGGCCAGGACGCCGTGGTGCGCGCGCTGACCCATGGCCTCGAACAACAACGCCTGCACCATGCCTACCTGTTCACCGGCACGCGCGGCATCGGCAAGACCACGGTGGCGCGCATCCTGGCCAAGAGCCTGAACTGCACCGGGCCTGACGGCAGCGGCGGCATCACGGCCACGCCCTGCGGCCGCTGCAGCGCCTGCACCGAGATCGATGCCGACCGCTACATCGACTACATCGAGCTCGACGCCGCCAGCAACCGCGGCATCGACGAGATTCGCGATCTGCTCGAGCGCGCGGCCTACAAGCCCGGCGGTGGGCCGCTTCAAGGTCTTCATGATCGACGAGGCGCACCAGCTGACCAAGGAATCGTTCAATGCCCTGCTGAAGACCCTAGAGGAACCGCCCGAGTACCTGAAGTTCGTGCTGGCCACCACGGACCCCGAGAAGATGCTGCCGACCGTGCTGTCGCGCTGCCTGCAGTTCAACCTGCGGCCGATGGCGCCGGAGGTGGTACACGAGCATCTCGTCCGTGTCTTGCGGGCGGAGGGCGTGGCCCACGACGAGTTGTCGCTGCGCCTGTTGTCGCGTGCCGCGCGCGGCTCGATGCGTGACGGTTTGTCGCTGGCCGACCAGGCGATTGCCTACGGCGGCGGCAGCTTGACCGGTGACGGCGTGCGCGCCATGCTCGGCAGCGTCGAACGCGGCCACGCCAGTCGCTTCGTGCGTGCGCTGGCTGCGCGCGACGGCCGCGCCGTGCTGGCCGGTGTCGATGCGCTGCGCGAGCACGGCCTTTCGGCGGCCGGTGCGCTCGAGGAAATGACGGCACTTGCTGCAGCAGATGGCGATCGAACAGGCCGTACCCGGCGCGCTGGCCGACACCGACCCCGAGGCGAGCGAGACACGGCGCCTTGGCCGCGCTGCTGGCGGCCGACGAGACCCAGTTGCTGTACAGCCTGGTGCTGCAGGGTCGCCAGGAGCTCAACCTCGCTGCCCGATGCCTACGCCGGGCTGACGATGGTGCTGCTGCGGCTGCTGGCCTTTACGCCCGAAGGCTCGCCGCCGGCGCGGCCCGTCGGTCCGGCGCAGGACGCACGAGGCACCGTTCCGGACATGCCGCGTCGTCGCGGCGCGCGGCCGGCGGCCCGGTCGGCGCCGCGCCCGAGCCACCGCCCTGGTTCGACGAGGTGCCGCACGAGTTCGAGGTCTCGACGTCGAGCGAGTCGGGCTGCCACGGGCGCAGGCGCCCGCCGTTGCCGCCGAGCCGGCGCCGCTGCGGGTCACCGCACTCGGTGAGCGCTGGGCGGGTATCGTGGCCGTGCTCGAGCAGCGTCAATTGATGACGGCCCTGGTGCGGGAGACTCGCGCTGCACGCCGAACTGGTCGAGCAATGCGACGGCGCGGCACCACTCTGGCACCTGCGCGTCGAGCGCGAATCACTGCGCACGGCCGGCGCTGCGCGACAAGCTGCAGGCCGCATTGGTCGAGGGGCTCGGCATCGCCGGCTTGCAACTCGAGGTCCAGGCCGGCCCGGTGCAGGACACGCCGGCCAAGCGTTATGCGGCCGAGAAGCAGCGCCGCCAGCACGAAGCCGAGCAGATCATCCACAACGACCCGCTGGTGCAGGAGATGCTGGCGCAATTCAAGACCGCGCGCATCGTGCCCGGTTCGATCAAACCCGCATTAGGAGCGTCCATCCATGATGAAGCAGCAACTTGCCGGCCTGATGAAGCAGGCCCAGGCCATGCAGGACAACATGAAGCGCGCGCAGGACGAACTGGCGCTGCTCGAGGTCACCGGCGCCAGTGGCGCCGGGCTGGTCAAGGTGACGATGACCTGCAAGCACGCGGTCAAGCGCATCACGATCGACCCCAGCCTGCTGGCCGACGACAAGGACATGCTCGAGGATCTGGTCGCCGCGGCGTTCAACGACGGTGTGCGCCGCGCCGAGGAAGTGAGCCAGGAGAAGATGGGCAAGCTGACGGCCGGCATGCCGATGCCGCCCGGCATGAAGTTTCCGTTCTGACGCACTGGGCCGGCATGTGGATGCGGCCGCACCGTGAGCGCCGCTGAGCCTTCGCTCAATGCCCTGATCGATGCGCTGCGGCGCTTGCCCGGCGTGGGCGTGAAGTCGGCGCAGCGCATGGCATTTCACCTGCTGCAGCACGACCGCGACGGCGCGCTCAAGCTGGCCGCACGCACTGACTGGCGCGGTGGCCCAGGTGCACCATTGCCGGCGTTGCCACACCTTCAGCGAGTCGGCGTTGTGCGCGCTGTGCAGCGACGCTTCGCGCGATGCGAGCAAGCTGTGTGTGGTCGAGACGCCGGCCGACCAGGCCGCGCTCGAACGCACCGGCAGCTACCGCGGCCTGTACTTCGTGCTGATGGGCCGGCTGTCGCCGCTCGATGGCGTGGGTGTGCGCGACATCGGGGTGGCCGAACTGCTCGAACGCGCGGCCGACCCGGCGCTGTTGGAGGTCATCCTGGCGCTCGGTTTTTCGGCCGAAGGCGAGGCCACCGCACATGCCCTGGCGCAGGCCCTGCGTGCGCGCGGCGGCCATGTCACGCGGCTGGCCCGTGGAGTGCCGGTGGGCAGCGAACTGGAATATGTCGACCTGTCGACGATTGCCCACGCGATGAGCGATCGCCGCTGAGCGTGCGTCAGCGCTTGACGCGCCGTGGCCAGCGGCGGCGACCTTGATCGGCGTGGCTGTCTTGCTTTCGCGCTCGGCCGCGACCTTGCGATGCGCGGTTGCGGCTCGGCACGTAGACCATCACCGTGCTGCCGGCCGCGAAGCGTGCCGATTCCGTGACCTCGTTCCACTGCGCGACATGGTCGGCGCTGCACGCCGTAACGCTTGGCCACGGCGACCACGCTGTCGCCCCTTCTGCCGGCGCGAAACGCCACCCGCTTGATGCCGGGCCCATCGGGCGCCAGCGCCATCGTGGCCGTCGTCGGCGATGCGCTCGGAGACGTCGGTCAGGCGTTGTCCGCGCTGCGGCACCGACGAGTGTCGAGCCGGCCTTGACCATCATGCGCGGTGGAATGCTTGTTCACGCTGCGCAGCTCGGCCTCGCTCATGCCGACCTCCGCTGCGGCCTGCGGCCGGTCTTCATCGTCTTGGGCGCCACCCAGGCGGTCCAGCTCGCCAGCGGCCCTTCATGCTGTTCGACGCCCTGCAGAAAGGTGCCGACGCTGTCGTACGGCAGCAGCACCTGGGCTGTGCCGGCGGCCAGGATGACCGGCTTGTTCATCTGCGGGTTCAGGGCCTGGAATTCGTCGAGCGGCAGACGCGGCCAGTCGCGCGGCCAGGGCGACGTCGATATCGCGAGCGATCGGCACGCTGAGGAAGTAGGGGTGGTTGTGCAGCGCGCGGCAGCGTCAGGGCGAACGCCTGCGGATTGGCGACGATGTTCTTCATCGCCTGCAACTTGGGCACGTAGTCGCGTGTCTCGGCCGGCATCTTCAGGTGGCTGTAATCGGTGGGTCAGTCGCGCGCGCTGGTTGCGCTTGATGGCGCGCTGCACGTTGCCCTCGCCCCAGTTGTAGGCCGCCAGCGCCAGATGCCAGTCGCCGAACAGGTCGTGCAAGCGAGTCAGGTAGTCGAGCGCGGCGCGCGTGGAGGCCAGCACGTCGCGGCGGTCGTCGCGAAAGACGTTCTGCTTGAGATCGTAGACGCGCCCGGTGGCGGGCATGAATTGCCACATGCCCGAGGCTCGCGCGCTCGACAAGGCCTGAGGATTGAAGGCGCTCTCGATAAATGGCAGCAGTGCCAGCTCGCTGGGCAGGTTGCGCTTTTGCACCTCTTCGACGATGTGGAACAAATAGCGCCCGCCGCGCTCGGCCATGCGTTGCACATAGTCGGGCTGGCTGGCGTAGTAGTTCTCGCGCTTGCGCACGTAACGATCGTCGAGGTCGGCGATGCCAAAGCCGTTGCGCACGCGCTGCCACAGATCGATTTGTGCCGAACGATCATTGAGGTCGATCGGCACCTCGGGGCGCAGCGGGTCGACCGGGGCCTCGGCCGCGGCCGGCGCGGCCTCGTGACTTGTCACCGGCGCCGAGGCCGCGGCTTCGACCACGGGTGGCGAAGCGGCGATGTCGATCGCCGGCGCATCGATGGCCGCCGGCGGCAGCGGCAGGGCGGCGCCCGTGTCGGGTGCGACGGGCACCGTGCTGGCGCAGGCAGCCAGTACCAGTGCGGACATCACCGCCGCGGCAGCGCGAACTCCTAGAATGCCGGCCAAGCACATGGGGCGCGTTGCGCAGGGCCCGGCCATGGAAGGCACCGCGCGCGCCGCAATGAACCGCCTGCGCGCGCTGTGTTGCTGCGTACGGAGCGGGCTGTCGGTGCAGTCGGGCAGGGTGGTCGGTTTCATCGGCAAGGCGCCGCGATTATAGGAATCACAGTCGGTGTGCCGGGCCGTGGCCGCGCACCGAGCATGCATTGATGGACACAAACTACCGCAGCGACGAACTCCAGGCCTGGTTGGGTACTGCGCCGGGCCGTTACCTGCTGGCCTGGGAGCAGGCCCAGCTCGATCGTGTGGTCGTCAACCTGTTCGGATTTCACGCCCTGCAGCTCGGCCTGCCTGAACTCGATGCCTTGCGCGGCAACCGCATGCCGCACCGCTGGCAGGCCAGCAATGGCAGCCCGTCGCCGCGCGCCGTGGCCCTGCGTTGCGATACGGATGCCTTGCCCTTCGCCGAGCGCAGTCTGGATCTCGTCGTCCTGCCGCATACGCTGGAACTTGCACGCGACCCGCATCTGGCGCTGGCCGAGGTCGAGCGGGTGTTGATGCCTGAAGGCCGTGTCGTCATTCTCGGCTTCAACCCGGCCAGCCTGTGGGGTCTGCGCCAGCGTTGCGGCCGACTGCGTCAGCGGCTGGGCGGGGGCGGCGCATTGTTCCTGCCGCAGCCCGGGGAATTCATCGGCTACGGCCGTCTGCGCGACTGGTTGCGCCTGCTCAGCTTCGAGGTCGAGGGCGGGCGCTTCGGCGGTTATCGCCTGCCTCTGGCTTCCGAAGGCTGGCTGGCGCGCATGGCCTGGCTCGACCGCATCGGCGACGGCTGGTGGCCGGTGTTCGGCGCGGTCTACATGCTGGTTGCGGTCAAGCGCGTGCGCGGCATGCGCCTGGTGGGCCTGGTGCGACGCGAGCGTGCCAAGGCCCAGGCCGCGCCGGCGGTCGTCGCCAATCAACATTCGCACATCGAAAACCTATGAGCAACGACACGATCACGATCTACACCGATGGCGCCTGCAAGGGCAATCCGGGCCCGGGTGGTTGGGGCGCTTGGCTCAGCGCGGGTGGACAAGACAAGGAGCTGTGGGGCGGTGCAGCGATGACCACCAATAACCGCATGGAGCTGACGGCGGTGATCGAGGCGCTGTCGGCGCTGCGGCGCGAAGGCAGCAGTGTCGTGATTCACACCGACAGCCAGTATGTGCGCCAGGGCATCACCACCTGGATCCATAACTGGAAGAAGCGTGGTTGGAAGACCACCGACAACAAGCCCGTGAAGAACATCGACCTGTGGCAGCGGCTGGACACGCTGGCCGCCGCGCACAAAGTGCAGTGGCGCTGGGTCAAAGGCCATGCCGGTGACCCAGGCAACGAACGTGCCGATGCACTGGCCAACCGCGGCGTGGCCGAGCCTTAGCCCGCCTGTCGCACGCGCACACCAGCTCGAGAAGGTGCTCGACGAGGCCCTGGTTCCGGTGAAGGTGCCGGCAGCCGCATCTGGGCCCCGCGGCCGTTGCGGCTTTCAGACCAGGCCGTCGAACGGGAGCACGTCGACCTCGTCGCCGGCTTCTACGTCACCTTGATCGTGGTGCAGCACCACCATGCCGTTGGCCACGCTCATCGACGACAGGATTCCCGAACCCTGGCTGCCGGTGATGGCCACCTGCCAGCGACCGTCGGCCCCGCGGCTGACGATGCCACGCTGATACTCGGTGCGCCCGGGCTTCTTGCGCAGCGCCGTGGTGCACGCGGCGCGCAGCAGCGGCAGCGGCTCGGCGGTGGCCCCGCTCATGGCCAGCAAGGCGGAGCGCACGAAGGCGTAGAACGTAACCATCACGGCGACCGGATTGCCGGGCAGGCCGAACAGAATGGCTTCATGACCACCCGTAGTGACCCGGCCGATGGCCATCGGGCGCCCCGGACGCATCGCAATGCGCCAGAACAGCACGTCGCCCAACTCGGCCATGATGGCTTTCGTATGGTCGGCCTCGCCGACGCTGACGCCGCCCGAGGTGATGACCGCGTCGGCGCTGGCGGCGGCGGCCCTGAACGCCGTGCGCAGCGCATCGGGCCGGTCGCGCACGACGCCCAGGTCGAGCACCTCGCAGCCCAGGCGCTGCAACATGGCCCAGATCGTGTACCGATTGCTGTCGTAAACGCAGCCAGCGTCGAGCGGTTCGCCGATGGAGCGCAACTCGTCGCCGGTCGAGAAGAAGGCCACACGCAAGCGGCGAAGCACAGGCACTTCGGCGCGGCCCAGCGAAGCCATCAAGCCCAGATCGGCCGGGCGCAGGATGCGGCCGGCGCGCAAGGCCGCAGAGCCCCGGGCCAGGTCTTCGCCGGCCAGGCGGCGGTTGTCGCCGGTGCGGACGACACCTGCCGGAATGCGCACGCAGTCGCCTTCGTTCCTGGTGAACTCCTGCGGCACGACGGTGTCGAGACCCGGCGGCATGACCGCGCCGGTCATGATACGTACGCAATGCCCTGCCGCCACCGCGCCGTCGAAGGCCTGACCGGCCAGGCCGGTGCCGGCCACGGCGAGCAGGCTATCGCCCTTGGCGGCCAGATCGCTGCCCCGCAGCGCGTAGCCGTCCATCGCCGAGTTGTCGTGCGAGGGCACGTCGATGGCCGAGACGATGTCCTGCGCCAGCACCCGGCCCAGGCTCGAGCGCAGGGCCAGGCTCTCGACCGCGGTGACCGGCGGCACCAGTCGGGCGATGAACGCCTGTGCCTTGTCGACCGACAGGGCTTTGGGGTCGTAGCCGCTAATGCAGGACGCGATCTGTTCCAGGGTCTGTGGCTTCATCGCAGGCTCTTGTGCATCAGGTCCTTGTCGAGAAAGCGGCCGGCGACGCGGATGGCGCACGGCAGCCTGCCATAGCGTGTGAAGCCGGCGCTGTGGTACAGCTGCACGGCAGCGGCATTGCTGGCCGTCACGCTCAGCGTCAGTTGCTGCAGCTCGGCTTCCGCGCCGGCGCGCTGAATCAGGGCGGCGAGCAACTGGCGGCCGATGCCTTGTCGTTGCTGGTCGGTCGCGACCATGGTGCCTACGACGTGTCCGACATGGCGTACCTTTCGCCGCGGGTCACGCTCGCAGCTGATCGCGCCGATCAGACGTTCGCCGCGCCAGGCGCCGAGCGTGAAGCCACCGTGGCCATCGGCACCGAGCCGGGATCGATAACTCTGCGCATCGCGCTGCGCCTCGGTTGCGGCATCGGACGTGAATGCCTCTTCGTCGTCGGCCAGAGCCTGGTCGCGCAAGGCCTTGTAGGCCACCACGTCGGCTTCGCCCAGGGCTCGTACATACAGCTCAGACTGCGCGGGCATGAGGGTTTTGCAGCTGCGCCAGCTCGGCGGGGGTATTGGCGTTGAAGAAGGCGCTCGCGTCGTCGAAGTGCACCGCCACCGCGCGGTGCTGCGCGAACCAGGCGTCGATCTTGCGGCCGCCGCCATGCAGGAAGGCGACGAGGCTTTCGCACAGTGCACTGTGCATCAAGCAGAACACCGGATGGGCCTGCTCGTGGCCCCCTTCGACGGTGACTGCATAGGCCAGATCGGCCTGCTCGGCCGCCATTGCCGCGGCCAGCCGCGTCGCCAGATCGTCTGGGAAGTTGGGCGTATCGCAGGGCACGGTCAGCAGCAGCGGCGTTTCGCAGCGCTCGAGGCCGGCCAGAAAGCCGGCCAGCGGCCCGGCGAAACCGTCCACGGGGTCCGGCCAAACGGGTACACCGAAGGATTCGTAGGCCCCCAGGTTGCGATTCGCATTGATCATCAGGTGGCCGACCTGCGGCCCCAGGCGCAATACCGCGTGCAGCGCCAGCGCCATGCCATGGTGGTTCTGCAGGCCCTTGTCGACGCCACCCATGCGAGTGCCGCGGCCGCCGGCCAGGATCAGACCGGTGATCTGGTTGACCTCAGTCGCCACCACCTAGCCTCCGATGTAGTGCATTTCGACCCTGCGCTCGCCATTGCCGGGCTGGGCCACACCGCGGCCGCGCTGCTCGGAATAGCGGTCGGCGCGCAGGGCCCAAATTTCGGCGATGGCGCCGGTGAGTTGGTCGTCGTTGGCCTTGGCGTCACGCAGCAGGTGGCGCAGGTCGTGGCCCTGGCTGGCGAACAGGCACAGGTACAGACGGCCCTCAGTCGACAGCCGGGCGCGGTTGCAGTCGCGGCAGAAGGCCTGCGTCACGCTGGAGATCGTGCCGACCTCGCCGCCACCGTCGAGGTAGCGCCAGCGCTGGGCCGTCTCCCCGGTCATTTGTGCTGTCACCGGTTCGAGCGGGAACGCGGCAGCGAGTTGCTCGAGCACCTCGGTCGACGGCAACACATGGTCCATGCGCCAGCCGTTGGTGCTGCCGACATCCATGTACTCGATGAAGCGCAGCACGGCGGCGCCCGCATAGTGTTCGCGAAAGTGGCGTGCCATCGGCACGATCTGGTGGTCATTGGTGCCGCGCTTGACCACCATATTGACCTTGATCGGGCCCAGACCCGCAGCCAGCGCGGCGTCTATGCCGGCGAGCACATGGGCGACCGGGAAGTCGACGTCGTTCATGCGCCGGAACGTCGCGTCGTCGAGCGCATCCAGGCTGACCGTGACACGGCGCAGACCGGCATCGCGCAGGGCCTGGGCCTTCTTCGCCAACAGGGAGCCGTTGGTCGTCAGCGTCAGATCCAGCCATTCGCCGCCCGGCGTGCGCAACTCGGCCAGCATCGCCACCAAGGTCTCGAGGTGCCGGCGCAACAGCGGCTCACCGCCCGTCAGGCGAATCTTGCGCACGCCGTGGGCCACGAACAGCCGGGCCAGGCGGGTGATTTCCTCGAAACTCAGCAGCGACGATTGCGGCAGGAAGGCGTAATTGCGATCGAAGACTTCCTTGGGCATGCAATAGCTGCAGCGGAAGTTGCAGCGGTCGGTGACCGAGATGCGCAGGTCGCGCAGGGGCCGGCCAAGCGCGTCGCTCAACTGGCCGCTGGCCGGACGCAAGGTGGCGGGGATCACCGGCACCGCTGCCCGGTAGCGCAGGTCGGCAAGCGGGATCAGGGTGGGGGGGATCGAGGCTTCGCCCATGCGGCGATTGTGCCGTGGGTCTCAGTCTCTGGTCGGCAACAGGGCTGCTCGGGCGGCCGCCGGCGCCTCGGGCGTGCCCGCCCGCCGCGCGCCCGTATAGCGCTCGGCCCAGTAGGCGTAGCGCATATCTTCGATGCGCACGTCGCTGCCGCTCCTGGGTGCGTGGATGAATCTGCCCTCGCCGATGTAAATGCCGACGTGGGAAAAGCTGCGCTGCAAGGTGTTGAAGAACACCAGGTCACCGGATTGCAGGTCGGCTTTCTCGACGGGGATCAGTCCGCGGGCGGTGGCCTGCTCGTCGGCGCTGCGCGGCAGGAGCAGGCCCAGGCTGAGCGCGAAGATGTGGCGCGTGAAGCCGCTGCAATCGAAGCCGGCGCCGGCGTCGCTGCCGCCGTTTCGGTAGCGCACGCCGATGAAGTTCATCGCCGCGATGACCAGACCGGCCGAGCGATCGCGCGCCGTCGTGCCCGGTATCGGGGCGCCAGGGTCGGCCAGATTGGCACGTTCGGCGAGCGCGGAGTCCAGCGCGCCGTACAGCGACTGTGGTGCAGCGGCCTGCGGCGACCAGGCGAGCATGATCGTCAACCACCAGGCACTGCGGTGCGGTCGAACCTCCATCCCGAAAAGCGTAGCACGTTGCACTGAAAAATCCAGTACTTTCAACTACTTGTGGCGTATTTCGCAGGTGACTTCGAGTTTTCGCCGTCAGCCACTCGTCAGTCGCGGCGCCTGCAATGGCGGCCATCAGCATGGAGACAGATTCAATGTTCAGGGCGCTCGTCTTACATAAAGACGAGGCCGGCTTTCGCGCCGGCCTCGAGGCACTCGACGACACGCGCCTGGCGCCATTGGCCGAGGGCGACGTGGCGCTGGCGGTCGAGTATTCGACCTTGAATTACAAGGACGCGCTGGCCCTCACCAACCAGGCCCCGGTGGTGCGCAGCTGGCCCATGGTGCCTGGCATCGATGGTGCAGGCACCGTGGTCGAGAGCCGCCACCCACGCTGGACGCCGGGCGATCGGGTGGTGCACAACGGCTGGGGCGTCGGCGAGACGCGCTGGGGCTGCCTGGCCGAGCGCACCGTATTGGCCGGCGACGGTTTGGTGCGCCTGCCGGCGGCATTCACCGCGCGCCAGGCCATGGCCATCGGCACCGCGGGCTACACCGCAATGCTGTGTGTCTTGGCCCTCGAGCAACACGGATTGGAGCCGGGAGGCGAGGTGCTCGTCACCGGCGCAACCGGCGGCGTGGGCAGCATTGCAGTGGCGCTGCTGTCGAGGCGCGGCCACCGCGTCGTGGCCGCCACCGGCAAGGCCGGCGAGGCCGACTACCTGCGTTCACTGGGTGCTGCCGAGGTGATCGATCGCGCCGGACTGTCCGCACCCGGAAAACCGCTGCAAAGGGAGCGCTGGGCCGCAGTGGTCGACGCGGTCGGCAGCCATACCCTGGCCAATGCGCTGGCCCAGACGAAGTACGGCGGCGTGGTCGCTGCCTGTGGCCTGGCCCAGGCAGCCGATCTGCCGGCTACCGTCATGCCGTTCATTCTGCGTGGCGTCACGCTGGCCGGCATCGACAGCGTGATGGCTCCACTGGCGCGGCGCGAGGCCGCTTGGCAGCGTCTGGCAAGCGATCTCGACGCCGCCATGCTGGACCGCATCAGCGCCGAGATTTCGATCGACGATGCAACGGCCCGTGCGCACGACCTGATGGCCGGGCGCGTGCGCGGCAGGCTGGTGGTGCGCATCGCCTGAACCGGTCCGTAATTCCTGGAGAACCACAGAGTGAGCTATGCCGACTTCTATCGCCGCTCGATCGACGACCGAGACCGCTCGGCCGCGATGACCTGACCGGCGAGCCGCTGGTGCAGCGCGACCGACGACAAGGAAGACACCGTGCGCAAGCGCTTGGCCGTGTACCAGAACCAGACGCGTCCGCTGGTGGACTACTACGCTCGCTGGGCCGCCGGCGGCGACGCCGGCGCACCGCGCTGCTGCCGTATCTCGGGCTCGTCGGATCGCTTGACCGACATTGCCGCACGGGTGCGGCAGGCGCTGGCCGGCTGAACAGGAGGCTATCCCGGAGTCCGCAGATCGCAGGCAAGTCGTTCATCGTCACCGGCGGCGCGTCGGGGGCTCGGCGAGGGCACGGCACGGATGTTCGCCAAGGCCGGTGGCCGAGTCGTGATCGCCGACTTGCAGGTGGACAAGGGCCAGGCGTTGGCTGCAGAGCTGGGCGGCGTGTTCGTGCGCTGCGATGTCGAGCCAGGAGGCCGATGCCAGGGCCGCAGTCACCTCGGCCGTTGGGTTAGGCGTTTTGTCGGGACTGGTCAACTGCGCCGGTATCGGGCCGGCGGCGGCGCGCACCGTGGGCAAGGACGGGCCGCACTCGCTGGACCTGTTCACCAAAGTCATCACGATCAACCTGATCGGCAGCTTCAACATGATCCGTCTCGCGGCCGAAGCGGATGAGCGCCAATGCGCCCGAGGCCACCGGTGAGCGCGGCGTCATCGTCAACACCGGCTCGGTCGCGGCCTAGGACGGTCAGATCGGCCAGGCCGCGTACTCCGCCTCCAAGGGCGGCATCGTCGGCATGACCTTGCCGATCGCGCGCGACCTCTCGCGCGACGGCATTCGCTGCTGCACGATTTTGCCGGGCCTCTTCAACACGCCGTGTGTTCGGCGCCGCATCCGAAGTTCAGAAGCGCAGCTCGGCGCGCAAGTGCCGTTCCCGGCGCGTCTTGGCACCCGTTCGAATTCGCCAAGCTGGCGCGGCACATCTGCGAGAACTCGATGCTGAATGGCGAGACCATTCGTTTCGACGGCGCCATTCGCATGGCGCCGAAGTAGCGCGCCTCAGTTGCCCAGCCCCTTGGGCGCGACGGGCCGAATGCTGTCGCGCATCGCGTCGACGGCATCGCCCGAGACCTCTTTGGTGTCCGCCGTTCGCTTTTCGCCGCGCCGCGGCAGATTGCTACCCAGCGCGGTATCCGGCGCGTTGTAGACCTCGGCCTGCTTTCGCCACCCGTGGGTTGCGACGCACAGCCGAACATCGCAGTCAGCACAGACGCTCCGCACAGAGCCAACATCGACTTGTTCATCATCGAACATTTCTCCAGGTTACCGGCCAAGGCTGCAGCTTAGAGCAACGCGAATACTCCGGCGGCTGCATCGGACTTGGCCCATGAAATGAAGCGGGGCCGCGGACTCTCGCCAGCGGCCCCAGGGTCAACGCGAGCGTTACTTGAACGAGTACCGAGCGCCCAGCACGATCGTGCGGCCGCGCGGATCGACGTACGTCGGATCGAAGCCGACCTGGAAGTAGTCGCCCTGACGCGAGTACGGCGGATCGCGATCAAGCAGGTTCTGCACACCGGCACGCAGCGACAGGTTCTTGATGCCGGTGTAGACCACCGACAGGTCGAACGTCTCGTACGCCCCGACGATGACGGGTACTGCGCCCTGATCCTGGTACTTGCTCTGCCAGTGATAGGTCAGGTTGCTGGACCAGTTGCCCAGTTGCCAATCCATGAAGGTGTTGCTCTTGACGCGCGGCACCGGACCGAACTGCAGATAGGTGTTGACCGTCTCGACACCATCCTGCTTGCGTGAGTTCAGGTACGAAGTCTCGTTGCCGACGCTGAACATGCCCCAGGCCGTACGGCCGAGCACCCCGCGAATCGAAACGTCAACGCCCTGCGTGTCGATCTTGGCGATGTTCGCGAACTGCGCGCTGACATAACCGAGATTGCCGGTGGCTGCGTTGCGCACGATACCGGGGCCGGTGGCGCCGCCGTTGAGCGCTGCCTTGCCGGCCGCCGACAGCTTGGCGGTCGAGGCGTCGTACGACAGATTCGGATTGGCCAGGAACTGGGCGAGGAAGTCGCTCAGCAATTGGTCGGGATCCGCGATCGCGATCTCGTCGCGCAGCTTGATCTTCCAGAAGTCCACCGTCATCGACCAGTCCTTGATCGGCTGGAAGACCAGGCCGATGTTCCACTGCTTGGACTTTTCCGGACCGAGGTTCGGGTTGCCGCCTTGCTTGACAGTCAACTGCGCCTGGCAATAGGCCGGGTTGAAGTTGGTAGTCGGGTTGCCCTTGCTGTCGAAGCAGTCACCCACGCGCGACTCGTAGTACGGGTCGTTGTAGCTGCCACCCGTGTTGGTCTGCGAGATCGGCGCCAGCAAGTCCGGCAGCGTCGGCGGCGCGGAAGCCCGTGCCGTACGAAGCACGCAGCACGACCTCCGGAACCAGCTGCCAGCGGAAGCCGACCTTCGGATTGGTGGTGTTGCCGAAGTCGCTGTACTTGTCGTAGCGGAACTGCACCAGCCCCTCGAAGCCCTTGAAGACCGGGATCGAGAATTCGCCGAAGACAGCGTCGACCTTGCGGCTGCCGTTGACGGCCTGCTGGTCGCCACCACCGCCGAGCACGTCGCCGCTGGAGAGCACCGGCTGCGGCTGATCGTTGTAGACCTCCTTGCGATGCTCGGCGCCGACCGCCATCGACACGGCGCCAGCGGGCAAGTTGAACAACTCACCCGAGATCCGGCCATCGATGCTCTCGCCAGTCGATTTGGAGATCCGCGTCGGCTGCAGGATCAGCGCCTTGCCAATCGCCGCCAAGCCCGCCGCATCGTTCAGGCCAAAGGGATTGATGTTGGGATCGAGCGTGTGCGTCGTGTAGCCATCGACCAGCGGCCCGCACGGCGAGGTCGGGCAGGTCGAGTTCAGCAGACGGGTCTCAGAGACCAGGCCCGCGACGTAGCTCTCGGTCGCCTTGCTGGTCGACTTCAGGTACGCCGTGTTGTAGTCCCACTTGCCGATCGAACCTTGCGACCCGAGCACGATGCGGTCCTGATCAGCCACTGACTTGTTGCTCCGCGCGCCGGCATCGAGCGAGCGCCAGGCGATTGACAGGTCACCCGACAGCGGAACGAAGCGCGTCAGGGTGCCATCCGCGGCATACCAGAGCACGCCGTTCTCGAGCTTGCCGGTGGCCGGGTTGACGGCCTTCGGGTAGTACTTGCCGCCAGCCGGGTAGAGCACCGGATCGCCGTTGAATGTCGTCGCGTTGGAGATCGGCGACGGCGAGATGCGGAAGATTGACTCGGTCTTGGTCTTGTTGTACTCGCCGAACAACTCGATGTTCGAGTTCACCGCGAAAGTGCCGCGCAGCAGGCCGGCCGTGTTTTCCTGCGGCGGCACGATGTCGATCGTCGCCGCATAGTCGAAGCGGCAGGCGCTGGTGGCGGAGGTCTGGAACGAGAACGGTGGCAGGCAGTTCGGCACGCCGGGGTTCACGGTGCCGACACCGGGCACGATGATGCTGGCCGGAATCGTGTTGCCGCTGGTGCGGTCGAAGCGGCCGCCCGGCGCATTGGGCAGGAAAGCCGTCTGCGAGAAGCTGCGCGCGCTGGCCTTGAGGTTCTGGTACTTGTCGTAGGTCAGGTTGCCGAAGACATTGAAGCGATCCTTGCCCAGGTCGCCGAAGCCGACAGTGGCCAGGCCAGCCGTTGTAGACTGGGCCTTCGCCGCCGCTGGCCGCCGGCTGGCGGGTCGACACGGCGACCTCTCCCCCGCGGAAATCCTTGCGCGTGATGAAGTTAATGACGCCGGCGATGGCATCGGTGCCGTACACGGCCGATGCGCCGTCGCGCAGCACTTCGACCCGCTCGATTGCGCCGAGCGCAATGCCGTTCAGGTCGACCGCGCCACCGTCGAACGCGTAGACCGCAAGGCGTCGGCCGTTCAGCAGGATCAGCGTCGTGTTGGAGCCCAAGCCGCGCAGCGAAGCGCCAGCAAAACCAGGCCGGGCGGCGTCGCCGAAGGCCAGCGATTGCGCGTAGCCCTGGCCGCTGTTGGCGGTGATCTTGTCCAGCAGTTCGGCCGCCGACGTGGCGCCGGTGGCTTCGATGTCCTTGCGCGTGATGACGGTCACCGGAAGCGCGGCTTCGGCGTCATCGATGCGCTTGATCGAAGAGCCCGTGATTTCAACGCGCTGGCTGGTGTCCTGTGCGAGCGCGGGCAGTGCGGCCAGCGCCAAGCTGCCGCCAAACGCGACCATCAAGCCTTGGCAGACTCTGGTTTTCTTGAACATCTGAACTCCTGTTGAAGGAAAGGTTGATCGATAAACCCAGCTCCGAAATGAACCCCAGTACGGCCTTGTAAACCCCTGGTGTCCACTCACCTGAAGCATGTAATTGGATTGTCACTGAGGGGCTGAATGGATTCGCCAGGAATGTTGGAAACAAAAGTGATGGTCGCGCCAAACTCGCCCAACCCTCGCGCGAACGACAGGAGCGTCCCCGTGATGATTCCCGGCAGCGCGAGCGGCAACGTGATGGATGCGAATACCCAGAGACGCGAGCCGCCCAGGGTCCGCGCGGCGACTTCGAGCCGCTGATCGATGGCTTCAAGCGAGAGCCGGATTGCGCGGACCATCAGCGGAAAGCCCATCAGCGCGGAGGCCAGCGCCGCACCGGTCCAGCGGAATGCAAACACGATTCCGAACCAGTCGTTGAGCAGGCTGCCGATAGGACCGCGCTTGCCCAAAAGCACGAGGAGCGCAAAGCCGACTACGACCGGCGGCAACACCAACGGAAGATGAACTATGGCGTCGACCAAAGTCTTCCCGGGAAACGAGAACCTGGCCAGGCCATAGGCCACCAGGATCGCCAGCGGCAGACTGCAGATGACGCTGACCACCGCGACGCGAAGACTCAGCGCGAGGATTCCGACCTCGTCCGGGGTGAGTCCCAACATGGCTTATTGTGCCAATCCGAAGCCGTATTTCTCCCAGGCCGGGCGGGCCGCAGGAGAACGCAGGTAATCCAGCAAGGGCCTTGCCGCCGCCGACTTGCTTGCCGCAACGACGGCGGCAGGATAGATGATGGGCGGATAGCTGTCCGGCGGAAACGTATCGACAACCTGGACGCCCTTGTCCGCCAATGCGTCGGTCGAATACACGATGCCGAACGGTGCTTCGCCACGGGACACGAGAACCAGCGCGGCGCGCACGGTTTCCGCCCGCGCTACCTGCTTTTCGACTCCAGCCCAGATTCCCAGCTTCTGAAGCGCCGCCTTGCCATACTTTCCCGCCGGTACGCTGTCGGGATTTGCCATGGCCAACTTCTCCTGACCCAGTGCCCCCGCCAATCCGAAATTGGGACCGATCCTGAGCGCCGATTTGCTCGACGCCGGCGCTATCAGCACCAATGCATTGCGAAGTAGACTGTCCCGAGTTCCCGGCGCAAGGAGTTGACGCTGATCGAGGTAATCCATCCAATCGAGGTCGGCAGAGATAAAGACATCAGCCGGCGCACCCGCCTCGATCTGATTTGCCAGCGCGTTGCTGGCGCCGTAGGAAACGATCACCTTGTTACCGGTGCGGGACTCGAATTGTCTGGCCTGGTCATCCATGGCCTCCTTGAGGCTGGCCGCGGCAAAGACCGTCACGTCGGCCGCCGAAACCTGCGGTGCCAATCCCAAGGCAAGGCAAGTCAGGGCCAAGGAGCAAAGCACGTGGACAGGCGAACGCATGAATCCTCGGCAATCTTCCGGAAATCGGAAGCGTAATGTATCGCCAAACATAGCGATAGGGAATGGGGCCCCTATCCGCTGCAGATCGGACAGAACCATGGATAACTGCAGGGTCAATGCCCGATGCGCCAGCAGCATCGGGGGCAGGGTGACCGGAATGCCATAAAATGTTCATGACCGATGGTTTCGCCGCCTGCACGCGAAGTACGTCGCATTGTCGGATAGCTGCGTCAAACGAGGAACGGGATGGAAGGCCAGGCTCCACAAGTTCGTGACGTGCGCATGCACGGCTTTGCTCAGCGAAGCGAGGTTCCGGCTGCGCTCAAGTGGATCGACGGACATGCGTTCCTTCTCGGCGACGAAGCCATTGCCCTGGAGAACGCCGCCGGTCGGATCCTGGCAACCAACGTGATCGCGCCACTGAACGTGCCCGGTTTTGATCGGGCCGCCATGGACGGCTATGCGCTCCGGGGCGCGGAGACCGCGGGAGCCGGCGAATACAACCCCCTCACGTTTTCCGTATTCGGACAGGCAATGCCTGGCCAGCCTTTCGTTGGACCCATTGGGCCGAACGCGGCCGTACGCATCATGACCGGCGCGCCGGTACCGGAAGGTGTAGACGCAATCGTCCCAGCCGAATTTGCGACGGAGGCCGCGGGGGAGATCGTGATTACCCGACCGGTCGCCCCGGGCCAGCACGTCGGCCATTGCGGCGAGGACATCCGGAAAGGAACACCCGCTCTGGGCGCCGGACGGCGCCTGCGCCCGCAGGATGTCGGACTCATCGCTTCGCTGGGCCTGGCGCAGGTCACGGTCGTCCGGCAACCGCGGGTGCGAATTCTCGTTACGGGCAATGAAGTAAAGGCGCCGGGATCGCCGAAAGGCCAATACCAGGTCTACGACGCGAATTCCTACATGCTGCGCGGTCTCGTCACCCGCGACGGCGGCATGCTCGATCCGCCATACAGACTCGGGGACGAACCCGACGCCATTCGCAATGCGCTCCGCGCACCCGGCGCTGATGTGATTCTCGTGTCGGGTGGCTCAAGCGTCGGGCGTGAGGACTTTGCGCCCCAATTGATCGCGGAGTTGGGAGAACTGGCCATCCATGGCGTGGCCATGCGTCCATCGAGCCCCGCCGGCATAGGTCGAATCGGCGAAACGCTTGTCTTCCTGCTGCCCGGCAATCCGGTATCGTGCCTGTGCGCCTACGACTTTTTCGCCGGTCGCGCCATTCGCCTGCGCGGCGGTCAACAGGCAGATTGGCCACACCGCACCCGACAGTGCGTGGTCGCGCGCAAGATCGTCTCCGCCGTGGGTCGGGTGGACTACTGTCGAGTCCGCCTGGTGGACGGCCGGGTCGAGCCCATTGCGCTCAGCGGAGCCTCCATTCTCTCCTCGACGACGCGTGCCGATGGTTTCGTCATCGTGCCCGCGGAGAGCGAAGGTCATGGCCCCGATACTGAAGTCACTGTATATCTGTATGACTGAGTGCGCCCGGCGATGACAATGCCTTCCAAACGTGTCGGGACGAGCGTGAAGTCAACTTCCAACCAGACCCAGTTTCTCAATGTCGTCACTCGCGACGAGGCGACGTCCCGTTTCCGCGAACATCTCCGGCTAGCGCCTCTTGGAAAGGAAAATGTTCCCATCGAGGGAGCATTGAATCGAGTCCTCGCAGAAGACGTCATTGCCGACGTGGACGTTCCCGGATTCGATCGATCGAATGTCGACGGCTTTGCCGTGCAGGCCAACGACACGTTCGGCGCGATGGAGGAAACGCCGTGCAAGGTGCGCACGAACAGTCAGGTTCTCGCTCCAGGAATTGTGCCTGACAAGGCGGTCGTCGCCGGCTATGCGACACCGATCGCCACGGGCGGCATGCTGCCGCGCGGCGCCGATGCGGTACTTATGGTCGAGCATTCGGAGGTGGTTGAATCAGGCGCGGAAAGATTCATCGAGATCAGGCGTCCACTTACGTCCGGCGAAAACGTGAGCTATGCGGGTACGGACATCGCCCGCGGCGAGACCGTGCTTCGCGCCGGCCAATATCTGACTTCGCGTGAAATTGGCGTGCTGGCCGCGCTTGGCCTTGCCGCGATCAGCGTCTTCAGGCGGCCGCGCGTGGCCATCTTTTCGACGGGTGACGAAATCGTTTCACCCGGCAATCCGCTGCGTCCAGGCGCCGTATACGACTCGAACGCCTCGATCATCGGCGCGGCCGTCGAGGAACTCGGCGGGATTCCCGTGCATCTCGGCGTCATACCCGACGACGAGGACGCGCTGGCGAGTGCGCTCACGCAGGGACTGAAGGCCGATGTTGTCGTGTTCTCCGGAGGGACCTCCAAGGGGGCGGGCGATCTTTCCTACCGCGTCGTGCAAGGGCTCCGCAACCCGGGTGTTGTCGCCCATGGCGTTGCGCTCAAGCCCGGCAAGCCCATCTGCCTGGCGGTTACCCAGGGCAAGCCGGTCGTCATCCTGCCGGGCTTTCCAACTTCCGCGATCTTCACTTTCCACGAGTTCGTGGCGCCGGTGATTCGTGCATACGCAGGCCTGCCAGCGGAGCGTCGACAAAATATCACCGCAACGCTGCCCATGCGCGTGAATTCCGAGAGGGGGAGGACGGAGTATCTGCTGGTCGGATTGGTGCAGGGACAGCACGGACTTTCAGCCTATCCGATGGGCAAAGGTTCGGGCTCCGTGACCACGTTCAGCGGCGCCGATGGCTTCATCACGATCGATCAGCATACCGAGATCCTGGATGCCGGCAGTGCCGTATCGGTGCAGCTGCTCGGGCAGCGGCTCGAGCCCGCCGACCTGGTCATCATCGGCAGTCACTGTGTGGGCCTCGATCTGCTGATCGGCAAACTGATCCGCCAGGGTATCCGGGTCAAGTCGCTCTATGTCGGTAGCATGGGCGGGCTGGCCGCGGCCAAGCGCGAGGAATGCGACATCGCCGGGGTTCATCTCATGGATCCCGCGACGGCTGAGTACAACCGCCCGTTGCTCACCTCGACATTGTCGCTCGTGCCGGGCTACGGCCGCATGCAGGGAATCGTCTTTCGCGCGAACGACACGCGATTCGCGGGCAAGCACCGCGATCAAGCGATGACCGTGGCACTGGGTGATGCGGATTGCGTCATGGTCAATCGCAACGCGGGCAGCGGCACTCGCATCATCATCGACAAGCTGCTTGGCACGCACAGGCCAGTCGGCTACGGAACACAAACGAAGTCACACAATGCGGTTGCGGTAGCCGTGTCGCAGCGGCGAGCCGACTGGGGTGTGGCGATCGACACGGTTGCCCGGCAATACGGGCTGGGATTCATCGCGCTACGGGAAGAGCAATACGACTTCATCGTGCCGTCGGCGCGAACGCAGCGTCCGGCCGTTCGGGCTTTCTGCGCTTTATTGGAGGACAGGCAGGTTCGCGAGGAGCTGGCTGCGCTGGGATTTCGGATTTCGCACGTCGGGTGACCTAAGCTGCAGGCGCATCGACGCGTCCAAGGGTAGCGCGATGGATGGCGGCCGAGGCACACCTCGTCTTCGATCGCGCGGCGCGCGTGCCCGGTCACCACGACGACCTCGTCGATCCCGGCTCCACTCAACGCCACAAGATGCCGGTTGATCAGCGGCACCCCCTGCAAACGTATCAGCGGCTTGGTCACGCCGCCCATGCGCCGGCCCTCGCCCGCAGCAAGCAGCACCGCACCGACACGCAGCCTGGCGTACAGCCCACTACCCTTCTTGTACGGGCAACTCATTTTCGCGGCTCCCGGTCGGCGCTGCAAACCCGGCACTTGCGTCCGCTGGACGAAACCGGCCGACCTGGAAATTATAGGCTCGGATACCTGACGCCAGGCAATGGAGTCAGGTCGAAACCTGACTTGGTAGGCGAACCGACGGAATTCGAACCTGCGGAACACCATTGACCCGTCGTGATCGGCATCCGACCCCTTTTCGGCGTTTCGCCTATCAGCGCCGCGGAAGAACAACGCATGTGTCAATCCTTCGATCCTGCCGCCGATATGTCGAACACGACCTGGTCATGCCACCAAAGCCGTTCAAAGAAGGCGCGCACTACGTCGAGCCGTGAGGCCTCGTGTGATAGTGGCAGGGCCTTGGCGACGATGTCGCCGACGTTGCGGTGGCCGTCGATCGCATCCAACATCAGCATTTCTGTTGCATCGATCGGCATGTAAATGTCGCGGTAGGTATGTGACTGATTGATCAGAACGGCAACCGCCCCCGGTGGCAGCCGCTCTCGAATGCACACTGTGTCCGGCATTCGAACCGGCACATAGGTCAACCACGCGTCAGCGGAAAAACTGATTGGTCGAATGCTTTCGGGCGCGTCGTCCCGATATGCAATCATGCTGTGACGCACCATCGTGCCCCGAAATAGTTCGGTGGTGGCGTACTGATTTTCCACACTCAACTGCTGTATTCGCGAAGCCTGCGGCAGTTGCGCCATGACGCCGCAGCGAGGACTGTACGCAGCCTGTCGAACCCATCGACCGAATCTCAGGCCACCCCTGTCGAGAAAGTCGAACAATTGCGGGACGGTGAACGCTCGATCGCACGGGTGCAGAAGCGCGTCGGCGAGCGCTGCCTCGTTCCGGAAGTCCGGAGCCTCGCGCAGCAGGTTTTGCAGCGGATGGCCGGATGGCAGCTTCTCGAGCGCGTCGATGAGATCACGAATCTCGATATCGGTGGCGTTGATACCGACCCGTCTGCAGAATTCCTGCACCATGTAGATGCCCGTACGTCCATACGGCGCGTACAGCATGATGTTCATCGCGCCATCCGGCTCGAGCACGTCGCGCAACGCACCTAGCCCCGCATCAGGATCGGGGAGATGATGAAGCACTCCGGTGCAGACGATCTGGTCGAAGCTCGTCTCCAATTCGCGCGCCCGCTCGAGAGGAAGCTGGCGCACCTGAAGATTGTCCAGTTGGTATTTTCGCTTGAGCTCCTCGGTACAGCCCACGCTCGTTTCGCTGAAATCGATGCCCATGACTCGCGCTGCCGGCCAACGCATCGCGTGCTTGGCGGCCTGCGATGTCCCGCAGCCGGCAATCAGAATGGACTGGTTTTCCTTATAGGCTCTGGAAGGCCAAAGCAAATGGTATTCGGCGCGGCGCTTTTTCGGATCTCGCCAGACCCGATATTTCTCGAGGCTATCGATGGGCGGCGGATAGGGATGGCCGTCATAAAAGGCGCGCACCTCCTCCGCGACGCCGGCCGCATCCCGATTTCGAGCTTCGAGGGCTTTCATCAGGTCCGTGTCAGAAGAAAAGAACCCATGCATGGATTGAACCATGCATGGGTCGGTTGCACAAAGCGCGAAGGAACCGCCTGCGAGCCGCGCGCCTCCGCTTTCCTCGGCCATCGGTCTAACCGTGGTGCGACACCTGCGCCAACACCGCGTCCAGGTTGAACGATGCAGGCTTCTGCCGCGGCGGGAACTTGGCAAAACCAGCGATCTGCTCGGCTACCAGGGCCTGCATCAAATACATCTGGGGCACGTGATCGACCATCCAGTCCCAATAGGTGTTGGAGTTGTATTCGGCCCGCTCGAATGGGTCCCGACGCATGCTCATGATGTAGGGCACCCGCAATTTGACAAACGGCTCGGCCCACAATCGCATCGTGTTGGCGCGCTGCACCGCCAGATGCAGTTTCCAGTCGCCCACGCGCACCGCGATGATCTCCCCATCGTCGCTGAAATAGAAGATGGCGGGTCGCGGGCTTTCCTTCACCTGCCCGGTCAGATAGGGAACCATGTTGTAGCCATCGAGATGGACATTGAATTTCTTGCCATCCACCGTGCAGCCGTCGAGCAATTGCTTGGTGACTTCCGGATTGCCGGCAATATTCAGAAGGGTCGGAAACATGTCGATGTGGGAGACAATCCCATTGAGCTCCGAACCCGGCTTGATCTTGCCCGGCCAGCGCATGAAGCACGGCACGCGCCAGCCGCCTTCCCAGTTGGTGTCCTTCTGGCCGCGGAACGGCGTGGTGGCGCCGTCGGGCCACGTGTCGTTCTCCGGGCCGTTGTCGGTGGAGTACATGACGATGGTGTTGTCGGCGATGCCCAGTTCATCGAGCTTCGTCGAGCATCATGCCGATCTGCTCGTCGTGGACGACCATGCGATCGCTGTACGGGTCCTGGCCGCTCTTGCCGAGATTCTTTGCGGCGACGTGCGTACGGAAGTGCATGGCCGTCGAGTTGTACCAGAGGAAGAACGGCTTATCCGCCTTGGCCTGCGTCTCCATCCAGGCGAGCGCCTTGTCCGTGATCTCCTCGTCGATGGTTTCCATGCGCTTCTTGGTGAGTGGCCCGGTGTCGACAATCGTCTGCCCTCCCTTGCCATCGGCCTTGCAGTGGAGCACGCCGCGCGGTCCGAACTGCTTCTTGAAGGCAGGGTCCTTGGGGTAGTCGGGCAGCTCCGGTTCTTCCTCCGCGTTCAGGTGATACAGATTGCCGAAGAATTCGTCGAAACCGTGCACGGTCGGCAGAAATTCGTCGCGGTCGCCCAGGTGGTTCTTGCCGAACTGGCCGGTGGCATAGCCGAGTGGCTTGAGCAATTCAGCGATGGTCGGATCTTCCTTCTGCAAGCCGACCGTCGCGCCGGGCATGCCAACCTTGGTCAAACCCGTGCGGATCGGGTTCTGGCCGGTGATGAAGCACGCGCGTCCGGCGGTACAGCTCTGCTGCGAATAGTAGTCGGTGAAGGTCACGCCCTCCTTCGCGATGCGGTCGATGTTCGGGGTTCGATATCCCATCATGCCACGACTGAAATGGCTGATGTTCCAGATCCCGATGTCGTCGCCCCAAAGGATCAGGATATTCGGTTTCTTTGCTGCCATGATTTCTTCCTTTCAAATTGAATGATGGCCAGGTTCCAGACAACAAACGAAGGCCGGGTAGCTATCGATAGCGACAGAGCGGCAACCCCCGTCCATCTTTCTGCTACGTGTACAACAACGAACTGCGCGGACCGAACGACTTTCGTGTACGCCTACGAGACGTCGCTGGCCGATGTACCGACGAGAACATGAGCGGCCGACCCGATCGCTCACGTCCGCCCGTACGGTCACAGCACCTTGGCGGTGATGCTGAAAAAAAGGAATATGCCCATGAGCGACATTATCAACGCCATGATAAGAGGAGCGCGCGGGCGTCCGAAAATCCGCGGCTGATGAAGCACCTTGAGCGTCTGCCAATACTCGATGGTGCCCATCACCATCGCGAGCGTTCCCATGCCAGTCAGGAAAAGTCCGGCATTGCGCGGAACGTCCGTCCTGATGACGAACTTTCCGCCGACATCCTGAAATCCTTCGAGTATCTTGTAAATGGTGAAACCAAAACTCAACAGCGAAAGCGATGTCCGGATCCATGCCATCAGCGTGCGGTCCGCGGCCATCAACGTATTCATCAACTGCAGGTTGGGTGGAGTACTGCTTGACGGTTCATTGGCGTCCGCCGACCGGTTGCCTCCCTGCGAAGTCGGCGGGTGCGCGCGCGCGGATGGGTTTCATCCGACATCGGTTTAGCTGTAGCCACGATGACGTTTGCCGTGGAACACCCGATAGACGCCCAGCGTGTAAATCAGGATCATGGGCAGGACAATCACACCGCCAACGAAGAAAAATCTCAGTGACGCATCCGGCGCCGCGGCATTGGCCACGGTCACGGAATACGGGACCATATAGGGCCAGAACATCACGCCAAGCGTCAGGTAAGAGGCGACAAAAAACAGGACCGTGAGCAAGAACGGCAGGGCGTCGCGCCGCGCACGCGCGCCGAACAATGACACCGGTCAGCGCGGCAATGGCGACGACCGGAAACACGAGTCCCCACCCGCGCGCCCGTAGATTGCTTTGCGCAATGGCGCCGGCATCGAACGTCACGGCGGTGGTGAACGCAAGACCCATTACGATGAAGACCGCTGTCACCAGCCCCGGAATTCGCGCGTAGGCCCAATCCCGAAGCGCTCCTTCGCTCTTGAATACGATCCAGCCGGCGCCAAGCAACGCGTAGCCCAGTACCAGTCCGATTCCCGTGAGGATGGGAAACGGATGGATCCAGTCGTATGTATGGCCCGCAAAATGACCGTTGACGACGGGGATGCCACGCATCATTGCACCGATCGCCGCCCCCTGGACGAACGCGACCACGGTGGACCCGACGGAGAACCCCCAGTCCCATAGCCAACGCATGTGTTCGGTGCGCTGGCGGAACTCGAAGGCGATACCGCGGAAAATCAGACCAAACAGCATCAGCAGCACCGGAAGGTAGAACGCACCGAGGAATACCGCGTAGACCGCCGGAAACGCCGCAAAGAGACTTGCACCGATGATCACCAGCCACGTCTCGTTACCGTCCCAGAACGGCGCGATGGTGTTGAGCATCTGCAGTCGATTGGTCTCATCACGCGTAAATCCGAATAGGACGCCCACGCCGAGATCGAACCCATCCAGGATGACGTAGATCAGGATCGACGCGGCGATGACGCTGGCCCAGAACACGACGAGGTTGGTGGCTTCCATGGTTCAGCGGCTGCCCGACAGACCGCCGCCCGTGGCACTGGCGGCGTCATCGGCGAAGGCCATGGGTCGATTGGGCGTGGCGTTTGGAACTGCTATCGCTGCACCGGTTGGACCCTCGCGCAGCAGCTTGTAGATGTAGTACGTCCCGAAGGAGACGAACACCGCGTACACGAGGATGTAGCCGATCAGCGAGAAGAGCACGTCGCCGGTGGAGAGCGAAGGCGTCACTGCATCCTTCGTCCGAAGTATGCCGTACACGACCCACGGCTGACGGCCCACCTCGGCGGTGTACCAACCGGTCAGGATGGCGACGAAGCCGCTCGGAAACGCGAGAAACGTCCCCCAGAGAAACCAGCGCGTCGTCTCCAGGCGACCGCGCATGCGCAGGAAGTTGCCGAACCATGAGATCCCCAGCATCAGCAATCCCATCCCGACCATGATGCGGAATCCGAAGAACGGGATCACCACCGGCGGCCGGTCTTCGCGCGGGAATGATTCCAGTCCGACCTCGGGCGCCGTCCAGTTGCCCGAGGCGATCATGCTGCCGAGTTTCGGTATCGAAATGGCGAACAGGTTTTTCTCCGCCCTCGAATCCGGGAATCCCGATGAGTGTTTCCGACGCGGGCTGCTCGTTCTTCCAGCGCGCCTCGATCGCCGCAAACTTCGCCGGCTGGTGCTGCAGCACGTACAGTCCGGTCAGGTGGCCGAAGAAGAGTTGGACCGGAATGACCACTGCGACGAAGGCCAGACCCCAGTGCAACATCACTCGCGCCTCGGCGCGATGAATGTCGCGCAGCGCGTACCAGGCACCGGTCGAGGCGACGCACATGCCGGTGGTCAGGAATGCGGCCAGCAGCATGTGCGGCCATCGCACCATCATGACCGGTCCGGTGACAATTGCCCACCAGTCCGACGGAATGATCTTGCCGTCGACGATCGTGTGTCCGACCGGCACCTGCATCCAGCTGTTGTTGGCAAGAATCCAGAACGAAGAAAACATCGTCCCAAGCGAAACCATGCAGCAGGCGAAGAAGTAGAAACGCGGTGACACGCGATTGCGACCGAGCAGCATGACGCCGAAGAAACTTGCCTCGAGCATGAAGGCCGTAAACGATTCGTAGCCGAGCAGCGGGCCCTGGATCGAGCCCGTTTTCTCGGCCAGCACACCCCAATTGGTGCCGAATTGGAACGCCATCACGACGCCGGTCACCACGCCCATGCCAAACGACAGCGCGAAGATCCTGATCCAGAAGTCGAACACTCGCCGATAGACCGGGTTGCCCGTCGACAAGGTACGCGCCCTCGATGGTGGCGAGCCATGCACCCAGGCCAATCGTGAACGCCGGAAATATGATGTGAAAGCTGATGACGAACGCAAACTGAATCCGCGACAGGAAGACGGGATCGAGGTCCATGGATCGACAGCGGCTATAGGTTCGCAGAACAGTGGGCGCGCGTACCGTTCACGAGAGGCGTCGGCCACTACATCGGCAGAACCGACTGCGATTCGACGTAAAACGTCATTGCTTCGCGGCGGAGTGTCGAGACCCAGAATGACCACCTTGGCGGTCACGGGTTTCGTCGGCCACGCGACCATCGTGAAGCCGTCAGCCACGGCAATTCTTTGCGCGCCGCCTGCGGTATAGGTGATGATGCCGCCTCCGATCCCACCGCCGGTACCAAGCACCTGGCCCCAGAGTTTCTGGCCGGTGGAAGCATCGAGCGCGTAGAAATTGCCGCCCAGATCGCCGAAGAACACGACGCCACCGGCCGTCGGTGTGATGGCGCCGACGATGGGGTAGTTGGACTTTACGCGCCACTTCCAGACCCCCGTGTCGGCGTCGGTGGCATACACCCACCCGGCCCAATGTCCGTCGGTACTGGATTCCTTGCCGAACATGTTGATCGGGTTCAGGTACGCGATTCCGGTGAATGGCTGGCCGATCGCCACCGACGCAAGCTTTTTGTCATCCTGGATCTCCACCGTGTCGCACCAGTCGACGGTGCCGGTGATGATGAGATTCGTGGTCGGATCGTAGCCCGGAGTGTTCCATTCATTGCCGCCCACCGGACCGGGGCAGAAATGCACGTTCTGGCCGACGGCGAAATTCTGGCCGTCATTCTCGATCGTCGTCACCGGCACGCGGTAGAGCAGGTTGTTCGTGGCCAGATCGTAGCCACGCAGGTGCCCATCTTTCGGTGAGACCGACATGATTTGCTTGCCGCCCATCGTTTGCAGCAGGATCGGGGGGTTGGAGACGTCATAGTCGTGCCAGTCTTTCGCCACCACCTTGAAATTGTTCTTGAAGTCCCCCGTCTTGGCGTCGAGTACCACGACCGAGTCGGTGTAGAGATTGATTCCCTCGCGCGCTCCTGAAGCGAAATCTGGCGCCGGATTGCCTCCCGGGACGTACAGCAACCCGTTCTTGATGTCGAGCGTGTACGACGTCCAGGTGCCGCCGCCGCTGATCGGTACGCCCGGCGCGTTGTTCCAGGTCGACGCGTCGAGCGGCGACTTGCCCAGAGGTCCTCGCACCGTGTCGCCTTCGACTTTGGGGACGAGAAAGAATTGCCAGACAATCTTGCCGGTCTTTCCCTCGAGTGCGTAACACTGCCCCTTGCCGCCCTTGAAGTCTCCGCCGGCATTGCCGACGTAGACCAGGCCGTCCCAGGCAATCGGCGCCGACGGCACCGACTCGCCGTGCTTCGGGTCGGCGATCGTCGTCTCCCACAGTTGCTTGCCGGTCTTGAAATCGAAGGCCAGCACCCGACCGTCCTGCGTACCACGAAACAGCATGCCGTCCATGTAGGCGGCGCCGCGGTTGGCAGGCAAGAGCGACCCGACCGAATTCACATGCGTGCGCCAGTTCTCGGCACAAGTCGCGGGATTGATGGAAAAAATTTCGAACTCGGTGGTTCCGATCAAGGCGTTATTCACCATGATCAAACCGGATTCGAAGGCCGTGACCGTGTGGAGGTCGTACGTGCACAAGACCTTCAGGTTGGCGACATTCTTGGTGTTGATCTGGTCGAGCGGCGAGTACCGCTGCGACGAGGGCGTCCTGTTGTAGCTCGGCCAATCGCCAGCGGCCGCGCCCGGCCAAACGGGGTCGGTCAGAGGCGATCCCGGACGCCACCGCCACCGGGGCTTTGTAGGCGGGATTCGTTTCCGCGCTCAGCGTTCCGGCAGGCGCGTTCAGGGACTTGAGATAGTTCAGTCCCATTCCGCCGTAGGTCGTCATCGCCACCGGGAAAACGACATAGAGAATTCCCGCAATGACCACGCCCGCCACAAACAGCGAGCCCAGGATGACCAAGGATTTCGTCTTCATACCAGCCTCCGGCGTGCTCTTCGTCTTGGTTGAATGTGGGCGGTACCGCTTGGCGAAACAGGCAGGGCGATGATCGTATTCCGTTCACTCGACCAATTCAAGATCCGTGGTAGGGTCATCCAGGAATGCGTGTGACAAAGACGTGAACTCACGGGAATCGTCGTTATTCATTGGCACGATATCGGCGCCGCAGGATGCGATTGACCAGGCCGCGAAATATGAAATACGGAAGTACCGCCAGAATTGCGCCTACCATAATTGCTTCGGTCGGATAGACCCAGCGTTCGACGACGACTTGGTAGATCACGTCGACGATGACCGCCGTAATGAAAACCTTGCCAATCTGCTTCCAGCCCTCGCGCAAGAGGGCTCGCCGATGTACCGTATCCTTCACAACCGCCCAGAAATACGGCGGTCGGCCGTCTCGCGCGTCCTTCCTCCCGGCGCGAACCGCAAAAAAAACCGCGACGAGTGGTTGGATTACCAGGCGGAATCCCAATGGAGCATGCACGCCGCTCGTAATGTCGGACCATACACGCACGAAAGGGTCGAGCAGGTCGTGAAGCATCACTTTTCAGCCGATGGCCACCAGTATCGTGCGCAAGCCTGACGGGATACGTCGAAACGCCGAAGTCACCACTCCACCCCCGGATTGGTGGGCGGCTCGGTATTCTGCTCTCATGCCACCAATTTTCAACTCGACAAAATCGCGGGGCAACATTTATTGTGCCTCGATCATGAACCCAGCGAAGAACTCGGCGAGTGCGTCGACGCCGTGCAACGGGAGCACATGCGCGATGTACTGGTCCGGGCGGACGACAACCATGCAGCCCTGCTCGCGATTGACGCCCCGCATCTCGAAGATGTCCTTTCCGGCCACGAGATCAGGGCAGAACATTTTCTCGTAGTCGATCAGGCCGAAGCGACCCTTCCTGGGCAGCAGGACCGGCGGCATTCCGTTGACAGCGAGGTCACGGTGCCCCTGCTGAAATATGGCCCGCACGTCGATCACGGAGTCGATATCATCGATGCGCGGCGTAAACCGCTTGATCGGAGACCTGTCAGTATCGAGAAACTTGCACAGCGCACCAAGACGCGACGCCGGATCCTGTGGATTCGACGAATCCGCGAATGCATAAATTCGCCAGGCGCCATCCGCGCCGGCTACGTGTCCAAGCTGCATCGGCTTGGCGTCGACAAGGCGGACGACCGGTGCCGAGTGGAAGCGCATGCCTACGGCGCAAGCCTGTCGCGAGATGCTGAAACGTGGGCTTGGCGCAAATCAGCGAAGTCGAGTACTGCGTCGCGGTACCCGCGGTGAAGCGACCCTGCGCAACGAAGTACGACTGAAATTTTGCCGGATCCACGCCTTCACCGTCGACGCTTCCCGACTTCTTCGACGGAGCGCTGAACAACTTGGAAAATTCGCGATCGAAGTCGATAAGCTGCCTGGCTATCTCCTGCCGTTCGGCCGAGTAGGTGTGCAGCAGTTTCGGCGTGCACTTGCCTTGCAAAACCGCGGCAAGCTTCCATCCCAGGTTGAAAGTGTCCTGCATGGACACGTTCATGCCCTGCCCGGCCTTTGCGCTGTGGGTGTGACAGGCGTCCCCGGCGATGAAGACGCGCGGTAGGCGGGATTTCATCTCCTCCAATGGCACATCGTCGAACTTGTCGCAAAGTCGCTGGCCAATCTCGTAGACGGACCACCAGGCGATGTCTTTCACATCCACCGTGTAGGGATGAATGATTCTGTTTGCGGTCGCGATCAGCTGGCCAGGGGTGATGTCCTTCGTCGTCAGGTGCTGATCGGGATTGAGCTGGTCGAGTTCGATGTAGAAGCGGACCAGGTAACCCCCTTCGCGGGGAATGATGAGAATGTTTCCCTCGTTGCCGCGAATCGCGGACTTGAGGCGGATGTCCGGGAAGTCGGTGATTGCCAGGACATCCATGACGCCCCACGCCTGATTCGCCACATCACCCACCAGGGAGCGGCCCATCGATTGCCGGACGTTGCTGCGCGAGCCATCGCATCCGACGACGTAGCGCGCCCGCACCGTTTCCTCCTGCCCTTGACGGTCGGGCTCCATTCGCTGCAGGGTGACCTTGACCGGGTAATCGCCTGAATCGCCGACCTCGACGGTCTTGACGTGAAGGTTGTATTGCGGCACCAGTCTGGTAGGGGACTTGCGCATGACTTCCAACAAATACTCATGCACGCGTGCCTGGTTGACGATCACATGCGGGAACTCGGACAAGCCGTCCTCGGTGTCCTGGATTCTCCCGCTGCGGACGATATTCGCTGGGTTCTTCGGATCCGGCCTCCAGAAAACCGTTTCGTTGACCCAGTACGCCTCCTTGAGCAGGCGTTCGGCGAATCCAAACGCATTGAACATCTCGACAGTTCGGCAGGCAACGCCGTCGGCCTGGCCAAGCTCGAGCGGGCCAGACCTCCGCTCGACGATCCGGGTCTTGATGTCGGGGAAGGCAGCCAACTGTGCAGCGAGGACCAAGCCGGCCGGACCACAGCCAACGATAAGGACATCCACCTCGGACGCAGGGTGCTTCACCGCCTCCATGGCATCCGCCGCAGGGGCAAGCACCTGTGGGTCACCGACCCTGTATCCGTTGAGATAGAACTGCATGCACCGCTCCTTTCAATCTGTATTATGACGAAATATTGTCAATGAGTTTCGCCATGAGTGTTCCCATAACCACGTTGAGCACCGTTGTCGACGATCTCGTCGCTGCCAACCGCATACTTGCGGGACTCGGCGTGCTCGACGGCTTCGGCCACGTCAGCGTGCGTCATCCGGATCGCACGGACTGCTTCCTCCTTGCACGCTCGCTGGCACCGGAGCTCGTGATGCGCGACGACATCATGACGTTCGACATGGCCTCGGTTCCACAGGATGGCGACACGCGCACGCCCTACCTCGAACGCTTCATCCACGGCGGGATCTATGTGAAGCGACCTGATGTGGTCTGCGTCGTGCACAGCCACGCTGCGAATGTCGTGCCTTTTGCCGCAAGCTCAGTGCCATTGAAGCCGGTCTATCACATGAGCAGTTTTCTTCGCACGGGCGCGCCGGTTTTCGAAATCCGCGAAAAGTTCGGCATGACCGACATGCTGATCCGCAACAACGCACAAGGTTCGGCGCTCGCCGAAAAACTGGGGGACAAATCGGCGGTACTGATGCGTGGCCATGGTTATTGCACAGTCGGCGGCAGCATCCCCGAAGCCGTTTTCCGCGCGTACTATGCACAGATCAATGCCGACCTGCAGCGACGCGCGATCGCGCTGGGCGGCGGCGTGACGTACCTCGAAGATGCGGAAGCACGTCTTTACGACGAAACCAACCGCGGCGTACTTGGTCGTCCCTGGGGCCTGTGGAAGGCGAAGTACGCACCGAAGGAGTGAAGATGAAAAACGTGGGCACCGCTGTCCTGTTCGCCGCGGCCCTGTTCGCAATACCCGCGGCCTTCGCGCAGGCGCCGACCTATCCGACAAAGCCGATCAGGCTCGTCGTGCCCTTTTCGCCCGGCGGCGCGTCGGACCTCACCGCGCGCACGCTCGCGCAAAAGATGGGCGAGTCGATGGGCCAGTCGATCGTCGTCGAAAACAAGCCGGGCGCCAACGGCGTAGTGGGCATCGATGTGGTGGCGAAATCGCCGCCCGACGGCTACACGATACTGCTCACCGATCGCGGCTCGCTCACCGTCAACCCGAGTTTGTACGTCAACCTGCCGTACGACTCCCTCAAGGACTTCAGCTATATCGGCATCGCAACCGATGGGCCGTATGTGCTCGTCGTGAGTCCGAATCTCAACGTGAAAACGGTGCAGGAACTGGTCGCGCTGGCGAAATCCAGGCCCGGCGCTCTCAACTATTCGAGCTTCGGCGTCGGAAGTATGTCCCAGCTCAACCTGGAGGCGTTCAATCAAAAAATGGGCACCGACATGCTGCACGTCCCTTATAAAGGCGCAGCGCCGGCGGCGCAGGCCGTCGTGGCCGGCGATGTCGGCGTGACGATCGCGGCCGTGCCCGCCGTGCAGGGTTTCATCAAGGATGGTCGCCTGCGCGCACTCGCGGTGGGCTCGGACAAGCGCTTCGCGGTATTGCCCGACGTGCCTACGATGACGGAAGCCGGTGCCAGCAACGACATCCTCCTGCCGACCTACTTCGCGTTGCTCGCTCCCGCGAATACGCCTGCGCCCATCGTGGCCAAGCTCAACGCGGAACTGAAGAAGGCGCTTGCTGATCCTGCGGTGGCGGAGAGGCTGGCTGGCGCGGGGCTCATTCCTGTCGGAAGTACGCCAGAAGCCATGGTGTCGAGCGTCAACCAGGATTTGCCGCGCTTCGCCGAACTCGTGAAGAAAATCGGCATCAAGCCGGAATGATCTCGCGGCACCGTTAACGACTTGTCAGATGCGTATGTGGACTTCCCCTGACTTCGTGAGCAGACCGGACCTCTGGCAGTCGAAGTCCAGTTCAAGCGTACCGACAATCAGCAGTTCGATGCGTAGCTCACAGGCCCTTTCGGCAGGATCGAGCAGGTAGCGCTCCGGGGTGACGAATGGCAGATTGATGCACGCTTGCTCCGCAGTGTGCTAGCGAGCGGTCAACTGCGGTCCGGGAACGCACGGTCGATCTTGTCCTCCACCTCACCCAAATGCGCCGCCAGGCCGTTGGTCGTCTCGGTCAGCCGCGTTGCGAGTGCCTGCTCGGACGCCTCGACGTGACGCGAATTCTCGGCTTGGGCTTCGGCGATCCGAGTCTCAAGCGTGCGCAACTCGGAGGTGAGAAATGCCCGTAGCTCCGTGAAGCGAGACGCTTCGGCCTTGTCCGCAAGCTCACGCTGCGCAGCCATATCGCGAGAGGCGCGGCGTGTCTCGACGATCAAGCCAGCCTGCTGGTACACGATGTAGACGAGGAACAGTGCGGCAAGCAGCCCGGTTAGCACCAGCATGATCAGGCCGAGCGGTGCCTGAACCGTGCCGAAGACCAGCGACAGCGTGGTCGGCGTCGTGAACGCACTCCAATTGACGAGCGTGAAAATAGCAATCGCCGCCACCAGCAAAAGCAGTTGTAAGGTCCGCAAATTCATGGCGGTATCTCCTGCGTACTAGAATCAATTGTTTCCCAAAGACGGGAATTCCAATCGCTGAACGGAGTGGAGCACGTTGGCACCTTCCCTGCAAGGGTCGCACTAAGGTCGCGGCACTTGGTCGTGAGGCTCAGACTCCATTGTCGGCTGCGTGGCCGCGCCTGATCCTGAAGACGCGGGTTCTGCTCTGTCGGTTTCGCAACATGCGACTTGATGCTCTCGGGTCAGCCCAGGCTGAGGCGGCGGCCGCGTGCCGCTCCTTGCCGGCGACACCGGCGTCAGGATTCGATCCGTTCAAACGTGCGCACGGTCTTGCGCGCAACCCAACTTCCAACCGCCGTTGGACTGGGCGGACACCAGGCTGACGTGCAGCTCCTGCATGCCGTGCGAACAGACTGGAATTCCATGCTTGCGGGAAAGGTCGGCGACCCGCAACCAACCCGTGATGCCCCCGCAGTTGGAAGCGTCCAGTTGAATGTACGAGAGCTTGGCCTGCTCGACACTCATCGAGTAATTGGCGTCCACCATCAGGGCAACGTTGTTCCCGATGAACTCGCGCACGGCCCTTACGCGTTCGATGTCCTCGTCCAGATCCGGACGGCCGATTCTTATCTTGACGGCGTTGGCGCCACCCGCGAGGTATCCGCCGATATTGCCCAGAAGTTTCTCCATCGGGAACAGGAGGTCGATTCCGCCACAGTACGCTCGACAGGAACGCCCCGCGCCGCCCACCGCCCGCCATACCGGCTGGCAGTCGCACTTGCACCGAGCATCCCATAGCGCAATGTCCACGGCGGACGTGGCAAAGGAAGCAATTCCGCCGCGTCCGACATAGTGAAGATGCCACTCCATGAGGTCGTACAGCCCTTCGACGTCGTTACCATCCTTGCCGACCAGCGCGGTAGCAAGGTCATGTTCGATCATCGCCAGAATGGCGTGACCTCCCTTGCCTCCGGTGTACGTATATCCGGTTCCCGCGCTACCGTCTGAAAGACTCACAGTCACCGTGACCAGCTGGAAATGGGTATGCGTCCCATGTTTAGCATCGGTCAGCACTTCGGGTAACGGCACGGCGAACAACTTCGCTTCGACGCCAAGTATGCCTCTCATTCGCTTCTCCACCGATACGATGTCCGACAGTCAAGAACACCCACCCTGCGCTGCTCTTGTTGCTGCTTGCGAACGTATTAGCGGATACGGACCCTGACGTTGCCCGACGCTTACCTCAGCGACCTGGCAGAGCCACCTCGACTACCCTGCCTCCATATCCAAATTTCTGATCGCGGGCCTGTATTACGATCATTCGGATCTCAGCCGGGATTGTCACGCCGTACAGGTCGCGCGTGAACGGCTGCTCGTCGGCGTGGTCGTGCAGCAGCACGCGCTCGCCGAAAACGCGTCCATCCTTTCCGGCGGCACGGAACGCATCGGCATAGCGTTGCGGCTTATCGTACGGCGACGAGATCGTCACGTCGAAATCGAACGAACCTGCACCGCCGGGTCGCACCTTGACCGCGAGCACGTCTGGGTACCGCTGGTCGTGCGACCACGCGGGGTTCGCTGTTGTCACCACAGCGACCGCAGCCATGGCCAATGCCAGGATGCGAATTCGGGGCATTGTCTGGGGCATCGGCCGATTCATGCGGGATGAATGGAAAACGTGAACGAGCCGGTCAGCCGGCCCCCAGCAGAGTCGGCAACTCCGCCAGGGATGCGATCTGGCGGTCGGGCGCGCCGGGCAGCCGTTCGGCGCGCTGACCGTAGCGGTTGCACCAGACCACCTGCATTCCGAAGGCCGACGCAGCGTACGCGTCCCAGGCGTTCGACGATTGGAATGCGATGGAATCGGCCGCGATACCCAGCACGTCGACGGCGAGCTGATAGACCTTTGGATGCGGCTTGTAGACTCCCACGGCCTCCACCGACAGGACCTGATCGAACAGTCCATAAAGGCCGGCACCCTTGACGGCGGCGGCGAGCATTCGTGGCGAGCCATTCGACAGTATGGCCGTTTGCAAGCCGGCATTCCGGAGCGCGCGCAGGACCGCGGGCACCTCGGGAAAGGCATCCAGGGTCAGATAGAGTTCCATCAACCGTTCGCGCAACCTGGGACGATGGATGTCCAGAGTTTCGAGCGCGAAGTCCAGGGCGTCTCCTGTGACCTCCCAGAAGTCGGCGTGGCGTCCCTGCGCCGCGCGCAGCCAAGTGTACTGAAGCTGCTTGTCGCGCCAGAGCGCAGTCAGCTGCGTCGTCTGATCGCCCAGATCGCCTTGGCACCGTCGCGTCGCTGCCGCGAAATCGAATAGGGTGCCGTACGCGTCGAACACGCACGCCTTGATGCCAATCAGAGGTTCGCTCATCGTCGCGAAAATTCAAGCGTGGGCGCGCGCGCGCAGCCCGAGCACGTACCCGATGCCAACGATCATCGCCGCGACGCCCAGGTTCCAAATGAGCACCACGATCGTCGCGTCGAGATCATGGAACAGCGACTGAGCCGTTGCGGTCATCGCCGCGACTGCCAGGCCGCCAGTCAGTGTTACCGCGGTCGGGCGTAGCCACGCCCTTCCCGAGAGAAGGGTAACACTTCATTCCGGCCCCCTGTGCCAGGATAGTTGTCGCGTCGTTGGTTAAACGCCTGAGGGGCGAGAACTCGACGACGACATGACCAAGCCGTTCTCCGTGGCTTTCAAACAGAAGATGGTTCACCGGCTCACTGGGAGGAATGCGGTGAGTGCGACACAGCTAGCTCAAGAGACGGGAGTTGCACAGCAGAACCTGTCGCGCTGGCTGCAGGAGGCGCGTAGCCTGCCGATCATGGCTGACCGACCCAAGCCCGCCGTTCACGTATGGACCGTCGAGCAGAAGGCTCGCGTTATCGCCGACGCTTGCCAACTTGACGCCGAGGAGCTGACCGCCTACCTCGAACGTGAAGGAGTGAGGCTCGCCGAGTACGAGCAATGGCGCATTGCTCTCGATGAGGGCGGAGCCGCCTCGGCCTCGACGAACAAGCGCATTCGCCAGCTCGAGCGCGAGCTCGCTCGCAAGGAGAAGGCACTGGCCGAAGCTGCGGCGCTGCTCATACTCAAAAAAAAAGTGGCGACCCACTATGGGGAGGACGAGGACGACGACACCGGCGGGGAGAACGAGAAGTGATCGTCAGCCTGATCTCTGAGGCGCAAGCATCAGGCGCGCGTCTCGGACCGTCGTGCTCAACCCCGAACGCGCACCGCTGGCGCGACAACAATCTTGACGCGCACCGCCGGCATAAACCATTACCTATGTCTCCGGTTTAAACCGTTACCTATGTAACCGGAATAGACCTGATATTACTGGCGCGCCCGGCAGGATTCGAACCCACGACCCCCTGGTTCGTAGCCTTTTGTATACACCAGCGGGTCTTACTAATCAACGACTTGCGGCTGATCGCTCCACCGAGTTTGTACAGCAAAGCCCATTGATGCACAGCAGAGTCACGCAAAAGTCACGCACGCCTCGCGTCAGAGTACGTCCTTTGTATACATGCTTTTGGAGGTAAGGTATGTCGTCGTTGGCATCTTGATCGACACGTCGATGCTGATCGTCGCATAGTCGCGCCGCGGCTCGGTGCGCTGAGTTGCCCGCCGTACCGCAGTACCGACTTCGGCCGTGGCGCAGCGGCTGGTCTAAGTAGTGACGGGTAGCCGAAGGGCGGACCCTCGATACTCCGCCCAACAGGCCCACCAATAGATCTATGACCGATTCTTCTTGTAGAGGACCGGTGGTGCTCAGCCCCGCTCCCCGGAGATGTAGTGCTCGAGCTGCTCAATAGTGAATTTCTGTTCGGAGATGATGTCTTTCACCAGGTCGCCGATGGAAATGAGGCCGACGAGCTTACCGCTATCCACAACAGGCAGGTGACGCAGGCGGTTCTCGGTCATCAGCACCATGCACTCCTCGCTGGTATGATCAGGGCGCACGTACATCACCGACGACGTCATGATGTCGCGCACAGGAGTTTCTTTTGACGACCGTGCCATAAGTATGACTTTTCGCGCGTAGTCGCGTTCAGTAATGATTCCAACCACTTGCTCGCCTTCCATCACCACGAGTGCACCGATGCTCTTCGCGGCCATCAGCTCAAGCGCGTCGAACACCGAGGCAGTTGGGCCGATCGTATAGACGGTCAGGTCAGGTTTCGATTTGAGAATGTGGGCTACGGATTTCATCGCTGATCCACCTTACCCGGCTAGATGGGAACTTCACGCACGGCACGGTATCGCTGAGTTGACAAGCGAATGACCCCAAGGCGCAATGGTTCGCGGCGAAAGGGCGGACGCGATGCCCTCCGGCGAGTTGCGTGATGCCGACACAACAGCTTTTGGCGTACTCTGAGCGGACCCGCTTGTCGCAAGCCAAGTGCGCTTGAGACCGGGAAGACGCCGTACGCGCCGTTTGCTTCGCCACCGGCGTTCTCGCGGAGCGGGGAGTCTTTGCACGGAGCTCCGCCGGTTTGCCCATAGCTCTCTTCGCGCTCTGAGCAGCGCTTGTCCCCCGCCTCCAGGCCGGCTTGGCGCAGCCGGAGACCATTACCTTCGTGGCGCCCTCGGCCTTGGTCTTCGCGGACGATTTCTTGACCGGCGGAGAGAGCTTTTTCGCCATGATCGTCCGACGAGTCTGGGCGCGATCTCGAGGTATGTCCACGCCGTGATCCGCAAGGCCAAGGCCCGCACGGCATTTTTCTAGAGCTCAACGCGCATCCCGAGCGGCTCGACCTGCTGGACACCTATTGCCGCATTGCGCGCGATGAGGGTGTATTGGTTAGCGTCAACCCGGACGCGCACAGCGCGCAGGAATTCGACAATCGGAAATACAGCGTCCGCCAGGCACGGCGCGGGCGGCTTTCGGAGGACAATGTGTTGAACCTCCGGCCGCTGTCCGAGCTGAAGCGGCGTTTCGCGCAGCGGCCCGGGGTGATTTCGACGTGACCCGGGTGGCTGCGCACTGAACGGAGCGGCGACGGATCGTGCGCGTGCGGATGCGGTCGGTGGCGGTGACGGCGGCAGCGACAACGCTGCTATGCTTACCCGTACCGGCGTCGATGGCGGAGGAGAAACCGATGAGCTTGACAATCACCTCGACGGCGTTCTCGCCCAACGGCGCGATACCTGCCCTCTACACCTGCGAGGGAAAAGACCTCTCGCCGCCACTTGCCTGGAGCGGCGTGCCGGCGGGGATCCGGAGCCTTGCACTAATCGTCGACGATCCCGACGCGCCAGATCCGGCCGCACCCCAGATGACCTTTGTTCATTGGGTGCTCTACAACCTGCCGACGACGACGACGGGTCTTGCCGAGGCCATCAAGTCGGGTGCGTTGCCGTCGGGAACGCGCGAAGGCGTGAGCGACTTCGGCCGGGTCGGGTACGGCGGACCCTGCCCGCCGGTCGGCCGACACCGGTACTTCCACAAGCTCTACGCGCTCGACGCCGTACTGCCCGACCTGAAGCGGCCCGACAAGGCTGTGCTCGAGAAAGCGATGGAGGGACACATCCTGGCCCAGGCCGTGCTGATCGGCACGTATCAGAAGGGCCGGTGACCGGCGCGAGCGCCCTCCGACCTTGCTGGGCGCGACGGACTGCTGTTGTAGTGGTCGAGCGGCCAGCGCGATGAATCTCGTCACTCTGCGTGCATGACGCCGCGTATTCAAACCAGCCCCGCTGCAGGATCGCCGTCTTGATGCAAGTCAACGAGCAAGAATCGGGAACGGCTGGATCATTCGGCAGGTGGGCATTGTGAACTTGAGCAATGGCTGATGCAATGGTTGCTGTGAGCGCAAGATGACCGCGTTGAGCGAAGGTCTGCTCGCCTATCACCAACGCAGCAAGCACCGCGTCGACCGGTACGCACCTGGCCCAACCGGGCTCGACTGGGCAAACCAGCCGGACCCGTTCCGGGAGTTTCACGGCGCGGCGCAGCTCAAGCTGCGTCTGGCGGCGGACTCCCTGGAGACACGCTACAACGAGTTGCGCCAAGGCAACTTGCTGCCCGCGCGCCGATTCGACCTCGATCAGCTGGCCGTTTTGTTCGAGCTCTCGCTCGGGCTGTCGGCGTGGAAATCCTACGGCGCCAAAAGGTGGGCACTGCGTTGCAACCCTTCCAGCGGCAATCTGCATCCAACCGAGGGCTATCTGCTATGCCCGCGTCTTCCCGGCCTGTCCGCCGGGGTCTTTCACTACCTGAGCCGGGACCATGTACTCGAGCAACGCGCCGCAGTCGATGATCCGCACTGGACTGCAGCGTTTTCCGGCAACGGAGTTCTGATCGGCATCAGCTCGATTCACTGGCGCGAAGCGTGGAAATACGGCATGCGCGCGTGGCGATACTGCCAGCATGATTGCGGGCACGCCATCGCCGCGGTGAGCTACGCCGCGGCGGCGCTCGGCTGGCAGACCCGATTGGTCTTGTCCGCCGCGGACGACGTCGTGGCGAACTTGCTGGGACTCGACCGCAGTGGGGATTTCGAGTCAGCCGAAAGAGAAGCGCCGGATGCGCTGCTGTGGGTCGGTGATCCCGATGCACGCCCCGATCTCGTGCGCCTGCTGGACCCTCTAAGCAAGGCCAGTTGGCACGGGCATGCTAACCGATTGAGCCAAGAGCATGTGCCATGGCCGGACATCGACTCGATTCATCGCATCACGCACAAGTCTCTCACGCAGGGGTGCTCCGCACCGGCACCGGTTGCGCTTCCGCGCCCTGCCCCTCCCGCCCTTGATCTGACCTTTGCCGAGATCGCGCGACAACGTCGCAGCGCCGTGGATTTCGACGGCACCACCCGTATCCCTGCCGTGGCGTTCTTCGCCATGCTCGAGTGCCTCATGATGCGCCGCGATGCGCCGCCCTGGAATGCGTTGCAGGATGCCGTTTTCGTGCATCCTGCGTTGATGCTGCACCGCGTGGATGGCCTGGAGCCGGGTCTGTACATGTTCCTTCGAGATCCGGCCACCCTCTCGGGCCTCAGGCAATCGATGCGCCCCGAATGGATCTGGCAGAAGACCGGACCGGACCATCTGCCACTGTATCTATTGTTGGCTTATGATTTGCGCGACGTAGCAAAGTTGATCTGCTGCCACCAGGATATCGGCGCAGACTCGTGTTTTGCGCTGGGGATGCTGGCGAAGTTCGAAGCTGCTTTGCATGAACCATGGCTCTACCGCCATCTCTTCTGGGAGTGCGGCATGCTCGGGCAGGTTCTCTATCTTGAAGCCGAGGCCGCCGGCGTGCGCTCCACCGGGATCGGTTGTTTCTTCGATGACGAAATGCACGCGCTGCTTGGAATCAACGACTATTCCTGGCAGAGCCTGTATCACTTCACCGTGGGAGGCGCGATCGACGATGCCCGGCTCTCCACATTACCGCCGTACGCGTTTCAACCGTGAAACGGCGCGCTGCGAAGACGACGGCGTGTCCCGTCATTTACAACCGGAGTGCGCGTTTCACTGCTCGCCCCACAGGGGCTGTCCCATGGTTTGGGCAAACGCCGCGAACATGACATTGAAGCTGATGCTAATTCTCATGAGCTCGCTCTGGTTGGCATCCACCGAGTGCGGCAACCAAGCAGGGAAAACGATTAGTGTTCCTGGGCTGACCGCGATCACCACCTGATCGGTGTTGTAGGCGGTGAGCTCGGTGACCGTTGGCCGGATGATCGTCGTCTGCGCTCTCGGGTCATGGAAATTGATGGTATCAGCCCCGTCCTGCACCTGGACGTAATAGACGCCGCTGAGAAAATTGTTCGGATGGGCGTGCATCCTATGCGCGGCGCCCGGTGCGTTGACATTGGCCCAGCAACCGGTAATCAAGACCTGCGGGTGACCGACGCGCAAGAAGGCAAGCGCGGTATCCACGCCCGCATCGATGCAAGACACCAGGCCGCGAAGTTCTTCCTGTTTGTGCAGACCGTGACCCGACTGCCACGCTTCGCCGCGAGCGAGCGGCGGGAGGCCGCGCCGCATCTCGTCCAATCGATTGAGGATTGCCGCGTTGATCGGCCGATGTACCTCGGGCCGCAATCGGCACTTCCACACGAAGGTGGGGAACAGCCGCACGACCTCCGGGGCTTCGATCCAGAATTCATTCTCGGCGACCATGGTACGTCCTCGGAGTCGGGCGCGTGCGCGCGATGTCCGCAACGCGCCACAGTATAAATCCAGCCCGGAGGGGAGGCGGTGCCGGATGATGACTTGCTTTGGCCCACGGACTGCGCGGGCGCGAATCAACCATTCGCCACGCACAGGTAGGTCGTCTAGCAACGTTCTGCCGGCCGGTGTCGACTTTGCTTTCCGTTTGGGGCAGGGTACCGATATGTCTCTCGCTTCATTTGTCCAGGGTCATGCCGCCCACGGCGATTGGCGTGTGGCCCTGGCCGATGCCCAGCGGCAACTGCAAACGCAAATTGCCGCGCGCGCCGCACAGCAGGGTGATGCCGCCCCGTTCACGCTGGGCTGGTGTTATCTGAGCGATTATTACGCGCCGGCAGCCGAGGCGGTCCTCGATGAGCTGCGCCTGCGCTTCCCCGGCGTGGCTTGGGTCGGCACGGTCGGGGTGGGCGTGGCCGCCAGCGGCGTCGAATACATCGACGAGCCGGCCCTGGTGCTGATGGTCGCGCCGCTACCGCGCGAATCGTTCCGGCTGTTCTCGGGTTTGCAGCCGTTGCCTGCCGCATCGTCCGGGTTCATGGCCCATGCCGCGCTGGTCCATGCCGAAGGTAGCACGCCCGACCTGCAGGAGTTGATCCACGAGCTGAGCGCGCGCACGGCCACGGGTTATCTGTTCGGCGGGCTGTCGTCGGCGCGCAACCGTACGGTACACATGGCGGACGGCGTATTCACTGGCGGCTTGTCCGGGGTGGCTTTCGGCCCGGAAGTCGGCCTGATCTCGCGCGTGACCCAGGGCTGCCAGCCGATCGGACCGTCGCGCAATATAACCAAAGCCGAGCGCAATTTCGTGGTCAGCCTGGACGGCAAGCCCGCGCTCGATTGCGTGTTGCAAGATCTGGGGCTCGACCGGGACCTGCCGGATCACGAGTTGTCGCAGGCGCTGGCCGCGACGCTGGTGGGCTTGACCACCACAGCCGAGGACGCGCCGACGCGGCCCGGACAGTTCGGCGCGGATACTATCGTGCGGCACCTGGTGGGCGTGGACCGGCAGCACCAGGTCCTGGCGATCGCCGAGCAGATCGAGCCCGACATGCGTTTGGCCTTTTGCACGCGGAACGCGGAAGCCGCACAACTCGATCTGGTGCGCATCGCGACCGAAATCCGCGCGGAACTGGAGAGCGGCGCGGCGCGGCAGATGGCGGGCGCGGTATATGTCAGTTGCTCAGGACGCGGCGGCCCGCACTTCGGCGCGCGGCATGCCGAGTTGCAGGTGGTGCGGAATGCCCTGGGCGACGTGCCGCTGGTCGGCTTTTTCGCCGGCGGCGAGATCGCTAGGCATCACCTCTATGGCTACACCGGGGTATTGACGGTGTTTACTACGCCAGCCTGAGTAGTGGGAGGACTTTCCTATCTCTTGACGTTTTGACGGAGGCAGCATGGCAAGAATCGTAAATAGAACGCGAGGCAGCCCATACCCCGTGACCATCGGCGGTCAGACTAAACACATTTGCGGGTGCGGGTAATCGAGCACCCAGCCTTTTTGCAATGGCACCCACAAAATTACGCGCGAGGAAGACCCCACCAAGCTCTATTGGTATGACGAGGCAGGCGCCCGCTTCGAAACCACTGACCGTTTCCAGAGGATTCGCTGTCCACAAGAGTGAAACCAGAAGCCACGACGCATGCAGTGTTTTGTCGGCGTACTGGTTGGAAACGACTTACGCACGCGTGGTTATTGCTACTATGGCCTTAACGATGCGGAAAGCGACTCGGGGCTCCCATCGCACGCGGTTACACGCTAGGCTGCTTGCGCGATAGCTGGCCACCGCGCGCGATTGGCGCAGTAAGATGCCCATTTTTGAAGGGCGTGAAAATGCCAAGAACGGTGAAGTGCATCAAACTCGGGCGGGAAGCCGAAGGCTTGGATTTCCCCCCCTATCCCGGGGAACTCGGAAAGAAAATATTTGACAACGTGTCCAAAGAAGCCTGGCGGCAATGGCTGGAACACCAAAAAATGCTGGTGAATGAGAATCGCCTCAATCTAGCCGATGCCAAAGCGCGCAAATACCTGGCGGAGCAGATGGACAATCATTTTTTCGGCAGCGGCGCCGAGGTGGCGGCGGGATACGTGCCTCCATCCAGTAAATGATCGGCACTACGGCGAGTCCGACCGCCTGCAACGTTCTGCTGAACAGCGTATGCCTACGCGGTCCGGGGTTCACGCGCTTTTGACCAGGCGCTAGAAACAGAGCTAGGGTGCCGAAATCGACTCTTGCACTTTGTATTCCGGTTGAATGTCGAACAACAGTGTGGCGTGCGCCAACCTCAGCGCCATCTCGGCTTCGGCGGGGTTCGCGCATTGGGAGAAGATGAATCCTAGGTAACTCGCTCCGTCCGGAGGCGGAGCGATGATTTGGCCGACCTGGGCCGTGATCCTGATCCCGGTGATGCCAGGCACCTCCAACGCGCTTCCCAGGTTACGTACGCCTCGGTAGATCCCGCGCCGGGGGATGGGAATCATCATCACGCCGGCACCTTCCTTGGATGAACTCAACGCCACGGGTTCATTCAGTGCGTGGCGCAGGATCAGTTCCTCAAGGGTGATGCCCAGTACGTGGTTGAGGGCGGTGCCGCACAGGCCCCCTATTGAGCGGGCCGCCACCTCCAGCAGCCAGATGCCTTCGGCGTTGACTCGCATTTCAGCGTGTACTGGCCCGGTGACCAATCCGGCCAGACTGCACGCGCTCTGAACCGCGTGCCGTATTTCCTCCTGGGTCTGGCAAGGCAGGCGGGAAGGCATGACGTAAATGGTCTCCTCGAAATACGGCCCATCCAAGGGATCAGGCTTGTCGAACCACGCCAAGGTGTTAAGGTTCCCATGATCGAGGATGCTCTCCAGCGCATATTCCCGGCCCGGAATGAAATCCTCGACGACGAGACCCAGGTCGGCCGCGTCGCGGTCCGCTTTATTCTGGATGCCTCTTACCCAGCTCACCGCCTGCAGGAATGCCTGAGCGTTGTCGGCCCGGATCACGCCGCGGCTTCCCGAGAGCCTTCTTGCCTTGACTACGACAGGCCACTTCAGTCGCGAAAGCAATTCGCCCGGATCGGCGTCGCTCGGCAGATGCCGAAAATCGGGGCACAGTAATCCGCCCTCTCTTTGCATCTGCCTGAACGAAAGCTTGTCGCGCACCCGGCGCACGGCCTCAGTCGAATTGGCCACAAGGCCTAGTCGTTCACTAAGCAGTGCGGCAAGCTCCAGCCCCGGGTCGTCGACCGCCAGCACGGCGTCGGGCTTGTGCTTGAGCGAACGCAATACGACTTCAATCGCCTCGCCGGGCCTGTCGAAATGTACTGCCATGATCGGATCGAGTCCCCACCCCGGGGCGAGCCGGTGGCAGTAGTCGGCCGCGGTGATCATCTCGACGCCCAGCTTCTTTCCCGCCGCAATGAACGCCTCATTGCGGTATGAGGTGGTGGGAAGGAAGAGCAATACGCGCTTCATTATCCACGTCAGACGCTGCGGACCGCGCGAGCGGGCGCGCAGACGGTGTTTTGCCGTTTCGCTTGGCGATCCAGCCCGCTCACTTGCGGTCTAAAAGCCATGCAACTGCTGCGCCGTGGGTTCTGCACAGCAGTACCAAGGCTCCGAAAGGTGCGGCGTGGACGAGCCGAGGTTCAGGTGGTCGAGCGGCGGAGCGATCCTGCCGAGGGATTGGTGAGCCATCGCCCAGATTCGCTCGAATACCCGGCGGCGCGAAAGCCTCTCTTCCTCGGCTCTTGCGACAAACGCCTGAACTTGCTGCTGCAGCGCATCGACGCGGGTATCTCGGTGTCGCCAGGGGTAACCCAGAATCCTCGCATCGAAGTCCCCGATCAGGTCGCGGAAGCCCGCCAGTTTCAGCAAGTACGATCCCTCCGGAACCAGAAGGCGAATGCAAAGCTGGATCGGCGGCACGCTTTCGACCAGCTCCAACTCGATGAGGCGGCGCAATAGGTCGACGTAGCCCCCGACCGTGGTCCAGGGCGTAAAAGCGACGAACGTCGGCGCGAAAGCGATGTCCGCTTGGCGCAGCAAGGCCACCACAAGGCCGAAATCCTCGGCGGAATGATTCTTGTCGAGGTATTCCAATATTCGGTCGTCCACCGCTTCGACGGCAGACGTGACATACAGGCATCCGCAGCGCTTCAGTTCTGGCAACAGAATGGCATGTTCGACGAGATGCTGCACTTTGATCGTGGCATCGAAGCTGAGGTCTGGAAATTCCGCGTGCAGCGCCCGCGCGAGCTTCAGTGCATGGGTCGGACCATTGAGAAAATCGGGGTCACCAAAGGAGATGTGTTCTGCGCCCATTGCCACCTGGCTGCGGATGTCGGCAAGCACGACGGGCACCTGCACGACGCGAAATCTTCCCTGGTACACGGGGACCACCGGACAGTGGCGGCACCAATGCTTGCAACCCCGGCTGCCCTCGGCAAAGCCCACGACCTTGGCGCTCCCGTCCGGCATTTGCAGATGGGCGTACCGGCCAAGGGGCGGAAGCCCGGTTCGATCGGGCGTGAGAAACTCGATCCTGGCCAGACTGATGACCGGCTCGCTCTGGACCTCTGCGCGGCGATCGCTTCGCAGGCGCTCGGCGAGGCTCAACAACCTCGGTTCGAATTCGCCGCCGAGAACAGTCCCAACGCCAAGTTGTCTCAGCAGCGTTTCATTCATTGGCGCGTACAGACCGTAAACGCACAGGTGAGCCGCGGGAGCGAGCGCTTTGATGCGCGGGATCGCTTCGATTGCGATGCGCGTGGCGGTGTGCATGCCGACGTAGACCGCCACTACGCCGGCGCCGGCGAGAGTGCCGGGATCAAGCGTTTGCAGCGAAAGGTCGATGCACGCCACCTCGAAGCCGGCCTTTTTCAGCCATGCGGTGGGCTCTGCGAGCGCGAACGGCTGGCGCCCCAGTTCGTAGGGATTGATGAGCACCGCCTTGAACGGCGCATCTCCTTGCGCGCGCCCCACGGTCTCCAAGGGTACGCTGGCGAGCGTTGCGGGAGCACTTTCGGGTGCGTCAAGCATACTGCGGCACGAGAGCTTGGGATCGAGGTTCGTCCATCCTTACGCCTGATGCCAAGTGATTACTTCGATTTTGGGCGTTGCTCAACCGGGCCACACGCGGGCTCACGGCTCGCTCCCGCTCCCTCCATGCGCTTGAGGTACTGCCGCCACATTTCTTCCTGGCGGAGTCCGTAGTCGTAGAGAAGATCCCACGAATATATGCCCGTACTGTGGCCGTCGGAGAAGGTGGGTAGGATCGCGTAGGTGCCGACCGGCTCGATGTGCGTGATCTCAACGTCCCTCTTGCCGACCTGCAGGATCTCCTGGCCCGGCCCATGACCGCGCACCTCCGCAGACGGCGAGTAAACCCGCAGAAATTCGCAAGGAAGTCGGAACGTGTTGCCGTCGGCAAACGAGACTTCCAGCATCCGCGACTTCTGGTGCAACTTGATTTCCGTAGGGTGAGGCGTTTTACTGTCCAGTTCTGCCATGGCAGTAATCCTTCGTTGCGTTGGCTCGAGAAAGGCTGGCGCGCCGCGACCCGAATCGCAAAATCATAATCCACATCAGTGCGGCGCACATCAAACCGCGCGCACGCGGGCACTTGCGCCGCGTTAGACGCCTCTTTACAGGTGTTTTCACCCCGCCATCGTCAGGGGCTTTCCAGCGGTTTACATTCGAGCCTCGCTCCTCGCGCGCGAGGCCGGATTTCACTGACTTGAAAATGTGTCCACGAGTTCCTTGAGCCGCTTGTTTGCGTCGTGGAGAATCGACGCCCCGTCGCCACACAGTAGGACGTCAAATTCCAGGTTAAGCAGGGTGCGCACGCTTCGCTTGAGGCGCGCGGGATCGTCCATCACCTTCTCCCGCAGCAGGCCGCAATGCCCGCTTGGATTGCCGATCACCGCGTCGCCCACGATCAAGAGCTTCCTCGCCGGCCAGTGCAGCGCGATTTCTCCGGGTGATTTTCCAGGGACGGCAACGATCGTGAATGGACCCACGGTCTCGCCGACGTTCAACGGCCCATCGATTTCAGCTCCCTGGCTGCGAGCATGCGCGGCGTCATCCGGGTGAATGAGCGTCCTGGCGCCAGTGCGGGCCCGCACCAGATTGGCGGCCCGTGAGTGGTTGCGATTCGTGAGCAGAATTTTCACGGCGCCCATCCGCTCTATTTCGGCAAGGCACGCATCGCTGGGTTGTACCGGATCAATGCAAAGGTTTCCTTCCATGCGACGAACCAGATGGCCGTTGAAATCGTACCCGTGGGGTTCGGAGAACCACGCCCAGGTAAAAACATCGGCGACGATTTCATCCGTAGTGAAGCCTCCTTTCCACGATTGATCGAACTTTGCGGTCGTTTCGTTGCGTCATGCGCGCGTGAACAGATTGAATCAGGAATCGCCTGACCCGCTGGATTCGCCTTCCTCGAGCGTGGAGAAGCGCACCGGCAGAATCTCGGTTATCGTCAGCTTGCCGTCCCGCTGTTTGGGGTCAGTTCTGCCTCGGGCAGGCCGGCCGGAATCACCATTCTGCCACCGGGTTTTAGCTGCTGAACTGATTTTCCATGGGGGCGGATCACCAATCCGGGTGCGATCTCGCGCGAGGCTGCGCAGTCGATGCAATGGGTATCGATGTACCGGTCACCCGGAGCCGATTCCGGATTGCGGTCAACCGACTTCGGCATGAGGAACCCTTTCCGAAGCATAGCCATGGCGAACGTACATTCTGCCGACATGCCGTATCGACGTGCGGCGCTGCAAATGCGTTGATTCCTGACGCAAAGCGTAGATCGACGTCGTTTTCGGCCGAGGATAGCGTGTTGGACGATACCTAAAGACCGACACTCGGCCCGGCATGTTCCTTCCGTCGCTGTCTTTCAGCCAGCAACAATGCCTCTATGACGTCCCTGGCCGAACTCCCATCGCGCATCAACTGCCGCAATGCGATTGCCGCATTCACCGCCAGAAATACTTCGACGCGCCGGTAACCGCCGGTCTTCTGCTGTACCCGGCTTTGCGGGGCTTTGGGTCTGTGCTCCGCAAATGATCGCGTCGTCTTTGTTTCCACGCTGCCCTTATCGTTCGATCACGCGCTCGCGCTCAGCGTCGCAATGGAATACTCGTGATGCAAGCCTCCCAAGATCGATTTCGCGAGGACGAGCGCACCCGCCGCCAATCGATGTCGGGATTCGGACTTCTGGACTACCGCAGCTCCTCGTGGCGGATCCGGGACTCCAGGACCCAGGCTGCTATGCGGTCTGCCGCGGTTGTAATGTTCGACCCACGATTTCAGAATTGATCGCAGATGCTGCCTCGGACAGCGGAATCATCCAGTCGAGACATTCTCTTCGAATTGTCCCGATCACGCGTTCACAAATTGAGTTCGCCTTCGGACTCGCTACTGGTGATCGCAGCACTTCCACACCCAACGCCGCTGATCGACTCATCAAGATGCTTGGCGAAGATCTTGTCTCGGTCATGGATAAGGTACTGATGCGCGCCTTCCTCCCCGACGACCGCGCGCAATTGCTGCAACGTCCAGTCCGCGCTCGGGTTCGCTGTCACATTGACGTGGGCCAGTCGACGCGTGCCGTGCTCGATGACAACAAACACGTACAGCATCCGAAACGTCGCAGTGACCGCAACGAAGAAGTCACAGGCGAGAATCGCCTTGGCGTGGTTCTTCAGGAACGTGGACCAGCGCTGATCGCCACGGGGCTGCCCCGGCGGCCGCTTCGGCATGTACTTGCCGACCGTTCGCGGCGAGACCCGGATCCCGAGCTTGACCAACAGCTCGTTGGCAATTCGCTCCTCGCCCCATAACGGATTCTCCGCGGCCATCCGGCGAATCAGGCTGCGCAGTTCTGGCGGAATCGGTGGTCGGCCCGCCCTGCACTTCCAGCGCCAGAAGATCCGCCAGCCCATTCGGTGCCAGCGAACGATGGTCGCCGGCCGTACGATGACTACCGTATCGCGCCAATCGAACAGTCTGGTGAACAGTGCGAGGCTGACGCGCGTCGCGTGATCAACGCGTCGGGGTTTGATACCACGCTCGATATAACTGGCGAGCTGTTTGCGAAGAACCAGATTCTCAGCGCGGATCGCGCTGGACGAGCGCAAGAACGAGACGACCAGCCTCAGGACGTCCCAGGCTACTCCGACGATCGCTCGCGCCAGCTGCAGCATGCGCTCATCATGCCAGAGTCAGCCCGCGGCTGCAGGCGTTGGACACCGAAGCAGCCGCGGCGCGAATTATTGCGGACCACAGGCGTCCTGCTTCCCGTCGTCATCGCCACTGAAGTCCTTGGCGCGCTTGCCATCATCCTCGGCTGGCAGACCCGGTTCACCGCCTTACTGCTCGCCGGCTACACTCTGTTGACCGCGCTGATTTTCCACACCAACTTCGCCGACCAGATCGAGATGATCATGTTCCTCAAGAACGTCTCGATCGCTGGTGGCTTCCTGTTGCTGGTCGCGAACGGCGCCGGCCCGCTGAGCCTCGATCGCCGCCTCGCCAAGTAACGAGAACCCCAGGCCGCTGCGACAGTCGTGGGTTTTCGAGGCGAACGGGTAATGGCAAAATCGAGCCACCGTGAAACCATTGCCATTCGCACGGATCGCGCTTGAAGAAGACCTCACACGACGATCGCCGGACATCAGACTCTTCATAGATCGGAAGAGTATCTCGATTGGCAAGGCCTGGCAGCCGGAGATTTTCGAGTCGATCGATCGCTGCCGAAAGGTCGTTGCGATGCTTTCTCCATCGTATCTCAACTCAAAGGTTTGCAAAGAGGAATTTAATATCGCGTGGGCAAGGAGTCGTGACAGCAAAGCGGACATCCTGTTCCCGGTTTATTTGTATACCGCTCCATTGCCAACATATATGAAATACCGAAATTATTTCGACTGCCGAGAAGCGGATCGAGAAAGGATCGTCAAGGCAAGCGGCGAATTGCTTCAGTGCATCAGCGCCGCCTAACCCGCGGCTCAACTGGACACGCTACTGTCGGCTTCGCCTCCTTTTGCGCGCCGGTTAGCCGCAAAGTTAGGCCACACATGAACACCCACATTCGCGTTGTCGCGTCTCTGTGGGGCGTTTCCGGCGCTGCTTTCGCAGGTACGCTCGCACCAGCGACAACATGTGCTCATGATGCCAGAGTCGGCCCGCGTTTGCTGACGCCGGATACCAACGTACGCGCGGCGCGAATTATTGCGGACCACAGGCGTAAGGGTCGCCGGTTCGTACCCGAAATTCCGATAGAAGGTCACACACTCGGACGAGATTTGGACCCATACGCCCACACAAGCTAAAGCGGAAAAGATTTGGTGACTTATCCAAGGTACTTGACAACGGCGTCGTCCTGTGATCATCCTATCAAAAAGCGCACATCCGAATTGCTACGCGAGCCGTTCTTCAATAGCTTCCCTTGGACTTGTTTAATGGTTATGAGGCTAGCGGCTCCCTGCGTTCTCGTACTGCCGCACAATTCGCCGTCACCAGCGCAGGCAAGAACGGAAAGGGAGACATGATGCGCCATTCACGAGAGATGCTAAGAAGGGTGTCCGGAGCGCCCGTTACAGGCGGAATGCTCAGGGCCTTCTACGCGGGTCAAACTAGTTATCAAACGTGCGATTCGAGTTTTAGATCGCCGGTTTTGCTCGCGCCAGTGATTCGCGCCCTCGTCTTGACCGCGTGCTGTCGATCCGCTATTCCGAACGGCGCGTCGAAGCGGGTGCCGAGCCCTCGGTAGGCAGCGTCGGCGACGAGCATCGGGATCTACAAGACCGAAGTGATCCACCGACGCACCAACGCGGGCCATGGCGCAATCTCGAGGCGGTGGAATACGCGACGCCCGAATGGGTCGACTGGTTCAATCATCGTCGGCTGCTCGAGCCGATCGGCAACATCCCGCCGGCGGAACGTGAGGCGTCGTACCCTCACTTAACGAGTCAGCTGCCGATGGCAACTTGATTCAAACCGGAGTACTCCGGAAAAGCCGGTTCGGTTCAACCCGAAGGAAATAAATCATGCGAACAATCTATGATCCAAGCCTTAAAGCCACTGTCACACTCGACGATTCCGACCAGGTGCGCGGGATCAAACACCTCGACAAATACCGCGAGGTTGAGCATCTCCGCGGTCGCGAGGCCGCTACAGCATACGTCCGCAGCATCGCAGAGAGACTCAACATCGCCTCGGACGCGCTTCGCAGCCTCGATCAGCCGGTGTCGTACCTCGATCCTCAGCCCCAGGACGTCGAGTACCGTTTCAGCGAAGAGAAGTCAATGTTCGACTCGGCTACCTACGCCTACTACCAAACGTGGCTCAACACTCCTGTCTGGGCAGCAGGCATCACCGTCACGGTCAAACAGCCCCCCGCGCGCGTCGTCGCAGCGACTAACACCAGCGAACATGGCATGGATGCAAAGATGCCGTCGCCTCAAGCCATAGAGCGTTATCGCCGGCTGTTTGCGACGGGCGAAAAAGCCGATGGCCTCCCTTCGCAACCTACAGCCAAGCAGCCTAAGGCGTCCGACGCGGCCAGCTCCAATCTGCTCTCAGACATCCTCGGTCAGCCTCCCAAAACCTCGAAAGGGCCCGACGACCGGCAGATCACGCCACGGCTGATCCGCGGACGCTTCTTCATTTACCGCTACGATCCCGGCAAGCGCACCGAAGACCACCCGGAGCCAACGCCCAGCACATACGTGCCCGAACAGGGCGTGGCCCAACCAATTGATCGACCACTCTCTGCCCCGCCCCCGACGTTGCCACTGCAGCCCGTGCCCAAATCGATCCAAGCGGGGCACTGGTACCTCGTGGCTGAGCTCATTGTGAGGCTAACCTCCGAAGGCCAATCAGTGAACTGGCGCATGATTGTCGAAGCGGAGACCGACGCGATCCTTAATTTGCGGGCGTTAACCTCAGCGGTAGATGGGCTGGTATTCCCTCAGGATCCGATCACTTCGACGGGCAACAACGCGAATTCACCGGCTGCGAATGCCGCGACGCTTGACCCAGTACGAAGCAGCAGGACATTGCTGAACTTAGACGCTCCCGGCGCCAATCAAGCCCTGACGGGGAGTTTTGTGCAAATCTCCGATTTCGAGTTGGCAACCGCTGCGCCTCCCACTGCAGCGCCTGGCACCAACTTCAACTATGGCTCACGCACCAACGACTTTGCTGCCGTCAACGCTTATTATCACTGTAACCAATTTTTCCGGCTAGTCGAAGAACTTGGGTTCACTATTAGCAGCTACTTCGATGGCACAACCTTTCCCGTCCCCGTTGATCATCGTGGACGTTTTGGTTCGGCGGATGGGATTGAGAGAAATGCTTCCTGTTCCGGCGATGGCGATGGCATCGCTAACGTCGACTTTGAGCTTGCAGACTTGGCCGATACGACCAATCCCATGGGTATCGCCGCCGACTGGCGGGTCGTACTTCACGAGTTAGGGGGGCATGGGATCATCTACGATCATTGCGGCGCCACCCCAAACTTTGGTTTTTCGCACAGCGCTGGCGATAGCTTCGCCGTAATCCTAAACGATCCAACCAGCCAGGCCCCTGATCGCTTTGAGTCGTTTCCGTGGGTCAATTTCATTGGTCGGCGTCATGATCGCAGCGTTGCAGCCGGCTGGGGCTGGGGTGGCATAAACGATGACCGCGGCTACTCGAGCGAGCAGATCCTCTCGACGACGATGTTTCGCGTCTACCGGTCGATCGGCGGAGATTCGACCAGCCTCACCCGACGCGACTTCGCCGCGCGCTGCATGGCGTACCTGATGCTGCGCGCAGTGGGGACGCTCACCCCGATGAGCAATCCAAACACGCCCGCGCAATTCCTTGATGCGCTGCTAACGGCAGATGCCGGCAACTGGACGTCGGCGGGTGTTTTCGGCGGCGCTTACGGCAAAGTGTTCACCTGGTCGTTCGAGAAACAGAACCTCAACAACGGGGCCCGGCCTATCGTCGACGTCTATATCGACGATGGCCGTGCCGGCGAATACACCTATCTCGCGGATTTTTATGCGACCGCGACGATTTGGAACCGTCGCTCGCCTGGCGGCACTACGCACGAAGAACCCGCGCTAGGGGCCATTAACTACGCCTATGTGAAGATCAAGAATCGAGGCACATCGGTCGCAACCAACGTCAGTGTGAGGGGTTTCCATTGTAAACCGCTGGCTGGCCTTGTCTGGCCCAACGATTTACAGCCCATGACGACGCCGGAATTGCCTGCGGGGACACTCCAGCCCAACAACTCAGAAGAGAGGACGATTGGACCATTCGAGTGGATACCGGTCAAGAATGCCTTGGGTGAAGACGGCATGCTGATGATCGTTTCGGCCACTGAAGATCCCAGCAACGCCGACAACTTCACCACTGGCGAAGTGGTCGAGGATTGGCGTCTGGTGCCGAACGACAACAATATTGCTCTGCGCAAGGTGAAATTCCCGCCGAGGCTGGCTACGGTGATCGCCGATGCCGGTGATTTCGGCACCGTATGCCTGGGATCCATCAAGGATATGGTGCTGTGCTTGAGCAACAGCGGCTACAGCGTGCTCACCGTAAGCAACATTACCTCATCTTCCGGAGAGTTTCTCGTTCCCAGCGTCTTGTCATACCCACTCACCATTGAAGCTGGAACCTCCATGTTGGTGCCGATCCGATTTCAGCCGGCTAGTCTCGGTTCAAAGTCAGCAACGATCACGGTAACCAGCGATGATCCGGACGGGGCTAAAACGGTGGCGGTGTCAGGCGCTGCAAAACCGCCAAGGCTGGCGGTGATCATCGCCGACGCAGGCAACTTTGGTAACGCCTGCATCGGATCTCATGTGGACGAGATGCTGTGCTTGAGCAACAGCGGGCATTGCACTCTCACAATAACCGACATTACTTCCTCTTCGGCCGAGTTTCTCGTCCCCAACGTTTTGTCCTACCCATTAGCTGTGGAAGCCGGCGTCTCTCTGCAGGTGCCGATTCGTTTCCAACCGACCAGTTTCGGTCCCAAGTCAGCGACGATTACTGTGACTAGTAATGATCCGGTCGGTCCGCGAACCGTGGCCATCTTCGGCGCTGCCCCCTCTGGCAAGCTAGCCGTCACCGGGTCGCTATGCTTCGGCGGAGTGAAGGCCTGCTGCCGCGCGGAGCGCACCCTCTCCGTCTGTAACGTAGGCGATTGCGACCTGCACGTGACGAGCGTTGCATTCAAGCGCAAGAACCGTCATTGGAAGTTGATCAACAATCCCTTCCCCGCGACGCTGCACGCCGGTTCGTGTCTGGGCGTTGTCATTCGATACAAAGCTATGGAAAAATGTCCGATATGTTGTGAGCTGGTCATTACCAGCGACGACCCGATTACTCCAGTCAAAACTTTGGACGTGATGGCTTACACCATCTGGAACGAGTGCGGCTGCAAGCAGTGCTGCGATGATTGCCGGAAGGGCTGTTGCAATAAGTGCCATACGGAATGTTGTCGCGAGGGGGGAGCCGACGACTGTTGTCAGGACGAGCAAGATGACGATAAGGATGATCACTGAAAGGCGAACGGTTCGCTGACAAATCATCTTGTGGGTCCATCAAGCCCGCAACCTAACCGCAGAATGAGAGGGACGCGCGCAATAGCGGCGCGTGCCCTCATTGTGAACGTGTGGGTGGCGAATTCGTAGTATGAGGGAATCCGCCCGTGCGGTGCAGTCTTGCGCGCGCTGGCGGTCATGGTACGGTTCGCCCCATGCGCGATCTCCTCATCCTCGCCATCCACCTGCTGGTCACCTTCGCGAAGCTCCTCCGCCCCGGTGGCGTACGCGCCGTCGCCGCAGAGTCGCTGCTGCTCAAGCATCAGCTGCTGATCAGTAATCGCTCCCGACAACGCGCGCCGAATCTCACCTACGCTCGATCGCGTCGTGCTCGGACTGACCACGCTGTTCGTGAGCCCGCACCGGATTGCCGAAGCTTGGCGCGCTCGTCAAGCCGGCAACGCTGCTCAAGTTCCACAAGGCGTTGGTCGATCGGAAGTATCGCCTGCTCTTTTCCTCCTCGCCACCGTCGCCGCAAACCCGGCCCCAAAGGTCCGTCGGCAGAACTCATCGCGGCGATCGTCGAGCTGAAGCGCCGCAATCCACAGGTTCGGCTGCGTGCGCATCGCCCAGCAGATCGCTCACGCCTTCGGCGTCGAGATCGACAAGGATGTCGTTCGCCGCGTGCTCGCGAAGCACTACCGGCCAGGCGACTCCGGAACCGACTGGCCCCTCCTGGCTGACATTCATCGCGCACGCGAAGGATAGCCTCTGGAGCGTCGACCTGTTCCGCTGCGAATCGATCCTCCTGCGCAGTCACTGGGTGCTGGTGGTCATGGACGTGTTCACCCGCCGCATCATCGGTTTTGGCGTCGAGCGTGCATACATCGACGGCGTCTCCGTATGTCGGATGTTCAATCACGCCATCGCTGGCCAGCCCCTACCGAAACACCTCAGCACCGATCACGACCCGCTGTTTCGCTTCCACCGCTGGCTCGCCAACCTGCGCGTCCTCGAGATCGAGGAGATCAAGTCGGTTCCGTACGCCCCGGTTTCGCATCCGTTCGTCGAACGGCTGATCGGCACGATCCGGCGCGAGTACCTCGATCGCGTGTTCTTCTGGAACGCGGTCGACCTGGCGCGAAAGCTGGACGAATTCGCGGATTATTACAACGCGCATCGCGTTCATCGCTCGCTCGCCGGCATCACGCCAGCGCAACGCGCCGGCGCATCCTCCCCCGCTCCTGCTGCGCTTGATCACTACGCTTGGCGGCAGCATTGCCGCGGTCTGTTCCAGACGCCGATCGCCGCTTGACTATGAATTCGCCACCCACAGCCTCGTGGCTCGGTTGCCGAGCCATTGTGGCGCGTGATACTTGTCGACCTTCAGGTATTGATCAATTGTTCGCGTGGTCATGGGGCCCCAGCGTTCGCGCCCGGTATCCGACATGGCTAGCGGGGGTCGGCAACACAACTCCCGCCCAGTCCCGTGGCAACCACGATCTTGGCAAGAAAACCGCCGCCCAAGGTTGCTTTATGTCAAGCCAGGACCAGGAGGCAAGCATCGACATCCAGCGTAGGGCCGGGATTTGGGAATGTTGGAGGGGCGCACTTGCTGTCTCCGGGAGGTGGCTGGTCGGCTACCTGCCAGACATACGGCCGCGACCGATGTGACAGCCATCTGATACTTCTACACCACCGGCACACTCAGCGATCTCGGTTGGCGTTGTTCAAGGCAAGTTCAGTGTCGCCCTGGGTGCTTCGTCACGCCCTATTCGACCGACGCGAAGGCGATCCAGTACACCACCACTGAGCGTCCGCTTTGGGAAGGCATCCCTGACCGGCGGCTCATGGCCGCGAGTTGCCCGTCGGCCTACCGGTTTAAATTGCCTGACTGCAGACGTTCAGATGCCGCGTTTCGCATGCGCTAGTCGCGGTCGGTCAATAGAGCAGCGCTTTCCGCACCTCAGCGCTGGTCTTGCCGACCAGTTTCTTCTTATCGATGGCTGCGAGGTTCTTGATCGCCGCCTCCAGCCTGCCTGCCACGGACTGGTTCGGGCAGGCGAACTTGGCGAGCAGTCGACGCGGGGGATTCGCGCGCGTGTAGCGCGCCCCAGTGCCGGCCAAGTGCTGCGCGTACCGCGCCGCCACGTCAAGCGCCATCCCGGTGTAGATCGTGCCGCTGCGGCACAGAATTAGGTACACGTACCAGCGCTTGGCCGCCCGCTCTCGAGCCGCTCGCGACCGTGGCGATGGAGTCGACATGAACCGATTCTATGGCCGGTTCACGCCGCCGTCCGTTGAAGATCGGCGGAATCCGTTGGATGCTGACGGAAATACCTTGGGCGTGGCGCCACTATGACACTATCTTGATACCGCGATGACCAACACTGGCGTCGACCTAATACCGATACGGCATCGGCTTCGTTGCGCCGACAGCAACACAAAGTGAGGCCAAGCCCAGGGACATGAAGACCAAGCGCCCTGTGGAGTTGATGTTCACCCCCTTCCCGTACACTTCATCCTTTGAACTGAAGGCCGATCAGGAGGCAAACCAAGCTTCCTTCACCCACGCCGCGCCGACGCCAACGGCCGGCCTTCCAACCAACAGCTACCTTGACGACCAAGTCCGCGAAAGCCACAAGCTCATCACCGTGGCGATTCCGAAGCCGCCTGCGTCGCTCGGCCTTTGGTTGGCGAGGCTCGAAGGCAGCGATCACGGCTATCGACGAGGCGGTCTCCGAAATCCTGGAAGTCGCCCGCCGTGACCCCATACTTGGTGCCGAAGGCGCGGTAATCTTTCTGGAGAAAGTCTCGCCGGCCGTGCGCGACGTGGATAGCTCATCCGGGGCCTTGGGCGGCGCCACCTACTCCGCGGTCGCGTCGGTCGTGCCCATCATTGGCGCGGCACCGGTACCCGTCGCGACCCGCGCTAAGTGGCTTGATCGCCTTTTCGAAACAATTCAGGAGGATGACCCGCCGTATATCGAATCGCTGGGCGATCACTGGGGCGAACTGTGCGCAACACCGGAACTGGCGTCGCACTGGGCGGATGAATTGATGCCGCATGTGCGCCGCGCGCTCGTTGGTGACAGACGCGGTGGATTCCAGTGGTTCACCGGCACCGTGCCCTGCTACAGCGCGTTGTTCAAGGCGGGACGACATGAAGAGCTGATGGGCCTGCTCGCCGTCGACCGGCACCCCATTTGGCCCTGCCTGATCTGGGGCGGCCGCGTCTTCGCCGCACGCGGGCAGATCGACGAGGCCATCGCCTACATGAAGGAGCGGGCGGGGATCAACACACCAAAGGCGGCCCTGGCGCGCTTCGCTGAAGAAACTCTTCTTCAGGCTGGCCGCCGTGCCGACGCCTACGAGCACCACGCCATCGACGCGAATCAGGCCAACTCCCGATTGGCGACGTACCGTGCGCTGGCGAAGAAGTACCCGCAGATCGAGCCGAATCGCTTGCTCGGCGACCTGATTGCGTCTACGCCGGGAGACGAAGGCAAGTGGTTTGCCGCGGCGAAGTCGCTCAAGCGATTCGACTTGGCGATGAAGCTGGTCTGGCGGTCGCCCTGCGATCCGAAGACGTTGACGCGCGCGGCCCGGGACCACCTCAATGGCGAGCCGGCCTTCGCGACCGAGGTGGCGTTGGCGGCACTGCACTGGATCTCGGGAGGTCACGGCTACGACCTCACCGGCCAGGATGTTCGAGACCCCTACCGATACGCCCAGGAAGGCGCGCGGATGCTCGGGCAGGAGGAACGGGTTTCCCTCCGGCTGAGGCCGATCCTGACTGGCGATGGACCGACACGACGGTGGATGCGCCAGGTGCTGGAATTGAGTGACTCGGCGGCACCACTCGATTAGGGCAACCGCGGCCCGGATTGCCTCGCGGACTTGGGGCTTGATTACGTGGAATTGGAACTTCGATAATGTTCGTTTGGCGGCCCCTCTAAGAGGCAGTTCTTCTGTCAATCATTCGACCGTGCCGTCTGAATTTTGCCCCCGGATACGCGGCCGAACTACCGTAATGCCTCGCATGCGAGCAGCATTGCGGCTGCTCTACTACTGCACAGCCAAACGCACCTGTTTGCCAATGCGCCCCAGCATGCTGACCAGCGCATCAATAGTGAACTTCTCGACTTTGTGATTGACCACGTCGGAGACCCGCGGCCGCGTGACGTGAAGCACTTCCGCGGCCGCGGCCTGTGTCACGCTCGCCGCCTTCATCCATTCAGCAATCTCATCCATGAGCTGCCGCTTCAGCCGAATCGACTCGTCGATTTGCGCGTCAGCGTGGGCCAGCAGCCGCTTCGCCTCTTCCGGTGGAAATCCGAGATCCATGAATACATTGCCACCGACCTTCGTCCGATGACGGGACTTGGTATCAATCTTCATTTCGATGTTTTCCTTTCTGCAATTACCGCGCGATAGCGTGCCTTGGCAACCTCGACGTCGCTTCGAGTGGTCTTACGGGTGCTCTTCTGGAAGCTGTGGAGCACGTAAATGGCTTCCTCGAATTTCGCCACGTACATCACTCGGAACCATCCGTCGGCGGAGTCGATGCGAATCTCGTTGACGCCCGACCCTACTTCGGGGAACGGCCGCCAGTCGTCCGGGGCTTCACCCCTTTGCAGCTTCCGCAATTCGTAGCCCGCCACCCTCCGCGCCGCCTCGGGGAACTCGCGCAGGTCGTCACGCGACGATCCGCGCCAGTCGATTGGCTTATCCATGGCCGGGGCATTGTATCAAACTTGATACATTCGGACAAGATGAAGCGGAGCCCGGTCTGGCGAATCGTCACCTTTCGCAAACGACAGGTGGCGAACGAGGGATCCCCGCGATAACTCTGAAGACGGCGAGCCACAGAGGAGCACTTCGATGCCGAGCACCCCAACCCCCGGGATCACTGTCAACGGCACGGGCCATCGGATCATTGACAAGGAACACCGAGGCAAGCGGATCTATGCCCGCCTCGGGCTGGTCAGCGAAGAGGAGGCGAAGCAGCGCCTGAGCCTTGAGGTGACACGAGTGGAGACGGAACTACTGCGCAAGGCAAATGCTCGTCCCCGGTTTGCCGACTGCGCCGCACGTTACCTCGCCGGGTCACAGGATAAGAGATCGGTGGACGTTACCGCGTGGCACGTGCGCTTGGTCGTCCCGTACATTGGAGAGCTCGAAGCAAGCCAAATCCACGACGGCACTCTTCAATCGTTCATTGCCGACCGACACGCCGCCGGCGTCACAGCTACGACCATCAATCGCAGTCTCGAGGTTGTGCGCACGATTCTCAATCGCGCCGCACGCGTGTACCGCGACGATTGCGGTCGGCCCTGGCTGGAAGGTCTGCCGCCGCTGATCACGATGCTGTCCGAAACCCGGCGCCTGCCCTACCCGCTCACTTGGGAGGAGCAGGACCGGCTCTTTGCGAAGTTGCCATCCCGTCTTGCCCAGATGGTGCACTTCGCCGTAAACACCGGACTGCGCGAATCCAATGTGTGCCGACTCCAATGGACGTGGGAAGTTGCCGTGCCTGAAGTGGGCCGAAGCGTGTTCGTGATCCCGCCCGAAGCGTTCAAGTCGAAACGCGCGCACGTTGTGATCCTGAATGACGTGGCTTGGTCGATCGTCAGGGAGCAACGTGGAAAAGACCCGATTTGGGTCTTCCCGTACCGCGGCGGACCGGTCGCCACGATGAACAACACGGCTTGGCAGCGCGCGCGACGCGAATCCGGTCTTCGGCCGGCGCGCATTCATGACCTGCGTCACACGTTTGCCTGTCGGTTACGTGCGGTCGGCGTATCGATGGAAGATCGCGAAGTCCTGCTTGGACATGCCAACCACTCGATGGCCGGGCACTACGCGAGTGCCGACGTGGGCCGGCTACTTGACAAGGCGAACCTAATTCTGAATCGGGAAGAAACGCGCACGGTGTTGCGCGTCGCCATTTCGGGCGCGTCGGGTCTGTGGATAAAAGGTCCCGCAGAGGTCCCGCACCAGGAAAAACGAGCCCACTTGCGGCTCGTAAGTCCTTGATTATTGGCGCGCCCGGCAGGATTCGAACCCACGACCCCCTGGTTCGTAGCCAGGTACTCTATCCATCTGAGCTACGGGCGCTGAGTTTCAATTATATCAGGTCAGGCATGCTCGCCGTCGCTCCCGCCCCGCCCCGGCGGGCGCGGCAACGGCGCTGCTTCCGTCTCCGGGCCGCGCCGCCCGCGACGCCACAGGGACAGGCTCTTCGACAGCCAGGAAATCGCGAGCCACGCACCGATCACCGCAAGCGGCCACGCGATCGCGCGCGGCCAAAGCATCGCGACCAACGTGATACCGAAGACGAGCATTGCCATCGTCCCGAGCAGTCCCGCTTCGGCCGGTCCCAGCGTGCGCCGGTTGGTCAGTGCCGCGCCCAGCGCGCTGCCCACACTGACCGCACCCGCCGCCGCGCGTCCGGCGCTGCCGGAGGGAGCGCGCTTCGCCAACTGTTCCCCGGCTTCCTTCGCGGCCATCGCGCGAGGCTCGGTTCGGCGGACACGATTGCGCGTCGTGAGCAGGATTTCCGTGGCGTGGTGAATGTCCCGCTCGTATTGCGTGGCCATCGCCTGTGCGAACGCCGCATCCTCGATGGCGACGTCGAGTTCGAAATTGGAGATCCAGCTCGCAAAATTGAGGTTGGTTGATCCGACGCGTGCCCACGTGCCATCGGCCACCGCCGTCTTGGCGTGCAGCATCGTGCCGTTCCACTCGAACACGCGCACGCCCGCCTCCAGCAATGGACGATAACCGGCGCGCGACAACGGCGACAGCGCCGGAATGTCCGACGCACCGGGAACGAGCAACCTCACGTCGACGCCATCGGTCGCCGCCGCGCGTAGTGCCTGCGTATAGGCGGACGTCCCGACGAAATACGCATCGGTCAGCCAAAGGGTCCTGCGCGCGACGGACGCCAGCAGGAGGTCGAGGCGATAGATGCTCGCGGCGCCGGGAATCCCGGCCACGACGTGCACGCGCACGTTGCCCGGCGGTGCCGAATCCGCCGCCACGGTCGGCAACGCGCTCAGCGATTCGTCCGCGCAGACTGTCCAGATCTGTGCAAATGCAGCTTCCAGCTCGGCGACGGCGGGACCCCGCAATTCAACGCCCGTGTCACGCCAGGGCTCGAGCCGCTTCGCGTGGTCGCCTTCCCATGCCGAGTCCACGCAGAGGCCACTGACGAATCCGACGACTCCATCCACTACGATGGATTTGCGATGGTCTCGCGAAAGCCACGCCAGCGGACTGTCGAAACGCGGCGGATTGAATACCCGCAGTTCCACGCCAGCACGGCGCATCGGCTCCCACAATGTCCTGCCGCCGAGCGAGCCCAGCCAGTCGACGATCACGCACACGCGCAGCCCCGCCCTCGCCTTTGCCGCGAGCGCCTCAGTAAATTTGCGGCCCAGCGGGTCGTCGAGGATCAGATAACTCTCGAACAGGATGTAGCGCTGCGCATCGCCAATCGCGTCCAGCCACGCGGGATAGTTCTCTCCGGCGTCGAGCAGCAATCGGACGGCGTTGCCATCGGAGGGTGCGGCGCCCGCGGCGCGCGCAAACGCATGATCCCAGCGCCGGGAATCCAGTCCGCGCGCAGGCGGCGCGAAGGCAGCTGGAACTGCGTCCGAGTGCGGGGCCAGATTGGGCGGCATGGAGCGGATTATCCCGGAGTTATCCCTGATCGTATCGAGCGCGACGCTGCACGGCGTGGCATCAGGTGCCGGCATCGTCCGCGGCCAATGGGACCGGGTCCGCCGGGAAATCGAGGCGCGGACTGCCTCCCGGCGCTACTTCGCATCCGAACGCAATCGCGTCGTCGACCTGGCCGTGTTCCAGGTGTAGGGAATTTCCCTCGTGTCGGCCGGCAGGCGGTGGGGATCCAGGTCGGCATAGTTGTATGCCTCGCTCGGAGAATTGAGCGCCAACGCATCCGTGTCACCAAGATTCTGCAGTCCATGCCACACGCCGATCGGAAGGATAACCAGTGCGGGACGTGCGTCGCCTACATGGAGTTCATTGATCCGTCCGGCAGATCGACTGTCTTCGCGCCCGTCATAGAGGACAACCCTCAGAATACCTTGGTTGACGAAGTGCCGGTCGATCGTGCGCGCGTGGCAGCTCGATGCACCGATCGCTCCCGGATAGAGCCGGGCCTGGTAGGCATGGACCAAGGGCAGGCCGGTCGGATCCCACTGCGGCCGGTACAGTTCGGTAATGACTCCGTGATCGCGCGGCACGTGTCGCACTTCGTGAACGCTGACGCCATCGATCAGCGGGTCGGGCTTCTGCCACGCATCGGTGATGATCTGCGGGTCCTTCCTTGCGCCAGAAAGTATGCCACTCCCCTTGCAGGAGGATGTGGCCACGCCCTTGTGCAACGAGCGTTCCGGAATCAGTGATGCTGGCACGTCAACCCGGAGAAAGCAACTTCCAACGCGCGCGAAGTTCGTTGCCGCCGCCTCGGGCGCCAACTATGTTGCCGCACTCGCAGAGGTCGAAAAGCCATATCATCTTCCGAAACAGGCGGTACGCAGTCGGCTCCGATCATCAGTGTCATCGTCGCGAGATTGCGGCAAGCATCGGAACTGAAGCGTTAGTTCGCATCGCCAGCGTTGGTCCGGTTCAAGCACGCAAGCTCTCGCGGAACAGGAGCATCTCGCCGGGTTCGACACGATGTGCGGCATGCTGTTCCGGCGTGGCGAGCGAAAAGCCCAGGCGTTCGAGCAGGTGCAGCGAGCGCAGATTTCCGCATTTGAATACTGCGAAAAGCATTCGGACTCCATAGTGACCGGCAAGCTCCGCGATCATGGCTTCGGTCGCTTGGTGCGCCAGACCTCGACCCCAGTAAGCGCTCGACAACACGTAGGCGACATCCGCGCGACCTTCGGGATGGACGGTTGCCTGAACATAGCCGATCAGCTCGGAGGTCGAAAGACGTATGACCCAGTTGAGCCACCGTTCCCGTCCGTCCGCCGATGTCCTTGACTCGAGCTTTGCGAATCGTGCGCGCAACCATTCCAGAGATGGCGGTGGCCGGTTTTCGAATTCGTATATTGCCGGGTCGCTCAAGACTTCGAACATTTCCGCCGCATGCATTGCGGTCTGCGGCTCCAGTCTAAGACTTCCGGACTCGATGATTCGCACGTGTGTACTTCCCGGAATCGAAAATCACTCCCGACAAGCGAGACGCCTGGCGAGGTCGCTGTCCGCCGCGGTCAAACGCAGGTATGCCGGTGCTCGGGGTGAAGCGCGGACATGCGCCGTGCGGCTGAACCGCCGCTGCCGATCAGGCGGATGCGCTAGGAGCGCCCGAAAACCTCGTTGGCCTGCTGCGAAACGCGCACGAAAGTCGTTCGCTTCGACAACTCGCGCAGGCGTCGCGCTCCAACGTAGGTGCAAGCCGAGCGCACGCCGCCCAGTATCTCCTGCACGGTTGCGTCGACCGGACCACGGCAGGGCACGAGCACTTCCTTGCCTTCGGCCGCTCGATACTGAGCGACGCCTCCCGCATATTTTTCCATCGCGCTCCTGCTGCTCATTCCGTAGAAACGCTGGTACTTCTGGCCGTCGCGCTCGACAACGTCGCCCGCACATTCGTCGTGGCCTGCAAACATTCCGCCCAGCATGACGAAGTCGGCGCCTCCGCCGAATGCCTTGGCGACATCGCCCGGCGTCGCGCATCCGCCGTCAGCACAGATGTGGCCTTCGAGCCCGTGCGCAGCATCCGCGCACTCGACGATCGCCGAGAGCTGCGGGTAGCCGACGCCGGTCATCTTGCGCGTCGTACACACCGATCCGGGGCCGATGCCCACCTTGACGATGTCGGCACCCGAGAGGATCAGCTCTTCGGTCATCTCGCCCGTAACGACGTTTCCCGCCATGATGACGAGATGCGGATAGCGCTCGCGAACTTTGGCGACGAGGCGCACGAAGCCTTCGGTGTAGCCGTTGGCAACATCGATGCAGACGTAACGAACCGCCCCATCGGCACCCTCCCCCGCCGTCTCCATCACATGGCCGAATTTCTCCTCGTCCGCCGGCGCGATGCCCATCGAATAGAACGCGGCGGATTTGCGCTCGAGTCCGCCGAAAAACGCGACGAGCTCGCCCACCGCATAGTGCTTGTGCAATGCGGTCGAGAGTAGGAATCCGTCCAGCACACGTGCCATGTCGAACGTGCCGGTGGAATCCATGTTGGAGGCGATGATCGGCACGCCGTGATAGTCGACCTGCGCGTGGCGAAACCGGAATTCGCGGGATACGTCGACCTTCGAGCGTGTCGAGAGCGTGCTGCGCTTGGGGCGGATCAGCACATCCTTGAAATCCAGTTTGATCTCGGTCTCGATGCGCATCGGAACTCCTTGCACCGGATGGCGGGCGACCCGGGACGTCGGGGACAATCCCCGTCAGGGAATCGCCAGTCCCCTACCGGGAATCGCCGGGCGGTGCGCCCCGCATACTCGCAGCTTATCCGGCCGCCGTCACCGCCCGCGACGCCAGCACGGAGACGAGATGCGCACGATAGGCCGGTGAGCCGTGCAGGTCACCGTTCAATCCGGCCGCATCGATCTTGACCGCTTTGGCCGCATCTGCGGTGAAGCTCTTGGTCAGCGCCTGCTCCATGGCTTTGGAGCGATGTACGGAGGGCGCAGCGCCCGTCACCGCGACGCGAATGCCCACCGCGGTCTGCGCGACAAAGACGCCGACCAGGGCGAAGCGCGAAGCCGGTTGCGGGAATTTCACGTACGCCGCCTTCCTGGGGATCGGAAAGATGACCGAAGTGATCAGCTCGCCGTCGGCGAGCGCCGTCGCGTACATGCCCTTGAAGAAATCGTCGGCAGCGATTTTGCGCTTGTTGGTATTGACCGTCGCGCCCAAGCCCAGCACGGCAGCCGGATAGCACGCGGCGGGATCGTTGTTCGCCAGGGCGCCGCCCAGCGTGCCCATGTTGCGCACCTGACGATCGCCGATGCCGTCCGCCAGTGCCGCGAGCGCGGGGATCGCGGCCCTCACAACATCGGACGCGGCGACTTCCGCATGCCGGGTCATGGCGCCGATCACGATGGCGTCGCCCTCCTTGCGGATGCCCTTCAACTCCGGCACGCCGGACAAATCGACCAGCGCGCCGGGTACCGCGAGGCGCATCTTCATCGCAGCCACGAGGCTCTGGCCGCCGGCGAGAGGCTTGCCGCCCGTTTGCGCCAGCAGCGCAGCGGCATTGGCGACGGAGTCGGCTTTGTGCAGTTCGAATGCGTACATTTGGGGCGCCTTACGCGCGGGCCGCTTGGATCGCTTGCCACACTCGGTGCGGCGACGCAGGCCTGTCGATGCGCTTGACGCCGACCGCTGCCAGCGCATCGTGGACCGCATTCATCATCGCGGCCGGCGAACCGATCGCTCCAGCCTCGCCACAGCCTTTGGCGCCGAGCGGATTGTGCGTGCACGGCGTGACCTGCGTGGAAACCTTGAACGACGGCACGTCGTCCGCGCGCGGCGATCGCGTAGTCCATGTAGCTGCCGGTGAGCAACTGGCCGCTGTCGTGTCATCCACGCAATTTTCGCGTGCGCATGGGGCGAACGCAGGAAATATCCGCACGCCAGGTGCGGAAACGTGACGTCGTCGGTGTACTGTCCTGCGCCCGTGAGGAAGCGCGCGTCCTCCTTGCGCCGAATCGATTGGCCGATCACGCCTTGGTCTGTGGCACCCATGGTCGTCTCTTACGTGCCCATCGCGGTGGCACCGACCTGCACCGCGCGAACAATGTTGTGGTATCCGGTACAGCGACAGAAGTTGCCTTCCAGACCTTCGCGGATCGCCTGCTCGTCGGCCTTCGGCTGCCGCTGCACGAGATCGATCGCGCTCATCACCATGCCCGGCGTGCAAAACCCGCACTGGAGCCCGTGACATTCCTTGAAGGCCGCCTGCATCGGATGCATCGTGCCATCTGCCGCGGCGAGTCCTTCGATCGTAACCACTGCCGAGCCGTTCGCCTGCGCCGCCAGCATGTTGCATGCCTTGACGGCGCGGCCATCGAGATGGACCGTACAGGCACCGCACTGGCCGGTGTCACAGCCAACATGGGTGCCGGTCAGCGCGAGATGGGTACGCAGTAGTTCGACCAGCAGCGTGCGCGAATCGACCTCTGCGGTGACAGCCTTGCCGTTGACGGTCAACGATAGCTCGACGGACACGAGTTCCTCCTCGGGGTTTCGCCGCACGACTTCGGAACGCGTCCGTGGCGCAGCGGTTTGTGGCAATTCCGACAGACCGTCAAGCATACTGCGCGCGCTTATTGTCGGCAATGAGGACGGCAATGAGACTCCCCGCTTTTTGCGCGGAAGTGCGGGCGTCCGCTACAGGTTCGCAATGTATTGCGTCAAATTCTCGATGTCCTCATCGGACAGCGTTCCCGCGACGCTGGTCATGTTGCCCGCATCATTGGTCCGGCGCCTGGCGCGGAAGTCCAGCAGCTGCTTGCGGATGTACTGCGGGTACTGGCCTGCAACCTTGGGAATCTCGTTCTGCCCGACGAACCCGCCCAGGTGGCACATGGGGCAGAGCACCGCGTCGGAGATCTTGCGTCCCGCCGCCACCTTTGCGCCGTCCGCTTTGAATGCAATGGGCACCGGCGTCTGGGCAGCGAAGAAATTGCCCAGCGCGATCATGTCATCGCGCGAGAGCCCGGCTGCCATGGCGGACATGACCGGATCCACGCGCCGTCCTTCCTTGAAGTCTTGCAACTGGATGTAGATGTACCGCCACGATTGTCCCGCCAGGACGGGGTACTCCGGATTCTTGGAGTTGCCGGCGGGACCGTGACAGGCGAAACAGGGTTCAGCGAGTTTGCGGATGGCCTCATCCCCCTGGGCGCACGCCGGATGGAAGATGACCGAAACGAAGGTGAGACACGCCACGGCGACGAATTTGGGCATGGAAAGTCGCAAACGAGTAGGGAAACAAAGAGGCGGCCACCCCGTAGTATCGGAGTGGCCGCCCGGAGTTGCAGTTCAATACTTAAGGCAATGCGAATACGAATACGCTGTTGCCGCGTTTCGAGTCGATCTGGTTGTTGCCGCCCGCGGCCACGGCCACATACTGCTTGCCGTTAACCATGTACGACACCGCAGGAGCATTCACACCCGCCCCCGCGTTATATTTCCACAGCTCCTTGCCGGTCTTGGCGTCGAAAGCCTTGAACCAGCCATTGGCTTCGCCGTTGAACACGAGGTCACCCGCCGTAGCCAGTACACCACCGATCAACGGCTGGGGAGTCTTGGCGCTCCATGCCACCTTGCCGGTGTCCAGATTCACCGCCACCAGTCGGCCCGATTGCTCTTCACCCGGGATAATCTTGAAAGCGCCACCCAGCCACAACTTGCCGCCCGGATACGGAGAAGCCTCGACGTGGTAGGTCATCGGCTGGTGCAGGTTGGCGGCATACGCCATCCGCAGGTTCGGATTGACTGCCATTGGCGACCATTCCACGCCACCGTTGGCACCTGGCAGCATGCGGGCACCTGTGGCAGTCGGCAGCACCCACATGTTCTCTTGCGGAACCATGGCCTCGGAGAACCGGATGAGCTTGCCGGTATTGCGCTCATGCACGTAGATGTGGCCGGTCTTGCCGCCATGAATCACAACGTCGACCATATTGCCGGAGGCGTCCTTCGCCTGGGTCAGAACGGTGGCGCTCACAGCATCCAGGTCCCACACATCATGGGCAATATACTGGTAGTGCCACTTGTATGTTCCCTTGTCGAGATCGACCGCGACAATCGAATCGGTGTACAGGTTGTCGCCCGGACGGATCGCGCCGTAAAGGTCAGGCGACGGGTTCCCGGCCACGAAGAACACCGTGCGCGTCTTCTTGTCGATGGCCGGCGTCATCCACACGCCGCCACCGAGCGTCTGGTAGAAGTCGCCGCCCTTGTCCGCCAGCATCTTCTTCTCTGCCGCGATGTCGCGGTGCATGTCTCGCCCCGTCGCATCATTGACGGCCCAGACGCCCTCCTGGCCCTTTTCCGGAATTGTATAGAACGTCCACAGCAGGTTGCCGTCCGCGGCGCTGAATGCCTTTACGAATCCGCGCACGCCATATTCGCCGCCGTTGGTACCGATCAGCACCTTGCCGTCAACCACGGCCGGCGCCATTGTCTCCGAGTAGCCCTTCTCGGGATCGGCGATTTGTTTCTCCCAAAGGAGCTTGCCGGTCTTCGCATCGAGCGCAACGAGCTTCGCGTCGATCGTGCCCATGAAGAGCTTGCCACCCTCGATCGCAACGCCGCGGTTGTTGTTGCCGCAGCACACCGTCACGATCGGACCGAGCTTGTGCTTGTAGTGCCAGTACTCCTCGCCCGTCACAGCGTCGATCGCGTAGACGTGGTTGAACGACGTCGTCAGAAACATCACGCCATCGACCACGATCGGCGCGGTTTCCATCGATTCCAGCACCGCGGTCTGGAATACGAACTCCGGCTTCAGCCGGGCGACGTTGCCGGCGTTGATCTGGTCGCCGGTGTAATAGCGCGTCTGTTCGTAACTGCCATTCGAATGCAGCCAGTTGTTCCTTTCCATGGCGCCATTGTCGAGTGCCGCCTGCGATACGTTCGGACCCCTTGCCATCGCCTTGGCCGACGTCGTCGCCCCACCGGAAATTTCCTGCGCGTTCACCGCCACTGCACACGTCAAGGCGAATGCGGTGACGATACCGATGCCGGCAGTTCTCATTGGGTTACGCATTCGCTCCCTCCCAGGATTCCTGTTGGATTGGATTTCTGTGCTGGCAACAGCGATTAGCCAAGCTGTCCGGCCGCTGCATCGCGGTCTCGTTTATAGTACTTTTCATGCGTCGCCGCAATGTATCGGTTGTTGTGCGGCGCGTCATTTTTCTGTTGACTGAAAAGGATCTCCGTGTATTTGCGAACCCTTGCGTCGCTCATGCTCGCGCAAATTCTCGCCGGCGGCGCCTTTGCCCAGCCGGCCGCTGACACCAACCTGTCCGTCAACGCCCGCTTCCTGGTTGCCGCCCGCAATGCCGACGCGAAAGGCATGGAAAGCGCCCTTGCCGCGGGCGCCAACGTCAACTCGCGCAACCGCCTGGGAGAAAGCGCACTCGTCATCCTGCTGAAGAACAACGAAGTCGACATTGCGCAGAAGGTTCTGGCGGCGGGCGCAGACGTCAATCTGGCGGCGGTCAACGGCATCACGCCCTTGATGGCGGCGGCCTTCAACGGCCAGACTGCCATGGCGAAGCAATTGCTGGACACGGGCGCCGACATCGCAGCGCTCGATCGGCTGCAGAAAAATGCGATGACGTACGCCGCAGGTGCCGGCAGCACGGACATCGTCCTGATGCTGCTTGCGAAAGGCGTCGATCCGAACGCGGTTTACAACAACGATCTGACGGCGCTGATGTGGGCAGCCGGATTCGGCAAGACGTCGACCGTGAAGGCATTGCTCGCCGCCGGTGCGAAGCCGCAACTGAAGGACAATCGTGGCAAGACCGCGGCCGACATGGCGCGTGACGAGCACTTCGACGAAACCGCGGCCATGCTCGACGCCGCGCGCTGAGCGACGCGCCTGCCGTTCACACCCGCAACCAACCTATTTCTTCGCCTTCTTCGTCGACTTACCTGTCGCAGTCTTCTTTCCGGCCTTCTTCTTCGCGGCCGATTTGGGCACCGTCCCTTTTCCCGCCGGCGCCTTCCGGGTGACGGGCCGTGCGACCTTGCCGCGGGACTTGCTCGCGTAATGCTCGAGCGCCCAGCGGGTCTTGGCTTCCTGCGCATGGTCCCGCTCGGCGCCGATTTCGGCCAGGTGTGCGAGGAACCCGCCGGCGGCCACCGCCGCCTGCTCGACGGGCGCCTTGATCGATGCCTCCAAAATCAATTCACCGTCATCACGCTGCCAGAGTTCGGCGGTGATGGGCCAAGGCAGCGCGGCGTCGCTGAACTTCCAGCGTTTGGCCTGCATCGGTCCCATGGTCAGCAGCCGCGCCACATCGAGCTCGAGCTTAGCCATCTCGACTAAGAACTGCCTCTGATCGTCCGTGAGCAGCGCGGCGACTCCCAGTTTGCCTTCCGCGACACGCCTGATCACGCCCTTGGCCACGGGCATCGTCAGCGAGGCGGACTTGACCACGCCGTTCTCGCTCGCGTCGGCCTCGATCTTGAAGCCGGGAAATTTCTTCCACTTGGCCGGAACCTTGCTGGGGTCGACGGGCCGCAACTTGACCGTGCTGTCGTGGTCGCCCCCGAAGATGCGCCGCGCACGCAGAACCACACCCGAATGGAACAGCTCGAGATTGGGCGTGTCGAAGAAATAGATGTGGCGCTCCTGGTCATTGTCCGTCGTCAGGTTGTAGCGGCGCAGGCCCCAATGAATCTGCTTGTGCGGAATCGTCGCCTTCAGTTCGACTTCGTCCGCGCCCGAAACCGTTTTCGCCACCTTTCCCCTCGTTGCCGCTCCGCGCTTGACCATGGCCGTCTCCCGAGTTGTGGTGTGCGCTGCAGGACACTGCAGCCGCGCCTGGCTATATTCTGCCACCGAAGACGATCGGCGTATGCTTCGCGCGACTGACAGCCCCGCGACCGCTCCGCGGGACCTGCCCACGGCGGCGACGCGGCGCAGTCCAAGCCCTGCATCTTTGCGCGGTCGGGTCTCGCGGTCCAGGGCAGGCCGGCATGCCGATGAACTGCAACTCGGCGCGCGTGCGAAAATCGATGAAGAGTACGCGGTCTGGCGCCTCCTTCTTCATTTCGTCGGCATCGCGCGTTGTAGTGGCGTTGATCCCGGGCAAATGTGTCGAGCAAACATCGACCCGGGACGGCGTACTTACTCACCGCCCAGTAGACGGCGCTCGCGGCCGGTTCACTGACTTCCCGGATCCCAAACCCATGCGCGCAACTAATCCATCGCGGTCGACCAGCGCGTGCTTCAGCGCACCGGCGACGTGCAGCGCAACGGCGCCCGCCAGCACCCAGCTGGTCACCAGATGCGAAGCGCTGAAAAAGTTCTTCAGCGCCGGGTCACTGTAGCCCCAGGCGGGCAACGTCATGCCGAACAGCTTGACGGGGTAGCCGCTGAACACCGAGCCGAGATAGCCGGCCAGCGGGTGCAGGAACAGTACCGCATAAAGCAGCGCATGGACGACATGCGCGAGGCGCGCCTGCCAAAGCGGCATCGCAGGGAGCGGCGGCGGCGGATGCCGCCATCGCCACAGCAGGCGCACCATCATCAGCGCCAGGATGGTGAGCCCGACAGACTTGTGCAGGTTGAAGGCGTCGGCGCGCAGTCCAGGCGGCTGCTTGCCGATGCTCTGCATCCACCAGCCCCAGGCGAACTGGACGATGACCGCAAGTCGCGATCAGCCAATGCAGCGTAATGGCCGTTCGGGTATACCGTTCAGAATGCGGCACTGACACTCACTCCCGCGTACCAGTTGCGACCCGGCGCCGGTTCGTAATACCGGCTGTTGGTGTCCCCGACAATGACCGAGCCGACATAGTTCACGTTCGCGATGTTGTTGACCCGCACATACTCCGAGATCTTGAATCGCTGCACGTCCTGGGCAAAGCCCACGCGGAGATTGCCGATCGTGTACGCCGGCGCGAACGCCGTGTTCGTGTCGTTGACGTAGATACGCCCGACGTACTGGACTTCGCCGGCGACGCTGAATCCCTGCCATCCGCCGGGCGTCCATTCGAGCACGCCGAAGGCCTGTTGCGGCGGCACGCCGGGCAGGCGCGAACCGGCAGGAGTCACGACCGGCGGAATGCCGGCGACGTAGGCATCGGCGAATTCGGCGAGCAGGTATGTGTAGTTGACGTGCGTCACGATCCCGTACCCCAGCGCGGCATCCCACACGGCCTCGAAGCCGCGCCTGTTGCGTCTTGCTCGCGTTGCGGTACGTCGTGCGCCCGCCCGTTGCTGCATCGACGACGATTTCCTGATCGGTCGTTGCCGTGAACGCTGCGAGATTGAGGCGCTGGCTCGGCGGTCGGAAGCCACTTCATCCCGACTTCGTACGCGGTGGAAGTCGCCGGATCGAGAGCCAGGTTGAGGCCGGTGCCCGACGGCCGATACGCGATCTCCGCGAAGGTCGGTGTCTCGAATCCCTGTCCATAGCTCGCAGTAGACGTTGAGGTTGTCCATCGCATGCCAGACGACTCCCGCGATGGGGCTCGTGTTGTAGTAGTTGCGCTTGCCGCTGTCATCGGGATTGATGCCGACAACGTAGTGGTCCGTCGAATCGTAGCGGACCTGGCTCGAGCGGACACCGAGTGTGAGCGACAGCGCGGGCAGCACGTCCCAGCGCGCCTCGGCATAGACATCCGCGCTCGTCACGAAATCGTCCTCGTTGCGCCGCAACGCGCCGATGTCGCCGTTGTTGTTGACGAAGCCCTGCCGCAATTCGTGCAGGCGGTCCGCATCGGCACCCACGTTGAGAGTCAGCGGCCGGTCCATCAGGATGCCCCGATAAATCAGTCGAACTCCGATGCCCTCGAAATTGCGATCGAGGTCGACCACGCCTCCGGACGACGTCGCACCACCTCCCTGCAGCGCCAGATACTGGCGGACCTGCCGGTGTCCGCCGTAGCCGGTGACGCGCAGGTCCGATATCGGAATTCAGCACCTGATCCACCGCCGCGCCGCCTTGCACCTGGCTGATGGTCTTGTTCGTGTTGAACTGCGTTGCCACAGGATCCGCCTGCCGGGGATTGGCCTGCCACTGTGCATAGGTGAGGCCGAGCGGGTCCTGCGTGCGCGGCTGGTATTGCGAGCTGGCGATGAGCCTGACATGCGTCGTATCGGTGGCGTCGAATGTCAACTTGGCGTTGGCGACCTGGCGCAACGCCGCGGAATGGTCGCGATAGCCGTCCGTGTCGAAGTTGTTGAACGCGGCCACATAGCCGACGCCGTCCGCGATGCCCGTGGCCTTGACCCCGACATTCGACGTGCCGTAGCTGCCGACACTCCCCGTGAAGTTCACGACGGGGACCGCGCGTCCCGTCCTCGGTATACACGGATACGACGCCCCCCGAGGCATTGCCGTACAGCGTGGAAAACGGCCCGCGCAGCACTTCGATGCGCCCCGCGGAAAGCAGGCTGAAACTCCCGGTCTGCCCCTGCCCGTCCGGCATCGTCGCCGGAATGTCGTCCTGATACAGCCGGACGCCGCGCACGCCGAACGCCGCACGGGCGCCATAGCCGCGCGAACTCAGCTGCAGGTCCTGCGCGTAGTTGTTGCGGTTGGCTGCGAACACGCCGGGAACGCGCACCAGGGACTCGGACAGGTTGATCGCGGGCTGCCCATTGCGAATCGTCGCACCCTCTATGACATCGGCCGATGCCGGCACATCGAACAGCCGTTCCGCGCCGCGAGTCGCGGTGACCGCGACAGGGTCGAGCGTCACCTCCGTTGCCGGGGGGGGCGTTTGCGCACGCAAGGAGGCCGCGCCAAGCATGCCGGCGACAAAGGTCATGGTGAAGATGCTGCGGCGATCCTCGGCGATGGATGGTGGGCATGTCGGGGTACGACTCGTTAGCTGAAGGAGCGCAGCGTCGTGTAGGATAAAAGAAACTGCCTGCGATCCCAAGCAGTAATGGCCGGCGTCGATGCACGCCACCCGAGACCTGTCGCGAGGGAAGGACCATGATGTCGTTCCGTTTGTGCGGTGCCGCAATCTTCGCCGCCCTGCTTGTGTCCAGTCCATTGCGGGCGGCCACCGCCTACGTTTCCAACGAAGGGAGCGGCACCGTCAGCATCATCGACACCGCGACCGACAAGGTCACGTCGACCGGCAGCTTTGCCAAGAAAGCCCCGCGGCATCGCCATCGACCGTGACGGGTCGCGGCTCTATCTTTCGGACCAGACAGCCAATGCACTCGTCGTGGTCGACACCGCCAAGAGCCAGGTGCTCGCGACGATCGCGTTGGGCGATTCGCCGGAGGCAATCTATCTTTCTCCGGACGGCAAGTGGCTTTCGGCGGCCATCGAGGAGAACGACCAGATCCTCATCGTCGACCTGACCGCGCTCAAGGTCGACCGCCGGATCAAGATGAAAGGCAAGAACCCGGAACACGCGGTATGGAGCCCCGACGGCAAGTGGCTCTATGTCAGCGCGGAGGAGGCCGACAGTGTGGACATCGTCGATCTCGCGAAGAACGCCGTGGTCAAGTCGGTGAAGGTGGGCGACCGTCCGCGCGGCATCGGGTTCCTGCCCGACAGCAGCCGGGCCTATGTCGCCGCGGAAAATGCCGATACGGTGAATGTCTTCGATACATCCACGCACGAAGTCATCGCGAAGATCAAGGCCGGAAGCCGTTCCAATGGCGTGCTCGTGCATCCGGACGGCAAGCGGGTGTTCGTGACCTCCGGAGGCAAAGGAACGGTGCAGGTGATCGATTCGGCCACCAACACGATCGTTACGGAGATTCCCGTCGGCAAAGCGTCCATGGAACATGGCGCTCACCCCGGATGGCAAGAAACTCTATGTCGCATGCGGACGTTCGAACGCCGTCGCGGTTGTCGACACCGATACCTACAAGAAGATTGGCGAAATTCCGGTGGGCGAACTCCCGTGGGGTGTCGCAATCCATTGACGGGCACTCCCGGAGCGAAGAGTCAACGGCGTTCCTCGACGTGCCTCCGGGGTGACCAATCGGAAGTCAGATGTCCCGTCTTGACCCAGGTGACCGTCTCCTGGTCCACGTACGGGCAATGTTCGCTCATGGGGGGAGTGCGTATCCACGTGCCTCGCGGGTAGGCGCCGTGCTCATCCTTCAATTCACCGGACAAAACGAAGATCTCCTCGCCGCCCGCGTGCACGTGAGGCCGCGACTGTTCTCCGGCCGGCCATTTCACCAGCGTGACGCGTTCGCGCGCAAATTCGTGCAACGGCATGACCATCAAGTTTCCGCGTGATGGCAGCCACGCTGCTCGGGAGGTATCGATTCGAACCTGCGCTGAATCGTCGGGCAGGAACTGATGCAGCTTGACCAGCAATACGCAACCCGCCTTGCTGAAAGGCGCATGGCTCGACCCGGGAGGATTGCGAAAGTAGGTGCCCGCGCCGAAATCGCCATGCTCGTCGGAAAAAATGCCTTCCAGCACCAGGATTTCTTCGCCGAGAGGATGTCCATGCCGCGCAAACGAGGCCCCCGGGTCGTAGCGAACAATGCTGGTGGCGTGACCGCGTTCGGCATCCTCGCGCGCCAACGGCTTTCGCCAGACGCCTGACGCAGGGCTCGATTGCCAGGCAACGTCGTCGGTATGGATCACCACTCGCCGCTCGAACTGCATGTTGAGCATCAAGGGCTCCCGCGTTCACAGATAGCGCGCATGCAACCGAAGATGGTCCTCGATGAAACTCGAGATGAAGAAGTAGCTGTGGTCGTAGCCGTCCTGCATCCTCAATTCGAGCGGGACATGGTACTCGTTACACGCCGCCCGCAACAATTCGGGCTTCAGCTGGAGTATCCAGGAATGGGTCCTTGGTTCCCTGGTCGACGAGAATGGGCGGCCCGCGCCAGCCCCGGTCTTCGATCAGCGCCGTTGTGTCGTATTCACGCCAGCGCGCGCGGTCGCCTCCGAGATACCCGGCGAGCGCCTTTTCGCCCCATGGACAGCGCATCGGCGAGCAAATCGGCGCAAAAGCCGATACGGTCTTGTAGAGCTGCGGATTCTTGAGCGCGATGGTCAGCGCGCCATGTCCTCCCATCGAGTGGCCGAAGATCCCGGCTCGCGACGTGTCGACGGGAAAGCCTGCGGAGACGACCTCGCGCAACTCCCCGACGACATACGAATACATCCGGTAGCCGTGTGACCACGGCGCCTCGATGGCATCGACATAGAATCCGGCGCCGAGGCCAAAATCGTAGCTCGCCGCTTCCCCAGGAATGTTGAGTCCGCGGGGACTTGTATCCGGGACGACCAAAGCGATTCCCAGTTCGGCCGCTACCCGCTGGGCGCCGGCTTTGACGATGAAATTCTCTTCGGTGCAGGTCAGACCCGAAAGCCAATAGAGCAATCGGCACTCGACGCGCTTGCGTCTGCGGTGGGAGAAAGACACCAAAGCGCATCGTGCAGCCTGTTTCGGTCGATTCGTGCGCGTAGGTTCCCTGCACGCCACCGAAGCATCGGTTTTGAGCGATTGTCGTGAGGGTCATCGTACTAGCTGCCCATCATGTCAGGGCATGCTGCAAGATCGCCAAGAATTGGCCTGGAACGCAATGCGACCCCGACGGGGGCCGCATTGCCTATTGCATTGCCGGATCGCTATGCGCGGGCGACGACGCCTTTCGCTTTCGCAGCATGCGTGGCAATGAGATCCATGATTCCCGGGGACAGACAATCGTAAGGCTCGAGCCCAAGTTCTTTCAACCGGGCTCTGACCGCGCCCATGCTCGCGGGATTGGCCCCGGACTCGATAATGGACGAGACGAAGGCCGCGAATTCCGGTGGCGCCCAGCCCGGATCGGTTGACAGTTCCGTATGGAAGAAATCAAAGCCGTACAGCGGATGGCCGGTGTTCTCGATACGTCCGTACATGTGAACACCGCATTCCTTGCACGCGTGGCGCTGGATTGCCGCATTCGGGTCGACTATTTTGAGCTTGTCCGCGTTTGCCGTCACGCTCAAGTTGGCTCGCGGTGTGACTGCAATCTGGGAGAACAGCGCGCTACCCGGTTTCCAGCATTTGGTGCAGCCACAGACGTGGTTGAAGGCCGCTTGGCCCTTGATCGAAACCGCAACTTTGTTGGTCGAGCACTTGCAATACAGCGTACCGCCGGTGAAGTTCGCGGACGCGGGTTTGAGGCCTTGATCAACCGCAGGATGGATTGAAAGTGCCATATTCAGTTTCCTCCTCTTTGTGGGTCTTTCGCCGTACCACCGGCGCCATCACTTGCGTCGCCAATCGTGAACCTAATGCAAGGCGGACGCAATAGTCGATTCATGAAACGACAGATCAATGTGCGCGCGGCCCTCGTCAATAGGTGACGACCGCGCGGATCGATTTGCCGGCATGCATGAGGTCGAACCCTTCGTTGATTCGGTCCAGCGGCAATACATGGGTGATCAGATCGTCGATGTTGATCTTGCCGTCCATATACCAGTCGACGATCTTCGGCACATCGGTACGACCTCGTGCGCCGCCAAACGCGGTTCCCTTCCACACCCGGCCGGTCACCAGCTGGAACGGACGCGTGCGGATCTCCTGTCCTGCACCCGCGACGCCGATGATGACCGACACGCCCCAGCCGCGATGGCAGCACTCGAGCGCCTGGCGCATCAGGTCGACGTTGCCAATGCATTCGAAACTGTAGTCGGCCCCCCCTTTCGTCAGCTCCACGAGGTGGGCCACGATATCACCCTTGACCTCCTTGGGATTGACGAAATGAGTCATGCCAAATTTGCGTGCAAGGGTCTCCCGCGCCGGATTGATGTCGACACCTATGATCATGTCGGCGCCCGCCATGCGTGCACCCTGGACCACGTTGAGGCCGATGCCGCCCAGCCCGAAGATGACGACGTTGGCTCCAGGCTCGACCTTGGCGGTGTTGATGACCGCGCCGATGCCGGTGGTGACGCCGCAGCCGATGTAGCAGACCTTGTCGAACGGCGCGTCTTCACGAATCTTGGCCACGGCGATTTCGGGCAACACCGTGAAATTGGCGAATGTCGAGCAACCCATGTAGTGATACAGCGGCTTGCCGTTGAGCGAAAAGCGGCTGGTGCCGTCCGGCATCACGCCTTTACCCTGCGTCGCCCGGATCGCGGTGCAGAGATTGGTCTTGCGCGACAGGCACGACTTGCACTGTCGGCATTCCGGCGTGTAGAGCGGGATGACGTGGTCGCCCTTCTTTACGGTTGTCACTCCGGGACCCACGTCGACGACAATGCCGGCGCCCTCATGACCCAGGATCGCCGGGAACAGACCTTCCGGATCGCCTCCGGAACGCGTGAATTCATCGGTGTGGCAAATGCCGGTCGCCTTGATCTCGACCAGCACCTCGCCTGCCTTTGGCCCGTCAAGTTGCACCGTCTCGATTACCAACGGTGCTCCCGCGGCATGCGCGACAGCAGCACGAACGTCCACGATTCCCTCCCTTGAATTATGGAGACGGGCAAAGGCTGACTTTGACAAACTTCCGGCGGTCGTGTCAAGAATCCCGTCCGGCAGAGCGAACGCAGGCAAATCTCCGGCGATGCCTCAGCGCGGCGTCGAGACGAGTCCGATACGCGCCGAATCGAGCTTCACGTGCGCGGTAAATTCGAGGTCCTGATTGTCGACCACCTTAGCGTCGAGTTCGCCCTCGCCCTCCGGAACGAAATAGAAGCGAAAATTCGGATTTTCGCTGATCGAGAAATCCACATCGGCATTCATGACCAGCTTCCCGCCGTAGCGGACTTCCACATGACGCACGAAATGCGGGGTGGCATAACTGCGGGTGACCTGGTCCATGGCCAGTCCCGAATCGTTCGGATGGCTGATCATCAGTTGGGCGACCGTAGGCCGGCCCTTTTCGACCACGTCGCCGACGCGCAGGCGCATCCTGCCGAGGCTGGCCTTGGCGGCAACCGCATCCTTGCCCGCCGGCGCCGAGCACCCCCCCGACGCCTTGACGTAATTTGCGGCCATGTACAGCTTCCCGTCGTTTGTCAGCGCAATCGCGCGGACATGGGTGTACTCCTCAATCCGAATCCGGGTCTCGATGTCGGCGCGACCGCTTTCCGGCGTAAATTGGAAGACAGCGGCGATCGGCGATGGATTGTTGTCGATGACGAGCCAGATTTTTTCGATGTAACGTTCCCTGGTCTGCGGGAACTGTGCGCGGATTGCCAGCGGGACAATGGCTGCGTCCTCGGCGCGCTTGGGCGTGTCCAGCTTGACCACGGTGTCGGCGGGTTCGAGCGGCGCGTTCCCGAACACGCTCGCGTGCACCTTTTTCCAGACGACGCTATCCGCGGGATTCGCATCCTGCGCACGCGCCGGGCCGGCAGCAGCGATCGCCAAGGCCAGGGTGACGCAGAGGAAGCGAAAATCCAATTTGAACCTCCGTCCGCCACGGCCGGGCTCCGTTCCCTTCAAGGCTCGCTGGGCGGCAATTCCACAATATACGCCTTGCTCAGTGCCCGCACGGCCGCCCGAAGGTCACTGACCGCCCCCTCGGGGGGCAGCGAACGAAGTGAGCGAGCGGGCCTTTCAGTCGTCCCACTCGAGTTCAGCGTAGGCCGCCGTGACGTTGCGCCGGTGGAACTGATCGAACAGGAGCCATTCTCCGTGCCCGTCACCGACGGTAGCAAGCGTCTCGGTCAGTGTTCGTTTTGCCTTGATTGCCGCGTGCACGTCCGCCAGGAGACCATTGAGGTAGCGCTGTTCCGGCGCCATCGCCTCCGGCCAGGAGAGCGCGCGGCCATGCCCTGGAATGGCCAGGTTCGCGTGGACGGTCCGGAGCACGTTGAGCGCGGCCAGAAAGCCGCGCAAGTTGCCGTCGAGGACGGGCACATGCCCAACAAAGAGCAGATCGCCAAGCCACAGCGTCTTGCTTGCCTGATCGAAGACGGTCAGATCGGTGTCGGTGTGTGCCGTCGGCCACGCCTGGAGGTTCAAGACTCGTCCACCCAGATCGAGTTCTTCGGTCTTGGCTACGGAGCGGGTCGGCATGACGATCGCACTCCGATCCGCAGCATCCCCCAGGTCCCTCCGCAGCGCATTGAGGTAATTCGGGCCGCGCCGCCGCAGTGCGTCCGCAAGGTGGGCATGGCCGATGAATTCCGGTTGATCGTCGACGAAGGCCGCGTTGCCGAAAACATGGTCCGGATGGACATGCGTATTGACGACATAGCACACCGGGACCGAAGTAACTCGCCGGATCGACTGCCGCAGTGCGCGGCCGACGGCGAATGTTCCACCGGTATCGATCACTGCAACGCACCGGGCGCCGACGATGAATCCGAGGTTGGCGACATCGCCGAAATTGGCGGCCGTCATCTCGGCCTGCTGTCCGTAATGCACGTACACGCCCGGCGCCGGATTCTCCAGCGTGAATTCGGGGATTTCCGGGGCCGCGCCGCTAACGGCTTGCGCACAGGCAATGGCCACGCAGGCGAGCACGCAGGAGCGCCCGCTCCACGAACACAGACCGGGCGCTCCGAAAAGGCGAAGGCGCCGCCCCACCTACTCGGTCCTGAGGAAGCACGCTTTCTTTGCGCTGTCCTGCAGTTCGCGGAACGACACGACCAGCTTGCGTCCGTCCTTCAAATCGCGCATGACGCCGCCGCGTTCACCCGCGATCGTAATGCCATTGGCGACAGTGGAGAGATCGACCCAGGTGCCGTAGTCCACCTTGTCGGCAATCGCGTCGACGGCGCAGGAACATTTGTACATCGACTCCTGCGGCGGCGCCTTGGTTTCCCTCATGCAGTTCAGCACGAACTCGACCCGGGCGAGGGTCGGAAAGTCATTCGCGTATCCCAATGACGCGACCAAGAGGGCCAACAGCGGCAGAGAACGCATTCGCATGGGCAGTCTCCTGCATGCTCGTTCCATCCCGGTGGTACTCACCGTTCGCGGACGAAGCGTAAGGTTTCGGCAATGACGATCTCGCGCCCTTTCCCCGAGAGGTCGGGCGGAGTCGTCAATTCGCTGCGCAACTCGACCACCTTGCCGGGCACGGCATCGGACAGCGTGAAAGTGTAGGTCTTCTCCGCAAACTTTTCGTAGCGCGAACGTGCCGGGTCGTCGCGATACGGTGCAATGTGGATCTCGGTGGCGTCGATTCGACGTGGTCCGATGTCGAGCGTTGTCGCTTGGATCTGCCCGCCTTCGGCAAGCGCCATTCGGATTCTCTTGCGGAAATAGTTGATCGAGCCGCCAGTCAGGCGATGCATCTCGCGCACGTCGCGTTCGAGAAAGAACAGGATCACCGGATTCGCATTGGCCGCATCGATATCCGACAACTCCAGTTTGCGAGTCTCGGTGAGGTATTCAACCTTGACCGATTGGCCGCCCCCCGTCGACGGGGGGCCGACCATTACCCGCGCGGCATCGTCGACCGGGACTTCGAGCGATCCCCGCTTGGTATAGGCATATTCGAGGGTCGTCGGTCGGGAAAGGCCCCGCAGATGGTCGTCGACGAACATCTTTTCTTCGGCCACCGAGAACTGACTGGGCTCGGCCGCCCGCACCGGACCCGCAAGCGCCAGCATTGCGACGGCGAAGGCAAACGCGGTGCGCCAGGAAAATATTTCAGTCATCGTCATCGGGAAACCGCAAGCCCTTTGATTTCGTCATCAAGCCGGGCGGCAAGGTCGCGATCAAGGTCTGCAAGCCGCGTACCCGCGCGCTCCGAAGCCTCAGCATTTCCCATGGCGGCGTAGGCGAGCGCAAGTCCATACCATGCGGATGGGACCTCCGGTCCAAGGGCCAAGGCCTCCGTGTAGGCGCCGACGGCTGCTTCGGGACGATCGAGTTTCTGCATGGCTTCGCCACGAAGGCGCAACGGTTCGGCGTCGCGTGGGTCCGCCGCCGACCAATGCAGGGAGAGTTCGATCAACTCTGTCCACCGGCCCTCGACCGAAAGCGGCGCGGCGCGCATGAAATACGGCAGGGTCTCGGCATCTCGCTGCCAAAACGGCATGGCATCTGGTTGCGGATGGATGTCCGTCCACTGACCTTCCGCCGGCAATCGCTCGCGGATCCAGCCCACCGGCAATGAATAATAGTTGCCCACCGATCCGCGCAGCCGAAACGTAAGAAGTCCGACCAGCGCTCCCGACGCATCGAAAAGGCCGCCGCCGCTGGCACCTGACGTAAACGCGGTGTCCGACTCGATGATGCGTCCGCCGTCGAGCGAATGCAAAGCCTGCACGCGACCGAACCTTAGCGTCCTGCCAGTCCCGCCGGTAAAGCCGATGGCGGCAACCTCCTGCCCCAGTCGCAGGGATCCGCGTTCGCCAAGCCTGGCCGGCCGCCCGGCCCAGGCGGGCGCGCGAAGAAAACAGAGGTCGTGGGCAACGTCGGCAGACTGCCCGGTAACCTTCCAGAGACTGCCGCCACCGGAAATTCGAATCGCCGTGGCATCGCGCGTGACATGGCAGTTCGTCACCACGATCGAGGGCGCAACCGTCACCCCGCTGCCGACCGCGAGACCACCCTGCTCGCGATTGGCCTCGATCCTTACGACACTGCCCGAAACCGAAACGAACATCGCAGATTGCAGCGCCTGCGCGCCTGCGATGGAACCCTGAAGCAGCGAGCCAACAAGGATTGCGGCAATAGGCCGCCAATCTGTTCGGCGCCGCGCGAGCAATGCGCGGCGGGACGTCCGCGTCGGCCGGCATTGGCGCCAAAACCCGCGCGCCCAGCCAGGACCCGGGTCTCTAGTCAAGGGGCTCGCCGTGTTCATTGACCAGCGGAACGTTGTACTCGCGCAAGACGGCCATGATCGCCGCCTGATTTTCGTCAATGAGCCTCTGCACGCTTGCCTTCCATTCGGGCTCGCCATAACGGACCCCCATGGCAATCGCGTAGTCGAACTTGACTCCGGGTTCGGACTTGAGTGGAATGACCACGAGTTCCGCGCTGCGCACGCGCTTGGCGTAATAGCCGGCAATGGGACCCCAGACGACGGCGGCATCGATCTTGCCCTCCGCAAGGTCCCTTTCGATGATTTCCCCGGGGTATTGTTCGGGGTCCGGAGACATCATCTGGTAAGGCCTTGCCTGCGCTTCCAACCCGTGCTTCACCAGCCACGCGGAGGCGGGTGACTTGTCATATATTCCGATTCTGAGTCCGCTCAGCCTATCGCTCGGCAGCGCTGCCAGGTCGGCACCCGTCCGCACCTGATCGAGCCCCCTGCCCTTCGGATACACCAGTGCGTAGGTCGAACGGTAATACGGCGTCGTCGCGGAGACCTGGTCGTAGCCGGCGGGCACGCTCATCACGACATCGCAGCGGAAGTCCTCGCCGGGCAATTTATACCGCAGCGTGTTGCGGATGAAGTTCATGCGCTGCGGGAAGGCGTAGTACGTCACAGGCAGGCCGAGTTTTCGTGCGAACAGCTCGGCGATGTGATTCTCGAATCCTTCACCTTTGGTGTTGGCAAACGGCAGATTGCCAGGGTCGATGCATGCGCGAAACGCCGTGCGCGCCTCCTCCGTGCTGGCGCCCGCGCTGCCCTGCGCAGCCGTCAGGACCGGCACCAGACCTATCGCCCGACCGAGGTGCGACGCCGACACGATATTCCTCCGCATGGGGGTTCCCTGGCGACGCCTCCGCTCGCCGCAGGCCGTGGCATCGGTCATTGCTTGAGCTCTTCGACTTTCGCACGCGTGATGTCGCCGTTGGACCGACCCTTCAAGTACGCATACAGATTGTCGATGTTGTCCATGACCATCGCGCTGCTCGAGAAACTGACCATTCCTTTCTCGAGCCTCCCGTCACGCACCGTCTTGACGAAATCGTCCTTGCTGAGTGTCTTGAGGCTTACCACCAGCGACGGCCCGACCAGGCCTTCCTGATTGGCGCCATGACAGCGGTCGCACGCGCCCGCGCGCCACGCGCGAAAGCCGTTCATCGTATTGGCGTCCACTTTGTAGCCGTCCACGACCGTATACAACTTCGGCGTATCCGCAGCCGGCGGCCTATCCTGGGCAACGGAGTTGCCTCCCGCCACCAGCGTTATCCCAAGCACCCACACGAGCGCTTGCCGCGTCGAGAAATTTCGCATTGTCCCCAACCGAGATGGTGTCGAACGCGCGTATGCGCATTAGGAGTGCCCGACGCGCCGGAAGTTTCAGGCCGCGGCGGCAAAAAGACGCCGGCGTGACGCGAGCCACGCCGGCGACGCTGACGACATTTCCAGGACTATTGCGGAAGCGCGAAGACCGTGAGCGAACCGCCCAATTCGGTGTAGTCACGCAGTTCCTTGTAGCCACCGACGGCGCCCAGCCCGTCCTGATCCTTTTCGAGACCCGCTGCCATCCCGATGCCGGCCCACCCGCCGATGCCCGAGAAGACGCCGAGGTACTGTTTGCCCTTGTGCATATAGGTGAACACGTTGCCGATGATGCCCGACGGCGTCTTGAACCTGTACAGCTCCTTGTTGACGTCGTTGGCGTCGACGCACTTGAGATAGCCTTCAAGTGTTCCGAAGCATACGATTCCGCCCGCGGTCACGAGCGCGCCGCTCCAGACCGAAAACTTCTCCGCCTTGGACTGGACGATCTTGCCTGTGCCCGCGTCCCACACAATGAAATTGCCCATGTTGGTGCCACCCGGGGCCGGGAACATCGACAGGGTTGCCCCCACATACGGTTGACCGGCGACATAGTCAACCTTGAACGGTTCGTAATCCATGCAGACATGGTTCGTGGGGACGTAGAACTTGCCGTTCTTGGGATTGAACGCCGCCGGTTGCTGGTCCTTTGAGCCCAGCGCCGCAGGACAAATCCCCTTTGAGTTGACGTCCGCACCATTTCTGGCGGTCGAGTACTTGGCCACCGTCTGCGGACGTCCAGTGACCATGTCGACGCCAGTCGCCCAGTTCACCGCCGGGTCGAATTTTTCGGCAACCAGCAGCGCGCCGGACGTCCGGTCAAGCGTGTAGCCGAAGCCGTTGCGGTCAAAATGCACCAGCGCCTTGGTAGGCTTGCCCTTGACGTTGATGTCGGCCAGGATCATCTCGTTGATGCCGTCGAAGTCCCACTCGTCGTACGGCGTCATTTGATACACCCACTTGGCCATCCCGGTATCGACGTCACGCGCCATTATCGTCATCGACCACTTGTTGTCGCCCGGACGCTGCGCCGGATTCCAGGTAGAAGGATTTCCGGTGCCGTAGTAGAGCAGGTTCAGCGCCTTGTCGTAGCTGTACCAGCCCCACGTCGTGCCGCCTCCGGTTTTCCACTGGTCGCCCCGCCATGTCTTCAGCGACGAGTCCTTGCCGACCGGCTTCAACGCGCCGTCCGTCCACGTCATCGTCCTGTCGGGATCGATCAGCATCTCCGCGTCCGGCCCGACGCTGTAGGCCTTCCAGACCTGCTTCCCCGTGTTGATGTCATAAGCGTTCAGGAAGCCGCGCACACCCCACTCGCCGCCGGAAATGCCGGTAATCACCTTGTCCTTGAAGACATGGGGCGCATTGGTGTTGACCGCGCCAACCTTCGGATCCCCGTTCTTCACGGACCAGAGCACCTTGCCGGTGCCGGCGTCGAGCGCCACCAGCGTGCTGTCGGCCTGTTGCAGGAATATCTTGTTCTCGGCGTAGGCGAGACCCCGGTAAACCGTGTCGCAACACATTTGCGGTATCACGGCAACGTCCTGCTTCGGCTCATAGCGCCATTTGATCTTCTGCGTATCGAGATCAACGGCGAACACCTTGTTCGGAAACGGCGTGTGTATGTACATCATGCCGTTCACCACCAGCGGCGAACCTTCGTGGCCACGAAGTACACCGGTGGAAAACATCCAGGCAACCTGCATCTTGCCGACGTTCTGTGCGTTGATCTGCGAAAGCTTACTGTAGCGCTGGTTGTACATGTCGCCCGCTTGCATCGCCCAATTGTTGGGGTCGGCAATAAGCTTCTCGAGGTCGGCGTTCGCGGCCGCAACTCCCGGAAGCGTCAACACCGAAGCAAAGGCTGCCGGTGCCAACCATTTGAAAGTTCTCGTCATAAATCCCTCCGGTGGTTATTGTTCAATCCAAGCGACATGCGATCCGCGGCCAGCCACACCCGGATGAAGACAGTGTTCGCCTCGCGCAGAAGTGTCGTCCTACCACTGGCCAAAGTCAATTTGCTTAGTACAGATTCAAAATCCATCTCACGGCATCGAATGGCAACTCAATATTGCTGCAGTGCAATAGTCCGCCTCGAGTTGCCTGACGCTGCACGGGAATTTGCGCCTCGGCAGCGCGGCGCAACTGGGAAGATGCACTGCAACATCAAAGGCACGGGGAAAGAGGTGGCCATGCTCCCACCAAGGCAACGATGGCATGTTCGTCACCGGCAGCCAGAATGAGATCGAGACCCCACCCGCTTCAATCACGCAATCGAACAGTTATCAACGTGAACGAACGCTTCGCTGTCAAGAATCTCCTGGGTAGAGCGGTCATCGGCATTCTCGCCGGACTGTGTGCTATCCATGGCGCAGGAGCCGTACCGCCAACACCCATTGAGGTAGCTTCGGGCGTATACGCGCTGTCAGGAAGCGGCGGCGAGATTACGCGGGAAAATGGCGGACGTATCGCCAACGTCGCCTTCGTTGTCGGGCCGGACGGCGTGATCGTAGTTGATACCGGAATTTCGTACCGCGAAGGCGAGGAAATAATCGCTGCGGTCAAGAGCATCTCGAACCGGCCCATCCGTCTTGCGATCCTCACGCATCCCAGTCAGGAGGCCATCTTCGGTGCTGCGGCATTCCAGGCGCGCGGCATACCCGTGTTGGCCCACCGCCGCGGCGCAGAGCTGATTGCCGCGCGCTGCGAGACATGCCTGCGCAACCTGCGGACAGCACTCGGCGAGGAGACCATGGCAGCGACCCGCGTCGTCAGGCCGGACCGCTTGATCGATGGCGACGAAACCCTCGCACTGATCGGACGCCCGTTGCGACTGATTGCACCGCGGTGGTCGAGCGCACCCGGCGCGATCGCCATTTTCGACGAACAGACTTCGACCCTGATTGCCGGCAACCTGGTTTCCATCAACCGAATTCCCAATTTGCGCGACGCCGACCCGAAAGCCTGGCGCGATACGCTCGTGCAACTCGCCTCGCTGCGATGCCGGCACCTGGTTCCCGCTTACGGACGAATCGGCAACTGCGCCGACATCGACGTGTTCGGGCAATACTTCGCCGCGCTTGAAAATCGCGTGGAGGCGCTGGTGAAAGACGGGGTAAGCCTGGCCGAGTTGCGGGATCGCTGCGCTCTACCGGAATTTGCACACTGGGATCAGTACGAAGCGCTGCATCCGCAAAACGCCAATTACGTCTACCTTCGCCTCGAACGACTGCAGTTCGAGTGACGAGCGCAATCCATTGCCGGCCAAGGGCATTCCATTGATCACGCTTGAAACCGAGCGCCCTTTGGGTGAGTTGACTTGGGATCTGATCATCCGGTGATCGATGTCCCGGAACGCGTCGGATGCTATCAAACAGTGTCGGACAACAGACCATTCTCGGTCGCGATCCTGATCAGTTGTGCGGGAGTCTGTGCGCCAAGCTTTTGCCGGATGTTGGACTGGTGGTTGGCAATTGTCTTGTAGTTGAGGCAAAGTTTTTTCGCGATCTCACGCACCGAATGCCCCGTGGCCAGCAGCCGCGCGATCTCGAATTCGCGCGTGGACAGCGTCTCGAGTGCCGTGACACGCCCGGAAACACCCTGCAACGCAAGGGTTCGCGCGACGTCCGAACTCAGGAACAATTCACCGCGCGCCACTGTCCGGACCGCCTCGACCAGGACCTCGGGCGCACTGGCCTTCGTCACATAGCCCACCGCGCCAGCTTTGAGCGCGCGGTTCGGAAATATCGCTTCATCGTGAATGCTGAACGCGAGTATTCGCGCGCGGGGTTCCCGCAACAGCAACCGCCGCATGCCTTCGATGCCACTGACGTCCGGTAGCGAGATGTCCATGACGACCACGTCGGGATGGACTTGGCAGAAGACCTGATAGGCCTCGGCAACGGAAGCCGCCTCTCCCACGACAAAAACGTCGCGTGATCTCTCGAGCAGACGCCGGTAGCCTTCACGAACGACCGCATGATCGTCGACCAGAAGGACACTGATGCGTGCGCTTGAGCTCAAGCAATCCTCGTCTGCTGAACCGGCAGCCAGGCCGTAAAGCCGAATCCACGACCCTGCGCGGTGAGATCGAAGCGGCCGGAAAGGGCCTCGACACGCTCACGCATGCCGATGATCCCCAGCCCTGCAACTGTCGTTGCCGCCGGCGTTCCTACCCCGTTGTCCTGAACGGTCAAGACCACTTCCGGGTCACCTGCGCTCGTGGCGGCGCGCTGTTGCATCACGATCTCGACGCGGGTAGCACGCGCGTGTTTCGCGACATTGGTGAGGCCTTCCTGGACCAGGCGATAGAGTGTGATATTGGTCACCTCGTCCAGTGCCCCGATGTTCTCCCCCACGGCCATCGTGAATTCCACGAACGGCATTCGCCGCCGCCATCCCTCAACACAACTCTCAAGCGCCGCGGGGAGTCCGAGTTCGTCGAGTCCGACAGGTCGCAGCCGTCGCACCATGTCCCGCACCACAACCTGAAGGTGATCCGTCGTGCTGATAATTGCCGCCGCGCCGGCACGGACTTGCGAGAGTCGTACCCCATCGCCATCGCGAAGGCAAACGGCGTCGATCTTGACCGCATTCAGGTATTGCCCCAGTTCATCGTGCAGTTCCCGGGCGAGGATTCGCCGCTCCTCTTCCTGGATTCGCACGCCAGTCCTGGCCAACTCCCTGTTCTGCAGGAGCGCTTCGCGCAGCCGGGCTTCGGTCGCGGCACGCAACCTGACCTCTGCGCGCGCTTCGCTGACGCGACGTGATGCGTACCATGCCAGCGCCAACGCCAGAAACAGCAGAATCCCGGGAATTTCGTCCAGCTGGAACCGTTCGTGCGGCCGCGTCCAGGTCAACACCGTCTCTGAAATTTCGAGCGACACGCAAAGCACGGCGAAAATCACCGTTGAGGCCGCAATCCAGAGCAGGTCTCGCCGCGCCGAGGTCCGATCACCGGTAGCACTTTCCATCGCATTTCTCCCTGGCGGTCAATCACGGACAAATGGCTGCGCGACACTTTCGGGAACTTTTCCCGGATCAGATCGGGAAGCACGCTCGAGCGACCCGGGCACCTTCGGTGCGACGCTTAGCCCTTGTGCACCGGCCGCCCGGGTAGCCCTTGCCTGCCCGCTCGAAATATAAGTCAAAAAGGGAAATACAGGAGTCACGATCATGCGCAGCATCTTCCGCAGGCCGGTCACGCGAACAGCAATGGCGGTTGCGCTGCTTTGCGCGGCGCGGGCCGTCTCGGCGGAAGACTCCGTGAGCCTGGGCAAGATCGAGATTATCGGCACCGCGCCGCTCCCGGGTCTTGGCACGCCTCTCGAACAGATTCCTTCGAACGTACAGACCTTCGGCGCACGCGACCTCGAGCGCCAGCGCACCGGCGGAGTCGCCGAGTACCTGAATTTCAATGCCAACAGCGTCTCCCTCAATTCGCCAACCGGAAATGCCTTTCAGCCGGATGTCAGCTTTCGCGGATTCACCGCGTCCTCGTTGCTCGGCACGCCGCAGGGGCTTTCGGTGTTCCAGGATGGCGTGCGCATCAACGAAGCCTTTGCGGACATCGTGAACTGGGACCTGATCCCGAAGAACGCCGTCGCCTCGATGCAGTTGTTGCCGGGCTCCAATCCGGTCTTCGGCCTGAACACGCTGGGAGGCGCACTGACGATCAACATGAAGGACGGCTTCAGATTCGCAGGCGCCGGCGCGGAAATCTACGCCGGATCGTTCGGGCGCACGTCGGTTGCGGCCGACGCAGGCGGGAATGACGGGACGCTTGCTGGGTTCGTGGCATTCGAGGGCATCGACGAAAACGGCTGGCGCGACCATGCCTCCACGCGCATCCGGCGCATGTACGCGCGCGGTGACGTCCATCTCGCTCAAGACGACTTCAACGTGTCGCTGACGCTTGCCGACAATTGCCTGGAGGGTACGCAGGCGCTCCCCGTGTCCATGCTCGTCGATCCGAAGCAGGCCTACACCTGGCCCGACACGACAGAGAATCGCCTCGCTTTCGTCAACGCCAACTGGCAGCACGCCTTTGCTCCCGATACTGTACTCGCCGCCAACGCCTACTACCGGCGGTTCACCACCCGCGGCGTCAATAGCAATGTCAATGGCGACTATGCGCCGCCGGAGCAGCCCTACGAAGCATTCAACATCCTCACCAATGCCAACACCAACGCCTGGGGTGCGTCACTCCAGCTGACCCTGGAGCGCACGTTTGCAGCGATGACACATCAATTCGTGGCGGGTCTGGCCTATGACTCCGGCAATACCGGATTCACGCAAAGCGAACAACCCGCCACCTTTGTCGCCGATCGCGACACCGTCGGCATCGGCGATTTCACGCTCGAAACCAATGTGGCGACTACCAACCGGGCGTTCGGAGTCTACGTCGCGGACACGGTGGCCATCGCACCGCAGTGGAGTCTGTCGCTCTCGGGGCGCTACAACGCAGCGCGCATTGTCACGCAGGACTTGACCTTTGAGACTCCTGCCATCAACGGGTCCAACTCATTTCGGCGCTTCAATCCAGCCGCGGGGCTCACGTGGACCGGAAGCCCGCAGCTGAATGTCTTTGGCGGAATCAACCAGGGAACGCGCGATCCCACGGCCATCGAGCTTACCTGCGCCGATCCGGCCGCTCCCTGTACGCTTCCCAACATCTTCGTCGCCGACCCGCCGTTGAAGCAGGTCGTCGCAACCACCTATGAGCTTGGCGTGCGCGGGCGCATCGGCGCGTCAGGATTTTACAGTGCGGCCATCTATCGCACCGATTTGGCCGATGACATCCAGTTCATTGGCGCCGGCAGCGGCGCAGTGAACGCCGGTTACTTCCAGAACGTGGGCAACACCCGCCGGCAGGGTGTCGAGCTCACCGGCGGCACCTCCCTGGGTGAAGTCCGCCTGATCGCTCGTTACAGTCTCCTCGATGCCACATTCCGGACCGGGTTCGCGGAGAGCAGCCCGAACAACTCGACGGCGGACGCCGACGGCCAGATCTATGTGCAGCCCGGGAATCGGCTTCCCACGCTGCCGCGCAATGCCTTCAGGCTCCGCGCCGATTGGGCGCACGGTCCCTTCGCACTGGGCGCGACGCTGGCTGCCTTCGACGGGCAATACGCGCGCGGCAACGAGAACAATGCCGATCCATCGGGCAAGGTGCCCGGCTATGCCGTCGTCGCCATCGACACGAGCTGGAATTTCGCACCCGGCTGGCAATTTTTCGCGCGCATCGACAATCTCTTCAATCGGACTTACCAGAATTTCGGAATACTCGGCGCCAATTATTTCCGCGGGCCCGGCAACACGTTCGATGCCGATCTCGCCGGACCGGAAGCGTTTCGCTCGCCGGGCGCGCCGTTCGGTGCATGGATCGGGATTCAATATCGGCTCGACCGCGGCACGGGGAGCCGTTAAGCTTTGGCGAGCCCGCCTCCCGACGATTGCCCGCATTGCCAGCCCAACCTTCCCGTCGTCGCCTGTTGCAAGGTTTAGCCGCGCTGGGCCTGACGGCTGCCACCTATCCGGTTCGTCCCGGTGCCCTGGCGTCGCCGGACACACCCGATTCGTCTTGCCGCACCGGAAATCGCCAACGGCAGCGCCTCCATGTTCCGGGTGACTCCGGCCACCTCGGGCGGCTGGTTCCTCGCGGCGATGCGCTGACACTCGTTGCCGGACCGTCCGGACGCGTGTCGTCGGCATTGGCCACCGGGTCCTTGGGATTCTCCGCGCGTCACGGCGGGCGCAAGTACTCGAACCCGACGCTCGTGCTGCAACGAGGCGAACGCGCGCGTTTCACGCTGGTCAACGCGCTTGGCGAGCCGACCATCACCCACTGGCATGGCCTTGCGGTCGACACCCGCAATGACGGCAATGGGTCGTTCCTGGTCCCGTCCGGCGAACGCTATGAGTACGACTTCGAGGTTCGCAACCGCGGAGGGATGTACTGGTATCACCCCCATCCGCACGGTCGGACCGCGGCTCAGACCTATCGCGGCCTGTATGGAGTCATCCTGATCGAGGATGACGACGAGCGCGCGTTGCGCATCGCGCTCGACTTGGCGCAGGGCAGCACCGAGATTCCGCTGGTGCTGCAGGACCGGCGGGCCGGCATCGACTATGCCGCTGCGCCCGATGACCTGATGCACGGCTTTCTGGGCGACGACCTCTTCGTCAACGGCACGTATTGTCCCTATCTCGACGTCGCGACGCGCCTTTACCGGTTCCGCATCCTGAATGCCGCCAATGCCCGGACATTGAATCTCGCATTCAAGACCGCGACAGGTGCGCGTCTGCCGTTCACGCTGATCGGCAACGACGGGGGCCTGCTCCCGGCACCCGTCCGGTGCGAGCAGGTCTACATCGCAACGGCGGAACGCATCGACGTGCTCGTCGACTTGCGCCACGCCGCCGTCGGCGACACGATAAGCCTGGAGACGCTCGCGTTCGATCCGATGCATACGGAGGGCACGATGTCCGCGCCGGTGGAACATGCGGCGGGGGACCATGCGATGCGGTCCGGTGCCGCTGCCGCGGTGCGCGCTCACGCCGGAACCTGGCCCGAAGGCGCGCCACGGACGCTGCTCGAACTGCGCGTGCGCACGCGCGTGCGCTACGATCGCGACGTTCCCCTGCAGTTGTCGGCGGCACCCGCCATCGATGCCGCGAATGCCACGCTGCGCCCGTTGCGATTGGGATTCGCCAAGGGCCGCTGGCGGATCAACGATCGCGTGTTCGAAATGGGAACCACGCCGATCGAAGTGGCGCGCGACACCGTGGAGGTTTGGCTGATCCGCAACTACCACACGAGCATGCCGCATGCGATGCACCTGCACGGGTTCCACTTCGACGTGCTGGCGCGTGAAACCAGCCCCGAAGCGATCGCCGCGCTTGCTGTCGACCCGCAGGGACGCCTCCCCACCGACCTGGGACGCAAGGACACGGTGCTTGTCTGGCCAGGGGAGTCGATACGCATCGCCATCGACTTCACGCACCCGTTCCCCGGACCGCAAACGTACATGTTCCACTGCCACAATCTGGAGCACGAGGATGGCGGGATGATGCTCGGCGTGGCCGTTGCATGACGACGCGGCCCGCGGCGTCCGTATCCCGGCTCCCGCTGCGCAGGCCATTTCCCGCAATGACGAGGAATAGAATGAGCGTCATGGCAACGATTTGTTTGTGCATCGAGGAATGGGCGTGAGTGCGGCGGGCGATCCCGTTCTGGCGGTTGCGGTGCGCGCGGCACGCAGCGCGGCCTCGGTCATCACCGACGCGGCGCGCGATCTTCTGCGGCTGCCGGCCTATTCCAAGGATCACGGCGATATCCTGTCCACGGCCGACGTCGAAGCCGAAGATGCAATCGTCTCGACGATCCGCGCGGCCTTTCCCGGCCACGCCATCCTGGGCGAGGAGTCCGGTCACATCGCGGGCGCCCGCGAAGGCGGAGGCCACAAGTGGATCGTGGATCCGATCGACGGCACGGTCAATTTCATCCACGGGTTCCCCTATTACGCGGTGTCCATCGCACTCGTTCATGGAACCGAAATCACCCATGCCGTCGTGTACGACCCGGTGCACGACGACTGCTTCACCGCAGTGGCCGGCAAGGGCGCCTTTCGCAATGGCGCGCCGCTCGGCACTTCGACATGTACCGACCTCGCCCATGCACTTGTGGGCACCGTGTTTCCGGCACGCGAGAATCCGAAGCTTGCGGCATACCTGCGCACGTTCAATCACATGGTCGACAGGTGCGCCGGATTGCGACGTGCAGGCTCGTGCGCGCTGGACATGGCGAACCTGGCCGCGGGACACCTGGATGGCTTTTGGATGATGAGCCTCCGCGCGTGGGACGTGGCCGCAGGCGCATTGCTGGTCAAGGAAGCGGGCGGCCGCGTCGGTGATTTCGCGGGCGGCACGGATTTCCTGCGCAGCGATGCGGTGATCGCCGCCGCGCCGGGAATTTTCAATTCTCTTCGCGAGGCCATCACCGCCGCCGCCGCGCAAAGAGCGGAGGTTCAGAATTCGACCCAACACAGCTAGAATCATCCGACTCGGCTCCCTGGGGGTTTCCTTGAAAAAGACCTGGCTGTATCCCGTACTACCCGCCCTTGCGGCCCTTTGCGTGCCGACGTTTGCGTCGGCGCAGCAACTCACCTGCGAGAGCCGCAATTACCAGCAGGAATTCTGTCCAACCGGCGTGACGATCACGAGGGCCTGGATGTTGGTACAGCGCTCCCGCTCGCCGTGCATCGAAGGACAGACGTGGGGATTCCAGAACAACAGCATCTGGGTCAATCAGGGATGCGAGGGCGACTTCGCCTTTGAGGGCGTCGCGGGTCCGCCGGTAGCCGTGGCGCCGAGCCGGCCCGGCGCCAATCGCATAACCTGCGAGAGTCGAAATTACCAACAGCAATACTGTCCCACCGGGCAGCGGATCACCATTGCATGGGTGATCGAACAGCGTTCAAGCGCGCCGTGCATCCAGGGCCGCTCGTGGGGCTACCAGAACAACGATATATGGGTCGCCGAAGGCTGCGCGGCCGATTTCGGCGTGCAGGGCGCAGGGCCGCCAATGGTCGTTGCGCCGCAACCCGTCGTGCCGCCCGTCGTAAGCATGGTGTGCGAAAGCCGCGATTACCAGCAGCAATACTGCGCCACAGGCCGGCCGATCGGACGCGCCTGGCTCGTGGCGCAGCGCTCGCGCGCGCCGTGCGTGCAGGGACAAAGCTGGGGCTACGACGGGCGCGGAATCTGGGTGACCCAGGGTTGCGAAGGAGAATTCGCGTTCGAATAGGCGGCGGGCAGGCCGAGACTTTCCCGCTGTATTGCCCAAGGATCTGTGCGATGTCGATTCCGTTGCGCGCGGCGGATGCGGCGAGATCGTCACGCCACAGCCGGCGACTATTTCGGGCGCGGTCTGCGCCCTATTTCGCGAACAGGCGATCGGGATCGGCGAACGCCTTGAACTCGAGGGCATTGCCGAAAGGGTCCAGGAAGAACATCGTCGCCTGTTCGCCGGGCTCCCCTCGAAACCGGATGTGCGGCTCGATGATGAATTTTTGCGCGGCTGCCTTGAACCTCTGCGCAAGCGCCTCCCACGCAGGGAGCGAAAGGACGACACCGAAGTGCCGTACCGGTACGTTGTCCCCGTCGACCAGGCTGGTTGCGTCGGACATCTGCGCCGACGCCACCTTGTGCGCAACGATCTGGTGGCCGAAGAAGTCGAAGTCGACCCACGCGTCCGAGCTGCGCCCCTCCGCACAACCCAGGTACCGTCCGTAGAAGTCGCGTGCGCGCGCGAGATCCGTTACGGGAAACGCCAGGTGGAATCGCGGGTAGTCGGACGTGGCGATGTGCTGGCTCATGTCAGGATTCTCCAAAGACTAAGGCGGCTGACCGTCACCGCAAACGCCGGAACCCGTCTCAAAAATGCCGCGAGCAGCCCCGAATGCCTCATTGGCCAGATGAGTGCCGGCAGCAAGCTCCGGGATAGTACACAGACGTACATCGAGGGGCGAGCGAGGACACGACAAAACAATCGGGGCGCACAGCAATTTTTGGGACGGGTTCTATTGCCATGGCAGGTGGTCGAGGTCGACGTTGCCACCGCTGACGATGATGCCGACGCGCTTTCCTTTGACGGACAGCGACCCTTCCAGCAGGCAGGCCAGCGGCACGGCCGACGAGGGTTCGATGACGATCTTCATTCTCTCCCAGGTGAGGCGCATGGCGGTCGCGATGGCCGCCTCGGTCGCGGTCGGAATGGCGGTCGCGTGCCGCCGGATCGCATACAACGTGCGCTCGGAAAGCGTCGCGCGCAGGCCATCGGCCATTGTCGCCGCATGCAGCAGCGGTTCCAGCTTGCCGGAAGCAAAGCTGCGGGCCGCGTCGTCGGCACCCTTGGGCTCCGCGCCGTAGATCGTGATCCCTGGCAGAATCGAAGCGGCCGCAATGGCAGTTCCCGAGAGCAGCCCGCCTCCGCCGACCGGCGCTATGAGGGCGTCCAGTTCCGGGACCGTTTCGAGCAGTTCGATTGCGGTGGTACCTTGGCCCGCGATCACGCGCACGTCGTCGTACGGATGGACAAGCGAGGCGCCGGTCTCGCGCAGCACGTCGGCGCAGGCCCGCTCCCGCGCTGCCTGCGTCGGCGCGCAATGGCGAATGGTCGCGCCGAAGCGGGCGACGTTCGCCTGTTTGACCTTGGCGGCATTCTCCGGCATCACGACATGCGCCGGGATGCCCCTGCGCTGCGCGGCGTAGGCAAGGGCTGCGCCATGATTGCCCGAGGAATGCGTGACAACTCCGCGCGCCGCCACGTCTTCCGTCAGCGTGAACACCGCGTTGCAGGCGCCGCGTGCCTTGAATGCGCCAACCTTCTGGAAATTCTCGCACTTGAAGAACAGGCTTGCGCCGACCAATTGGTCAAGCGACGCACAGGTTAAGACAGGCGTGCGCCGGACATGGGGTGCGATGCGCGCGTGTGCCGCGCGGATGGCGGCGAAGTCGGGCAATGCCGGTGCGTCGCCGGCGGGCAGGGACGCAGCCATCAGCGCACGCGTCGCTTCAGGCACTCTCATAAAGACGCGTCAGGACGAATTCGCGATGTCCGAGCGCCTCCGCAGCGGTCAGGCGGCCATTCACCGTGCGGAACATCATGTCGAGAAGACTGTCACCGGCCTGCCCCATCGTGATTTCGCGCTGCAGAAGTCCGGAGGTGTCGACGTCGATGTGTTCGCTCATCGTGCGCACCGTGCGCGGATTGGCGCAGATCTTGATGACGGGAAGGATCGGATTGCCGATCACATTGCCCTGCCCTGTGGGAAAGAAATGGACGACGAATCCGGACGCTGCGCAGAGCGTGACCATCTCGGCAGCTGCCGACGATGAATCCATGAACCACAGCCCCGGTCCCTGTGGTGCTTCCGCCTTGTCGAGGACTCCGTCGACGATGCATTTGCGGCCGATTTTCTGGATGTTGCCGAGCGCCTTTTCCTCGATCGTCGTCAGGCCGCCCGCGATATTGCCCTTGGTCGGCTGGGAATCAGAGAGGTCGCTGGTCTTGTGCCGTTCGATCACCTGCTGGTAGCGGTCGAAGACGCGCATGAACTCCGCGCGCACGCGATCGTCGCGGCAGCGTGCCGCGACGATTGCCTCGCCACCGGTCAATTCCGTCGTCTCGCCGAAGACCAGAGTGCAGCCCGCCGCGTACAGCTTGTCGAAGGCATCGCCGACCGTTGGATTGGCGCCACATCCGGAGGTCGTGTCGGACTCGCCGCACTTGGTCGATACCCAAAGTTCCGCGAGATCGCAGTCGACGCGCCGAAGCTCGCTCGCCCATTGCACGTATTCCCGGGCGGCCTTCGACGCACGCATGATCGTCTCGTGGTCGCCGTGAAGCTCGATGCCGAATCCGGTCACCGGCTTCCCCGTGGCCCTGATGCCGTCGACGACCCGCCGCGTCCACTGCTCCTCGATGCCGATCACCACGACTGCGGCGACATTGGGGTTCGCGCCGGTGCCGATCAGCGTGCGAAAGTGCAGGTCGAGATCCGCGCCGAATTGCAGCCGGCCATAGGGATGCGGAAGGGCAAGCGTTCCCTTGATGTTGTGGACGACCGCTTCGCACGCGGCGTTGGAGAGGTCGTCCACCGGCAGAATGATCACGTGGTTGCGCACGCCCACGCGGCCGCTTTCGCGACGATAGCCCAGGAATTTGGCAGGCAGGCTCATTGGGAACCGGGCAATTACCAGCGCTTGGTCCTGATATTGTGCACGTGGGCGTGCTGCCCCCGCGCAATCGGTGCCACCGCCTTGCCGATATCGACGCCATACTTGACCACCGTATCGCCGACGGCCATGTCCTTCAGCGCGACTTTGTGGCCCAATGGAATGTCCTGCACGCATTGCAGCGTCAATGTGCGGTCCTCGTCCAGGACGAGTCCCGTCAGCGTCGTTCCCGCGGTGACGCCCTCGACCACGACGACCGCGACCGAGTCGCCGGGATCGTGCAGTACGCAATGAATCATCGATGCCTCCCGGGTGCCCTCACCCTGGCTTCCACCTATTCTTGCACATGTGCGGGCACCCGTCGCGAACGCGGCCGAATTCGGATGCGTGAATCCGTCACTGTCGACAGCCGTTGCTAGAGCACCATGCGCATCTGCGACACCGGTGCGAATGTACGCCGATGGGCGGGACAGGGACCATGGCGCTCGAGTGCTGCCAGGTGCTGCGGCGTTCCATAGCCCTTGTTTTGCGCGAATCCGTACATCGGATACAGCGTGTGCAGCTCCAGGAGCCGCGCGTCACGCGCGGTCTTGGCCAGGATCGACGCGGCGGAAATCGCCGCAACATCGCGGTCGCCCTTGATGATTGCGCGCGCCGGGCACGCCAGCCGCGGAACCCGGTTGCCATCGATCCAGGCCTCCGCGGGAACCAGCGCCAGAGAGTCGATCGCGCGCCGCATGGCGACGAGTGTCGCTTGCAGGATGTTGAGCGCGTCGATTTCCGCCACGTCGGCGGCAGCGACCGCCCACGCCAGCGCATTCGCTCGGATCTCCGCAGCCAGGCGTTCACGCTGACCCGCGGACAGTGCCTTCGAATCGCGCAACCCGGCAATGGTTCGCGCAGGGTCCAGGATGACCGCCGCCGCGTAGACCGGACCGGCGAGCGGGCCGCGCCCCGCCTCGTCCACGCCTGCGATCAGCATGCGGCGCCCGCAAGGCGCAGCTCCGCCAGCACTGCCGCGGCGGCAAGGGCGCCGGTGTCCGCCGACAGTCGTGTTGCAAAACCCGCAAACACGGCCTCCAGCCGCCGACGCGTCACCGTATCGTCGAAGAGGTTCAGAGCGGCCTGCGCCAGACTGACGGGCGTCGCATCGTCCTGCAGGAACTCCGGCACGACGAACGCCTGGGCGAGCACATTGGGCAGCCCCACGTAGGGCAATAGCAGCTTGCGCCCGACAATGCGTGCGGTCAGCGCGGAAACCCGATAGAAGATGACATGCGGACAACGCGCCAGCGCCGCCTCGAGCGTCGCGGTGCCCGAAGCCACGATGCCGACATCCGCCGCGCGAAGAGCATCTTCCGCATGGCCATACAGCAGCGTGATGGGCAGTGCGTCATGACCCAACCGATGCATCGCGGCCTCGAACGCGTCGCGGGTTGCGCGCGTGACGAAGGGCACCAGGAATTGCGCGTCCTCCCGCGCTTCATGGATTCGTGCCGCCGCGGCCAGCACGAGGTCCGCATGCATCTCGATTTCCGAAAGCCGGCTCCCCGGGAGCAATGCGAATACCGGCGTCGCTGCCTTGAGCTTGAGCAGTTCCCGCGTCTCCCGCCGGGTCGCGTGCGTGGCGGCATCCGCGGCCATCGGGTGACCGACAAACGTGACCGGTATGCCTTCCGCCTCGTAGAGTGCAGGCTCGAAGGGAAACAGTGCGAGCATCCGGTTCACGGCGCGGCCGATCTTCTTCAGGCGCTCTCCCCGCCAGGCCCAGACCGACGGGCTGACGAAGTGAATTGTCCGCACGCCGCGGCGCTTAAGCTTCCTCTCGAGTCCGAAGTTGAAGTCCGGCGCATCGACACCGATGAACAGCGGCACGCGCGCGGCGAGCAAGCGCGCGCGCAACTGACGCCGCATGCCGAGCAGGCGCGGCAAGTGCGCGATGACCTCGACGAGTCCGCGCACGGCGAGCTGCTCGACCGGAAACCATGCTTCGCAGCCGGCAGCTTCCATCTGGGGTCCGGCGACACCGACGAAACGAATTTGCGGATGTTGCGTGCGCACGGCACGGATCAGCGTGGCGGCCAGCGCATCGCCCGACGCCTCGCCGGCGACGATGCCGATCGTGATTTCGGTCACGTTCAGCGCACGATGCCGCGGCCCGGGACCGCGAGGAACTCGACCAGGGGCGCCAGCACGGGAGCGTTGACCGCGGCGGCAGCGATCTTGTCCTTCGCGTCCTCCAGCGTGAGGTTTTCCCGGTACAGGGTCTTGTAGGCTCGCCGCACCTCGAGGATGTCGTTGCTGGTGAAGCCGCGCCGGCGCAGACCCTCGTTGTTGGTGCCGTGCGGCTTGGCCGGGAAGCCGGAAACCGTCGTGAACGGCGGCACGTCCTGCAGTACGGCCGCAAAAGTGCCGACCATCGCGTGGGCGCCGACCCGGCCGAACTGGTGCACGCCGGAATACGCGCCCATGACCACCCAGTCGTCGATCCGGACATGGCCGGCGATCTGGGCATTGTTCGAGAACGTGGTGAAATTGCCGACGACGCAATCGTGCGCCACATGCGTGTAGGCGAGGAAGAGGTTGCCGTTGCCGATCTTCGTGTCGCCGCGGTCCTGCGCGGTGCCGGCATGGATCGACACGTATTCGCGAAAGACGTTCTCGTCTCCGATCGTCGTCGTCGTCGGCTCGCCGCCGTATTTGCGATCCTGCGGGATGTCGCCGATCGAGGCGAACTGGAATATCCGATTGCGCATGCCGACCGTCGTGTGCCCGGTCACCACGACATGCGGACCCACGACAGTGCCCGCACCGATCACGACATTGGCGCCGATGATCGAATAGGGTCCAATCGAGGCGTCGGCCGCCACGTGTGCGGCAGGGTCGACGAGTGCAGTGGCATGGATGTTGGCCATGGTCGAACGACCGGTCAGCGCCGGTCCGGCGCGAGCGGCGCAAATACGGTCAGCAGCCGCGCTTCCGCCGCCAATTCGCCGTCCACCGACGCCTGCACCGCAAAGCTGCCGGTACCATCGACCACCGGGTTCATTCGCGACTCGAGCAGCAGTCGGTCGCCTGTCGACACCTGCCGCTTGAACCGGGCGCCGGAGATGCCGGACAGATCAAGGGCAAGGCCATGATCGCGCGCCAGCACAGCCGAGAGCTGGACCAGTGCCTCGATGACCAGTACGCCCGGCATCACGGGGTAGCTGGGAAAGTGGCCCTGGAAATAGGGCTCGTTGACCGTGACATTCTTCAGCGCGCGTGCAAGCCGACCCGGCTCATGTTCAAGAATCCGGTCGATCAGGAGCCTGGGATAGCGATGCGGCGACGAAGCAACGATGGCCGCAAGGTCCGTTGCACTGGCGCTCATAGAACCCCCACGCTCGCGACGTTCGTCGCTGCGCTGCCCCCCAAGGGGGCGCAATTCGCGCCTCGGGACTGCCCTGCGGCGCTCATGCCCCGTCCTCCCCGTCGTTCGCTTTCACGTCGCCGCCGGCACGCTCGAGCGCATGGATGCGCGCCTCGAGTGCGCGCAACCTCCGCGTTCCCGACATCGCGTGCTGCCATTCGCGATGAGGCAAGGCCGGAAAGGCGCCGGTGTAGACGCCCGGCGTTTCGATCGAGTGGAATACGCCTGTAGCTGCGGAGATTACCGTGTTGTCGACTATGTGGATGTGACCGGAAATCATCGCCGCCCCGCCAATTTTGCAGTTGCGGCCGATCCGGGTGCTGCCCGCGACGCCGACGCAACCGGCAATGGCCGAATGCGCACCAATGATGCAGTTGTGCCCGATCTGGATCTGGTTGTCGAGCTTGACGTCGTCTTCGATCACGGTATCGTCGATGGCCCCGCGATCGATGGTCGTATTTGCGCCGATTTCGCAATCGGCGCCGATCACCACACGCCCGATCTGGGGAATCTTGAGCCAGCGTCCGCCCTCCTCCGCCATGCCGAAGCCGTCGGATCCTACCACCGCCCCCGCATGGATGATCGTTCGCGGACCGACGACGCCACGCGCATACACGGTGACGTTGGGATGCAGCACCACATCCTCGCCAAGGACGACGTTCGCTCCCACCGCACACCCGGCACCTACCTCCACGCGCGCAGCGACCCGCGCACCATCGCCGATTACCGCGCAGGGACCCACGGCCGCGGTCGGATCGACCTGCGCCGATGCGGCGACGATCGCGGAAGGATGGATACCGGCCGTCGCGCGCGCGACCGGATAGAGAGCTGACGCCGCCAGCGCATAGGCCGCGTAGGGATTGGCATGGAGCAATTTGGGAAGGCCCGTGGCATCCGCCTGCGCCGGCGCGAGAATGACGGCGGTGGCGCGCGTTGTTGCCAACTGGCCGCGGTACCGGTGGCCGGCGAGGAATACCAAGGCGCCCGGGCCGGCGCTCTCGAGGGCGGCGACGTGATTCACGCGCAAGTCACCGTCACCGACCAGCGCAGCGCCGATGCGGTCCGCGAGGTCGGCCAGGCGAATGCCGGAATGCGCAGGAGTCGTCGGCATCGCGGGGCGGAGTCGGTGACGGAGTTAAGCGAGCTGCCCGCGCATCGACCACGCTACTTGTCGGCGAGCGCCTTGATCACTTTTTCGGTGATGTCGATCTTCTGACTCGCGAACACGACGGGGTCCTGCAGGATCAGGTCGAATTTCTCGGCTTCTGCTATTTGCATCAGAATCTTGTTCGCACGCTCCTGCACCGCCGCCAATTCCTCGGCGCGGCGCAAATTCACGTCCTCGCGGAACTGCCGTTCCATGCGCTGCAGGTCGCGTGTCTGATTGGCCAGGTCGCGCTCCTTGTTGCGGCGCTCGGCCTCGCCCATGGTCGGGCCGTCCTTGTCCAGAACGGCCTGTAGGTCGCGCACCTGCTTGCCCTGCTTTTGCAGATCGGCTTCGCGCGGAGCGAATTCCTTTTCCAGCTTCTGCTGCGCCCGCTTGGCCGGGGCGGAGTCGCGCCACAACCTTTCGGCATTGACGAAGCCGATCTTGTAGTCGGCGGCGATTGCGGCGCCGGCCACGACACACAGCATCACGGCGGCAAGGATCTGGCTGCGTTTCAAGGCATTCTCCTGCAGCATGGGCGGGCCGGCGACCTAGAAGGCCGAGCCCACCTGGAATTGGAAATGCTGGATGCGGTCGGCCGGGATCGAATTGAGCGGGAAAGCATAGCTGAACTTGAGCGGTCCGATAGGCGAATTCCACGCTACGGCAATGCCTGTGGAAAACCGGAAGTTCTCGAACTCGGGCTGCGTTCCGTTGACGTAGATCTGGCCCGCGTCGAAGAACCCGCTCACCCGCACCGCCTTTTCACCCTTTATCAGCGGATACCCCACCTCTGCATTGCCGACGATCTTGCGCTTGCCGCCGAGCGTATTGCCGTAGATGTCGCGGGGGCCGAGCGTACCTGCTTCGTATCCGCGCACCGAGCCCACGCCACCGGCATAGAAGGCTTTGAAGAACGGAAACGGCTTCTGATTGTAGCCGTCACCGTAGCCTAAGTCCGCGCGCAGCATCAACACAAAGTCTCCATACAGCGGCCAAAACGCCTGGTTCAGGTAATTGAGCTTGTAATAGGAGAGATCGCCGAACGGCAGGCCGACCTCTCCTAAGAAGCTCTGCAGACGGCCAAACGTAGGATAGAGGATGTCGTTGCGAGTGTCACGCGCCCAGCCACCGGACAGGATGTAGCTGTTGGTGGCGTATCCGAAGTCGCGGACGAACTCGTAGTAGACCGGGGGGCTTTGCTGGAACAACGTGAGGTTGGTGTGCTCGACCCGGGCGCCCAGATTGATCGAATCGATCTCCGAGACGGGGATGCCGAAGCTGATCGCAGCCCCCAGCGTCGACGCCGAATATTGCGAGACCGACAGCGTGCTGGGGTCCGTGAATTTGTCGTAGAACTCGATCACCCGCGAAACGCCATCGACCGTCCAGTACGGCTCGACGAAGGTCGCCGAAATCGTCCGGTTGATTTTGCTGGTGTTGAGCGCCAACGACAGTGCGTTGCCGGAACCGAAGATGTTCTGCTGCGAAATCGACGCGTTGAACACGAAGCCGTCGGAACTCGAGTAGCCGACGCCCGCGAGGAGGTTCCCCGTGTTCTTTTCGGTCACGGTGATATCGATGTCGACCTGATCGGACGTTCCGGCCACCGGCGGCGTTTCGAGGTTGACGCTGCCCTCCTCGAAGTATCCCAGGCGACGCACGCGCACCTTCGAGCGTTCGATCCGGGACCCGTCGTACCAGCCGTCCTCGAGTTGCCGCAGTTCGCGCCGGATGACCTCGTCGCGGGTGCGCGAATTGCCGGAGATGTTGATGCGCCGAACGTAGGCGCGGCGACCGGGGTCGACGTAGAAGGCGAAGGCAACGGTCGCCTTTGCCCGGTCGATTTCCGGGACGGCATTGACGTTGGCGAATGCGTAGCCGTCGATGCCCATGCGTTCGCTGATGTCCTTGACCGATGCCTGCAGCTTCGCGCGGGAGAAGCTTTCGCCGGGTTTGACCTTGATCAGGCTGCGAACTTCCGATTCGGGGACAACGAGATCACCCAGGATGCTGATCCCGGAAACCGTATAGCGAGGACCCTCGACGATGTTCACCGTGATGAACACGTCCTCCTTGTCGGGCGAGATGGACACCTGCGTCGATTCGACGTTGAACTCGAGGTAGCCGCGGTTCTGGTAGAAGCTGCGCAACGACTCCAGGTCGGCCGTGAGCTTCTGCTTCGAGTACTGATCGTCCTTCGTGTACCACGACAGCCAGTTGGGCGTCGTCGAGCTGGATTTCGGAGCGCAGCTCCTTCTCCGTGAACGCCTTGTTGCCGACGATGTTGATCCGCGCGATGCTGGCGGTATCGCCTTCGACGATCGTGAAGTTGATCGCGACGCGATTGCGGTCCTGCGGGGTCACGGTGGTCTGCACGGTGGCCGCGTACTTGCCGCGCGTGATGTACTGGCGCTTCAATTCCTGCTCCGCCCGCTCCAGCGCGGACCGATCGAAGATGAGCGCTTCGCCGATGCCGACGTCCTTCAGCGCCTTCTTGATCGTGTCGCTGTCGAATTCCTTGTTGCCGACGAACGTGAGGGAGGAGATCGTCGGACGTTCCTGGACGACCACCACGAGGACGTCGCCCTGAGCCTCGATGCGTACGTCGCGGAAGAAACCTGTGGCGTACAGCGCCTTGACCGCGTCGGCGACTTTCTGGTCGTCGATGCGCTCGCCCACCTTGATCGGCAAATACGAGAATATGGTCCCGGCCTCGGTACGCTGCACGCCGTCGACCTGGATGTCGCGAACGGTGAACGGATCGAAGGCGCGGGCGGCGACAGGCAGCGCGAGGAGCACGCACGCAAAGGCACGCGCCAGCGCAGACGATGCGCGCAAGCGCCCATGCGCGCGGCGCTTGATGCGACTTTCGGGTTGCGCCGGCGCGCAATCCGCAGAAACGCGGTCAGAACAGTCGGGAAAAATCATTGAAGAGTGCGAGGGCCATCAGTACGGCGAGCATCGCCATGCCGATGCGCTGGCCGACCTCGAAAACCCGGTCGGAGACGGGACTGCCTTTGACGACTTCCGCGAAATAATACAGCAAATGACCCCCATCCAAAAGCGGAACCGGCAACAGATTGAGCACGCCGAGACTGATGCTGATCAACGCCAGATACCCGACGAAGACGAGCGCCCCAGCCTGCGCCGACTGTCCGGCGAAGTCGGCCAGCGTCAATGGCCCGCTGATGTTTTTCATGGAAGCGTCGCCGGTGACGATGCGCCCCAGCATCTTCAGCGTGAACGCCGACAACTCCCATGTCTTGCGTGCGCCCTGCACGACCGCATCGAGGACACCGAAGCGCACGGTAACCGCCAGCCGCTTTGCCTCCTGCGGGTCCACTGCAAGGCGCAATCCGGCCAGGCCGATCACCTTTCCGCCCTGCTCCGCGGCCTCCGGCGTGACGGTGATATCGATGATCGAGCCGTTGCGTTCGATGCGAAAGTCGAGCGGCTTGCCTGCGCTGGCATTTGTCGCCTGCGCCACATCGCCCGGCGAGTGCATGGCCATGCCGGCAATGGCCGTGATGCGGTCGCCCTTCATCAATCCGGCGTCTGCGGCGGGTTTGCTCGGCAGCACTTCACTGACCATTGGCGCACCGAGTTCGGGCCGCAGTCCGAGCGTGGCAATGGCATTGCCCTCCCAATCGGACGGCTTGACCCCTGCCAATGACAGCTTGCGAATCACCGGTGCGTCGCCCTCGCGCGCATCGCCCGGCGCAACCGCAAGCGCTACCACGTCGCGGTCCTGTGCACGCAGCAGTCGCCACCTTAGGTCCTGCCAGCTCTGCACGGCGTCACCATCCAGCGCGACAACCAGGTCACCACCGACTAAGCCGGCGGTCGCGGCCGCCGTCCCGGGTGAAGGCTCCGCGAGCAACGCGCGCTGTCCGGGGATACCGACGATGAACGTGCCGGCATAAAGCACCGCCGCCAGCAGGAGATTGGCGATCGGCCCGGCTGCGACGATCGCGATGCGCTTCCATACGCTCTGACGATTGAACGCGCGCGCGAGGTCAGCGGGCGCGACGTCGCCTTCACGTTCATCGGCCATCTTCACGTAGCCGCCCAGCGGAATCGCCGACAGCGCCCACTCCGTCCTATCCGGTCCCACCTTTCGCGACGCAACGATGCGCCCGAATCCTACGGAGAAGCGCAGCACCTTCACGCCGCACCAGCGGGCTACGACATAGTGGCCGAGCTCGTGGAACACGACCAGAATTCCGAGCGTGACCAGGAATGCGACGATCTTGTAAGCCAGGTCGATCATGAGGCCATTTTCGCACTTTCCGCGGGCCGCTTGAGCATTGACGTCGCCATGCGGCGCGCTTCCGCATCGGCCTCCAGCGCGTCATCGAACGACGCCGAACGCCGCGCGGGCAGACGGGCCAATGTCGCCGCGCAGATCGCAGCGATGTCGGTGAAGGAAATCGCACGGTCCAGAAAGGCCGCCACTGCGACTTCGTTGGCGGCATTGAGAATCGCCGGTGCCGTCCCGCCTGCGGCCAGTGCTTCGAATGCGAGGGGAAGCGCAGGAAAGCGCGTCGTGTCCGGCTCTTCGAACGTCAATCCGGCCAGCTTCGCAAGTTCGAGTGGAGCCACGCCGGAATCGATGCGTTCCGGGAGCGCCAGCGCCTGGGCGATCGGCGTGCGCATGTCCGGGTGTCCCAATTCGGCCAACACCGATCCATCAACGTATTCGACCAGCGAATGGATGACGCTTTGCGGATGGATCACCACGTTGATGGCCGCCGCCGGGACGCCGAACAGCCAGTGCGCCTCGATGACTTCGAGACCCTTGTTCATCATCGTCGCCGAGTCGACCGAGATCTTGCGGCCCATTCGCCAGTTGGGATGGGCGCAGGCCTCGTCGGGTGTTACATGCGGCAACTCGGCCAGCGCACGCGTACGAAACGGTCCTCCCGAAGCAGTCAGCAGCAGGCGGCGAATCCCCGCACGGCCGGGATGACGGTCGTAGGCTGCCGGCAGGCACTGGAAGATCGCGTTGTGTTCGCTGTCGATCGGCAGCAGCACCGCGCCCCCCTCCTCCGCGGCGCGAATGAAGTGCTCTCCGCCGATGACCAGTGCTTCCTTGTTGGCAAGCAGGATGCGCTTGCCCGCGCGTGCCGCGGCCAGCGTCGAAGGCAGTCCGGCAGCGCCCACAATCGCGGCCAGCACGGTGTCGACGTCAGGCAACGAGGCGACGTGGGCGAGTCCCGCGGGACCGTCGAGCACCCGGGTCGCGAGGCCGTCTGCCGCGAGCGCCTGCGCCAGAGCTCGCGCCGCGGTCGCGTCCTGCATTGCCGCATATGGCGGGTGATGGGTCCGGCACAATGCCGCCAGCTTTTCCCAGTCCTTGTTTGCCGCGAGTGCCGCGATTCGGAAGCGATCCGGATGCCGTGCCACCACGTCGAGCGTGGACGCGCCTATCGAGCCGGTGGCGCCTAAGAGGGTCAGCGTCCGCATCAGGACTTGACCAGGAACAGTTCGGAGGCGAGCGCCACGAACGGAATTGCAGCCAGCAGTGCGTCGGTGCGATCGAGCACTCCGCCGTGTCCGGGCAGCAGGGTCCCGCTGTCCTTGACACCCGCGTGGCGTTTCTGCAGCGATTCGAACAGGTCGCCGATGACCGATATGCCCGTCAGCAGCAACGCAAAGGCAAGCCAGACCGCGACCGCGAGCGCGCCGACTGCGGAAGCAAACCCGGCGTCGCGTGCGAACGGCACCAGACAGAGCGCGTAGATCGCCACGGCCGCGAGCCCTCCATACACGCCTTCCCAGGTTTTGCCTGGACTGATCTGCGGCGCGAGCTTCCTTCGGCCGAACGCGCGTCCGGAAAAATAGGCCGCAGTGTCGGCAACCCACACGATCGCCATCGCCGCGAGCACGAGCCACGGCGAACGCGCCTGCAATTCGACCAGCGCGACCCAGGCACCCGCAAGCACGACCCAGCCAACGGCGATCATTGTCCACCTCCCGGCCGTGGGCCACCGCAGCTTGACCCAGAACGGCGCCACCACGAGCCAGAACAGAGCACTGGCGCCACAGGCCGCAAGCACGACTGCGCTCGGCCAGCCGCGACCGAATCCCAATGCAGGCAGGAAGAGAAGGCAGGCCCCCATGATCAGAATGCCCCCGAGGAACAACGCCTGTGTCCGCGCCGCAAAGCCTGCCAGCCTGGACCATTCGCGCGCCGCGGCGACAGTGACGCCCAGCATCGCCACGCCAAAGCCACGCGGGGGCAGCAGAAACAATGCCGCGAGGACCAGCGGCGCCAGAACCATCGCGGTCAGGATCCGCGTTTTCAACATTGCTAGGAGTTCCCCGGGCAGCAAGCCGCGATCATTGCCGCGCGGCCGCCTGGACCTGCTCGCTGGTACGGCCGAAGCGTCGTTCGCGCTTGCGATAGGACGCGATCGCGGCGTCGAGCGCCGCCGCATCGAAATCGGGCCACAACAGGTCCGTGAAATAGAGTTCGGTATACGCCAGCTGCCAGAGCATGAAATTGGAAATCCGCTGTTCGCCTCCGGTACGTATGAACAGATCGGGCTCGGGTGCATAGTTCATCGCGAGATAGGGCTCCAGCACCTCCGGGCGAATCGGTTCGCCGGACGCGCGAGCGGGATGTGCCGCGAAGAACCGCTGCGCAGCTTGCGCGATGTCCCAGCGGCCGCCGTAGTTCGCGGCGACCGTAAGCGTCAGCCGGGTGTTGTTCGCGGTCAGCGCTTCGCCGGCAGCGATCAGCTCGCGGATGTTCGGATTGAATGGGGAAAGGTCACCGATGGTCCTGAAGCGAATTCCATTGTCGTGGAGTTTGGCCACTTCCTGCTCGAGCGAGCGCAGGAAGAGGTCCATCAGTATGGACACCTCATCGGCTGGGCGGCGCCAGTTTTCGCTGGAGAACGCGAACAGCGTCAGGTACTCGATTCCGCGTTCGATCGCCGCGCGAACGGCGGTGCGCACGGCCTCCACCCCGCGGTGGTGGCCGGCAACCCGCGGGAGCAGCCGCTGCTTCGACCAGCGTCCGTTGCCGTCCATGATGATCGCGACATGCCGCGGAACGGCTACGGGCTCGGGTATGTCGCGCGTGGAGCTCTTGAACACGGTGCGAGAATTCGCGGTCCCGGGACGGCGGAGGGAAGGAGGGTCAGGGACACAAGGACTGGAGCGGAAGGCCCGGCGTGTTCGCGCGGGCGGGCTCGATGTGCGGTCCTGACACCGACCCTTCAGACCGCCATGAGATCCGCTTCCTTCGCGTGCATGATCTTGTCGATTTCGGCGATGAAGCGATCGGTCAGCTTCTGCACGTCGACCTGCGCGTGCCGCTCATCGTCCTCGGAGCATTGCTTGTCTTTCAGCAGTTTCTTCAAGTGTTCGTTGGCATCCCGGCGAATGTTGCGAACGGCGATGCGCGCGTTCTCGGCCTCCTTGTGCACGACCTTGGTGAGCTCGCGGCGCCGCTCTTCGGTGAGTGCGGGCATCGGGATCCGGATCAGGTCGCCGCTCGTCGCCGGATTGAGCCCAAGGTCGGAATCGCGAATGGCCTTCTCCACCACCGGAATCATCTTCTTTTCCCATGGCTGAACTCCGATCGTGCGCGCATCCGCCAGCGTCACGTTGGCGACCTGGGCCAACGGCATCATCGAGCCGTAATAGTCCACCTGAATGTGGTCGAGCAGGCCGGTATGCGCGCGCCCCGTGCGGACCTTGCCCAAGTCCGCCTTCAGCGCATCGACCGACTTGCCCATCTTCTGTTCGGCGGATTTCTTGACGTCGTTGATCATGCGTCCTCCTAGCGCTTTCGAAGCCGGGCTCTAGCAATGCACCAGCGTGCCTTCGTCCGCGCCCATCACGACGCGCTTCAGCGCACCCGGAACGAAGATCGAAAACACCTTGAGCAGCATGTTCTGGTCACGGCAAAGTGCCAGCGCGGTGGCATCCATGACCTTCAGATTCCGGACGATGGCCTCGTCGAAGGTCAGCGTCTGGTAGCGCGTGGCGCTCGCATCCGTCATGGGGTCGGCGGTATACACGCCGTCCACCTTGGTCGCCTTCAGGACGATGTCCACGCTCATTTCGCGGCCGCGCAGGGCAGCGGCGGTGTCCGTCGTGAAGAACGGGTTGCCGGTGCCGGCGGCGAAGATGACGACCTTGTGCTCTTCTAAGTGCCGCAGAGCGCGCCCGCGGATATACGGTTCGGCCACCTGATCGATGCGCAATGCGGATTGCACGCGCGACTCGACGCCGGCGCGGCGCAGCGCATCCTGCAGCGCAAGGGCGTTCATCAGCGTCGCGAGCATCCCCATGTAGTCGGCGGTGGCGCGGTCCATGCCGGCGGCACCAGGAGCCACACCCCGGAAGATATTGCCCCCGCCGATGACGATGGCGATTTCCACGCCGAGCCGCTGCACATCGGAGATCTCCGCCACGATGCGATCGATGGTCTCGCGCTTGATGCCGTAGGCGTCGTCTCCCATCAGCGCCTCGCCCGAAAGCTTCAGCAGGATTCGCTTGTAGGCCGGCGCCGCCGCGGGCCTCCCGACCGGGACGGCGGAGGCCGTCGAAATGGCCGGGGAGAGAACCGAAGCGAGCGGTGCTGCGGCGGTCGGCGAGTTCATGCAATCTCCCTCTTCTTGGCCCGGCGGAATGTTACGGGTTGGTGCTCAGTTGCGTACTCGGTTGCGTGCTCAATTGCGTACTCGGTTGGCTTGCTCGGTTGCGTACCGGATGGGGCCCTGCGTGCGGCGATCCGGGCACGCAGAACCAACACCGGACATCAGACCTTTGCCATCGCCGCCACTTCCGCGGCGAAGTCGTCCTTCCTTTTTTCGATTCCTTCGCCGACGACGTAAAGCGCAAACGCCTTGACCGTCGCACCATGTGCCTTCAAATGTTTTTCGACCGTTTCCTTGTCGTTCTTGACAAACGGCTGCCCGTTGAGTGTGACACTGGCGAGGAACTTGTTTACCTTGCCCTCGACGATCTTGGCAGCCATGTCACCGGTCTTGCCCTCTGCGGCGACTTGCGCCGTGTAGATCGCGCGCTCCTTCTCGATCAGGTCGGCGGGAACCTGGTCCCGCGAAACGCAGACGGGGCGGATATTGGCAATGCTGGCGGCGATGTGCATCGCGACATCCTTGCCGACAGCGTCGTCGCCGCCTTCGAATTCGACTGTCACGCCCACCCGACCGCCACCATGCAGATACTGGACGAGCCGCGCGGGCGTCGTGAAGCGCACGAAGCGGCGGATCGACATGTTTTCGCCGATCTTCTGCACCAGCGCTACGCGCGAGGTCTCCACCGAGCCGCCTGACAGCGGCAATGCGGAGAGCGCTTCAATATTCGCGGGATTCTTCAGGGCGACGAGCTGCGCCAGGTCCTTCGCAAATGCGACAAAGTCCTCGTTGCGGGAAACGAAATCGGTTTCGCAGTTGAGCTCGACCATTGCGGCCAGTTTGCCGTCGTGCGCGAGATACGCGCCCACGATGCCTTCGGCGGCCACGCGACCCGCCGCCTTTGACGCCTTCGCGCCGCTCTTGATGCGCAGCAGATCCTCCGCGCGTGCGAGATCGCCGGCAGACTCCGCCAGCGCCTTCTTGCATTCCATCATGCCCAGCCCCGTACGCTGCCGCAGTTCCATCACCATGCTTGCGGAGATTTCCGCCATTTCCGTTACTCCATGTCCGTGATGCGCAAACCGGTCACCTTTGATGATCGCATTGCGCCCCGGATCCGGCGCGCCAACCAGGCGCCATCGGCCGGGAAAAACAAGGGGCCGCCAAGGTCCCCTCGTCCGTGGGTCGCCGCGTCAGGCGGATGCCTCTTCCGCCACCTCGACGAATTCGTCGCCACCCTGCACGATCTCCTGCACCACCGTGCTCTTGCCTTCGAGGATAGCGTCGGCCGCCCCGCGTGCGTACAGGCGAATCGCGCGGCTGGAGTCGTCATTGCCCGGGATCACATGGGCGATGCCCAGCGGCGAATGGTTGGTATCCACCACCGCCACCAGCGGGATGCCGAGCTTCTTGGCTTCCGTCACGGCAATCTTGTGATACCCGACGTCGATCACGAAGATCGCGTCCGGCAGCGCATTCATGTCCTTGATTCCGCCCAGGCTCTTGTTGAGCTTGTCGAGCTCGCGCTTCAACGACAATGCCTCGCGCTTCGACATGCGGTCGAACGTGCCGTCCTCCGCCATCACTTCGAGGTCCTTCAGGCGCTTGATCGACACCTTCACCGTCTTGAAGTTGGTGAGCATGCCGCCCAGCCAGCGATGATCGACGAAGGGCATGCCGCAGCGCTTCGCCTCGTCGGCGATGATCTCGCGCGCCTGGCGCTTGGTGCCGACAAAGAGGACGGTGCCGCGGTTGGAGGCCAGCTGACGCACGTATTTCATCGCGTCCTGGTAGTTTTGCATCGTCTTCTCGAGGTTGACGATGTGAATCTTGTTGCGCTGGCCGAAGATATAGTCCGCCATCTTCGGATTCCAGTAACGGGTCTGGTGACCGAAGTGGACCCCGGCTTCCAGCATCTGACGCATCGTGACCGACATTGCAAAGCTCCTTCAGGGTTGGCGTGGCCGCTGATTGCATCTCACGGCCACCCTCCACCCGCGGAAGCGATCCTGTTCCCTCGTGCGACCGGGCAGGACACCCCAAAGTCCGCGGATGTGTGGATTGTCCCGATGTCCGCCGCGCCGGACCTATTCCGACATGGCGCATCGAGTTAACTTGTTATTCTAACACGGTTTCGGCGCTGGTAGCCACCCCGGTACGGTACGCTCCGGACTTGCGCCAACGGTCGTCCGCCCCCAATCTCCGAGCATGAAACCTGCGCCGGCCGACGGTTCGCGCCATTCACCCCCGCCCGAAGCCGGGGCAGCGGTCTTTTGCGCATCCCCGGAACTCGGTCTGCTGGTCATCAGCGGACCCGATTCGGAAGGCTTTCTGCAGGGGCAGTTGTCGAGCGACATCAAGGCATTGCCCACCGGGACTCTCCAACTGTCGAGCTACAACTCGGCCAAGGGGAGAATGCTTGCGACGCTGGTGATCTGGCGCGACGGTACCCAGTCGTTTCGCGCGCTGGTCGCCGCAGACCTTGCAGAGGTACTGCGCAAGCGACTTTCGATGTATGTGCTGCGATCGAAAGTGACCGTGGCAGACATCTCTGCCGCGCACGCGGTGTTCGGCGTCGGCGGCACGCGCGCCGGCGACGCGGTCCGCGCGGTCATCGGCACGGCGCCCGATGCCGCGCGGGTTCTGATCGGCGAAACCGCGACGGTCGTCGCGCTGCCCGACGGCCGCATGGTCATCGTGGCGCCGGTCGCCTTCGCGGAATCGCTGCGCAACAGGCTCGTTACCGCGGCGGTCGAAGGGCCACCGGAAATCTGGCGCTGGCTCGGCATACGCGCCGGCATGCCGATGATCGGGGCCGCCACGCAGGACCTCTTCGTGCCGCAAACGACCAATTGGGATCTGCTGGGCGGCGTGAATTTCCACAAGGGTTGCTATCCGGGACAGGAAATCATCGCGCGTACCCAGTACCTGGGCAGACTCAAGGAGCGCATGTATCCGTTCCACGTCGATGGCGTGTCGCCGCCACCCGGGACGAAGGTCTACGGTGCGGTGTTTGGCGACCAGGCATGCGGTACCGTGGTCGATGCCGCTCCGGCGCCGGTCACCGGCAGCGACCTGCTCGCGGTGCTGCAAATGAGCGCGCTGGACGGGCAGCTTCATCTCGGGACGCCTGATGGACCGACGTTGGTGCCGCTCCCTCTTCCCTATCCGATTCCCGCATCCGTCGCCCCCGAGCGACCCAAACTGTAGCGGCCGGCCGATCGCAATGTGCCTGGTCGTCGTCGCGCTCGCCGCGCATCCGGTCTATGCGCTGGTGGTTGCCGCCAACCGCGACGAATTCCACGCACGCGCCGCACTCCCGGCGCACTGGGTGAGCACCCTCCCTACGCGGGCGTGCTCGCGGGACGTGACCTCGTGGCCGGCGGCACCTGGATGGGCGTGCGACGCGATGGGCGCTGGGCGTTGGTCACGAATGTGCGCGACGGCCGCCGCAACGATCCGGAAGCGCCGTCTCGCGGCGGATTGGTCCCGCACGTCCTCAACGCCGGGTCCACGCCGGCGATGGTGTTAGCCGCACTCGGCCCCATGGCGGCCGCCTGCAACGGCTTCAATCTGCTGGCAGGCGATGCGGGCGGTGCGATATGGACGTCCAATCGCGCTTCCGCACCACAAACGTTGATGCAGGGCATCCATGGCCTGTCGAATGCGCGACTCGACACGCGCTGGCCGAAACTGACGCGAACCCAGGACGCGGTTGCTGCGTGGGCGACGCGTGGCGATGAGGACGTCGCGCCGGTGTTCGCTGCATTGGCCGACCGGTCCCGGGCGCCCGATGGATCGCTGCCTGCGACGGGCGTCCCGCTCGAATGGGAGCGCCTGCTTTCGGCACCCTTCATCGTCAGCGATTCCTATGGCACGCGATGCTCGACGGTGCTGACCATCACGCGCGACGGACACGCACGCTTCCTCGAGCGTTCGTTCGATGCGCGAGGAAGCGCGGTGGGTGACGCGGAATTCGAGTTCGAGGTATCGCGCGGGCACGCCTAAAGCAAGGTACGCGTCATGGTCTGGTGCGGAATGCCCGCCTCCAGGTATTCATCGCCTTCCACGACGAATCCGTGGCGGGCGTAGAAAGGCAATGCGTGCGTCTGCGAATTGAGGATCGCTCGCGCATGACCGCGGGCGCGCGCGAGTTCCACCAGATGCAACAGCAATGCCGATCCGACGCCGCGGCCCCGCCATGCGGACAACACGGCCAGGCGGCCGATGTGGCCGTCAGGCAGCAACCGCGCGCAACCGACCGCCGTGCCGGCCGCGTCCTCCGCGATGGCATGGAGGCTGATCTCGTCGAATTCGTCCCACTCCATGTCTTCCGGTATCGATTGCTCGTCGATGAACACCGCGCGGCGCACGGAGCGCAGGCCATCCCGGGACTCCGACCAGTCGACGCTACGAACCGTGAATCGATTCACGCCGGGTCAACGGCCATAGTTCGAGAACACGATGCGGGCGCGCCCATCCGTTACCGCGAGCACGCAATGCCCGCCCGTGGGTAACGTCAGCTTGTCCGAAACGTGCCCGAACGGCAGGCCGGTCAGCACCGGAACCGGCAACAGCGACCGCACATGCGCGACGACCGCAGCGAGATCGTAACCTCCGTCGTTGCCATTGAGTTCGTATTCGGTGAATCGGCCCAGCAGGATCGCGCGCTGCCGTGCCAGCACGCCGGCATGATGCAACTGGTAGAGCATGCGTTCGATGCGATAGGGATGTTCGCCAACGTCCTCCAGGAACAGGATGCCTTCCTCGATGCGCGGAATGTACGGCGTGCCGACCAGGTGTGCCACCAGCGCCAGGTTGCCTCCCCAGACCGTGCCCGACGTGACAAGCTTCTGCGGTCCATCGAGATCGCATTCCACTGCGTAGGTCTGCGCGTCCAGCAATCCGAAGCAGTGATCGAGCGTGAAGGCCGACGGTGACTGCGCGCCGAAATCGCCGGTGGCGGACGGTCCCGCAAAGGTCTTCATTCCCGCGCGGGCAAGCGCTGCCAACTGGAACGCGGTGAAGTCGCTGTAACCGAGCCAGCGCTTGCCCGCGCCGGCCAGCAGGTCGAAATCAAGGCGGGGCAGCAGTCGCGTCCAGCCGTAGCCGCCGCGCAAAGTGATCGCGAGTTCGACGCGTGGGTCCGCAGCCATGCGCATTACCGCGGCCAGGCGCTCGTCGTCCGTCGCCGCGAAGCGTTGCCATCGCGCATGGCATGTCGGGTCGACGACCACGCGATGGCCCATGGCCTCGAGCCGCGCGACGGCGCGGGTCAATGCCGCCGGGTCCTGCGCGAAGCCCGCGGGTGCGTAAAGACCGATGCCGTAGGTGCGTGACATGGGAGCAGCGTTTCCCTAGCGTCGCGCGGCGAAGAATGCCGACAGGAGCTTGCCGCATTCGTCGGCGCGGGCACCGCGCGTCACGGTAGCGTGATGGTTGAGGCGGCTCTCCGCGAAGAGGTCGACGACCGATCCGCAGGCGCCGGTCTTGGGGTCGCACGCACCGAAAACGAGTCGGGCGATTCGCGCATGCATGATCGCGCCGGCGCACATCGGGCAGGGCTCCAGCGTCACGTACAGCTCGCAACCGGGCAGCCTGTAGTTGCCCACGGCGATCGCCGCCTGGCGCAAGGCGGCGATTTCCGCATGCGCGGTCGGGTCGTTGCCCAATATGGGCGCATTGCCACCGCGGCCGACGACTACACCGTCCTTGACGACGATCGCGCCCACGGGCACTTCACCGCGCGCGCCGGCCTCACGCGCCAGCACGAGCGCCTCGTCCATCCACTCGTCGTCACTTGCCGGCGCCTGCATCTTCGATGTGGAAGCGGTGCAGGATGCGATGGATCACCGGCGTGAACATGATGCCGGTGGCGCCCAGCAGGATCACGCCGCAGAAAAGTGCATACAAGCTGTCGAAAAGCTTGCCGGCGACGGACACGTTCTCCTTGACCGGCCCCATGCCCGACAGCAGCAGCGACGATTGATGGAATGCGTCGAGCCAGCTGAAGTTGTCCACGACGTGGTAGCCGACGGTTCCGATCACCAAAGTGCCGCCTATGAGCGACGACGACAGGGCGAGGGCCCGGCGAACGCGCGCGTAGAACGTGTTGCGTGGAGACAGGGCCGGCGGATGGGCCACTACAATCGTGGTTGTCATTCAAGGTCCTCCGAAAGGACGGCGTCGGCCTCGATCTCGACCAGAAGCTCGGGAGTGATGAGCCTCGCGACCTCCACCATCGTGCACGCCGGACGGATTTTTCCGAACACCTCGCCATGCGCGCGGCCGACCGCTTCCCACAGTCCGATGTCGGTCACGAATATGCGCGTGCGCACGACATCGGCCAGCGTTGCCCCGGCACGCTGCAGCGCCAAGGCAATGTTCTCGAATATCTGCCGGGTCTGCGCGTAGGAATCGCCGATGCCCACCACATTGCCGTCGCCGTCGGTCGCCGTCGTTCCGGAAATGTAGATGTGGTTGCCGATGCGCACGGCCCGCGAGTAGCCGACGATCGGCTCCCACGGCGCGGCCGACGAAAAATTCCTTCGCGTCAAGACCGGGCTCCGGTGCCTGCTTCCCGCCTGCCGTCGACCCAGTGTTGCTTCCGTTCCTCGCGCGCGTCTGCGTGACGCGCGCGCGCGGCGGCCGCGAGCGCAGCAAGATCGATGCCGGACAGCGCCGAGACGAGTGCCGCAATTTGAGGTGCGGGCGCGGCCAACCCATAGGCGCGTCCATAGTCGTCGCGTGCCAGGACGCGGCAATCGACGAGCCAGCGGCGCAACTCGACGTGGTCGACGGCAAGGATCGAACCTTCGCGCGCCAGCCAGCCGCGCAAGATGTCGTTGACCTCCGTCTCGGAGTAGCTGCGCCCTCGGGCGAAGGCCAGTGCGGCCGCCGCCAGCATCAGGTTGAAGTCCGCGACGCGCGACGTATGGAGCACGCCGAGGGACAGCCCGGTCCGGACGGACAGCGCAGCGAAGCGATCGATCGCGGAGGTTTCCTTCGTCACCTTGTGCACGGCCTGGCCCATGATGCTATTCCCATTCGATCGTTGCGGGCGGTTTGCCCGAAATGTCGTAGACGACGCGGTTGAATCCGCGCACTTCGTTGGTGATTCGGTTGCTGGTCTTCACGAGCAGTTCGTGCGGCAGGTGCGCCCAGTGCGCCGTCATGAAGTCGGTCGTCTGCACCGCGCGCAGCGCGACCGCATTCTCGTAGGTGCGCCCGTCGCCCATGACACCGACCGAGCGCAGCGGCAGGAATACCGCGAAGGCCTGCGCCGTCTTGTCGTACCACGACACGCCGTCGGCATCCCGCGCTGCGCGCAGTTCCTCGATGAAGATCGAGTCGGCGCGCCGCAACAACTCGGCACGCTCGCGGGTGACTTCGCCCAGGATGCGCACACCCAATCCCGGCCCCGGGAACGGATGCCGGAACACCATGTCGCGCGGCAGCCCCAACTCCAGTCCCAGCGAGCGCACCTCGTCCTTGAACAGCTCGCGCAGCGGTTCGAGCAGCTTGAGGTGCAGCGATTCGGGCAAGCCACCGACATTGTGATGTGACTTGATCGTGTGCGCCTTCTTGGTCTTGGCGCCGGCCGACTCGATCACGTCCGGATAGATCGTGCCTTGCGCCAGCCATTTCACATTGGTGAGCTTGGCGGCTTCGCGCTGGAAGACGTCCACGAAGAGCCTGCCGATGATCTTGCGCTTGGTCTCCGGATCGGAAACGCCGGCCAGCGCCGACAGGAACTCGGGGCTGGCGTCGACGTGGATGACCTTGACGCCAAGATTCCGGGCGAACGTATGCATCACCTGCTCGGCCTCGTTGAGGCGCAGCAGCCCGTGGTCCACGAAGACGCAAGTGAGGCGATCGCCGATGGCGCGATGGATGAGCGCCGCTGCCACCGACGAATCAACGCCACCGGACAGTCCCAGAAGCACATCCTCGTCGCCTGTCTGCGCGCGCACGGCCGCGACCGCTTCCCCCGCGTAATCGTGCATGTTCCAGTCATGGCCGCAGCCGCAGATGTCGTGCGCGAAGCGGGCGAGTATGGCCGTACCCTGCCTGGTGTGCGTCACTTCCGGATGGAACTGCACGGCGTAGAATCGCCGCGATTCGTCGGCCATCGCCGCGATGGCGCAGGCTTCCGACGAACCGATCAACCTGAATCCTTCGGGCATCGCCGTGACCTTGTCGCCATGGCTCATCCATACGTCGAGCAAGCCATGCCCTTCTCCGTTGGCACGGTCCTGGATGTCGCGAAACAGGGCGGAGTGGCCGTGGGCGCGAACCTGCGCATACCCGAATTCGCGCACGTTGCCGGCCTCGACGGCGCCGCCCAATTGCTTGGCCATCGCCTGCATGCCGTAGCAAATGCCCAGCACCGGCGTGCCGGCACTCCACACCGCAGCCGGTGCCCGTGGCGTATCGCCTTCGGTCACGCTGTTCGGGCCGCCCGAAAGGATGATGCCGCGCGGCGCGAAGGCGCCAATGAAGGCGTCCTCCACGTCGAACGGGTGAATCTCGCAGTAGACATTCAGCTCGCGCAACCGGCGCGCGATCGGCTG